>NZ_JBIBKX010000014.1:0-361394 GCF_042959425.1 Streptomyces sp. NPDC007896 | reverse complement strand
TTGAACCAGTCGGGGTCGCGGTCCCTGGCCGGGGTGTCCTCGAAAGTGTCCGGGACGGGCTCGTTGACGATCATGTGGTGGGTGACCCTCCGATCCGCGGTGAGGTGTCGACGGCGAGCACATGCGCACCGCCCGGCCCCAGTCGCACGAAGTTGGCCCTGCCCCAGTCGTAGGTCTCGCCGGTGAGCTCGTCGCGCACGGCGACGGACTCGTGCCAGTCCAGGCCGAGTCGCGCCATGTCCAACGAGACCGTCGCCTCCTGGGTGTGGTGGGGGTCGAGGTTGGCCACCACCACGACCGTGTCGTCGTCCGAGCGCTTGCTGTAGGCGATCAGGGCCTCGTTGTCCGTCTGGTGGAAGTGCAGGTTCCGTAGCGCGTGCAGAGCCTTGTGGCGCCGTCTGATCCGGTTCAGCTCCGTGATCAGCGGTGCGATCGTGCTGCCCTCGCGCGCGGCCGACTCCCAGTCACGTGGACGCAGTTGGTATTTCTCGGAGTTCCGGTACTCCTCGCTGGCGGGCCCGACCGGAGCGTTCTCGCACAGCTCGTACCCGGCGTAGACCCCCCACGAAGGCGAGAGGGTGGCGGCGAGTACGGCTCGCACTTCGAAGGCCGGCCGACCGCCCCGCTGGAGATGGCCGGGCAGGATGTCGGGGGTGTTCACGAAGAAGTTGGGCCGCATGAAGGCGGCCGTCCCGCCCGACAGTTCGGTGAGGTAGTCGGTCAGCTCCTGCTTGGTGGTGCGCCAGGTGAAGTACGTGTACGACTGCTGGAAGCCGATCGCCGCGAGCGTGTGCATGATCGCGGGCCGGGTGAACGCCTCGGCCAGGAAGATCACGTCCGGGTCGGTGCGGTTGACGTCCGCGATGACCCGCTCCCAGAAGACGACGGGCTTGGTGTGCGGGTTGTCGACGCGGAAGATCCGCACGCCGTGGTCCATCCAGTGGCGCAGCACCCGCAGCGTCTCCTGGACCAGCCCCGGCATGTCCCGGTCGAAGGCGATCGGATAGATGTCCTGGTACTTCTTCGGCGGATTCTCCGCGTACGCGATCGACCCGTCCGCCCGGTGGTGGAACCACTCGGGATGCTTCTCCACCCACGGGTGGTCCGGCGAGCACTGCAGCGCGAAGTCGAGTGCGACCTCGAGCCCCAGTTCCGTGGCGCGGCCCACGAACGCGTCGAAGTCGTCGATCGTGCCGAGATCCGGGTGGATCGCGTCGTGGCCGCCCTCGGGAGAACCGATCGCCCAGGGCACGCCGACATCCCGACGGCTCGCCGACAGGCTGTTGTTGGGGCCCTTGCGGAAGGTGGTGCCGATGGGATGGATCGGCGGCAGATACACCACATCGAAGCCCATCCCGGCGATGGCGGGCAGGCGTTCGGCGGCGGTGCGGAACGTGCCGTGCACCGACGGGTCCAGCTGTCCGCTCTCCGAGCGCGGGAAGAACTCGTACCAGGCGCCGTACAACGCCCGCTTCCGTTCCACGAGCAGGGGCATCGGCAGCGAGCGGGAGATCCGTTCGCGCAGGGGGTGTGCGGTGAGAACGGCGGTCACTTCCGGTGCCAGGGCGGCGGTGAGACGGGCCGTCGGCCGCCGGGAGTCGTCGCGCAGGGCGTGCGCCGCGGCCCGTACGACCGCTCGACCGGCCGGGTCCGGTACCGCGTCCGCGGCCCGCTCGTACAGCGCGGCGCCCTCCTCCAGGACCAGCCCGGCGTCGATCCCGGCCGGGACCTTGATTCCGGCGGTGTGGCGCCAGGCGGCCACGAGATCGCTCCAGGCCTCCACCAGATAGGTCCAGTGGCCCACGGCTTCCGGTGTGACCTCGCCGCCCCAGCGGTCGGTGCCCGGGGCGCGTTCACGCATCGGGGCCCGCGGGCCGGGGCGGCCGCTCTGGTCGCACAGGACGACTTCGGCGCCGAGCACATCCCGGCCCTCGCCGAAGACGGTGGCGGTGACCTCGAAGGTCTCCCCGACGACCGCCTTCGCGGGGCGCCGGCCGCACTCGACGACCGGCTGGACGTCCACGATCGGGATACGGCCGATCGGGTCACGGCCATGGGCCGGGTGTGCCTCCATGATTCGCCTCCGCCGTCCTCGCGCCCTGCCCCCTCGGTTCAGAGCTGCACCGAAAATTCCCGACACCACGGTCCGTCTCAGGGACGCCCGCCGACCGCTCGACCCACGCCCCGACCCTGAGGCCTCTGGGCGAGCTGAGAACCCCGCGCGCCGTGCGTCACCGTCATCGACGACCGCGCGGAAGCCGGTGCCTCGCCCCGCAGATAGTGCTCGGCGGCGTCCACCGCCTCGCGCGCGCAGCGCTTCCCCATCAGCACGCACAGGGTGTACCCCGTGTTCTCGAAGTTGCCCCGCACCGTGTGGTCGGCGGGGGCCATGAGCAGCAGGCGTTCCCAGGCCCGGTATCGCTCCAGATGCCTGGCGACCTCGGCTTTGGCAGGCAGCAGCATGCGCCGGTCACCTTTCCACTCTCTCGACTGCGCACGGGACACCCGGCTGATGCCGGACGGCCGTGCACGGAAGGGCACCGACCCACTACGGAGGGCGGTGCCCTCACTCATGGTGCCTGTACGGCCACTCAGCGTCTTGTTGGCTCTTCAACCACATGGGGGCGGGCTCTCGTGTTGCACGAACGGAGTAGTACTCGCACTCTGGGACTGACTCAAAAGCGATCAGTGCTCACGCTTCGTGATCGGGGCTCGGTCCGAGAAGGGCGAGGAGAGGCGAGAGCTTCGCCGTGAGGAGCCAACGAAGATGAAACCTGCAGTGCCCTGCTACTACCACCTCGACGTGGAGGTCAGCCCGGAGCGGGTTGGCCAGGTCAAGCGCATATTGGGGGCCCATCTCCGGTACTGGAACCTGGATACGCTCGTCGATTCCGTCTGCCACTGTGCGGAAGCGCTGCTACACACGATCGACCGGCACGCGACGGACAAGAACACCACCATCGAGATGTGGTGGAACGGTTCCCACCTCATCACCGCGGTCTCCGACAACGACCAGGATCTCCGCCCGCACAACGAGCCCCAGGGCTGTCTGGCGCAGATCGCCGCCCTCAGCGACGGCTGGGGCTGCTGCGCCACCGGCGCCGGCGGCAAGATCATCTGGTTCTCCTGGCGGGCCCGCGCCGCCGAGCACGCTCCGCTGGTCCCGACCGCGCCCATGCCCAGTCTGCGGGAGGCGCGCCGGACACCGCGTCAGGTGGCGCTGCCGGAACCGGCGCTCGCGGCGTCCCGTCACGACGCGGAGGCCGTGATCGCCGTGACGTGATCACGGCGACCGAGGGGCGGGGACCACCCGCCCCAGCGGCCGTACGCCAAAACGCTGATCCAGGCAGCCGTGGGAACCGGAGCAGAACAAGCGCATCGGATCCATCGGAGGGAAACTGGAGGCAAGGCCCCGGACACGGGTGCCCTGAAGCCGGCCCCCAGACAGGGGGAGGGGTATGTCCATCACGACGTCACAGGCTGCGCACCAGGAACTGACGGGATTCATGGGGCAGTTGATCGGACCCGGCGAATCCGAGTACGACGAGGCACGTGCTGTCTACAACGCGATGATCGACCGGCGGCCCGCCCTGGTGGCGAGGTGCACCAGCGACGAGGACGTCTCCTACGTCATCGGCTTCGCCCGCGACCACGGCCTCCCGCTCGCCGTGCGCGGTGGTGGCCATCATGGCGCGGGCCTGGGGGTCTGCGACGACGGTGTGGTCCTCGACCTCTCACCGCTCAAGGACATCGAGGTCGATCCGGGGGCCCGCACGGTACGGGTCGGGGGCGGCTGTGTGTGGGGCGAGGTCGACCGTGCCACCCACGAGCACGGCCTGGCCACACCCGCCGGCATCATCTCCACGACGGGCGTCGCCGGCCTCACCCTGGGCGGCGGCATCGGGCATCTCACCCGCGAGTACGGACTGACCGTCGACAATCTCCTGGCGGCCGACCTCGTCCTGGCGAGCGGCGAGCACGTGCGCGCGAGCGACACGGAGAACACCGATCTGTACTGGGCGGTCCGCGGGGGCGGCGGAAACTTCGGCGTCGTCACCTCGTTCCTGTTCCGGCTGCACGAGGTGAGCACCGTCGTCGCGGGCCCCACCTTCTGGCCCGCCGAACTCGGCGCCGAAGTCCTCACCGCCTACCGCGACTTCCTCCCGAACGCCCCCCGCGAACTGAACGCATTCTTCCTGTTCGGCTCCGTGCCGCCCGGCCCGCCGTTCCCCGAGGAGATCCATCTGCGCAAGATCTGCGGGGTCGTCTGGTGCCGCGTCGGGGACGACACCGAGGCGGCGGCCGCGGAGATGGCACCCCTCCTCGACGCCGTGCCCGAGCCGCTGATGCACGGAGCGGCGCCGATGCCGTACCCCGCGCTCCAGTCCGCGTTCGACGGGATCTACCCGCCCGGCGACCAGTGGTACTGGCGCGCGGACTTCGTCGACGAGATCCCCGACGAGGCGGTCGCTTCGCACATCGGGTACGGCGCGACACCGCCGACCTGGAAATCGACGATGCACCTGTACCCGATCGACGGCGCCGTCCACGACATCGCGCCGGCGGACACCGCCTGGAGTTACCGGAACGCGCGCTGGGCGACCGTGTACGCGGGCGTGGACTCCGATCCGGCGGGCGCCGAGCGCGTCAAGCGGTGGAGCGTCGACTACTCCGACGCCCTGCACCCGTACTCCGCGGGCGGGGCCTACGTGAACATGATGATGGACGAGGGCCAGGAGCGCGTACGGGCCAGCTATCGCGACAACTACGCCCGCTTGGCCCGTATCAAGGCCGACCGCGACCCGGACAACCTGTTCCGCCTCAACCAGAACATCCGACCGGCGCCACGCACCTGATCACGGTTTGAGGGCCACCCCGCCGTGCACGTCCGTGGGCTCCGGTGCGGTGCCGGGCTCGGGGCGCCACAAGGGGCAGGAGACGATGCCGGGTTCGATCAGCTCCAGGCCCTCGTAGTACGCGGTGATCTGCTCCGGGCTGCGCAGCACGTAGGGGACGGCGCCCGTGTCGTCGTAACCCTGCTGGGCCTGCTTGAGCGCGGCGTCGGTGTCGGTGCTGTCGTAGTGCACGAAGTAGCTGCCGGAGGGCAGGGCGGCCTGGAGGGTGCGGACGATCGACTTGGCCTCCTCGTAGTCCTGGATGTGACCGAGGATGCCCATGAGCATCAGGGCGACGGGTTGGCCGAAGTCCAGGATCCGGCTCGCGGCCTCGACGATCTTCTCGGGCTCGTGCAGATCCGCGTCGATGTAGTTGGTGACGCCCTCGGGGGTGCTGGTCAGCAGCGCCTGGGCGTGGCGCAGCACCAGGGGGTCGTTGTCCACGTAGACGATGCGCGACTCGGGCGCCACCCGCTGGGCGACCTGGTGGGTGTTGTCGTACGAGGGCAGGCCGGTGCCGATGTCCAGGAACTGGCGGATGCCGAGCTCACCGGCGACGAAGGTCACGGTCCGGATCAGGTATTCGCGGGAGGCCCGGGCCATCGTCTCGATGTTCGGCGCGACCTCGCGGTAGGCGTCGCCCGCGATCCGGTCGACCTCGTAGTTGTCCTTCCCGCCCATCCAGTAGTTCCAGATGCGGGCCGAGTGCGGCACCGTGGTGTCGATCTTGGACAACGCCTCTTGGTCGGGGTTGGGCCGGCTGTCTGCCATGGGATGTCTCCTGCCTCCGTCACGCGGTCTGTCAATAACCTACCGTCAACTGCCTTTCACACAGCCCGAGTTGATGATGTGCGCAGGCAGGGCCGCGGATGGGGTGGCCGAGGTCCTTGGCGTCCAGGGTCACCACGGGGACGTGCTGGGCGAGGGTGCGCAGCGCCCGCTCGTACGCGTCGACCGCCTCCGTGTCGTCCGTCTCGCCGGTCACGTGGATGAGGGCCCCGTCGCGTTCCGCCACCGCTTCGGCGAAGTCGAGGGCCTGGATCCAGGTCACCCGGGAGCGTCCGCGGCGCAGCGGTCCGTAGACCAGCTCGTGGACGAGACTGCCGTCGACGGCCAACCGGCCCGGTGCGGCCAGGAGTTCGCGGTACGGCTGGGTGGGATCCACGTGATGGAGGGGCCCGCGGCAGAGCCGGACCAGGAATCCGCGCCGGGCCAGCTCGCCGATCAGGGCGCTTCTGCCGATTCCGTCGGGACCGTCGACGACCAGGGTCCGGCACCGGGCGAGGGCCTGGTCGAGGATCATCCCCGCACCTCGCGGCAAGGACCGGTGCGCATACCGCTCCCTCCGGGACGACCGATTCCCTCAGTGTGGAGGGACAACCCGCACGGCGGGAGTGGGTGTGCGGGTTGTCCGGTTGTGCGGGCGTAGTGGTGGTGCGGGTGTAGTGGTGGTGCGGGTGTGGTGGTGGCCCGAGGGGCCGACGGCTCTCCCGGCCTCAGGCGGTCCCGCGTCTCAGGCGACGAGGAAGTCGGCCTGGCCGGACTTCGCGCCCTCGAGGAACGAGATCATCTCGTCCCGGGTGTAGACCAGCGCGGGTCCGTCCGGGTCCGTGGACTGGCGGAAGGCCACACTGCCGTCGGGCAGCCGCTTGGCCTCGACACAACTCCCGCCGTTCGTACCGCTCCAGGGCTTCTCCCAGCCCTCGGTGCCCAGGTCGACGGCCGGCATACCGCTGTAGATGGGGCCCTTGATTCCCATGGATCACAACTCCTTACGCAATTCGGCCAGGATGGCCCTGGTCCGAGCGACCGGTTCCGCCTGCACGGACATCCGGTCCAGTACTTCGAGATAGGTGACGACGTCGCCGGGCCGGTCGACATAGACGGCGCCGGCGAGGCTTTCGGTGTAGATGACGTCGGGCAGTTCCGAGAAGCCGAAGCGGAAGTGGTGGAACGGGCCGAAGGCGCCGGGGTGTGCCCCCACCCCGAAGCGCATGACCTGGATCCGGACCTTCGGCATGTCCAGGACCTCGTGCAGCCGGTCGATCTGGGCCCGCATCACCTCGGCCCCGCCCACCGGGCGGCGCAGCACCGTCTCGTCGAGGATGGCCCAGATGGCGGGCGCGTCCGGCTTGGCGAGCAGGTCCTGCCGCCTGGTCCGCAGGGCGACGCGGCGGGCGACGTCCTCCTTCGACTCGTTGGGGAAGCCCACGCGCATGAGCGCGGTGGCGTAGTCGTTCGTCTGCAACAGGCCCGGAACGTAGTGGGGTTCGTAGAGACGGATGACGCTGGCTTCGCTCTCCAGGCTCACGTAGGCGCTGAACCACTCGGGCAGCACGTCGCGGTACTTGTACCACCAGCCCGGCTGGTTGGCCTCCCGGGCCAGCGCGAGGAAGTCGTCGATCTCCGTCGCCGGCACCCCGTAGGTGTGCAGCAACTCCTTCACATAGGGGATCCGGAGGCCGACCTCGGCCTTCTCGATCCGGCGGACCGTCAGTGGAGTGACCTCGATCGCCCGTGCCGCCTCCTCGAACGACACTCCCGCCTGTTCCCTCAGCTGCCTCAGCCGCTTGCCGAGAACCATCCGCAGGACCGTGGGTGCGCTGCCGCCCGAGCGGTTGTCACTCACGTCCTACCTCCCGGTACGGCTGTATCACAGCGTGCAGTGTGCCACGCGGTCGTTGACAGAGACAGGGCGATGCGGATCGTTCTGAAATTATCAGAACGCCGGTTGCGTGTTGAGCCTGTCGGCGACCATAGTGACCGAGTGACCTGTCGCACAGTCCCTGGCGACATGCGTTCAACTGTGCTGTGTCGTAAGGGAATTGATGTACCGGCAGGTACGGGCACAGCCGTACGGACCGTGATGCGAGATCTGGGTGGCCACCGTGACCGACGGACAATCAAGGAGCGCAGGCAAGGGCCCCGGCGGGGCCAACTCGGCGCTGGCGGCCGCCCTCAAGGAAGCCGGTTGCTCCTACGCCTCCCTCGCCCTCAGGGTCAACGAACTGGGCCGCCGCCAAGGCGTGGACTCCAACTACGACAAGGCGTCGGTCACCCGCTGGCTCCAGGGCCAGCAACCGCGGGGCACCACACCGGAGTTGATCGCCACCGTGCTCTCCGGGCGGCTCGGCCGCGCCGTGTCGCCCGCGGACCTCGGCTTCCACTTCGATCAGCGGCGCCCGGTCGCGGGCCGGGCCCTGGTCTATGGCGAAGACGTGGCGGAAACCCTTCACACCCTGGCCGAACTGGGCTCCACCGACATCTCCCGCCGCAGTCTCCTCGGCTCGGTGCCCTTCGTCGCCGCCGCGCTGACGAACCCCCAACGCGATTGGCTGCTGTGGCTGTTGGAGCAGCAGGAGGGCTTCCGCCCGACGGTGGTGGCGAGCGGCGGACCCGTCGAGCAGGTGCACGCGATGATCGCCATGTTCGACCAGATGGACAATCACTACGGCGGTGGCGGGGTGCGCACCAGCATCGTGCACTATCTCTCCACCGAGGTCGTGCCCATGCTTCAGCGCCGCGGCACCCCGCCGCAGCTGCAACGGCAGTTGTACGCCGCTGCCGCGCGCCTCGCCGCGATGGCCGGCTGGAGCTCGTACGACGCGGGGGAGTACGGGCTCGCGCAGCGGTACATGACCCAGGGGCTGCGCCTGTGCGCCGAGGGGCGCGACCGGGTGCTGGGCGGCCAGATTCTGGCCGGGCTCTCCCATCTGACCACCAACCTCGGCCGCCCCGACGAGGGGGTGGCGCTGGCCCGGGCCGGAGTCGCCACCGCGAAGGGGGCGGGCAGCCCGCTCGGACTGATGCGCCTGTACGCCATGGCGGCACGCGGGCATGCCGCCCAGGGACACTCGTGCGAGGCCTCGGAGGCGCTGCGCCTGGCGGAAGGGCAACTGGACTTGAGCCGGGGCCCCGACCAGGAGTCCGTCTGGGTGCGCTACCTCGACCACCACTATCTCCAGGCCGAGGCGGCCCTGTGCTTCCGTGACCTGGGGCTCGCCGCCCAGGCCGAACGTACGGCGAGCGAGTCGCTGAGCGCGGGCGGTGACCGGCGCAGACGCCAGGCCATCAGCCGCTCGGTGCTCGCGACCGCGCATCTCCAGCAGGACCGGCTCGACGAGGCCGTCGGTACGGCCACCGAAGCGCTGGACACCCTCAGTACCGTGCACAGCGAACGGTCGATCCAGGCCCTGCGGGACTTCCGCACCCGTCTGGAGTCACGCCGCCACGAGCCGATGGTGCAGGAGTTCGAGCGCAGGTCCCGTGCGGTGCTGGGGGCGGTCGCATGACGGGGAGCGCGGCGGTCGGCCCGGTGGGTGACTTAGCGGGATCGGTCCCCGGGACGGGATCGGTCCCCGGGACGGGATCGGTCCCCGAGACGGGATCGGTCCCCGGGACGGGATCGGTCCCCGAGACGGGATCGGTCCCCGAGAGGGGAGTGGTCCCCGAGACGGGAGTGGTCCCCAAGAGGGGAGTGGTTCCCGAGACGCGAAGGGTCCCTGAGGCAGGAACGGTCCGCTCAGTAGCCGTCCGGGGAGGGCGCGTTCTGGGCGCGGTCTACGGGGAGGTGGGCTCCGGAGATACCGCTCGACCAGTCGGACAGCAGAAACGCCACCACCCGGGCGACCTCCTGCGGAGCGACCGGCGCTCCGCTCGGAAGCTCCGTCGCCACGAATCCTGCGTACGCCGCGGGGTCCTCCCGGCGCATCCGGTCCCAGCGCCTGCCCGGGATGAGCATCGACCCGGGGGAGACGGCGTTCACCCGGATTCCGTCCGGGCCCAGTTCACGGGCGAGCGAGGCGGCCAACTGGATCTGGGCGGACTTCGCCACCCCGTACTGGACGGGCGGCCCGGGCTTCCAGCCGGAGATCGACGAGATCACCACGACCGATCCGCCCCCGGCTGCCCGCAGATGCGGCACCGCGGCCCGGACCAGGCGTGCGGCGTGGCCGACGTTCACTTCCCAGGTCGCCGCCCAGTCCTCGGCGTCCGTCTCCTCGAAGCGGCCGCCGCGAGAACCGCCCGCACAGGCCACCACCCCGTCGAGCCCGCCGAAACGATTCGCCATGGCCGCGACAAACTCCTCCAGGCGCTCCGGTTCGGTGACGTCGAGCGCCTGGGTGAACAGCGGGGAGTCCAGCGATGCCGCCAGCGCCGCCAGGTCGCCCGCGTCGCGCGCGCAGGTCGCCACCCGGGCCCCTTCGGCGGCGAGCAGCCGCACGATCTGCTCGCCGAGACCCCGCGTTCCACCGGTGACCAGGACGCGCTTGCCGCGTACCCCCGACCACCCGGTGGGATCGCCAGGGCGCACCGGCGTCCGGCTCCCGCTCACGTTCCTCACCTGATCGAACATACATCCCATGCCACTACGTGCCTGCAACCGGACAACCCCGATACCCCCTGGTCGGCGCGGGGCCGTGCCCTGTTGGCTGCACGGGCAGCCATCGAGCACATCCCCCACCCGCGCTGCAACGAAGGAGGACCGATGACGGCATCCAGGGCTCATCGCCGCGGGCCGTCGCACTCACCGCGGCACGACGCCGTCGTGCTGCCCAGGACGCACCCCAGCCTGGTGCGGACCACGGTCCCCGCCCAACCCTCGCGCGCGGCCGGAGTGCGGGACATGGTCGCCGAGCACCTCACCCCTCTGCGTCTGCCCTCCGAGTGCCTCGACAACGCTGTCCTCGCGACGGACGAGCTGTTCGCCAACGCGGTCAGACACGGCAGTCCCGGCCCCCGCGACACGATCACCGTCACCCTCGAACACATCGGGCACGAGCTGCGCGTGACGGTCGCCGACCGTTCGTCCGCCCTGCCGCGACCGCGCGACACGGGCGGCGGCGAGGAGTCGGGACGCGGACTGGCCATCGTGGCCGCACTGACCGACGACTGGGGCATCGCGCCGCCCGACCCCGGCACCACGGGCAAGAAGGTGTGGTTCACACTGGCGCTCCGGGGCATGCCATGAAGCGATTACCGGGGCATCTCACGGTCGGCATGCCGACGGAGCCGGACGGCGCAAGGTCGGAGTCGGACGGCGCACCGGGGGAGCTGGGCGGAGCACCGGGGGAGCCGGGTGCGGCGTCCGCGCGGATCCTCCCGGCACTCGCCGCCGCGCTCGCCCGGGAACTCTCGCGCCGGGCCGACGAGGAGCGGCACCTGATGCGGCAGGCGCGGACGAACCCCACCCCACAGGTCCGGCGCGGCCTCGTCGAATGCCGCAGGACCAACGCCGACGCCCTCGGGACGATCGTCCGCCGACACGGCTGGCCGGCCGCGGACCTGGTCGGCGCGCCCGCCTCGACCGCTGCCCTGATGATCCTGCTGCACGCTCCGGACCTCGACTTCCAGCTCCGCTGCCGCGACCTGATCGCCCAGGCCACCGCGGACGGGCGCTGCCCCGGCCCGCACCACGCCTACATCGCCGATCACTGCGCGGTCGAACTGGGCCAGCCCCAGTTCTACGGCACCCGGGTCGACCCCGCGACCTTCCGCCCGTATCCGATCCGGCGGCCCGAGACCCTCGAGGAGCGGCGCCGCGATGTCGGCCTCGGCCCCCTCGACGAGCAGATGCGGACGCTGCGCCGCGGCGCCTGAGAACGTGATGTGCAGCACGCACGGAAATGTCCCCCGGGTGGCAGGGACACGGGTTCTGGCTGGGCACGGCTTGATCGCCGATCAAGGAGGGCAAAAACGCTGGCCACGGTGCGTTCCGCCCATTTGACACCCAGTTGAGAGCACAGATAGGAAACAGCTCTCTGAGGTGGAGAGGTGGACCGTGCACGAACCGAACGTGGTCGGGGACTGGCAGGAGTACGACGAGCATGCCGGCCTGCGCGTCCGCGTCCACGGGGTGGAGCGGGCGGAGCCGCCGCGCGGACGCGACGACGCCGCCGAAGGGCTCACCTACTTCCGGTGCCGGGTGACCGTCGAGAACCGTGGTGGCGAGCACTTCGGCATCCATCTCGAGGACGGCCAGATGGACATCCGTGTCGGCCCCGACGGCGAGAGCGCCTTCCTGGACTGGCGCAACTCCCAGTTCATCGAGGGCTACGACGTCTACCCCCTGCGCCGGGCCACCGCGGTCCTCTTTGCCGCGGGCCCGGACGCCTCCTTGCCCCGGGTGGACATCCAGATCCAGCTGAAGGTCGACGACGAGTGGACCGACCGGTACCTGTGGGTCGGCGGCGTCGACCTCCACGAGGGTTCGGTCGACGCCGCCGCCCGGTCCGACTCGGCGAGGGACAGCCTCGCCTGTCAGGTGAGCAACTTCCTGCGGGGGGAAGCGGGATCGTGACCCGCTCCCCGGGGCACTGATCAGGCCGTACGGCGTTCCGTCGTCCAGTGGAGCAGGCCCAGCACCGGCAGGGCGGCGCCCAGGACGGTGACCGCGGTCCAGCCGGCCGCGTGGTAGGCGATCGAGCCGAGCTGGGAGCCGAGCGCGCCGCCGACGAAGAAGATCGCGATGAACGCGCTGTTGAGGCGGGCGCGGGCGTTCGGGTCGAGCTGGTAGATGGTGTGCTGGCCGAGGATCAGGGTGGTCTGCACGGCCGTGTCGATCAGCACGGCGGCCAGGGCGACCAGGGTGATGTGGGACTGACCGAAGCCCGCGAGAGCGAAGGCCAGGGCCGCGACGGCGAAGGCGATCCCGGTCATGGGACGGACGAGCCCGCGGTCGGCCCAGTGACCGGCGAACGGGGCGACGGCCGCACCGGCCGCGCCGACGAGCGCGAAGAGGCCGACGCCGATGGGGGAGTAGTGGAAGTGGGGGCCCGTCAGGACGTACGACACGGTGGTCCAGAACGCGCTGAACGCACCGAACATCGCCGCCTGGTAGAGGCCCCGGCGCAGCAACACGGGGTGTCGGCGCACCAGTTGGAGCGTGGAGCGCAGGACATGGGCGTACGGCATGGTCGTGGTCGGCGCGTGCTGCGGCAGGGCCGCGCGCAGGGCCAGCGCCAGCAGGGCCATCAGGACGGCGGAGCCGAGGTACACCACCCGCCAGCCGGCCACGTCGGAGACCAGGCTGCTGAGGGTGCGGGAGAGCAGGATGCCGGTGAGCAGGCCGCTCATCACCCGTCCGACGATCCGGCCACGTGCGTGGTCGGGGGCGAGGCTCGCCGCGAAGGGGATCAGTATCTGGGCGACGACCGAAGTGCCTCCGCTGATCAGGGAGGCGATCAGCAGCATGGGGAAGTTGGTGGCGAGACCCGCGGCGACCAGGGCGAGCGTGGTGACCGTCAGGAGCACGCTGATCAGTCGGCGCTTCTCCAGCCGGTCGCCGAGCGGGACGAGGAAGAGCATGCCCAGGACATAGCCGACCTGGGTGAGGGTGATGAGTCCGCCGGCGGCCGCCGTGCCGACATGGAACACGTCGCGCAGCGAGGACAGCAGGGGCTGGGCGTAGTACAGGTTGGCGACCGTCATGCCGGAGGCGACGGCGAAGAGGGCGACCAGCCAGCCCGGCACGCCGTGCGCCGCCTGCGCGGTGGCGGTCTGGCCCGGTGACTTGAGGACGGGGGACTTGGACACGGGCACCTTCTCGGGAAGGGAACCGGTGGAGCGGTTCGGGAAGCGCTGGGTGGTGGTCGAGCGGCCTCGTTGCCGCTCGCACGGTTTCCTCAGCGTCCGCGGTGCCTGCGTGCTTCCCCTGCCACGGCGATGATTTCGAATGTCAGTCATCTCCGAACGAGATGAGCTGAGAGATCGAGAGGATCGAGTTGAGGGATTGAGCCGAGGGATGAGCCACCGCGTCCCTCCGTCGCCACCCACGCCACGACCGTCAGGCCATGTGCCGCAGCAGGGCCGCCACCGCCGGCGGCGCCTCGCCGCGCGGCTGGACCACCATGACCTTCCAGCTCGGCGCGTGCCGGTCGAAGCGGTGCTTGTCCAGGTCGGGGAAACGGTCGGCGATCGAGATGGGCATGACGCACACACCCAGGTCGGCGCGGACGAGTTCGGACGCCGCGACGATGTCGTTCACCTCGAAGGTCGACTCGCGCTCGACGGCGGCCGCACGGAACGCCCGGTCGACGGCGAGGCGGATCGCCCAGCCGGGCGTGAAGTCCACCAGCGGCAGCCGGGCCGCTTCGGCGAGTGTGACGGTCCCGTCGGGCCCGGTCCCGCCCAGGACCCGGCCCGGCGCGGACACCAGCACCATCTCCTCCCGGGCGAGCAGCCGGGTCACCAGACCGCGCTGCTGCTGACGGTCGAGGGCGACCACCGCCAGATCCACCGTGCCCTCGCGCAACGCCTGGCGGATCTCGGTCACGGCCCCCTGCCGCAGCCGCACCACCACTCCCGGATGCTCCGCGCGCAGCGCGGCCAGTGGGCGGTGCAGGTCGGCCCACACCCCCTGCATCGTGCCGACCGTCACCCGTCCCCGCAGTTGCCCCCGCGCGGCGTCGACCGCCGACCGCGCCTGTTCGGCGGCCCGCAACGTCGCCCGCGCGGCCGGTACGAAGGCCTCGCCCGCCGGGGTCAGCGACACCCGGTGCGTGGTGCGGTCGAACAGCGGGGTCCCGAGCTCCCGCTCCAGTGCGCGCACGGTGCTCGACACGGCGGACTGCACCACGTGCAGCCGCTGTGCCGCGGCGGTGAACCCGCCCTCCTCGGCCACCGCGACGACGACCTCCATCTGCCGCAGATCCATGTCCTCTCCCGATGCCCCGGTCCATCTCTCGCAGAGATGCTGGTCCTCCTGGGCTATCACAGAACGGGGCGGGGCGGTCACCCGGACTGCTGTGGTGTCAGGGGGTGGGGGGTGTGGGGGTGACGAGGCCGGTTTGGTAGGCGATGACGACGAGTTGGGCGCGGTCGCGGGCGCCGAGTTTGGTCATGGCGCGGTGGATGTGGGTGCGGACGGTGAGGGGGCTGACGGTGAGTCGGTCGGCGATGTGGTTGTTGGAGTGGCCTTCGGCGGCGAGGGCCATGACTTCGCGTTCGCGGGCGGTGAGGGTGGTGAGGGCTTCGGGGGGTGCGAGGGGGGTGCCGGGGGTGGGGGTGGTGAGGAAGCGGGTGATGAGGGTGCGGGTGGCTTGAGGGGAGAGGAGGGTGTCGCCGGCGGCGACGGTGCGGATGGCGTCGAGGAGGGCGTCGGCGCCGACGTCTTTGCCGAGGAAGCCGCTGGCTCCGGCGCGGAGGGCCTGGGCGACGTATTCGTCTATTTCGAAGGTGGTGAGGATGAGGACGCGGGTGGTGTCGAGGGCAGGGTCGGCGCAGATGGTGGCGGTGGCGGTGAGGCCGTCGGTGTGGGGCATGCGGATGTCCATGAGGACGATGTCGGGTTGGTGGATGCGGGCGAGGTCGACGGCTTCCTTGCCGTTGGTGGCTTCGTCGACGACTTCGAGGTCGGGGCAGGAGTCGATCAGGATGCGGAAGGTAGCCCGGAGCAGGGCCTGGTCGTCGGCGAGCAGCACACTGATGGTCATGGGGTGCGGTCCTCTTCCGGGGAGGGGGTGTACAGCGGTAGATCCGTGGAGACCTCGAAGCCGCCCTCGGCCCGGTGATCGGCCTTGAGCCGGCCGCCCACGGACAGGGCGCGCTCACGCATGCCGATGAGACCGAAACCGTGGCCCGGGGCCGGAGCGGCGGTCACGGTGGTCGCTCCCTCGTCGGTGACCGTGATGGTCAGCCGGTGGTGGGAGTAGACGAGCCGTACGTGTGCGGTGTCCGAGGCCGCGTGTTTGGTGACGTTGGTGAGCGCCTCCTGAATGATGCGGAAGGCGGTCAGGTCCACTCCCGGTGACAGCGGGCGTGCCTCGCCCTCGGTGGTGACGTGGACCTTGAGCCCGGCGGTCGCGAACGCGGCCGTGAGTTCCGAGAGCCGGTCCAGGCCCGGGGAGGGTTCCAGCGGCGCGTCGGGGTCGTTGGTCTGGCGCAGCAGTCCGACGGTGGCCTTGAGTTCGCGCAGCGCCGATGCGGTGGTGCCGGCGAGGTCGTCGAGGATGTTCTGCACCTGCTGGGGATGGGTGCGCTGGAGATGGGCGGCCGTCCCGGCCTGCGCGTTGGCCAGCGCGAGGTGGTGGGCGACGACGTCGTGCAGCTCACGGGCGATGCGCATGCGCTCCTCGGCCACCCGGTGCCGCGCCTCCTCCTCACGGGTGCGCTCGGCGATCTCCGCGCGGGCGTGCACGGCCTCCAGGTAGTCGGCCCGCAGCCGGGTCGCGGTGCCCCAGGTGATGGGCACCAGCACCCAGAAGACGGGGCCGACCGTCGCGAGGACGAGGGACAGCGGATGGTGAGAGGAGTCGACGAGCAGCGCGGTGGTGACCAGCAGCGCGGCGGTGCCGGCCAGGCCGATGCGCGCGGTCCTGCGGTCGGTGTGGACGGCCAGCCAGTACAGCGCGGCCATGAGCGGTGCCAGCAGCAGGGGGGTGATCAGATAGCCCAGGGCGTTGGCGGCGTTGGCGGCGGCCGCGGTCACCGCTACCGCCGTGAGCGGGTACCTGCGGTGCCACATCAGGGCCAGGGCACCGATGCCGCCCAGGAGAATGCCGGGCCACGGGGCGAGGTGCCGGCCGGTGGGTTCCCCGCTGGTCCAGGTGGTGCCGAGAGCGGCGGCGGCGAACAGCAGCAGGACGACCGCCACGTCCTGGACGCGGGGGTGGTCCTTGGCGAACCTCTGCCAGCCGGTGTTCATCGGGAGCGTTTCCTGTCGGGTGCTGTGACCATGGTGAACCCTCTCAGCCTCCCTGAGCAGGGGCGTCCCGTCGTCATGTGTCGGCCGACTCTCCCGGCTACTGAGAACGCAGTACCGAGCGACCGGTATGTCCTACCTGAGCATGACGATGATCGGCCGGACAGGCCTCGGCCGGACCGGCCTCCTAGTCGTCGGTCACCAGGATGAGGTCGAGAAAACGGTTCAGCGGTTCGATGATGTCGAGGCGCTGGTTGAGCAGCCACTGGGCCTGCAGGCCGTTGAGTACCGCCTGGAAGAGGGTCGCCGCACTGTCCGGACCGAGGCCCTCCCGCAGCTTCCCCTGCGCCTGCAGCTCGCTCAGGCGCCGTGTGACATGGGTGCGGCCGCGCTCGTACCGCTCGACGAAGTAGCCGTGCGCGGGGTGCTCCGGCCGCGAGGCGGTCGCCGCCAGCTCCAGCCACAGACGCATCAGCTCGGGGGTCTTCTGGTGGCGCACCAGAAGAGTGCAGAGATAGGGCGCGAGCGCTTCGAGGCTGTCGACCTCGGCCACGCCCTCCTCCCACTCCTCGGTGTCGCGCTGGGCGAGCACCTCGGCGAGCAGGTCGTCCTTGCTGCGGAAGTGGTGCAGGAGACCGGCGTGGGTGATGCCGGCCCGCTCGGCGATGTCGCGGAGCGAGGCACGGGCGTATCCGCGTTCGGCGAAGCTGTCGCGCGCCGCGCGTACGATCTCCGCTCGCCGGGCCGGTGTCTTCGCGTACGGTCCGCGTGCCTTTCCCTGGTCCACCGGCGCATCGTAGCGCTGTGTGAGCGCTTGCTACGCGGACGGGATCAACCAGGTGCGCGCAGCAAGGCTCCGGGTCGCGAACGCCGGCCAAGCAAGCGCATTGGAACTTACTTGAGTCAGGCAAGCAGTGATACCTTGGGTGTATGCGTGCACCAGTGCCACGAGCGCCCGCCTCGTCCGACGTGATCGAGATCGAGCGAGCCCTCAACAGCATCTCCTATCTGAACAGCCGGGTCCGGCAGCACGATCGCCTGATGGCCATGGCAGGGCTGCGGTTGGACCGTGCCGCGGTGGCGCTGCTACGCCAGATGGCCGACTCCGGTCCCCTGCGTCCCGGTGAGCTGGCGGCCCGGTTGGAGGTGGAGGCGTCCCACATCACCCGGCAGGTGCAGCAGCTGCGGAAGGCTGGCTATGTGAGCCGCGCGCCGGACCCTGACGACCGGCGGGCCCAGCGCGTCGAGCTGACCCCGGCCGGCCGGGACGCGATCGACCGGATCCGTGCGACGAGCTCGCGGGGCATGCAGATGGCGTTGGCGGAGTGGACGCCGGCGGAGCTGCAGCGCCTTGCGACGTTGTTCCACGGGATGGTGGACGACTTCCTCGCGCATGTCACCGAGGGTGAGGAGAGCGAGGGGCGGGCCGGGGTGGTCGAGCCCTGGGTCGGTGTGGCCGGGGTTCGGGGTGGTGTGGTCGAGGCTGGGGATGGGGTGGCCGGGGGCGACGGGGCGGCGCGGTCGGACTGATTGCGCGGAGGTGTCGCCCTTTGAGGGCGTGGGGCGTGGCTGCCCATCGAGCGAGCCTCCGTCGACTCCAGTCACTGGTGAGTGCGGCGTCGCCGTGGTGAGCGCCTGGCCGCCCGTTCGCGCAACCCGGTCTGTGTGTCTGCGGCCGTCCTTCGGACGTCCTGAAGCGCCGTCAGGGGAGGTCGACCGTGTGAGGTCGTGAGGTCGTGAGGTCGTGAAGTCGTGATGCTCCAGCTCTGCACGAATGGTCGTTCCGTGGACGGAAACATGAGTGAGAAGCGGTCGCCGGCGCGCGGTGACGGACAACGCGTCCTGGTCGTCGTCGAGGACGCCGAGACCACCGAACTGCTCGCGACGACCATGGAGTTGGCGGGCTATCGGGTCAGCACGGTGAGCACCGGCGCCGAGGCCATGGTGCGCCTTGTCGAGCACCGCTTCGACCTGGTCGTCCTCGATGTGACCCTGCCCGATCTGCAGGGACTCTCCCGCGGGAGCCGCTTCACGCCCGCCGATCGCCCACCGGTGCTCTTCCTGACCGCATATCAGAGCCTGGGCCGACTCGTCCCCGAACTCGGTGCGGGCCGGGAGGACTACGTCACCAAGCCGTTCCGGATCGCCGAGGTCCTCGCACGGGCCGAGGTGCTGCTGCGCGACCGCAGTCCCGAACGGGAAGGGCCGTCCTACGGAGACCTGGTCCTCGACGACGACACCGTTCAGGCGTGGCGCGGTCAACGGGAGATCGACCTCACCCCCGCGGAGTACCGACTGCTGCGGCATCTGCTGGTCAACGCCGAGCGGGTGCTGTCCAAGGAGCAGATCTGTCGTCATGTGTGGGGCGAGGGCCGTGCCGACAACGCGATCGAGAAGCTCGTCTCCCGTCTGCGGCACAAGGTGGACCGGGACGGCCCCGCGCTGATCCACACCCGCAGGGGCTTCGGGTACTGGCTCGGCCACTGACCCCGGCCGGGGTGGTGATCTGCGTCACGTCAGCTTGTGGTCAGGAAACTGGCCGGAGCGTGTCAGTCCGGTCCGGTTGCATATGCGTACTGGCCTTTCCGTCGTGCTTCGTTCTCCGTCCCGACGGAGCCCCCCATCGAGGAGTGACATGGCTGAGCCCCTGGCGGGCGCCGTGCGCGATGCGGCCGCCCCTGCGCGTCGGCCCCGGTACCGGTGGAGCCGCGTGACCGAAGACGGTCGCAAAGGTTCGCATGTGGGACGAGAGCACATCTTGACTCATCGCCCACGTGGGCAGTTTCCCGCATGTGACCGAACGCCGGGAGTGGATCGCGAAGATCACTCCGACGTGAGCTCTCCCCTTGCGACTGCGATCGCGGCCGCGCACCGACTTATGCCGACTTGTACCGACCGAAGGGAAAAGATCATGCGTATAGAACTGGACGAACCGAAGTGCGTCGCGTCGGGGCAGTGTGTGATGGCCTCTCCCGAGGTGTTCGACCAGCGGGAGGACGACGGCGTCGCGATCCTGCTGGAGGAGGCGCCCGGCGCTGAGCTGCTCGACGGCGTGCGCGAGGCCGTCGCGATCTGCCCGGCCGCGGCGATCCGACTGGTCGAGAAGTGAGGCGGATCCTGGTCGTCGGCGCCTCGGCCGCCGGGCTCGCCGCGGCCGAGACGCTGCGCCGGGAGGGGTACGACGGCACGCTCACCCTCGTCGGTGAGGAGACCCATCTGCCCTACGACCGTCCGCCGCTGTCCAAGCAGATCCTCTCCGGCGAGTGGAGCCCGGAGCGGCTGCCGCTGCGCGCCCGTGCCGATCTCGACGCCCTCGACCTCGACCTGCTTCTGGGGCGCGCCGCGAGCGGCCTCGACCTCGCCGGGCGCGCGGTGCTGCTGGCCGACGGGACGCGGCTGCCGTACGAGGGCCTGATCGTGGCGACCGGCGTACGGCCGCGCAGACTGCCCGGCGAGGGTGACGCGCATGTGCTGCGCACCCTGGACGACGCGCTGGCCCTCAGGGACCGGCTGGGGCCCGGGCGGCGACTCGTGGTCGTCGGTGCGGGGTTCCTCGGCGCGGAGGCCGCCGCGGTGGCACGGGGGCTGGGAACGGAGGTGACTCTCCTCGAGCCGGCGCCGGTTCCGCTGGCCCACGCGGTCGGTGAGCAGGTGGGACAGGTTCTGTCGGGGGCTCATCTGGACCACGGCGTGGACCTGCGCACCGGGGTCGGTGTGGCCGAGGTGTCCGACACCGGCGTACGGCTCACGGACGGGGAACTGGTCGCGGCCGACGAGGTGTTGGTGGCGATCGGTTCGCTGCCGAACACCGAGTGGCTGGAGGGCAGCGGTCTGAAGGTGGCCGACGGGCTCGTGTGCGACGAGTACAGTGCCGCTGCGCCGGGTGTGTACGGTGCCGGGGACGTGGCTCGCTGGCACAATCCGCTGTTCGGTACGTCGATGCGGATCGAGCACCGGACCAATGCCGCCGAGCAGGGCATGGCCGCCGCCCGCAATCTGCTCCACCCGGACGCGCGCAAGCCGTTCGCGCCGGTGCCGTACTTCTGGTCGGACCAGTACGACATGAAGGTGCAGGCGTTCGGCCATCTGCGCGGTCACGACGAAGTCGCCGTGGTCGAGGGCGAGTTGGACGCACGTCGGTTCGTGGTCGCCTACCGCGCCGGTGACCGTCTGGTGGGGGTCCTGGCGATCGGCATGCCGCCCAAGGCGATCCGCGGCTGGCGCCAGGCCGTGGCGACCGGCGCGTCATGGCACGAGGCCGTCGACGTGGCGCCGCCGCCCTCCACCGCGTCCTAGGGCCTGTCCGGCGGATCAGGCCCTGGTGCGGCGGCTCACCCGAGCCGGGCCACGATGTGCGGAAGGTCGGCCGTCGAGCGGATCCCGGGGGACGCCTCGCACAGGACCGGTACGGCGTTGACGGCGCGGTTCGCCGTGTACGACGGCGACATGGCGGCCATCCGGTCGAGGGGCACCGGGAAGCGCAGGTCGATGTCGAGCGGCGCGTCGCCGTCGATCGTGATGTGCCAGCCGGTGGCGCGGACGTCCCAGGCGCGGTCGAGGTCGGTGGTGCAGTACCAGGTGGCCCGGAAGCGCAGCAACGGCCGGCCGTCCCGCAGTCCCGAGACCGTGATCCGCTGGGCGGCCACGGTGCCCGGCCGCAGGGTGCCCGCCGCGATGTGGACCGGGCGGGGCGCGGTCGCGACCTCCCCCTCGGCCTCCACCGAGTCGAGCGGGATCGAGAGCGTGTCGGCGACCATGTGCAGCGACGGGCCGAAGCTGTCGCGCACCACGGACAGCCGGCGCTCGTCGTACTCGGCGGGGGGTTTGCCGAACCCCATCACGTCGAAGAGGAGTCCGGGCGAGTCGCGCTGGGAGAGATCGGCGAACTCCTCGATCGTCAGGCCGTCGAGCCGCCGTTGGATCGAGCTCAGGGCGAGGGGCAGCGCCTCCGTGATGAACCCCGGGCTGCTGCCGGTGCTGTGGATCGAGGACTTGCCGCTCTCGCACGCGGCCTCGACCCGCTCGCGCACCGCGGGGTCGAGGCTGGCGGCGCGATGGAACTCGCCCCGCGTCGTCACGATGTTCGCGCCCGAGGCCAGCAACCGGCACACCTCGTCCATGTCGCAGGCGCGCGGCATGTAGAGGACGCAGTCGGCGCCGAGCGCCATGATCTCGTCGATGTCGTGAGTGGCGGCCACACCGGTCGGGCCCAGTCCGCACAGCTCGCCCGCGTCACGTCCTGCCTTGTCCGGCGTGTGCGCGTACAGTCCGGCCAGCGTCAGGTCCGCATGTTCGAGGACCGCCCGCAGCGCGCGGGAGCCGATGTTGCCGCTGGCCCATTGGACGACCCGGTAGTGAGGCCTGGCGTCCGTCCGTACGGTCATGGGAACCCCCTGATCCTCCGGCACCATGGTGAGAACCATACTCTCCGAAATGGAGAATGGAACTCCCTGTGCGGGTGGGTCAGGGGGTCGGGACCCGTGTCACGCGGAGGCGGACCTGCCCGCCGTGGCCGGAACGCCCGAGATGCCGCCCAGGCAGAACTGCCAGACCTCCTCGGAGGTCACCGGGTGGGCGTGGCTGTCGGCGGGGACGCCGTGGGCCTGCGAGGCGAACATGACGGTCTGCATGACGAGGGCGGCCTGACGGCGGGGCTTCCCGCCGGCGATGAGACCGGCCTCGGCGGCCTGCTCGATGATCTCCGTGAAGACCGTGAGCAGCGGGATGTGGGCGGTCGCCACCTGCTCGGGGTGCTTGACCAGCAGTTGCAGCGCGAAGTCGTTGAACAGCGGGCGCTGGACGCCGGGGCTGGGGTGCGACTGCTCGTAGAGCGTCTCGACGGCGATCCGCAGGCGCTGCAGTGGATCGCTCTCGGTGGCGGCCGCCTCGCGGACCTTGGCGGCGCCCA
Source organism: Streptomyces sp. NPDC007896 (assembly GCF_042959425.1). Lineage (NCBI taxonomy): Bacteria > Bacillati > Actinomycetota > Actinomycetes > Kitasatosporales > Streptomycetaceae > Streptomyces > Streptomyces sp. NPDC007896. The sequence continues at coordinate 338,950 of NZ_JBIBKX010000014.1, read as the reverse complement.
TCGAGAGCGCGTCCTCGAACAGGGCGAGGAGCAGTTCGTGCTTGCCGTCGAAGTGCTGGTAGAAGCTGCGCAGGGACTGCTTCGAGCGGTCGACGACCTCCTGCACGGTGAAGTCGGTCGTGCCCTTCTCGACGATCAACTCCTGTGCCGAGTCCAGGAAGCGCTGCACGCGTTGCTCGGCGCGAAGCTTCGCGGCACGGGTCGATCGCTCTACGGCGCGCTGGCGCCACGCTGGTTCTTCGGGGACTGCGGTCACTTGCAGAACGATACTCCACTTCAGCGGGAATAAGTTGCGGCGCCCTACCGAATCGCGCATCACAGGTTACGAGACTCTTACTTGCGTTCACTGAGAATGATATTCTCACCGCATGCATCTGGGATGGCAGGCGAAGCAGCGCCCCGACGCGATCGCGGTCATCGAGAGCGGCGGCAGGACCGTCACATACGCCGAGCTCGACGCACGGTCCCGGCAGCTGGCGGCGGCCTTCGGCCTCAGGCCGGGGGACGCCATCGCGATCCGTATGCCCAGTGGCGCGGCCTTCCTCGAAGTCGCCTGGGCCGCCCAGCGTTCCGGCCTCCTCTATACGCCGGTCAACACCCATCTCCTCCCCGCCGAGGTCGAGGAGATGGCGGAGGGCAAACTGCTCATCACCGAGGAGGTCTACGAGCGCCTGCTCGCGGCGCCCGGCACGGGGGAGTTCGAGGAGTGCGAGGGGCGGGAGCTCCCCTTCTCGGGAGGGACCACCGGGCGTCCCAAGGCCGTGCGCAAGCAGCTCACCGCGGGCCCGATGGGCGACCCCGCGGCCGAGTGCGTACAAGTGGCCCAGGGGCTGGCCCACTACGGCTTCGGCCCCGACGCCGTGTACCTCTCGACGGCCCCGTTCCACCACGCCTCACCGCTCGTCCACTGCATGTCGCTGCTCCGGCTCGGCGCGACCCTCGTGGTCATGGACCGCTTCGACGCGGCCGAGTGCCTGGAGCTGATCGAGCGTCACCGGGTCACGCACGCACAGTTCGTCCCCACCATGTTCGTCCGCATGCTGAAGCTGCCCGACGCGCGGCGCGCCCGTGACCTGAGCAGCCTGCGCGTGGTCCTGCACGGCGCCGCGCCCTGCCCGATGGAGGTCAAGCGGCGGATGCTCGACTGGTTCGGCCCGATCATCCACGAGTTCTACTCCGGGACCGAGGCGTACGGCTTCACGGTCATCGGTCCGCAGGAGTGGCTGGCGCACCCGGGATCGGTGGGCAGGGCGGGTGACGACGTCCGCATCGTCGACGGCGTCGTCCACTTCGGCGAGAACACCCTGGGTGACATCGGGTACCTCGACGAGGACGGCTATCTGTATCTGACCGACCGGGTCGCGCACACGATCGTGTCCGGCGGGGTCAACATCTATCCGCAGGAGGCCGAGGACGTCCTGGTCATGCACCCCGGGGTGGCCGACGTCGCGGTGATCGGGGTCCCGGACCCCGAGAGGGGCGAACGGGTCCTCGCGGTGGTCCAGCCGGCCGCCGCCGACGTGACCGCCGACGAGCTGCTCGCGTACTGCCGGGAGCGTCTCGCCCCGTACAAGTGCCCGCGCGCCGTCGACTTCGTCCTCACTCTGCCCAGGGACCCCAGCGGCAAGTTGCGCAAGGGCCTGCTCCGGGAGACGTACTGGCGGAACCACGAAACGAGGATCGTCTGACATGGCATGGGACTTTTCCACCGAGCCGGAGTTCGAGAAGAAACTGGAGTGGATCAGGTGGTTCCGCGCCGAGCGCGTGGACCCGCTGGACCTGGTCCACCCGGACCGGGCCTTCCACCCCCTCGACGAGGAGACCGGCCCGATCGTCCGGGCCCTCAAGCAGCAGGTGCGCGACCAGGGCCTGTGGGCGCCCCATCTCGGCCCGGAGCTCGGTGGACGCGGCTTCGGACAGCTCAAGCTGGCCCTCATCAACGAGATCCTGGGCGAGTCCAGTTGGGCCCCCGTCATCTTCGGCACGGCCGCGCCGGACACCGGCAACGCCGAGATCATCGCCCGCTACGGCACCGAGGAGCAGAAGGAGCGCTATCTCAAGCCGCTGCTCGAAGGCGAGTGCTTCTCCTGTTTCTCCATGACCGAGCCGCAGGCCGGCGCCGACCCGAAGATGTTCACCACACGCGCCGAACGGGACGGCGACGACTGGGTCATCACGGGCCGCAAGTTCTTCTCCTCCAACGCGCGCACCTCCAAGTTCGTCATCGTGATGGCGGTGACCGACCCGGACGTCAGCGCGTACCGGGGCATGTCGATGTTCCTGGTGCCCAGCGACACCCCCGGCATCCGGATGGAGCGCCACCTCGGTCTGATGAGTGAGGCCCCGGACGAGGGCATGCACGCGCTCATCGAGTACGACGGCGTCCGCGTCCCCGGTGACGCGCTGCTCGGCGGCGAGGGCCAGGCCTTCGCCATCGCGCAGACCCGGCTCGGCGGCGGGCGGGTCCACCATGCGATGCGGGTCGTGGGCCAGTGTCAGAAGGCGCTGGACATGATGGCCGAGCGCGCCCTGTCCCGGGAGACCCAGGGCAGCAGGCTGGCCGACAAGCAGCTCGTCCAGGCCGACCTGGCCGACTCCTACGCGCAGTTGCAGCAGTTCCGGCTGTTCGTGCTGCACACGGCCTGGCAGATCGACCGGTACCAGGACTACAAGCGGGTCCGCAAGGACATCTCCGCCATCAAGTTCCTGACGCCGAAGGTGCTGCACGACATCGTGTACCGCTCCATGCACCTGCACGGCGCCCTGGGCGTGTCCAACGAGATGCCCTTCGCCGACATGTGGACCGGCGCGGCCGTCATGGCGGTCGTCGACGGGCCCTCGGAGATCCACAAGGTCACGGTGGCCAAGGACCTCCTGCGCGGCTACGAGGCCGCGTCGGGGCCCTGGCCCTCACAGCATCTGCCCGCTCGCCGGGAGTGGGCCCGCAAGCAGCTGGAGAACATGTGAACATCGAGTCGCTCGCCCGCTGGCTGGACGGTCAGGACATCGCTCCGGGGGAACCGGTCGAGGTGTCCCTCATTTCCGGGGGCACCTCCAACGACATCTTCGACATCCGGCGCGGCGAGCGGCGGATGGTGCTGCGCAAGCCCCCGGAGAAGGTCCCGCCGGGCCGCAACGAGACCATGCTGCGGGAGTTCCGGGTACTGAACGCGCTGGGCGGGACGGAGGTGCCGCACCCGGAGGCCATCGCGGTCTGCGACGACACCGACGTGATCGGCTCGTGCTTCTACCTCATGGGCCATGTGAACGGCTGGTCGCCGATGAACACCGACGGCTGGCCCGAGCCCTTCAAGAGCGACCTGTCCCTGCGCCCCGGTCTCGCCTACGAGCTGGTGGAGGGCATCGCCAAGCTCGGGAACGTCGACTGGCGGGCCCGGGGACTCGAAGGGTTCGGCCGCCCTGACGGCTTCCACGACCGCCAGGTGGACCGCTGGCAGGCGCACCTGGCGAAGTTCAGGTTCCGCGAGATACCGGGACTGGACGCGGCGGCCGCGTGGCTGCGCACGCACCGGCCCCGGCACTGGGAGCCGGGCATCATCCACGGCGACTACCAGTTCGCCAACGTGATGTTCAAGCACGGGGCGCCCGCCGAGCTCGCCGCCCTGGTCGACTTCGAGATGGCGACCGTCGGCGACCCGCTGCTCGACCTCGGCTGGGTCGTCATGGGCTGGCCGAACGCCGACGAGGACCGGGACGCGGCGGGCCGGTACGCCGACTACACGGGCATGCCGGACCGGGCCGACATCATCGAGCACTACGCCAAGGTCAGCGGCCGGGACGTCGCCGACATCGACTACTACGTGATCCTGGCCCGGTTCAAGATGGCGATCGTGCTGGAGGGCGGCTACGCCCGCCATGTGAAGGGCGACGGCGGCAACCCGAAGATGGCCTACTACGGGGACGCGGTCCTGCGGATGGCGGCCCAGGCGGCCGAACTGGCCGCGACGACACGGCTATGAGGGCGGCCCGATGCCATGCCGTCGGCGGCCCGGTGGTCGTCGAGGAGGTCCCCGACCCGGACGGTGAGGTACCCGTCGACGTGCACTACGCGGCGGTGAACTTCGCCGACGTCCTGGTGATCCGGGGCACCTACCAGGTGAAGGCGGACCTGCCGTTCACTCCGGGCAGCGAGTTCGCCGGGGTGGTCGCCGAGTCGGGGCACGGGTTCGAGAAGGGCGAGCGGGTCTTCGGGTCCGTCTTCGTCGGTGCCTTCGCCGAGCGGGTCGCCGTCCGGGCGGCCAGCCTGTACCGGATCCCCGACACGATCCCGACCCGGCGCGCGGCGGCCTTCGGGGTCTCGCACGCCACCGCGTACAACGCGCTGACGCTGATCGGCCGCCTCCAGGAGGGGGAGCGGGTGGCGGTGCTCGGCGCGGCCGGCGGGGTCGGTCTCGCGGCCGTGGAACTGGCCGCGCTGCTCGGCGCGGAGGTGGTCGCCGTGGCCTCCACCGAGGAGAAGCGGGCGGCCTGCCTCAAACAGGGCGCCCATGAAGTGCTCCCGTACGACGACCTCAAGCGGCGCCTGCGGGATGCGGGCGGCGCCGACCTCGTGATCGACCCGGTCGGCGGACCGCACTCCGAACAGGCGCTGCGGGCCATGCGCTGGGGCGGCCGGTTCGTGAACGTCGGCTTCGCCAGCGGCGAGGTGCCCCGGCTCCCGCTCAATCTGGCGATGCTCAAGGGCGTCACGATCCACGGCTTCGACTTCGGCGGCTGGGCGCGGCACGGCCGGGAGCAGCTGGCCCTCACCCGCGCCGAGCTGAACCGCATGTTCGCCGAGGGTCTGATCCACCCCCGGGTCCACGCCGTCCACCCGCTCGACGAGGTGGCGACCGCCCTGGACCTCGACCGCCGCGCCATCGGCAAGACCCTTCTGGAGGTGGGCCGTGGAGTTTGAGTTCGACGAGGACCAACGGCTGCTGCAACGGCTGGTACGGGAGACGGTCGCCAAGTCCCGCTCACAGCCACCGGACCAGCTTTGGGCGACGTATCTGGAACTGGGGTGGCTGGAGGCCCCTGCGGTGGAACTCGCCATCGTCCTGGAGGAGTTGGGGTACGCCGCCGATCCGACCCCCTTCCTGGCCACGGCCACCTGGTTCGCTCCGCTCGCCGGGCGGCTGCCGAGCGGCTCGGGAACCGGAGTGTTCGACGGCACCGGCCGGTTCGTCCTCGACGCCGACCGGGCGGACGAGATCGCCCTGCTCACCCGCGACGGCGTACGGATCGTGGCGGGCCCGGAGCTCGGCGCGGCACGCGTCGACATCTTCGACCCCACCCTCCACGCGGCCCATGTCGAGGTCCCCGACCTGGTCCCCGGGATCCCGGACCTCGCCCTGATGGGTCTGGCGATCTCCACGGTCGGCAGCTGCCGGCGCATCCTGGACCTGGCGGTGGCCCATGTGAAGGAACGCGTCCAGTTCGACGTGCCCATCGGCTCCTTCCAGGCCGTCAAGCACAAGGCGGCGGACATGTACGTCGCCATCGAACGGGCCCGGGCCCTCGCCTACTTCTCCGCGCTGACCATCGCCGAGGACGACCCACGGCGCGGCAGGGCGGCCTCGATGGCCAAGGCCGCCGCGGGGGAGTGCCAGCGGGTCGTCTTCCGTAACGGCTTCCAGCTCTTCGGAGCGATGGGCTTCACCTGGGAGAACGAACTGCAGATCCACCTCAAGAGGGCCAAGGCCGGCGATCTGCTGCTGGGGACGGCGGCCGTACACCGCAGGGCGTTGCTGGAGAAGACGCGGCAGGTTCAGGAGAAGGCGCGGCAGGAACGGGAGAGGTCCGGGCCGCAGCGACGGAGGTTCGGGCCGGATCGGGAGACGAGCGGGCAGGAAGGGGTGGTGGCGGGATGAAGCTGGAATCCGGCTCCGAAGTGGAGGAGTTCCGCGCCGAGTTCGCCGCCTTCCTCGACGCCCATCTGCCCACCCCGGACGAGGCCCACCCCACGTCGCGGTCGAGCGCCGACGTCCCCGCCTGGGCGCGCCGCTGGCAGCGCACACTGTTCGACGCGGGCTGGCTGCTGCCCGGCAAACCCCCCGAGTACGGCGGCCGGAACGCCACCCTGCCGCAGCAACTCGCCCACCTGGAGGAGCTGTCGAGGCGGCGGATCTACCACAGTTTCAACCCCCAGGGCATCGGCATCATCGCGGCCTCGATCCTCACCTTCGGGACCGAGGAGCAGAAGCAGCGGTGGGCGATTCCCCTCCTGCGCACCGAGATCACGGCGGCGCTCGGCATGAGCGAGCCGGGCGCCGGATCCGACCTCGCCGGGCTGCGCACCCGCGCGGTCCTGGACGGCGACCACTTCGTCGTCAACGGGCAGAAGGTGTGGACCTCGGGCGCGCACGACGCGGACGTCCTGCTGACGTTCGTCCGCACCGACCCGGCCGCGCCCAAGCACCAGGGCATCAGCGTGCTGCTCATCCCCACCGACACCGAGGGCGTGGTGCGCAGGCCGTTCGCGTCCATGGCCGCGCGGGACGACCTCGACTTCAACGAGGTGTTCTTCACCGACGTCCGGGTCCCGCGCGAGAACCTCGTCGGCCCCCTGAACAAGGGCTGGTCGGTGGCGCACGGCTCGCTCGGGCACGAGCGGACCATGCTGTGGCTGAGCTTCGCCGAGCGCCTCGACGACCTGATCCGGGACGCGCCCAGCGACGAGGAGTGGTACGCGACGCTCCTCATGGACGCCCAGGCGCTCAGACTGCTCGGCTACCGCCAACTGGGCGGCGACCACGACCCGGCGGAGCTGTCGGTCCTCAAGCTGCTCGGCTCCGAGGCGATCCAGGTCGCGAGCCTCAACGCACTGGAGGAACGCGGCCCGGAGGGCCTGGTCCATCCCGAAGTGACGGGCCCGCCGAACCATATGAGCATCGACAACTTCATCTCCAGCTGGTTCGAGCGGTACGCGCGCAGCTTCGCCGGGACGATCGCGGGCGGCACCTCGGAGATCCAGCGCAACATCATCGCCGAGCGCATCCTCGGCCTGCCGAGATAACCCAGGAGGACGTGGATGGACCAGATTCTGTACGAGGTCGAGGACCGGGTCGCGGTCATCAGCCTCAACCGGCCCGAGGTCGCCAACGCCCAGACCATGGGTCTCCTCGACGACCTGGACGCGGCCTGGACCCGCGCCGCGGCCGACGAGGACGTACGAGTGATCGTGCTGCGGGGCAACGGACGGCACTTCTCGGCCGGCCACGACCTGAAGGACCGTTGGCCGAGCCCCGACAAGATCACCCTTGAGTGGATCTACACCGCCGAGGCGCGCAGGTACCTGGAGTACACCCTGCGCTGGCGCAATGTGCCCAAGCCGTCGATCGCCGCGGTCCAGGGCAAGTGCATCGCGGGCGGCCTGATGCTGTGCTGGCCCTGCGATCTGATCGTGGCCGCCGAGAACGCCGAGTTCTCCGATCCCGTGGTGCACATGGGCATCGGGGGAGTGGAGTACCACGGTCACACCTGGGAGCTCGGACCGCGCAAGGCCAAGGAGATCCTCTTCACCGGACGGGCCGTCACCGCCGAGGAGGCGGAGAAGGTCGGCATGGTCAACCGTGTCGTACCGCTCGACGAACTGGACGCCGCGACCATGGAGTTGGCCGGGCAGATCGCGCGGATGCACCCCTTCGCGCTCCGCCAGGCCAAGCGGGCCGTCAACCAGACCCTGGACGTGCAGGGCTTCTACGCGGCCGTCCAGTCGGTGTTCGACATCCATGAGACCGGGCACGGGAACGCGCTGAGCGTGGGCGGCTACCCGATCCTCACGCGGCTCGAGGAGATGAAGGACCACATCAAGGCGCAGTGAACGCGGGCGGCTCGAAGATGACGTCTTGAGGGGCGGGGCGCAGCACGCGCCCCGCCCCTGAGAACAACCCCGCGGACAGACCTTGTTCAGCCGCGCTCGTGACGGAAGACCTTCCCTCCCTTCATCACGAAGCGGACGTCGGCCATCACCGAGATGTCCTCCAGCGGATTGCCGGGTACGGCGATCAGGTCCGCGAGGAGTCCCTCGGCGATCCGTCCGCGGTCCTCGGCGTCGATCAGTTCGGCCGCGTTGACCGTCGCCGCCCTGAGCACCTCCAGCGGGGACATCCCGCGCTCGACGAGGGCGACCAGTTCCTGGGCGCCGCGGCCGTGCGGGATCGCCGGCGCGTCGGTGCCGACCGCGATCTTCACGCCCGCCTTGAGGGCCCGGGCGACGACCGTCCTGGCGTGTGGGAAGATCTCGCCGGCCTTCGCCTTGAGTTCGGCCGGGGCCCTGGACAGGTCCATTCCGTCGATCAGGGCGGTCGTGGCGACGAGGAAGGTGCCGCGCTCGGCCATCAACTCGATGGTCTCGTCGTCCAGCAGGAAGCCGTGCTCGATGCAGTCGATGCCGGCCTCCACGGCCGACCGGACGGCGGCGGCACCGTGGGTGTGCGCCGCCACCTTGAGTCCGCGCCGGTGGGCCTCGTCCACGATGGCCCGCAACTCCTCGTCGGAGTAGTGCTGCGCGCCCGCGGTGCCCGTGTGGGACATGACCCCGCCCGACGCACAGACCTTGATCAGCTGGGCGCCGTACTTGATCTGGTAGCGGACGGCCTTGCGCACCTCGTCGACGCCGTTGGCGATGCCCTCCTCCAGGGAGAGGGGCATGATGCCGGGGGCGTACGCGGCGAACATCGTGGGGTCCAGATGTCCCCCGGTCGGGGTGATCGCGTGCCCCGCGGGGACGATGCGGGGGCCGTCGATCCAGCCGGCGTCGATGGCCTTGGCCAGCGCGACGTCCAGCAGATAGCCGCCGGTCTTCACGAACAGGCCGAGGTTCCTGACGGTGGTGAACCCCGAGCGCAGTGTCCGGCGTGCGTTGGCGACCCCGCGGAGCATGCGCAGCGGCGGGTCGTCCTGGACGGGGGAGAGGCCCGGGACCTCGCCCCGGCCTCCCATGAGGAGGTTGACCTCCATGTCCATCAGGCCGGGCAGCAGGGTGACGTCGCCCAGATCCAGGACGTCCCCCTCGCCGCCTTCTCCGCCGTCGCCGCTTGCGATGCGGTCGCCGTCGACGGTGACCAGGCCCGGTTCCTCGATCTGCCCCGTCTCGACGTGCAGGACGCGGGCGGCCTTGATCGTGACCATGTTCAGACCTGCGGCTCGGCGATGACGTCGAGGTAGGCGGCGCCCGAGTCGGGGACGCGGGGCTGCTTCCAGACCTCGATGGGGAACGACACCATGACGAGGGAGAACATGAGCAGCATCAGATTGCGTTCGGGCTCGGGCAGGTCGTCGAGCGGGAACTTGTCGAGGTGTGTCGTCGCGCGGTCCAGCAGGGGGAACGCCGCGTCGTAGAACGCCTGCATGTCCGCCATGCCGCTGGCGAGGCGCTTGGCGTAGCGTTCGCGTTCGCTGCCGAGGACCCAGTCGCTGTAGGGCTCGAGTTCGGCGAAGTCACTCGGCAGCATCGGCGTGCTCCTTCACGTAGTCCCTCACGACCTTGTGGAGGTGGCGCAGGAGGATCTCCTGGTCGTTGAGGGGGAAGTCGGTGACGTAGCGGCCCTTGAGCATGGTCTGGGTGGCCTCGAGGGTGTTGCCGTCCTGGAGGGCGTACTCCTTGAAGGTGACGGCGGTGAGTTCCTGGGCGAGGCGGTCGCGGGCCGTCTTCGCGGGGACGAAGTAGAGATTCGCCTCGAACAGGTGCTTGTCCACGGCTGTCGGCCAGTAGTGGTACGTCAGATACCAGCCCGGTGCCCACAGGAGCAGCATGAAGTTGGGGAACAGCACGAAGGAGTCGGTGCCCCAGGAGCGGTGGCGGGCCGGGTTGACACCGGCCGGCAGCGGGTCGAGGCCCGCGATGTCGGGCCGGTCCCAGGGGCCGAACAGGCCGCTGCGCAGCTCCCGTTCGATCGGCTTGACCATCGAGGGGTCCTTCGGCGGCGCCATGCCGCCCCAGGACGAGATCATCGAGTGGGGGCTGTGCAGCTCGTAGTGGAGCGCCTCGAAGCCGTAGCCCAGGAGCTTCTCCGCCTCCTCCTTGGTGGCCTGCTTCTGGTGCAGGACGGGCGCGTGGTAGAACTCCGCGAAGGCGTCGATGAACAGCTTCCAGTTGCTGCCGACCTCGGCCTTGTAGGTGAAGACGTCGGTCATCTCGTGGAAGGGGTAACCCTCCAGGCCCTTGGCCATGTCCCCGAGGTACTCCCGCAGGCTCTGCTGGGGGTCGAGGTTGACGAAGACGAAGCCTTCCCAGATGTCGCAGGCGACTTCCTTGAGACCGTAGTCGTCCTTGTCGAGGTCGAAGAACTCGCCCTCCTGCTGGACGAAGGTGAGCTTGCCGGTGAGGTCGTAGCGCCAGGCGTGGTACTTGCAGGTGAACTGGCGGCAGGTGCCCTTGACCTCCTCGCCCGGGAAGTCGTTCCAGACGAGCTTGTTGCCGCGGTGGCGGCAGACGTTGTGGAAGGCGCGGATCTGCTGGTCGCGGCCGCGGACGATGATCAGTGAGGTGTCGGCGGCGGCGAGTTCCTTGGTGAAGTAGTGGCCGGGCTTGGGGACCTGTTCGACGCGGCCGACGTTGAGCCAGGTCCGCTTGAAGATGGCCTCGCGCTCGGCCTCGTAGTAGGCGGGATCGATCGAGTCCTCGTAGTTCACGGGACTCGTGCCCAGTTCGGGGTACTGCTCGGTCCAGCTCCCGGCCTCAGGCTTGCTGAAGTGTGGCATGGCTGCTCCCCTTTCCGGAGTGAGAATAGCATTCTCACTCAGCGATAGTGAAGTTCTCCGCAGGTAGGCCGGGATCGAGCTCCACCTCGAAGGTGTTGAGGACCATGGCCAGCAGGCCGTACGTGCCGACGGTGAAGACCAGATCCATCAGCTGCCGGTCGTCCAGCTCGGCGGCGAGCGCCCGGTAGGTGTCGTCGGACAGGCCCGAATCCGCCTCCAGTTCGTCCACCGCCCGGGTGATCGGGGTCGGCTTGCCGGCGCGGATCGCGTCGATCTCCTCGTCCGTGACGCCGGCCTTCCGCGCGATCAGCACGTGCTGGACCCACTCGTACTGGCAGCGCCTGCGCCAGGCCACCCGCAGGATGGCCAGCTCGCGGGTGCGCGGAGACAGTGTGGAACCGCCGCCCAGCAGATACCGGTTGTAGCCGAGGAAGGCCGTGGCCAGTTCCGGGTGCTGCGCGAAGAGGCCCAGGACGTTGGACGGCGGCAGTTTGCGCCCCGGCGCGAGGGACGCCAGCGCCTCGGTGTCCCACTCGTCGTAGGGGAGCGGCGGGATACGGTTCATGTGTTGCGGCCCCCGTTCACGCCCAGGATCTGGCCCGTGATGTAGCCCGCCTCCTCCGACACGAGGAACGCGCAGGCAGCGGCGATGTCCTCCGGGCGGCCGACCCGCCGTACCGGAGTGCGCTGGATGTGCTCCTCGACCGTCCCGCCGAGCAGTTCGCGCGCTTCCGCCTTGCGCAGCATCGGGGTGTCGATGAAACCGGGCGGCACCGCGTTGACGGTCACGCCGAACGGGCCCAGTTCCAGGGCCAGCGCCTTCGTCAGGCCGTTGACCGCCGACTTGGACGCCACGTAGTGCGTCATGAACGGCTGGCCCGACTGGGCGCTGGAGGAGGAGATGTTGACGATCCGTCCCCAGCCCGCCTCCTTCATGTCCGGAAGCGCGGCCTGCACGCAGTGGAAGACCCCGTTCAGATTGACGTTGATCACCCGGTGCCAGGCCTCGAAGGTGAGGTCGGAGAAGCGCTTGAAGCCGTCCGTTCCCGCCGCGTTGACCAGGATCGTGACCGGTCCCAGCCGCTCTCTGACCGCGGCCAGCGCCGCATCCACCTGGGTCCGGTCGGCGACGTCGGTGGCCGGAACGACACTCGTGTCCGACGGATTGAGGTCGAGCGCGGCGACCTGGTAGCCGTCCTTGGCCAGCCGCTCCGCGATGGCCAGACCGATACCGGAAGCGCCGCCGGTGACGACCGCCGTCCTCATGACAGCTCCTCGTCGCCGACGACGGTGGTGCGCTGGAGTGTCCGCTCCGAGTCGGCGCTGTACGGCAGTGCCCGGTGCAGCATCCCGGTGTTGTCCCACACCACCAGGTCGCCGACCCGCCAGTCGTGGGTGTAGCGGAACCTCTCCTGGGTGGTCCACTCCAGCAGCCGGTCCAGCAGGGCCCGGCTTTCGGCGGCCGCCATGCCGACGATGTGGTCCGCCGTCGCCCCGATCACCAGGGAGCGGCGGCCGTCACGGCGCTTCCACACCAACGGCGTCTCGTGGGTGGGGACTTCGCGCCAGCCCGCGAGCACCTCGGGTCCTGGGTCGGGCGTCACCAGCCGCTGGGCCGCCTCGAAACTGTGCACCACGCGCAGGTCGTCGTACTGCTTGCGGTCCGCCTCCGGAAGGTTCTCGTACGCCGCGTAGGTACTGGCGAACTCGGTTCCGCCGCCGGTCAAGGCCACGTGCCGGGCGGTCAGCGTGGTCGTCCTGGTCGGTACGGGGTCGGTGGTGCCGTCGATGTGCCAGTGGAACGTCCCCTTGAGATACTCGGCCGTCGGGTTCCTGGCCGGGTCGAGCGAGACGGTGAAGATCTCCTTTCCCCGCACCGCGAAGACCTTGCCCAGCTTGCGGCTGAAGGCCAGTTGGCCTTCGTCGTCGAGGCGCAGCCCGCGGATGAGAAGGATGCCGCGCCACTGGAGCGCCTCCGCGCACCGGCTGATCAGTTGATCGTCGAGCAGATTGCCGACACCGGTGACCTCTACGCCCAGGCTCGGGCTGAGGGCCTTCGTTGCGATCATGAAAATCTCCCTTCCGGATGCGAGAATAGTATTCTCGCCGGTTGGTCTACCGGAAGGCCCGGGACGGCGGGCCTCTCGCCTCCCGTCGTCCGGCGAGATGAGTCTTCGATCCTGAATGATGGTCAGGTTTGGCCGGTCGTCGCCTTCTGTGATCTGGCATGACGTTCTCGTTTCCGGAATATTGATTTGCGCAGACCGAGAATGTAGTTTCCACCACATCCGAGCAAGGAGGCAGGATGCGGTTCCAGGACAAGGTTGCGATCGTCACCGGCGCGGGCCAGGGGATCGGCGAGGGCTATGCCCGGGCACTGGCGGCCGAGGGCGCACGCGTGGTGGTCGCCGAACTCAACGAGGCACAGGGCGAGCGGGTCGCCAAGGAGATCGGCGACGCGGCTCTGTTCGTCAAGGTGGACGTGGCCGACCCGGCGTCGACGGAGGCGATGGCGGCCGCCGTGATGGCGGAGTTCGGACGCATCGACCACCTGGTCAACAACGCGGCCATCTTCCACAGCATGAGGCGCGACGGCCTCACCACGGTTCCCCTCGACTACCTCAACCGCTTCCTCCAGGTGAACATGCTCGGCGCGCTGCACTGCACGCGTGCGGTCGTCCCGCACATGACCGAGGGCGGGTCGATCGTCAACCAGTCGTCCACCGCGGCCTGGATCGGCGGCGGTTACTACGGGCTGGCCAAGGCCGGGATCAACAGCCTGACCGCCTCGCTCGCCGCCGAGCTCGGCGGCAGGAACATCCGGGTCAACGGGATCGCGCCGGGCCCCACGGACACCGAGGCCACCCGGAGCATCGTGCCCAAGGAGTACCAGGAGCAGATGACGAACAGTCTGGCCATCAAGCGGATGGGCACCCCCGAAGACCTGGCACCCACCGTCCTGTTCCTGCTCTCCGACGAGGCACGCTGGCTGACCGGTCAGGTCGTCAGCGTCGACGGCGGACAGGTGGTCCGGCTGTGAAGCGCCTGCTCATCGACGGCCGGCTCGTCGCGACCGACCGGACCTTCCCCTCGCTCAATCCCGCGACCGGCGAGGTGCTCGACCAGGCCCCCGACGCCACGCCGGCCGAGGCCGAAGCCGCCGTATCGGCCGCCCGCCGCGCCTTCGACACCACGAGCTGGGCGACCGACACCGCCCAGCGCCTGCGCTGCCTCCGCCAGCTGCACCAGGCGCTGACCGACCATCAGGAAGAGCTGCGCGACCTGACGATCGCCGAGGTCGGCGCGCCCCGCATGCTCACCCACGGCCCCCAGTTGGACGAGCCGATCAAGCTGGTCTCGTACTACACCGACCTGCTGGAGAAGTACCCGCTGACCGAGGAGCTCGGCGAGACCGAGATCCGCGGACAGCGCCACCGCCGCTGGGTGGAGAAGGAGGCGGCCGGGGTCGTCGCCGCGATCATCCCGTACAACTACCCGAACCAGCTCGCGCTCGCCAAGCTGGTCCCCGCGCTCGCCGCCGGCTGCACGGTCGTCCTCAAGGGCGCCCCGGACACCCCGCTGACCACGCTGTACCTGGGCGAACTGATCGCCGAGCACACGGACATCCCGCCCGGCGTGGTCAACGTCATCGTCTCCTCCGGGGTCGAGGCCGGCGAGGTGCTCACCAAGCACCCCGACGTCGACATGATCACCTTCACCGGCTCCACCGCGACCGGCCGCCGGATCATGGAGGCCGCGAGCGCCACCGTGAAGAAGGTCTTCCTGGAACTCGGCGGCAAGTCCGCCATGATCGTGCTCGACGACGCCGACTTCCGCGCCGCCGCCATGTTCGCGGCCTTCACCATCTGCTCCCACTCGGGACAGGGCTGCGCCCTCACCTCCCGGCTGCTCGTGCCGAGGGAGCACCACGACGAGATCGTCGCCATGGTCGCGGCCGGCCTCGAACGCGTGTCGTACGGCGATCCGGCCGATCCCAAGACCTTCATGGGGCCGCTCATCAGCGAGCGCCAGCGCGACAAGGTCGACGGCATGGTCCAGCGGGCCGTCGCGGCCGGCGCCACCCTGGTCACCGGTGGCAAGCGGGTCGACCCGGGCTTCTTCTACACGCCCACCCTGCTCGCCGACGTCGACCCGGCCGGCGAGATCGCGCAGGACGAGGTCTTCGGACCGGTGCTCGCGGTCATCCCGTACGACGGCGAGGACGACGCCGTACGCATCGCCAACGACTCGATCTTCGGTCTGTCGGGCGCGGTGCACAGCGCCGACGCGCAGCGGGCCATCGCCGTGGCGCGCCGGATCCGTACCGGCACCTTCAGCATCAACGGCGGCAACTACTTCTCCCAGGAAGTCCCCTTCGGCGGCTACAAGCAGTCGGGCGTCGGCCGGGAGAGCGGGGTCGCCGGACTGGAGGAGTTCCTGGAGACCAAGTCCTTCGCGGTGGTGGTCCCGTAATGCGTCCGCTCGAAGGCATCCGCGTCCTCGAAGTCGCCATGTACGGCTTCGTCCCCTCGGCGGGAGCCGTGCTCGCCGACTGGGGCGCCGACGTCATCAAGGTCGAGCACGCCGTGACCGGCGATCCGCAGCGCGGTCTGCGGCAGACCGGCACGCTGCGCGTCGAGGGCGACCCGAACCCCAACATCGAGCACGCCAACCGGGGCAAGCGCAGCCTCGGCCTCGACATGACCCGGCCCGAGGGCAAGGAAGTCCTCCAAGACCTGGCCCGCCGCTCCGACGTGTTCCTCACCAGCTTCCTGCCCGGACACCGGCGGCGGTTCGGCATCGACGTGGACGACATCCGCGCGGTGAACCCCCGCATCATCTACGCCCGCGGCAGCGCGCTCGGGCCGCGCGGACCGGAATCCGAGAAGGGCGGGTACGACATGACCGCCTTCTGGGCCCGGGGCGGCACCGCCGCCAGCATCACCCCGCCCGGTGTCGAGGGCATGATCAGCCCCACGCCCGCCTACGGGGACACCATCTCCGGCACGAACCTCGCCGGAGGCATCGCGGCGGCACTGCTGCGGCGCGAGCGCACCGGCGAACCGTCGGTCGTGGACGTCTCCCTGCTCGGCAGCGGCGTATGGGCCAACGGCCAGGCCACCGCGGTCTCGCTGCACCTCGACAAGTCCTGGGTGGCACCGGTGCCCGGTGCCCACGGCTCGCCGATCAACCCGCTGTCCGGCATCTACGCCACGGCCGACGACCGCTACCTGGCCTTCGTCATGCTCCAGCCCGGCAAGTTCTGGGCCGACGTGTGCCGGCACATCGACCACCCGGAGCTGGCCGACGACCCCCGCTTCGCCACGGCGGAGCAACTCGCCGCCCACACCGAAGAGGCCGTCAAGATCCTGCGGACGGTGCTGGCCGGCCGCACCCTCGCCGAGTGGACCGAACGCTTCGCCACCCTCGCCGGGCCGTGGGCCCCGGTGCAGGACACCCTCCAGGTGGGCGCCGACGCGCAGATCCGGGCGAACGAGTACCTGCTCCGGGTCGGCGAGATCGATCTGGCCGCCAGCCCCGTGCAGTTCGACACCACCGCACCCGCACTCGGGCCTGCGCCCGAGTTCGCTGCCCAGACCGAGGAAATCCTCAGGGAACTGGGACTGGACTGGCCCCGCATCATCGAGCTGAAAGAAGCGGGCGCGGTCACCTGACCACCCTTTTTTCGGGGAACGAAATCAAGGAGAACCGATGAGACGCTTGCTCATCGCTGTGGCCGTCCTGGCCCTGGCCGGGTGTTCCGCCCGCTCCACCACGTCGCCGAGCGGCGACAAGCCCTCCGCTTCGGCGTCCGACTCCGCCGCGGCGGCCGACTTCGGCACGCTCAGACACGTCTGCCACTCCGGCACCGCCAAGGCCTCCACCTCCCAGGGAGTCACCAACTCCGAGATCAAGGTCGGCGTCTTCAGCGACGTCGGCTTCACCAAGAACCCGGAGTTCGTCGACGCGGCCAAGGTGTTCACCTCCTGGTGCAACGACGCGGGCGGCATCAACGGGCGCAAACTCGTTCCCGTCACCCACGACTCCAAGCTCGTCGAGGTCCGCCAGCGGATGATCGAGGCCTGTCGCTCGGACTTCGCGCTCGCCGGCGGCGGCGCCGCGCTCGACGGCATGGGCGTCAAGGACCGGCTGAACTGCCTGCTCCCCGACTTCCCCGCCCAGACCAGCCAGGCCATCGGATCGGACCTCCAGGTGACCGTCCAGGGCGCCGCGACCGGCTACTCACCCTACGGCGGCTACTTCTCCTGGCTGCTCAAGGAGGCGTACCCGGCATCGGCGAGCAGCGTCGGCGTCATCGCCGGTGACTCCCCGGTCGTCAAGGACATCACCGCACAGGACAAGGAGACGCTGACCGCGGCGGGCGGCAAGATCACCTACTCGGACCTGTATCCGGCCCAGGGCGTGTCCGACTGGACGCCGTACGCCCAGGCCATCAAGAACAAGAAGGTCAAGGGACTGGTCTTCCTCGGCGACTTCGCCAGTCTGGCCAAGCTGGAGCAGGTCCTCACCAACATCGGCTACGCACCCGACTGGATCGACGCCAACAGCAACGCCTACGGCCCCGCCTTCATCCAGCTGGCCGGTCCCGCGCTGGCGAAGCAGGCCAACTTCGCCGACCTCGGCGGCTTCTCCCCGCTGGAGGACGCCTCCGCCAACCCGGCGACCAAGATGGTCGAGGACCTCTACAAGAAGTACGCGCCCGACGCCCAGGTCACCCTGCCGGCGCTGAAGGCCTTCTCCAGCTGGCTGCTGTTCGCCACGGCCGCGGGCGACTGCGCCGAGCTCACCCGCACGTGCGTGTACGACAACGCGCGGGGGCAGACCGCGTGGACCGGCGGTGGCCTGCAGGCCCCGATGGACCTGTCGTCCCCCACCGTGCCTCCCAAGTGCTTCGACCCGGTCAAGGCCACCGCCAAGGGCTGGGTGGCCGCCGACTTCAAGCCGGACACCGGCGCCTATCGCTGCAACGTGACCCCCTACAAGTTCAAGGGCACCTACACCAAGCCCATGACCCTGGCCGATGTCGGCAAGTCGTTGGCCGACCTCAAGTAGCTACCCCCGCGGCAGGAAGGAAGCGACGTGAAGGTACGGGTAGACCCGGAGCGCTGCCAGGGTCACACGCTCTGCGCCATGCGTGCTCCGGACATCTTCGAGCTCAGCGAGATCGACGGTCACTCATCGGTGATCAAGGAAGAGGTCTCGGACGACCAGCAGGACGAGGCCGTCGAGGCCGTCAGGTCCTGCCCCGAGCGAGCGATCTCCATCTCCTGAGGGGAGAACAATCCGATGACCACGGACGACACCGTCAACGACGACCCCAAGAGGAACCCGGTGCACTTCGACCGGCACACTCCCGAGTACCGCCACGAATTCCAGGCGGTCACCCAGGAGTTGCAGTCCAAGTGCCCCATCGCCTGGTCGGAGACCTACGGCGGCCATTGGGTCGCCAGTGGCAACCGCGAGGTCTTCGAGCTGGCCCGGTCCGCCGAGTTCCTCTCCAACGACCATGACGTCAAGGGTGAGCGCCGCGGGTACCAGGGCATCACCATCCCGCCGCCGCCCCGGGCGAAGGCCGTCAGGGGCGGGTTCCTGGAGATGGATCCGCCCGAGCAGCGCTACTACCGCCAGACGCTCAACCCCTATCTGTCGCCCGCCGCCATCAGCCGCTGGATTCCGCTGATCGACGAGGTGGCGCGCGCCTGCATCGACGAGAGGATCGAGTCGGGGCGCATCGACTTCGTCGACGACCTCGCCAACGTCGTGCCGGCCGTGCTCACCCTCGCCATGATGGGCATCCCGGTCAGGAAGTGGACCATCTACAACGAGGCGGCCCACGCCTCGGTCTACACACCGCCGAACTCGCCCGACCAGGCCCGCGTCGTCGAACTGCAGAAGGCGATGGGCACGGACCTGGCCATGACCATCGCGGAGATCCGGCAGACACCGCGACCGGGCCTGGTCGACGCCCTGGTCCACGCGGAGATCAACGGCCAGACCCCGCCCGACGACGAACTCCTCGGCGTGCTCGCCCTGTTGATCGGCGGCGGCTTCGACACCACCACGGCGCTCACCGCACACGCGCTGGAGTGGCTCTCGGAGCACCCGGCCGAACGGGACCGCCTCAGCCGGGACCGCAAGGCACTGCTGGACTCCGCGACCGAGGAGTTCCTGCGCTTCTACGCCCCCGCGCCCGGGGACGGACGGACCTTCTCCGCGGACTGCGAGATCGCCGGCACCCGGTTCAAGGAGGGTGAACGGCTCTGGCTGTCCTGGGCGATGGCGAACCGGGACCCGCAGGTGTTCCCGGAACCCGACTCCATCGACATGGAACGCAAGGGCAACCGGCACAGCAGCTTCGGCCTCGGCATCCACCGCTGCATCGGCTCCAACGTGGCACGCACGGTGTTCAAGCGGATGGTCACCCAGGTCCTCGACCGGATGCCGGACTTCCGCTGCGACCCCGAGGGCGCGGAGCACTACGAAACCATCGGCGTCATCCAGGGCATGCGCCACCTTCCGGCGACCTTCACGCATGGCCCCCGGATCGGTGCCGGGCTCGACGAAACCCTGGAGACCCTCCAGAGGGTCGTCGACGAACAAAGGCTCGCCGAGCCGGTCACGGTACGCAAGGGGCAGGCGAAGATCGATCGCTGATCTTCGGCGGCCCGTCAGGAGTACGTGTGCCACCGGAGCGGTGGCACGGTGAGGAGACGATGTGGCCGGACCCACGGGACGTCCGCTGCCGGTGATCACACAGGAGAACGAGTTCTTCTGGACCTCCGGCGCGGACGGCCGGTTGCGCCTGACGGAGTGTGAGTCCTGCTCGGCCCTGCTGCATCCACCCCAGCCCGTCTGCCGTTACTGCCGGGGGCGCGAGACCGGGGTGCGGGCCGTCTCCGGGTACGCGACGCTGATCGGCTTCACCGTCAACCACCGCTTCAGCGCGCCCGCAATGCCCGCGCCCTACGTGGTGGCGCAGGTCGCCGTCGAGGAGGACACCCGGGTCCGGCTCACCACCAACCTCGTCGCATGCGACCCCGACGAGCTCGAACTGGGCATGCGCCTTGAGGTCGTCTTCGAACAGGTCGAGGACGTATGGCTCCCGCTCTTCCGCCCCGCGGCCGAGCAGGGGCCCCCGGCTCCGCTGCCCTCGGACGAGGTGGAACCCGAGCAGATGCGGCGTCACATACGCCCCATGGCCACGCCCGAGAAATTCGAGGACAAGGTCGCGATCAGCGGCATCGGGATGTCCGAGATCGGGCGCCGGCTGATGGTCCCGCCGCTGTCGCTGACCGTGCGGGCCTGCGAACGCGCCGTCGCGGACGCGGGCCTGACCCTCGACGACATCGACGGCCTGGCCACCTACCCGGGCGCGGGCGCCTTCGGCGGCTTCGCCGAGGGCGGCATCACCGCGCTGGAGGACGCCCTCGGCATCAGGCCGACCTGGTACAACGGCGGCGCCGAGACCTTCGGTCCGGGCGGCTCGCTCATCGCCGCGATGCTGGCGATCGCGGGCGGACTCGCCCGGCATGTGCTGTGCTTCCGTACGGTCTGGGAGGCCTCCTACGGCGAGCTGATCCGGCGCGGCCGGATCACCCAGGAAGCCGGTCGCAGGGTCACGGGCTGGCAGAAGCCCTTCGGGGCGGTCTCCGCGGCCCACACCCTGGCCCAGAACGCCCAGCGGCACTTCCACCGCTACGGCACCTCGCGCGAGACGCTCGGCTGGATCGCGCTCAACCAGCGAGCGAACGCCGCGCTCAACCCGACCGCGATCTACCGCGATCCGATGACCATGGACGACTACCTGTCGGCCAGGACGGTCACCACCCCCTTCGGGCTGTACGACTGCGACGTGCCCTGCGACGGATCGGTGGCCGTCATCGTGTCGGCCGTGGACGCCGCACGGGACCTGGCCAAGCCACCCGTCCTGGTGGAGGCCGTCGGCACCCAGATCATGGAGCGGCTCGCATGGGACCAGAGCTCCCTCACCCATGAACCACAGGTGCTCGGCCAGTCCGCCCACCTGTGGACGCGCACGTCACTGCGTCCCTCGGACGTCGACGTGGCCCAGCTCTACGACGGCTTCACCTTCAACTGCCTCTCCTGGATCGAGGGGCTCGGCTTGTGCGGCATCGGTGAGGCCAAGGACTTCCTCGACGGAGGCAAGAACATCGCCAGGGACGGACTGCTCCCGCTGAACACCCACGGCGGCCAGCTCTCGCACGGCCGCACCCACGGCCTGGGGCTCGTCCACGAGGCCGTCACCCAGGTGCGCGGCGAGGCCGGAGCGCGCCAAGTCGACGGCGCCCGGGTCGCCGTGACGAGCACCGGCGGTCTCACTCCGAGCGGCGTCATCCTGCTACGGGCGGACACATGACCGGCGCCTCCCGTGTCGTCGACGTCGACGGCATCCCCGTATCGGCGCTGCTCCAGGAGGCGCGCAGGCCCCGGGCCGTCGTCCTGGCGCTGCACGGCGGGGCGGCGCACTCGGGGTACTTCGACTACCCGGGCAGGCCCCACCTGTCGCTGCTGCGCACCGGTACGGCGCTCGGGTTCACCGTCCTCGCGCTGGACCGGCCGGGATACGGCAGCTCCGCCCCGCACGGAGGGGAGCTGGCCCCGGTGGAGCGGCGGGTCGATATCGCCTACGCGGCGGTGGACCGGCTGCTCGCCTCGCGTCCGCGCGGGGCCGGCGTCTTCGTGCTCGCGCACTCGATCGGCTGCGAGCTGGCGCTGCGCATGGCGGCCGACGAGCGGGGGAGCGACCTGCTGGGCGTGGAGATCGCCGGCACCGGACGCCACCACCACGACGACGCGGTGGACATCCTGGGTGTGCGGCACAACGAGTCGTGGCCGAGGCCCTCGGGCGGCAGTGTGCGGGACCTGCTGTGGAATCCCTCGCACCTCTACGAGGACGATGTCGTCGGCGGCGCCCGGTTCGCCTCGCCCTCGCCCTCCTACGAGGGAGTCGTGGCCAGGAGCTGGCCGCTGGTCCTTCCCGAACTCGCCCCGCAGGTGCGCGTCCCCGTGCACTACAGCCTCGGCGAGCACGAGCGGGTGTGGCGGTCCGGGCCCGCGGCGCTGGCCGACATCGCGTCCCTGTTCACCGCCTCGCCACGCGTCGTCGTCGACGAACAGGCGGACGGCGGCCACAACCTGAGCATCGGGCTGACGGCGATGGCGTACCACCTCAAGATCCTGTCGTTCGTCGAGGAGTGTGTGCTGGCTCGCGCGAGCGCGGCACAAGAGCGGCCCGGGAGGGCGAGTTGAGCGACGCGGACGTGGCAGCGCTGCTGCTGGTACGGGTGGTCCTGGGGATCGTGATGATCGCGCACGGACTCAACCACTGGCGGGGCGGCGGCCGGATCGAGGGCACGGCCCGCTGGTTCACCGGCCTCGGCCTGCGCAGCGGCACGCTTCAGGCGTGGATGAGCGTGGTCACCGAAGTCGGCGCGGGCGTCCTGCTGATCGCCGGGCTGCTCACCCCGCTGGCCTGCGCCGCGGTCATCTCGGTGATGCTGGTCGCGGGCGTCCTCGCGCACCGGCCCAACGGCTTCTTCGTCTTCAAGGAGGGCTACGAGTACGTCCTCGTCCTCGCGGTGGTCTCGCTGGCCCTGGCGGTACTGGGCCCCGGCCGGCTCTCCGTGGACCATGCCGGGGACATCGAGGTGACCGGCTGGGCCGGCGGCGGCATCGCCCTCGGCGTGGCCGTGGCGGCGACGGCCGGTCTGCTCGGCGTGTTCTGGCGCCCGGCACCGAAGTCGACCGAACCCGACTCGACCGAACCGAAGCCGACCGGCACGGCGGAAGCTCCCGCCGTGCCCGGGCAACCGGCCGAGCAGGAGGCCCGCTGATGCGTGTCGGATTCATAGGCCTGGGCAGCCAGGGCGCCCCCATGGCACGCCGGATCGTGGACGCGGGCTTCGAGACGACCCTGTGGGCGAGGCGTCCCGCCTCGCTCGCCGCCTTCGACGACACGCCCGCGAAGCGCGCCGTGTCCCCCGCCGAACTGGCCGCCGCCAGCGACCTCGTGTGCGTGTGTGTCGTCGACGACGCGGACGTCGAGGAGGTCGTCGCGGGGGACCGCGGGGTGCTGGCGGGCCTTCGGCAGGGAGGGGTGATCGCCGTGCACAGCACCGTCCACCCCGACACCTGCCACCGTCTCGCCGACCGGGCCCGCGCTCACGGGGTCACGCTGATCGACGCGCCGGTGAGCGGCGGCGGCCCGGCGGCGGCCGAGGGCCGTCTGCTGGTGATGGTCGGGGGCGAGTCCGGCACCGTCCGGTTCTGCCGCAAGGTGTTCGAGACATACGGCGATCCCGTGGTCCACATGGGCCCGCTGGGCTCCGGGCAGCTCACCAAACTCCTCAACAACGTGCTGTTCACGGCCAATCTCGCGACCGCGGCCGGCGCCCTCGCGCTCGGCCGGGAGTTCGACGTCGATCCCGCCGCTCTCGCCGAGGTGATGGCCCACGGCAGCGGATCGAGCTTCGCGCTGGGCCGGATCGCGGCGGCCGGCGGGACGCTCGACCGCATCGCGTCCCAGGCCGGAGCGCTGCTGCGCAAGGACGTCCGGCTGGTGGCCGATCTGGCAGGCGAGGCGAAGGTCTCGACCGGCATCGTGCTGGACGCGGCGGACGCCACCCTCGCCCTGATCGAGCACGAGCGCTGAGCCCCGACCGTACGACGCCCGGCGCCGGACGGTACGTGTTCGAGGGGTCCCCTGACGGCGACGGCAAACGTAGTGTTACGTCGGCACGGTCCGTCGCGGGAGGGGTACCGGATGAAAGAGACCCGGCGCGAGGAGATCCTCGATGCGGCCCTGCGGGTGTTCGCGGAGCGGGGCTACCGGGGGACCTCGATCGACGCGGTCGCCGAGCGGGCGGGACTGACCCGGCAGGGCGTGCTGCACTACTTCCCGAGCAAGAAGAAGCTCTTCATGGCGCTCCTGCGCTTCCGGGAGGACCTCAACCGCGAGCATCTCGTCGGCCATGACCACCAGGACGACTGGCCGGCCCTCTTCGCCGAGGTCGTCGCCTACGACCACACCTATCCCTGTCTGGCCCAGGTCCACAGCGTGATGCTGGCCGAGGGCGTCACGGGAGCCGACCCGGCGCAGCAGTACCTGCACGACCACTACGAGACCATGCAGGCGCTGATGATGGCCCGGCTCACCGAGCGGTACGGCGAGCGCCTTCCCAGCGGTCTGACCCCGCGGGCCGCGGCCCGGGCCATGCTGGCGATGCTCGACGGCATGCAGCAGCAGTGGCTGCTGGACGGCGAGCAGGACGACTACCCCGAGATCATGCGGGATGTGCTGTCCGTGCTGCTGGGGTCCACGCCCGTATGAAGTCGCCCATGGCGGTCACGGTCTCCAGGTGCGGGCTCGTCGCGTCGGGCCGGATCCGCAGGTCCACCGTGACACCGGAGTGCGCCGCGCGGGCGGCGAACCCCAGCGAGTCGTCCAGCAGGGGATCGGTGCCCGCCGCGAGCAACTGGACGGGGGGCAGCCCGTGGAGGTTGGCGTGCAGCGGGCTCAGCAGCGGATCGGTCGGCGAGGTGCCCGCGGCGTAGTGCGCGCAGCGGCGCCGCAGGTCGGAGACGTCGAAGGCCGGGTCGGCCGCCGCGTTGAGCAACAGGCTCGGGGAGTCCAGGGTCAGGTCGAGCAGCGCCGAGTCGAGCACCCCGCACAGGGGCGGCGGGGCCCCGAGGTCGCGCAGCCGCACCAGCAGGGAGGCCGCGAGCCCGGCCCCCAGCCGCTCGCCCGCGACCGCCACCGGGCCCTTGGACTCGCAGTAGTCGTACGCGGCGTGCACGTCGTCCAGCGCGTCCGGGAAGGTGCCCCCGTAGCGGGCGCAGACCACGACGGCGTCCGTCCACAGGGCGAGACGGCCGGCCAGGTCGAGCGCGGCCTCCGGGGTGCACGAGAGGTGCCGGTCGCCGTGCAGATAGAGCACGACCAGTTCGGTGCCGCCGGGCGGCCGTACGACCGGACCGACGGGGCTCGTCTCCACCTGGACCTCACTTGCCACGGGACATCACCTTCTCCGCTGCCTGCCAGTGTTCGTCGGCCACCCACAGGCGGGCGAAGGCGCGCGCCGCCTCGGTCGCGGGTACGGCGCCGCTCATGACGTGCTTGATCTCCCGCGCCGGGACGGAGGCGAGGGAGCGGGCCAGGGTGCGCCAGCCCTGGTCGAACTCGGCCCGCGGCAGCACCCGGTCGATCACCCCGAGCCGCTGGGCCTCCTCGGCGCCGAGCACGGTTCCGGAGGCGGCGAGCATCAACGCCCGCCCCCTGCCGACCAGTTCCGCGAGCCGCTCGGCGCCGCCCCACGCGGGCATGATCGCGAGGTTCACCTGGGTGAAGCCGATCCTGATGTCGTCCGCGGCCACCCGGATGTCGGCGGCCATGGCGAACTCGGCGCCGCCGCCCAGGGCATGGCCGTTCAGGGCGGCGATCACCGGGCCGGGGAAGTGCGCGAGCCGGTCGCAGATCCCGCGCATCCGCAGGGCCATGGCCGTCGCCTCGTCCTCGGTGCGGATCGCGGCCAGTTCCTTCAGGTCGCCGCCCGAGACGAACGCCCGGTCGCCCGCGCCCCTGACGACCAGGGCCAGGGCGTCCGCGGCCGCGTCGAGGGCCTTGTCCAACTGGTCCATGGTGGCCGGCGCGATGGCGTTGCGGGCGTGCGGACGGTCGATGGTGATGACCGCGAGCCCCTGGTCCAATTCAAGATCAACCATGCAGGCTTCTCCGTGGAGAGAGTGACATTCTCGCTATGTGAATATCATATTCTTGGCCAGGGTGGCAGTCCAGACCGTCGCCGCCCCCTCTCGTCGTGCGGTGCACGTCAGTCCTCGTAGACGACGGTGATGTCCGGGGTCACCGGCTCGCCCTGACAGGTCAGCACCCAGCCCTCCGTGACCTCGTCGTCGTCGAGCGCGTTGTTGACCCGCATCTTGGCCTCGCCCTCGGTGACCTGGGCGATGCAGGTGCCGCAGTTGCCCGACTCGCAGGAGAAGGGCGGCATGAGGCCGGCCCGGCGCGCGCTCTCCAGCAAGGTCTCGCCGGAGTGCCGCGGCACCGATCGCCGCCTGCCGGCGAGGACGATGCTGACCGTGCCCTCCTTCTCCGCCGCGCCTGCGTTTCCCGGGCCGCTCGGAGTCTCGTCGGCCGCCGGGGCGAAGCGCTCGGCGAAGATCTGCCCGGCGTCGACGCCGTGCACGAGCAGGGCGCGCTCCGCCAGGTCCATGAAGGGCACGGGGCCGCAGAGATAGAAGTCCGCGTCCAGGTCGACGCCGGCGAACTCGCGCACCTGACGATCCGTGATGAAACCGCCCTGGTCGTCGAGATGATGGCTGATCTCGAACCGGTCCGGGTGCCGCTCGGCCAGTTCGGTCAACGCGGACCCGAAGATGATCGAGTCGGCGTCCCTGTTGGCCGACAGGACGCGGACGCGCCGGCTCGTCGTCGCCAGCGCGGTCTTGACGAGCGAGAGGACCGGCGTGATGCCGCTGCCCCCGCAGTAGGCCACCAGGGGCTCGTCGGTCTCCCGCAGGCAGAAGACCCCGGCGGGCGCCGTGGTCTCTATGACGTCGCCGGGTGCGAGATGTTCGTGCATCCAGTTCGACACCAGGCCGCCCGGCACGCGCTTCACCGTCGTCATCAACTCGTCGTCGGTCTCCGGAGAACTCGACATCGAGTAACTGCGCAGGGCGCCACAGGCCCTGACCGTCAGAAACTGCCCGGCCCGGTAGGGGAACGGGGCGTCGAGCACGTATGTGCGCGTGTCGGCTGTCTCCTGGACGATCCGCTTGATCCGGACCGGGTGGAAGCCGTGGTCTCGTACCATGTATGGAATTTAGCTTCTCTCTCTGCGAGAGTGCAATTCTCGCGCCGAGGAGGGAGCTCTCGCCATGCGAACCGCCATGCGAACGATGCCCGCCGAGCTGATCGAACGGTATGAAGCGGAAGGCTGGTGGACTCGGGAGACGATCGGGGACCTGCTGGCGTACGGCCTCGACGCCGCCCCCGATGTCGAGTTCCGGGTGCACTCGGCCGTCCGGCCCTGGGAAGGGACCTTCGCCGACGTCGAACGGACGGCCCGCAGGCTCGCCGCGGGGCTGCGTGCCCGAGGAGTCGGCCCCGGTGACGTCGTCGCCTTCCAGCTGCCCAACTGGATGGAAGCCGCGGCGGTGTTCTGGGCCTCGGCCTTCCTCGGGGCGGTCGTGGTGCCCATCGTCCACTTCTACGGGCGCAAGGAGGTCGGCTACATCCTCGACGCCGTCGCGCCGCGCGTCTTCGTCACGGCCGACCGCTTCGGCCGGATGGAGCACCAGCCGGACCTGAGCGCCGCCGTCCCCGTCGTCGGTGTCGTGGGGCGGGACTTCGACGACCTGCTCGCCGACGAGCCGCTGTCCGGTGTCATCGCGACGGACCCGGCCGCGCCCGCCCTGATCGCGTTCACCTCCGGCACCACCCGCGATCCCAAGGGCGTCGTCCACTCCCATCGGACACTGGGCTTCGAGACGCGCCAGCTCGCCGGGCTCTACCCGCCCGACCGCCGCCGTCAGCTCACCGCCGCTCCGGTCGGGCACTTCATCGGGATGGTGAACTCCTTTCTGATCCCCGTTCTCGACGGCTCACCGGTGAACCTCGCCGACGTCTGGGACCCCGGGCGGGTGCTGGAGTTGATGGAGAGCGACGGGCTCACCGTGGGCGGCGGGGCGGCGTACTTCATGACGAGCCTGCTCGACCACCCCGACTTCACCCCCCGGCACCTGGCCGCCATGAAGTACGCGGGACTCGGCGGGGCGGCGGTCCCGGTCGCGGTCACCACCCGCCTCACGGAACTCGGCATGACGGTCTTCCGCTCGTACGGCAGCACGGAACACCCCTCGATCACCGGCTCCCGGTACACCGCTCCCGAGGCGAAGCGGCTCTACACGGACGGCGACGCCCTGCCCGGCACGGAGATCCGGCTGGCCGAGGACGGCGAGATCCTCAGCCGCGGACCCGACCTGTGCCTCGGCTACACCGATCCGGCCCTGACCGAGCGCGCCTTCGACGGTGAGGGCTGGTACCGCACCGGTGACATCGGGGTGATCGACGAGGACGGCTACCTCACCATCACCGACCGCAAGGCCGACATCATCATCCGTGGCGGCGAGAACATCAGTGCCCTGGAGGTCGAGGAGGCGCTGCTCGCCCTGCCGGCCGTCGCCGAGGCCGCCGTGGTGGCCGCCCCCGACGCCCGCCTCGGCGAACACGCGGCGGCGGTCCTGCGGCTGAGGCCCGGTCACCCCGCGCCCACGCTCGACGACATGCGCGCCCACCTCGAAGAGGCGGGACTGGCCCGGCAGAAGTGGCCGGAGGAACTGCGCATCGTGCGGGAGTTCCCGCGGACGGCGAGCGGCAAGGTGCAGAAGTTCGTTCTCCGTCGGGACATTGCCGCACGAGCAAGTTGAGAATAGGATTCTCGTAATCAGCGAAGGAGGATCTCATGCCGTCGCGCGTGTTGCCGTATCCGTTGTTCGACGCCGACAACCACCTGTACGAGACGGAGGACGCCCTCACCCGGTACCTGCCGAAGCAGTACGAGGGCGCCATCCAGTACGTGCAGGTGAAGGGGCGTACGAAGATCGCGATCCGTGGTCAGATCAGCGACTACATCCCCAACCCCACGTTCTCGGTGGTCGCCAGGCCGGGGGCGTGGGAGCAGTACTTCCGGGAGGGCAATCCGGAGGGCAAGTCGCACCGTGAGCTGTTCGGTGAGCCGATGAAGTCGATTCCCGCCTTCCGTGAGCCCGGGCCGCGACTTGAGCTCATGGACGAGATGGGGATCCGGCAGGCGCTGAACTTCCCGACTCTGGCCAGCCTGATCGAGGAGCGGATGCGGGACGACCCGGAGCTCATCCACGCGGTCGTCCACTCGCTGAACGAGTGGCTTTACGACACCTGGAAGTTCAACTACAAGGACCGGATCTTCACCACGCCCGTGATCAGCCTGCCGATCCTGGACAAGGCGATCGCCGAGCTGGAGTGGTGCCTGGAGCGCGGAGCGCGCTCGATCCTGGTCCGGCCCGCCCCGGTCCCCGGGTTCGGCGGCTCGCGGTCCTTCGCGCTGCCGGAGTTCGACCCCTTCTGGAAGCGGGTCGAGGAGGCGGGGGTGCTGGTGTCGATGCACTCCTCCGACAGCGGCTACTCGCGCTACTCCAGCGACTGGGAGGGCAGGAGCCAGGAGATGACGCCGTTCCAGGCGCAGACCTTCCGGATGCTGGGCGAATGGCGGCCGGTCACCGACTCCGTGGCCTCCTGGGTCTGCCACGGCGCGCTGTTCCGCTTCCCCGAGCTCAAGGTCTCGGTCATCGAGAACGGATCCTCCTGGCTGGTGCCGCTCCTCGACCAGTTGGCCGACGTCTACAAGAAGCAGCCGCAGGGCTTCCTGGGCGACCCGGTCGAAGAGGTCAAGAACCGGATCCACATCAGCCCGTTCTGGGAGGAGGACATGGCCGAGCTGGCCGGGATCATCGGTGTCGAGCGCGTGCTGTTCGGCTCCGACTACCCCCACCCCGAGGGTCTGGCCGACCCGGTCACCTACATCGACGCGATCCAGGGCATGAAGGAGGCCGACCAGGCCAAGATCATGGGTGGCAACCTGGCCCGGTTGATCGGCGTATGAAAGGGGAGACCATCCCGCGGATGGTGCTGAGCGCGGCCGACCGCTTCGGTGACGCCGAAGCGGTCGTGGACGGCCAACTCCGGGTCACCTTCAAGGAGTTGGCCGACCGCGTGCGCACCGCCGCGGGAGCTTTCGCGGCGGCAGGCGTCGGCAGGGGCGACCGGGCGGCGATCTGGGCGCCCAACTCCGCCGAGTGGATCATCGCGGCCTTCGGGCTGCTGACCGCCGGCGGTGTCCTGGTCCCGGTCAACACCCGGTTCAAGGCGGACGAGGCGGGCGACATCATCCGCCGCAGCGGGGCCAAGGTCGTCCTGGTCGAGAAGGGATTCCTCGGTCTGGACTTCGAGGTGCCGGCCGGCGTGCCCGTGATCGACATCAAGTCGGACTTCCTCGTGAGCGGTTCGCCGTACGAGGCCGAGGTGAGCGGCGACGACGTGTGCGACATCGTGTTCACCTCGGGGACCACCGGGCGGCCCAAGGGCGTGCTGATGACACACGCCCAGACGCTCCGGCTGTACGCGGAGTGGTGCGACCTGGCGGACCTCAGGGAGGGCGACCGCTATCTGATCGTCAACCCGTTCTTCCACATCTTCGGCTACAAGGCGGGCTGCATCACGTCCCTGATCCGGGGCGCGACCATCCTCCCGGTGCCGGTCTTCGACGTGGACCGGGTCCTCGAACTGGTCGAGCGCGAGAAGGTGACGGTCCTGCCGGGCCCGCCCACCCTCTACCACTCACTGCTGGCCGCACAGGCCGGCCACGACCTGTCCTCGCTGCGGGTGGCCGTCACCGGAGCCGCCGACATCCCGGTCGACCTCGTCCGCAGGATCGTCAGCGACCTGCCCTTCCGCTCCGTGATGACGGGCTACGGCCTGACCGAGGCGGGTACGGCCACGGCCTCGCGGCCCGGTGACTCCTTCGAGGACATCGCGACGACCGTCGGCACCCCCTGCGACGGCGTCGAGATCCGGATCGCGGAGGACGGAGAGGTCCTGGTGCGCGGGTACAGCGTCATGCGCGGCTACCTCGACGACCCGGCCGCGACCGCCGAGGCGATCGACCCGGACGGCTGGCTGCACACCGGGGACCTCGGGACGCTCGACGACCGGGGCCGGCTGCGGATCGTGGGTCGCAAGAAGGACATGTTCATCGTGGGCGGCTTCAACGCCTACCCGGCCGAGATCGAGGGCTTCCTGATGGAGCATCCGGCCGTCGCCCAGGCCGCCGTGATCGGCGTACCGGACGAGCGGCTCGGCCAGGTGGGCAAGGCCTTCGTGGTCCCTCGCGGGGCCCTCGCGGCGGACGAGCTGATCGCCTGGAGCCGGGAGCGGATGGCCGGGTTCAAGGTGCCCAGGTATGTGGAGTTCCTCGAAGAGCTGCCGCTGAACGCCACCGGCAAGGTGATGAAGGACCAATTGCGATGACGTCTGAAGCGAAGCCGCCGGAGAAGAGTTCCGTGAAGCCGCCGGAGAAGGACGACTTCTCCCACACGGCCTCCGGGATTCCCCTGAAGGCGGTCTACGGGCCCGCGGACCGGCCTGTGGAGCCGCCCGCGCCAGGGCGCTTCCCCTTCACCCGCGGCAACTACTCCTCCGGCTACCGGGGGCGGCTGTGGACGCTGCGCCAGTACTCCGGCTTCGGCACCGCCGAGGAGTCCAACCGGCGCTACCGCTACCTCCTCGAACAGGGCGGCACCGGACTGTCCGTGGCGCTCGACCTGCCCACCCAGTGCGGTTACGACTCCGACGACCCGGAGGTGAGCGAGGAGGTCGGCCGGGTCGGTGTCGCCCTCGACACGCTCGCCGACGCCGAGGTGCTCTTCGAGGACATCCCCCTCGACCGGATCAGCACCAGCTTCACCATCAACGGCACGGCGGCCATCCTGCTGGCGTTCTACGTGGCCGCCGCCGAGCGCGGCGGAGTGCCCCGGGCGAAGCTCACCGGGACGATCCAGAACGACATCCTCAAGGAGTACGCCTCCCGGGGCACCTGGATCTGGCCGCCCGAGCCGTCGCTGCGGCTGATCGCCGACACCATCGAGTTCTGCGCGGCCGAGGTGCCGCGGTTCAACGCGATCTCGGTGGCCGGCGCGCACTTCCGCGACGCCGGCGCCAACGCCGTGCAGGAGATGGCGTTCACGCTCGCCGACGGGGTCACCTACTGCGACACGGTGCTGGCACGTGGCCGGATGACGATCGACCGGTTCGCCCCGCAGATCTCCTTCTTCTTCTACACCCACGGCGACTTCTTCGAGGAGATCGCCAAGTACCGTGCGGGCCGCAGGCGTTGGGCGACGATCGTCCGCGAGCGGTACGGCGCGAGCACCGACAAGGCGTCGATGTTCCGCTTCGGCTGTGTGGCCGGTGGGGCCTCCCTGTACGCACCGCAGGCGCAGAACAACACGGTCCGGGTGGCGTACGAGGCGATGGCCTCGGTGCTGGGCGGCGTGCAGTCGATGTTCACTGCGGCCTGGGACGAGCCGTTCGCGCTGCCCAGCGAGGAGTCGGCGACGCTCGCTCTGCGCACCCAGCAGATCCTCGCCCACGAGACCGGCGTCGCCCGGGTCGCGGACCCGCTCGGCGGCTCGTACTTCGTGGAAGCCCTCACGGATGCCACCGAGGAACGCATCGTCGAAATCATGGCGGACCTGGAACACCACGGAGGAATGGTCCGGGCGATCGAGGACGGCTACCTCCAGGGCCTCATCGCGGACGAGGCCTACCGCCTCCACCAGGACGTCGAGGCGGGCACCCGGCCGGTCGTCGGCGTCAACCGCTTCGCCACGCCCGAGCCGCCGCCCCGGCTGGAGACGTACGAGCTCGACGGGGAAGGCCGCGACCGGCAGCTGAAGCGGCTCGCCGACGTGAAGGCCACCCGCGACGCCGCGGCCGTACGGGACCGCCTCGCCGCCCTCGCCCGCGGCGCCGAGGGCACCGACAACCTCATGCCCCTGCTCATCGACTGCGCGAAGGCCTACTGCACGGTCGGCGAGATGGTCGCCGCCCTCAAGGCGGTCTGGGGCGAGTTCCGGCAACCGGTGGTGTTCTGATGTCGACCCGTGTGCTCATCGCCAAACCCGGTCTGGACGGACACGACCGCGGGGCCAAGATCGTCGCGCGGACGCTGCGCGACGCCGGCTTCGAGGTGGTCTTCACCGGCATCCGCCAGCGCGTCGACACCATCGTCGCGACCGCGCTCCAGGAGGACGTCGCCGTCGTCGGCCTCAGCATCCTCTCCGGCGCGCACCTGGCGCTGACGACACGGGTCGTGGCGGGGCTGGGGGCCGCCGGGGCCGAGGACATCGCCGTCGTCGTGGGCGGCACCATCCCCCTGGCCGACGTGCCCCGGATGAAGGCGGCGGGTGCGGCGGCCGTCTTCCCGACCGGAACACCCCTCGACGCCATCGTCGCGGAGATGCGCGCCCTGACGGCGGTCGTCCCCGCCTCGCCCTGACGCCGCGACCTGTCCCTGCCGAAGGGCACGGAAGGTCGACCACTCGAAACGTCGGATCCACGAAACATCGAAAGCCGGGAGGCACTGTGCGGGTCGGTGTGATGATCGGGCCGGAGCGTGGGGACTCCGCGCGCAAGGTCGCGCGGATGATCGACGACGTGACATGGGCGGAGCGGGCGGGCCTCGACACCGCCTGGGTGCCCCAGATCCCCACGGACTTCGACGCGTTGACGGCCGTGGCCCTGATGGGCGCGCGGACCGAGCGGATCGAGATCGGGACCGCGGTCGTCCCCCTCCAGACACAGCACCCGATCGCCCTCGCGCGCCAGGCGCTGTCCGCACAGGGCGCCGCGAACGGACGGCTCGCCCTGGGTCTCGGGCCCTCCCACCACTGGATCGTCCAGGACATGCTCGGACTGCCCTACGAGCGGCCCGCCGCCTTCACCCGTGACTATCTGGAGGTCCTGGACGCGGCGCTGCACGGCCCGGGCCCGGTCGACGTCGAGAACGGCACGTTCACCGTGCACAACCCGCTCGACCTCGGCCCCGTGGCCCCGCTTCCGGTGCTGCTCGCCGCGCTCGGCCCGGTCATGCTGGCACTCGCGGGCGAACGGGCGGACGGGACCGTCCTGTGGATGGCCGACGAACGCGCGGTCGCCGACCACGTCGTGCCCCGCATCACCAAGGCGGCGGACGGCGCGGGGCGTCCGGCGCCGCGGATCGTCGCGGGCATCCCGGTGTGTCTGTGCCGGCCCGCCGAGGTCGACGCGGCGCGCGAGCGGGCCAACCGCATCCTCGGGGAGGCCGAGATCTCGCCCAACTACCAGCGGCTGCTTGACTACGGCGACGCCCGGGACATCGGCGACCTGTGCGCGGCCGGTGACGAGACGGCCATCGCGGCCCGCTTCCGGCGCTTCGCCGACGCCGGGGTCACCGACCTGTCGGTACGGCTGCTGCCGATCGGCGAGGGCCGCGAGGAACTGATCGCCTCCAAGCGCCGGACCCGTGAGGTGCTCGCCGGGATCGCGGCGGACTTCCGATGACCGCCACCCCCGCGACCGCCGGGCCGCTGGCCGGCATCCGCGTCCTGGAGGTCGGCCACATGCTGGCGGGCCCGTACGCCACGATGATGCTCGCCGACCTCGGTGCCGAGGTCGTCAAGATCGAGCCGCCGGGCGGGGACATCTCCCGGCAGGTGAGCGACGCGTACTTCGCCAGCCTCAACCGGGGCAAGCGCAGTGTCCGTCTCGACCTGACCACGCCGAGCGGTCAGGAACGACTCGGTGAACTCGTCTCGGACGCCCACGCGTTGCTGGTCAACCTCAAGCCGTCGGCGATCCACCGGTTCGGGCTCACCTACGAGGCGATGAAGAAGTGGAACGAACGGATCGTCTGCGTCGCGCTCACGGGCTTCGGCCTGGACGCGGGCGACGACCCGGCCTTCGACTACGTCGTCCAGGCGGCCACCGGCGTCGCGGCGCTCACCGGTGACCCGGCAGGGCCGCCGACGCTGCCCGGCTACTCCTCGGCCGACAACTCCTCCGGCCTCACCGCGGCACTCGGTCTGCTCGCGCAGATCGTCTCGGGCCGGGGCGGGCAGGTCGAGGTGTCGCTGCGGGACGTGATGCTCTCCCAGCTCAACTACCGGGCGTCCGCCTACCTCAACGAAGGAGTCGAGCCGCGCCGTCTGCCGCTGGGCGCGCACTCCTACTACGTCCCGGCACAGCTCTTCCCCACGTCGGACGGCCACTTGGCCCTGTTCATCACCCACGACAGCTTCTGGAAGTCCTTCGCCACGGAGGCGGGCATCGAGGGCTTCCCGACGATGGCCGAACGCGCGGCGCGTCGCGAGGAGGTGCTCGACGTGGTGACGAAGGCCCTGGCGAGCGACACCGCGACCGCCTGGGAGGCGCGCCTGCGTCCGCTGGGTGTACCCGCGGCGGCCGTACGGACGTTGCCGCAGGCGCTGGCGGCGACACCGGAGGCGATCGTGACGGCCGGGGACTTCCGGCTGGTACGCGGTCCCGTGCGGGTGGCGGGGTACGAGCCCGCGTACGGGCCCCCGCCCCGCCTGGGCGAGCACGGCTCGTAGCGCGTGGGCCGTTCGGAGCGGCGTTCGGAGCGGTCACGTGATCGTGGAGCGTGGGCCGTTCGCAGTGGCCATGTGGTGTGCAGGGGTCCCGGGAGTTCGACTCCCGGGGCCCTTTCCGTTCACCCCGGCGTCGACTCCGACTTCTGCACCGTGCCGGTGATACCGCTCGCGTCCTGGCCGGCCAGGCGTACCGCGGCGTGGGCCATCGCCTCCGGGGGTTCGATCATCTCCGGTGGGATCTCGCGTCCGCCGCCCCCGGCCTGCCAGCCCTCGGTGACGACGACACGCGACGGGGCCAGGCAGTTGACCGCGATGTTGTCGGACTTGAGGGTGGCGGCGAGCCCGAGATAGAGGCGCTCGACGCCCGCCTTGGAGACCCAGTACGCGTTGGCGCCCTTGTCGGTCATGCCGACCCCGTTGGTCGTCACCGCCACCAGCGAGCCCCCGCCGCGTGCCCTGATGTGCGGGATGACGGCCTTGGTGACGAGGAAGACCCCGGTGAGATTGACGTCCAGGCACAGCTGCCAGCGCTTGAGCGGGGTGGACTCGACCGGGCCGAGCCACATGACCCCGGCGTTGGCGATCAGGATGTCGATCCCGCCGAACTCCGCGACGGTCGCGGCCACGGCGGCCTCGACCGACGCCTCGGAGGTCACGTCGCACGCGACCGCGAGGGCGCGGCCACCCGCCGACGTGATCCGTTCGGCGACGGCGTGGATCGTGCCGGGTATCCGGCCCTCCTCCTCGGAGCGCGCGGCGACCGCGACCGCGGCTCCGGCCTCCGCGAGCCCCCGCGCGATGTTCCGGCCGATGCCCCGGCTCGCTCCAGCGACGAACGCCACCTTCCCCTTCAGCTCGCCGCTCACGTCCACTCGGCCGTTCACTCGGCCGTTCACTGGGCCGGTCACTTCGGCGGGAACCGGAGGGCGCCGTCGAGGCGGATGACCTCGCCGTTGAGATAGTCGTTCGCGCAGATGTGCTCCACGAGAGCCGCGTACTCGGGGGAGCGGCCCATGCGTTTGGGATGCGGGACCTTGGGCCCCCAGTAGGCCTCCAGTTGGTCGCCGGCCGCGCCGTAGGCCGGGGTGAGGAAGGTGCCAGGGGCGATCGTGACGACCCGGATGCCGAGCGGCGAGAGGTCGCGCGCGGCGACGAGGGTCATGCCGACCACCCCGCCCTTTGCGGCGGCGTACGGGATCTGCCCGATCTGCCCCTCGTACGCGGCGATCGACGCGGTGTTGACGATGACGCCCCGGTCACCGTCGACCGCCTCCTGCCGCGCGATGGCCGCGGCCGCCAGGCGCATGACGTTGAAGACGGCCGTGAGGTAGAAGTCGATGGTCTTCCGGAAGCCCGCGAGGTCCAGGGGTTCGCCGTCCTTGCCGACCAGCCGGCCGCCACTGGCCGGGCCGCCGTGCGCGTCCACCGAGATCCTGAGCGGTCCCGCCGCCTCGGCCTCGGCCATCGCCGCCTTGACGTCGTTCTCGTCGGTGGCGTCCGTGCGTACGTAACGCACCCCCAACTCCGCCTCGAGCGCCTTGCCCTTCTCGTCGGCGAGGTCGGCCACGACCACCTTCGCTCCCGCCGCGTGGAGGCGACGGACCGTGGCCTCGCCCAGGCCCCCCGCCCCACCGACCACGACCGCGGAACTCCCACTGATCTGCATCAAGGTTATCCTCTCTTGCGAGCAGGGCTCTGTGTATATGAGAATAGCATTCTCATGAATATCACCATGATCCTTGAGATGGCGGCTTCGGCCGGCGATCGGGCGGTGATAACGGCGGGCGGCCGTTCGCTGACCGCCGCCGAACTGCTGCGCCGCGCCCATGCCGCCGCCCACCGCTTCCGAGGCCATCAGGCCGTCATCCATCTCGGCGCCAACCAACTCGCTTACCCCGTAGCCCTGTTCGGAGCAGCTCTGGCGGGAGTTCCCTTCGTCCCGGTCAACTACCGGCTCGGTGAGCAGCAGTTGAACGCCCTGCTGGACCGTCATCCCGGCGCCGTGGTCCTGCGCCCGGCCGACCTCGACGCCCTTCTCGACGAACAGCCGGACGTGGAGTTCCTGGACCCGCCGCAGGACCAGGACTCCGTCGCCGTGCTGCTCTACACCAGCGGCACGACCGCGGAGCCCAAGGCGGCCGTGCTCCGGCACCGCCATCTGCTCGCCTACGTGCTGAACACCCAGGAGTTCGCGTCGGCCGAGGAGGGCGACGCGTCGCTGGTGGCGGTACCGCCCTACCACGTCGCGGGACTGATGAATCTGCTGACGAACCTCTACTCCGGCCGCCGGATCGTGTACCTGCAGACGTTCGAACCGCGGCAGTGGCTGGAGACCGTACGCGGGGAGCGGATCACCCACGCCCTCGTGGTCCCCACCATGCTCGCCCGGATCGTCGCCGAAGTGCCCGGCGAAGACGCCGGGACCCCCCTGTTGCGCAGCCTCGCCTACGGCGGCGCCCGCACCCCGGGGCCCATCGTGGAACGGGCGTTGCGCCTCTTCCCGCAGACCGGCTTCGTCAACGCCTACGGCCTGACCGAGACCGCCTCCTCCATCGCCGTACTGGGACCCGACGACCACTGGCAGGCGTCCGTGTCGGACGACCCCGCGGTCCGCGACCGCCTCGGCTCGGTGGGCCGGGCGCTGCCCGGAATCGAGATCCGGATCCGCACGGACGACGACAAGCCGGCCCAGGCGGGGGAGACCGGGCTGGTCTTCGTGCGGGGGGAGCAGATCTCCGGTGAGTACGGCGGCCGCAGCGCCCTGGACGCGGAGGGCTGGTTCGCCACCCGGGACCGGGGACGGCTCGACGCCGAGGGCTACCTCTTCATCGAGGGGCGCGCCGACGACACCATCATCCGCGGCGGCGAGAACATCGCCCCGGCCGAGATCGAGGACGTACTCCTCGCCCACCCCGGCATCGTCGAGGCGGCCGTCGTCGGGCTGCCCGACCCCGAGTGGGGGCAGCGGATCGTCGCCATCGTCGTCGGCGCGGGCGAACCGGCCGAGATCCGGCAGTGGGTCAAGGACCGGCTCCGCTCGTCCAAGACGCCGGACGCCATCGTGTTCCGAGCCGAACTCCCCAAGACCGAGACCGGAAAACTGCTGCGCCGCACCCTCCTGGCCGAGTTGGAGACCACCCATGCCTGAAGCAGTCATCGCGTCCGCCCTGCGCACCCCCATCGGCACCGCCGTCAAGGGCACCCTGCGCGACACGACCGCGTTCGACCTGGCCCACCACATCGTCACCGCGGCGGCCGAGGGCCTCGATCCGGCCCTCATCGACGACGTGATCCTCGGCGAGGGCCTCTACGGCGGTGGCGTCCTGGCCCGGCACGCCGCGGTCACCGCGGGGCTCACCTCGGTCGCGGGGCTCGCCAACAACCGGCACTGCGCTGCGGGCATGGCCGCCGTCCAGAGCGCCGCCGCGAGCGTGATGGCGGGCATGGACGAACTCGTCATCGCCGGCGGCGTCAACTCGGCCTCCACCTCCCCGAAGGCGCTCTTCCGGATCAACGGGGAGTGGGAACCCTGGATGTCGCCCACCCACCCCGACCGCCCCGACGCCCCCAACAAGGACATGTCGATCACGGTGGGCTGGAACACCGCCGTCGCGGCGGGCCTCACCCGCGCCGAACTGGACGCCTGGGCGCTGCGCTCGCACCGCAACGCCGTGGCGGCCATCGACGAGGGCCGTTTCAAGGAGGAGATCGTCCCGATCGAGACCCCCCACGGTCTGTTCTCCGTCGACGAGCACCCGCGCCGGGACACCAGCGCCGAGAAGCTGGCCAAGCTGAAGCCGCTGCACCCGGAGATCGACGGGTTCAGCATCACGGCGGGCAATGCCGGAGGCGCCAACGACGCTGCCGTCGCCCTGGTCGTCGCCAGTGACACGACGGCGGTCCGTGAGGGGCTGACGGTCCTGGGCACCGTACGGTCCTGGGCGTCCGTCGGTGTCGACCCCGCCGAGATGGGCCTGGCCCCGGTGAAGGCGATCCCCAAGGCCCTGGCCCGCGCCGGCCTGTCGATCGCCGACGTGGACCTGTTCGAGATCAACGAGGCGTTCGCCTCGGTACCCGTGGCCGCCGTCCGGCTGCTCGAACTCGACCCGGACACGGTGAACTTCAGCGGCAGTGGCTGCTCCCTCGGCCACCCGGTCGCCGCCACCGGGGCCCGCATGCTGGTCACGCTCGTCCACGAACTGCGCAGGCGCGGCGGTGGCATCGGCGTGGCCGCCCTGTGCGCGGGCGGCGGTATGGGGTCGGCGACCGTCATCGAGGTCCCGGCGCCCTGACCTGACGGCGCGCCCCGGCGCATGGCGCGTGCCCGCGCCGGGGCGCCCCGCCGGCCGACGCCCCGGACGCACCCCGGCGCGCCGGTGGGTCGGCTCCGGAAGCCGCCGGTGGATCAGTTCCGGAAGCGAAGCAGCGCCTCCTGGGCGTACGAGGCGACGAGAGAGCCGTCCTCGGTCAGGACGTCCCCCCGGCCGAAACAGCGGCCGTGGGCCAGGATCGGGCTGTGCTGGTGCAGCAGCAGCCAGTCCTCGGTGCGCAGCGGCCGGTGGAACCAGAGACTGTGCGAGGTGACGGCGGAGGTGAACGCCGTACGCGAGTCCCGCTGCGAGATTCCGTCGAGGCGGCGCACGGCGGTGCCGATGAGCGTCAGGTCGGTGGCGTAGGCGATGAGCGCCGGGGCGAGTTCGGGGGCGACCACCGGCGTGCGCATCCACAGGTCGTAATCGGGCGGTTCCGCCTTCGGGGACTCCAGATCGGCGACCGACCGGGTCGTCCAGGGGATGAGGCCGAGGTCGACGTCGTGCTCCGCGCCGGGCACGGAGGGGACCTTGAAGTCGCTCTGCTGGTCGAGTCCGTCCTCCTCGGCGTGCAGGGACGCCGAGGCGGTGGCGATGACGCCCGGCGTCTGCCGGGCGACGATCGTCAGCGTCGCGAAGGTGCCGCCCTCGCGATGACGCGTCACTTCGTAGCGCACGGGTTCGTCGGTCAGGCCCTCACGCGGGAACTGGGCGTGCAGGGACTTGACGGCCTTGTCCGGGCAGGCGAGAGCGGCGGCCCGGACGAACTGGGCGAGCAGTTGCCCGCCGAACAGCCGGTGATAGCTGAGGTGTTGGTTGGATCCTTCGAAGCCCGTGACGGGCTCGGGTGCCGACGGATCGGGGCGCAGCTCCAGGCAGGCGAGCAGGTCGTTCCAGAGGTCGGTCACAGGCACTCCCGGTGCGGTTCGGTGGGATGCGACGGGTTGCGGTGGGTTGTGGTGGCTGTGGTGGCTGTGGTGGCTGTGGTGCGGCGTTCAGTGCGTGCGTCAGCAGGCGCGCAGGCGCGCGACGAGGTCCATGGCGGCTTCACGGTCCAGGCTCGGCGGTGGGGTGAACGAGAGACGGGTCAGCAGCCCGCCGAAGCGGTCGGCGACCCGGGCGGGCAACTCGTCGGCAGGGGCGACGATCGCGAACGCGTCGACCATCTCGTCCGTGATCAGCCCGGCCATGTCCGGCCAGCGCCCCGCCTTCGACAGCGCGGTCAGCTCCTCGCTCGCGCCGTCCCAGCCGTGCAGCGCGAAGACGCCCCGGTACGCCGGTGTGGAGGCGTAGAAGGCGATACGGCCGCGGAGCACCGGGAGGGTCGTCTCGATCTCCTTGTCGGTGCCCGTGACGATGAACGGGGTGCCCAGCACCTCGAAGTCGTCGAGGGACACGCCCGCGCGTGCGCGCCCCTCGCGCAGGGCGGGCAGCGTCCGTTCGCGGATCCAGCGGGCGGTGGTGTAGCCGTGGCAGAGGAAACCGTCCGCGACCTCACCCGCGACCCGGGTCATGAGGTCGCCGACGCCGGCGAGCAGCACCCGCGGCGGCCCGAAGTCGTGCGGGGGCGGCACGAAGTCCGGGGGCATCAGGGTGTGGCGGTAGTACTCGCCCTGGAAGTCCAGAGGGGTGCCGTCGTGCCACGCCGACCAGATCGCCCGCAGGGCGAGGACGTACTCGCGCATCTGCGCGGCCGGTCTGCCCCACGGCATGGAGAACCGGCGTACGACATGGGCCTTCACCTGCGAGCCGATTCCGAGCATGAACCGGCCGCGGCTGTGCCGTTGGAGGTCGTCGGCGGTGTGGGCGAGGGTCATCGGCGAGCGGGCGAGCGCCACCGCGATGGACGTGCCCAGGGCGATGCGCCCGGTTGCCCCGGCGGCGACGGCCAGGGGGAGGAAGGGGTCCTGATTGACCTCTCCGGCCCACGCGGCGTCGTAGCCGTGCTCCTCGAGGGTGCGGGCCCGTTCCGCGGCGTCCGACAACCCGCGTACCGTACCGTCGATTTTCATGTGACGATAGTAAGGTATGCATATTCTGAGAACGAGGTTCTTGCGGCTGTGAGGTTGAGTCGCCGTGAGGTTCTCCCGGGTGGGTGGAGGTGGCGCTTTGGCCGGGCGGGAGCCTGTCGTCCTTGTAGACGTCGAGGAGCGGATCGCGACGGTGACGCTCAACCGGCCCGAGGCGCGCAACGCGCTGAGCCGGGAGGTCACCTTCGCGCTGTGGGACGCGGTCACGGCCGCGGGGAAGGCCCTCGACGTCGATGCCGTGATCCTGACCGGCGCGGATCCCGCGTTCTGCGCCGGGGTCGACCTCAAGGAGGTGTCGGGGGAGTCGCCGCCGAGCGCCGTCCCCCGGGCGCCCGGTCAAGGGCCGGAGCGCGACGCCAACGGCCTCTTCCGCTTCCTGCCGGTGATCGGCAAGCCCGTCATCGGGGCGGTCAACGGCGTCGCGGTGACCGGCGGGCTCGAAGTGGCCCTGCAGTGCACGTTCCTGGTGGCGTCGCGGCGCGCCCGGTTCGCCGACACCCACGCCCGGCTCGGCATCATGCCGGGCGGCGGCGCGACCGTACTCCTCGCCCAGGCCGTCGGGCACCGGCGGGCCGTCGAGATGTCGCTCACCGGCAACTTCCTGACCGCCGAGGAGGCGCTCGGCCTCGGACTGGTCAACCATGTCGTGCCGCACGAGGAGTTGCTCCCCTTCACCCGTAGGCTGGCCGCCGACATCGTGAACAACGACCAGCGCGGTGTCCGCCGGTTGCTGCGGCACCACCGCCAGATCGCGGGCGCGGCCACCCTCGACGAGGCGCACCTCATCGAGGGGTACATGGCCGAGACCTGGCAGCCGGGCACGAGCGAGGTCGCCGCCCGGCGCGCCGACGTCACCGCGCGGGGACGGACGCAGGCCCGGTCCTGACGTCACGGCAGGAGGGCACGGACGGTATGACGGCGTACGTCGTGGACACGACCGGCGGCAAGGTGCGGGGCGCCGAGATCGACGAGGGCGTCCTCGCCTGGCGCGGTATCCCCTACGCGGCTCCGC
Organism: Streptomyces sp. NPDC007896; assembly: GCF_042959425.1. Lineage (NCBI taxonomy): Bacteria > Bacillati > Actinomycetota > Actinomycetes > Kitasatosporales > Streptomycetaceae > Streptomyces > Streptomyces sp. NPDC007896. Next base: position 296,645 of record NZ_JBIBKX010000014.1, on the reverse strand, counting down.
CCGTGGGCCCGTCACGCCTGCGACTGCCGCGTCGGGCCGAGCCGTGGAGCGGGGTGCGCGACGCGACGGCGTACGGGGCGCCCGCCCCGCAACCGCCGATGCCGGTCCCCGCCGGTACGGCAGGCCCCACCGACGCTCCCGTGCTGCCGGAACCGTCCGAGGACTGCCTGTACGTCAATGTGACGGCCCCGGCCGGCGCGGCGGGCCTCCCCGTCCTGCTGTGGATCCACGGCGGCGGGTACCAGGTCGGCACCGGGAGCGACATCGCCGGGGACGGCCGTACCTTCGCACGCCGTCACGGCGTGGTCGTCGTGACGTTCAACTACCGGCTGGGCGCGCTCGGGTTCCTCGCCGTGGACGGCGAGGAGCACACCGGCGCCTTCGGTCTGCACGATCAGATCGCCGCGCTGCGCTGGGTCCGCGAGAACATCGCCGGCTTCGGCGGCGACCCGGAGCGGATCACGCTCTACGGACTGTCCGCCGGCGCCAAGTCCGTCGCCAACCTGCTCACCTCACCTCTCACCCGGGGCATGATCCACGGGGCCGCCTCGTCGAGCGGCGGGGCGGACCACATCGCCGACCGGGACCAGGACGCCGCGATCACCCGGCGGTTCCTGCGCGCACTGGGAGCCGGAACACGGCACCTCAGGAAGGTGAGCGCCGAGGAGATCCTCGACGCGCAGACCGCGCTGGGCGAGGGCACGCGGGCCGGCTGGCTGTGGCGCCCGTCCCTCGACGGTCTCGCCCTCACCGCCAGGCCGCTGGACGCCATCGAGGCGGGCGCCGCCGCGCGGATCCCACTGCTGGTGCAGACGTGCGTCAACGAATGCGCCCTCTACCAGCTGCTGGATCCCGACGCGGCCGAGCAGGCCGACCGCGTGCTGGAGGAGTACTTCGGTACCGCCGCACGCGACCGGATCCTCGCCGCGTACATCGCGGCGCGTCCCGAACTCGCCCATGATCCGGTCCAGTTGCGGGTCGACCTCATGACCGACGAACGGTACGGCATCCCCTCGGCCCGCCTCGCCGACGCCCAGTCCGCGCACGCCCCCGTCTGGCGCTCCCGCTACGACGTGCCGCTGACCGGCCTGCCGCCCGCCGTCGCCCCCTCCGGTGCCCTGCCCGCGATGCACGGCACGGACGGCGACGCCGTCTGGCTCGGCGGGCAGGGCGTGAACCAGCGGCTGCACGAGGCCTGGGCGGCGTTCGTCACGACCGGCGTCCCCACCGCCGAAGGCCTGCCGAGCTGGCCCGCCTATGGCGTCGCCCGGCGGACCACCATGGTCTTCGACGCGGCAGGGGCCCACACCGTCGACGACCCCCGTGGCGCCCAACGCGCCGTCTGGGACGGCCGCGTGTGGCAGTCGGGCACGTGGTGGACCCTGGACGGCATCGCGGGTGAGAGCCAGAGCTGAACGACGACTTCACGGGTCCGGAACACAGTTGAACGACGACTTCACGGGTCCGCGTCACAGCTGAACGAGTCGCGGCGCCGAGCGGCCCTCCCTTACGAGCTGCCCGGCCTCCCGCGTCAACTCCCGTGCGCTGCCCAGCAGTCCGTCCAGCACGAGGGCGCGCCGGACGTGCCGGTGCAGATCGTGCTCGGCGGTGAAGCCGATCCCGCCGAGGACCTGCTGACAGTGCCGGGCGGCCGTCAGCGCCGCCTGTCCGGCCGCCGCCTTGGCGAGCAGGCAGCCGAGGTCGTCCTCGGCGGCCACGAGGGTCGCCTCGGCGCCGTCGAGCGCGACGAGGGTCTCGGCGAGCCGGTGCCGTACGGCCTGGAAGGAGGCCAGGGGACGGCCGAACTGGGTCCGGTCGAGCACGTGCGAGCGGGCGAGCGCGAGCATCGCCCGGCCGGTGCCCAGGAGCCACCAGCCGAGCGCCCGGCGTCCCGCGGCGAGGGGGACGGGATCCCCGGCCGCGACGGTGCGCAGCGGCAGCTCGCCGTCCAGCGCGCCGCCGGTCTCGTCCGTGCGCTCCCACACGACCCACGCGCCGCCCGTGTACGGCAGGGGCGGCGTGCCCCCGACGGCACGTCCCGCCGCGTGCAGCAGGACGTCGTTCAGCAGCGGTGCGTGCGCGCCGGTCTCGCCGAGCAGCCCGAAGGCGAGCGGGACCGCCACGTCCGGTGCCTGCGTGAGCAGGTCGGACCAGCCGAGGTCGGCCAGGGCCGTGTCGAGGGCGCGGCCCGACGCCGCCGTCATCGTCTTGCGGAGCGTCTGCGCGAAGAGGTCCCGCTCGGCGGCATCCATGGTGTGTCAGTCCTTTCCCAGGTCCAGCAGCCGACGGGCGATGATGGTGCGCTGGATCTCGGCGGTGCCGCCGTAGATGGTCGCCGCCCGCGAGTACAGGTACTCCTCCCGCCACGGCGTGTCCGTCAGCTCCAGCACACCGGGGAGCAGGTCCCGGGCGGTGTCGAAGAGTTGCTGCTCGGCGGTGGCCAGCAGCACCTTGTCGACGGAGGTCTCCGGGCCGAGCCGGGCGCCCGCCGCGAGTCGCCGCTGGGTGCCGTGGGAACGGCAGCGCACGGTGTGCAGCGCCAGATAGGCGGCGCCCAGGGCCAGGTCCTCCCCGGCGTCCTCCGGTCCGGGCATCTCCGTGAGCAGCCGGTCGAGCCGGGTGTAGAGGTGGGCGACGCGGTGCCAGAAGCAGGTGGAGCGCTCGTGCGGGAGCAGGTCCATCGCCAGCCGCCAGCCGTCGCCGGGGTGGCCGAGCATCCGGTCGGCGGGGACGACCACGTCGTCGAAGAACACCTCGGCGAACTCGTCCACGCCGTGCATCGTGCGCAGCGGCCGCACGGTGATGCCGGGGGTGTCCATGTCGACGAAGAACGCGGTGATCCCGTCGTGGCCCGGCGCGGTGCGGGTGAGCAGGACACAGCGGGCCGCGTACTGCGCGAGGCTCGTCCACACCTTCTGGCCCGTCACCACCCAGTCCCCGCCCCCGGGGACGGCCCGGGTGGTGAGGGAGGCCAGGTCGCTGCCCGAGCCGGGTTCGGAGAAGCCCTGGCACCACTGCTCCCGGCCGCCGAGCAGCAGCGGGACCATCTTCGCCGCCAGCTCCGGACGGGCGTACGAGATCATCGTCGGGGCGAGCACTTCGATCATCGAGTAGATGCCGGGCTCGGCCAGGCCCCGCGTGGCGACCTCCTCGCCGAGCACGGCCCGCAGTACGGCCGGCCCGCCGAGACCCCCCACCTCGGCGGGCCAGCCGTACCGCATCCAGTCCGCCTCGTAGAGGGCGCGCCGGACCCGGGCGAGCTGCGCGACCTGTCCGTCGAGGGAGTGATCGGGTCCGGGGGAGAGGTCGTTCCGGTCGAGCCAGCGGCGCAGATCCGACCGGAACTCCGTGACGTTCATGCGCCCGGGCGTTCGAAGGCGTGCGGGCGGCCCGAGTCGTGCGCCCCGCTGCGGCGGATGAACGTCATCGCCCGTGTCCGCAGGCGCCAGCCGTCGGCGGTTCGCAGATAGGTGTCGTTGTAGTAGCCGATCCGCATGGCGTGGGTGGCGTGGTCGATGAAGCACAGCGGCTGGGTGCCGGTCGCGGTGTCCCCGTCCCCTTCCCGGTCTCCCGCTGGGGGCAGTTCGACCACCGCCGTACCCACCAGGAACAGCCCCTTGGGCGCGGCGGCGACCAGGGCCGGGAACTCGTCGAGGCCATAGGTGTCCCCGAAGGCGCTGTAGGTGCCGTCGGGGGTGAAGACCGCGAGCACCCCGTCGATGTCGCACCGGGTCATGTGGACCGCGTAGCGGCCCAGCAGCTGCTGAATCTCCATCAGGTCGTCAGTGGACAAGGACCTTTCCACCCTTCGCGAGAATGCCATTCTCATTCACGAGTGGCAGGTTTCCATGTGTGGGTCGTGGCGTCAACGGTCGCGGCGGAGCTTCGCGAAGTCCCAGCTCGCGACCTTCTCCGCGGTGAGCCGGAGCCAGCCGTGCTTCCCGTCGTACCGGAACGCGCCGCCGCCCGTGTACTTGTCCGCGAAGAGCCGTTCGGGGTGCACGAGTTCGTCCAGGGGGTCTCCCTTGCGGGGCGCCTCGCCGACGACCTCGACGCTGCCACGTAGTTCGACGCCGCGCAGGGCCATGAAGTCCGTGCCCCCGTCGTCGACGATCACGCTGAGCCGCGGATCCCGGTCCAGGTCGGTCCAGCGCTGGCTGCGCACCAGCGAGTTGAGCCACAGCGTGGATCCGTCCCACACGAACCACAGGGCGCTGACATGGGGATCTCCGTTCCGTCCGACGGTCGCGACCCGGCACAGCGGCTGGGTTCGCAGGAAGGTGTCCCGCTCGGGGTCGGTCATGGCGATCGCGGTTCCCCTGCGCTGTCCGCTCATCGTCTCTCCTGCCTTTGTGTGAATGGTTGATTCTCTCTTAGTGAGAAGCTAGTTTCCACCAATAGAGAGGAGGAGAACCACCTCGCGCTCAAGGTGGCCGGGGCGATCACCTGTTCCCGCCGGCCGCTCGGGGACAGCACCGAGGAGGAGACCCCTTGAACCAGCCCACACCCTTCGCCGCCCTGGGGGCGGTCGCCGAGTACGCCTCGCGGCGGATGGCACCGCCGCCTCCCGGCCGACCGGGCGCCGAGACCGTTCGCTCTCGCCGGCCCCGGCGAGAGGGTGAGTGACGGCCCGTCATGGAGCAGTTCCTCACCTTCGGGATCGTCGGCCTGAGCACCGCCGCGATCTACGCGGTCATCGGCAGCGGTCTGGTGCTCACCTACACGACGACCGGCGTCTTCAACTTCGCGCACGGCGCGGCGGGCATGCTGTCGGCTTTCGCCTACTGGCAGCTCACCGGCGGCTGGGGCTGGCCGGTACCGGTGGCGCTGGCCGTGGTCCTGCTCGTCCTCGCCCCGGCCTTCGGCCTGTTCGTCGAGAGGGTCGTCCTCCGGCCCGTCCAGGCGCTGGGCGAGGCCGAACGGCTGGTCATGACGGTGGCGCTGCTCAGCGGCCTGATCGCCGTCGCCCGCTGGATCTGGGATCCCAACGTGCCGCGCACGCTGCCCACGTTCTTCGCCGACCGCAAACCCTTCCACATCGGCTCGGCCGTGGTCACCTGGCACCAGGCCCTCACCATGGCCGTCGCGGTGCTCGTCGCGGTCGGCCTGCGGATCCTGCTCTTCCGCACCCGCCCCGGCGCCGAGATGCGCGCGACCGTCGACGACCGCGCCCTGGTCGGGCTGACGGGAGCCCATCCCGTACGGGCCAACAAGACCGCCTGGATCCTCGGCACCCAACTCGCCGCGATCGGCGGCATCCTCATCGCCCCGACCGTCACCCTCGACGCCGCCCAGCTCTCGCTGCTGATCGTCAGCGCCTACACCGCGGCCATCTTCGGCCGGCTCCGCAGCGTGCCCCTGACCTTCGTCGGCGCGATCGTGGTCGGCTGCATGGAGAGCTATCTGACCGGCTATCTCCCGCAGAACGCCTACCTGCCCGGCCTCAGGCTGGCCGCCCCCGCACTGCTGCTGTTCGTGGCCCTGCTGGCGTTCCCGCACCGACGGCTGCGCGGCCGGGACCGCAAGCTGCGCCCGGTGCCGGTTCCGACGGCCCGCGGCACGGCCGTGTTCGCCGTCTGTGTCGTCGCGTTCGGCGCGGTGCTGGCCTCGGTCCTCGGCGAGGCCGACCTCATCACCTACGGCGCCATCTTCTCGCTCGGCGTGGTGGCCCTGTCGTACGTACCCCTGGCCGGGTACGCCGGGCAGATCTCGCTCTGCCAGCTGAGCATGGCCGGGATCGGGGCCGTCGTATGGGCCCACCTGGGCGCGCACGGGGAGTTCTGGGCCCTCGGCGCCGCGATCCTGGTCTCCGCGGTGGCCGGCGCCGTCGTCGCGCTGCCCGCGCTGCGGCTGTCCGGGGTGTATCTGGCCCTCGGGACCGCCGCCTTCGCGGTCGTCCTGGACCGGTGGATCTTCACCCTGCCGGCCTTCCACCTCTTCGGGATGCGGATCGCCCTGTTCGACCAGGGCTCGGTGGACGTGGCCGGACCCCGGCTCTTCGGCCTCGAACTGGACACCGCGGCGAAGCAACTGGTGTTCGCGGCCGTCTGCCTCGCGCTCGCCTCGCTGGTCGTGGCGGCGGTGCGCCGGGGCCGCTTCGGGCGGCGGCTGATCGCACTGCGTGACAGCGAGGCCGCCTACGCGACCCTCGGCGGCAGCCTGCTGCGGGCCAAGGTCCTGGTGTTCGCGCTCTCCTCGGGGATCGCCGGGCTCGGCGGCGCGCTCTACGGAATGCAGCAGCGGTCCATCACCGCCGACCAGTTCAACCTGGTGGCGGGACTGCCGATCTTCCTGGTCGCGGTGGTCGGCGGCCTCGGCACGGTCGGCAACGGACTGTTCGCCGGGACCGCCTACATCGGCCCGACGAACGCGCTGGTCGCCGTGGCGCCCTGGGCGCAGAACCTCGTCGCCCTGCTGCCCGGCCTCGCCGGCATCGGGCTCGGCCACAACCCCGACGGCATCGTGGTCCGGTTCCGCCGTGAGTGGGAGCCGCTCGGCCGGGACCGGATCGCCCTGCCCGGCCTGCTCTGCGTACTCGCCCTGCTGTGGGTCCTGCGGCTCGGCGGCCTGATCAACGGCTGGACGTTCCTGGGCTGTTCGGTGGCCGCGGGGGTGGCGCTGCGGATCTGGGCGACGGCCCGGCAGACCGCCGCCCCGACCGAACCGGAGGTCCCCGTCGAATGGTGGGGACTGCGGCGCGCCTGGCGCCCCGAGGACAGGGAGGTGCTCGCCCGTGGCCTCGCTGCGGATTAGCGGAGTGACCGTCGCCTTCGGCGGCAACCGGGCTCTGGACGGCGTCGCCCTGACCGCCGAACCGGGCCGCGTGACCGGACTCATCGGCCCCAACGGAGCCGGCAAGAGCACCCTGTTCGACGTCGCCTCCGGACTGCGCAGGCCCTCCGCCGGACAGGTCTTCCTCGACGGACAGGACATCACCCGGACCAGCCCCGCGGGCCGCGCCCGGCGCGGACTCGCCCGCACCTTCCAGCGGCTGGAGCTCTTCGGCCGACTCACCGTCCGCGACAACCTCCTCGTCGCGGCCGAACTCGGCCCCGACCGGCGCCGTGCGCGGCACGCCGTCACCGAGACCCTCACCAGGCTCGGCCTGACACATCTCGCCGACAGCCCGCCCGACGCACTGCCCACCGGAGTCGGCCGCCTGGTCGAGGTCGGCCGCGCGATGGTCATCCGGCCCAAGGTGCTCCTGCTCGACGAACCCGCCGCCGGACAGGACAGCGAGGAGACCGAACGGTTCGCCGCGCTGCTGCGCTCGCTGACCGACGACGGCACGGCCGTGGTCCTCGTCGAACACGACATGAGCCTCGTCATGGGCGTGTGCGACGAGGTGTACGTACTCGATCTCGGCAAGGTCATCGCCTCCGGCCCGCCCGAGGTGATCCGGAACGACGAGACCGTCCTGGCGGCCTACCTGGGGGACGCGTGAGCGCCATTCTCGAACTGAGCGGCGTCCGTGCCGCCTACGACCGGATCACGGTCCTGCACGGCGTCGACCTCCAGGTCGCCGCCGGGCAGGTGGTGGCCCTGCTGGGCCCGAACGGGGCGGGCAAGACCACCACCCTGCGCGTCGCCTCCGGAGTCCACCCCGTCGAATCCGGCCATCTCCGGCTGGGCGGCCGGGACATGACCGGAGCCGACCCCCGAGACCTGGCCCGCGCCGGGGTCTGTCTGATCCCCGAGGGCCGCGGAGTGTTCCCCAACCTGTCCGTCCGCGACAACCTCCTGATGATGACCTTCACCGGCCGGGGCCGTGCGGAGATCGAGGAGATCGCCTTCCAGCGCTTCCCGATCCTCCACCGCCGCGCCTCGCAGGCGGCCGGCACCCTTTCCGGTGGCGAGCAGCAGATGCTCGCCCTCGCCCGCGGCCTCGCCACCGACCCCGCCGTCCTGCTGCTCGACGAACTCTCCATGGGGCTCGCCCCGTTGATCGTCGGCCGGCTCTACGAACAGGTCGCCGAGATCGCCCGGCAGGGCGTGGCCGTCCTGGTGGTCGAGCAGTTCGCGGCCGCCGTCCTCGACATCGCCGACCACGCGGCCGTCCTCGTACGTGGCCGGGTCCAACGGCAGGGCCACCCCGACGGCGGGCTGCGCGCCGAACTGTCCGCCCTCTATCTGGGGAGTTCCGCATGACCACCACCGAGCCGCGCGCGGACCGCTTCGTCCGAGAACTGGCGGTACTGAAGATCCCCGACCCGGCCGCCGCCCGGGCCACCCTCTGGCTGCGCCTCGGCGTCCTGCTGATGGTGGGCGGCCTGGTGCTCGGCGTGTCGGGCTACCTGGTGTCCCACAACACCGTCGACCCGCTCGTCCAGGGCGACGGACTCGCACTCGGACTGGGGGGCATCTGCGCGACCGTGGTGGGCTCCGCGCTCTTCCTTCGGTACTCGCTGACCGGCTTCCTGCGCTTCTGGATGGCCCGCCAGTCCTACGACATCGACCTGCTCGCCGACCGCCTGCTCGAAAGGGACATCCACCATGACCCCACCGGTAACGACGCCGCGCCCCGGTGACCAGCTCGCCAGCGCCGTCTGCAGCACGCGGGTGGTCGTCGTCCGCGCCCCCGCGGGCGGCTCGGTCCAGCTCTCCTGCGGGGGCAGTCCGATGGTCCCCGCGACCGGCGCGAAGCCGGCACCCGGCGGCGCGGCCGAGGCCGTCACCCTCATCGGCAAGCGGTACGTGGACGCCGGCGGGGCCCTCGAAGTGCTCTGCACCTCCTCCGGCACCGGCGAACTGAGCTGCGACGGCGTCCCGATGACCATCAAGGCGGCCAAGCCGCTGCCCGCCTCCGACTAGCCGTACGCACGCAAGCCCCCACCCGAGCCGCCTGCCTCCCCCTTCCGGAAGGGAACCCGTCATGGATCGAGACGATCTCATCCTCATCAGCGTCGACGACCACATCATCGAACCCCCCGACATGTTCGTGAACCACCTCCCCGAGCGGTACCAGGACGACGCGCCCCAGCTGGTCCACCAGGACGACGGCACCGACACCTGGACGTTCCGGGAGACGGTGATCCGCACCGCCGCGCTGAACGCGGTGGCCGGCCGGCCCAAGGAGGAGTACGGCCTCGAACCGCAGGCCCTGGACGAGATCCGCCCCGGTTGCTACGACGTGAACGAGCGCGTCGCCGACATGAACGCGGGTGGCATCCTCGCCCAGATGAACTTCCCGTCCTTCCCGGGCTTCGCGGCCAGGCTGTTCGCCACGGAGGACGCCGACTTCTCACTCGCGCTGGTACGGGCCTACAACGACTGGCACATCGACGAATGGTGCGAGGCGCATCCCGGGCGGTTCATCCCGATGGCGATCCCGGTCATCTGGGACGCCGAACTGTGCGCGGCGGAGGTCCGCCGGGTGGCCGCCAAGGGCTGCCACTCGCTGACCTTCACCGAGAACCCCGCGGTGCTCGGGTACCCGAGCTTTCACGACCCGTACTGGAACCCGCTCTGGCGGGCGCTGTCCGACACCAACACCGTCCTGTCGGTGCACATCGGCTCCTCGGGCAGGCTGGCGATCCCGGCGGTCGACTCGCCGCCCGACGTCATGATCACCCTGCAGCCGATGAACATCGTCTCGGCCGCCGCCGACCTGTTGTGGTCCCAGCCGGTCAAGGACTTCCCCGATCTGAAGATCGCCCTGTCGGAGGGCGGCACGGGCTGGATCCCCTACTTCCTGGAGCGGGTGGACCGCACCTTCGAGATGCACGCGGCCTGGACTCTCCAGGACTTCGGCGGGAAGCTGCCGTCCGAGGTCTTCCGGGAGCACTTCCTCACCTGCTTCATCAGTGACCCGATGGGGGTGAAACTCCGTCACGAGATCGGCATCGACAACATCGCCTGGGAGTGCGACTACCCGCACAGCGACTCGATGTGGCCGGAGGCGCCCGAGGAACTCATGGGCGTGATGGAGCGCTTCGACGTGCCCGACCCGGACATCGCCAAGATGACCCACGAGAACGCCATGCGCTGGTACTCCTTCGATCCCTTCACCCATGTGCCGCGCGAGCAGGCCACGGTGGGGGCGCTGCGCAAGCGGGCCGAGGGCCACGACGTGTCCATCCAGTCGCGCAGCCACCGTCTGATCGAACCCGCCGAGAAGCTGGAGGCGTACCGCTCCCGGGCGCGCGCGGCGACGGGTGCCGCCCGATGAGCGACCTGGTCCTGACCGAGCGGGTCGACAACGTCCTCGTCGCGACCCTGAACCGGCCCGAGGCCCGCAACGCCCTGAGTCCGGAGCTGATCGACGACCTGTCGGACGTACTGCGGGAGGCGGACGCCGATCCGGGGGTCCGGGCGATCGTCCTGACGGGCGCCGGAACCGTGTTCTGCGCCGGCATGGACCTCAAGGCGTTCGCGAAGGGCGGCGGCAAGTTCGACGGCCTGGTGTGGTTCTTCCGGGACGGCATCGGCACCCCCGTGATCGCGGCGCTGAACGGCTCCGCCCTCGGCGGCGGCTTCGAAATGGTGCTGGCCTGCGACCTGGTCGTGGCGGCCGAGGACGCCAGGCTCGGGATCGCCGAGGTCAAGCGGGGCCTGTTCGCGGCCGGGGGCGGTACGACGCTCGCCGACCGGGTACCGCTCGCGATCGCCCTGGAGATGGGCCTGACCGGCGATCCGGTCACGGCCGCGCAGGCCGAGCGGGCCGGCCTGGTGAACCGCGCCGTTCCCGCCGCCCGGGTGCGGGAGGAGGCGCTCGCCCTGGCCGGGCGGATCGCCGCCAACGGTCCGCTGGGCGTCGCCATGACCAAGAAGCTGATACGGGAACGCCGCTGGGCCGAACCGGACGAGGTCGTGTCGGTGTTCCGCAGCAAGGACGCGGCGGAGGGCGCCCGCGCCTTCGCGGAGCGCAGAACGCCGGTGTGGACCGGCAGCTGACGCGCGGCGTCCCCCGACGGCCGCCGTACGGTGCCCACGGCGCCCGGAGCGTCACCACGGGGTGACGTCGGGGCCGGTCGGCACGGTGCGCCGGCAGCCGCGCCGCGCGGTGGGTTCAGCGCCCGCCCGCCGCCGCGCCGGACGAGGAGGGGGCGTCCGACGCCGTGGCGGGCGGTGAGGGAGCGCCCGCCACGGTGACCTCGCCGATCCCGTCGACCAGGCCCCAGCCGAGCGCCTCCGCCGCGCTCAACGTGCCGCCCGACAGGGCGAGATACGCGGTGCGCTCCCGGCCGATGCGGACCGGGAGGCTCGCCGTGCCGCCCGCGCCCGGGATCAGCCCCATCCCGACCTCCGGCAGCCGGATCACCGTGTCCGGCGCGGCCAGCACCCGCCCCGCGAAGGCCGCCAGCTCGATCCCGGCGCCGACACAGGCGCCGTGCAGATGCGCGGTCACCCGGGGGCCGCACTCCTGGAGCAGCGCGGCCGGACTGCGCCGTACCCTCAGCAGGTGGGCCTGCGCCGGATCGCGGGACGTCCCGAACTCGGCCAGGTCACCTCCGCTGCAGAACGCGGCACCGTTCCCGTACAGGTCGACGCGCGCGATCGACGGATCCGCCACGGCGACGTGCAGCGCCTCGCACAGGGCGTCCCGGGTCCCGGCGTCGAACGCGTTCCGTACCCACGGCCGGTCGAAGGTGATGGCAAGCCGGTCGCCGTCACGACACAGCCGTACGGGCTCGGCGGCCGGACGTGGAGTGCGCGGGCGCGCCGAGGCCAGCCAGGCACGGAAGCCCGCGCCGCTCTGCAGCATCGAGTAGGCGAGGGACTCGAGCACCAGCCGCTCGGGCGGATCGACCCGGCCGCCCATGCGCAGCACCTGCGTCAGCGCGACGCAGGCCGCCGGCTGCGCCGCGACGATCGCCGCGAGGCGCTGGGCGACGGTGTACGGGTCCGCGCACCCCACCCACGGTCGCGGGGGATCGGCGACACCGGTGAGCAGGATGTCGAACTCCGGGCCCGCGTCGACCGGTTCCGCCGCCACACCGACGAGCACCCGATCGTTCGCGGCGGCCCGTACCGGCGCCTCCCGGTCGAGGTCGACCAGGTGGAAGGGCGAGTCCAAGGTCATGTCGTTCCCCTCCCCAACCGGCGGCGACTGGAGTGTAATAGGGGATCGCCATGGCGGAGAAGGGGGTTCATGAATTGGAGAACGATACTCTCCGGAGCTGGATGGAACCCGTCGAGCCGTTCCTCGGCCCCCTCCACGACGTGGCGAAGGCCTTCACCGGCCTCACCGGCGTGCCCGTGGACATACCGACCGCCCTCTTCCTCCGCGCCGACCTCACCGGCCTCCCCCTCCCCGGCAGGGTCTCGGCCGGCGGCTCCTGCCACCTCCTCGAAACCGCCGACGGCTGGGCCGCCGTGAACCTGGCCCGCCCCGACGACCTGGCCGCCGTGCCCGCTCTCGTCGCGCTGCTCGGGAGAGCCGGGACGCAGGAACCGCACGAGGCGGCGCGCCGGGCCGCGGCGGCCGAGGTCGCGGCACACGCGCAACTGCTCGGGATCGCGGCCGCCGCCCACGGTTCGGCCCGCGGCACCCGCGCTCCCGTACGCGCCGAGCGAGGCGGGGCGCCGAGCCCACGTGACCTGGCCGGGCTGCGGATCGTCGACTTCTCGTCGCTGTGGGCAGGGCCCCTGTGCGCCCGGCTCCTGGGGGCGGCGGGCGCGAGGGTCGTGAAGGTGGAGAGCACCACCCGACCGGACGGCGCGCGCAGGGGATCGCCCGCCTTCTACCGCTGGCTGCACGACGGACACGAGAGCCTGGTGCTCGACTTCGCCTCCGGCGCACCCGCCGAGGTCGTCGCCGAGGCGGACGTCGTCATCGAGGCGTCACGCCCGAGGGCACTGCGCCGACTGGGTATCCACGCCGAGGAGTTCCTCGCGGCCCGCCCCGGCCGTGTCTGGCTGAGCATCACCGGCTACGGCCGCGACGAGGACCGTATCGCCTTCGGCGACGACGCGGCCGTCGCGGGCGGCCTCACCGGCATCGACCGCGCCGGCGCCCCCGTCTTTCTGGGCGACGCGCTCGCCGACCCCGTCACCGGCGTCTTCGCCGCCCACGCCGTCGCCCGCTCGCTGGCCGACGGCGGAGGCGAGCTTCTCGGCCTCTCCATGGCCGCCTGCGCCGCCGCCCTCGCCGACAGCCGTTGACATGCTGATCACGGACGTGGAGGTCGAGGGCCACGGCAGGGTGGACGTGCGCCTCGGAGGAGGACGGGTCGTCGGGATCGGCCGACGACGGGCGGGGCGCGGCGATGTCGACGGCCGGGGCGGCGCGTTGCTGGTCGGCCTGCACGACCACCACGTACACCTGGCGGCACTGGCGGCCGAGGCCGCGTCCGTGCGGGTCGGTCCGGGGGATGTGCGCGACCGGGAGGGACTGGTGGCCGCCCTGCGGCGGGGGGCGCCGGGGGAGTGGGTGCGCGCCGTCGGCTACCACGAGAGTGTCGCGGGGGAGCTCGACCGGTGGATGCTGGACGACTTCGCGTCCGATCGGCCGGTGCGGGTCCAGCACCGCAGCGGGGCCCTGTGGGTGTGGAACAGCGCCGCGCTGCGGGCCGCCGGGCTGGACGGCGGGGGCGAGGGGCGGTTCTGGCGGGAGGACGAGCGGCTGCGTGGGTTCACTGGGCCCGTAGGGCTGGATCTGCGCGGCGTGGGGGCCCGGGCCGCGACGTACGGGATCACCGGGTTCACCAACGCGGATCCGCAGCCGGGGGAGGGGCTGGCCGAGCTGCTCTCGGTGCTGCCGCAGCGGCTCGTCGTGATGGGGCTCGGCGACGCGCCGGTGAAGTTCCTGCTCGACGACGCGACCCTGCCGACGCCGGACGAACTCGCGGCGTCCATGGCGGCGGTGCGGCCCCGCCCGGTGGCCGTGCACTGCGTGACCCGGGTGCAGTTGCTCGTGACCCTGCTCGCCCTGGACGAGGCCGGGCCGGTCGCGGGTGACCGGATCGAGCACGGGTCGGTGATCCCGGCCGAGACGATGCCCTGGCTCGCGCGGCTCGGCGTGACGGTCGTGACGCAACCGCACTTTCCCGTGGAGCGGGGCCGGGAGTACGCGACCGATGTGGACCCGGACGACCAGGCCCACCTGTACCGCTGCCGGTCCCTGGCCGAGGCGGGGATTCCGCTCGCCGCCGGGACCGACGCGCCGTACGGGAGTGCCGACCCCTGGGCGGTGATGCGGGCGGCCGTCGAGCGGTCCGGCGGGGAGGCGGTGCACCGGCGTGCGGCGCTGGACCTCTTCGCGGGGGAGCCTCAACACCCCTCACGAGTACGAAAGTTGACCGTCGGCTCGGTCGCCGACCTGTGTCTCCTCCACGTACCGCTGAAAGAAGCGCTCGACCTCATGTCCGCCGACGTCGTACGCGCGACGTTCGTCGGCGGACAGCGGATCACACCGCAGGAGTGAACCAGGGCGCTAAACGCTGTACCCGCCGTCCACCCCCAGCGCCTGCCCGGTGATGAAGCCGGCGCGGTCCGAGGCCAGGAACGTCACCGCCTCCGCGATGTCCTTCGCCTCGCCGAAACGGCGCAGCGGGATGTTGCGCCGGGTGATCTCCAGCGCCGCCGTGTCGAGTTCGCCGGAGCTGATCAGACGGGCGGCGATGCCGTCGGTCAGCATGCCGGGGCCGACGCAGTTCACGCGGACGCCATAGCGGCCCTCCTCGGCGGCCAGCGCCCGCGCCACCGCCTCGACCGCCCCCTTCGTGCCCGACGACAGCCCGTCGCGCACGGGGAACCGGCGGGTGGCCACGGTGGTGACGGCGACGATGGAGCCCCGCGTCTCCCGCAGCCGGGGCAGTGCGGGATGGACGAGGTTGAAGAACGCCACCGCGTCCGCGTCGAGCTGGGCCCGGTACTGACTCGGCGTCACCTTGCTGAGGTGCACCATCGGCACATGCGGGCCCGCCGCGTACACGAGCGTGTGCAGGCCCCCGAAGGCGCAGGCCGCCTCGGCGACCGCCTCCGCCGTGGCCGACTCGTCGCCCAGGTCGAGGCGCAGCGCGAGGACTTGACGCCCGTACGCCTTCACCTCGGCGGCGAGGGCGTCGGCCCCGGCCTGGCTGGTGCGGTACGTGAACGCCACGTCGCTGCCGCGCTCGGCGAGCATGCGCACGACGGCCGCGCCGATGCCGCCGGTGCCGCCCGCGACGAACGCGACGCCGGTCCTGCTGGAGAAGTCCGCCATGATGCTCACAGTCCCAGGGATTTGGCGATGATGACCTTCATGACCTCGCTGGTGCCGGCGTAGATGCGGGTGATGCGCGCATCCGCGTACAGCCGGGCGATGGGGTACTCCAGGATGTACCCGTACCCCCCGAAGAGTTGCAGACAGCGGTCGACCGCGCGTGCCTGCATCTCCGTGCAGAACAGTTTGACCTTGGCCGCGTCCGCTCCGGAGAGTTCGCCGTCGACGAGCTCGCGCACCGCCCGGTCGAGCATCATCTGCGCGGCCTCGATCTCGGCGGCCACCGCGGCGAGTTCGAACTTCGTGTTCTGGAAGGAGGCGACCGGAGTCCCGAACACCTGCCGTTCCCTGACGTATTCGAGGGTCGTGTCGAGTGCCGCCTTCGCCTGGGCGACCGATCCGACCGCCACCGTCATCCGCTCCTGGGGGAGGTTGTGGCCGAGATAGCCGAAGGCCGCGCCCTCCTCGCCGAGCCGGTTGGCGACCGGGACCCGCACCTCGTCGAAGGACAGCTCCACGGTGTCCTGCACCTTGATGCCCATCTTGTCGAGCACCCGGCCGCGCGCGAACCCGGGCATGCCGTCCTCCACGACCAGCAGGGTCAGGCCCGCCCGGCGGTTGTCGGGATCGGTCGACGTACGCGCCACGACGATCACCAGGTCGGCGAGGAGACCGCCGGTGATGAACGTCTTGGCCCCGTTGAGGACGTAGGCGTCCCCGTCGCGCACGGCGGTGGTACGGATGCCCGCGAGATCGGAGCCCGTGCCCGGCTCGGTCATGGCGACGGCGGTCAGGAGCCGGCCCGCCGCGAGGCCGGGGAACCAGCGCTCGCGCTGGTCCTCGTCGGCGTACGCGAGGAAGTACGGCAGGACGACGTCGAGTTGGGTGCGTACGGTGCCGAGCGTGACCAGGGCGCGGGCCGCCTCCTCCTGGAGTACGACGTTGTAGCGGTAGTCGTGCAGACCCGCTCCGCCGTACGCCTCCGGTAGGGAGATGCCCAGCACTCCGAGCGAGCCGAGCTTCTCGAAGAGCTCGCGCGGCAGCCGGCCCGCGTGCTCCCACTCCCGGTAGTGAGGGACCACCTCCTTGGCCACGAAGTCCCGGACGAGCTGCCGGAACGCCTCGTGGTCGACGGTGAAGAGTTCTCGGCGCACGACGTCCTCCGTGAGGGTGCTCAGGATGCGGGGGATACGAGCTCTACGAGAGTCGCGTTGGCGGTGCCGCCGCCCTCGCACATGGTCTGCAGGCCGTAGCGGATCCCGTGGTCTCGCATGTGGTGGACCATCCGGGTCATCAGCACCGCCCCCGACGCGCCGAGCGGATGCCCGAGCGCGATCGCGCCGCCCAGCGGATTGAGCAGCGCCGGGTCGGCGCCGGTCTCGGTGAGCCAGGCCAGGGGCACGGGCGCGAAGGCCTCGTTCACCTCGAAGACGCCGACCTCCGGCAGACTCACGCCCGTCTTCCGCAGCACCTTCTCGGTCGCCGGGATCGGACCGGTGAGCATCAGCACCGGGTCGGAGCCGGTGACCACACCCGCGCGGTAGCGCACGAGCGGCGTCAGCCCCAGCTCGCGCGCCTTCTCCGGTGTCGTCACCAGCAGCGCCGCCGCCCCGTCGGAGATCTGGGAGGCGTTGCCCGCGTGGATCACACCGTCCTCGGTGAACGCCGGTCTGAGCTTGGCGAGGGTCTCGACGCTCGTACCGCGCCGGATGCCCTCGTCGAGGGTCACGGTCGTCGCCCCCTCGGTCGACACGGCGGTGATCTGAGCCTCGAAGGCACCGGCGTCCTGCGCCGCCGCGGCCCGCTCGTGCGACAGCGCCGAGAACGCGTCGAGCCGCTCCCGTGGCAAGCCCCACTTCTGCGCGATCTTCTCGGCGGAGATGCCCTGGTTGAAGGAGAAGTCCTGGTAGCGGGTGAGGACCTGGGGCCCGTACGGCATGCCGGTGGAGCGCGCTGCCCCGAGCGGGACCCGGCTCATCACCTCGACTCCGCCCGCCACGACGACGTCCTGCTGGCCGGACATGACCGCCTGCGCGGCGAAGTCCAGCGCCTGCTGGCTCGATCCGCAGGCCCGGTTGACCGTGGTGCCCGGGATGCTCTCGGGCCAGCCCGCGGCCAGCACCGCATAGCGCCCGATATTGCTGGACTGTTCCCCGACCTGGGAGACACAGCCCCAGACCACGTCGTCGACGACCTCCGGATCGATGCCCGTCCGCTCGACGAGCGCGCCCAGCACGACAGCGGAGAGGTCCGCGGCGTGCATGCCCGACAGCCCGCCGTTCCGCTTGCCCACGGCGGTGCGGACCGCCTCCACGATCACTGCTTCCCGCATGTCGACCCTTCCGGTCGTTGAGATGGCGTCGAGCGCGGTACCGCCCAGCGGCCCGTGAAGACCGGCTCCCGCTTCTCCTTGAACGCGGAGTACGCCTCCGGGACGTCCGTCGTCGCGAAGTTGACCGCCTGGGCCCGTGCCTCGTTCGCGAGCGCGTCCCGCAGTGTGCGGTCGGCGCCCTCGTTCAGCAGCGCCTTGTTCTGGGCGAGGGCCACCGGGGCGCCCGCCACCAGACGCGCGCCGAGGCGCGCCACGAAGTCGTCGATCTCCTCGGCGCGCACCACCCACGTCACCAGGTTCAGCGACCGCGCCTCCTCGGCGTCGATCGTCTCGGCGAGCAGCGCGAGCCGTTTGGCCTGCTGCAGACCCACGAGCCTCGGCAACAGCCAGGATCCCCCGCAGTCGAGGGACAGCCCGCGCCGCGCGAAGATCTGCGAGAACCTCGACTCCGGAGTGGCGACCACCAGGTCGCACCCGAGTGCCAGGTTCCATCCCGCGCCGACCGCCACCCCGGTCACCATGGCGACGGTCGGGACCGGCAACTCGTGCAGCAGCAGGGTGACTTCGCTCAGGGTGCGCATCCGGTACATGGGGTGCGCGGCGCTGAGTCCCCCCGAGATGTCCGCGCCGGAGCAGAACGCGCCACCGGCCCCGGTCAGCACGAGTGCCCGTACGGACCGGTCATTCCCGGCGTCCGTGAGCGCGTCCCGCAGCGCGCGCCACAACTCCTCGTCGATCGCGTTCCTGCGGTGCGGACGGTTCAGCGTCAGCGTCCGTACGCCGCCCGAGTCGCCGGAGAGCAGTACCGGCTCCTCACTCACGGCAACTCCCCCTCGGCGCCGATCCCCAGTTCGGCGAGGACGGCCGCGGTGTGTTCGCCGAGGGCCGGGATCGGCCCCATCGGCTGTTCGTAGCCGGAGATGACCGGCGGCGGCAGCAGCGCCGGCACCGGACCGCCCGGCGTGTCTATCTCGCGCCAGCGGTCGCGGGCCGTCAGATGCGGGTGCGCGACGACGTCGCTCGGGGTGTTGTAGCGGGAGTTCCCTATCCCCGCGGCATCCGCACGGTCCTGGACGTACGCCAGGTCATGACGCGCGCACCAGGCGCCGATCTCCGCGTCGAGGGCCTCACTGTGCGCGACCCGGCCGGAGTTGCTCCGCAAGCGCTCGTCGTCCGCCAGGTCCGGGCGGCCGAGGACCTCACGCGCGAGCCGCTGCCACTCGCCGTCGTTGGTGGTGCCGAGGACGACGGTGTGACCGTCGGCCGTGGGATAGGCCCCGTACGGCGCCACCGCGGGCGAGCCCATGCCCTTCGGCTCCTGGTCCACGCCCGTGTGCCGGGTGTAGGTCAGCGAGTAGCCCATCAACTCCGTCATGGTGTCGAACAGGCTGACCGCGGCTGAGGTGGGCCCCTGCACCCGGCCGCGCTCCTTCCCGCAGAGCAGCGCCATGATCGACAGGGCGGCGTACAGACCGGTGCTCACATCGGCCATCGGCGGCCCCGCCTTGGCCGGCGCGCCCGGTCGGCCCGTGGTCGCGCACGCCCCCGACTCGGCCTGGACCAGCAGGTCGTAGGCGCGCTTGTGGGAGAGCGGCCCGCCGGGCCCGTACCCGTCGATCTCCACCGCGATGAGCTCGGGATGGCTCACGGCCAGGTCGGCGGGGGAGATGCCGAGTTTCGCGGTCGCCCCGGGCGCGAGGTTGGAGACCAGGACGTCGGCGCGGTCGAGCAGTCGGCGCAGCACCGCCATCCCGGCCGGGGACTTGAGGTCCAGGGCCACCGACTCCTTGCCCCGGTTGAGCCAGACGAAGTGGGCCGCGAGGCCGCCCACCACGTCGTCGTAGTGCCGGGCGAAGTCGCCGCCCCGGGGGTTCTCGACCTTGATCACCCGCGCCCCGAAGTCACCCAGCGTGCGGGTGCACAGGGGAGCCGACACCGCCTGCTCCAGGGTCACCACGGTGATGCCCGCGAGGGGACCGGCCGAGCCGTGTCCTGGCGCGTCCACGCGATCAGTTGTCACTCGGCTTGCTCCAATCGCGCCGCAGTCCGTCCTTCAGCACCTTCTGACTGGCGTTGCGCGGCAGCGCGTCGACGAACCGGACATGCCGGGGGACCTTGAAGTTCGCCATGTTCTCGCGTGCCCAGGCGACGACGTCGGCCTCGGTGAGCCGGTGGCCCGGCCGCACGACGAGGAAGGCGCAGCCGACCTCACCGAGACGCTCGTGCGGCACTCCGATGACAGCGGCCTGCTCGATGGCCTCGTTCCCGAGCAGCAGCTTCTCGATCTCGGCCGGATAGGCGTTGAAACCGCCGACGATGTACAGGTCCTTCTTGCGGTCGACGATGGAGAGGTTTCCCCTCTCGTCGAGGCGCCCGACGTCCCCGGTGTGCAGCCAGCCCCCGGCGTCGACGGCCGCGGCGGTGGCCTCGGGGTCGTTCCAGTACCCGCGGGTGACGTTGTAGCCGCGTACCAGGACTTCGCCGTCCTGCCCGGTGGGAACGGCCAGGCCCCGGTCGTCGACGATGCTCACCTCGACGTCCGGGATGGTCCGTCCCGTGGTCCGTGCGACCGTCTCCTGCGAGTCCCCGATCCGGGTGGTCGTCACCAACGCGGTCGACTCCGTCAGCCCGTACGCGCTCATCACGATGTCGAAGGACAGTTCCGACTTCATGGCGCGGATCAGCGATTCCGGAATGGTGGTGCCGCCCGTCATGGACACCCGCAGCGAGGAAAGATCGAACGCGGCACGGTCCGGATGGTTGACCAGGTCCTGGAAAATGGTGGGAGGCCCCAAGAGAATGCTGACCCGTTCCCGGTCGATGATCTCGAGCGCCCGCCCCGCGTCGAAGGTGCGCATGGGAATGACCGTCACGCCGTGGATCAGGGAAGCGAGCCACCCCGCCTTGTAACCGAAGCAGTGGAAGAACGGCGGGATGATCAGAAAGCTGTCGGAATGCCTGAACGTGTATTCCTCGGACATCCAGCCATAGGCGCGCAGGGACTGTCCATGGGTCAGGACGACGCCCTTGGGATGACCGGTGGTGCCGGAGGTGAACATCACGTCGGACACGTCGTCCGGGGTGAGCCGGTCGATCAAGTCGTGGGCCGTGGACGAGGAGTCGGCCTCTCCCGCGCGAAGGAAGTCCTCCCACGCGAGGTCCGCCGCCCCCCGCGGGCCGAGAATCGACACCGTCCTGCGCAACGCGGGCAGATCCGGATCGGCGTTCCTCAACTCGGCTATGTAGTCATTGCCGAGAAAGGACGAGGCGAAGACGGCCTTCGCCCCGGACCTGCGCAGAATATAGGAGATCTCCGCTGCCTTGAACCTGGTGTTGAGCGGCACCACGATGCCCCCGGCGCCCTGGATGCCGAGCGCGGCCAGGATCCACTCGGCGGAGTTCGGAGCGCACAGACCGACACGGTCCCCCGGTTCGACCCCCAGCGCGACGGCGGCCTTCACGGCCCGGACCATCTGCTGCTCCAGCTCACGGAAACTCCACCGACGGCTCTCGTCGACGAGGGCCGGCGCGTCCGCGAATTGCTTGGCGGCAACTCTGATCATATGGGGAATACTCCGGTATTCGAGGTCGTATCGCATGGGTGAACTCCCATCGGACGAAATCCCGCTGATACAGGCGCTAGTTGCCGGACGGCAGACCCAGGACCCGTTTCGCGATGATGTTGCGCTGGATCTGCGATGTTCCGCCGTACACGGACGCCGCTCTGGAATAGAGGTAGTCCCCGAAGAGCTCGCTCGCCCCTCCTCGCCCCTCGTGCTCCCCGTCCCCGCCTCGGAGTTGTTCCTCGGGGAAGACCTTGAGCGCCGTCTCGTAGAGCCGCTGCTCGGTCCTGGTCATCAGCAGCTTGTCGATGGACGACTCCGGTCCTGCGAGCTGTCCGCCCAGCCGCTCGGCGGTGCGGCGCCGGGCGTGCGCCACCAGGACCTCGTAGTCCACGAAGCACCGGCCGATCTCGGACAGCAGCCCGTCCGGAAGGTCTCCCCGGCGTTCCAGGGCGGTGCGCCGCAGCCGCTCGACGAGCAGCCCGTACTTCGAGAGGTGACCGGTGTCCAGGGCGTTGCGCTCGTACGACACCGTCGTCATGGCCAGTGGCCAGCCGTCGCCCTCGGCGCCGATGCGCTCGGAGCGTGCGATGCGTACGTCGTCGAGGAACAGCTCGCAGAACTCGTCGTCGCCGTTCGCCGCCCTGAGCGGCCGTACCGTCACGCCCGGCCGGTCCAGCGGCAGGGCGAACGCCGAGATCGCCTGGTGCGCGGGCGCCGACCGGTCGGTCCTCGCGAGCAGCAGGCACAGACCTGAGTACTGCGCGTAGCTGGTCCAGAGCTTCTGCCCCCGTACGGTGTAGTGGTCCTCGTGCGGGGTCGCGACCGTGCTCATCCCCGCGAGGTCCGATCCGGCTCCCGGCTCGCTGAAGCCCTGACACCACACGTCGTCACCGGCGAGCATGCGTGGCAGCCAGCGCCGGCGCTGCTCCTCGGAGCCGAACTCCAGGAGCGCGTGGGCGAGATAGCCGATCCGGGGGACTCCGGGGGCGTGACAGGCACCGAGTTCATCGCTGACGGCGACCTGGTGCAGCGCGCTCAGGCCCTGGCCGCCGTACTGGACGGGAACGTCGAGGCCCACCCAGCCGCCCGAGTACAACAGGCGGTGCCACCGGTGGAGGAAGACCGGGACCGGCTCGTCCGGGAGGCGTTCGGGCAGCGGGTGCTCGGCCATCCAGGCACGGAACCGGCGGCGCAGCCGGTCGAGGTCCGCGGGGTCACCGAAGTCCAGGGGGGTGTCGGTCATCGGGTCAGCTCCGGCTGGGCCAGCGTCGTCAGGAGATCGGCCGTCGTCGCCAGCGTCATGGCGCCCAGGCGGACCTTGCGGAGGTACAGGTGCGCGATGTGCTCCCAGGTCTGGGCGATACCGCCGAAGACCTGCATGCCCGTGTACACCGCGTCGAGGGCGGAGGCGTTCACCTCGGCCTTGGCGACGCGCGCGGCCGTCAGGGCCCTCGCGGGCGACTCGTTGTCCAGGCACCACGCGGCGTACCGGGTGGCACTGGTGCAGGCCTCGACGAGGACCGTCGCGTCGGCGAGCAGATGCTGGACCGCCTGGAACGAGCCGACCTCCCGCCCGTACTGACGGCGCTCCCGGGCGTACTCGACGCTCAGCTTGACGAACGACCCGGCCGCGCCGACGAGTTCACTGCTCACCAGGACGAGCGCGTAGGCCTGCCAGTGCTGGTACTCGTGTGCGTCGAGCCGGCCGAGGACGCGTGCGGTCGAGTCGGACGACACCGAGCGAATGCGGCGCAGGAGGTCGATGCCCGGTGCGGTCGGGCCGAGTTCGAGCGAGGTCACCGTTCCGTCGGGTGCGACGTACAGCGCGCTGTCCGCCCCCTCGCAGTCCCAGGCGAGGAGTGGGGACGGGGAGGAGCCCGGAGCGGAGCCCGGGAAGCGCAGGTCGTGTGCGAGGGCGATCGTCGGTGTCGCGCCATGGGGCGGGGGTTCGGCACGGTCGAGGAGTCGCAGCAGCTCCGGGGCGAGCAGCACGGTGCCGACCAGGGAGGTGGTCAGGGGCTGGCGGCCGTGTTCCTCGGCGAGCAGGGCGCACTCCTGGACGGTGGCGGCCGGGGGTGAGGAGCGGCGCAGTTCGGCGAGGCCCAGTTCGCCGAGAGCCTCTTGCGCGGCGGTGCGTGCGATCGGCTTCACCTCGTCGGCCGAGCCGATCCGGAACCGTGCGGCGAACGTGCGGAACATGTCCCGCACGAGCAGGAACTCCTCGGCCTCCACCGTCAGTCCTCCTTGGCCTCGGTATCGGCCGGCCGCCGTCGGGCGCGGGACGCCAACTCCTCGACGATCCGGATGTGGTCGGGGCTGGTCATGGTCGCCCGCTCGGCCATCAGCGCCGCCTCCATGCCGCCGCGGGACACCTGCTCGACCACCACGGCGAGGGCCATTTTGGTGGCGCGCAGCGCCTCGGCCGGCTGGGCGGCCAGCCGCCGGGCCAGCGCGAGGGCCTCCTTCTGAAGGTCCTCGGGGGGAACGGTGCGGTTCGCCAGGCCCAGTTCGACCGCCGTGGCGGCCGGAATGCGGTCGCCGGTGAAGAGGTACTCCTTCGCGCGGAGCAGGCTGGTGAGCAGGGGCCAGAGGGTCACCCCGCCGTCGCCCGCCACCAGGCCGACCGAGACATGGGGGTCCGCGAGGTAGGCGTCCTCCGCCATCAGGACCAGGTCGCAGCCCAGCGCCAGGCTGCAACCCAGCCCGACCGCGGGGCCGTTGACCGCCGCGACGACGGGGAGCGGGAAGCGGATCATCGCCGTCTGGATGCTGCGGTCGAGCCGGATCGACCGCTCGCGCAGCTCCGGATCGCTGTGGTGGCGCCGCAGGTGGTCGAAGTCCCCGCCCGCGCTGAACGCCCGGCCCGCGCCGGTGAGGACGACGGCCCGTGCGCCGGGATCGTCCGCCAACTCCCGCCAGACGTCGGCCAGCCAGCGGTGGAGCTCCTCGGACACGCCGTTCAGCCGCTCGGGCCTGTTGAGCGTGACGATACGGATGTCGCCGTCCGTCTCGACGGTGATGACGGAGCTGACCTCGTCCATGGGGACCCCATCTCCAGTGCCGCAGTCGCCCCGACCTCAGATGATATTAAAGGTCAGACCGAATGGCCGTCAATGATCCGAAAGGGCCTGCCTCAAGCAATGATCCGGAGGGTCCCGCCTTGAGCTCGCGGGAGTCAGTCCTCCGTCGGCCCGGACAGTTCCACCTGGTCCCGCCGGTCCACCCGCGCGGCCGCGTCGGCGAATCCGCACACATGGCGCGCCATGCGCCGCATCGCCGCCGGGCCGTCCTGGTCGCGGATCGCCTCGGTGATCTTCGCGTGCGCGCGGGCGGTGATCGAGCGGATCTCGGCGTCCATGAACTGTTCGAGGTTCGTGGCGGCGTAGATCGACTGCGAGAGCGCGCTCATGAACCCGATCAGGAGTTCGTTGTCGCTGGCCCTCGCCACCGCGCTGTGCCAGTCGATGTTCGCCCGCAGGAAGCGCGGGATGTCGTCCCCGGCCTCGACGAGATCCCGCTGGGCGGCGTCCAGTTCGGCGAGATCACGGTCGGTGCGGCGCACCGCCGCCAGCGCGGCGCACGTGGGCTCGATGGCCTCCCGCGTCTCGTGCAGCGCCTCCAGCCGGATCCGCTGCCCCCGGATGACCAACTGCACGGTACTGGCGAGTGATTCGCGGCCCGGCCGGTGCACGAAGGCGCCGCCGCCGCGGCCCGGCCGGATCTGGAGCAGCTTCTCGACCTCGAGAATCCGCAGCGCCTCCCGTACCGTGGCGCGGCTCAGCCCCGTCTGCTCGACGAGTTGACGCTCCGGCGGCAGCGCCATGCCCTCGGTGAACTCGCCGGAGAGAATGCGCTCACGTACCTCCGACGCCAGGACGTCCGATGCCTTCGGAACCGTCAGGGCGTCGAAGCGCGGGTGAGACCTACCGGGCA
Organism: Streptomyces sp. NPDC007896; assembly: GCF_042959425.1. Classification (NCBI taxonomy): domain Bacteria; kingdom Bacillati; phylum Actinomycetota; class Actinomycetes; order Kitasatosporales; family Streptomycetaceae; genus Streptomyces; species Streptomyces sp. NPDC007896. The sequence continues at coordinate 271,669 of NZ_JBIBKX010000014.1, read as the reverse complement.
TGTACGTACTCCTGGGACCGATGCCACTGCTTTGGTTGAACCATTCAGCATAGTACGGATGCTCATGGCCACCGCGAGCCGCGGCCGCGGGTCACATGACCATGCCGCCGTCGACGGGCAGCACCTGCCCGGTGACGAAGGAGGCGGCGTCCGAGGCGAGGAAGACGAAGCTTCCGGCGATCTCCTCGGGCTCGGCCCAGCGTCCCAGCGGGATCCGGGCGAGCATCGCGTCCGAGAACTTCTTGTCGGTGCGGATCGTCTGCGTCATCGGCGTCGCGGCCAGCGGTGCGAGCGCGTTGACCTTGATCTGCTTGCGTGCCAGTTCACGCGCCAGGGACTTCGTCAGGCCGATGATGCCCGCCTTGGCCGCGGAGTAGTTCACCTGGCCGAGAGTGCCGACGATGCCGGCCGACGAGGTGACGTTGATGATCCGCCCCGTGCCGTCCGTGGGCAGGAACGGCAGCGCGGCCTGCGCGCAGTGGAAGGCGCCCATCAGGTGGATGTCGACGATCCGCCGGAACGCCTCCTCCTGGAGGTTCTCGAACATGTCCGGCGCGATGATTCCGGCGTTGTTGACGAGGATGTGCAGCTTCCCGCCGGTCAGCGCCGCCGCCCGGGCCGCCGCCGCGTCGGCGGACGCACGGTCCCGTACGTCCAGCACCGCACTGTCCGCCCGCTCGCCGGTCGCGGAGATCTTCTCGGCGACCGCCGCGGCCGCCGCCCCGTCGACGTCGGTGACGAGAACGGCCGCCCCGGCGTGCGCGAGCGCCACGGCGACCGCGGAACCGATGCCGCCCGCGGCGCCGGTGACCAGGGCCGATCGTCCACTGAGATCGAACAGACCGGTGTTGTCGGCCATCAATAGCTCCTCGGCATTCCCAGAGTGTGCGATCCCAGATAGTTCAGGATCATTTCCTGACTGATCGGCGCGATCTTCATCAGACGGGCCTCGCGGAAATAGCGGGCCACGTTGTACTCCTCGGAGTAGCCCATACCGCCGTGCGTCTGCAGGGCCCGGTCGGCGGCGGTGAATCCGGCGTCCGCGCAGAGGTACTTGGCGGTGTTCGCCTCGCGCCCGCACGGCCGGCCGTTGTCGTAGAGCCAGGTCGCCTTGCGCAGGATCAGCTCGGCCGCGTCCAGCCGGGCGAGCGAGTCCGCGAGCGGGAACTGGATGGCCTGGTTCATGCCGATCGGCCTGCCGAACACCACGCGCTCGTTGCCGTAGCTCACGGCCTTCTCCAGCGCCACCCTGCCGATCCCGAGTGCCTCGGCGGCGATCAGCATGCGCTCCGGATTCAGTCCGTCGAGGAGGTAGCGGAACCCCTGACCCTCCTCGCCCACCCGGTCCTCGACCGGGACGCGCAACTCGTCGATGAACAACTCGTTCGAGGTCACGGCGTTGCGGCCCATCTTCGGGATGGGGCGGACGTCGATCCTGTCGCGGTCCAGGTCGGTGAGGAACAGCGTCATTCCGTCGGTCCGCTTGGCGACCTCGCCGACCTTCGTGGTGCGGGTGAGCAGCAGGATCTTCTCGGACTCCACGGCTTTGGAGATCCACACCTTGCGGCCGTTGACGACGTAGTGGTCGCCGTCCCGCCGGGCGAAGGTCGTGATGCTCGTCGTGTCCAGACCGGCCTCCGGCTCGGTCACCCCGAAACAGACGTGGAGATCGCCGGTGGCGACACGGGGAAGCGTGCGCCGCTTGAGTTCCTCGGAGCCGTGCACCACCACGGGCTGCATTCCGAAGATCGACATATGGATCGAACTCGCGGCATTCATCCCGCCGCCGGATCGCGCCACTTCCTCGAGCAGCAGCGTGGCCTCGGTGATGCCGAGACCGTTGCCGCCGTACTCCTCCGGAATGGTGAGCCCCAGCCAACCGCCGTTCGCGACGGCGGCGTAGAACTCCTCGGGAAACCGGTGGTCCCGGTCCTTCTCCATCCAGTACCGGTCGTCGAAGTCGCGCAGGAGCCCGACGACTGCCTTGCGGATGGTTTCCTGATCTTCGGTCAGCTCAAAGTCCACGATGTTGGACCCCTCCGCAGCTTTGATATCTGCGAAACATAACAAAGGTCAGACCGTAAGGATAGTGCTCATGCGCCGGCCCTCTACGAGAGTGCGACCTGTCCTAGCGGTCCGCGGCCGGGTTGCCCTCGACCCATTGGATGAGGAGCTGGCGCACGTACGGGTTGCCCTCCTGTGCGGAGTGCGCCAGTCGCTCCGCGCTCGCGCGTGCCGCCCGCCAGGCCACCGGGGTGTCCTCGGTGTGCGCGGTGTCGGCGGCGGCCAGCGCGTCGGCCGCCAGGCCCCGGAGATCCTCGGCGAGGTCGTCGTGCGCCGCGGCCCGGTACGCCTCCAGGCGCAGCGCCGTCAGTTCCTCGGCGGAGGGGGCGGGCCGCGCCGGGGGCTGGGCGTAGCCGCTGACCGCGATCACCACGCAGAAGGTCGCCACGTCCCGGCGGCTCTCCTGCTGTCCCCGCGCGATGGCGGGCCCGAGCCAGGCGGCGGCCTTCCAGTGGGCCACGGTGGTGGCCGTGAGAAGGGAGACGGTGAGCGCGGTAAGAGGAATCCAGCCACCGAGGAAGTAGCCGATCGGGCCGAGCACGAGGAGGCAGGCCCCGCTGAGCATCCAGATGCGACGGCGGCCGATTCTGAGGTGTCGGGGCTCCATGCCCTTCAGTGTCGCAGGGGCGCGCAGGGAGCGGTGAGGCGGCGCGGGATTCACCGAGTGCGCCGCCCGGTGCCGGGGGAGCGGAGTGGGGCGGCCGGGTTGCCGACCCGGGCCGCACGCCCGGCGCTAACGTGGCGGACATGCGCCGTGGGAACTGGCTCGGAACCGTCATGACGGCAGCCGTGGTGACCCTTGCCGCGGGCTGCGGGGGTGCCTCGAAGACGCCCGCCGCGTCCGCGGCACCGACATCGGGCGCCTCGGGGGCGATCAGGGTGACAAGCCCGGCCTTCGGGGACGGTGGCACCGTCCCACGCCGTTTCACCTGCGACGGCGCGAACGTGTCCCCGCCGCTGCGTCTCTCCGGTGTGCCGGGTGGTGCGGCCGAGCTGGTCGTGCTGGCCGAGGACCCGGACGCCGCGTCCGGGACCTTCGTCCACTGGCTCATGTGGGGCGTCGATCCGCACGAGACGACGCTGGACGCGGGCGCCGTCCCGAAGGGGGCGGTGCAGGGACGCAACGGCTTCGGGCAACGCCGCTACGGCGGTCCCTGCCCGCCCGCCGGCACACCCCACCACTACGTCTTCTCGGTCCTTGCCGCCGACGTGAGGCTGCACCTTCCCGAGGACGCCACGGTCGACGCCGTACGGCGCGCGCTGGCCGGTCACACCGTGGGCTCCGGCACCCTCGTCGGGCGGTACGGACGTACGGGCTGAATGGCCGGAGATCGCCCTGCCCAAGCGTGACGGGCGTACATACGATGCGGTCGATCCCGGCCTTCACAGCTCCTTCACAGGGCGGGGTCGCATGGGCATGCGCTTGACATGTCCATGCTTCAACGATCCGCGCTTGATCCAACGCACTGGTCTGCGACGGCGCCGCACGTCCGCGTGCGGCCCCGCACCCCCCAATTCACGGCGGCACACGTTCCGTGCCGCCGTAGACACCAACGCAACGGATTGGAGCACCATGGCTGGTGGGCTGCTTCTGGGTGGCGCGATAGCCGCCCTGTTCGCCACCGCACTCCCGGGGCCGGACCCGTCCTCCGGGATCGTCGACCCGCCCCCGGACAAGATCGTCATCAAGGTCGCCACCGTGAACGGTTCCGGCTGTCCGCAGGGCACCGCCGCTGTCGCGGTCTCCCCGGACAACACGGCCTTCACGGTCACCTACAGCGACTACCTCGCCCAGGTCGGAGGCAACTCCGACCCCACCGCCTTCCGCAAGAACTGCCAGCTCAACCTGATCGTCCACGTGCCGCAGGGCTTCACGTACGCCATCGCCAGCGCGGACTACCGCGGCTTCGCCGCACTCCAGTCGGGCGCGAGCAGCACCGAGAAGGCCTCGTACTACTTCCAGGGCTCGTCGAGCACGGCGGCCATCACCCACCCCTTCCGCGGCCCCTACAACGACAACTGGCAGTCCACGGACGTCACCGACTGGGCCCAACTGGTGTGGGCGCCCTGCGGTGTCCAGCGGAACTTCAACATCAACACCGAGCTGCGTGTCAACGCGGGCACGTCCACGCCCGGCAGCAGCAGTTTCATGACCATGGACTCCACGGACGGTGACATCAGCACCATCTACCACCTCGCCTGGAAGGAGTGCCCCGCCTCCTGACCTCCGGCCCGTCCGCATGACCTTGACCGGCTCCGCCGCATCGGAGCCGGTCAAGTGGAGCCGGCGAGCTCAGTGAGCTGGGCGCGCTAGGGAAGCAGTCGTTCGATGGCTGTGGGTCCGTCCTCCCGCAGCCTGCGCTCGGCCCAGGCGAGGTTCTTCGGACTGAGGTCGCGACCCGCGGCGAGCACCATGTCCTCGGCGGTCACGGGGCCTTCGGAGCCGGTGTGCAGCAGCGAGTCGGGGGTCGCCCTGTCGTCGGACGGTGAGGACGAATCGGGCTGGCTTGTTGGCATGATCTCTCCCTCTTCCACCTGACCTGTTCTCACGCTACGGGCATTCCGCACACCCCGCGCGACACGCCGCGTGCGGACGCGGCTGAGGGCGGGGCCGGGGCGTCCAGGCCCCATTCGGACGTACAACGATGTCGGTCGTCGGCCGCGGAGGTGATGGTGGAAGCACTCGCACCCCTGCGACTGATCGGAGCATGTAATGCGTATTCGTCTGATGGCTGCCGCCGGACTGGCGGGCGTGGCCCTGCTGGCCACCGCCGGGACCGCTGCCGCCGACCCCAACCCGGTCGGTGTCGCCGCGAACAGTCCTGGAGTCCTGTCCGGCAACGTCATCCAGATCCCCCTCGACCTCGGCCTCAACCTCTGCGGCAACTCCCTCGACCTGCTGAGTCTGCTGAACCCGGCCACGGGGAACACCTGCACGAACAACTGAACCGGCTGACCGCCGAGCCGCGCCGGGCAGGTCTTCCCCTGCCCGGCGGATGGCCACGGTGTCCTTGGCGGACGGAGATCGGCTCAGGCGGACGGTCTCGTGCTGCGGCGGACGGCTACCGGTCATGGCGGACCGGCGGACGGCGGACGGCGGACGGCCGACGGCGGACGGTAGACGGCTGACGGTGTTGGCGGACGATCGCCGGTCTTGGCGGACGGTCGCCGGTCCTGGCGAACCGCTGCCGGACGCGATGGACAGCCACGGATTCCGGCCGAGGAGGATCTGTCCTGGCGGACTGCCACTGGTGTCGGCGGGCTGCTACTCGTCCGGTGGATGGCCATCGATCCCGGCGGGCCGCCACCAGACCCGGCGGGCCGCCGTTCGTCCCGATGGTCGGTTGTGGATGTGGGGCCATATGGGCTACTCGTCCGGCCCGCCCAGCGGGTCGTTCGACGGGGGGATGATGCGGGCCGTGAGGTCCGGTTCCGGCATGTGCGGGTCGAACGGGAACATGGGGCGGTGGATGCGGTGGTGCCCCAGCCGGGCGAGGTCCTGGTCGACGCCGCCCGGGGTCAGCGCCATCTTCCAGCCGGCGGACATGGCGAACAGTTCCGGTTCCAGATAGCCGATCTTGACCACGACGACGTCGGCGCCGCGCGGGTCGAGCGCCAGGCCGGTGAAGTCGTGCTCGTGGTGGTACGGCTTGCGGAGCCGCGTGATGATCACGTACACGCTCCCGACCCGCAGGACGACCTCGGTCCCGGCGTCCCGGTCCCCGTGCCGGACCGCGTGGACCACCCCGGTCATGGTGAGCGGCCCCGCGTGCCGGTCGTCCACCTCGGCACCGGCCGTGACCGTGACGCTCGCGCCGACGCCCGCCTTCTCCGCGGCCTCGACGGCGGCCGGCCCCGGCACGGACGCGTAGATGACCGTCGGCCCGGACGGTTCCTTGAACTCCGGACGGGCGAGGACGCGTTCGAGCCCCCACGTGACATCGCCCGCGCCGCCCGCCGTCGGATTGTCACCGGTGTCGCTGACGAAGAACGGCCGGGCGTCGGGGGAGGAGGCCAGCGCCGCGTCGAGGCACTCGTCCAGTGACCCGGTCGGCGCGACGAACGCGAACGCGCCCCGCGCCTCCCAGAATCCACGCGCCAGCCGCTCGGCGCCCTGCGCGACGGCGGCCTCCGACGGCCCGGTGACCACGACCGCGGCGCGGTTGCGCGGCTCGTCCGCCCACGCGTACCCGACCCAGATCGCGGCGTCGGTCACGCCGTCCGTGGCCTCCACCTCGTCGATGGCCGCGTACACGCTCCTGGCGGGCTCGATGCGCGTCGAGGTCTGCTCACCGGCCAGCAGCACGGGCACCGGGATCCAGGCCTTGACCGGCCGGGGAGCGCCGGTGGTGAGCAGATCCACGAGATGGCGGGCGGCCCGCTCCTTCGTCTCCATGTGGTCCTCGTGCGGAGCCATCCGGTAGCAGGTGAGGAGGTCGCTCATGTGGGCGAGCTCGCGCGAGACGTTGCCGTGCAGGTCCATCGAGGTAGACACGATGACATCGGTTCCGACGGTCTCGCGGATCCGGGCGAGCAGGACGGCCTCGGCGTCGTCGACGCCCTCCACCGTCATGGCGCCGTGGATGTCGTACCAGAGCCCGTCGAGGCGCGGCAGCTCCCCGAGCCGGCGCAGCAGTTCCGCGGACAGCTCCGCGAACGCGGCCGCGGTCACCGTGCCGCCGGGCAGCGCCTTTCCGACGAGCGCGCCCTGCCAGGAGGCCGCGTCACGCAGGGGCGTCCCGGGCGCGAGGAAGGGATAGCGCGTGAGGACGTCCTCGCCGCGCTGTGGGTGGAATGCGGGCGCCTCGGTCCGCGCCGGCGAGAACGTCGACGACTCGATGCCGAGTCCGGCGATGGCGATGACGGGCCGGGCGACGGCGGTACGGGGGTGCGTCATGGCTCCTCGATTCGTATGCGCTGGCCGGAATGGAGTCCCGCTCCTGTCCCTGTCCCTGTTCCTGCTGCCGCTCCGGTCACGATGTGGAGTGCGTGGGACAGCGCCCGCTGGAGCGCGAACTGCCCCGCGCCGACCAGCCCCGCGTCCGCGCCGAGGCTCGCCCGCTCGATCACCAGGTGCTTGGTCACCAGCGGATGGCACCCCTCGTACAGCTGACTGCGGACGGCGGCGACGAACGGTTCGAGCGTGGAGAGGATGCCGCCGAGGTACACGGCGTCGGGGTTGAAGAAGTTGACGTTCGCGGCCAGCACCATGCCGAGGTAGCGGCCGGCCTGACGGACGGCGCGGGTCGCCTCCGGGTCGGCGTCGGACGCGAACCGGACGACGTCCTCGATCGTGTCGACGTCGAGCCCCCGCTCACGCAGGACGCGCACCAACGCCGCGCCCGACGCGACGGTCTCCAGACATCCGGTGTTGCCACAGGAGCACGGGATGTCGTGGCCCGCCTCGACCCGTACGTGGGTGATCTCGCCGGCGGCGCCGGTCCCGCCCCGGTAGAGCCGTCCGTCGGCGATGACACCCGCGCCGATCGCGGAGCCCATCTTCACCATGATCGACTGGCGGCGCTCGGCCGGCTGGACACTGTGCTCGCCGACGGCCATGCAGTTGGCGTCGTTCTCGATCGCCGCCGGAACGCCGAAGCGGTCCTCCAGCCAGGCCCGGACGGGGAACCGGTTCCAGCCGGGCATGCGCGACGGCAGTGTCACCACGCCGGAGGCGACGTCGACCGGCCCCGGCAGCGAGAGGCCGACCCCCTTGAGCAGCTCACGCCCGTGCTGCTCGGCGAGGCTCTCCAGCGTCCCGGCGAGCCCGGGCAGCGCGGCCTCGGGCCCCTCCGCCGTAGGGAACGGCACTGTCGACACGTCCGTGAGCCCGCCGCCCGGCAGCACGACACCGACGTGCGCGTGTCTGCCCCCGAGTTCGGCCGCGACCGCGAACCCGTCGCTGCCGCCGAGCCGCAGGACCTTGCGCGGACGCCCTCCCGCGGAGGAGCGCGTGCCCTGCTCCGCCACCAGCCCGTGGGCCACGAGCTGACCGACCGTCAGGGAGATCGTCGAGGGCGCGGCCCCGAGCAGATCGGAGAGTTCGGTGCGCGTGGTCGCCTGCCCGGAGGCGAGGAGTTCGAGGACGCGCTCGGCCAGGGACGAGACGCCCGTGGCACCCCTGCGGTGTACCGCACTTTTTTCAGGCATGGACGAAGTAACTTCCGACGACGGGATCGGGATGCCGAGCGTACGTCCCTGAAGCCGCCTCTCCACTTTTTTCAGAACAGCAGAAACAGGCTTTTTACAGCAGGGCGTCTGTTTCTTCGAACAGTCGGGTCGTTGACTGGCTCCGCCACGCCCCTTGCCCCTTTGTTCACCCCTGTTCACCCCTGTTCACCCCGAGGAGAGTCATGTCCCCTGCACGCGCGACACTCGTCGCCGGTGCCGTCGTCTCGGCGGGCACGCTGCTGCTCGCGGGCTGCTCCGGGACGAGCGGCACGTCGTCCACGTCCCCCGACTCCATCAACTACGCGCTGCCCGCGAACTTCACCCCGAACTGGATCCTGCCGATCGGCACGGCCGCACATCTCAACACCAACAACATCTCCATCGCCAACAGCCTCTGGGAGCCGCTCGTCGCGTACGACGGCTCGACCGGCAAGATCGCCTGGAACAAGAGCGGGTCCATCGCCACCGCAGCCGCCTTCGCCTCCGACGGCAAGAGCGTCACCCTCACGCTCGGCGACCGCAGGTGGAGCGACGGCAAGCCGATCACCTCGCGCGACGTCGAGTTCTGGTTCAACCTCATCAAGGCGAACAAGGAACAGTGGGCGGGCTACAACCCCGGCAAGGCGCCGGACAACTGGACCTCGTTCAAGACCGTGGACGACCACCACTTCACGCTCACGTTCGACAAGGCCTACAACTCCGACTGGATGCTCGCCAACGAGCTGAGCGCGATCAACCCGCTCCCACAGCACGCATGGGACAAGACGGCCGCGTCCGCCACGGTGTCGGACGCCGACCGGACGGCCGCCGGCGCCAAGCAGGTGTGGACGTACCTCAATACGGCCGCGAAGAACATCTCCGGCTACGAGAAGGACGCGCTGTGGAAGACCATCAGCGGTCCCTACGCGGTCAAGTCCTTCTCGACCGCGGGCAAGGTCGTGCTCACCGCCAACAAGAAGTACGACGGCGGTGAGAAGCCGGACATCGTCACCGTGAACCTCCTCCCCTTCACGACGGCGGACGCCGAGAAGAACGCGCTGCGCTCGGGGAGCGTCGACTACGGCTACATCGAGGCGACCGACCTCGACCAGAAGGACCGGTTCACCGCCCAGGGGTACACGGTCAAGCCCTGGTCCGGCTGGGCGATCACCTACATGCCGTACAACTTCAACAACCCTTCCATGGGCGCCGTGTTCAAGCAGCTCTACGCCCGTCAGGCGGTCCAGCGGTCGATCGACCAGAGCAGCCTGGCGAAGGTCATCTTCAACGGCACCGCGGTCCCCGGCTACGGCCCGATCCCGCAGGCGCAGTCGAGCGACTTCCTCTCGCCCACGCAGAAGGGCAATCCGTACCCCTTCTCGACCTCAGCCGCCAAGTCCCTGCTGACCGAGCACGGTTGGACCGAACAGGGCGGAGTCATGGTGTGCACGGATCCGGGCGCGGGTGCTTCGCAGTGCGGTGACGGGGTCGCCAAGGGCACCAGGTTCCAGATGCAGGTGCTGTCCCAGTCCGGCTCGACCGTCACCGACAACATGATGAGCGCGATCCAGTCCTCGCTGGAGAAGACCGGGATCAAGTTCACGATCAAGACCGCGCCCGTGAACTCGGTGCTGTCCCAGACCCCGCCGTGCACCGCGAGCCAGTCGATCTGCGCGTGGCAGCTGTCGTTCTTCGGCACGGCCGGCAGCTGGTACTTCAACGCCTTCCCGACCGGCGACTCGCTCTTCCAGAGCAAGGGCGGCTCGAACTTCGGCAACTACTCCGACCCGGAGACCGACCGGCTGATCACCGCCTCCACCACGTCGAACTCCGCGCAGGCCGTACGGGACTACAGCGCGGCCCTCGCCAAGGACCTGCCGGTCATCTGGCTGCCGGAGCCCGACTACCAGATCTCGGTCCTCAAGAACGGCCTCGGCGGCTTCTCACAGGACTCACTCGCCAACTTCCATCCGGCGCAGTGGAAGTGGAACCGCTGACCGCATGGACACCCTCCTCTATCTCACCCGGCGCGTCCTGCAGTCCCTCGCGGTGATCCTCATCGTGACGGTGGTGGTCTTCTGCCTGCTGCACGCGCTGCCCGGGGGTCCCGCACGCGGGATCCTCGGCCCGCAGGCGACGGCCCAGCAGATCGCGCAGTTCGACCACGAGCAGGGCCTCGACCGCTCGCTCCCCGTCCAGTACCTCTACTACCTGCGCACCCTGCTGCACGGCGACCTCGGCACCTCGTACACCCTGAACGAGGCGGTCTCCCGGCTCATCGAACAGCGCCTCCCGAAGACCCTGGTCCTCACCGTGCTGTCCGCGCTGGTCGGGCTCGCGCTCGCGATCCCGCTCGGCATGTGGCAGGCGGTCCGGCGCAACAAGCCGGTGGACTACGTCATCACGACGCTGAGCTTCGTCGCGTACTCGACCCCCGTGTACTTCCTCGGGCTCGTCCTGGTGCTGGTCTTCACGCAGCTGCTGCCCTGGTTCCCCTCGCAGGCGCCGCAGGGCGACACGCTCGGGCAGGTGCTCTCCCAGCCGAACGCGCTGGTCCTGCCGGTCGTCGCGGGAGCCGCGTCCATGGTCGCCGTCTTCAGCCGGTACATGCGCGCCGCGACCCTGGAGAACCTCTCCGAGGACTACGTACGCACCGCGCGGGCCGGCGGCTCCCGTCCCCGCGCGATCCTGTGGCGGCACGTGTTCCGCAACTCGCTGACCCCCGTGGTCGCGATGCTCGGCTACTACGTGCCCGTCCTCTTCGGTGGCGCCCTGGTCGTCGAGCAGCTCTTCAACTACCCGGGGATGGGCCTGCTGTTCTGGAGCGCCGCGCAGTCCTCCGACTATCCGGTTCTGCTCGGCTGCGTCCTCGTCATCTCCGTCGCGACCGTCGTCGGCACCCTGCTCGCCGACATCGTCCAGCGGATCGTCGATCCCCGAGTGAAGGCGGGCCGGTCATGAGCGCCGTATTGCCGGTGACACCCACCGTGGAGGCGGCCGCCGGGTACCGCCTCGCCCTGCGCCGGTTCGCGCGCAACAGGCTCGCGGTCGCGGGTCTGGCGGTCGTCGTCCTGTTCCTGCTCTTCTGCTTCGCCGGCCCGCTGCTCCACTCGACCGACCAGACCCACACCCATCTCACCCAGGTGAACCTGGCGCCGAGCGGCGCGCACCTGCTCGGCACCGACGCCGTCGGACACGACGAGCTGGGGCGGCTCATGTACGGCGGCAAGGTGTCACTGCTGGTCGGCCTCGCCTCCGGCCTCCTCGCGACCGTCATCGGCACGCTCTGGGGTGCGGTCGCGGGCTACGCGGGCGGCTGGATCGACGCCGTGATGATGCGGGTCGTGGACGCCGGAATCGCCATCCCGGCGCTCTTCATCCTCCTCGTCGTCTCCGCCATCACCACCCCGGACACCTGGGGGCTCGTCGTCATCCTCGGCCTGGTCTCCTGGCTGGTCCCCTCCCGTCTCGTCCGGGCCGAGACACTCACCCTGAAGGGCCGGGACTACGTGCTGACACTGCGCGCCATCGGCGGCACGCACGGCCGCGCGATCGGCCGGCACATCCTGCCGAACTCCGTCTCGACGGTCGTGGTCGCCGCCACCTTCCAGGTCGCCGACGCGATCCTCCTCGTCGCCTACGTGTCCTATCTCGGCCTGGGCGTCCAACCTCCGTCGACCGACTGGGGCGGCATGCTCTCTGCCGGTCTGACGGCCGCGTACTCGGGACGCTGGTGGCTCATCGTGCCGCCCGGCCTCGCCATCATCCTCGTCGTCTGCGCCTTCAACGCCATCGGCGACGGACTGCGCGACGCCTTCGACGTGAGGGGACGCGGATGACCGCCGACATCCTGCGGATCGAGAACCTGGGCGTCACCTTCTCCACGGAGACGGGTGAGGTGGCCGCGGTACGAGAGGTCTCGCTGCGGGTCCGGCCCGGTGAGACGCTCGCCCTCGTCGGCGAGTCCGGCTCCGGCAAGTCGACCGTCGCGCTCGCCGCGATGGGGCTGCTGCCGGGCACCGCACGCGCCACGGGCCACGCCGTCGTCGGCGGCACCGACGTCATCGGCGCCACCGAGGCCGACCTCGCGGGTCTACGGGGTCGCACCGCGTCGATGGTGTTCCAGGAACCCGCGACCGCGCTCGATCCGCTCACCCGGATCGGCGCCCAGATCGCCGAAGTCATCCGCAACCACCGTCCCGTCACGGCCAAGGAGGCCGCCGGGGAGGCGGTCGAACTCCTGCGTCGCGTCGGCATCCCGGATCCGGGGACACGGGCGTCCGTGTTCCCGTTCCAGCTCTCCGGGGGACAGCGGCAGCGCGTGGTCATCGCCATGGCGATCGCCAACGCCCCGAGCCTGCTCATCGCCGACGAACCGACCACCGCGCTCGATGTCACCGTGCAGGCCGAGATCCTCGACCTGCTGCGGTCGCTCGCCGCCGACTTCGGCACAGGGGTACTGCTGGTCACGCACAACATGGGAGTGGTCGCCGACTTCGCGGACCGCGTCGCCGTCATGCTCCAGGGGGAGATCGTGGAGACGGGGCCGGTGGAGGAGGTGCTCCTGCGGCCCACGCACGAGTACACCAAGCGCCTCCTCGGGGCGGTGCCGCGGCTGGCCGTCGCCGAGCCGGGGGCCGACTCCCGGCGCACCGAAGGGGACCGGCCCGCCGCGGACCCGGTGGTCGAACTGCGGGACGTGAGCGTGCGGTTCGCCCGCGGGCGCCGCGCCGTCCCCGCGCTCGACGGTGTCTCGCTGACGGTCAGGGCCGGTGAGACCGTGGGTCTGGTGGGGGAGTCGGGCTCGGGCAAGTCGACCGCGGCGCGCGTCGCGCTAGGCCTCGTACCACCGTCGTCCGGCTCGGTGTCGCTGTTCGGCGCCGACCTCGGCAGGACCCGGGGGCGGGCCCGGCGCGCGCTGCTGGCCGGTGTCGGCGTGGTCCTTCAGGACCCGGTCGCCTCGCTCGACGCCCGGATGAGCGTGGCGGAGTGCGTCGCCGAGCCGCTGCGCGTGCACCGCCGGGGGATGCCTGCGGCCGAGCGCCGGACCCGGGTGGGCGACGTACTCGAACTCGTCCGTCTGCCGAGGGAGTTGGCCAACCGAGGTCCGCGCGAGTTGTCCGGTGGCCAGCGGCAGCGGGTGAGTCTCGCCCGGGCGCTGGTCCTTGAGCCGCGACTGCTGGTCGCGGACGAGCCGACGAGCGCGCTCGACGTGAGTGTGCAGCAGTCGGTGCTCGAGGTCATCGCGGGGCTCCAGAGCGAGCTGGGGTTCGCCTGTCTGTTCGTGTCCCACGACCTCGCCGTCGTCCAGCAATTCGCCCAGCACGTGGTCGTCCTGCGGGCCGGGCGCATCGAGGAGGAGGGCAGTACCGCGACCACACTCCTGCATCCGCGCACGGACTACACGCGACGGCTCATCGCCGCCGTGCCCGTGCCGGACCCGGTGCTGCAACGCCGTCGGCGCGCGGAACGGCGGGCCGCCACGGGGGTCACGGCGTGACCGCATCCGGGAGCCGCCCCCCGACGCCCGAGGTGTACGCCGGTGTCGACATCGGCGGTACGACCACCCAGGTCGTGCTCTGCGCGGCCGACCTCACCGTCGTCGACTCGGTGGAGGTGCCGACACCGGCGGCCGAGGGCGGACGGGCGATGGTCCGTGCCGCGCTCGCCGCCCTGGATCTGCTCCGCTCACGCGCGGCCGCGCGGCTGCTGGGCGTCGGCGTCGGCGCGGCAGGTGTCGTCGACAGCCGGGCCGGCCGCATCCTCGTGGCCAGCGACTCCTTCCACTCCTGGGCCGGGTTCCCGGTGACGGCGACGGTCGAGGACGCGCTCGGCGTACCGGCCTTCCTCGACAACGACGTCAACGCCTTCCTGCGCGGCGAGGTCGCGAAGGGAGCCGTCGAGGGCGAGTCCGCCGCACTCGGGATGACGCTCGGCACCGGGGTCGGAGGCGCCCTGTGGCTGGACGGCGCGCTGTTCGAGGGGGCGCACGGGGCGGCGGGCGAGATCGGCCACCTCCCCGGTTTCGGCGACCTGCCGTGCACCTGCGGCGGCCGTGGCCACCTGGAGACGCTCGCCTCCGGCCGCTCCCTCGCGGCCCGCTACGGCGAGCGGACGGGGCGCTCCCTGACCGCCCGGGGCGTCGCCGAGGCAGCGGTGGACGGCGACCCCGACGCGCTCGCCGTCTACGAGGCCGCGGGGGCGGGCGTCGCCCGCGCGATCCTGATCACGGCGGGCCTGGTCGACCTCACGACCTTCGTGATCGGCGGCGGGGTCAGCCGGGCCTGGGACCTCCTCGAACCGTCGATCCGTGCCGCGCTCGCCGCCGAGCCGCCGGTCAGCGGACAGCCGATCCGGGTCGTACGGTCCCGGCTGGGGAGCCGTGCGGTGGCGATCGGCGCGGCGTCCCGGACGCGGACGGAACTCGGGGCGGTGACAAAGGTGTAGGGGCGGGGTGGGTAACTGCCGTTGTCCGGTGGGTGAGTTGACGGCCAACGCTCCTTCATTGGTCTGTACATGACGGCAGTTGACGGGTCAGACTGTGCGCCGAAACCCGCCCCCCACCGAGGAGCACCTCATGCGCAAACCCTCCCGGCAACGTTGTCACGCCGCCCTGGCCGGACTCGTCACCCTCGCCACGGCCGCCGTGCTGTCCGTAGCCGTCACCACGCCCGCCGCGGCCGCCGACACCTGGACCGAGGTGGGCTCCGACCGTGCCGACCCGCTGACCGAGAGCCAGGGCCTGACCTCGGTCGAGGTCCCGGCCGGCAGCCCCAACCACTACACCGGGATCGGCACCATCCCGATCGGCGTCAGCAGCCGCGGCTGGAACCACGTCGGCGACCCGGACGCCTCCTACAACGGCTACTACGTCGAGCCGTACCAGAGCGACTCCGGCAGCTCCAAGATGTTCCGGGTGCAGGCGCCCGGCGGCGCCTGGTCGGAGTACGTCCACGCGCTGAGCCCCGGCGAGGCGCTGAACAACTCCTTCGACACCATCTCCCCGGACGGCCAGTGGATGGTGTCGGGGGAGTGGGGCACGATGACCCGGCTGCTGGTGTTCCCGACCCCGGGCGTGAACGCGAGCACCTCCCCCTCGGCCAACCTCCCGCAGGCCTCCACCATCAACCTCGACCACGCCGTCCGTGACGTCCAGGGCTGTGACTTCGTCACCGCGACCCAGCTGCTGTGCTCCTCCGACGACCCGGCGGGCGCCCTCTTCGGCATCACCAAGCCGCTGCTGCAGATCGACCTGTCCGCCGCCCCGAGTGGCAGCGGCGACGTGACGGGCCATGTCACCGCCCTGCGTCAGCTCCCGCTGCGCAGCTCCTGCTCGGGCACCTTCGAGGCCGAGGGCATCGACTACGACCGGCGCACCGGCACACTGCGCGTGATCGTCGTGTCGCCCGGCTTCTGCGTTCTGACCGACAGCAAGACCTACCGGTTCACCAAGAGCTGAGCGTCCGTACCCGGGGCGTGACACCGGCAGCGACGGGAGCGTAGGCGTCCGCGGTGGGGGAGGTCTAAGGTCGGAAGCAGAACCAGAAAAAACGGGGAGGCGGCCGACAGTGGTGCAGGACGAGGCCGTGATCGGCTGTACCGGGGAGCTGCTCATCGGCACACGGGGAACCGCCGGTCCCGGCGAGATCCTTGTGCGGGTCAGAGGCGGATCCGAGACCTTCCTCGCCTGGTCGCAGGAGCCCCTGCCCGTGGGGGCTACTGTGCTCGTGGTCGAATCCCGGGGATGCCGTGAGGTCGACGTCATCCGCTGGGTCGATCCGCTGGACGCGTTGGACGGCGACTCCGTCGACGCCGGTTAAGGAGAAAACAGGATGTTCGGTTACCGCGTTCCCGCTCCCGACGAGGCGATGCTGATCTCGGGAGGCAGGCGGGGACTGGGGGGCGCGCCGTTCCGAGTGGTGACGGGGCACGGAAAGTTCGTGCTCCCCGTCTTTCGCAAGACCCGCTTCCTCACCTTGTCGATGTGCGAGGCCGAGGTCACCGAGACCTGTGTGACCCGGCAGGGCATCGCGTTGCACGTCCGCGCCGTGATCGCGTTCAAGGTCGGCAACGACCACGAGAGCATCATCAACGCCGGTCAGCGGTTCCTCTCGGACCAGGACCAGATGTCGGTGCTGACCGGCCGGATCTTCGCCGGTCATCTGCGCGCCATCATCGGCTCGATGACCGTCGAGGAGATCGTCACCGAGCGGCAGAAGCTCGCCGCGGAGGTCCTGGACACCTCGAAGGTCGAGATGGCCAAGATCGGCCTGATCGTGGACTCGTTGCAGATCCAGTCGATCGACGACGGCGACGTCGGTTACATCGAGGCCATGTCCGCACCGCACAAGGCCGCCATCCAGCGGCAGGCCCAGATCGCGCAGGCCCAGGCCACCCAGGCGTCCGTGGAGGCGGAGCAGGTGGCCGCGCGCAACCAGGCCGAGTACGCCCGGCAGACCGCGGTCGTCAAGGCGGAGTACTCGGCCGAGGTGGACCGCGCGCAGGCGCAGGCCGCCCAGGCCGGACCGCTGGCGCAGGCGCACGCCCAGCAGGAGGTGCTCGCCGCGCAGACCGAACTGGCCCAGCGGGCGGCCCAGTTGCGTCAGCAGCAGCTCGTCGCCGAGATCGTCAAGCCGGCCGAGGCCGAGGCGGAGCGGATCAAGGTGCTCGCCATCGCCGATGCGGAACGCATGAAGATCCAGGCCGAGGCCGCCGCCTCGCACGACCGCGTGGCGCTCGACCGGATGCTGATCGACCAGCTCCCGCTGATCGTGAAGGAGGCCGCGGGCGGTCTCGCCGGCGCCAACGTCAACGTCCTGAACGGCGCGGACGGTCTGGGTGAGATCGCCGCGGGGCTGGTCGCCCAGGGCCTGACGATCCTGGACTCGGTCCGCCAGAACCTGAGCGGCCAGAACGCGGGCGACCGGAAGTCCGGGGGGCGTTCGGAGAAGACGGAAGGACTGCTGGAGCTCCAGAGCTACCGGCGGACCCCGGAACAGCAGGACAGGGACGGGAACGAGCCGGAGGGCGGCCCGTCCTCGACGACCTGACCGCAAGTCCCCCTACCGCACCGGCGTGGGTACCCGGTTCGATGCGGCGGTGGACGAGTGACGGAGTGAAGCGGCCGCCGTTCCCTGGGGACGGCGGCACGCTCCCACCCGAGCGATACAGCGGTATTGACGACCCGTCAGGAAAGCCATCCGGTGGAGCGGTTCCCGGGAGGAAGAGACGGGGGCAGAGCGCGAGGGCCGGGGACCGGAGCGCCGGGTGGTCTCGGGAGGAGACCGCCCGACGAGGGATCCCTGTTGAGGATCCATTCGAGTTCTCGCTGGATCCTGCGGGCCTCGTTGCGGACCTGCAGAGGTATGTCCCCTCGTTCGGAGATCAGTTGGGCGTAGATCGGTGCGTCGTGCACAGGTGGTGCTTCTCCTCGGGTCTGGTGCCTTCCCTCTACGGTAAGGCCGCGGCGGTACCGCGGGACTCATCCTCCCAGTTCGGCCAGAACCGGAAGCACCTGACCAAGGAATGGCACCTTCCCCCAGGAGCCGTGGGTGTCCCTACGAGTCATTGGCGCTCGACGGACCGAACAACTCGATCTCGGCTATGGAGACCTGCTTGTCCCGGGCGGTGCCATAGGCCGAGCGGATGATGAAACGGACCGACGTGACATCACCCACGCGGAACTTACGCTGCTGACCGCCCGCAACCTGGTCGAGGGTGAGGAAGCGGGTGCTCGTCCTGCCGTTCGCCGTGGTGATCCGGGCCTCGATACGGTGCGGCAGCGCCGACTTCGTGAGCTGGTCCGGGCGGGCGGAGGTGCCCGAGGTGATGATCACGTCCAGCAGCCGGGTGGGCTGTTCGAAGCTGGCCTCGAGCCACTCGCCGTCCCCGGACTCTGAGACGCCGGGTCCCCACCAGGTGTTGTTGAGCTTGTCGAAGGCGAGCCCCGCGCCGTGACCGGCGAAGGAACGGGACGCCTTCACGTGGTCCGGGCCGACCGGGACCCGCTTGGCGAAGTGGTCCTTCACCGCCTGCACGGCCGTACCGGTGTTCGTCACGGCGAACACCAGCAGGCCGAGTACCACCGCGCCGACCACCCAGTTCATGACGCGTCCGAAGCCCCGCCGCAGTCGCGGCCGGTCCCCGGCCCACGGCACCTCACCGTTGCGGGAGTTGAGCACCCGACGCCACCAGGGCAGTCGGCCCGGCACCTGCCGCTCCCCGGCCATGGACAGCGCGCAACGCCCGCAGAAGTGCCGGTCCGGCCGGTTGGGAGTGGCGCACCAGGGACAGGGCACACCCCCGTCCGCACCGGGCTCCGCGACCGGGGTACGGACCTGTGGGCGACTCGCCGCGGGGCGGCCGGGCAGCACGGGCGCAACCGACGGCGCGACCCGCGGTTCCGGGTCCGCCACCGGCACCAGCAGGGACCTGGCCCGCTCGGCCGCGGAGTCCCGCTCGGGAGCGGCGGAGGGCAGGGGCTCGGTGGCCGCGGTCTCGTCCGCCCGCGCGGGAGCGGCCGGTACGGAGCCGTGGGAGGCGACGGGGGCCGGGTGGGGACGCGCGGTGTCCTCGCTCGTCGGGCTCGGATCCGCCGCGTCACCGGATACCGGCGTACTCGGGGCCGACGCGTCCGGTCCACTGTCGACGGCATCGTCCTCGTGCGGGTCGCGTGCGGGTCGCGCGGTGCCCGCCCTGTCGGCGCCCACGGTGTCCGCCTCCGCGATGGAGCCCGCCGTGTCGTGCGCCGTACGAGCCGTTCCCGTACCGGCGCCCGGTCGTGCGAACGCGTCCCAGCCCGGCTCGCTCTCGGCCGACCCGGCGGATCCCGCCGCCCGGGAGCCTTGGTCGCCGGCCGCAGGCGCCGCCTCGTCGCCGGCGGCCGCGGGACGACGGGTCCGGGCCGCGACCCCCGCCGGAGCCGGGTCCCCGGCCCAGTCGAGCACCGCGCCGCAGGCGTCGCAGAAGGACTGGCCGGGCTCCGCCCGGGTGCCGCACTCGGCACAGGCCGGGGCACGCCCGGGGCCGGTGCCTGGGGTCTGGGTGGTCATTTCTCGGGGATCCTTTCGGCGGCGGTCACCTGGACCGTGTAGGGCATGTGGGCGGGACGGGCGGCCGCCACGAGGTTCTCCAGCCGGTACTCGTCCGCCGGGGTCGGCTCGGGCAGCCGCAGCGTGACGTGCAGGCGGGGGCGGCGGTCGCCGGGGACCGGGCCGAGCGGACGCGGGTCCCAGGCGGCGG
This sequence comes from Streptomyces sp. NPDC007896, assembly GCF_042959425.1. NCBI lineage: Bacteria > Bacillati > Actinomycetota > Actinomycetes > Kitasatosporales > Streptomycetaceae > Streptomyces > Streptomyces sp. NPDC007896. The sequence continues at coordinate 252,214 of NZ_JBIBKX010000014.1, read as the reverse complement.
CGCCGCTCTCGGTGATCTCCGGCTCGACACCGAAGGCGAGGCGTATCGCCTCGGACAGGCCGCGGCGGGTGCCTCGTACGCGATGCAGGTACGCGGCGGCGGCGACGGCCGCGCGCAGCCGCGCGTCCGGTTCCGTGCCGTCGACCTCTGCGCCGACCCAGGTGCCCAGCCAGCGGGCGAAGTCGGCCGGTGCGAGCGCCGGGTCGAAGTAGCTGTGCAGACAGTCGAGGGCCAGCAGGATCGGCGCGACCACCTCGTCAAGCCCCGCGACGAAGCGCAGCGCCAGGTCGTCGTCGGCGAAGACCGCGGGGAGCATGCCGCCGATCGGCGCCGAGGACTCCAGGCCGTCGATGGAGCCCCTCATGAGCCGTCTCCGATGACGCGGACCCGGTGGTCGAAGGAGAACACCAGCGAGGGGGCCTCCAGGTCGATCCGGTCGGTCGGGTCGCCGCGCTTGCCGGTCAGCGGGTCGGCGGGGTGGAGCTGCACCGCGTCGACGAGTTCGACGCCGGGAACGCGTTGCAGCACCGCGAAGACCTCGCCCGCCTGCACGGGCCGGCCGAACGGCCAGCCGGTGCCGTCCGCGCCGCCGGTGAGCGGGTCCAGATGGCGGTAGAGCGCGTCGTGGGCCTGGCGGCGCACCCGGTCGGTGTCGACCCCGCGGAAGGCGTGCACGGTCGCGACGACGGTGACGCCCTGGTAGAAGGGCGGGCCGACCGCGAGCCGGGTGCCGATCAGCCGGCGCTCGTCGAGGTGCCGCGTGATGCGCTGCAACAGGGCGTCGCCGGGGACGAGTTGCTCGAAGCGCAGCCGTCCGCCGGGGTCGGGCACGGCCTGCGGGACGACCAGGACACGGACCGCGTAGGCGCCGTGCTCGCCCTCCTCGCCCTCCAGACAGGTGATACGGGCCGTCTCGGGGGCGGCGCGCCGGGCCAGTTCCTCGTAGTCGCGCAGGGTCACGGCCCGCTCCTGGGCGCGCAGCGTGATCGGCGCCCGGGTTTTCGCCTCCTCGACCGTCTCCCCTTCGACGCCGCCCCGGGCGGCTTCCCGGTTGACGACGTCGGCCACGTACGGCACCGAGCTGCGCAGCACCTGGACGGCGCCCCGGGCGACGTTCCCGGCCCGGCCGCCACCGGTGCGGTAGCGGCGGGCGCGGATCACGGCCCCCTTGGGCGCCACCGTCCCGTACTGGCGCATCGTGCCGTCGGCCTCGCGGACGGCAGGCCCGAAGGCGATCTCGCCGGTCGCCGCGTCCAGGGTGATGTGCCGGTCGCTGGGGCCGGACGCGGCGAAGTGCGGGACGACGTCCCAGTCGACCCAGCCGTCGCGCTCGGCGGTCTGCAACAGCACCGGCGGGGTGTCGCCCACGACGGGGAAGTGGGCGAGCCGCAGCCGCTGCCCGGGCAGACCGGCGGACTCGCCGAGCGCCTCGTCCTGGACGGTCTCGGCGTGGATGGCCGAGGTGGTCCCGCCGAGGGTGAACGCGTCCGCGGACCGGATGGTCGGAGACGTGGTGTAGAAGGGCTGGTCGGACAGCGGTTCGGTGACCCGGCAGCGCAGCCAGCCCGCCTCGTGACCTCCGGTGCGCGACAGCGTGTGGCCGCCCGGGACGTGCAGGACCACCTCACCGGGCCGGTTCAGGCCACCGGTGCCGTCCCGGTCCACCTCGCAGGCCGCCCAGCCGTCCTCGGTCCACGCCTCCCAGACCAGCGGCGGCTGGCGCGGATCGACACCGACACCGTCGACCCGGCTGTCGAGCTCCAGACCCAGCGCGCAGTGCGGTACGGCGGAGGTGAGACCGAGAAGCATGCAGTCACCGGGGTTCGGTGACTCCGCGAAACACAGCACGTCCTTGCCCTCGGCGAGATCGGCGGTCCGGTCGGTGACCGCGCCGCCACTCTGCTGCACGACGAGACGACGCAACGAGGAGGGAACCACGGTCAGTTCGCGCTCGGTCGCGAAGACCACGGCCTCCTCGTTCTCGGTGCGCACGGTGGCGGCCTCGGTTCCCACGGGCAGCACGATGGGCTCCTCGTGCGGCGCGGACAGCCAGAACGTGAGATCCGTACGGGCGGCCGAGGGCGGGAACAGCGTGATGCCGACGAGGTCGAGGAACGCCAGGTGGTTCTTCTCGGGGACGCGGTTGAGCCGGTAGACGATCTGGTCGGCCATGTGGGCGACCGTTTCCACGAGGGTGACGCCGGGGTCCGACACGTTGTGGTCGGTCCATTCGGGGGCGCGCTGCTGGATGTAGCGCTTGGCGTCGTCGACGAACTGCTGGAAGCGGCGGTCGTCGAGGTTCGGGGAGGGCAGTGCCATCAGCGGTCGCTTTCAAGGGAGTTGCCCGCGCCGGGGGCGTCGGGCTCCTCGTGGGAGGGGATGACGTAGAACGGAAAGACAAGGCTCCGCGGGTTGTTGGTGCCGCGGATCGAATAGCGCACGTCGATGAAGAGCACGCCCTGGTCGGGACCCGCCGTCACCTCGACGTCGTTGACCTCGATCCGCGGCTCCCAGCGGTCGAGGGTGGTGTACACCTCGTGCTGGATCCGGCCCGCCGTCGCCTCGTTGACCGGCGCGAACACCAGGTCGTGGATGGCACAGCCGAACTCGGGCCGCATCGGCCGCTCGCCCGGCGCGGTGGCCAGCACCAGCCGGATGGCCTCCTCGATCTCCCGCTCCCCGCTGACCATGGCGATGCCACCGGTGGGACCGATGCGCATGGGGAACGCCCAGCCGGATCCAACGAACTGCTCGGCCATCAGAGGGCCACCCGCCTACTCCTGAAGAACGTCCCGGCCGTCACGGCAGCGGATACGGCTTGTTGTTGACCAGCACCACGCCCTGCAGGGCGAGCGTGATGGCCCGAATGCCCACGTTCGCGATGGAGTTGACCTGCACGCTGCCGCCGGCGGTGAGCGTCGCGGCGCCCACCGCCTTGAGGCTGAGTGCCCCCATCGCGTCGACGGTGACCGCACCGCCGAGCGACTTGAGGTTGACCAGCCCGCGGCCCTCGATGTCGAGCGGGCCGCCGCTCTTGATGGTCAGCCTTCGGCGCGCGCTCAGGGTGAGATCGGTGCCGGCCTCGACCGACACCGACCGGCTGCCCTTGATGGTGACGGACCCCTTGCTGTCCACGGTGATCTCGGTCTTCGTGCGATCGAGATTGATGATCAGCTTGTCGTTGCCGGAGGCGATCCGCACCCCCTGCTTGCGGGCACCGGTCTGCTGGCTGAGCAGGTCCACCCGGTTGCCCTTCCGGTCGGACAGGGTGTGCCGGATCGCCTGCTTCTTCAGTCCGTCGTGCAGGGGCACGTCACTGACCACGGTCGGCTTGTCCTTGCCGTTGTAGAGGCCGCCGATGACGAACGGGTGGTCCAGGGCACCGCGGTCGAAAGCCACCAGCACCTCGTCGTTGACGTCGAACGGGAACACCCCGCCGCCGCCCTTCCCGCCGAGCTGGACGGTCCGCGTCCAGTCGCTCTCGTACGCGTCGTCCAGCCAGGGGAACTGGAGCTTGACCCGGCCCTGCTTCAGCGGGTCCTGCACATTCGTCACCAGGGCGTTGGCCACGCTCGGCAGCTTCGGCGCGGTGGCCGTGCCCCCGCCGGACGTGAGGCCGTACAGAGAGCGCCACTGGCGGCCGCTGACGGTGATCCAGGTCTGGTAGTGCTCGTCATAGCCGAAGACGTGCCGCACGGACGTCACCGTGTACTTGCCCTCGAACGGTTTGCCCACGTCGGTCAGCGTGACCGGAACACCGGGCCGCAGCTTGGGGTTGCCGAACACCATGACCTCCAGCTCGGCGAAGGAGGAGGTCACGTCCTCGGCGAGGGCCTTGGCGGCGACCTTCACCTCGGCCAGGCGGTCGAAGGGTGTGTCGGTCTCGACCAGCTTGGCGGTCTTGAACTTCTTCGCGGTCTTCTGTGGGGTGGTGCCGATGGCGAAGCCGTCGTTGGACGTGGCGGGCGACGTGGCGGTGAGCTTCTTCTTCGTCGTGACGTTCCAGCCGCGCGCCTCGGTCTTGGCGACCTGGTCGGCGGAGGTGACCGCGGCCCGGCAGCGCAGTATGTCGACGCCGCCCTGCAGGACGAAGGGGCTCTTGTCGCCGGGCATGCTGGTCGGCGGCGCGGTGGAGGCGGGGTCGGCCTTGGCGAACTGGAACTTCCCCTCGGAGTCCAGCGACATGACCACGTCGTTCTCGTCGGCGAGCCGGGCGAGGAAGTCCCAGTCGGTCACGTTGGCCTGGCTGATGAACTCGTAGACCGTCGTGGTGGGCTTGATACCGCCCTTCCCCCTGCCGATCGGAATGCCGTTCATGGTGGCCAGCTTCTTCGCGATGTCCGCGGCCGTCTGATTGCGGTACGCGGCCACCCTGCGCTGGCGCATCAGGCGGTGACCCATGTCGTAGCCGCGGATGACGGTGAAGGTGCCGGTGCCGTCGTAGTCGGTCTCCATGCCGGTCACCTCGCCGGTGAGCAGCGGGGAGGCCGCGCCCTGGCCGTCCGCGACCGGCGCGAGTGTCACCGGCGTGCCGCACTGGATGCCGAGTTCACCGAGCACCAGCCGGTCCGGGTCGCGGAAGGTCAGCCGGAACGCGGCCGGCACCCCCGCCCCGAGGTCGACCCAGCAGCCTACGAGGTCGGAGGCGATCTTCTCCGGGACCGGACTGCCGTCCACGGTCACGTGGACGACGTTGGAGTACGAAGGCTGGACCATCAGAAACCCACCTCTTCGGCGGCGGGCAGCACGAGTTCGGTGCCGTTCGACAGCCGGTTCGGGTCGTCGATGCCGTTCGCCTCGGCGATCGCCCGCCAGGCCGCCGCGTTCCCGTACTCCCGCCACGCCAACGACTGCAGCGAGTCGCCGGCGACGACCCGGTGCACACGCTGCGCGGTGAGCGCGCCCGACGTCGGATTCTGCCCCTTGGTCTTGCTGGGAATCTCGTGCAGATGCACCTGACAGGTGGCGCGGATCGGCACGCCCGTCGTGCCGAACAGGGAGTAACTGGCGTCCACCGAGCTGACGTACGCCGTGAACCGCGCGGTCGAGAACGACCCCCACTGGAACACCACCCACGGCGTGGACGGCTGCTTCGCCGCGATGCTCTTCGTCGTCACCTCGCAGCAGGAGAACAGCGCCTCGACCTTCTTCAGTACCGAATTGCTGGTCGGGTCGTCGGACGAATCGAGGAAGATCTCGACGGTCATCTCACGGGGCTCGGGCCCCATGAACTCCGGGAGGGAACCGTCCCGCACGGCCGCGGTCGGGGTGGTCTTCCAACGGGCGCGACGGCTCAGCGAGAGCGTAGAGGGGTTGAAGTCGAAGTTGAACGTCTTGATCAACCCGCCCGGAGTGGTGCTGCGACCGATGGGCGGCTCGTGAATGGCCAGCGTGGCCCTCACAAGACTCTTGCCCGCGCCGCCCTTTCCTGACTTGCCTGCCATGTTCTTCGCCGTTCCCTAGTCCGTGAACCCGTGGTGGGTGATTTCCAGCACCTCCGTGGCGACGGCCGGGCTGGCCGGGTCCAGGGAGGGCCCCTGCCAACTGACCGGGAGCACGTCCAGCAGACCCCAGCGGGCCACCTCCGAGCCGTCCGCGCGCAACGCCGCGATCTGCGCGGTCGGCCGCTTGACCCCCGTGGTCACGGAGGACACCCAGGCCGCGACCTTCGCGGTGTCCGGCGTCAGCGGGCGGGTCAGCCGGATGTTGGAGAAGGTCACGCGGGACGGAAGCTGCCACACGAACCCGTTGTTGCCGCCCTCCTGGCGCTGCTCGATCTCCACCTGCGACGAGAGTCCTTCACACCCGTTGAAGTAACCGAGGCTCTCGCCGTCGATGGTCAGGGTGAAGAAGATGGTGGAGCCCGGGTCTCGATCGGTGGCCATCGGAGATCGGCCTTTCTTGGGGTGTCGTGCGGGTGGTGGAGGTCAGCGACGGGGATCGCGCAACTTGCCGATCCGCTCCCGTTCGAGGCGGAGCTCGGTCCGCAGCAAGCGGGTGATCGGCCCGGCCAACTTGTGTGTCAGCTCATCGATCTGACCCTGGGTCAGTGACCGGGGATCGAAATCGACGGGGGTGTACGTGGGTGGGGCCTCTTCGCGCTCGGCGTGCGAGGGCAGCGGCCGGTGGGGCGGCTCGGTCGCGGAGTACGGGGGCGGGGGGCCGCTCGGCGGCGGTGGCGGAGGCGAGGCGGGTGAGTACGCGGGAGGGGACATCGGGTTGACGACCCGCTGGACTGAGGGGAGGGCTGGGGGCACGGCGGCGGTGGTGGTGTGTGCGGGTGCGATGGTGGCGGGTGCGGGGAGTACGGGAAGTGCGGGAGGTGCGGGAGGTGCGGGAGGTGCGGGAGGTACGGGGGAGGCGGTGGAGGAGCGTTGTACCGGCAGGGATACGGCTGGGGCGGCGGGCGCTGCGTTGAGGGGGACGGCTGCTCGGGGGGTGGGGCTCGCGGAATTCGTCGGGGGCGCTGGGAGCGGCGGCGGAGTGTGGTGCGCTGGGGCCGTCGAGTTCGTGGGCTGAATCGGTTGCGTCGGTCGCGCCGGCTCTGCCGGAACGGGGAGCCCGTCCGACGGTCGAAGCGTGGGCGTGCTCGGAGTGGATGAACGCTGTACGACGGGGGTGGCGCTGTGCGTCGCGGGGGGCCTGAGGCCTGGGGAAACGCCTCCGGCGGGCGCCTGTTGCGGCGGAGCGGGCTCGGAGGCGACTCGCTGGACGACGGGGGCACCGAGGCCGAGACGGCGTGGGGTCGTGGCGTAGGAGAGAGGAGCGCGGCGCTGCTTCGCGGACACCTGGGGTCGGGGTGCGGGTGCCGAGGTCTCGGGCTGCTGAGCTGCCGAGCGCTGCACGACGGGCACGACGGGCTCGACGGGCACAGCGACGTTCGTACGGGCGATGCCGGGGTGCTCTGGAGCAGGAGCAGGAGCAGGAGCAGGAGCAAAAGCCGGAACAGATGCGTGAGGGGCGAGCGCTCCCGTGGCACCCGTGGGTGTTGCCGGCGACGGACTCGCATCGGGCAGCGGTGCCGAGGGAGCCGAGGAGGCAACGCGCTGGACCGCAGGGACAGTTGCCGTCGGTGAGCTCGGCGTCGACGGCTTCGCGGGGCCTGCGGAGGCCGGGCTGCGTCGCGCTGACGGGCCGCTCGCACCGGTGTGGGGTTGAGCAAGGGGGACGGTGGCAAGGCGCCGGAGGACCGGAGCACCGGCGCCGGGCGCCTCGGGACCGCGCGCTGCCGGACCGCCGTGGGCACCGGCGACGGACCCGGCGACCGACGGTTGCGACACCGCCCGCTGCACCACGGCACCGGCGCCGCCGGGCGACCCGGGCACCCTGGTCGACGAAGGTGCCGTTCCCGGTGCCTTAGACGACCGGCGTATCGGACGGGGTACGAGACTGCCGCCAGGCACGGGAGGGGCCCCGGCTGCCGAGGAACGCTGTACGGCCGGGATCGGGACCGAAGCCGGTCCGGCAATGACCCCACCGGGGCCGATGGACGTGCCCGCTGATGGGCCGGCTGCTCCTGCCGACCCGGGCCCGTCGGCACGCTGCGCCGACGAGCGACCACCAGAGCCGCCACCGGAGCCGCCGGAACGGGACCCGCTGCGGCCGGTGTCGGCCGATGTGGCGCGCCGCAGAGGTACGGCCGCGGGAGCGGTACGGCGCTGTACGGCGACGGCAGGAGGCGCGGAGGGCAGCAGCGAGGTCAGTGCGCGTGCGGGCGCGAGCGCACGCACCGGTGGACGCGGTGGCGACGGCGGGGAGGCGGGAGCGACTGGTTCCCCGCCACCGTCCTGCCGGGGGACGACGGGCCCACTGCCCGCCGGGCTCTTGGCCGTGCCCCGTGCGACGGGCAGGGACGAGGGACTTGATCCCTCCACTGCACTCGTACGTTCCTGAGCGCGAGGTTCCGCCACGACGGCCCGCTGTACGACAGAACTGCCCACCGTGGCCGTCCCTGACGCCGCGGAACTTGCCGGAACCGGAGCCGGAGGCGGGGTCGATACCGCACGCTGAACAGGCAGGTCCCCGGACGGGGCTCCCGCCTCGGGGATCTTCAGTCGAGACGGTGCCGCACCTGATGACGACGATCCCGAAGGAGCCATCTCCGGTGTTGTCCCTGGCCCGGGGGACAGCGTCCCGGACGGAGCCGTCGCACCGCCGGGCGCGCCCGGTCGTCCCGCTGGGGTCCCCGTCGTTCGCTGCACCGGACGTTGTACCGGCGTCGCGTTCGAAGGCGGAGTGGACAAGGGCGCGCCCAGCCCCGAGCGTCGACGCGGCGGCCCCGCAGTCGGGCTGCCGCCCGCAGTCACCGGAGTCACCGGAGCGGTCGGTGCCGCCGACGCCGTCGGTACTGCCGGAAGGGGGGACGCCGGTACGGATGCCCCGGCCGACGGCTCGTCACCGACGGACGGCGCCCCCAGCCCCGTACGTCTGGAACCGCCCGACGTACTCCGTGTACTCCGCTGGACCGGAAGATCGGGTCCGGCGGCAGCACCGTCGCGCGATCGCGACACGGAGACGGGAGGCGCGACCGGGCCGGCGGAGGCAGCCGGTGTTCCGGAACTTGGGGGCGTGGCGGCGGGAGCCGAAGCCCGGGGAGCAGCGTCCGATGTCCGGGAAGCGCTCACCGAAGCGGCAGAACCCGCCGACGTTCCGCCACGACCACTATCAGCGCCGCTACCCCTACCACTGGCACGGTCATTACCGCCGCCACCGGTGGCCGGGTCGGTGACGGCGGGCGCCGACGGCGGCTGCGGTACGGAGTGCTGCTGAGGTACGGACTGCTGCGGTACGGACAACTGCGGTACGGACGGCAACGGCGCGGAGGGCTTCATCGCCGGCAGAGCCCGGCGCTGTACGGCGGGCCCGGCCGGTGCCTTGGTCAGCGAGGTCGGCCGTGTGGCCCGGGGAACGGCGGGCGTCACGCGTGGGCCCGCCGGACCGAGGGCCGCGACGGGGGCACTCATGCGCTGCACGGGCAGCGCGCCGGTCCCCTCGCCCGATTCGACGGGCGAGGCCACCGGCAGCGAGAGCGAGGGGAGTTCGAGCCCGGAGGCGGGTCCCACTGGGGCGGCGAGAAGGTCCTTGACCAGTCCGCCGGGAGCGCCGTCGAGGACTGCGTGCGACAGCGTCCCGGTGAAGGAGGGGTTCTGCCAGGTCGTCAGCCGGCCGCCGAACCCGGCGTCGGCGACGGAGCCCGGCCGGTCCGTGGCCCGCTGGATCGGCGGCAGCGCGGGCCAGGCGGCAGGCCGGACCACGCGCGCACCGGCTGCCTGCCCCGCACCGCCCGCCGTGGACGTATCGCTCGCCCCGGCTTCCGTACCGCCGGCCGGAGCCGAAGCCCCCGCCGGTCCGGAAGCGGACGCGGCGGCGGAACCGTTGCCGGACCCGCGCTCAGGTCCGCCGCCCCGGCCGCCCCGCAGCCGATCAAAAAGCCCCACGCCGTGTCACCCTTCTCCGGCGCCGCGGTTGACGAGTGCCGCGATCTGTTCCGTGTAGCCGCGCCGGTCGCGGTGTTCGAGATCCAGGATGGTCTCCAGGCTCCAGTGGAAGTGATAGGCGATGTACGCGATCTCCTCCTGGATGCGGTCGGTCGCGTACGTCACGATTCCCCCAGGCGGCTCCCGCCGAGTTCGACCTCGAACGGCTCCTCGCAGTGCGGGCAGGTCACGGCGGCACGGGTGTGGCCCTCCGCGTTGACCTGACGGTAGAAGTCCTGCAGGAAGGCGAGGTCCGAGGCGAACATGTTCTCCACCACCCCGTCGTGCACCAGCGGAAGCGTGCCGAGCCGGGTGATGACCCGGCCGAGCAGCACGACCGACAGATACGCCGGGTTCTCCTGCACCCGCATGTCCCGCAAGGGGACCAGCTCGTCGCGAGCGGTGGCGAGCCGCATCACGCCGTGCCGGTGCACGGTGCCGGAGTCGTCCACGTACCCGCGCGGCAGCTCGAACTCGAACTCGGTGCGCAGCGGTTGCACGGCTGCGGCCGGGGCCGGAGCCGGAGCAGCGGTCTGCTCCGGCTCCGGTTCGGCGACGGCCGCAGCCGCCGCCCTGGGAGCCGTACGGCGCATTACTCGATGACCAGTTCTTCGAAGGTGATCGTCACGGTCTCGGTGAGCGCGGAGGCCTCGCCGGCCTTCACGGTGCTGGTGTCGATCTTGCTGCACCAGGCGTTGCGCATGTTGTACCGCTTGACCGGGTTGTTCATGTAGTCCATCACCATGATGGTGGCGTTCTTGCGGGCGGTGCTCATCTGACCGGCGACGGACTCGGTGATCCACTGGTTGAAGGCCGCCGACTGCGTCATACCGCGGACGACCGTGCAGGTGCCGGCCTTCTTCACGCCTGGCAGCTTCTTGGTGACGGGGATGCCCTGAGAGGAGACCTGCTGGTACTCGATGACGTCCTGCTCGATGCTGAGGCCGCTGACCTCCGCGAGGTACTCGACCATCACACCGTCGATCTGGAGGCCGAAATTGTGTGAAGTAAGGGCGTCACCCGGCTGGAGACTCATCTGTTCTCTGTCCTTCTAGGTTTCTTGGGCGTACGGGGCGGAGCTGGTGGCCGATGGCCGAGAGGGCGGGACTACTCCTCCAACTCGCCGCTGCCGCTGGAGAACTGGGCCAGCCGGAAGATCACGAACTCGGCGGGCTTGACCGGCGCGATGCCGATCTCACAGATGACGCGGCCGAGGTCGACCGACTCCGGCGGGTTGGTCTCCTCGTCACACTTGACGTAGTACGCCTCCTCCGGCCGGGAGCCGAAGAGGGCGCCGTTGCGCCACTCGTTGACCAGGAAGGCGGAGACATTGCGCCGGATCCGGGCCCACAGGGCGTGGTCGTTCGGCTCGAACACCACCCACTGGGTGCCGATCAGGATCGACTCCTCCAGGTAGTTGAAGTACCGGCGGATGTTGAGGTAGCGCCAGGCCGGGTCGGAGGACATGGTGCGGGCGCCCCAGACGCGGATGCCGCGGCCCGGGAAGGCGCGGATGCAGTTGACGCCGATGGGGTTGAGCAGGTCCTGCTCGCCACGGGTGATCTGGAGCTCCAGGTCCACCGCTCCTCGTACAACCTCGTTGGCGGGCGCCTTGTGCACACCGCGCTCGGAGTCGTTGCGGGCCCAGATGCCGGCGACGTGGCCGCTCGGCGGGATCAGCCGGGACTGGCCGCTGGCCGGGTCGAAGGCCTTGACCCAGGGGTAGTAGAGGGCGGCGTACTTGGAGTCGTAGCCGGCCGTCTCCTGGCGCCACACCCGGATCTGACGGGCGTTGAGACCCGGCGGCGGGTCGATGATCGCGACCCGGTCGCCCATCAGCTCGCAGTGCGCGATCAGGCCGAGCTGGACGGCCTTGACGGCCTCCAGGTCGATGGCGCCGCGCTGGTAGGCGGCCATCAGGTCCGGGACGGCGACCATCGAGACCTCGTCCACGGCCTCCAGGCCGCCGAAGCCGGTGCGGTCGGCGGAGTCGCCGAGGTACTGGGCGGGGCCGGGGTGGCCGTTGTCCGTGGTGGCCGGGACGGCGGGGGCGGAGGCGGACGGGGCGGCGAGCGCCACCGTCTGGTTGTCGGGGCGGGCCAGTTGGGCGGCGGGCGCGGCCTCCTGCACGGCGATGAGCTTGGAACGCTCCTTCACCTGGGTGACCACGTAGTTGCGACCGCCCTTCTTGGCGGTCACGTCGAAGGTCTCGGCGACCTTGTCGCCGTCCTTGACGATCAGCTTGAACCGCTCGGCCGGACCCTCGCCCTCGGGGTCGGTGACCTCGACGCTCAGCGAGCCGCCCGCTACGGCACTCACCGAGAACGTGCCGAGCTGCTTGGGCTCGCCCGGCGGCAGCGCGGCCTGCGCGCCGGAGCCGGTCACCGCGGCGGGGGCCGCGGAGTCGCCCGAGGCGCCGCCGGGCGTTCCGCCGACCCGGACGACATAGGCGGCGCTGCCACCGTTGTTGAAGAAGCCGTAGACGGAGTGCGCGAGGTAGTACCCGTCGGTGAACTCACCGAAGGCCGCCACGTACTGCGTCCAGTTGGTCACCAGTGTCGGCTCGTTCAGGGGGCCGATCGGGGCGAGCCCGACGAAGGCCGCCACCGAGGTGCCCACGCCCTCGATCGGACGCGAGCCGCTGGCCACCTCCTCGACGTAGACGCCCGGCGACAGGTAGGACGGCATGCTCTGCTCTCCTCGGGGTACGAGATGGGACGTCACTCACCCTCACGCGCGAAGCGCGCCCCCGAAACGTCCTGCCGTACCTGTTTGCGGGCACCGTTGTTGCCCGCAGGGGCAATCGCCCCGACTGTCTGCCCCCACAGCCACCCGCGCTGCCTCCGCGGCTGCCCGTGCGACTCTCCCGATGTGCGCCGTAGGGGAGTATCGCTGAGAGGCCAACCGCGGAGGGAGCATCATGCGCGCACAGGAATCAGAGGTCGGCCGGGCCGGCGACCAGGACAGGGTCCGCCGGTCCGCGGCGGTGAACAGCCCCGCGCATCATCTCTTGTCGCTCCAGCGCATGGCGGGCAACGCGGCAGTGGCCCGGGCCGTCGCGGAGGAGCAGCACGCCCACGACGCGAACTGCGGACACGGCCCGTCGGTCCAGAGGTCGGCGGTGCACCAGGTCCTGCGCTCCCCGGGCCGTCCGCTGGACGCCCCGCTACAGACGGAGATGGAAGCCCGGTTCGGCGAGGGCGCCGACTTCAGCGGCGTACGCGTGCACACGGACGCGGTGGCGCAGCGCTCCGCGGCCGAGATCGGCGCGAAGGCATACACCTCCGGCTCCAACGTGGTGTGGGACGGCCAGGACAAGCACGTCCTCGCTCACGAACTCGACCACTACCGCCAGCAGTTGGCGGGACCCGTACCCGGTACCGACAACGGCTCGGGGGTCAAGGTGTCCGACCCGAACGACTGGGCCGAGAGGGCGGCGGAGGAGACCTCGCGCCGGGTGATGTCGGGCGCGGTCCCCACCCAGCGCGCCGTGGATCCAGAGGCCCGCACCGAGTCGGTGGCCACCGCGGGTGCGCCGGCCGTGCAGAGGATGACGGACCCGGTCGTGCAGCGGGTGCACACGGAACTCGCCACCACCGCCACCACGCGTACCGAGAGCGACAGCGAATACAGCTCGGAGGACGACCTCACCGCCAAGGAGGAGCAGCTGCCGCCGCCCACGTCCGACAGCTCCGTCGAGCACGCGGTGGAGTCGGGCGCGCACACGACGGTCGTCCTCTACCGGGGTGACATGATGGGAAACATCCGCGCGATGGTCGCGGCGAGGTCCGCCGGTGGCGCCGCTCCCAGCGCCAACACCCCCGCCCCCACCGCGGAGCAGGCGGCGGCCCAGGTCAGCAGGGGCCGTCTGTATCCCGAGTTCACCGCGGACCGCTACATCTCGCGTCAATTCAGTCGCCAGGGTCCGCGCGGCGTCATCGTCGTGCGCATTAACACGAAGTACCTCACCAGGGGTTCGGAGAGTGAGGAGGGGTGGGTCGCCCTGAGCTCCGCTCCGATCGAGATCGTCGCGGTGGTGGACCGCAGCGCGGGCAAGAGCACGTCCACGTCGCACGGCGTGAACGCCTCCTGAAGGACGCCTCCCGCCTTCTCTGGTACGCGGGACGGCCGTTCGGGCAACGCGCGGGGCTCTTCCGGGCCGAGGTCTGCCCCTTGGTCCGCTGACCTGGCTCGCGCCGCGTCATAGCGTCGATGGGGTGAGCCTTTGGACTTCGTTGGAGCCTGCCTCCAGCACTGTGGATCCCGGTGGCAGCGTCAGGGTGCGGTTGCGGTTGCGCAACACCGGTGATGTGGTGGATGAGTACCGGTTCGAGCCGGTGGGTGATGTGGCGCCGTGGACGGTGGTGGAGCCGCAGACGTTGCGGTTGTATCCCGGGACGACGGGGACGGTGGAGTTGACGTTCTCGCCGCCGCGGAGTCCGGATGCGGTGGCGGGTCCGAATCCGTTTGCGGTGCGGATCACGCCGACGGAGCATCCGCAGGCCACGACGGTTCCTGAGGGGAATCTGACGATCACGCCGTTCACTGAGGTGCGGGCGGAGTTGGTGCCGCCGACGGTGAAGGGGCGTTTTCGTGGGCGGCCGAAGCTCGCGGTGGACAATCTGGGTAATACGAAGCTGACGGCGTCGGTCAGTGGCAGTGACAACGGTGATCATCTGTCGTATGACATCCATCCCGGCAATGTTCAGATCGAGCCGGGTCGTGCGGTGTTCGTGAAGGCGACGTTGAAGCCTCGGCAGATCATCTGGTTCGGGTCGAAGGAGCAGCGGCCGTACGCGCTGGCGATTCAGCGTTCGGGTACGGGGCCGCAGTCGGTGGAGGGTACGTATGTGCAGCGCGGGTTCCTGCCGCGTTGGCTTGCCACGTTCCTGGGTGTGTTCATGGCGCTCGCGATCACGTTCGTGATGTTGTGGATCGCGTACAAGCCCCAAGTACGCACGTCGGCCACGGAGAAGCTCCAGGAAGCCGGCATCAGCACGCTCCCGGCACCTACCCCGTCGTTGTCGGCGGCGCCGAGCTCGCCGCCGGCGGAGGTCCCGGCTCCGTCCCAGGCGCAGCAGTCGCCCGAGAGCGGCGGGGGCAGTGGCGGCGGAGGAGCGGTGGCCAGTCCCAAGGCGACGAAGAAGACGGCGACCGGGCCGCTGCCCGCGACCGACATCGTGCTCAGGAACCCCACGACCAAGAAGTGCGCCGACATCCCGGGCTACGACAAGGGTTCGGTGAACGGCCCGGTCAGGGAGTTCACCTGCGACGGCACCACCCATGACAACCAGCTCTGGAACCTCGAAGTGCGTGTGAAGGGCGGCGGTCCGGAGAAGTCGGACCTCTTCCAGATCCGCAACGTCAAGGACCAGTTGTGCATGGACCTGCCCGACTACGGCGCCAAGCCCGCGCAGACCGGGGTGTTCGAGTTCCAGTGTGACGGCACGACCGCCGACAACCAGCTGTGGTGGCTGGACAAGCAGGACGACGGCCACTACTGGATCCGCAACTACTCCAGCAACCACCTGTGCCTGGACGTCGCCGGCTTCAGCACCGGCGGCAACGACACCCCGCTCACCATCTACTACTGCAGCAACACCGACGACCAGGAGTGGGACATCGTCCACCCGTCCTGACCCACAAAGGGCAGTGCGCCGCAGCTCTTTGGGCAGCCGTCATGCCCCGACGCCTGCTGACGGGAGCGGTACCTCGGCCATAGCGTCGATGGGGTGAGCCTTTGGACTTCGTTGGAGCCTGCCTCCAGCACTGTGGATCCCGGTGGCAGCGTCAGGGTGCGGTTGCGGTTGCGCAACACCGGTGATGTGGTGGATGAGTACCGGTTCGAGCCGGTGGGTGATGTGGCGCCGTGGACGGTGGTGGAGCCGCAGACGTTGCGGTTGTATCCCGGGACGACGGGGACGGTGGAGTTGACGTTCTCGCCGCCGCGGAGTCCGGATGCGGTGGCGGGTCCGAATCCGTTTGCGGTGCGGATCACGCCGACGGAGCATCCGCAGGCCACGACGGTTCCTGAGGGGAATCTGACGATCACGCCGTTCACTGAGGTGCGGGCGGAGTTGGTGCCGCCGACGGTGAAGGGGCGTTTTCGTGGGCGGCCGAAGCTCGCGGTGGACAATCTGGGTAATACGAAGCTGACGGCGTCGGTCAGTGGCAGTGACAACGGTGATCATCTGTCGTATGACATCCATCCCGGCAATGTTCAGATCGAGCCGGGTCGTGCGGTGTTCGTGAAGGCGACGTTGAAGCCTCGGCAGATCATCTGGTTCGGGTCGAAGGAGCAGCGGCCGTACGCGCTGGCGATTCAGCGTTCGGGTACGGGGCCGCAGTCGGTGGAGGGTACGTATGTGCAGCGCGGGTTCCTGCCGCGTTGGCTTGCCACGTTCCTGGGTGTGTTCATGGCGCTCGCGATCACGTTCGTGATGTTGTGGATCGCGTACAAGCCCCAAGTGCGCACGTCGGCCACGGAGAAGCTCCAGGAAGCCGGCATCAGCACGCTGCCGCCCAGCCCCTCGGCCTCCGTCGCGCCGCCCACGCCTCCCTCACCCAGTGCCGAGGCCCCGGCCGCGCCTGCGGCGACCGAGTCACAGAACACGAGCGGTGCCGCAGGCGGCGGCGCGTCGTCCGAGGCCAAGCCGAAGGAGTCGGCCGAGCCGCAGGAGGACACGGCGGCAACCGCCGTCACGCAACTGGCCGCACAGGACCCCGGACGGCACATCTGCTACCGGGCCTATCTGTCGGACGAGGGCTGGACCAAACCGGTGTGCGACGGCGCCATGGCCGGCACGGTGGGACAGAACCGGCCGATCAAGTCGCTCAACCTCGCCACGTCCGACACCGACGGCACCGCCGCCACCGCCTTCGTCTACTACCCCCAGTCGACCGACGGCAAGGGGCACTACAACGGGCCGTGGAAGGGCGTGGTCGACGGCGCCGACCTCTACATCGGCAGCACCAAGAAGGACGACCCCTACATGCTGGGCTTCGCCATGAACGTCGGCCAGAGCAAGAGCGTCGTCTGCCAGACCACGCACGTCCACAACGAGGGCTGGCACGGCCTGGGCTGCGACGAGCCCGGCGGGGACAACTACATCTTCGGCGGGACCCTGAGCAACCTGCTCTGGCTCGAGGCCGTCAAGTTCACCGTGTGAAGCGACCCTGCCCGTCCGACAGGCGTCGGACGGGCAGGGTCGTCCGCGCGAGCAGCCCGGCGAGGAGTTACCAGGTGCCCTCGCCCGGCACCAGCCGGCCCGCCTTGCGGTACTCGCGGCGCGCGCCCTCCAGGAGGTCGGCCGTGTCGACCGGCGCACCGCGGCCGGCGGCGCCGTAGGCGGCCGTGACCACGGCGCTGCGGATCGAACCACCGGCCAGCTCGAAGTCACGGGCGACGGCCCGCGGATCGGTGTCCTCGGCGCACGGCACATGGGTCAGGGCGTGCTGCCACAGGGCCAGCCGCTGGCCGGCGTCCGGGAACGGGAAGTCGATCACGAGGTCGAGACGGCGGGTGAACGCCTCGTCGATGTTGGCGCGCAGATTGGTCGTGAGCAGCGCGATGCCGTCGAAGGACTCCAGCCGCTGGAGCAGATAGGAGCTCTCCATATTGGCGTACCTGTCGTGCGAGTCCTTGACCTCGGAGCGCTTGCCGAACACGGAGTCCGCCTCGTCGAAGAGGAGCACGGCGTCGGTGCGGTCCGCCTCCGTGAAGATGCGCTCCAGGTTCTTCTCCGTCTCGCCGACGTACTTGTCGACGATCGAGGAGAGTTGTACGACGTAGAGATCG
This sequence comes from Streptomyces sp. NPDC007896, assembly GCF_042959425.1. Classification (NCBI taxonomy): domain Bacteria; kingdom Bacillati; phylum Actinomycetota; class Actinomycetes; order Kitasatosporales; family Streptomycetaceae; genus Streptomyces; species Streptomyces sp. NPDC007896. The sequence goes on along the minus strand of NZ_JBIBKX010000014.1, from coordinate 234,940 downwards.
AGGCCGAGTTCGGCGGCGACGACCTCCGCGGACAGGGTCTTGCCGGTGCCCGAATCACCCGCGAAGAGGCCGAGGACGCCCCGCCCGCGCCCGCCGCCCGCGCTCAGCCGCCAGTCGCCGAGCACCTGGTCACGGTGGCGGGCGCGCAACGCCAGCTCATGCAGTTGCACCAGCGGTTTGTCGGGCAGGACGAGATCCTCCCAGCCGACGTCCGGACGGATCCGGCGGGCGTGCCGCTCCAGCCCGGAGGCGGACTGCTGCCGGGCGGCCAGCCGCAGATGAGCGGGGGTCAGCGCGGTACCGTCGAACGCGGCGAGGCGCTGCGCTGCGCGGGCGGCGCGCAGGATCCGGTCGCCACCGAGCCGGTACGGCGCGACCACCGGAGCGAGGTCGAAGCCGGGGCCGGCCTCCGGTACGGGTGCGACACGGGCGCAAGCCCCGGTGTCGACCCCGGTGCCGAGCGCCACCGCCCACGCGTCCACCGCTCCGGAGCGCAGCCGGGGCGCGTCCAGGACGAGCGGATCGCGATGGTCGCACCAGTGCGGATCGTACGGACGCGGATCGGTGAACAGCACGGACACATCGTCCACCGCCAGTGCCCGCATCAACGGGGCGGGATCCTCCGGCAGCGGAGACACGACGATCGCGCAGTCACGCAGTCGGGCCTCGCGGAGCAGGTCGGCGATCGGTTCCTGCCCGGCGGTCTGGTCCGGAGCGAAGTGGAGCGCCTCCTGCCCCGATGCGTCGCGCAGTGCGCCCGCGGCGCAGGCGAGACCGTCTCCCGCCCGGTGTTCACGCAGATAGACGGTGAGCGGGGCGGCCGCCAGTCGGTCGGCGAGCCTGCGCAGGAAGACCTCGTCGTACTGCTCGCCCCGCGCCGGCGCCCGGAGCCGGTGGACATGGCCGGTCAGCGCGGCGTCCAGGGTCTCGTCGCCCAGAAGGTGCGCGATCAGCCGGTCGGGTACGCGCAACGACCTGCTCAGAAACGGGCGTTCGGGTTCCTCGACCACGACGAGGCCCATCGCGGCCAGCGGAGCCGAGGGATGGAACCGGGCCCGTGCCTCGGCACGGTGTGCCGGAAGTCCGCACAGGTCGAGCGCGAGCCCGGTGGTGGCCCGGCGGCGGCTGACGTCGTCGTTGAGGTAGCCGTACAGCGGCTCGAAGGTGCGGTCGAGGTCCGGGGCCAGCGCGGTGAGCAGGACCCGGACGTCCAGCTCGCTCAGCCCGAGCCGCCCGGCCAGCAGATCCAGCCGGTCGCCCCGCTCGGAGCCCCAGCTCTCGGGGGCGGGGTCCTGACCGGCCGGCTCCAGGAGATGCCGTACCGCGTCCTCGGACAGATACAGGCCGCGCAGCGGATCGGCCGCGGTGGGATCGGTCGCGCTGCGGTGCTCGACCAGGAACGCGACACGCTCGCGGAGCCGGGACAGCCGGACCAGGAGCGCATCGGCCGATCCCTCGAAGGCGATGGCGGACGAAGTGCCGTCGGTGGATGACGAGGTGTCGGTGGCGGCCGACGCCGGGACGTGCGGGGTCACTTCGCTCGCTTCTCTCCGTTTCGATCCTCCGCGACCGGGTGGTCCCCGGCCGGGAGATCCGTGCCCGGGGCCGTGTCGGCCGCGGTCGTGGACGCCAAGTGCCGGGCCCGGTGGCGCCGTTCGGGCGAGCCCTCCAGGGTTCCGTCCATCCCGCGTACGCGCACGCCGGCACCCTCCGTGACCGGCGGCCCGGCGTCGTACTCCGGGAACGACGGGAACGGCGCGGTCACCACCAGGTCCAGCGACGGCTTCAGCTCGCCGCCGAGCGCGGACCAGATCTCCGCGAGGGACCGGGACTCGGTGTGCAGGTTCGCCACCGAGAGCGGCACGGACAGCCCCAGCGCGGCCAGCGCGCCGGGCAGTGCGTGCGGGGGCAGGATCTCGTGGGGGAGCAGTGTCGCCAACACCGCGGACAGCAGTCGGTGTTCGTCCTGCGGCTGCTTGGTCCAGGCCGTCACGAGATACGACAGCCGGAACCAGCGGGGCGGCTGGCGGCGGCGCAGCACGATGCCGCGTTCGTCCCGCACAGCCATGGCACCACGTTCACGGCGCCGCACGTCCTCGCGGATGTCGTACAAGTAGGCGTTGATGGCGGGCGCGTTGCGGCGGGCGGCCCACTCGCGACTCGGCGCGTCGAAGGCGACCTCGATGCCGGAACCGGCCAGCGCTCCGCTCCTGAGAAGCCCTTTGAGGACCTCGTCCACCTCGTGAATCACCGTCGTGCTCCCGCCGTGCCGTCACGTTCTGCCGCGTACCAGCCTTGGGCCGGCTGAGTACCCGCTCCGTACCCGTCTGCTGTGATCCGCCCGGTACCCCGTTCGACAGGCCCCGTGCGAACGGCCGGCCGCCTCAGATGTAGCCTTCCCTGAGCGCATAGGCCACGGCGTGGGCGCGATTGCGCAGATGGAGCCGGGTGGTCAGGCCGTGCATCACGTTCTTGACGGTACGTTCGGAGTAGGAGAGCTTGCTCGCTATCTCCCCGGTGTCCAGCCCCTCGGCTACGAGCCTCAGCACATCGATTTCGCGCGGCACCAGGCCGGAGAGCGGAACACCGGGCTGGCCGGAAGCGGTGCGCTGGAGCGATCCCACCTGAGTGATGAGGCGTCCCAGCAGATCCGCGGGCAGATCCCCGTCGCCCCGCGCGGCCGCGAGTACGGCCTGCACCAACCGGTGCGCACTGGCCTCGTGGCGCCAGACGATGGCCCCGACACCGCACTCGATGACGTCGAGAAGTTCGGCCTCGCGGATCGCGTTCACCACCAGCACGGCGCGCGCGCCGTCGCTGCGTACGAGTCGGCGCAGCCGGGACAGCGTGGTCTCGTCCGGCCCCTCGTTGACCAGGACGGCCACGGTGCCGGGCCCGGCCTCCGCGCTGTCGAGGAGGTCGATCACCGGGTGCTGCCCCAACTGGCTGCGCACCCCGGCCCGGGAGATCGGGTCGGGTGCCTGGACCACCACCGGTATGCGGTTTCCGGAATCCACCGCACCGGTGTCGGCGGGCCGCTGTGACACGCCTGCGTCAGTGGTCCGTAATGAACTGCGCAACCGCTTCTCCCAAATCCACGTGCTGGTCGCCCCTGTGTCGCCAGTGGCCGAAGGGCTTGTCCCAGACTTCTGTGCTTGGCGTGCCTCGCGCAATCGTGGAGGACCACGAGACTGACCACGAGATGGATCATGAAACGTCCACGACAGGAGACATCGATGGGCGAGACCGAGGCGCTGCGTGAACGACGGGAGGCCCTGGAGCTGGTGGCCGCCGAGGTGGACCGCGCCTGCGCCGGGTCCGGCCGTCTGGTGCTGCTCAAAGGGGCCACCGGCACGGGGCGCACCGCCCTCCTGGAGGCCGTCACCGAGCGAGCGGCGGCCCGTGGCATGCGGGTGCTGCGGACCCGCTGCTCGCCGGACGGGGAGGCCGGGGAGTTCGCGGCGGTCCTCCAACTTCTGTCATCGGGCGGCGAATTCGACGCCGGAACCAAGCAGTTTCCGGACATTTTCGACGACAATCCGCACCACTGGTCATACGCCGAACACCTGTGGAGGCGGCTGCGCTCCTACGCCGCCGACGCCCCGCTGCTGCTGGCGGTGGACGACGTCCACTGCGCCGACGAATCCTCGCGCCGCTGGCTCGTCGACGCCGCCCGACGGATCGACGCACTGCCCGTCCTCCTGGTGGCGACCGAGCGCAGCCAGTACGACATCGACCCGCCGTCCGCCGGTCTGGCGCACGCGCTCTCGCCCACCCTGGTGCGCACCCACACCCTCGCCCCGCTGAGCGCGAACGCGGCGGCGCAGCTGGTCCGTTCGGACGTCGGTGCCGCCACGCCCGCCTGGGTGGACGACTGCGTCCGGGCCGGCGCGGGCAGCCCCCTGCTGCTGCGCGCCCTGCTCGACGACCTCCGCGCACAGGAACCGGACGGCGCGCCCCCGAGGAGCGTGCCGGACACCTGTGCCGCCCTCTACCCGGGTGCCTATCCGGCCGCCGTCTCCTGGTGGCTGGACAGCGCCGGAGAGGCGACGGCGGGGGTGGCCCGCGCCCTCGCGGTGCTGGACGCGGACGGGTGGGAGGAGGGCCATGCGGAAGAGTTCGCCGAACTGCTCGCCGAGACGGCGGGCGCGGACCCTGCCCGGGTGCCCGGCTGGCTGACCGCCATGACCCGCCTCGGCCTGCTGCGGCCCGATCCCGACGGGCGGCCGCGCTTCGCCCACCCGCTGCTGCGGGACGCGGTGCTCAGCGGCTGGCCCACCGTCCGGCGGCAGGCGGCCCACCGTACGGCGGCCGAAGCGATGCTGGGCCGCGGCGACCGCGCCGAAGCGGTGGCCGGACAGCTGCTGCGGACCCCGGCCGTGGGCGCGGCCTGGGCCAGCGTGACGCTGCTGGACGCCGCGTCCGTGGCGGTGCGGGACGACAGGCCCGACGACGGCGTGTCGTATCTGCGTCGTGCGCTGGACGAGCCGCTGACGCCCGCCCGCCGGACCATGGTCCTCACCGAGCTGGGCTCCCTGGAGTTCGCCGCCGCCCGTTCCTCGGCCGGGATACCGCGGCTGACCGAGGCGACCCGGCTGCCGGGCATGCCGCAGGACCGGGTACGGGCGGCCGTGGCCCTGGGCACCGTGCTGGCCCGGCGCGGCAAGGCGCGCGCCGCGATGGACGTCCTGCGGGGCCTGGACGAGCAACTGACCGACCATCCGGACCTGATACGGCTGCTGCAGACCGCCTCGGCGCTGTTGTCGGACCACGACCAGAGCATCCGTCAGGAGGCGTATCGCTGGCTGCACGGCGCCGCCGAGCGGTCCGGGGACCTGGTCGGAACGGCAGGGCAGGCCCTTCTGGTCCGCTACGACGCGACGGCGGGCCTGATCCCCGCCGCCACGGCCATGAAGCGCATCCACGCCCTGCTGGACGAACCGGTCGACGCGCTCGCCGAACCCTTCCTGCTGGGTACGGCCGCCGCCGTCGCGCAATGGGCCGACGAACTGGTGGAGGCCGAGGGGCTGGTACGCCGGGGACTGGACCGGCAGAGCCCGTCCCTGCTGCACCCCATGCACCTGGCGCTGCTCAACGTACGGGCGGACATCGCCGCGACGCGCGGACAGTACGCCGATCTGCTCGCCGAACCGGCGGACTGGCAGGTCACCGAAGCCACCCGGCACCGGCCCGATCCGGCCAACGCGCACGGACACGCCGTGATCGCCCTGGTCGAGACGGGCCGTACCGAAGAGGCGGCCCGCCTCGCGGACAGCTTCGCCCTGGGCGACGCGCACGACTCCTGGGAGCTCAACCGATTCCTCTACGCCCGGGGCGTGTTGCGGTCCGCGCAGGGGGATCACGCCGGAGCGCTCGACGACTTCCTGGAATGCGGTCGCCGGCAGACGGCACGGGACGTGGTGAGCCCCGTGGTCACCCCCTGGCGGACCGCGGCGGCCGAGTGCCGCAGCGCGCTCGGCCGACCGCAGGAGGCCCTCACGCTGGCCCGTGAAGAACTGCGGCTCGCCCAGGTGTGGGACACCCCCCGGCTGGTGGGCCGGGCGCTGCGCGGGCTCGCCACCGCGACCGGAGGCCGTCGCGGTCTGGAACTCGCCGACCGTGCCGTACGCATTCTGCGGGACGCCTCCGCGCAGACCGAGCTGATCCCCGCCCTGATCGGACAGGGGCGTCAGCTCGTCGCGGCGGGAGACCGGAGCCGGGCCCGCGAGGCGCTGCGCGAGGCGGCCGAGCACGCCGAACGGCTGGGCGCGGTACGGATGCGGGCGCTGGCCGAGGAGGTCCTCCCCGAAGGCCGCTCCCGTACCTCGGCGACGGCGCTCACCGGATGGGAGGCGCTGACCGGCAGTGAACGCCGGATCGCCGCCCTCGCGGCCGACGGGCGGACGAACGCCGAGATAGCCGAACTCCTGCACCTGGCCCGACGCACCGTCGAGACCCATCTGACCAGCGCCTACCGCAAGCTGGGCATCCGCCGCAGGACGGAGCTGACCGCGGTGATCGGCGAGCGGCCGGCGGAGCCGGTGGAGGAGCCGGGCGGCTGACACGCCCCCGACATCAGGACGTGAGGCGGCCGTCCGGGTCGTGGAGCTTGGTGTGGTTGGAGGGGTCCTGGAGCATACGGCGGGCGACGGGCGCCGGGATCCGCACGACCACCGGAGTGGGGACGGTGAAGTCCCGTACGGCGACGGAGGAAGCGCCGGAGCGGCCCCGGTCGCGCACCCGGGCCACCACCCGCACGTCCAGCGTGAACTGCACCAGCGTCGCCTCGGACTTGGGCTTGTGCAGAGGCATCGAGCCGGACCCGTGGGCCGAGGTGTCGGTGGCGCCGCCGACCTGGTCGACGTTGCCGAGGAGCTGGTTCATCCGGAACTCGTCCGCGTTGAGCACACCGGCGCCGCCCAGCCCCCGTACCGACTTGTTGTGCTCCACCGCCTGCTGGTGGTCCGTGCCCGTGGGCCGGGGCGCGTCCAGGGCACTCTGCGCCACCGTCTCGAAGGTCATCTTGTCGCCGACACCCAGCACGCGGCCGGCGCGCAGCCGCGCGTGCAGTGAGGTCCGCAGATCCTGCCCCTGCGCGCCGGAGGCGTGCACGACCGGCAGGTCGGCTCCCGCCACGGTGAGCAGCGGCAGGGCGGAGATCAGCCACTCGGTGGACACCGCCTCGCGCTGCGCGTACGCCGCCGCGTCGCCCGTCCTGCGGTAGCGCTCCCCGCCGTGCGCCGCCCGCACCGCGTCGTCGATCACTCGGCGGATCCCGGGAGCACCGCGGAACCCGTTGACCTGCGCCTCCATCGGCAGGCTCACCCCGCGGCCGTGCCAGGGCCCCAGCCGGCTCGCTTCGGCGTCGTCCTGCCGCAGGAACGCCTGTCCCGCCTCCGCGCGCGGCACCGGCCGCAGCCGCGACAGCGCCTCCAGGTCCTTGACCAGAATGCGGTGGACCAGGGACTGGCCGCCGAGGGTGGCGAGGCCCACCCGCCCACGGGACGAGTGCAGTTCGAGGGTCGCCTCGATCGGCACCCGCATTCTGACGGAACGGGCGGAGGCCTCGGCGACGGTCTTCATGCCGAGCTGACCGCGCCCCACGGTGGCAGACTTCGTGACATCGCTGACGCCGACACCGAGGCCGCCGGAGCCGCCGACGCTCTTGAGCGGACCACCGCCGCCCTCCGGCTTGCCCGCACCGGCCACGACCCCCTCGACGGTCCGCGTGTCGCTCGTCTCGCGGGTGTCCGCCCGCTGCGTGGCGGCCGAGGTGATGTACTCCATGTCGCGGCCGTCCCTCGCCTCGCCCTCGGCCGTGCCCTGCCGGGTGCGGCGCACGCGGAACACGGCCCAGTACGGTGCGTCGCGGCCGCGGAACAGTTCGACGGGCACCCCGCCGTCCATGGCCCCGGAGAGCAGTCCGGCCGACCCGTCCCGGTCCAGGACGCGCAGCAGCCGCTGCATGTTGTCGTGCGGATCGGCCAGTTGCCGCTTCGGCAGCAGTTCGTCGGCGAGGGACCGGTCACGCCGCCCGACGTCGGCGCGCAACCGTTCCAGCAGGGGAACGAAGTCGGGCAGTTCCTCGATCATGCCGAAGCCGAGCGGCAACTCCTGGGCGAGGGCGGGCGCCGCCGGGGCGGTCGTGCTCGACGATTCCCCGCTCCGGGACGCCTCGGACTGCTTCTGGGTGGCCTTCCCCTCGCCCTTGGACTCTTTTCCCTTGGACTCCGGGCCCTTGGACTCCGCGCCCAGGCGTGCGGATTCCCCCTGCGAGGACGTCTGTCCGGCGGCTCCGGGAACGCGCAGGCCCGCCGCCGCCAGCTGCTCATGGGTGAGCCAGACGGCGGCCGCGGCGGGCAGCGTCCGCTCGCCCTTCGCGACGTACGGGCCGCCTCCCGTGACCTTGACCTCGCTGACCATCCGGACCACCAGGTCGCAGTGGACCAGGTAGAGGGGCCGGGTGCGCGGAGTGTGGGCGTTGCGTTCGACGGTGCCGCTCAGCGTCGTCGCCGTCGCCGCGCTCCGGCCGAGGTTCCGGGCGGCCGACAGACCCTCGCCCAGCCGCCAGCCGGCGCCGTTCTCCGATCCGAGGGCGCCGCCCTGCACGGTCGTGGAGATACCACTGCCCTCCTGCCCGGTCATCTGGTGGCCGCCGAGCAGGAACGTCTCGGTACCCGCCCCGGTGCCCTCCGCCACCACCTCCGGGTTGGTGAGGGCGAACCGCGTACCGATCGCGCCGTTGAGCGCGCGGAGCCTGCGCGGGTACCGCAGGTTCTTCACCACCCACCCGGAGGACACCGCCTGGCGCAGCGCCGAGGTGATGGCCTGCGGACTGAGGCGTTCCTCGATCGCCAGCCGCGGCGCGAGGCCCTCCGTCTGCAGCGCGAGGTCCTCCCGCAGTTCCCGATTGCGGCTCGCGGCCCGCGACAGGAGCTCGAAGGCGAGGTCCCGGATCGGGCCACCGCCTCCGACGGTCTCCACCAGCGTCCAGTCCCGGACCGCCCGGCCCGCGATCGAGCGCGGCGCCATGGTCGACAGATCGCCGATGCCCGACGCGTTGAACTGCCGCTGCGGCGGCGCCAGTCCGGCGGTGCGCCTGCGGGACCTGGCCGTCAGCCGGTCCTTCCCGGCGGTGTCCAGGGTGAACGCGGTCGGGGTGAGCAGCCGTACGTCCTGCTCGGCCAGGTCGAGCGCCTCGGTGTCCGCGGTCGACGCGATGTGCACGGCGGCGGGTGTGTCCCGCCCCGGCACGCCCGGGGTGAGGGCACGTCTGGCGGTCCGCTCCCGTGTCGTCATGGTGACGTCCACGTCCAGGCGCAGGGCGCCGCCGAACGCGCTGGTGTTCTCACCGCCGTTGGTGAGCACGTCGGAGCGTGTCGTCGGACCCGCCTGGTTGCGCCGAGTGCTCTGCCGGGTCCGCTCACCGCGCACCGTGGCGGACAGGGCACCGGGGATCAGCCGGAACTGGCCGAGCGCCAGCCCGCCGATCGACCGCGAACTGGACCGCCCGCTCTGCGAGTTGCTGGTGACGCCGCTGTGGCTGCGCACCAGCCAGTCCTTCGTCTCCCCCCGGTAGCCCGTCTCGCGCAGGGCGCCGACGACCTTGATCTGGACGTCGTGCGCGTGCCATCGGCTCTTGCGCCGCATCCGGACCCGGATCCCGGAGGAGAGCAACTGGTCCTTGTTGACCCGCAGGTTGGTCTCCGAGAGTACGGTGATCAGCTCGCGGTAGTTGCGCCGCTGCACCTCGCCCTCCTCGCGGCTCACCTCGGTTTCCGCCCCGGCGCCGAACGTGGGCAGGTAGCCGGCGAGGCGCTGATCGGTGGCGAAGAGCCGCTCGATGCCGGAGAGCAGGGGAGCGGTGTCCAGCTGGCTGATCGCCACGCTCGACCCCATGGCCCCGAACGGCAGATGGCGCTCGGTGCCCGGGCGGGCCGACGATCCGGCTTCGCCCGGTGACTCCCCCCCTTGCCGCCGGTCGAGCTTCCTCCCGTCGGCGTCCGTTCCCGGCTCCCTGATCATGGGACCCGCCGCGACGCCTTCGGGCAGTTCGAGGCCCAGCGACCGGGCCTCGTCGGCGCGCAGACTGACCCAGACATCCATCGAGTGCCGGGCCGTGCGGGCCCCGGAGCGCACCTTCATGGCGGGGGAGAGCGGTCCGGTGCCCTCGACGCTGAACCGGACCTTGCCGAGGTAGAGCACCTTGTCGCCCCTGACCTCGGCGCCCTGACGGCTCGACACCGTCTGCTCGGCCACCGTGAACCGCGCTTTGCGCGCCCCGGCCGTGGGCATGACCGTCGCACGCACCGCGGCAGCGTTGCCCAGCACGCCGAAACCCGCCGCCGGGCCCGCGCCGAAGGTCCCCCCTCGACCCTTGGCCGCCGTGTGCGACACCGAGTGCTGCGCCTGCTGGTGCGTACGGAGTTGGGTCTTGCCGGTCGTCCAGGTGGGCGACAGGGCGGTGAGATCGGCGCGCATCCGGTAGGTGCCCGTGGCGCTGCCGTCCTTGGAGACGAGATCCTCCCCGATCACCCAGCCGCTCAGCAGCCGGGGCAGGTCCTCCAGGACGGTGGTGGCGGAGGTGGCGTCGTGGAGCCGGGCCCGCCCGGGCGCGCCGCGGGAGGTCAGGGAGGGGTGCAGCACGGAGCGGACCGTGTCGAACAGGCCGCCGCCGCCCGGATGGGGGGCCGCCGCGTCGTCCAGGGCGACCGGGGCCAGCGAGTCCGCGAGCCGAACGCGCCGCGCGGTTGCTGTGTTGAGGGGGCGTGGCCGCACGGGTGCCTCGGCGGTGACCGGCACCAGGTGTTCGGTGGGCACCCGCATCATCAGGGACCCGGCGCCGCTGAACGTCTGCGCCCGGCCGCCTCGCCCCTCGTCCTGGGGCTGGACCCGTACGCCGTAGCGCACCTGGCGCCGCATCTCGACGGACCCCTTGTCGCTGCGCAGCACCCGCGGTTCGGACATGGTCTTCTGCACACGGGAGTCGGTGGAGGACTGGAACGGCTGCGCGTTGGCCATGACCGCCCCGCCGAGCCAGACGCCCGGGACGACCGGCGCCAGCCCGAAGGCCATGAAGTTGACGCCCTTGCTGGACGAACCGCCCGAGGAGTGGCTCACCACGCCCGAGGTGTTGTGCTGGGTGTCCACCTTGATGTGGGAGCCCTCGGCCGTCCGCGCGTCCTGGGCGGCCTGCCGCGGGTCGACCTCGGTGCCGGTGCCGTCCCCGCCGTCGTGATCGTCGGCTCTCGCCTTCCCCTTGCCCATGGCGGCCTCCGCCTCGGCGAGCAACGCGGCCATGGCCCTGGCCTGTCGCGCCGCCGCGGCCTGAGCCTTCGCGGCCTCCGGGGAGACGAAGGTCTCGGGCAGGTCGGCGCCGTCCCGGGAGATGGTGACGGTGACGTCGTACCAGCCCTTGCCCTCCGGGCCCTCGACGGCGAAGGAGCGGCCCTGGCCGTAGAACGTCTCTGGCCGCCCGGCCAGCTCCTCGCGTATCTCGGCCACCGTCCCGTCGGACCGTCCCGAGGGCGGTGGACACGAACTCGTGCCCGGTGAGCCCGTACGCCGTGGAGAGCCCCGCCGCCCGTAACTCCCGCAGGTACGGCGGCAGTCCGAGCGGCGGATGGAAGGAGCCGGTCCCGCTGCCGGTCGGCCGGGGGACCGGCCGACGTGTGCCCGCCCGCCGGGGGCGTGTCGTGGTGGCGGCGCGCGGCCGGGCGTTCTCCACGCCGTCCTCGGACTCCTCCACCGCCTCGTCGATCGCGGGAAGCACCGCGGGCAGCCGGGCGGCGGCACTGCTCTCGGGCAGTTCTTCGAGCGTGGGCAGTACGGCCGGTGCGGGCCTCGGCGTACGCGTGGCGCCCGCCACGCCCTCGGCGGCCGGGAGCCGTCCACGCAGTGCGCGCGCCGTCGCCGCGTTGCCCGCGTCCCGTTGCAGGGCCAGCAGTGCCTGCGGAGTCATCCCCGGGCCGGTCGTCGGGGACGCCGGGTGCGGCGCCGTGACCTCCGTGCCGGTCCTGGCGACCGAGGCCGTGTCCCGGCCGACGGCTCCCCGGCCGTGGTCCCCGGCCCTGCCGTTCCCGCCCGATGCCTGCCGCTGCCTACGCACAGTGAGCCATTCCCGTCATGAGGACCGCCGTCCCGCCCCCATCGGATCCGTCCGCTCGGGAGCGTAACCACTGCGTAGGCCCCACAGGGAGCAAGATCATGGACTCGGACATATGGACGCCGGCCGACCACCGCAGGGACAACGGCAGTACATCCGCGCTCCATCTTCCGCGGCCGTGCGCTCACTTCGAACACCGTTGAATGGCATTGCCGCCGCACTTCCTCGGCGCCCACTGTGGCGGTGGTCGAAAGCGAAACACCACATACAGGGGGAATTTCCCATGCGCCGTATTCCGGCCGTCATCACCACGTGCGCCGCGACGCTCGCCTTCCTCGTCCCGGCCGGCCTGGCCGCCGCCGCGCCCGCCGAGCAGTCGTACACCGTCGTGCCCTACGAGAACGTCAAGGTCCGCAAGCTGCCGACGAAGGACAGCGCCTACCTGGCCACCCTGACCGCCGGTCAGTCCTACACGGCGTACTGCTGGACCCACGGGCAGACCATCACGGACCACGGCTACACGAACGACATCTGGATCGGATTCGCCGACGGATTCAGCAGCGCCGTCTATTTCAAGGGCGACCAGTACGCGAATCTGCCGGCCTCCGCCCAGTGCTGAAGGCAGCGGAACTCACCGGAATTCACCGCGATCGTCCCTCCGTGCCAGGGAGTTCATCCATGAACATCCGACGCAAGACCGTCGCCGTCCTCGCCGGAGCCGTGCTCGCGTGCGGCCTGCTCAGTGCGGGAGCCGCCTCGGCCGCGGCGCCGACCGGCCTCACGCGACAGGCCGCCTACGAGACGTACACCGTCGTGCCCATCGCCGACGCGCCCATCCGAACCGGCCCGGGCAACGGCCACCCCACGATCGGCAGGCTGCGCGCCGGGTACAGCTACCCCGCCTTCTGCTGGCTCTCCGGGGAGACGGTCGTCGACCACGGCTCCACCAGCCACATCTGGATCCACCTCTCCGGCGGCCCCGGCATCGGCAACGGCTGGGTCAGTGCCCTGTATCTCCGCGGTGACGAGCGGGCCGATCTTCCGGCCTCGGCGCAGTGCTGACCCGCGCGGCTGCCGGGCGGACGGACCAGTCAGATGACTGAAGCTTCCTCTAGCCACCGCTTCGCACAATGGAGGAGGTGCCGCTCGACCGCCCCTCGAAGAGAAGGATCAGCATGCACGTGGACGCCCATGACGACGAGATCTGGGCCGTACTCGAAGGTGAGATCACCTTCTTCGTCGGGGAGCAGCAGTACGACCTGGGCCCGGGCGACATCGCTTTCGGCGCCCGCGGCGTCCCGCGCCGCCATGTCGTGCGCAGCCCGGAATCCCGTCTGCTCGTGACCTCGGTGTCGACCGGGATCGCGGAATGGTTCACCCGCAACGGCACCCCGGTGGCCTTTGCCGGTGAACTGCCCCCGTCCCTCGGCCTCGACGCCGCGCTCGGCCCGGTGGGCGCGTACGACCTTCATGTCGTCGGCCCGCCGGGCAACGGCGAGTAACGCGGCGCGCCGGGCCGAGGCAGGACGACCCGGCCGCCGCGGGGGAGCCGAAGGTCAGCCCTGATGCGCCCGCAGCGCGGCGAGGGCCCGGTCCGCGTGGGCGCTCATCCGCAGTTCGCTGCGCACCACTTCCAGGACGGTGCGGTCCTGCGCGATGACGAAGGTGACCCGCTTCGTGGGTGCCAGGGAGAAGCCGCGCTTCACTCCGAACCGCTCGCGGACCGTGCCGTCGACATCGGACAGCAGCGGGTACCCGAGCGTGTGACGCCCGGCGAACTCCTGTTGCTTGTCGACCGCGTCACCACTGATGCCGACCGGCCGCCCACCGGCGGCGGTGAACTCGGCGGCCAGATCACGGAAGTGGCACGCCTCGGTGGTGCAGCCGGGAGAGAGGGCGGCGGGGTAGAAGAACAGCACGACCGGTCCCTCGCCGAGCAGCTCGGTCAGCTTGCGCTCCGTGCCGGTCTCGTCGGGCAGGGCGAAGTCCTCGATCTTGTCGCCCACATCCACACCACGCGTCATGACTGACCCTTCCCACCATTGGCAACGCTGCGTGCCCACAGTACAAGGGGCACCTGCAAGGGGAGTCGCGCGATCGCCGCGGCCTTCTGCGGAGCGGGACGCCGGCGCCAGTCGACGGCCATCTGGACGTTGGCGGGGAACACCCCGACGAAGAAGGCCGCGGTGGCCAGCGCGGCCACCCGCCGGGTACGGGGCACCGCCACCCCGGCGGCCAGCGCCAGTTCGGCGACACCGCTCGCGTACGTCCAGGTCCGGGGCGCCCCCGGCAGCGCCCGCGGAATGGTCGCGTCGAACTGCCGTGGCGACATGAAGTGACCGACACCCGCGGTGGCCAGCAGGCCGGCGAGCAACAGGGCTGAGCGTTCCGACCGTGGCACGGTTCCTCCTCCAGGGGACTGCCGCGAGATATTACTGGAGGGTAAGTGCGGTGTGGGCGACGGGGCTCACGAAGGGGTGGGGGTCCCTCCCGCCTGCCTCGGGCCGATGTCAGCGCGCGGCGCGGACGCCGTCGAGCGCGACCGTGAGGACCCGGTCTCGCTGGGTGTCGTCGAGGAAGTTCGTCGAGGTGATCCCGGCGACCATGCGCAGCAGGTCGTCGAAGTCCATGTCCGCGCGCGCCTCGCCGGCCTTCTGTGCCCGCTCGAACAGCGGGCCGCCCGCCTGGTACATCGAGTCCCGGCAGGTCAGGAAGATCTCCGACTCGTTGTCGAGCGCCTCACGGATGGCCCGTTTGGTCACGGTGTAGTCCACGAACCGCCGCAGCCACGAGGTCAGCGCCTCCCACGGCTCCCGCTCGGCGACTTCCAGAGCCACCTGGCACAGCGCGTCCACCTCGTCCGCGTACACGCTCTCGAAGAGGTGGCGGCGGGTGGGGAAGTTCCGGTAGAGGGTGCCGATGCCCACGCCCGCGCGCCGGGCGATGTCCTCCAGGGACGCCTCCGCGCCGTGCTCCGCGAAGGCCTCGCGGGCGGCGCCCAGCAGGGCGTCGTAGTTGCGTGCGGCGTCTTTGCGGTGCGGGCGCCGGGACGCCACGATCCCGCTGACGGGGAACGGCTGAGCCGTCACTTGGTGCCTCCCGGCCGAGAAGAAGGTTGAAGCGGAGGTATGCCTCCGTTACAGTGGAGGCATACCTCCACTTTAGCAGTCGGGGGTGCGCTCCCCGTGGTGGCGTGCGCCCGCACGCACCGTCGACGCGCTTGTACCCCCTGTGACCTCGAACGGGCCGTACGCAGCCCGCCCCCGCTCCTTGAGTGGCCGTTCCTTGCTCTGTTTCGTTCCGTTCCGCTCCGTTCGGAGAGGCTTTTCATGCCCACGAAGTCCACCCGCCTCACCTTCGCGGTCCTCGCGACCGGTGCGGGCGTGTTCTCCATGCTCCAGTCGCTGATCGCACCGGCCCTGCCGACCGTCCAGCACGCCCTGAACACCTCGCAGTCCACCGTGACCTGGGTGATGACGGCCTACCTGCTGTCCGCCTCGGTCTTCACCCCGATCCTCGGCCGGGTCGGCGACCTGATCGGCAAGAAGCGCACCCTCGTCGCCGTCCTCGTGACCGTGACGCTCGGCTGTCTGCTCGCCGCGCTCGCGCCGAACATCGGCGTGCTGATCGTCGCCCGGGTCGTCCAGGGCATAGGCGGAGCGCTGTTCCCGCTCTCCTTCGGCATCATCCGGGACGAGTTCACCGCGGCCGAGGTCGGCCCCAGCATCAGCAACCTGTCCGCCGTGATCGCCGCGGGCGGCGGCGTCGGACTGGTGGCGGCCGGTCCCATCGTGTCCGCGCTCGACTACCGCTGGCTGTTCTGGCTGCCCGTCGGCGTCGTCGCGGTCACCACACTGATCGCCCTGCGCTACGTCCCCGAATCCCCGAGCCGGGCCGAGGGACGCGTCAGCTGGCTCGGTGCCGTCCTGCTGTCGGGCTGGCTGGTCGCACTGCTGCTCCCGCTCAGCCAGGCGAGCCAGTGGGGCTGGGGATCGGCCCGGGTGATCGGGCTGTTCGCCGCCGCCGTCCTGCTCTTCGCGCTGTGGCTGCTGGCCGAGGCACGCTCCCGCACCCCGCTGATCGACCTGCGCGTCATGCGGCTGCCCGCGGTGTGGACCACCAACACCGCCGCGCTCCTGTTCGGTGCGGGCATGTACGCGATCTGGTCCTTCCTGCCCGGCTTCGTACAGACCCCGAGCTCCGCGGGATACGGCTTCGGTGCCAGTGTCACCGCGGCCGGACTGCTCATGCTGCCGATGCTGCTCGCCATGTTCTGCTCGGGTGTGCTCAGTGGTCGGCTGGAGCCCATCCTCGGCGCCAAGAAGCTGCTCACGACCGGTGCCGCGCTCGGTGCGGTCGCCTGCGGCTTCCTCGCCCTGTGGCACGACCAGCAGTGGCAAGTGGCCTTCGCCGCGGGCATCTTCGGCCTCGGTATCGGACTCGCCTTCGCCTCGATGGCCAACCTGATCGTCGGCAGCGTGCCGCCCGAGCAGACCGGCGCCGCGACCGGGATGAACGCCAACATCCGCACCATCGGCGGGTCCATCGGCGCGGCCGTGACCAGCGTTCTGGTGACCGGCCGGCTCCAGTCCTCGGGCCTTCCCTACGGCTCCGGATACACCCACGGATTCACCCTGCTCGCCCTGCTCTGCCTGGCCGCGGCGCTGGCCGCCCTCCTTGTGCCGGTCCAGCGGGCCGGCCGGCTCTCCGCCTCGGCCCGCGCGGACGCCGACTCCGCGCTTACGGAACCGGAGGCCGCCGTCGCTCCCGGCGCGCGGAGCTGACCTGGACCATGCTCGGCGGGACCGCGTTGATGCGTGAAGATGCTTGTCGGACAGGGGCACGGCTCCGAACGGGCGGCGCGTTCACCCGACTCGGTGAGCGGTACCACGGGCGCGTACCACCGGCGACGCACCGCCGTTGCTCCGACATGGACAGCACTCACACGGCCCGGCGGCGCCGTCTGGAGCAGGGCTTCGCGGGCCGGCGCTACGCCGAGCTGACGGACGGGCGTCTGGGCCACCCGCCGATCTACGCCCAACTGGTCGCGGAGTGGCGGGCCAAGGGCCGGGTGGTTCCGGAGCACCGCGAGGTGGTCGCGGTGCTGTGGGCCTCCTTCGCCGCCTCCAGCCCCTTCGAGAGCGCGGCCCGGCCGGTCGACTCCTGGGCGGAGAGGCGGGACGAGAAGACCGCCGGACCGGTACCGGCCGAACCCGAGACGGTGTCCGCCGGCTCCGTACCCGCCGTCCCCGTACCCCGTGGCCTGCTGGGCTGGTGAACCCCTCCGCGCGCTGCCGCGGAGCGACGGTCACCCTCCGGGCGGGGGTGCCAGGACGGCGAGCGTCCCGTTGGCCCGCTGCAACGCCAGTTCCAGGGGGACCGCGGCATGCAGGTCTCCGGTCCCGTCGGGCGGAATGAGCCATTCCAGGAACCTCGCGGCGCGGTACGGCGGTGGTACGGCGACCCATGAGCCCTTGCCCGCGTGCCGGAGGCCGGAGCCGACCCAGCGGCTGGCCGGGTCCGGCGGCAGGAAGAAGCCCACTCTCCGGGATGCGGTGTCCACCAGAGTGGGGCCGGGGGCGCGCAGCGGGTCGTTCCACAGGATGTCCAGGGCGAGCAGCCCGAGTTGCTCGGGAACGCTGAGCACGTCCCAGAACCGCCCGGCCTCCATGAGCACGGTCCCCGACCCCTGATCCCACTCCCGCTTGCAGGCCCGGGGGTCCGAGGCGGCCGCCGCGAGCCACTCGACACCTTGCATCCACATCACATCCGGCATGACCAACTCCAGGGCATTCGCAGGCCGTCCGACCAGGCGTGGAGCGGCGCACTCGGATGCGCGACCCGCACCTGGGCGCCGACCCGGCGTGTTCATGCTGGTAGATATTTCTAAGTGGCGGAAGGGGTGGCGCGGTCTGGCGTTTTCGCCGAAACGTTCTTCTGGGGCAGTCCGTTGCCCGGGTGTCCGTAAGGTCCGTGACGTGTCCGTCAACTTCGTGAAGCGAGGATGCCGAGCGCGTTGGCCGCGACGACGGCGCCGATGCCCGTCCACTCCGTCCAGTCCAGGCCCTGACCGAGGACGATCCACCCGACCAGACCGGCCAGGACGGGATTGACGCTCATGAAGAGGCCGAAGGCCGGGGCGGGGACGCGGCGCAGGGTGAACAGGTCCGCGAGGCAGGGCACCGCGGAGGACAGCACACCGGCGGCCACGGCGCAGCCGACCGCCGTCGGCGTCGGAGGGTGCCGGACGGCGACGGCGACGCCGACGGGCAGGAACAGCACGGCGGAGAGCCCGGCGGCGGCAGCGGACCCCGCCACGCCGGGGATGCGGCGGCCGACGGTGCGGTTGAGCAGGATGTACGACGCCCAGCAGCCGGCGGCCAGCAGCCCCAGGCCCATTCCGAGGAAGTCGGCGGAGGGGCGCGGACGCATCAGGGTGACGACACCCGCCGCGGCGATCACCGCACAGCACGCGTCCACGCGGCGGCGGGAGGCGGCCAGCGCGATGCTGAGGGGGCCGAGGAATTCGAGGGTCACCGCCAGCCCCAGTCCGATGCGGTCGATCGCCGTATAAAGGGACAGGTTCATGGTCCCGAACACCAGTGCCAGCAGCACGACCGGCCACCACTGCCCCCAGGTGAATGTCCGCAGCCGGGGGCGGCCCACCGCCAGCAGGACGACCGCGGCGACGTACTGACGCATCGCGACCACGCCGACGGGGCCGAGGACGGGGAAGGCCAGGGAGCCGATGGCGGCACCGGTCTGATTGGACAGGCCGCTGCCGACCATGGTGACCACGCCGGACAGGCGCGTGCCGCCGGGCTGCGGGGACGTGGGCGCCGGGGGAGTGCGACGCGCGGGTTCTGCCGGGCGTGCGGAGGCTGCGTGCATGTCTCGATGCTCGGAGGCCGGGTCTCTTGCGCAAAATGCATCAGCCGGTCCATCTATACGCTTGCGTCATGGATCCTTCAGCCGAGGACGCTTCCGGCAAGGACGCTTTCGGCAAGGGCGCTTCCGGCGGGGACGCTTCTGCCGAGGACGCCTCCGTCGTGGACGCCTCCGTCATGAATGTGGAGCTGCGGCAGTTGCGCTGTCTCGTCGCGATCGTCGACGAGGGCACCTTCACCGACGCCGCCATCGCGCTCGGGGTCTCCCAGGCCGCCGTGTCCCGCACCCTGGCCTCGCTCGAGCGCGCCCTCGGGGTGCGGCTGCTGCGGCGCACCTCCCGCGAGGTCACTGCGACGGTGACGGGACTGCGTGTGCTGGCGCATGCCCGGCGGGTACTCGGCGAGGTGGCCGACCTGGTCCAGGAGGCCACGTCGGGACGCGTCTCGCTGCGGATCGGGTACGCCTGGTCCGCGCTCGGCCGTCACACCCTGGCCTTTCAGCGCGACTGGGCGCGGGCGCACCCCGAGACGGAGCTGCGGCTCGTCCGTGTCAACTCCGCGACAGCCGGCCTTGCCGAAGGGGCCTGCGACGCGGCCGTGGTGCGCAGACCTCTGGACGACCGGCGGTTCGACTCCGCGATCGTGGGGTTGGAACGGCGGCTGTGCGCCCTGGCCGCCGACGATCCGCTGGCCGGGCGCCGCTCGGTGCGACTCGCCGACCTCGGCGGGCGCGTTCTGCTGATCGACCGCAGGACCGGCACCACCACGACGGAGCTGTTCCCGCCCGACTCCCGCCCGGTGACCAGGGAGACCCACGATGTCGACGAGTGGCTCACCGCGATCTCCACGGGCCGCTGTGTGGGTATGACGGCCGAGTCCACCGCACACCAGTACCCGCGCCCTGGCGTCGTCTACCGGCCGGTGCGCGACGCCGAGCCCATCGCGGTGCGGCTCGCCTGGTGGCGGGACGACCCGCACCCCGCCGCCCCCGCCGCCATCGAACTTTTGACGGGCCTTTATCGCCGAGCCGCGTAGTCGACGTCGCCGCGCATCGGGTACGCCGTGCTGCCCAAGGCGCAGCCGCACTTCCAGCAGCGGGGAGTGGTGGTCAGGCAATGCCATCGCGATTGAGTACGAGGCTCACGGTCGCCCGCGAGACTCCGCCGGTCGCGGCGACGTCGCTCAGCGTCACGTGCCGTGCACCGGCTGTCAGCGCGCCCTCGATCGGTTCTGTCGCGACGGTACCGGGACCATGGACGACCGCTGGTGCAGGTCGTACGGCCGCACGCCGAACGGCCCCGGGTCGCTGGCGCGACGCGGGACCGTCCGGAGAAGACCAGCCGTCTTTGGCGAGATGACAGGCCGTCAATCTTCAGATGTCAGTTACGACCGCTGGGCTCAGTGTCCGCCACCGCCACCACCGCCGTGGCCGCCCCCGCCGCCACCGCCGCCGTGGCCGCCGCCACCGCCGCCGCCGTGGTCTCCACCGCCGCCGCCGTGGTCTCCGCCACCGCCGCCGTGGTCTCCACCGCCGCCGCCGTGGTCTCCGCCACCGCCGCCGTGGTCTCCACCGCCGCCGCCGTGGTCTCCGCCGCCGTAGCCTCCGCCGCCGTGGTCTCCGCCACCGCCGTGGCCTCCGTCGTCGTTCCAGTTGCTGTAGGAGTAACCGGAGTCCGAGTGGGAACTGGTCGCGCTGGCGATGCCGGCCGTGCCGAACGCCAGGGCCAGAGCGGCGAACAGGCTGGCGACCAGCCGGAACGTCCTAGAAGTGATGATCCGCATGGTGCTTTCCCTTCCCGGGAGCGTAGACAGGTGCCGGCTCTGCACGGCCGCGGTGACGTCGGCACCTTGGAGGCACTGAGACGTTCGCGATAAGGGTCCGGTACATCGGCGTTGAGAGTGACGGGAGTTGCCGTCGCCGACTCGCGCGCTGATCGCGCGGCATCGGGCCCACCCAGGCTGCTGAAGTGCAGCGAACCTCGCGGCGGGGCGCCCGTCCGTCTGTTAACCGACGACCGGGTTGCCGTCGGTCGGGATGTAGTCGGTCGGGATGTTGAGATTGTTTGTCTCTCAACAGGCAAAACGTAAGTTTTCTGTTCAACCCGTACCCAAACTACTCATACCGGGACAATGAAGTCAAGCGCAGCAGGTGGGCCCCTGGGGCACGGACAGCGGGCCGTGGCGCCGTGGGTAACTCCCTTTACTTTCTTTTGGTGTTGAGTGACTGACGCCCGCCCAGATCGGGGCTGGTCAGGGCGCTCCCAGGTCGTCGCCCTGGGTCAAAACGGCACATGACGCGCGCCCGGTTCCGACCCGCCCAGGAAAACGGATCCGGCGTCGAGTTGGTATTCCCCGCGGCGGACCCTCGGCGGTCGTGCCCTCGGGTCGTTGACGCCCCCGGTGTCCGCTGAGTGAACTGCGCCCTTGCCCGGCCCGGGAGATGAGGCGGTGACGTCCCCCTGTCGAGCGGCCGTGGGACGCTTGGGGCCGGTCAGCGCCCTGTGGTGGCGGGTGACAGGACCGCCGACGGAGCATGTCGGCAACATGGGAAACAAAATTGTTGACAATCTTGTTGGACTGGATTTAGGTTCGACAGGCACTCACTCAGGGAGGGCGCGATGCCGAAGGAAGCCCGTCCAGGCACCGGCGAGCAGGCCAAGCAGCACGCATTGGTGCACCTGCGGCAGGCGATTCTGCACGGCGACATGGCACCGGCCCAGCGGCTGGTGGAGAACGAACTCGCCGAGCGGTTCGGTGTCACGCGGGCCAGCGTCCGGGCGGCGCTGATCGAGCTGGAGTCGGAGGGACTGGTCGAGCGGATCCGCAACCGCGGCTCGCGGGTGCGGGTGGTGACGGTCGAGGAAGCGGTGGCCATCACCGAGTGCCGCATGGTCCTGGAGGGCCTCTGCGCCGCGAAGGCGGCCGTCGAGGCGAGCGAGGACCAGCTGGACCAGCTGACCGAGCTGGGCACGGCGATGTCCAAGGCGGTCGCGGGCGGCGAGCCGCTGGTCTACTCCCAGCTCAACCACGAACTGCACGACCGGATCAGGGAGTTCTCCGGCCAGCAGGTCGCCGTGGGGCTGCTGGAGCGGCTCAACGGGCAGCTGGTGCGCCACCGTTTCCAGCTCGCGCTGAGACCGGGGCGTCCTCAGCAGTCCCTGAGTGAGCACCTGGCCATGATCGAGACGATCAGGGCCCGGGACCCGCAGGCGGCCGAAGCGGCCGTCCGCACCCACCTCGCGGGAGTCATCGACGCGCTGCGCCAATGACGTCGCGGTGGTGGGGCATCCGGCCTGTCCACCAAGGAGATGTGAGCAATGACGCACGGCAAGGCGCCCACCACCCCACGATCGACACTTGTCATCACCGCGCATGCCGGGGACTTCGTCTGGCGGGCCGGGGGAGCCATCGCCCTGGCCGCCTCCCGTGGAGAGAAGGTGACCATCGCGTGCCTCACCTACGGGGAGCGCGGTGAGTCCGCCAAAGCCTGGCGCGAGGGCAAGTCGCTGGAGGAGATCAAGGAGCTCCGCCGTGCCGAGGCCGAGGCGGCGGCCTCGACCCTGGGCGCCCAAGTGCGCTTCCTCGACGCCGGCGACTATCCCCTGTTCGCCACTCAGGAACTGACCGACCAGCTCGTGCGGATCTACCGCGACACCCAGCCCGACGTGGTCCTGACCCACGCCCTGGACGACCCCTACAACGGCGACCATCCGGCGGCCGCCCGCATGGCCCTGGACGCCCGCGTCCTCGCCCAGGCCATCGGATACCCCTCCGAGGGCGAGATCATCGGAGCCCCGCCGGTGTTCTTCTTCGAGCCGCACCAGCCGGAGATGTGCGGCTTCCGGCCCGAGGTCCTCCTCGACATCACCCCGGTCTGGGAGACCAAGCGCAAGGCCATGGAATGCCTCGCCGCCCAGCAGCACCTGTGGGACTACTACACCGACCTGGGCAAGCGGCGCGGCGTACAGCTCAAGCGCAACGCGGGCCCCAACCTCGGCCTGCCCCACGCCACCTACGGCGAGGCCTACATGCGTCCTTACCCGCAGGTCACGGAGGAGCTGGCATGAGCGGCCTGATCGTCACCAACCCGCCGCGCGCCCACGCCGAGGACGTCGAGACACTCGGCGGCTACGGTGTGGCCACCGTCCACGAGGGCATGGGCCGCACCGGCAGTCTCGGCCCCGGGTTCCGGCCCATCCAGCAGGACGTGCGCATCGCGGGCACCGCGGTCACCGCCCTGTGCTGGCCCGGCGACAACCTCATGATCCACGCGGCCGTCGAGCAGTGCCGCGAGGGCGACATCCTCGTCGTCACCACCACCTCGCCCTCCACCGACGGCATGTTCGGCGACCTCTTCGCCACCGCGCTCCGGTACCGCGGGGTGCGCGGCCTGATCATCGACGCCGGGGTGCGCGACACCGCCGACCTGCGTGCCATGGGCTTCCCCGTCTGGTCGAGTGCCGTCTGTGCCCAGGGCACGGTCAAGGCCACGGCCGGCTCGGTGAACGTACCCGTCGTGCTCGGCGGACAGGTCGTTTGCCCCGGTGACGTCATCGTCGCCGACGACGACGGCGTGGTGTGCGTACCCCGCGAGCAGGCCGGTACGGCCGTCAAGGCGGCCGAGGCGCGCACCGCCAAGGAGGACGCCTCCCGGGCCGCCTTCGCCGAGGGCCAGTTGGGCCTCGACCGCTACGGCCTGCGCGAGACCCTCGAACGGCTCGGGGTGCGGTACCAGGCCTACGACGACTACGCGCGGAACGGTTCCGTGTCATGAGCACCGGCGAGGAGCTGCGCTGCATGCTGATGCGCGGTGGGACCTCGAAGGGCGCCTACTTCCTGGCCGAGGACCTGCCGGCCGATGCCGGGGCGCGCGACGACCTGCTGCTGCGGGTCATGGGCAGCCCGGACCCCCGGCAGATCGACGGACTCGGCGGAGCGCACCCGCTCACCAGCAAGGTCGCGGTGGTCTCCCGCTCCCAGAGCCCCGACGCGGAGGTCGACTACCTCTTCCTCCAGGTGGGGGTGGACCGGGCCGAGGTCTCCGACCGGCAGAACTGCGGCAACCTCCTGGCGGGGGTCGGCCCGTTCGCCGTCGAACGCGGCCTGGTCGCCGCCCGGGACGGGCACACCTCGGTACGGATCCGGATGGTCAACAGCGGTGACCGTGCCACCGCCACCTTCCCCACGCCGGACCGGCGCGTCTCCTACGCGGGGCCGGCCGAGATCTCGGGCGTGCCGGGCACCGCCGCACCCGTGGTGATCGAGTTCGAGCGGGGCAGCAACCCCCTGCTGCCCACCGGGCACGCCCGGGACATCGTCGCGGACACGCCGGTGACCTGCGTGGACAACGGCATGCCGACCGTGCTGATCGCCGCTTCCTCCCTGCAGGTCACCGGCTACGAAAGGCCGCGGGACCTGGAGGAGGACCTGACCCTGCACGACCGGCTCCAGCGGATCCGCCTGGAGGCGGGCCTGCTGATGGGCCTGGGCGACGTCGGCGAGACGACCGTGCCCAAGCTCAGCCTGTTGGCACCGCCCACGAACGGCGGCGCGGTCATGACCCGCACCTTCATCCCGGTCCGCTGCCACACCGCCATCGGCGTCCTGGGAGCCGCCAGTGTCGCCGCCGGGCTGCGCGTCCACGGCGGCGTCGGCCAGGACGTCGCCCGTCTGCCCGAGAACGGCGGACGGCTGCGCATCGAGCATCCCACCGGATTCCTCGACATCGAGAGCGAGATCGACGACGGCACTTCGGGGGCCGCCCCCGTGGCCCGCCGTACCGCCGTCGTCCGCACCGCACGCAAGATCTTCGACGGTACGGTCTTCCCCCGGCCGGCCGGAGCCGCACTCCACCCTTAAGGAGGCCTGTATGGCCCCGCCCCTCGGCGACATCGCCCACCTCGGGCACGTCGAACTGCTCACCCCGGACCTGGACGGAAGTCTGCGGTTCTTCACCGACTACCTCGGCCTGACGGTCAACGGTCGCAGCGGTGACTCGGTCTATCTGCGGACCTGGGACGACTACGAGCACCACAGCCTCGTCCTCACCGCGCACAAGACCTCAGGCCTGCGCCGCACGGCCCTGCGCGCCTCCAGCGAGGAGTCCCTGCAGGGGAGGGTCAAGGAACTGGAGGCCGCCGGTCACCAGGGACGCTGGACCGAGGACGAGCCGGGCCTTGGCCCGCTGTACGTCACCGCCGATCCCGACGGCCACGAACTGGCCCTGTACTGGGAGTCCGAGTGGTATCAGGCCCCGGACGAGCTGAAGCCGGGGCTGAAGAACCAGCCCCAGGCCAAGCCCGGTCACGGTGTGGGCGTACGCCGCCTGGACCACGTGAACTACCTGGCCGCCGACGTCGCCGCCAACGCCGACTTCCACCAGCATCTCCTGGGAGCCCGGCCGACCGAGCAGATCCAGCTCGACGGCGGCCGGATCGCCGCGAAGTGGCTGACGTTCACGAACAAGTCGTACGACGTCGTCTACACCGAGGACTGGACGGGCTCGCGCGGGCGGCTGCACCACATCGCGTTCGCGACCGACACCCGCGAGGACATCCTGCGCGCCGCCGATCTCGCCCTCGACACCGGCGTGTTCATCGAGACCGGCCCGCACAAGCACGCCATCCAGCAGACGTTCTTCCTCTACGTCTACGAGCCGGGCGGCAACCGCATCGAGCTGTGCAACCCGCTCACCCGTCTCGTACTGGCCCCCGACTGGCCCCTGATCACGTGGACCCAGGCCGAGCGGGCCAAGGGACAGGCGTGGGGGCTGAAGACCATCGAGTCCTTCCACACCCATGGCACACCGCCGCTGGACCCGGCCGCGGACCACTGAGAACAAGCCGGCGAAACAGGCAGGGCGGCACACGGCTGTGTGCCGCCCATGGCCGTTTCACCTGCTGTTTTACTCCGCCTGTAGCCTCTCCGAACGCCTGGCTGGATTGTTCCTGAGATTGTTGACAAAAGCGTTGACACTTGGGGAACCGGAACCTTAGCGTCGTGCGCACCATCGGGTCAGCCGCTCGAGCCGCACCGACCCGCCTCACTCATCCCCTCCAGGGACACTTCTCCCGGACGAGAGGAAACAAAGATGTCTCCCTCCCCAGACCTGCGCGCCCGTGGGACCGGACTGGCCACGCTGGTCGTCGGCCTGTGCTGGCTGGTCGTGCTCTTCGACGGCCTCGACATGTTCGTCTACGGCTCCGTGCTGCCTAACATGCTCGCCGAGCACGCCCTGAGGCTCCAGCCGTCCCAGGCCGGCGACCTCGGCAGCTACGCCACCTTCGGCATGCTGATCGGCGCACTGTCCGCGGGTACGGTCACCGACTGGATCGGCCGCAAGAAGGTGATCATCACCTGCGCGGCGGTCTTCTCGCTCGCGTCCGCCCTCTGCGCCGTCGCCCCCAGCCTCGGTGTCTTCGGACTGGGCCGGTTCATCGCGGGTCTCGGCCTCGGCGGTCTGCTCCCCACCACGATCACGATGGTCGCCGAGTACGCCCCGCGCGGCCGCCGCGCCCTGATCGTCGGCACGTTGATGACCGCCCACCAGGCCGGCGGCATCCTCGCGGGCTTCGTGGGCCTGTGGACCACCGGCGCCGGCCAGTGGCGCGTCGCCTACTGGATCTGCGTGGTCCCGCTGCTCATCGGCGTCCCGCTGATCGCCAAGTACCTCCCTGAGTCACTGAACTTCCTGATCACCAAGGGACGTACACGCGAAGCCCGCGAGCTCGCCGAGCGCTACGACGTCGAACTGCCCGCCCCCGCGGCGGAGCGCCTCGCGGCCGGGGACCGCTGGAGCGCCGTCATCGCCCTGTTCCGCGGCGGGCTGTGGCGCACCACGCTGCTGTTCTGGCTGGCCTCGTTCTGCGGCCTGCTGCTCGTCTACGGCGTCAGCAACTGGCTGCCCACCATGATGCGCGGCGCGGGCTACGAGCTCGGCTCCTCGCTGTCCTTCGTCATCGTCATCAACCTCGGCGGCATCGCCGGCATGCTGATCGCCGGCCGCTTCTCCGACCACTTCGGCGGTGCGCGCGTCGCCACCGTCTGGTTCGCGGCCACCGCCCTCGGCGTCTATCTGCTCGGCATCCACATGGCGTTGCCGCTCACCTACGTCGTGGTCTTCCTGACCGGCCTGTTCCTCTTCAGCGCCCAGGCCATGATCTACGCGACGGTGGCCGGCCGCTCCAGCGACGACAACCGCGCCACCGCCGTGGGCTGGGTGTCCGGCATCGGCCGTTTCGGCGCCGTGTTCGGACCGTGGCTCGGCGGCCGGCTCGTCGCGGCCAAGTCCGAGAGCTGGGGCTTCACGGCCTTCGCCGTCGCCGCCGTGCTCGCCACGGTCTTCGTCGCCCTCACCGGCCTGCGCGGCCCCCGGCAGACCCCGCAGCCCGACGCCGCCCAGCAGCTGACCACCACCGGCTGACCGCGACGACATGCCTGAGGCCGGGACCTGGCGGGGCCCGGCCTCAGGCATGTCCGGATCAGATACGAACAGCGGCATCCACGGCCCTTCTCAGCCCATCTGGTCCTGTGCCGACAGGTGTTCCACCGTCACCCCGGTCTCGGTGAACGTACGCGTGACCGTGCCCGACGTGTACACCCACAGGATGCGCAGCGGGCGGTCGCCGATGTTGCGGAACAGATGGGGGACGGGCGACGGCACGTACGTGGTGTCGAACTGCTCCAGCTTCGTCACCTCGCCGTCGACCACCACCTCCGCCTCGCCCTCGAGGATCGTCACGTGCTCGTCGCAGTTGTGCGAGTGCAACGGAGCCCCGGAGCCGACCGGATAGACACTCATGCCGCTCGTGATGCGGTTCTCTCCGGCTGCCGAGGGTGTGGTGATCAGCGGTGTCGTCACGACGGCACCACCACGGTCGAGCAGCGGCACGGACGCGACTTTGATGATCGTGGTCATCCGGAGTTCCTCTCCCATCAACGCTGTTGCGTCGATCGACGTTAGGTCGCGTCCCCATGAATGGGTGCCCTCCGGCGTGCAGTTTTACCTTGCATTCCGGGAGGGGTGAGCTTCCCGAACTCGGCTGTACCTTCGGCTGGCATCGCACGGCTTCCCCGTACGTGCCGGAAACACGCCGGAAAGAGAAGGCAGGTATCGGCCCCATGAGGCTCCCCGTTCTCACCGATGAGGAAATGAATCCCCGCCAGCAGGAACTGGCCGCCCGCATCGCCGGCCGGCGCGGCGCCGTCCGTGGCCCCTTCCGCGTCTGGCTGCACAGTCCACAGATGTGTGAACGCGCCGAATCGCTCGGTGCCTTCGCCCGCTTCGACTGTGACCTCCCCAAGCGTCTGCGCGAGCTCGCGCTGCTGATGGCCGCCCGGAACTGGGACGCGCAGTACTCCTGGAACGCGCATGTGCACCAGGCGATCGAGGCCGGCATCCCGGAGGCTGCCGTCAAGGCCGTCGCCGAGAGGCGCGAAGCGGTCTTCGACGACGAGGCGGACCAGGCCTTCTACCAGTTCTGCCGCGAGGTCCTCGACAACCACTTCGTCTCCGACGAGACCTTCGCCCGCGCACTCGAACACTTCGGCCCCAAGGGCCTGGTCGACACCATCGGCGCGCTCGGCAACTTCACCATGCTCGGCATGTGCCTGAACACCTTCCAAGTGGACCTCCAGGCCGATCGCGAGCCCCCCTTCCCCGACATCCGCGGCTACGAGCGTGTCGTCCCCGGCGGGGACGGACCGAGGCCGTGACGGCCCTCCCGGCCGTGGTGCGCGTACGGGGCGTCACCAAGAGCTTCGGCGGGGCGGCAGCGCTCAAGGGCGTGGACCTCGACCTGTACCCCGGCGAAGTGCACGCGCTGATGGGCATGAACGGAGCGGGCAAGTCGACGCTGGTGCAGATCCTCTCCGGGGTGTACCAGCCGGACGGCGGCACCATCCAGGTCAACGGGGCCACGCACTGCGGACTGACCGTGCGCAGGGCCCGACGGCTCGGTATCGCGTCCGTTCCCCAGCGCCGCGAACTGGCGATGGGCCTGACGGTGGCCGAGAACGTCATGCTGGGCGACCTGCCCACCCGGCGCGGTACGGTCCACTGGAAAGCCGTCGACTCCGAGGCGAAGAAGGCACTGTCCGGCCTCGGCATCGACATCGACGTGGAGCGCACCGCGCGTTCGCTCACCGTCGCCGAACAGACCATGGTCGAGGTGGCGCGGGAGGTCCGCCGCGGCGGCCGGATCCTGATCCTCGACGAGCCGACCGCCTGCCTGAGCGCGGAGGCCGCGCACCAGATCAGGGACCTGGTGCGCACCCTGCGCGACGAGGGCGTCGCCGTCGTCTACATCTCGCACTACATCGACGAGGTCATGGCCGTCGCCGACCGCCTCACGGTCCTGCGGGACGGCGACGTCGTCCGCAGCGCGCCGGCCGGCGCCCTCGACCCGGCGGGGCTCGTGCGCAGCATGGTCGGCGGGGACGTGGTCTCCCGTCGCGTCGAACGCGCCACCCCCAAGGACGAGATCGGCCTCGCCGTACACGGTCTGAGCGACGGCCGGACCATCCGGGACTTCACCGTCGAGGTGCGCAAGGGCGAGATCGTCGCGGTGCTGGGACCGGCCGGGGACGCGCAGTCACGCCTCTTCGACCTGCTGTCCGGCCGCCGCCGCCCCGACCGCGGCACCGTGCTCGTCGACGGCGCCCCCGTGCCCCTCGGCCGGGTCCGCGCCTCGCTCGCCAGCGGCCTGCGTTGCGTCACCGGGGACCGCAGGACGCTGGGCCTGGTCCCCGAACTCTCCCTGGACGAGAACCTGATGCTGGCCGACGACCGCTTCGCACGCCGCCGCGTCCACCGGCGCGGCGCGCTCACCCGCCGTGCGGCCCCGCTGCGCAGGAGCTACGGCGTGGTCTCCCTCGCCGGGAACCCGCCGGTGAGCGCGCTGTCCGGAGGCAATCAGCAGAAGGTGCTGCTGGCCAAATGGCTCCAGACCGAGCCGGTCGCCTGCTTCCTGGAGGACCCCACCAACGGCGTGGACATCGCGGCCATGGCCGACATCCACACCCTCGTCGACGACCTCGCCTCGCGGGGCACGGCCGTACTGCTCGCCTCCTCCTCCGCAGAGGAGGTCATGCGGCTGGCCGACCGCGTCGTGGTCGTCAGCGCCGGCCGCGCGGTCGCCGAACACGACATCACCGCCATCACCCACGACGAACTCGTCGCCACCGCTCTCGGAGGTCAACCGCAGTGAGCGTCAAGACACTTACCGACGCCCCGGGCGTCAGCGACCCGCCCGAGGAGCCCCGGCCCCGGTTCACCGTCGGCGCCCTGCGCCGCGCGCCGCACACCGGCCTCATCGCGGTCCTGATCGTCGTGGTGGTCGCCACCGCACTGCGGACCGACTCGTTCGCCACCGCGACGAACCTGATCAACGTGCTCCGTCAGGTGAGCGTCACCGCGGTGATCGCCGCCGGCCTCACCCTGCTGATGACCGCGGGCGGCATGGACTTCTCCATGGGCAGCAACGTCTCCGTCACCACCGCCGTCGGGGCGCAGTTGCTCTCCCACGGCCACTCCACCGCGTTCACCGTCATCGCCTCGGTGCTGCTGGCCACGGCCGTCGGGTTGGTCAACGGGCTGGTGGTGACGTTCACCAACGTCGCCCCGTTCGTCGTGACCCTGGCGACGGCCACTCTGCTGGACGGCGTCGCGCTGCTGGTCCTGGGCGGACTCAGCGTCTCCACCGGCACCAGGATGTTCTCCCTGGGCAACGACAAGGTCCTCGGGGTGCCGTACCTGCTGATCGTGGCGCTCCTCGTGCTGCTGGCGACCGCTCTGGTCATGCGGTTCACCGTGTTCGGCCGGGACGCCTTCGCCATCGGCGGCAACGAGCACGTCGCCCGGCTCAGCGGCATCAACGTCACCGCGCGCAAGCTCACGCTGTACGCCATCACCGGTGCCCTCTCCGGTCTAGCGGGCGTGATGCTGCTGTCCCGGCTGGGTGCCAGCAGCCCCGGCACCGGCGGCCTCACACTCCAACTCACCGCCGTCGCCGCCGTGGTGATCGGCGGCACCTCACTCGCCGGCGGCCACGGAACCGTCGTGGGGACCGCGCTCGGGGTGCTGCTGCTCGGCGTGGTGGCCAACGCCCTCAACCTCGTGCAGGTCTCCAGCTACTTCCAGCAGGTCTCCGTGGGCGGCGTGCTCCTCGTCGCGGCCATCGCCAACGAGCTCCACAAGGCCCGCTCCGCGCGGCACTGACCCCCTCGTCCTGTCTCCACCGCTTGTCATGAAAGGCGTACGACCATGAGACTCTCCGCCCGCTCCCGCGGAGCGATGCTCGCCGCCCTCGCCGGCACCACCCTGGTGCTGAGCGGCTGCGGCAAGGACACCGGCAGTGGGTCCGGATCCGTGTCCCTCGGGTTCGTCAACGGCGCCGACACCGAATTCCACACCTGTTTGCAGAAAGCCCTGGAACAGACGGCGAAGTCGGAGGGGGCGAAGGTCTACACGGCCAACTCCCACCAGAATTCCGGAACCGAACTGTCCAATATCGAGGACATGATCTCCCGCAATGTGAGCGCCCTCATCGTGCAGACCGTCAACGTCGACGCGCTCAAGGGCGACATAGCCAAGGCCAAGGCCTCGAACATTCCGATCTACCTGACGTCCGTGGCCACCGGCGACGTGAACGACATCCTCGGCGCGGCGGTCGTCGACCTCGACAAAGTCGGGGCCCTGGACGCCGGATGGGTCGCCAAGGACGCGGGCGGCAAGGACGTACAGGTCGGCGTCATCGCGGGTGCGCCCGGTGCCGCCTCCGATCTGCTCGTGGGCGGTTTCACCAAGGCGCTGCCCGGCAACGCCAAGGTGGTCGCGAACCAGCCCGGCATGTTCAACGCCGCCAAGGCGCAGGACGTCGCCGAGAACATGATCCAGGCCCACCCGGACCTCGACTACGCCTTCGTCGCCAACGAGGAGATGGGTCTCGCGGCACGCAAGGCGTTCGACGCGGCCGGCGCCAAGAACGTCAAGATCGTGACCACCAACGGCACCGACGAGGGCCTGGCCGCCGTCAAGGACGGACGCTTCTCCGCCACCGTGGCCAACTCGGCGATGACGATCGGCCAGACCGCGGCCAAGAACGCGATCGAGCTCCTGGACAACAAGAAGGTTGACAAGATTGCCAACATTCCTCTTCTCTTGGTCACCAAGGACAACCTGAGCAAGGCACCCCAGTACTGCCCCAAGTAACCGAACCCGCACCGCGAGCGGTGCCTGCCGCCAGTCGTCCAGAGCCGCCCGTCCACCGCGTCGCCGGAGTGTCCGAGACAGCCGCCATGAGGACATTCCGGCGCGGCCCGCCCGCACACCCGTACGACCGGCACCGCCGCCGGGGCCCACCCCTGGCAGTCGTGGGCCTCCGGAGGAAACATGGATCGCTTGCTCCTCATGCACAGCTTCGTCACCGTCGCGCAATCCGGCAGCTTCAGCGGAGCCGCCAAGAAGCTGGGCTCCTCGGGCTCGCTGGTGTCACGGCACGTCGCCGAGCTGGAACGGCAGGTGGGGGTCCGCCTGGTCAACCGCACGGCCCGTTCGGTGAGCCTCACCGAACCCGGGCAGCGCTACGCGGAGTTCGCCGCGCGCATCCTGGACGAGATCGAGGCCGAGGACGCCGGCATCGCCCAGCTCCACGACCGCGCCGAAGGGACGCTCAGCATCATCTGTCCCAAATGGATAGGCAGCCTCGACCTCGGGGACGCCATCGCCGCCTTTTCCGCCGCACACCCCAAAATCCAGGTGCGATTCGAACTCGGCGGCATGTCCGACCGGACCTACGATTTCCTGGACGGCGGATTCGACGTGGCATTCCACACCCGCGACCTCCGGGACTCCAGCGTCCGCCTCAAGAAGATCGCCTCGCTTCCGTTCGTGCTGTGCGCCGCCAAGGAATACCTGAACCGCAACGGACCACTGAGCGAGCCGAACGGCCTCGCACACCACGACTGCCTCGTGCACGTCAACGACCCGGTCTGGCGCATCGGCCACGGACACGCGTCCACCCTGCACAAGATCCGCAACATCGCGTTCTCGTCCAACTCCTACATCGCCCTGCAGAAAGCGGCCGTGCACGGGCGCGGTCTCGCCCTGCTCCCGCAGCGACCCGCCTACGACGACCTCGTCTCCGGCGCTCTGCAGATCCTGCTGCCCGAACTCGCGGTGCCCGACCGGCCGCTGTACGCGATCTACGGCCCCGGGCAGGACACCCCGCGCAAGATCAGCGTCTTCCTCGACTTTCTGACGGACTGGTTCTCGCAGAATCCCATTCCGGCGATCCGGCCGTAAACGCAAGAAACGATTGCACAGTCCGTCGGTCCGGAGCGTTGAGACACCGCCACCCGAAATCTACGCTCACCAGGCGACCCGTGAAACGAGGAGACCATGGGAATCCAGAGAATCGAATCGGTCACCTACGGCATCGGCGACCTCGACGAATGCGCCCGGTTCTTCGACGACTTCGGACTGTTTCTGGTGGAACGGACCGACGAATGCGCGGTGTTCGAGACGCTCACCGGGCAGACCCTCCACCTCGACACCGACCCCGGGCCGTTGCTGCCGCCGCCGGTGGAAGAGGGTCCCACCCTGCGCGAGGTGGTGTGGGGTGTCGACACGACGCAGGAGTTGGAGCGGCTGGTCGCGGCCGTCGGCCGCGACCGGACGGTCCGGGAGGACGCCGCCGGAGTGTTCCACACCGTGGACGAGACCGGTTTCGGAGTCGGCCTGACCCTGGCCAGGCCGAAGCCCGCGCCCCTCACCCCCCGGCCCGCCAACGCGCCGGGCCGCGTCGACCGCTGGAACACCACCCTGGAGCCGATCACCCGCGTCCACCCCCTGCGGATGTGCCATGTCGCCCTCAACATCCTCAAGGAGGGCCGCGAACAGGCCGTCGCGTTCTACGTGGAACTCCTCGGCTTCCGGCCCACCGACGTGGTGAAACCCATGGGCGTCTTCATGCAGGCCCCGGGCGACCAGGACCAGCACACCATGCTGCTGTGCCACCGCCCCGACAAGGCCGGCGTCAACCACATCGCCTACGAGGTGCCCGGCTTCGACGACGTCATCGAGGGCGGCAACCACATGATCGACCGCGGCTGGCGCGAGGCCCGCAGACTCGGCCGCCACACCGTCGGTTCCAACGTCTTCCGGTTCGTGCACGCACCCTGCGGCGGACGGGTCGAGTACGCCGCCGACATGGACCGCGTCGACGAACGCTACGAGACCCGGGTCCACGAGACCACCCCGCCCCACCACATCTGGGCGCTGCGCACCAACCGCGACCAGCAGGACGCCCCCGCCTCCTGACCCCCCGCCACCTTCGGCCGAGGGGACCCCCATTCGCTTCGCTCGACAGCCTGAAAGGGCACCCACTCATGACCTCCGACCACGGCTACCCCGCCGTCCGCATGTACATAGCGGGCGAGTGGTGCCAGGGCGGCACCGGACGGACCGCCCCGATCGTGAACCCCGCCACCGAGGAGGTGATCGGAGAAGTACCGCTCGCCACCACCGACGACCTGGACGGCGCCCTGGCCGGCGCCGCCGAGGGCTTCAGGACCTGGCGCGACACGCCTGTCGCGCGGCGCACCGCCCTCCTGCATGCCGCCGCCGACCTGCTCACGGAGCGCAGCGCCGAAGTCGGCCGGATCATGACCCTGGAGCAGGGCAAGCCCCGCGCCGAGGCCGTCGGGGAGGCCCGCCGCGTCGCGGACACGCTGCGCTGGCACGCCGACGACGCCCGCCGCGCCTACGGCCGCATCATCCCCTCCGCTCCCGGCACCCTGCTGTCCGTACGACGTGAACCCATCGGTCCCGTAGCCGCGTTCGTCCCCTGGAACTTCCCGGCGGGCGGCCCGATGCGGAAGATCTCCTCCGCGCTCTCCGCGGGCTGCTCCATCATCATCAAGGCCTCGGAGGAGACGCCCGCCACCGCCGCCGCCCTCGTCGGCTGCTTCGTGGACGCGGGCCTGCCGGCCGGTGCGCTGAACCTCGTCTTCGGCGAACCCGCCGAGGTCTCCGCCCACCTCATCGCCTCCCCCCTCACCCGTCTGATCGCCTTCACCGGCTCGGTCCCCGTGGGCAAGCTGCTCGCCGCCGCGGCCGGCGAGGTCATGAAGCCCTCCCTGATGGAGCTGGGCGGCCACGCCCCGGTGATCGTGTGCGCGGACGCCGACCCGGCCAGGGCCGCGCGCCGTGCCGCACAGGCGAAGTTCGCCAACGCCGGACAGGTGTGCACCTCGCCGAGCCGGTTCCTGGTCCACGAGGGCCTCGTCGAGGACTTCACCGCGGAGTTCGTGAAGGCCGCCGAAGCGGTCGTCGTCGGCGACGGCCTGGCCGAGGGCACCACCATGGGGCCGCTCGCCAACGAGCGCCGGCTCCTGGCCGTTCAGCGTCTGACCGCTGATGCCGTCAGCAGGGGAGCGAGCGTCCGTACCGGCGGCGAACGACTGGACCGCGCCGGGTACTTCTTCGCGCCGACCGTCCTGACCGACGTACCGGCGGACGCGGACCTCATGCACGAGGAACCGTTCGGACCCCTCGCGCCGATCATCCCCTTCGGCGACCTCGACGAGGCGCTCACGACCGCGAACGCGCTGCCGTACGGCCTGGCCGCCTACGGCTTCACCGAGTCCGCCGCCACCGCCGAGCACCTGGTGCGTGAACTGGAGGCCGGCATCCTCTCCGTCAACCACTGCGGCGGCTCCGTCAGCGAGGCCCCCTCCGGTGGAGTGAAGGAGAGCGGCTACGGCAGGGAGGGCGGCCCCGAGGCCCTCGACGCCTACCTGATCACCAAGCGCGTCTCCCATCTGCTGGCGGGCTGAGCGTCATGCGATACACCCGTGTCTCGGTCGGCGGACGGGCGGTGTGGGGCCGGGTGGGGGAGGAGGTCGAGCTGCTGTCCGAGTCCCCCCTGGAAGGCGACCCGACCGTCATCGGCACCGTGCCGCTCGCCACCGCGCACTGGCTGCCCGTCGTCGTCCCGCCCGTGTTCTACGCGGTCGGCATGAACTACCCGCGGCACATCGAGCACGCCCGCGCCGAGGTCCCCACTCGTCCCGAGGTGGGCTATCGGGCCAACAACGCGCTCGCCGGCCACCTCTCGCCCATCGTCAAACCGGCCGAGATCGAGGGCCGGTTCGAGGCCGAGCCGGAACTCGTCGCGGTGATCGGCCGCACCCTCCGGCACGCCACCCATGCGGAGGCCCGGAAGTCGGTCTTCGGCTGGACCATCGGCAACGACGTCAGCGCCCGCACCTGGCAGCACCAGGACCGCACGTTCTGGCGCAGCAAGAACAGCGACACGTTCAAGCCCATGGGCCCCTGGATCGAGACCGACGTCGACGCCCTGGCACAGACGACCACACTCCGCGTCAACGGGGAGGTCCGGGCGTCGTTCGCGACCGGCGACATGGTCTTCGACCCCTTCGACTTCATCGTCGAGATCACCCGGCACATCACCCTGCAGCCGGGTGACGTGCTGTGGATGGGCGCCGAGTCCACCTGCCAACTGGCGCCCGGGGACACCGTGGACATCGAGATCAGCGGCATCGGTGTCCTGTCCAACCCCGTACACAGCGAAGGAAATCCGTCATGAGCACCGCACCCCGCTACATCCACCACGTCAACTTCCCCACCACCGACCCCGACCGCACCGCCGAGTGGTACACGAAAGTCTTCGGGATGAAGCGGATCATGCCCAAGTCCAACACCCGCGTGGTGCTGATGACCCGCGGCAACTTCGATCTGCACTTCACCCCGGTCGAGGAGATGGAGCGCATGGCGCCCTATCACTTCGCCGTCGAGGTCGACGACTGGGACGAGTTCCTCACCCACCTGAACGAGCTGGGCGTCCGGCACACCCGCCCGATCGAGCGGCCGGAGAACCAGTCCAAGTTCTGCTACATCCACGACCCCGACCACACCATGATCGAACTGGTCTTCCACGGCAGGCGTCCCAACTGACCGCGTCCGGCTAGGAGTTCACTGACATGCCCATCGCCGACTCCGACGGCACCTCCATCTACTACGAGCGCCACGGCAGCGGTCCGGCGATCCTGTTCGTGCACGGCAGCGGCGGCCACCACGCCGCCTGGTGGCAGCAAGTGGCCGCGTTGCGCGAGGAGTTCACGATCGTCACCATGGACCTGCGCGGCTTCGGCAAGTCCGAGGCACCGGCCCGTCCGCACTCCTCGAAGCCCGAGTTCGACGGACAGGACTTCCCCGGCGACGTCGTCGCCGTACTCGACCAGGAGGACCTGACCGACGTCATGCTCGTCGGCCAGTCCATCGGCTCCGTCGCCGCCCTGCGCGCCGCCCTCCTGCGCCCCGAGCGCGTCTGCTCGGTCGCCCTCGGCCACTCCCTGGGAGGCATCAGCCACCCCGAGCTGAAGGAACTCGCCGCCGCCGACCGCGCCGAGGCCGTCAAGCTCCCCGTCATCGACCGCCTGCTCACCCGGCGGTTCCAGCAGGAGCGACCCGACCTCACCTTCCTCTTCCAGCAGATGGGCACCTTCAACGTCGCCAAGATGGCCGACCTGCGCAACCTCGACACCAACGGCCCCTCGCTGGAGGAGATCCAGAACTCGGGCGTCAAGGTCGCCTTCCTGGCCGCGGAAAAGGACGCGGTACTCAGCGTGAAGACCGTGACCCGCGCCCACGAACTGCTGCCCGGCTCACATCTGGAGATCGTCCAGGACGCCCCGCACTCCATGTACTGGGAGGCGCCCGAGCAGTACAACGTGGCCGTCGCCCAGCTGCGCCGCACCCTCACCGCACAGAAGGAAACCGCATGAGCAGCCTCACCCTCGATGCCGCCGAAGAGATCGTCGACGCCGCCCTGAAGCGCGCCCAGTCGCTCGGGAAGGCGGTGAGCGTCGCCGTGGTGGATGCGGGAGGCTTCGTCGTCAGCGTCCGCCGCTCGGACGGGGCGCGCCCGCTCACCCCGGACATCGCCCGCGCCAAGGCGTACACCGCGGCCGTGATGCAGCGGCCCGGCAAGATGCTGAAGAAGTGGCAGGAGAGCCAGCCGGTCTTCTTCTCCCAGCTCTCCCAGCTGCCCGGCGCCGCCCAGCCGATCATGGCCACCGAGGGCAGCGTCACCATCAAGAAGGACGGCGAGATCATCGGCGGCCTCGGCATCGCCGGCGGCACCGCGGACGAGGACCAGCAGGTCGCCGACGACGTCCTCGAATCCCTCGGCTACGAGCTGGAGTTCGCCGCCTGGGGCGTCGCGGGCACCCCGGCTCCGGACGCCGAGAAGACCGAGAAGTCCGAGAAGATCGAGCAGACCGAGAAGGAGGCCTGAGCCATGGCGGACACGTTCAACTACCGCATCGACCACCACGGCAGCCTGGTCCGCCCCGGCACCCTCCTGACCGCGCGCGCCGAGGGCGACCCCGAGATCGTGCTGAAGGCGGAACGCGAGGCGGTCGAGGAGGCGGTGGCCCTCCAGCGCAAGCTGCGTACCACGGTCGTCACCGACGGGGACTTCCCCCGGGAGGACTTCCGCAGCGCGGTCTTCGACGCCGTCTCCGGCTTCCGTCGCACGGACGCGGAAACCCCCGACGGACTGCCGCGCTGGGTGGCGGAATCGCTGCCCAAGGCGAACGGTCCGCTGCTCGCCGACTGGGCCGGGCGGCTCACCGGGCTGACGGTGATCGCCCCCAAGGCCTCGCTGCCCTCCCCGGCATATCTGGCCGCCACCACCTTCGCACCCGAACTCGCCGCATCGGGCGGACCCTCCTCGGCCCGTGAACTCGGCGAAGCCCTCGCGGAGATCATCCAGGCGGAGATCGCGCTGCTGGTCTCCCGGGGCGTCCGGCTCGTCCAGCTCAACAGCCCGCTCCTCCTCGGCCACGTGGGGGCCGACCCGGCCGCCCCCAACACGCTGTCCTTCGAGGACGCGCTGGCCGTCGACGCCCTGGCGGTACGACTGGAAGAGCGCCCGGAGGGAGTCAGGATCGGCGTCTGCCCCGGCTGGGAGGCACCCGCCGGGGTGGACCGGGCCAGGACCGAGCGCCTGTACGACAGGATCCCGGCCGACCGCTGGATCCTGCCGTACGACAAGGGCACCGACGCCGAACTCGACCTGGTCAAGGCCCTGCCGGAGGACCGCGACGCGTGCCTGGGCGTGGTGGACGCGACCGTGTCCGCACTCGAGGACATCGACACGGTGATGGCCCGCATCGACGCCGCCGCCGAGGTCAAGGACCTCGAGGACATGGCCGTATCGCCGTCCCGCGGCTTCGCCGACACGGCGACCCGTCCGCTGCTGAGCGCCGAGAACCAGCGCCGCAAACTGGTGCTGGTGGAGACCGTCGCCCGCTACTGCTGGGGCAACGAGTTCTGACCTGCAGCCCAGGGGCCGGGAAGCGCGCCCGTGCTTCCCGGCAGGCCCTCACAGAACCTCGGCGAAGGTCACCGTGCGCTCGGTCAGCAGCGGCCACACCGTCTCCACGATGAGCTCGGTGAAGTGGTCGGCGACCTTGTGCGCGACGAAGCCGGCGCGGTCGGCGTACTGCTCGTACAGCACGAAACCGCCCGGCCGGTCCACCTCGGCGTGCACCTCGTACGCCAGGTTCGCCGGCTCGGCACGGGTGTACTCGCGCACCTTCAGCAGCGCGGCGCGCACGGTGTCCTCCTCGGCGGGGTCGCAGCGGTAGTGGGCGACGACTGCGTAGGCCATGTCAGTTTCTCCTCAGCGGGATTGCGGCTCCAGACGGTGTCGTACACACCGTCCGGCCTGCAGATTCCAGCATGGATCAGACGCCCGCCGACCCGCGCGCGGCGCAAGCAATGACTGCCTGTGCGGGTCTGGTGGCACCGCCCCGACATGGTGTGTTGTCGCATCCGGCCCCCTGTGGCCGCTCCCTGTGCAGACCGCGGATCCCGCACCGCGGCGGACGAAGGAAGTGATCTTCATGCGAACCCTGGAAACCCTCTCCGGTGGAGAGTGGGTGGCGACCGGTGAGTGGATCGACGTCCACGACCCCTCCGATCTGCGGACCCCCGTCGCCCGCGTCCCCGCGCTGAGCGCCGCCGACGTCACCCGCGCCTACGACCACGCCGAGCAGGGCTTCGCCGTCTGGAAGCGCACCAGCCCCTTCGAACGCGCCCGGATCATGACCGACGCCGCCCGGCTGCTGCGCGAGCGCCTCGCGGAGATCGCCGAGGACCTGGCGACCGAGATGGGCAAGACGCGGGCCGAGGCGACCGGTGAGACGATCAAGGCCGCGGACTTCCTGGAGTACTACGCGGGTCTCGCCCGGCAGGGGTACGGCACCCTCGTGCACGACGTCCGCCCGGACACCCGTACCCACCACCAGCGCGAGCCGCTCGGTATCGTCCTCGCGATCACCCCGTGGAACGACCCGCTGATCACCCCGGCCCGCAAGCTGGCTCCCTGCCTCGCGGCGGGCAACGCGGCCCTCCTCAAACCGGCCACCGACACCCCGCAGGCGGCTCTGCACTTCGCCCGCGCCCTCCACGACGCGGGTCTGCCCGCCGGTGTCCTCAACGTGGTCACGGGACGCGGCGCGGAGATCTCCGAGGCGCTGATCTCCGACCCACGCCTGGCCGCGCTCACCTTCACCGGCAGCAACGAGGTCGGCGAGGCCCTGCGCGCCCGGCTCGCGAACAGCAACATCCGCTTCCAGGGCGAACTCGGCGGCAAGAACGCCACCGTCGTGCTCGCCGACGCCGACCTCACCGCCGCTGCCAAGGCCGTCGCGGCCGCGGGCTTCGCCCAGGCCGGACAGCGCTGCACCGCCACCAGCCGGGTGATCGTCGAGCGGCCCGTGTACGAGGAGTTCACGGCGCTGCTGCTCGCCGAGGCGACCGCGCTGCGCGTCGGTCCGGGCCTCGCCGAGGGCACCACGATGGGCCCGCTGGTGAGCGCCCGTCAGCGCGACGGCGTCCTGTCCGACATCGAGCGCGCGGTCAAGCAGGGCGCGACGGTCCTCGTCGGCGGCGACCAGCCGCGGGACGAGGCACTGAGCCACGGCTGCTACGTCAATCCCACCGTGCTGGGAGACATCACCCCGGAGCTGGACATCTGGCGCGAGGAGGTGTTCGGGCCCGTTGTCGCGCTGCTCCCGGTGGACTCATTCGGGGAGGCGGTCGAGGCCGTCAACGACTGCGTCTTCGGCCTCGCCGCCGCCGTGTTCACCCAGAACCTGGGCGCCGCGTACCGCTTCGCCGACGAGGCCGAGTGCGGCCAGATCGCGGTGAACACCACCACCTCCGGCTGGGACGTCCACCACCCCTTCGGCGGCTTCCGTGACTCCGGGTCGCCGTTCAAGGAGCAGGGCGAGGAGGCCCTGCGTTTCTACACCCGGGTCAAAACGGTCGCCGTCCACTTCGGTGCCTGACGGCCTTGGCGAGAACAGGAGGGAAGCCGATGGCTGACGAGACGATCGGCATCGTCGGCGCCGGCATCGTGGGCCTGGCCACGGGGCGTGAGATCGCCCTGCGCCGCCCCGGCACCCGGGTCGTGGTGCTGGAGAAGGAGCGGGCGGTCGCCGTCCACCAGACCGGGCACAACTCGGGCGTCGTGCACGCCGGCATCTACTACGCGCCGGGCAGCCTCAAGGCGCAGCTGTGTGTGCGGGGCGTGTCCGCCCTGCGCGAGTACTGCCAGGACCGGGGGCTGCCGTACGCGGAGATCGGCAAGCTCGTCATGGCGGTGCGCGAGGACGAGCTGGGCCGGATGGAGAACCTGTACGAACGGGCCAGGAACAACCACGTGCCCGAGCTGAGGAAGATCTCCAAGGAGGAGATCAAGGAGCTGGAGCCCCATGCCGGGGGTATCGCGGCCCTGCACTCCCCGCGCACCGCGATCACCGACTACCCGGCGATCGCCCGGGAGTTCGCCCAGGACATCGAGGCCTCGGGCGGCGAGATACGGCTCGGATTCCCGGTCACCTCGATCACCGAAGTGCCGGGCGGCATCGAGGTGGCCTCCCGGCAGGAGCGCGTCCGCGTCGACCGGCTGATCCTCTGCGCGGGCCTCCACTCGGACGCCGTCGCCCGGCTCGCCCAGGACAAGAAGGAGCCGAGGATCATCCCGTTCCGGGGCGAGTACATGCTGCTCAAGCCGGAGCGGACGGACCTGGTGCGCGGGCTGGTCTACCCGGTCCCCGACCCGCGTTACCCCTTCCTCGGCGTGCACTTCACCCCCCGCGTCGACGGCTCCGTAGAGGTCGGCCCGAACGCCGTCCTGGCCCTGGCCAGGGAGGGCTACACGCTCGGCAGGATCTCACCGAAGGACCTCGCGGGACTCGCGGCCTACCCCGGCTCCTGGAGGATGGCCACCCAGCACTGGAGGACCGGCATCAGGGAGTACCGCGGCTCGCTGTCCAGGGCGGCGTTCATGAAGGACGCCGAGCTGTACGTTCCCGGCGTCGGCGTCTCGGACGTGGTCCGCGGCGGAGCCGGCGTACGCGCCCAGGCCCTGGACCCGGACGGCACGCTCGTGGACGACTTCCGCATCCACCAGGTGGGCCGGATCACCGCCGTCCGCAACGCGCCCTCCCCGGCCGCCACGGCCTCCATGGCGATCGCCGAGCACATCGTGGACGCCGTGCTCGGCGACGCTTCCGCAATCTGAGAATGCCCTGCGTACGGGGGACTTTCGCGCAAGTAGTGCTTGCGCCCCGGGGACTCGGCAAGGCCCCACCACCCGCCTAGCGTTCCTTCCACAGCACCCCGCCACCCCCTTTCCTTCGAGAGATCCACTTCCCCTTCGCGAGAAAGAGCTGAGGACATGTTCGTTGTCGACGCACAGATCCACATCTGGAAGGAAGAGACCCCGGACCGCCCCTGGGTCCCGGGCGCGCGTGAGCGCATCCGCCTCAACGGCCACCGCGAGGACCCCTTCTCCTACGAGGAGGCCCTCGAGCTGATGGACGAGGCCGGCGTCAACCGGGCGCTGATCCTGCCCCCGTCGTGGGAGGGCAACCGCATCGACTACGCGCTCGAGGCCTGCGAGGCGCACCCCGACCGCTTCGGCATCATGGCCCGCGTCCCGCAGGACGACCCGGTCGAGGGCACCGCGCTGCTGAAGGAGTTCGCGCAGAACCCGTACATCAAGGGCACCCGGCTGACCTTCCACCGCCCCCAGGACCGCAACTGGATGATCGACGGGACCAACGACTGGTACTGGCCGATCGCCGAGGAGCTCTCCATCCCCACCATGGTCCACGCACCGATCTGGAAGCGCGAACTCGGCCAGATCGCCGCCAAGCACCCCGGGCTGAAGATCATCATCGACCACATGGGCATCATGGCCCGCTGCGTGGACGACGCGATCGGCTACTGGGTCCAGGAGACCGCGGACCTCGCCGAGCACCCCAACATCTACGTCAAGGTCTCGGCGCTGCCGGGCTATTCGACGCAGCCCTTCCCGAACAAGAACATCGAGAAGTACGTGCGCGAGATGGTCGACAGGATGGGCCCGCAGCGCTGCTTCTACGGCACCGACATCACCCGGCTGCTCGGCCACGGCATCACCTACACCGACACCATCGAACAGTTCACCAAGCACTGGGACTTCACCCCTGAAGAGCTCGAGTGGATCATGGGCCGGGGTATCTCCGAGGTCCTGAACTGGCCGATCGAGGGCTGAGGAAGCACACGAGATGACGGACACCCCGAATACACCGGGCGCCCACGGAGGTGACGGCGGCGATGCCTTCGTGGCCGCCTTCAACGCCGTCGGCGCCGACTACCTCTTCTGCTCCTCGGGGTCCGAATGGGCCCCGGTGTGGGAGTCCCTCGCCCGCCGCCACCGTGACGGACTTCCGTGCCCGCGCTACCTCGACCTGACCCACGAGACCGTCGCCGTCGGCATGGCCACCGGCTACGCACTGATCGAGCGCCGGCCGCAGGGCGTACTGCTGCACGCGGCGCCCGGACTGCTGCAGGGCTCCATGGCCGTCCACGGCGCGCTCCTCGCCGGCGTCCCGATGGTGGTCGCCTCCTCGGAGTCGACCACGTACGGCGACGGCCCCGGTCAGGACCCGGGCGGCCAGTGGTACCGCAACCTGTCCGTCGTGGGCGGCCCGCACGGCACCGCCCAGCCCTTCACCAAGTGGGCCACCGAGGCGGCGAGCGTCCACACCCTGCCCACGATGATCACGCGGGCGGCGGAGCTGTCCTGGCGGGCCCCGGCGGGCCCGGCCTACCTCAACATCCCCCTGGAGATCCTGTTGGAGGAGTGGGACGGCCGCGAGGCGGTGCGCGTCGTCCCGCCGGGCTCCACGCACAGCGCACCCGAAGAGGTCGACCTCGTCGCCCAGCTGATCCGCGAGGCGGCCGGCCCCGTGATCGTCACCGAGACGGCGGGCCGTGAGGCGGGCGGCTTCGAGGCGCTCCTCGCCTTCGCCGAGGCATGGAACATTCCGGTCGTCGAGCCCGACTCGGCCGTGTGCGCCAACTTCCCGCGCACCCACCCGCTGCACGCCGGCAGCGACATCGGCCCATGGATGGACGAGGCGGACCTCATCCTCCTCGTCAACTGCCGTGCGCCCTTCTACCCGCCCTCGCGCCGCCCGTCGAAGGCGCGGATCATCGTCATCGACGAGGTGCCGCAG
The DNA here is from genome assembly GCF_042959425.1 of Streptomyces sp. NPDC007896. Lineage (NCBI taxonomy): Bacteria > Bacillati > Actinomycetota > Actinomycetes > Kitasatosporales > Streptomycetaceae > Streptomyces > Streptomyces sp. NPDC007896. The sequence continues at coordinate 190,843 of NZ_JBIBKX010000014.1, read as the reverse complement.
CGCCCGCACATGGTCTACCAAGTTCTCTTCGCCGAGCGGTACTTGGAGGGCAACGTCGCCAACACCCTGCGCCAGCTCACCAAGCGGGCGAAGGCCGCCCAACCCGACGAGGCAGCGGTGGCCGCCGTCACCGCGCGGCGCCGCGCGCAGGAGGAGCGGCACGCCGACGAACAGGCCGCGATCGCCGCGGCCGAGGCCAAGGCGGCAGGGGCCGAGGGCATCGACCCGGTGCTCGTGGCCGCGACCCTGCGGGGGCTGCTCGACGGGCGGGACGCGATCGTCGTCGACGAGACGATCACCCACAGCCGCGTCGTGAAGCGCCATGTGCAGACCTCCGACCCCGACTCGTACTTCTATGTGCAGGGCGGACTCGGCCAGGGCATCGCGGTGGCCCTCGGCGTCAAACTCGCCGCCAGGGAAAGGCCCGTGGTCCTCACCATCGGCGACGGGGCCTTCGCGTACAACCCGGTCATCCCGTCGTACGACGCCGCCAAGGCGTACGACCTGCCGCTGCTGATCGTGGTGTTCAACAACCGCGTCTACAAGTCGATGAACCTCAACCACCGCAGGTTCTACCCCGAGGGCGCCGCCGCCGAGACCGGCGAGTGGCTGGGCACCGACCTGCACCGGCTGCCCCGACTGGCGCAGTTCGCCGAGCCGTTCGGCATGCACACCGAGACCGTCGACGCCCCGGACGCGCTCGCCCCCGCCCTGGAGCGCGCTCTCAAGGCCGTGGCGGAGGGCACCACCGCCGTCGTCGACGTTCTCGTCACCCGTTGACCCAGGAGGCCCCCGCCACCATGACCGACACCCCAACGCCCAAGCCGGGCAAGGTCCTTGTCCCGGCCGATGACCTGCGCGCCTTCGCCGCCGCCCTCCTGGAGAAGGGCGGACTCGGCCCCGAGCACGCCCGCACCACCGCCGACGTGTTCGTCTGGGCCGCGCTGCGCGGCGTCGACTCCCACGGCACCGCGCGGGTCCCCGCCTATCTGGAGCTGCTCGCCAAGGGGGTGGCCAACGCCACGCCCGAGATGACGTTCGAGTCCAGTACGTCGGCGGTCGCCGTCCTCGACGCCGATCGGGCGCCCGGCCCGGTGGCTCTCACCGCTGCCGCCGAGGAGGCGGTGACCCGGGCCAGGGCCGGGGGTGTCGCGGCCGTGGGGGTGCGCCGGACCGTCCACACCGGTGCCATCGGCTACTACGTGTCGAGGATCGCCGAACAGGGCCTGGTCGGGCTCGCCTTCGTCGCCGGGATGCCCAACATGGGCTACACCGGGGCCAAGGGCGCGGCCGTGGCCACCAGTCCGCTCGCCATCGCCGTACCCGCCGCGAGCCACGCACCGCTCCTGCTGGACATGGCCACCGCCACGATCGCCCTGGGGAAGATCCGCCAGGCCAGGACGAGCGGCACCCCGCTGCCGGAGGGGGCCGCCGCCACTGCGGACGGCACCCCCACCACCGACCCGGAGAAGGCGGTCATGCCGCTGCCGCTGGGCGGCGCCAAGGGGTCCGGCATGTCGCTGGCGTTCGAACTGCTCACCAGCGTGCTCGTAGGAGCGCCGATCTTCGCCGCCTTCCACTCGGACGATCCCCAGGGCCGGGGGCACCGCCAGAACGCCCTGATCATCGCCATCGACCCGGCGGCCTTCGGTGACGCGGACGACTTCACAGCGGCCGTCGACGCCACCCTCGGCACGCTCAAGGGCCTGGCCGCAGCGGACGGTGTCGAGGGGGTGTTCTACCCCGGTGAGCGCAGTGCCGCCGTGAGTGTGCGGCGTGCCGAGAAGGGGGTACCCGTGACGGCGAAGGTGTGGCGTGAACTGACGGAGAACGCGGCCGAGTTGGGCATCACGCCACCCGAGGCCCGCTCGCAGGGCTGACAGTCACCTCCATGGAGAGGGGGATGGAGGAGCGGGTGGTCGGGGCGTCCGGCGTGCGGCGGGCGCCTCGTCCGCCCTGGGCCCCGCCCGCTCGACCGCCTCCGAGCCGCCTTGCTCACCCGGCGTGCCGTACGGCTCAACCGGCCTCGGGTGCCTCGGGGTTGAGGGCCCGCCGCACATGACGGGCGATCACGGCGTAGGTCTCCAGGGCCTTCTTGTCGTCCTTGCCGTCGTACCCGTGATCGACCCCGAGCACGTCGTGGTGCTCGACGAGGGCGCCCGCCCGCCGAAGACGCTCGGCGTAGCGCACGCCTTCCGCCTTGAGGAGGTCGTACTCCGCCGTGACGACCAGAGCCGGGGCGATGCCCTTGAGGTCGGCGGTGTCGGCCACGCCGGCGGGGGACACCAGCCGGTCGGCGCGCTCGCGCGGGTCCGGGACGTACGAGCTGTCGAAGATCTCTCCCATCCAGGGGCGCAGCACCGGCTTGGCGATGGCGGCGCGCTTGTCCCGGGCGCTCGTCGCGAGGTCCAACGGCGGGTAGTGCAGGACCTGCAGGGCGATACCGGGCCCGCCCTCCTCGAGTGCCTGGCGTGCGACGGCCGCGGCGAGACCGCCTCCGGCGCTCTGTCCCCCCACGGACAGGCGGCTGCCGTCCCAGCCGTGCCCGCTGCCGTGCTCGGCGATCCACCGGACGACCTCGAAGGCCTGCCGGGGCGGGGCGGGGAACGGGTGTTGCGGGGCCACGACGTAGTCGACGTTGACCACGGCCACCCCCGCCTCGGCGGCGAGGAAACGGCAGAGCGGATCGTCGATCTCCGTCAGCGGCATCACGTACCCGCCACCGTGGAAGTTGACGTGAACCGGCGGCGGCGGACCCTCGGACGTCGGCAGGTACACCACGACCCGGGCCGGTGCGACCGAGGTCGGGACCGTCAACTCGCGTACGGAGCGAGGGAACTCGGGGAAGCGGCCGTGTGAAGCGGCCGCCGAACCGCGGCCGCTCGGGCGCCGGTCGGCCGCCACGGCGAGGCGCTGTATCGACTTGGCGGCGAAGGAGGCCACTCCGGGCCGGGCAAGGAGAGACATACGGTTCCGATCGTCGAGCCGTGTCGCCAATCAACAGGATTCCTGGCAATTGGTGGGGTGATGCTAACACGGACACCCGCGCCTTCTTGGGTGCTCGCAAGGGTTGCCTGAACCGGTCCGGATCGGCACCTGCCGATGTGCTCCTCGCGGTCTGAACCGTCAGGTCGGCCTTCTCGCGCAGCGTCGACCAGTTGGTCACCACTCGCCACGCGAACCTTCCGGCGCCGGGAACTGCGTCGCCCTCCCTCGTCGGTATCGGCGGTGGTCGCAGTCACCTCCGACCGGCAGCCGTTGACAAAACGGAACGTTGCTCCGTATGTTAATCGGAACAACGCTCCGTTTAATGCGGAGCCGAAGACGGACGCCGCTGACCGGGCCTGACCGCCTTACCGGCCGTCAACCGAACGAGACCGGCAGCAGAGGTCATCGAAGGGAAAAACGCATCATGAGTGAATCGACCTACCCGCCCCACACCTTCACTCCGTCCACTCCAGTCCTCTCGGTCAGTCCCGTGGCGCTGCCGGCTCCCGGCCGAGCCGTGGACCTGGAGGTGCGCGTCTCCGCGCCCGTGACCGGGAGCGACCTGCCGGTGATCCTCCTCTCGCACGGCCAGGGCTTCTCGAACCACCTCTCCTCGCTGAACGGCTACGCCCCCCTCGCCAACTTCTGGGCGGCGCACGGCTTCGTCGTGATCCAGCCCACCCATCTGAGCTCAAGGACGCTGAGCCTGGATCCCGGTACGCCCGGGGCGCCTCTGCACTGGCGATCACGGGCCGAGGACATGAAGCGCATCCTCGACCGACTCGACGTGATCGAGGCCGCCGTCCCGCAGCTCCTCGGGCGCCTGGACCACAGCAAGGTCGCCGTGGCCGGGCACTCGATGGGCGGGCACACCGCGAGCCTGCTGCTCGGCGCCCGGCTCACCGATCCGGACGACGGAACGGAAGTGACCCTGGCCGAGCCCCGAATCAAGGCCGGCGTACTGCTTGCCGCGCCCGGCAGAGGCGGCGATGCCGTCACCGAGTTCGTGGCCGAGAACTATTCATTCTTCTTGACCACGGACTTCTCCGAGATGACGACGCCCACGCTCGTGGTCGCCGGCGACAAGGACGCCTCCGACCACCTGACGGTTCGGGGCCCGGACTGGCACGCCGATCCGTACTTCCTCTCCCCGGGCCGCAAGACCCTGCTCACCCTGTTCGACGCGGAGCACGGGCTCGGCGGGGTCTCCGGATACGACGTCGCCGAGACCACGGACGAGAACCCCGAGCGAGTGTCCGTGGTCCAGCGGCTCACCTGGGCCTACCTCCGCACCGAGCTCTACCCCGGGGATTCCGCTTGGCAGGCGGCGCGTGACGCGCTGAGGGCCGACCCCAACCCGCTCGGACGAGTCGAATCCAAGTAATCCAAGTAAAGGGTGCGAGGCGGTCCCGGGCGGCCACCAAGGGTCAGCAGTACGGTGGCTGGTTGGTGAGGGAAGCGGCTACTCGCATCCACACTCCGAACAGCCGGTAGAGGCTGGGCAGAGTGCCCTGCGCCCGGACGGTCCGCGTGTCCGTCGAGGTGACCCCTGGAATTCCCAGGAGGGTGGAGGCCACTGAAGCCGACTGCCAGCGGACGGCGAGCGTGGACGGGCCCGATGGGGCCACTGTGGCCGGTCGTTGTGCGGAGAGACTGGCGGCAACCGCCTCCTCGATCGCCGAACGTGCCTCCTCGGCGGGCCGCAGATCCGCCGTGAATCTGTCCCGCGCGTTCTTCACGGCCACGGTGGTGACAGAGGCGTCCCATTCGGCCATCTCCGCGCAGGCGCAGTCGTCACCGGTGAGGACCGCCACCGGAACGCCGATGGCCGCCGCGGTGGCGTGGGCCAGGCCGATCTCGCCCACCGGCCGGCCGTCCAGCCACATGTCTTCGATCTCGTGGCCCATAAAACTGTGGCTCAGCACCCCGAGTGCGCCGGCCTTCGAGTGGTAGCCGACGCAGACCATGGCATCGTGCTCGGGCGCGAGGCCTTCGAGCATGAGCATGTGCTTGGGCTTGCCGCGGATGAGGCGGGCCGCCGGGTGCAGGGCCTCGGGAAGGATGTTGCGCATCGGTCCGTGAGCATCGTTGACAGTGATGTCGGTGGCGCCGGCCGCGAGGGCACCCCGGATCGCGGCGTTGACGTCCTCCGCCATCATCAACCGTCCGCGCTCGTAGTCCCGGCCGCCGGGCTGCACATCGTCGGCGTCGACGAGCCCCGTGACGCCCTCCATGTCCACGCTGATATAGATCCGCACTGCGCAAACTCCTCAAGCTTGATCGCTTAGGAGACGACTGCCACTCCTCCTTCGGTTCCGCCGGGCGCGATGGCCTGCGTCACGGTGTGAAGGAAAGCGCGGACGTTCCTGTGGAGTGACCTGCCTCACACGCTGTCACAGCGATCGATCCCGCGGTGTCTTGAGGCAGAGCCCCCGGAAACGAAGGAGACACCATGATGGAGAACACCGATGTGGTCGTGATCGGCGGCGGATACGCCGGCGTCATGGCGGCCAATCGCCTGACGCAGCGCGACGACGTGACAGTGACTCTGATCAACCCGCGCCGGACCTTCGTCGAACGGATCCGTCTGCACCAACTGGTGGGCGGGTCCGACGACGCGGTCGTGGACTACCGCAAGGTTCTGGGCGAGCGTGTCCGGCTGGTGGTCGACACCGTGACCCGGATCGACGCGGCCGGGCGCAGCGTGACGTTGGCGACCGGCGCCACGGTCGGTTACGGCTACCTGGTCTACGCGGTGGGCAGTGGCAGCGCCGACCCACAGGTACCCGGGGCGGCCGAGTTCGCCTACCCGATCGCCTGCCTGGAGGAGGCGCAGCGGCTGCGGACGGTCGTCGACGCCGCGACCGCAACGGCCACGGTGACCGTCGTCGGCGCCGGCGCGACCGGTATCGAGACCGCCGCCGAGCTGGCGGAGGAGGGCCACACCGTGACCCTGGTCTGCGGCGGGGTGCTCGGCCCTTCCCTGCACCCTCGGGGCCGACGCTCGGTCGCCAAGCGGCTGGCCGGACTCGGTGTGACCGTGCTCGAAGGCCCCGACGCGAAGGTGACGGCGGTGACTCGCGATGCCGTACGGCTGCGTGGCGGCCGCGAGCTGCCGAGCGAGGTGACCATCTGGGCCGCCGGATTCGGTGTGCCGGACCTGGCCGCGCGCAGCGGACTGAGCACCGACGCCTTGGGCCGCCTGCTCACGGACGAGACCTTGACGAGCGTGGACGACGTGCGCATCGTCGCGGCCGGGGACTCGGCGGCACCGTCGGACCTGCCGTTCCGGATGAGCTGCCAGGCCGCGGTTCAGCTGGGCCCGCAGGCCGCCGAGACAGTGCTCAGCCGGCTCGCGGGTGAGCAGCCCGCGCCCATCGACGTGGGGTTCGTCAGCCAGTGCATCAGTCTGGGCCGTCGCGCCGGCGTCCTTCAGCTCACCGGCAGGGACGACACCGCGAAGAGCTTCTACCTCGGCGGCCGTCCGGGCGCGAAGATCAAGGAACTCATCTGCAAGGGCATCCCCTGGCAACTGGCGTACGAGGCACGCAAGCCCGGCTCGCGCAGCTGGTGGACCAAGGACGCCAAGCGCCGCCAACTGCTGCAGACCAGGCGTGGCGAGGCGCGGACCACCGCCGAACGGGCAGCCTAGCGAGCCACTCATGGCCGGCCCGGTCGAGCGTCAACGGATCTGGACCGCGTGTCGTGCGGCGACGCTCGTCGAACGCCCCGGCCCCAAGCCGCCTGATCACAACTCAACAGATCCAGGGGTATGGACGATTACTCATGAGAAGGATCTTGCTGTGAATGCACGCTTGAAGGACTTCGGCGACCGGGGTCGGCCACGAAGGAGAGGGGCCGACATATGAGCGACCACGTCACCAACACGGCGACCGAGACGTTCGTCGCCCACCGCAACCTGCTCTTCACCGTGGCGTACGAGATGCTCGGATCGGCCGCCGACGCCGAAGACGTCCTCCAGGAAACCTGGCTGCGTTGGGTCAAGGTCGACTTGGGGCAGGTACGCGACCCGCGCGCCTACCTGGTCCGGATCACGACCCGACAGTCGCTCAACCGGCTGCGCACAATGAGTCGCCGCAAGGAGGTGTATGTCGGCCCCTGGCTGCCGGAACCGCTGCTCACCGCGCCGGACGTGGCCGAGGACGTCGAACTCGCCGAGAGTGTGTCGATGGCGATGATGCTCGTCCTCGAGACACTGTCGCCGACCGAGCGCGCGGTCTTCGTGCTGCGCGAGGCCTTCGACGTCAGCTACGACGAGATCGCGGCCGCCGTCGACAAGACACCCGCGGCCGTCCGCCAGATCGCGCATCGCGCACGCCGGCACGTCGATGCCCGCCGTCCTCGCGAAGTGGTCTCCCCGGGCAGGATCCGGGCGGCTCTGGAGTCGTTCCAGCGTGCGTTCGAATCCAGGGACCTGCAGGGCCTCCTGGACGTGCTCGCCCCCGAGGTCGTCCTGGTGAGCGATGGCGGCGGCGTCAAGCAGGCCGCGCTGCGGCCTATCTGCGGCGCCGAGAAGGTGGTCCGCTTCATCGTCGGTGGGACCGGCAAGACCGAAGGCACGCTCACCATTGACCCCACCGTGGTCAACGGCAACCCGGCACTCGTCCTACGCCTGGACGGCGAGGTCGACGGCATCATGGCGATCCGTGTCGAAGACGCCCGTATCACCGGCCTGTACTACGTCCGCAACCCGGAGAAACTGACCCGCGTCGCAGCCGAGACCCCGCTCACCCTGCGATGAATACCGGTGAACACCCGGTGCGGGGTCGGGAGTCCGAGTCCTCGGTGGGGCCTCCACCGAGGTCGTCGCCGCGGGCCGGTGACGCGGTGCGGCGGAGCGGATGCGCGTGCACCAGGACATCGACGACGCACCGGTCCCGCACCGCGAGCACGATCGGCGAGCGGGACCGGGCCGGATCAGCCGCTGACCCAGCCCGGGATCGTGGGCAGTACCTTCTCGGCGACGCTGAGCAGAGCCGCGTCGTCGGGCACGACGGAGTCCTGGAGCCAGAGGGCGATCTCGGTGCCGCCGGCGAGCTTGACCGAGCTCTCGTTGCCTCCGGCCGTCTCCGCCTGCTCTGCCGGGGTTCCGAGGAGCGTCGACAGGTCCGAACGGTTCTACCAACAGTCCGGCCCCCAGTCCACCGACCACCACCACCGCCGCGATGGCCTGGGCCCATGCGCTCGGGCCCTTCTTGGCTTCGGCGAAATCCTCGGTCATATCCCCCGCCTTGTGGGTCAGCGCCCGACAAAGCGTGCGTTTCCCCACCGCGAGCGGTAGTGCGCCATTGACCAATGCCCTGAGCTGAAGCGCGTGTTCAGCCTCGTGCGTCGCAGCCGTGGACATATGTCGGGACCGTCCTCGACCAGGACTTCGCGAGGACCCTCTTCGAATGGATCGCCTCCTTGCCGTGGGGTGACAGGAATCGGCGTGCGGTGACTCACGCGGCGATGACGGCGGCACCCACGCGGCCGCCGTCGACGTCCACCACCGATCCGTGGACGAAGGAGGCCTCGTCACCGGCGAGCCAGACGGCGGCGCGCGCGATGGCGTCCGGGCTGCCGACCTCGCCGGCCGGGGTCCCCTTCATCATGATCTCGCCGGGGTGCGGTTCGCTCCCTTCCACGGTGCGGGGGAGGATCACGCCCGGTGAGATGGCGTTCACCCGTACTCCCAGCGGTCCGAACTCCGCGGCCCACGCCCGGGTGAGGGTCTCCATGGCCCCCTTGGAGGAGCTGTAGAGCGCGCCGACCGGAATACCCAGGCGCGCGACCCATGACCCGAGATTGATGATGCTGCCGCCGCCGGCCTTCGCCATGTCCGGTGCGACGGCGGCGGTCAGGAAGAACGGTGCCTTGACGTTCACCGCGTAGACCCGGTCGAAGGTCTCCTCGTCCGTGGCGGTGGTCACGGCGCCCGGGTAGATGCCGGCGTTGTTGACCAGGATGTCGATGTGTCCGCCCAGGGACCTACGGGCCCGCTCGGCCAGGTCCCGGGAGGCCGCGGCGCTGCCGTCGAGATCCGCCACGAGGAAATCGGCCCGCCCGCCGGCGGCGTGGATGCCCTCGACGACCCGGGCCGCCCGCTCCCGATCGCGGCCCGACACGATGACATGGGCCCCCTCGGCGGCGAACGCCTCGGCGATCGCCCGCCCGATGTTGCTCGTCGATCCCGTGACGAGCGCGGTCTTGTTGTGCAGTCGTTCACCCATGATGTGGTCCCTCGTCCCGCTCTCCGCGGCCGGGAAGCCCGACCGGCTCCGTACGGCGGTCCACCGGTGGGCTGAACCGCGCGATCCACTGTGCATCGGCAAAAATGGACCAGCAAGTCCAGTCCGGGGCCCCTGGAGCACGTAAAATGGACCCTTCAGTCCAGTAAGTCGGTCCAGTAAGTCAGTCCGGTGCGTCGGTCCAGCACGCCGGTCCAGGGATGGAGGGAGCGCGCCATGTCGCACGCGCCGACCGCGAAAGGCCGGGCCACGCGGGCCCGCATCATCGAGGGTGCCGCCGAGGTGCTCCGCGAAAGAGGTGTCGCCTTCACCACGCTCGACGACATCCGCGCCCGGACCGGCACGAGCAAGAGCCAGCTCTTTCACTATTTCCCCGAAGGCAAGGACGAGCTGCTGCTGGCGGTGGCGCAGTTCGAGGCGGACCGCGTCCTGGAGGACCAGCAGCCGCATCTGGGACGTCTGGACTCCTGGGAGTCCTGGTACCAGTGGCGGGACGCGGTCGTGGAGCGCTATGAACGCCAGGGTGATCAGTGCCCGTTGGGGTCCCTGTTCCTCCAGGTCGGACGAGCCCGGCCGGGCGCACGGGCCATCGTGTCCGAGCTGATGCGTCAGTGGCAGGAGCAACTCGCCCAGGGCATGCGCGCGCTCCGAGCGCGTGGCCTGGTGTCGCCCACCCTCGACGTCGACACGACGGCCGCCGCACTGCTGGCCGGAGTCCAGGGAGGTGTGTCGGTGATGATGTCCACGGGCGAGTCGACCCATCTGAAGGCCGCGCTCGACACCGGTATCGAGTACCTGCGCGTGACGGCGGACCGGGACAGCACACCCTGACCGCGGCGCTCCCCGTGTCCGCGATCGGTGATCACCGGCGTGCCGTGTGCCGGCCAGGCGCCCGCCCCACGTGGACCCCGTCAGGACGTTCCGCGCGGGACGACCAGGCCGCAGTCGTACGCCAGGATCACGGCCTGGACGCGGTCGCGCAGCCGGCACTTCTCCAGGATGTGGGCGACGTGCGTCTTGACCGTGGTCTCGCCCACGCCGAGTTCGAGCGCGATCTCCGCGTTGGACAGACCGCGGGTGAGGGCGCGCAGCACGTCGAGTTCGCGCCCGGTCAGGGCGTCGAGCTTCGTCGGCACGGTCGGCGTCGTGGGCGCGGCGAGGTGGGCGAAGCGGTCCAGCAGCCGGTGGGTGACGCGCGGGGAGAGCACGGCCTCACCGTCGGCCACCGTACGGATGGCGCCCACCAGGGAGTCGGCGGGACCGTCCTTGACCAGGAAACCACTGGCCCCGGCGCGCAGGGCGTCCACGACGTGCGCGTCCAGGTCGAAGGTGGTGAGGATGACGATCCGGCTGGGCGAACCCGCCCGCACGATCCGGCGGGTGGCCTCCACACCGTCCATGTGCGGCATCCGGATGTCCATCAGGACGACGTCCGGGGTGAGGGCCTCGGCGCTCTCGACGGCGGCCGCGCCGTCCGCCGCCTCGCCGACGACGACGATGTCCGGTTCGGCCTCGAGGATGAGCCGGAATCCCGTCCGGATCATGGGCTGGTCATCGACCAGCAGGACGCGGATGGATCGCATGCGGGGAGTGCCCTTCGTGCTGGGGGTCGGGTTCGGGGGAGGGGAGCGGGACGACCGCGTGGACGCAGTAACCGCCGCCCGGTCGGTTGCCGGTATGCAGGGAGCCGCCCACGGCGCCGATCCGCTCCCGCATACCGACCAGACCGTGACCGGAACCCCTCACCGGGGTGGGCGGTCGCGATGTCTCACCGCCCTGCCGCGGCCCGTCGTCGCAGAGCCGCAGGGTGAGCCGGTGCCGCTCCGGCTCCCAGGCGACGGTCAGCGCGGTGTGCGTGTGACCGGCATGCTTGAGGGTGTTGGTGAGGGCTTCCTGTACGACGCGGTAGACGGCGAGTTGTGAACCGGCCGGGAGCTCGGCGGGGGTTCCCCTGGTATCGAACTCGACCTGGAGACCGGCGGCGCGCACCGACTCCACGAGCGCCGGCAGCGCGTCGATGGTGGGCTGGGGCGGTTCCTTGTTCGGGTCGCTCTGCGCCTCCTCGTCGGTCCGCAGCACGTCAAGGAGCCGGCGTAGCTCGGTGACGGTGGCCCGTCCCGTCTCCTCGATGGTGCCGTGCAGTTCGTGGGCCTTGGCTCTGTCGCGGTCCTGGACCCGGTCGGCGGCGATGGTCTGCACGACCATGAGACTGACGTTGTGGGCGACGATGTCGTGCAACTCGCGAGCGATCCGGGCCCGTTCCTCCATCACGGCGGCGCGTGCGGTGGCGACCTGTTCGCGTTCGATCGCCGTGGCCCGTTCCAACGCCTGGTTCTGGATGGCGGCGCGCGCCCTGGAGAGCCGGCCCAGCGCCCACGCGGCGACCAGCAGCACCGTCTCGGTCAGGAGGGTCGTGACACGGTGCCCGGCCGGCGCGAGCAGCGACTCGGTGACGGCCGCGGCCGGGATGAGCAACGCCACGACCAAGGTCGCCGTACGGGGAGTGGACCGTACGGCGGTGAGGAACACGCCCATGGCCACGCCCACGTAGGTCGGTCCGATGGAGGTGCCCTGGGGCCCGGAGAGCTGCGGGATGTAGTGGAGGCCCTGCAGCGCGGCGGCCGCCGCCGACATCACCAGCAGCGCGGACAGCGGAAACCGTCGGTGGACGGCGAGCGGCAGCGCGGACACCAGCACGAGCACCACGAACCAGGCGTCCGGCGACCGCAGTTCTGGCCCGCCGGGCGGGATCGCCAGCGGCGTGGCCGCGCATCCGGCGATCAGTAGCAGGGCCAGACCCGCGTCGGTGACGGCCGGGGGCACACGGCGCCCGGCGAACGAGTCCATCAGGTCCATGCGCCCCACGTTAGACGGCTCACCCGGTGCGCTGATCTGCCCAGGGGGTGAGAGCGCACGGCCGGTCTCCTCCGTGGCGGCATCCTCCGCAAGGAGGAGACACCCCACACGAGCGGCGGCGCGAGGAGACCCCGTCCTCCTCCGTACGGCGGAGGGCACCGGGGGTCTCGCCCGACCGGCGGAGACCAGGGTTCGACGGTGCGGCCGAGGCCGCGCCCCGTTGCCGCCGATGGACTGGGAGCACCACGCACGGAACGCCGTGCGGGAAATCGGAACTTGAGAAGCCGGAACTTGAGAAGTCGAGGAGTCACAGTGCGGTCTTGGGGCCAACAACCGGACGGGCCGGCCGACGGCCGGTACGCGGTGCAGCTGACGGACGTGACCAAGCGCTACGGCGACGGCCCCTCGGCCGTCCTGGCGCTCGACAAGGTCGGCGCGGGCATCGCACCCGGCACGTTCACGGCCGTGATGGGCCCCTCGGGATCCGGCAAGAGCACCTTCCTGCACTGCGCGGCGGGCCTCGACCGGCCCACCTCGGGCGTGGTCCGGCTGGGCGCACAGGACCTGTCGACGCTGAAGGAGCGACGGCTCACGGAGCTGCGGCGCACCCGCATCGGCTTCGTGTTCCAGGCGTTCAACCTGCTGCCCTCGCTGACCGTCGAGCAGAACATCACGCTGCCCCTGAGACTGGCCGGACGGCAGGCCGACGAGGGCTGGTTCGACCACATCGTGAAGGCCGTCGACCTCTGCGACCGGCTCGCGCGCTTCCCCGCCCAGCTGTCCGGCGGCCAGCAGCAGCGGGTGGCGATCGCGCGCGCCCTGGTCACCCGGCCCGAGGTGATCTTCGCCGACGAACCGACCGGGGCGCTCGACCCGGAGACCGCCCGGGACATCCTGGGGCTGCTGCGGCAGGCCGTCACCGATCTGCATCAGACGGTGGTCATGGTCACCCACGATCCGGTGGCCGCCGCACACACCGACCACGCCCTGTTCCTCAGCGCGGGGCACCTCGTCGACGCCCTGACCGAGCCGAGCGCCGACCGCGTCGCGGACGTCATGGCCGGCCTGCGGAGGGCCGCCTGATGCTGAGCCTCGCCCTGCTGACGCTCAAGGCCCGCAAGGGCGGCTTCGTCGGCACCTTCGTCGCCCTGCTGCTGGGCGCCGCCGTCCTGAGCGCGTGCGGGATCCTGCTGGAGTCGGGCATACGGGCCGGATCCTCCCCCGAGCGGTACGCGGCGGCCGACGTCGTCGTCACGGGCCGCCAGGAGGTCGAACTGACCTTCAAGGACCTCGACGGATCGACCGTGAAGGAGTCCCAGCCGCTGCCCGAACGCGTACCGCTGCGGGCCTCGCTGGCCGACCGGATCACCGGCGTGGACGGAGTGAAGTCGGTGATCGCGGACGTGGGCGCCCCGGTGCGGCTGGTGACCGGTGCCGGGCAGCCGGTGCCGGGACACCACGGCGCGGGGGTGGCGGCGCACAACTGGTCGAGCCTCGGTCTCGGCGACTTCCGGCTGACCACCGGTCACGCGCCCCGTACCGCCGACGAGATCGTCCTGGACACCGAACTCGCCGCACAGGCGGGCGTCCGCCCCGGCGACGAGATCCGCCTGATGTCCACCTCGGTGCCCCGTACCTTCCGGGTCGCGGGACTGGTCGCCCTGAAGGACGGCGACGCCCCCCCGCCGGTCCGTGGCGTTCCTGGCCGACGCGACCCTGCGCCAGTCGGTTCCCGAAGCCTCCGTCCAGGCCTTCGGCGTCCTCGCCGCGCCCGGCGCGTCACCGCAGCGACTCGTCGACGCCATCAAGTCCACGCTCCACGACGACGCCCTCGCCGTGCACACCGGAGCGGGGCGCGGACGGGCCGAGTTCCTCGACGTCACCGTCAGCGGCTCCAACCTCGTCCTCCTGGCGGCCGCGATCGGCGGCAACGTCCTGCTCGTCGCCGTCTTCGTCCTGTACGCCACCACGTCCCTGTCGATCCGGCACCGCCGCCGGGAGATCGCCCTGCTGCGCGCGATCGGTACCACCCCCGGCCAGATCCGGCGCATGGTCGCCGCCGAGGCCGCCGCCACCGGCCTGCTCGCCGGAGTGGTCGGCTGCCCGGCAGGTCTGCTCCTCGTGTACTGGCTGCGCGACCGGTTCGCCGGACACGGCATCGTGCCCTCGGACTTCGATCTCGCCCTCAGCCCCCTTCCCTTCCTCGCGGCGGTGCTCGTCACCGTCCTGACCGCGCTGGTCGCGGTACTGTCCGCCGCGCATCGCGCGACCCGGATCCGGCCCACCGAGGCCCTCGGCGAGGCCGCCGTGGAGAGCCCGGGGCTCGGCCGCGGACGCCGGATCACCGGCGGTGTGCTGCTCGTCCTGTCCGCGGGGATCTTCGTCACCGGACTGGCGCAGGACGCCGACTTCTTCACCCTCGTCGGGCTCGCCAACTCCCTCGTCCTCGTCCTCGTCGTCGCCGTCGCGGTGCTCGGCCCGCTGGTCTCCCGTACCGCCGTACGCCTGCTCGCCCCGCTGCTGAACCGGACCGGTGTCACCGGCTACCTCGCGGCGGCCAACACCCGGGCCAACGTGGCCCGGCTGGCCGGCGCGATCACCCCGCTCGTGCTCGCCGTCTCCTTCTCGTCGACCGTCGTCTTCGCGCAGACCACCGGACTCAGGGAGTCCGCCGACCAGCTGCGGGCCGGGCTCGTCGCCGACCACGTCCTCACCGCGCCGTCCGGAGTGTCACCCGAACTCGCCGAGAAGGTGCGGGGCATGAAGCAGGTGGCGTCGGCCACCGGACTGGTCAGGTCCAAGGTCGTCGCCATGGGCAGGATGCTGGGCGCCCAGGAGTCCGTCTCGCTCAGCGTGCAGGGCGTGGATCCCCGGGCGCTCGGCAGCGCCCTCGATCTGCGGCCGCGGGAAGGGAACATGAAGGCCCTGTCGCGGGACACCGTGGCGATCAGCACCACCACGGCCTCCTGGCTGGGGCTCGCTGTCGGGGACACCGCCCGGCTCCACCTGGGCGACGGCACCCCGTTGCGGGCCAAGGTCGTCGCCGTCTACGAACGCGGCTTCGGATTCACCGATGTGACCATGGACCACGACCTGCTGCTCGCCCACACCACCGGCAAGGTCGACGAGTCCGTCCTCGTACGCTCCGCCCCCTCGGCACCCGACCTGACCCAGGCCCTGTCGCACCTGGCCGCGGCCTACCCCGGCACGGTGCTCCGGGACGGCCTCGTCGTCGACGACCAGCTCGCGGAACAACGGGCGAACGCCTGGGTCAACTACCTCGTCGTCGGCGTGATCATCGCCTACACGGCGATCACCGTCGTCAACACGCTGGCGATGAGCACGGCCGCACGCCGACGCGAGTTCGCGCTGCTGCGGCTGTCCGGCACGGCCCGCGGGCAGGTCGTGGGCATGATGCGGCGCGAGAGCGTCATCGTCATCGCGGCCGGGGTGGGCATCGGGACCCTGCTCTCCGCGTTCCCGCTCGTCCTGGTGTCGATGGAGGTGAGCGGCACCCCGATCCCGGCCATACCCGGCCTCGGCTACCTGGCGATCGCCGGCGCGACGGCGGCCCTCGCGGCCGCTGGCACGATGCTGCCGACGCGGATGCTGCTGAGGATCCGGCCGGTCGAGGCGATCGGTGCGAAGGAATGACCTCGACGTGAGCGGGCCCGGGGTGCCTCACCAGGCGCCCCGGGCCTCGCCCGTGCCGGACCTCGGTACGGGCCCCGCCGGGCCCTGGCGGTGGTCAGTCCCTGAGGCGGTCTATCTGGCGGATCTTGTTGGTGGCGTCCAGGGCGGCGACTTTGTAGGACTCGGCCAGCGTGGGGTAGTTGAACACCGCGTCGACGAGGTAGTCGACCGTGCCGCCACAGCCCATCACGGACTGCCCGATGTGGATCAGCTCGGTGGCCCCGGTGCCGAAGCAGTGCACGCCGAGCAGCTTGCGGTCGTCCGGGGAGACCAGGAGCTTGAGCATGCCGTGCGAGTCACCGATGATCTGGCCCCGGGCCAGTTCGCGGTAGCGGGAGATGCCGACCTCGAACGGCACGCACTCCTCGGTGAGCTGGTCCTCGGTGCGCCCGATGAAGCTGATCTCCGGGATGGTGTAGATGCCGATCGGCTGGAGGTCGTGCATCGGGTGCACCGGCTCGCCGAAGGCGTGGTACGCCGCCGTACGGCCCTGCTCCATCGAGGTCGCCGCCAGCGCCGGGAAACCGATGACGTCGCCCACCGCGTAGATGTGCGGCACCTCGGTGCGGTAGTTCTCGTCGACCTTGATGCGGCCGCGCGGGTCGGCGGACAACCCGGCCTTGTCCAGGTCGAGTTCGTCGGTGAGGCCCTGTCGGCCCGCGGAGTACATCACGGTGTCCGCGGGGATCTTCTTGCCGCTCTCCAGGACGGTGAGAGTGCCCCGGGGATGATGCTCGACCGCGGCGACCGTCTCCCCGAAGCGGAAGGTGACAGCGAGGTCCCGCAGGTGGTACTTGAGCGACTCGATCACCTCGACATCGCAGAAGTCGAGCATCGAGGCCCGCTTCTCGACCACCGTGATCTTGCTGCCGAGGGCCGCGAACATGGAGGCGTACTCCATGCCGATCACCCCGGCCCCGACGATGACCATGGAGCGCGGCACCCGCTCCAGGTTGAGAACGTTGTCCGAGTCCATGATCGTACGTTCGTCGAACGCGACGCTCGCGGGCCGTGCCGGCCGGGTGCCGGTGGCGATCACGATGTGCTCTGCGGTCAGCAGCTTTTCGTTGCCGTTCGCTTCGACCAGGGCGACCGTGTGGTCGTCCACGAAGCGGCCGGTGCCGGCGAACAGGGAGACGTGGTTGCGGGACAGTTGGTTGCGGATGACGTCGACCTCGCGGCTGACCACGTGCTGGGTGCGCGCGGTCAGGTCGGCGACGGTGATGTCCTCCTTGAGGCGGTAACTCTGGCCGTACATATCGCGCTGGGTGAGGCCGGTGAGGTAGAGGACCGCCTCGCGCAAGGTCTTGGAGGGGATGGTCCCGGTATGGATGGAGACCCCGCCGACCATGTCGGGGCGGTCGAGGACGGCGACCCGGCGGCCGAGCTTGGCCGCGGCGATGGCGGCCTTCTGACCACCCGGGCCGGATCCGATGACAAGCATGTCGAAGTCGCGCACCCTGCGGAGTCTGTCAGGCCGAAGTCCTCACCCGGAAGGGTGAATGGACAACAGTCGGTCCCACGACGGAAATGGGAGTGGTTCAACGCACCAGACAGGGACGCTTGCTGTCGAACTCCCAGCCGGGGACGAGGTAGCGCATTCCGACGGCGTCGTCACGCGCCCCCAACGCCTTCTCCTGGTAGAGCTCGTGGGCCGCGAGCAGCCGCTCCCTGTCGAGCCGGACACCGAGACCGGGCGCGTCCGGCACGGCGATCTCCCCGTCGACGATGCGCGGCGGTTCGACGGTGAGGCGCTCCAGACCCTCCTGCCAGATCCAGTGCGTGTCCAGCGCGTTGTACGCGCCCGGAGCCGCGGCCCCGCAGTGCGTCACCATGGCCAGCGAGATGTCGAAATGGTTGTTCGAGTGGCAACCCCAGGTCAGCCCCATCGCGTTGCACAGTTGCGCCACACGCACCGAGCCCTGCATGGTCCAGAAGTGCGGGTCGGCCAGCGGGATGGACACCGACTGCAGGGCCAGCGCGTGGGTCAGCTGCCGCCAGTCGGTGGCAATCATGTTGGTCGCGGTCGGCAGGCCCGTCGCCCGGCGGAACTCGGCCAGGATCTCCCGCCCCGAGTAGCCGCCCTCGGCTCCACAGGGGTCCTCGGCGTAGGCGAGCGTGCCCACCAGGGGCGTACACAGCTCGACCGCCTCGCGCAGCGACCACGCGCCGTTCGGGTCGAGGGTGATCCGCGCCTCGGGGAAGCGGTCCTTGAGCGCCCGTACGGCCTTGACCTCCTCCGCGCCCGCGAGGACACCGCCCTTGAGCTTGAAGTCCCGGAATCCGTACAGGTCGTGGGTCGCCTCGGCCTGCCGGACGATCGCCTCCGGCGACAGGGCCTCCTCGTGCCGGATCCGGTACCAGTCCTCGGCCGCGTCGGGCTCGCGGACGTACTCCAGTTCCGTGCGGCCGGGGTCACCGACGTAGAACAGGTAGCCGAGTACCCGTACGGAGTCGCGCTGCTGTCCGTCGCCCAGAAGCGCCGCGACGGGTACGTCGAGGTGCTGCCCCAGCAGGTCGAGCAGCGCCGACTCGACCGCGGTGACGGCGTGGACGGTGGTCCGCAGATCGAAGGTCTGGGCGCCGCGCCCACCGGCGTCGCGATCGGCGAAGCGGTCACCGATCTCGCGCAGGACGCGCTTGTAGTCACCGACCTTCGCTCCGACGACCAGGGACTCGGCGTCCCGCAGCGTCCGCGTGATCTTCTCCCCGCCGGGGACCTCACCGAGACCCGTACGTCCCTCGGAGTCCGTCAGGACGACGACATTGCGGGTGAAGTAGGGGCCGTGCGCGCCGGAGAGGTTCAGCTCCATGGAGTCCCGGCCGGCGACCGGATAGACGGAGAAGGCGGTGACGGTCGGCTGGCTCTTGCTCATGCTTCTCAAAGTCCTTGGGTACGGGGGTGATGGGGGGCTGCGGTCAGAGGCTGAGGACGTCGAGGGCCCACTCGACCGCCAGAACACCGCCCAGACCGAGGACGGCCAGCACGGTGGTGTACGTGGTGCGGACCTTGATCGCCTCGACGACCGAGAGGTCGAAGTACTCCTTGAACAGCCAGAATCCGGGGTCGTTGACGTGGGAGAAGGCGATCGAACCGCAGCAGACGGCGAGCACCATCATCTCGGGGTGTACCCCGCTGCCCGCCAGGAGCGGCAGCACCACGCCGGAGGCCGTGACGACGGCGACCGTCGCCGAGCCCAGTGCCACCCGGAGGATGACCGCGATGAGCCACGCGAGGACGATCGGCGAGATGGACCAGCCCTGCGTCTGGTCCTTGATGTAGTCGGATATCCCGCCCTCGACGAGGACGTTCTTGAAGGCGCCGCCGGCACCGATCACCAGCAGGATCATGGCCATCGCCTGGGCGGCGGAGTTGCAGGAGGCGCTGACTTCCGCGAGGCTCCGGCCGATGCGCGGGCCGAACGCCCAGACCGCCAGCAGCAAGGTCAGCAGCAGTGCGATCGGCGCGGATCCGATGAAGGCGACGAAGTGCAGGAACGGGCTCGAACCGGACGTGGCCATGTCGGTCACGGCGGCACCGGCGATCAGCACCACGGGGAACAGGGCCACGCCCAGGGACCAGCCGAGCCCGGGCATCTCCTCGTCCTCGAAGACCCGCTCGCTGACCAGGCCCTGGGGGATCGAGGGATTCATCGCCCTGATGAACGGCAGCCGCGGCCACACCAGGGCGATGAGCGCGCCGACCGGGACGGCGATGAACAGGCCGTAGAACAGCGTCAGACCGACGGACGCGTGGAAGGTCGCGGCCACCGCGGTGGGACCGGGATGGGGCGGCAGGAAGCTGTGCATGGTCGACAGGGCGATCGACATCGGCAGCCCGACCCACAGCAGCTTCGCGCCGGTCACCCTTACCAGGGTGAACGCGATGGGCACGATGATGATGAACGCGACCTCGTAGAACATCGTCACGCCGATGAGCATCGACGTCACCACCATGGCGACCTGGACGCCGCGCGGGCCGAAGGCGTCGAGGAGCTTGCCGGCGATGCGCTGGGCGGCGCCCGAATCCCCCATGACACGGCCGACCATGGCGCCCAGCCCGATGGTGAGCATCGTGTCGCCGACCTGGCCGCCGATGCCTTCCGAGAGGACGTCCGGGATCTTCTCCAACGGAATCCCACGGACCAGACCGACGCCGACCGCTACCAGCAGCAGGGCGGCGAAGCCGTTCAGTTTGAGTTTGGTCATGAGCAGCAGCAGGACCAGCACGCTGATCCCGACTACGAGGAGCGGCACGTCTCAGTTCCCCTTTGAACTGGTTGGACCGGGTGACGGGTGACGAGTGACGGATGACGAGTGACGGATGGCAGAGGGCACAGGGCACAGGTCCGATGACGGATTGCGAATGACAGGTGACAGATGACAGGTGACGGATATCAGATGACAGATGGCGTCATCTGTCAGTCGGATCGCCGTACGGCCCCGACCACCTTCAGACCGTCGTCGAGCACCTTCGCCAGCGCGCCGAGGTCGTCCGGGCCCGGGTCCGTGAGCGGCGCCCGGACCCGGCCGACCGGCAGACCGCGCAGCCGGGCGGCGGCCTTGACCAGCGACACCGCATAGCCGGGGACCCGGTCGCGCAGCTCGACGAGAGGGACGTAGAAGTCGCGCAGGAGCTCGGTCACCCCCGCGTCGTCGCCGTCCCGCAGGCCGGCGAAGAAGGCGTTCGCGATCTCGGGCGCGAAGGCGTGGACCGCCGAGGAGTAGGCGGGGACGCCCACGGTGGCGTAGGCGCGGGCCTGGATCTCGGCGGTGGAGGCGCCGTTGAAGAAGAGGAAGCCATCGGGTGCCGCGAGCGTGAGGCGCTGGAGGCGGTCGAGGTCGCTGTGTCCGTCCTTGACGCCGATGACCGTGGGGATCTCCGCGATCCGGCGCAGGCTGTCGGCGGTGAAGGCGACCTGACCGCGCTGGTAGGCGATCAGCGGCAGAGAGGTGCCGGAGGCGATCCGCCGCAGTTGTTCCACCAGCCCGTCCTGCGGGGCCGCGACCAGGTAGTGGGGGAGTACCAGCGCGGCGTCCGCCCCCGCCTCCTCCGCGATCCGGGCGAAACGCAGGGCCTGCGCCCAGCCGTAGCCGATGCCCGCGACCACCGGCAGCCGTCCGTCGGCGATCTCGACCGTGGCCCCGACGACCGCGCGGTACTCGTCCTCGTCCAGCGAGAAGAACTCTCCGGTACCGCAGGCGGGGAACACCGCGCCCGGCGCGCCGGCCAACTGGGCGGTCAGATAGGCCCGGTACGCCGCCACATCCAGACCGCCGTCCTCCCGGAAGCTCGTGAGCGGGAAGGACAGCACCCCGCCCACCATGCCGTCCCGCAGTCGCTTGGCCACGTCCTCGGCCGCCGCACTGAACCGTGTCATGAACTCTGTCCTCATATGTAGATGGCGTCTATGTATGAAGATGGAGGCTAGGTTCGTGAACGCGCGGGGTCAATGGGTGCGGCGGGGCGGATTTACGATGGGCCCCATGCCGGAGAGCAGTGGTGTCCGAGAAGTGAAGTCGGCGGCTCGCACGGTCGCGCTGCTGGAACTGCTCGCCGGGCGGGGCGACCGGCCGGCCCGGCTGGACGAACTCGCCGCGCAACTGGGGGTGCCGCGCAGCAGCATGTACCAGTTGCTGCAGACCCTCGTCGAGCACGGCTGGGTGCGCACCGACAGCACCGGTTCGCTGTACGGCATCGGGATCCGTGCCCTGCTCACGGGCACCAGCTATCTGGACAGCGACCGGCACGTACGGGGGGTCCGCCCCTACCTCGACGAAGCCTCGGACGCGCTCGGGGAGACCATTCACCTGGCGCGCCTCGACGGCGCCGACGTCGTCTATCTCGCGACCCGCGAGTCCCACGAGTACGCGCGCACCCTCAGCCGGGTCGGCCGCCGCGTCCCGGCCCACGCCGGCGCCCTCGGCAAGGCCCTGCTCGCCGAGCGTCCGGACAGCGAACTGTCACTCCCGGTACAGCCGTTGCCCGCTCTCACGGAGAACACGCACACCGAGTCGGCCACCCTGCTCGCGGACCTCGCGGAGGTACGGGAGCGCGGCTACTCCATCGACCGCGAGGAGACGGTGCCCGGCATCGCGGGCTTCGGCTTCGCCCTGCGCTACGACACGCCGGCCGTCGACGCGATCAGCTGCTCGGTTCCGGTGGCCCGGCTCACCGAGGAGCACGAGGCCCGTATCGTCGCCGTCATGCGGGAGATGCGGATGAAGATCGAGTCCCTGCTGTCGCCCGCCTCGGGTGCTCCCGACTGGCGTTGACCGGTTCGGCGGCGACGGTTTCGGCGAAACGGCCGGTCGGGCACCGGCCGCAGTTGTTACCGTCAATCATGGACACGACGTTGTACGGCCCCGAGGCCTGGGAGGGGCCGACGCGCCGCTATGGTCCGATACGACGGGTCGCGGTCGTTTCCGACGTCCACGCGAACGTGCCTGCGCTGACCGCGGTCCTGGCGGAGATCGAGGAGGTCGGCGTCGATCTGGTGGTCTCGTGCGGAGACCTGACCTGGGGTGCCGAACCCGACCGTACGGTGGAGCTGATGGCCGGGCTGCCGCGGGCCCTGTTCGTCCGGGGCAACGGGGAGCGCGCCGTCGTGGACATTCACCGCGGGGTCCGTCGGCCGAGCACCGAACGTGAGGCGTGGGTGCCGCGGCAGCACTCGGACGCGAGCGTCGCGTTCGTCGCCAAGATCCCCTTCAGCGTCGTCGTGGACGTCGTCGGGCTGGGACCCGTGCGGTTCTGCCACGGATCGCCGCGCGGCGACACGGAGTTGGTCACACCCGCCACGCCTGCCGAGCGCTTCGCGGAACTGGCCGCGGACGTCGAGGAGGCGGTGATCGTCACCGGGCACACGCACCTCCAGTTCGACCGCACCGTCGCCGGACGGCGCAGCGTCAACCCGGGCAGCGTCGGGCTCCCCTTCCACGAGGGCCCGCCGGGCACCGCCTTCTGGGCCCTGCTCGGCCCGGACGTCGAGCTGCGGCAGACCTCGTACGACGTCGACGCGGCCCGTGCCGCCGGGCCCCGCACGGGCGACCCCGCCGCCGAACGCATCACCGCCCTGCTGAACGCCCCGCCCCCGCCGGCCGAGATCACCTCGGACGCGGAGGCACGGGTCTTCTCCGACTAGTAGCGGGGCGCCCGGCCCACGGGGCGCCGGACAGCGGGCGACGAGTGTGGGGTGCACCCTGCCGGGGCCGTGCCCGCGTTCGCGCGGCCGGGTTCAACGACGGGCGGCCAGGCTCTCCTCCACCCACTGCTTCAGCGCCGGCGCGGGCGCCGCTCCCGTCTTGCGTGCGATCACCACTCCCTTGTCGAGCAGCAGCAGCGTCGGCACGGCCTGCACCTGGAACCGGTGGGCGAGCCGCGGATTCTGGTCGATGTCGACCTTGACCAACTTGACCCGCCCGGCGAGTTCGTGGGCGACCTGCTCCAGCGCGGGGCTGACCATCCGGCAGGGCCCGCACCAGGTGGCCCACAGGTCGACGACGACGTATGGCTTCGCCTGTTCGGCGACCTCCGCGAAGTCCGCGTCGCCGGCGTCGGCGATCCACGCGAGCGGGGACGCGCAGTTCCCGCAGCGCGGCGTGCCCTGGGCCGCCGCCGGCACCCGGTTCTTGCGGCCGCAGTGGTCGCAGACGACCGTCTTGGTCGTGCCCGTACTCGTGGTCACCGCACTCACGCGGCTTTCCGTACGTCCGGTGCGGCCTGTCCGCCATAGGTGACGACGAGTTCGCCGTTCTGGGCGTCGACGCGGATCGTCGCGCCGTCCTGCACGTCACCGCGGATCAGCGCCCGGCCGACCATCGTCTCGACCTCGTGCGAGATGTACCGGCGCAGCGGCCGGGCTCCGTACACGGGGTCGAAGCCCTGCTCGGCGATGAGTTCGCGGGCTGCGTCGGTGAGCTCGACGGTGATCTGCCGTTCGGCCAGCCGTCGGCGCAGGTCGTCGAACTGCAGCTCCACGATCCGCTCGATCTGGGCCATGCCGAGCGGCTTGAACAGCACGATGTCGTCGACGCGGTTGAGGAACTCGGGCCGGAAGTGGCTCCGCAGATCGCTCATCACCGGCGCCCGTGCGTCGGGCTTGATCTCGCCGTCGGCGGTCACCCCGTCCAGCAGGTGGGCCGAGCCGATGTTGGAGGTCATGATGATCACGGTGTTGCGGAAGTCGACGGTGCGGCCCTGGGAGTCGGTGATGCGGCCGTCGTCGAGCACCTGCAACAGGATGTTGAAGACGTCGGGGTGGGCCTTCTCGATCTCGTCGAACAGGACCACGGAGTACGGCTTGCGGCGCACCGCCTCGGTGAGCTGGCCGCCCTCCTCATAGCCGACGTATCCGGGAGGCGCTCCCACCAGCCTGCTGACGGTGTGCCGTTCCTGGTACTCGCTCATGTCCAGGCGGACGATGCTCTCCTCGGAGTCGAAGAGCGCCGCGGCGAGCGCCTTGGCCAGCTCGGTCTTCCCGACACCGGTGGGGCCGAGGAAGATGAACGAGCCGATCGGCCGGCGCGGATCCCGGATCCCGGAGCGGGCCCGGATGATCGCGTCGGTGACCAGCTTGACCGCCTCGTCCTGGCCGATCACCCGCTCGGTGAGGATCTCGTCCAGGCGCAGCAGCTTCTCGCGCTCGCCCTCCTGGAGACGGGTGACGGGGATGCCGGTCCAGGCGGCGACGATCTCCGCGATCTCGTCCTCGGTGACGACCTCGCGCAGCAGCCGGTTCTCGCCCTGCTTGGTGGCCAGCGCCTCCTCCTCCGCCGCGAGGCGGCGTTGGAGTTCGGTGAGCCTGCCGTAGCGGAGTTCGGCGGCCCGGTTGAGGTCGTAGCTGCGTTCGGCCTCCTCGGCCTCCTGCCGGACCTGTTCCAGTTCCTGGCGCAGCTCCTGCACCCGGCGGATGGCCTGGCGTTCGGCCTCCCACTGGGCGTGCATGGCGTCGGCCTCGGCGCGCAGGTCGGCCAGTTCGCGGCGCAGCTCGTCGAGTCGCTTCTGGCTGGCGGCGTCGGTCTCCTTGGCGAGCGCCGCGTCCTCGATCTCCAGACGGGTCACCCGGCGGGTGATCTCGTCCAGTTCGGCGGGCATGGAGTCGATCTCGGTACGCAGTCGCGCGCACGCCTCGTCGACCAGGTCGATGGCCTTGTCCGGCAGGAACCGGTCGGAGATGTAGCGGTGGCTGAGGGTCGCCGCCGCGACCAGCGCGGTGTCCTGGATCTTCACACCGTGGAAGACCTCCAGGCGCTCGCGCAGTCCGCGCAGGATGGAGATGGTGTCCTCGACGCTCGGCTCGTCCACCTGCACCTGCTGGAAGCGGCGTTCGAGGGCCGCGTCGGACTCGACGTACTTGCGGTACTCGTCGAGGGTGGTGGCGCCGATCATGTGCAACTCGCCTCGCGCGAGCATGGGCTTGAGCATGTTCCCGGCGTCCATCGCGCCCTCGGCACCGCCACCCGCGCCGACGACCGTGTGCAGTTCGTCGATGAAGAGCAGGATGCGCCCCTCGCCCGCCTTGACCTCGCTCAGTACGGCCTGCAGCCGTTCCTCGAACTCGCCGCGGTACTTGGCTCCCGCCACCAGCGAACTCATGTCGAGCGAGAAGATCGTCCGGTCGCGCAGCCCGTCGGGTACGTCGCCCCGCACGATGCGCTGGGCGAGCCCCTCCACGATGGCGGTCTTGCCGACACCCGGGTCACCGATGAGGACGGGGTTGTTCTTCGTCTTGCGGCTCAGAATCTGGATGACCCGGCGGATCTCCGCGTCCCGGCCGATCACCGGGTCCATTCTGCCGCTGCGCGCCTCGGCGACCAGATCGCGGCCGTACTTCTCCAGTGCCTCGTACGCCGCTTCGGGCGTCGCCGAGGTGACGCGCTGGTTGCCGCGGATCCGGGTGAGCGCGGACAGGAACCCGTCCTTGGTGACGCCGTACTCCTTGAGCAGCCGTCCGGAGGCCGTGCGGGACCCCTCGTCGGCGAGGGCAAGCACCAGGTGCTCGACGGACACGTACTCGTCCTTGAGCCGTTTGGCCTCCTGCTCGGCCAAGTCCAGTACCTTCGCCAGCCGTTGGGTGACGTACACCTGCCCGGGCGTGGCACCGGGGCCCGTCACCTTCGGCCTGCGGGCCAACTCCTCGTTCAGTGCGGTGCGCAGGCCCCGGGTGTCGGCGCCCGACTGGTCGATCAGCCGTGGTATCAGGCCGTCGGGCTGGTCGAGCAGGGCGAGGAGCAGATGCTCGCCGTCGACCTCGGTCTGGTTCAGCCGGCCGGCGATGGTCTGCGCTTCCTGGAGCGCCTCCTGGGACTTTTGGGTGAGCCGGTTCATATCCACGATTCATCACTCCTGGAGCCGGCGTTGCTGCGCCTCAGAGCGTCCTCCAACTCACTGATCCGGTCGAGCAGATCGAGCACCAGACCCAGGGAGGCGTAGTTGAGGGGGAGCGCGGCCCGTAGTCGTTGGATGCGGGCGAGGGTGGCGGGAGCGGACGGCTCGAACCACAGTCGCCCGGCGGCGTCCCGGGTGGCGTCGACGAGGCCGAGGGCGACGAACCGGCGTACGAGATCCGGATGGAGACCGGAACGGGTGGCGACGGCGTCGAGACCGAGCCGATGGGCCGGTCCGAGCGGGCCGGCGCGGACCACGATGTTCAAGGTCGCCCGGGGTACCGGGGTGGCGGTACGGCGGTGCGCACCGCCGGGACGGGGGGCTGTGGTCATCGGGGCCTCCTCGGGTCGAAGGCGGACGCGGCGGCCAGTTCCTCGAAGAGCTCACGCTCACGGGCGGTCGCCTCCGGCGGCACCATGATGCGGACCTCCGCGTACAGGTTGCCGTCCTCGCCGCGCGGGTTGGGCATGCCCTCGCCGCGCAGCCGCAGCCGGCGGCCGCTGGAGGAGCCCGGGGGGACGGTGACCTTGGCCGTGCCGCCGGGGGTGGACACCGGCACGGTCGCGCCGAGTGCCGCCTCCCACGGTGTCACCGGGAGGACCACGTGGATGTCGCGGCCCTCCAGCCGGAACCGTCCGTCGGGCTTGATCCGCACCCGCAGATAGAGGTCGCCCGGCGGAGCGTCGGGGCTGCCCCTGCCTCCTTCTCCGGCCAGCCGGATGCGCTGCCCGTCCACCACCCCGCGCGGGATGTTGACGTCGTAGGTGCGCTGCCCACTGGGGCCGCCCAGGGTGATGCCGCGCCTGCCGCCCCGGTACGCCTCCTCGACGCCGAGCTGGATCTCGGCCTCCTGGTCGGCGCCCGGCACCGGACCCCAGCCGCCGCCCGCGCCCCCGCCTCGTCCGAAGATCCCGCCGAACAGGTCCTCGAAGTCGACGCCGGAGCCGTCGAAGTCGACACCGTCCGCTGTACGGAAGCGCCCCCCGCTTCTGCCGCCTCCACCTCTGGCCCCTCCGACGCCCGCGCTCCAGCCGCCCCGGGCACCCGCCCCCGCGGCCACCCGCTCGTCGTAGTCCTCCGGGATCTGCCGGAAGTTCTCGCCGAAGCGGTCGTAGCGCTGCCTGGTCTTCGGGTCGGACAGCACGCTGTACGCGTCGTTGATCTCCTTGAAGCGTTCCTCGGCTCCCGGGTCCTTGTTGATGTCGGGGTGGTGTTTGCGCGCCAGCTTGCGGAAGGCCTGCTGGATCTCCTCCGCGCTCGCGGTGCGCGTCACCCCGAGCACGTCGTAGTAGTCCCGTGCCATGAGGCGTCACTCCTGCCGCTTGCTGACCACGACGAAGGCGGGGCGCAACTGCTTCGCGTCCGCCCCGTAGCCCGGGCTCACCACCTGGGCCACGGTGTTCGGCTCGGCGTCGGGGGTGTCGACGACTCCGACGACCTCGTGCCGGGTCGGGTCGAAAGGCACCCCGGTCTCCTCGTAGCGGGGATACCCGAGACCGCGCAGCACCTCCACCCCCTGGTCGCGTACGGCTTCGACGCCCTTCAGCACGGCGGAGGGGTCGGAGTCGGAGTGGGCCAGCGCCCGTTCCAGGTTGTCGAGGACGGGCAGCCAGGCCGCCGCGGTGCGGGCGCGCTCCTCGGCCCGCACACGTTCCAGTTCCTTCGCGTGACGCTTACGGAGGTTGTCCAGGTCGGCGAGCGCGCGGCGCCAGCGGTCACGCATCTCGTCGAGGGCGGCCGCCTGCTCGTCCGCCTCCGGCACGTGCGAGGACGAGGGGGTCTCGCCCGGCTGTTGCGAAGGCGTCGTCGGCTCCTGCTCGGTGGCCATGACGGCTCCTCAGCTCTTGTCGAATTCCGCGTCGATCACGTCGTCGCCGGATGCTGCCGTGGCGCCGGCGGTGTCCTCCGTCCCGGTTCCGGCCCGGGCCTGCGCGGCCGCGCCCGTCTGGTACTGGGCGAGCGACGCCAGCACCTGCTGGAGCTCGGAGGTCAGCGGCCTGGCCTTGTCCGGGGACGCCTCCTGCTGGACCGCCTCACGGGCATCGGCGACGAGCATGTCCGCCCGGGCCCGCTCGTGCGAGGGCACCGCTTCACCCAGCTCGTTCAGCCGGCGCTCCACCTGGTAGGCCACGGCGTCCAGTTCGTTGCGGGCGTCCACGGCGTCGCGCAGCGCCTGGTCCTCGCCGCGGTGCTGCTCGGCCTCCTGGACCATCCGCTCGACCTCGCCCTTGTCGAGGTTGGAGCCCTCGCTGATGGTGATGGTCTGTTCCTTGCCGGTGTCCTTGTCCCGTGCGGTGACGTTCAGGATGCCGTTGGCGTCGATGTCGAAGACGACCTCGACCTGCGGCTCGCCGCGCGGTGCCGGGCGGATGTCCTTGAGCTGGAATCGGCCGAGGACCCGGTTGTCGGCGGCCATCTCGCGCTCCCCCTGCAGCACGACGACGTCCACGGCCTCCTGGTTGTCCTCCGCGGTGGAGAAGGTCTCCGAGCGGCGGACCGGGATCGTGGTGTTCCGGTCGATGATCTTCGTCATCACACCGCCGCGGGTCTCCACGCCCAGCGACAGCGGGGTCACGTCGAGCAGCAGGACGTCCTTGACCTCGCCCTTGAGCACGCCCGCCTGGATCGCGGCGCCCAGCGCCACGACCTCGTCGGGGTTGACGCTCATGTTCGGGTCCTTGCCACCGGTGAGCCGGCGGACCAGGCTCTGCACGGCCGGGATGCGCGTCGAGCCGCCCACGAGGATGACCTCGTCGATGTCGTTCGCGCTGGTCTTCGCGTCGGCCATCGCCTGCTTGACCGGTTCCATGGTCCGCTCGACCAGGTCGGCGGTGATCTTCTCGAACGTGGACCGCATGATCGTCTCGGTCAGGTGCTTGGGGCCGGCGGCGTCCGCGGTGATGAACGGCAGGCTGACCTGCGTCTGCGTGACCGAGCTCAGCTCCGTCTTGGCCTTCTCCGCGGCTTCGAACAGCCGTTGCAGCGCCTGCGGGTCCTTGCGCAGGTCGATCCCGTTCTCCTTCTGGAAGCCGTCCGCGAGCAGGTCGACGAGGCGACGGTCGAAGTCGTCGCCGCCGAGGTGGCTGTCGCCCGCCGTCGAGCGCACTTCCACGACCCCGTCACCGACGTCAAGGATGCTCACGTCGAAGGTGCCGCCACCGAGGTCGAAGACGAGCACCGTCTCGTGCTGCTTCTTCTCCATGCCGTACGCCAGCGCCGCCGCCGTCGGCTCGTTGATGATCCGCAGTACTTCGAGCCCCGCGATGCGACCCGCGTCCTTGGTCGCCTGGCGCTGGGCGTCGTTGAAGTACGCGGGCACGGTGATGACGGCCTCGGTGACCTTCTCGCCCAGCTGCTTGCCGGCGTCGTCGGCGAGCTTGCGCAGCACCAGCGCGCTGATCTCCTCCGGCGCGTACAGCTTGTCGCGCACCTTGAAGCGCGCGACTCCGCCCTCGCCCTCGACGACGTCGTACGCCACCGCCTTGGCCTCGTCGGATATCTCGTCGAAGTGCCGGCCGATGAACCGCTTGGCCGAGTAGATGGTGCCCTTGGGATTGAGGATCGCCTGCCGCCTGGCGAGCTGACCCACCAGCCGTTCGCCGCTGTCGGTGAAGGCGACGATGGAGGGCGTGGTGCGCGAGCCCTCGGCATTGGGTATGACGGTCGCCTCACCGCCCTCCCAAACGGCGATCACCGAGTTGGTGGTGCCCAGGTCGATTCCGACTGCCTTGCCCATGAGGAACTCCTTCGCCTGCCACCCCCGGCGTCCGCCCGTCTCCGGTGGCGGCGGTTGTCTTCAGGTGAGGTCGCGTGTCCGCGGGCGTCAGCCGGCGGACACGGGTCGTGGGTTCCGTCCTTGCCAGGGTGTTACGGGACGAAGGACGACGCCTGCTCCCGACGGGGCGAAATTCGGCCCCTTCTCTCCCCCTGGCAGTGCAGGAGACAGCGAGGCACCGCGCCAGGCGGTCAGGGAGCCGACCCGCCTCCCGGGCGCTGTTCCGCCCCACGCGTGGCGGCTGCGAGACCCCACGCGTGACCGGTGCAAGAAGCGGCGAAAGGGGGCGAAAGCTAGTATTGCGGCATGTCTGGCACGGCCGACGACGCGACCAGTGCGGCGCACCGGAGCATCGCACCACGCGGCCTCGGCAGCCGGGCGCCCACCACCGCCCTGACCGACTGGGGACGCAAGCAGTCGGCGAGCCTGTACGACGTGTTCGTGCTGGCCGTGACCATGCTCGACGGCCGTCCGGTGGACGAGATCCTCCAGTTGGCCATGGACGAGGTGCCACTCCTCCTCGACTGCCGGCCCGAGGGCTGCTACATGCTCAGGGACGGCCGCTTCGAGCTCGAGGCCACGCCGAGCACACGGACCCTCGGCGGCCGGGCACCGCGCGAGCTGACCGACCCGGTCGAACAGCTGACCGCACTGGGAGGGGAGGACGGCGCCGTCCACTTCCAGGAGGGCGGCTGGGGCTGGGCAGTGGGCCTGCGCAGCTCCGGCGGACTGCTCGGCTACCTGCTGGTCAGCGCCGGGAAACCGCCTCCCGACGAGGACCGCTTCCTCGTCTACGCCCTCGCTCAGCCGACCGGCGCCGCGCTCTACAACGCCGAAGCCCGCCGCCGCGACCGCGAGTACGCCCGACAGCTGTTCCGGGCGATCGAGGAGCGGGACGCGGTCAACGAACGACTCACCGCGCTGGTGGCGGAGCTGGAGGAGCAGCGCACCGTGCACGACGTCCTCGCCCGGACCTCCGTCACCGACGAAGGGGAGCACGGCATCGCCGCCGCCGTGTATGAGCTGACCGGCCTCGCCACCCGTGTCGAGGACCGCTTCGGAAACCTCCTCGCCCGGGCGGGGCCGGTCCCGCCCGAGGCGGACACCAAGCCCGATCCGCTCCAGCGCGAGCAACTCATGCACGACGCGATGCGCGAGCTCGGTCCGATCCGCCACGAGGGACGCCTCATCGGACTGGCCCGCCACCACGGGGAGCCCCTGGGCAGCATCGAGCTCATCGACCCCGACGGCACGGCGGGCGGAGCCGAGATGTTCGCCCTCGAACACGCCTGCACGGCACTGTCCCTGGAACTGGCCCACCGCCGCAGTCTGGCGGAGGCCGAACTGCGGCTGCGCCGGGAACTTGTGGACGACCTGCTCACCGGCGCCGACGACGGCGGCGCGTACGCCAGGGCCGAGGCCGTCGGCCACGACCTGCACGGACCGCACCACGTCACGGTCGCGCAGTGGCGTGGAACGGCCGCCGACGACCGCTTCCTGGGGGCGGTGGGACGTGCCGCGCAGGGACTGCGCCTGCGGTCGCTGCTGGCCCGGCGAGGGGACATGGCGGTGCTCGTGGTCCGGGGCGAGCCGCGTGACTCGGGTCTGTACAAGGCCCTCGCCGACGAAGTGGGCTCTCCGCACGGCGCGGTGGGCATCGGCAGCCTGTGCGAGGCGGTGGCGGACATCCCGCGCTCCTTCGACCAGGCCGTCCGCGCGCTCGCCGTACGCCGCCAGTCCCACCCCGCGGACGGCACCACGACCTGCGAGGAACTCGGCCTCTACCGCATCCTGGCCCGGGACAAGGACGCGGGAGACGTCACCGACTTCGTCCGCGAATGGCTCGGCGCGCTCCTCGACTACGACGACGCCCATGGCACCGACCTGGTGCACACCCTCACCCGGTACTTCGACCACGGCGGCAACTACGACGAGACGGCGCGGGCCCTCGCCGTGCACCGCAGCACGCTCCGCTATCGGTTGCAGCGCATCAGGGAGGTCAGCGGCCGCAGGCTCGACGAGGTGGACAGCCGCTTCAACCTCCAGGTCGCCACCCGGATCTGGAAAGTCAGCGGCCCCGCGCTCTGACCGGCCCCTTCGCCCCGCTCACTCGAACCGGGAGGGATCGCCCGCTCCTCGTCGTACGATCTCGGGCTCGCCCTGCGAGAAGTCGATGACGGTCGTCGGCTCGACGCCGCAGTCGCCGGAGTCGAGGACCGCGTCCACCACGTGGTCGAGCTCCTCCTTGATCTCCCACCCCTGCGTCAGCGGCTTCTCCTGATCGGGGAGGAGCAGGGTGCTCGACAGCAGGGGCTCGCCGAGCTCGGCGAGGAGCGCCCGGGCGACGACATGGTCGGGAATCCGGACGCCGACCGTCTTCTTCTTCGGGTGCAGCAGCCTGCGCGGTGCCTCCTTCGTCGCCGGGAGGATGAAGGTGTAACTACCCGGAGTCGAGGCCTTGATCGCACGGAACACCGCGTTGTCCAGGCGTACGAAGTGGGCCAGCTGCGCGAAGTCCTGGCACATCAGGGTGAAGTGGTGCCGGTCGTCCAGCCGGCGGATCGAACGGATCCGGTCGAGTCCGTCCCGGTTGCCCAACTGAGCCCCGAGGGCGAAGCAGGAGTCGGTCGGATAGGCGACGAGCCCTCCGCCGCGGATGATCTCCGCCACCTGGCTGAGAGTGCGCTGCTGGGGGTTCTCGGGGTGCACGTCGAAGTACTTGGCCATGCGCCGAGCTTAGATCGGCGGCGTCGGGGACAGGTCCTAGCCCCATGGCCATT
The DNA here is from genome assembly GCF_042959425.1 of Streptomyces sp. NPDC007896. Classification (NCBI taxonomy): domain Bacteria; kingdom Bacillati; phylum Actinomycetota; class Actinomycetes; order Kitasatosporales; family Streptomycetaceae; genus Streptomyces; species Streptomyces sp. NPDC007896. Next base: position 158,110 of record NZ_JBIBKX010000014.1, on the reverse strand, counting down.
CGTTCGGTCGATCCTGAGACCTCGCACCCCTGGTACCGACCAGGTACCATCCGTGTATGCCATCACTGAACGTGACCTTCACGGAAGAGGAGCTCGAGGGAGTGCGCGCGGCCGCCGCGGCCGACGGCAAGAGCCTCAAGCAGTATCTGCACGACCTCGGTGTCCGGGAGATGCAGCGCAGGCAGTTCGTCGCCGGCGCCACCGCCTGGGCCGACCGGCTGCGCGGCGAGTTCGACGACGCGTTCCCCGACGAGGTGCCGCCCGCCGAGCGCCGGGACGGATCCGCGGCCGCCTGATGCACCTGACCATCGATGTCGCCTGGCTGCTCGACGTCCAGGAGGCCGCCCTCGCCCGCGAGGACATGTCCGTGTCGGACTACTCCGCGCTCGTCGCGGCCGTCGCCCGCCACAAGACCAAGCTGCCTACGCTCGCCGCCGCCGACCCGGACGCGGCCTGGCGCGCCGCCGCGCTGATGCACACCATCGTGCGCCTGGAGCCGCTGCCGCACCGCAACAGCCTGTTCGCCGCGTTCGTCGCCGCCCAGTACATGGACCAGTCGGGCGAGGGCATCGACCCGCCCTACGGAGCCCTGTCCGACCTCGTCCGCAAGATCCGCGACACCCGCGTCGGCGTCCTCGCCGTCGCCGACCAGCTGCGCTCCTGGAAGGTCTGAGGACGCCTGTCCACCAGGTCCACCGCTGCGCCCCGGAGTCGTCATCGCAGGCAGGCGTGAGAGTGCGGGCCCCGATATCGGGACCCATACTTTTTGAACGGCCGGAATGTCCCTTGGACCGAAGGGGACAGTCGCCTGAATTCCCGGTTGTTCCGAGCTGGACGCGGCGCTGCCGCCGCTCTCGACGCTCTGCGAGCAGGTACAGGACGACTCGATCGGAAAGACTCATGCGAGCAACTCTGATTTACGGTGCCGGTGACGTGCGCGTGGAGGAGGTTCCGGACCCGGGGATCCAGCAGCCCACGGACGCCGTCGTACGCGTGCTGCGTGCGTGCATCTGCGGCAGCGACCTGTGGCCGTACGGGTCGCGTCCGCCCACCGAGCACGGCGACCGCATAGGCCACGAGTTCCTGGGTGTCGTCGAGGATATCGGTGCGGAGGTGTCCGGACTGAAGACCGGAGACCTGGTGGTGGCCCCCTTCGTCTGGTCGGACAACACCTGCGACTTCTGCCGTGAGGGCCTGCACACCTCGTGCCGGCACGGCGGTTTCTGGGCCGCGGACGGGGTGGACGGCGGTCAGGGCGAGGCGGTGCGGGTACCGCAGGCCCAGGGCACGCTGGTGAAGCTGCCCGTCGGCGAGGACTCCGCCCTGCTGCCGTCGCTGCTGACCCTGTCGGACGTGTTCTGCACCGGCCACCACTGCGCGGTGACGGCGGGCGTCACCCCGCGTACGACCGTGACCGTGGTCGGTGACGGAGCGGTCGGCCTGTCGGCGGTACTGTCCGCAGAACGGCTCGGCGCCGAGCGGATCATCCTGATGGGGCGGCACAAGGCCCGCACCGATCTCGGCCGCGACTTCGGTGCCACCGACATCGTCGCCGAACGCGGCGAGGAGGGCATCGAGCGCGTGCGCGAGCTGACCGGCGGCGACGGTACGCACACGGTGCTGGAGTGTGTCGGCACGCTGCCCGCGCTGGAGATGTCGCTGGGCGTGGTGCGCGCGGGCGGCACGATCAGCCGGGTGGGCGCCCCGCAGTACGACCAGGTGCCGCTGGGCTTCCAGGAGTTCATGAACAACATCACCCTCACCGGCGGTGTGGCTCCTGCCCGCGCCTACATCGAGGAACTCCTCCCCGACATCCTCGAAGGGAAGATCGAACCCGGGCGCGTCTTCGACCGCACGGTGAGCGTCGACGAGGTACCCGACGGCTATCGCGCGATGGCCGACCGGGAGGCACTGAAGGTACTCGTCCAGCCCTGAACACGGAGTCGACCGCCCCCGCCCGTCCGAGGCGGCCCTGGCCTCCCGGACGCGCCGGGCCCCGCACCGATGCTCCCGCACCGACGCTCCCGCGGTGCCGCTCACTGGTCGTGCGCTCCGCTCTGGCGCCCCCGTGACCTGCGCGTCAGCCCCGTGGGGGCCCTGCGGCACCCCTGAACACCGCTCCCCCGAACACCGCTCCCCTGAACATCACGGTCTGCCGGGATGCGGGCCGGGCGAGCAGGCTGGATGCTCGTTGAAGATCCCACTTCCCGGGAGCATCCCATGCCCGTCCCCGTCACTCCGGTCCGGCGACCTGTCGGCGATCCTCCGGGGCAAGGCCTCTCAAGTCCCGGGCCGGCGCCGGCGGCGGCCGTCCTCGGCTTCTTCGTGATCACCCTCGACGCGCTGGTCGTCAACGTCGCGCCGGCCCTCGATCCGATGCGACTGGTGCCACGCGGCGGAGCGGACGCCTGGTCGGACTTCGGCGGTCACTCGGCTGCCGACCACCCCATCAACTTCACCCCCCACTGGAGAACCGGTGCTTACCGTCCCCGCATACGCCGCCACTTCGGCGACCGAACCGCTCGCGCCGACCACCGTCGAGCGCCGTGACGTCGGCCCGCACGACGTCCTCATCGACATCAAGTACTGCGGCATCTGCCACTCCGACATCCACAACGTCCGCAGCGAGTGGGGCCCGGCGACCTACCCCCTGGTCCCCGGCCACGAGATCGCCGGCATCGTCACCCAGGTCGGTTCCGGGGTCACCCGGCACGCCGTGGGTGACCGAGTCGGCGTCGGCTGCATGGTCAACTCCTGCCGTGAGTGCGTGCCCTGCCTGAGGGGCGAGGAGCAGTACTGCCTCAAGGGCAACACACTCACCTACGGCTCGATCGACGCCGACGGCACCCTGACCCAGGGCGGCTACTCCACCCACGTCGTGGTCGACGACGACTTCGTCGTCACCATCCCCGAGGGCCTCGGCCTCGACGAGGCCGCCCCGCTGCTGTGCGCGGGCATCACCACGTACTCCCCGCTGCGCCGCTGGGGCGCGGGCCCCGGCAAGAAGGTCGCCGTCATCGGCCTCGGCGGACTCGGCCACATGGCCGTCAAGATCGCACACGCGATGGGCGCCGAAGTCACCGTCCTGTCGCAGTCGCTGAAGAAGATGGACGACGGCCTGCGGCTGGGCGCCGACCACTACTACGCCACCAGCGACCCGACCACCTTCGAGCAGCTCGCCGGCACCTTCGACGTCATCCTCAACACGGTCAGCGCCAAGCTCGACCTCGACACCTTCCTCGGCCTGCTCGCCGTGGGCGGCACGATGGTCAACGTCGGCGCTCCCGCGGAGCCGCTGTCGCTGAACGTGTTCTCGCTGATCATGCAGGGCCGCGTGTACGCGGGGTCGCTGATCGGCGGCATCCGCGAGACGCAGGAGATGCTCGACTTCTGCGCCGAGCACGGCATCGGCGCCGAGGTCGAGATCATCCCCGCCGAGAAGATCAACGAGGCGTACGAGCGTGTCCTGGCCTCGGACGTGCGCTACCGCTTCGTGATCGACACCGCGACCCTGGCCTGACCCACCGCGGCACCGTCCGCCCGAGACCACCCCGTACGAGGCGCGCCCCCGAGCCCTCGTACGGGGTGCTGCCGCACGTGCCGAGGTCACCCGAAGGGCACCTGAGGAAAGGGCCGCTGGCCGGCCGCGGGCCGCCCGGCCCCCGCCCGGCGCGCGGACCGCTCTCCGGCCTTCCCGGCCGCGTCGAGCAGGAGCATCGCGTCGTACTCCGGGGTGTCGGGCGGGGCGTGGTACGCGACCAGGCGGTGGCCGTCGGTGCCCTCCAGCGTCATGGACTGGTAGCCGAAGGTGACGTCGCCGACCCGGGGGTGGTGAAAGGTCTTGCGACCCGAGGAATGACCCTTCACGTCGTACGCCTCCCACAGGCGCGCGAAGTCCGGGCTCTTGAACAGGAGTTCGTCGACGAGGTCGGCGAGGTCAGGGGCGTCGGGGTCGGTGCCGGCGAGGGTGCGCAGCCGGGCGACGCAGCCGCGGATCTGGTTCTCCCAGTCGTCGAAGAGCGCGCGGGCGGCGGGGTGGAGGAAGACGTAGCGCACGATGTTGCGCTGCTTCTCGGGCCAGTCCTCGAGCCCGGCCATCAGGTGCAGGCCGGCCGGATTGGTGGCGATCACGTCCATGGTGCGGCTGACCACGTGCGCGGGATTGGGCCGCATGCTCTCCAGCAGCAGCTCGACGCCGGGGTCCACCGAACCGCCGGGATCCACCGAGCCGGCGGGCGCCGTCGGCAGCTCCGGGACGGTGCGCGCGGCGCGTGCCGCGAGGTCCCGGAGATGCTCGAGCTCGGTCCCGTCCAGCCGGAGGGCGGCCCCGAGGGCGTTGACGACGGACGGGCTCGGATTGGTCTCCTTGCCCCGCTCCAGGCGCGTGTAGTAGTCGATGCTGACTCCGGCCAGCGTGGCCAGCTCCTCGCGGCGCAGTCCGGGCGTGCGGCGCAGCCCGGGGCCCTTCGGGAGACCCACGTCGGCGGGTGTCACCCGGGCGCGGCGGGCGCGCAGGAAGTGCCCCAGGCCCGTACCGCCGTTGCCACCTGTGCTGCCCCTGTGCTGCTCACGTGCCATGCGATCCAGTGTGGCAGCCCTGTGACCTGGGTGACAGCCGCGTGAGGGGCCCTGCCACACCCCCGAACACACCCTGGCGCGCGGCAGGGACCCGATGGTGCCGTTGGAGCTGATGCGCAACCGCACCATGGGTGTCCCGGTGGCGGTCGGCTTCGCGGTGAACGTCGGCTTCCACGGCGTGGGGTGGGCCGCCCACCCCACGGAAGTGACCCGCGCGGCCCGAGTCCCTGTCAGGCGGTGGTTTCGGGGCGGTCGGGCTGCGACCAGTGGGTGTGGAAGGAGCCCTCACGGTCGGTGCGCCGATAGGTGTGGGCGCCGAAGTAGTCGCGCTGCCCCTGGAGGAGGGCGGCGGGCAGGCGGTCGGCGCGCAGGGTGTCGTAGTGCGCGAGCGCGGCGGAGAACGCGGGGACGGGGATGCCACGCCGGGCGGCGGAGGCGACGATCTCCCGCCAGGGCACCTGGGCGTCGCTGATCTCCTGGGCGAAACCGTCCTCGGCGAGCAGGCTGACGAGGTCGGGGTCGGTGGCGTAGGCGGCGCGGATACGGTCGAGGAAGGAGGCGCGGATGATGCAGCCGCCGCGCCAGATCCGGGCGACCGAGCCGAGGTCGATCTTCCAGCCGTACTCCGCGGCGGCGTCCAGGATCATCTTCCAGCCCTGGTCGTAGGCGATGACCTTCGAGGCGTACAGGGCGTGTTCGACCTGGGCGGTGAAGCGTGTGGCCTCGGTGGGGCTGAGCGGGGGAGTGGTGCCGCCGGGCAGACCTCGGTAGGCGGCACGCAGGTCGCTCTGGCCGGAGGCGGCGCGGGCGAAGGTGGCCTGGGCGATGGCGGTGACCGGGGAGGCCAGGTCGAGGGCGGTCTGCACGGTCCAGCGGCCGGTGCCCTTCTGCCCGGCGGCGTCGTCGACGATGTCGACGAACGCGCCACCGGTCTGCGGGTCGGTGTGGGCGAGGACCTCGGCGGTGATCTCCACCAGATAGGAGCCGAGGCGGCCCTCGTTCCAGGTGCGGAAGACATCGGCGATCTCGGCGGGGCTGTACCCGGCGACCTGGCGCAGCAGGTCGTAGGCCTCGGCGATGAGCTGCATGTCGGCGTATTCGATGCCGTTGTGGACCATCTTGACGAAGTGTCCGGCGCCGTCGGTGCCGATGTGGGTGGCGCAGGGCTCGCCGTCGACCTTGGCGCTGATGCTCTCGAACATCGGGCCGAGGACGGCGTACGACTCCGCCGAGCCGCCGGGCATGATGCTCGGCCCGTTGAGGGCGCCCTCCTCGCCGCCGGAGATGCCGGCACCGACGAAGTGCAGGCCGCGTTCGCGCAGCGCGGCCTCGCGGCGGCGGGTGTCGGCGAAGTGGGCGTTGCCGCCGTCGATGATCATGTCGCCGTTTTCCAGGAGCGGGGCGAACTCGTCGATGACGGCGTCGGTGGCCGCGCCCGCCTGCACCATGATCATGAGGCGGCGGGGGCGGGCGAGCGCGGCCACGAACTCCTCGGCCGTCTCGGCCGGGACGAAGGAGCCCTCGTGGCCGAACTCCTCCGCCAGCGCGCGGGTGCGGCCGGCGGAGCGGTTGTGGACGGCGACGGTGTAACCGTTCCGGGCGAAGTTACGGGCCAGGTTGCGGCCCATTACTCCGAGGCCGGTGACGCCGATGGAAGCGGATGCGTTCATGAGGCTGCCTGTTCTTCGAATGTCGGCCATGTCAGGGGCGGGGCGACCCCATGACCATGGGTACGGGCCGACGGCCCGGTCTTCTCGATGTCGCGGCGGCCAATCTTGATCAGGTTCACGGAGGCCGTCGTCGAGGCGCGGTCCACGCGGACGGCGGCACGCTCGCCGCCGTGTCTGTGCCCGTGCCGGGCATGGCGGCGAGGAAGGACTCAGTTGCGGCGGGATGCCCGACACCTCGGGGCGGCCAGTTCGTCGATGACGCCGGCGCCGGCGGCGACGCGGGAGACGACCTCCTTCTGGGGTGGGAACCGGTGGGTACCGGCACGTCGGTCAGGCGAAGACGATCGTGTGGTTGTCGTAGCGGATCACGCGGTCCTGGCTGTGCCACTCCACCGCCCGGGACAGGACGGCTCGTTCGACGTCCGCGCCGCGGCGCTGGAGGTCGGCGGCGCTCTCGGCGTGCGTCACCCGGACGACGTCCTGCTCGATGATCGGGCCCTCGTCCAGGTCCTCGGTCACGTAGTGCGCGGTCGCGCCGACGAGTTTCACACCCCGCTCCTTCGCCTTGGCGTAGGGACCGGCGCCGATGAAGGCGGGCAGGAACGAGTGGTGGATGTTGATGATCGGCACGCCGACCTGGGCGATGAAGTCCCCCGATAGGATCTGCATGGAGCGGGCGAGGACGATGAAGTCGACGTTGCCCCGCAGTGGTCGCAGGTGTTCGGCCTCGGCGGCGGACTTGTCAGGACCCGTCGACGGCACGTGGAAGAAGGGGATCCCGAAGCCGCGGACCTCCCCGGCGGTGTCGGGGTGATGGGAGATCACCATGGACACCCTGGTGGGGAGCTGGCCCTGCCGTTGCCGCCGGAGCAGGTCGAGCAGACAGTGGTCCGACTTCGAGGCGAAGATCGCGACCCGCTTCGGCACGGACATGTCCCGCAGCGTGAACCGAAGCTCGAACTCCTCGGCGAGCCGCGCCTTCAGCTCGTTTTCGATCGCGGGCAGCGCCGCCTTGAGGTTGTCCAGGCTGAAGACCGTCCGCTGGAAGAACGCGCCGTCCTGCGGATTGTCGGAGTACTGGTCGAGCGAGACGATGTTCGCGCCGTGACTGCTGAGCACCGCGCCGACCGCGGCGACGATACCGGTGCGGTCCTTGCCCTTGACGATCAGCGAGGCGTGCTGCGGGGCGGGCTTGCGCGCCGGGGTGCGCGCGGGCGCGTCCTGGGTGAGCGTCACGTCAGTTCTCCTTGTCGCGGAAGTCGGCGACCCACTCGGAGGTGGTCTTCAGGCCGCCGAATGTGTAGAAGTGCAGCTTGAGTTCCCCGTGCAGGCGTGCGTCGTAGCCCTTGACCAGGGCCCGGATGAAGCGGTCGGGCCCGGCGGTGCCCATGAGGTTGGTGAGCGAGAAGCCGTACTTCTTGGCGATGGACGTGCTGGTGCCGACGCCGAAGCGGGCCGCGTAGGTCATCAGCCGTCTGATCCCGGCGGGCCCGGGCACACCGATCCGGACGGGCAGGTCGATGCCCCGGGCCCGTACCGCCTCGACCCAGGACAGGACGGCGTCGACGTCGAAACCGAACTGGGTGATGACGGCGCCGGGCAGCCCGTGCTCCTCAAGTGCGGCGCTCTTGTGCTCCATCGCCGACCAGAGCACTGGATCGGCGATCGCGGGGTGCCCCTCGGGGTAGCCGCTCACCCCGACGTGCCGCACGCCGTGTTTCTGCAGCAGTCCCGACCGGATCAGGGCCAGCGCGTCGTCGTACGGGCCGTGCGGCTCGGCGGGGTCGCCGCCCACGACGAAGACGTTGTCGGCGAGGCCGTCCGCCTCCAGCGCGGCGAGGAACTCCTCCAGCGCCGCCCGCGAGGGCAGCCGGCGGGCCGATATGTGCGGTACGGGGACGAAGCCGAGCCGCTTGACCGCCCGCGCGGCGGACAGCCGCATGTCGAGGTCCTCGTTGCCGAGGAAGGTCACATTGATCCGCGTGCCCTGAGGGATGGTGCCGCGGGCCTCCTCGAGCTTCGGGACGTCCTTGCCCGTCATCTCGAGGGAGAAGTCATCCAGCAAAGGGGCCACGGCCGACGCCGCTGCCGTGGAGACGGAATCCATGGTGCTCCTTGCTTCAGGCGGTGGATCACGCCATCACGTAAACTAAATCGATCTAGTGGTGGAGCGTAACAGGTGACTACTAAATCGTTCTAGCCGCGAGGTGGGAGCATTTCCACGGGGGAGCGGTGTCAGGCGGACTCGCGCCAGCGGTTGGTGATCGGCAGGCGGCGGTCCTTGCCGAAGACCTTGGGCGAGATCTTCGTGCCCGGCGGGTACTGCCGCCGCTTGTACTCCGCCGCGTCGACCATCCGCAGCACCCGCGTGACCAGTTCCGCGTCGTGGCCCGTCGCCACGATCGCGTCGCGCCCCTGGTCGTTGTCGACGTAGAGCGACAGGAGCCGGTCCAGCACGGTGTAGTCGGGCAGCGAGTCGGTATCGACCTGGCCCGGCCGCAGCTCGGCACTGGGCGGCTTGCCGAGGGAGTTCTCCGGGATAGGCGGGATGTGGCCGCGCTCCAGGCCGCTCCGGTTGCGCCAGCGGGCCAGGGCGAAGACCGACGTCTTGTAGACGTCCTTGATCGGCGCGTAGGCGCCCACCGAGTCGCCGTACAGCGTGGAGTAACCCACCGCCAGCTCACTCTTGTTGCCGGGCGCGAGCACGATGTGCCCCTCGTCGTTGGACAGCGCCATGAGCACCGTCCCGCGCAGCCGTGACTGCAGGTTCTCCTCGGCGAGGCCGGTCAGCCCGAGCGCCCCCATGTAGGCGTCGAACATCGGCGCGATCGGTACGGTCCGGAAGTTCAGTCCGGTGCGCCTGGCCAGTTCCGCCGCGTCGGAGACCGAGCGCTCCGAGGAGTACGCGGACGGCATGGCCACCCCGTGCACGTCGGCCGCCCCCACCGCGTCGCAGGCGATGGCGGCGGCCAGGGCCGAGTCGATACCGCCGGACAGCCCGATCAGCACGCTGCGGAAGCCGTTCTTGGCGACATACCCGCGCAGACCCACGACCAGCGCCGTGTACAACTCCTCGTCGTCCCCGAGGCGCGCCATCTGCGCGCCGGGGGCCTGGATTTCGTACGGCGGCAGCGGCTCGGCCGAGACGGTACGGTGGTCCACCACCAGCCCGCCGTCGAGCACACCGGCCGGCGGCTCCTCGGCGGCGGCCGGGAGGTCCAGGTCCACCAGCGTGCAGACCTCCTCGAACTGCCGCGCCCGGCGATGACTTCCCCCTGCGCCGACACCACGATGGAGTCGCCGTCGAAGACCAGTTCGTCCTGGCCGCCCGTCATCGTCAGGTAGGCCAGTGTGCAACCGGCCTCCTGGGCGCGCCTGCGGACCACGTCCAGGCGGTTCTCGTGCTTGTCGAACTCGTACGGCGAGGCGTTGATGGAGAGCAGCAGACCCGCCCCGGCTGCCCGGGCGGCCGGGGCCCGGCCGCCGTCCTGCCACAGGTCCTCGCAGATCGCGAGCGCGACGTCGACGCCGCGCACCCGCACCACGGGGAGCGTGTCGCCCGGCACGAAGTACCGGACCTCGTCGAAGACGCCGTAGTTCTGAAGGCGGTGCTTCGCGAGCCGCAGCACGACCTCGCCCCCGTGCAGCACGGCGGCGGCGTTCCGCGGTGCGCCGGCGGGCTGCCCGAGGCGTGGCCGGGCCTCGCCGCGGTCGATGTAGCCGACGACGACCGGCAGTTCGCCGAACCCCTCCTCGGCCAGCCGCCCCGCGAGCGCGTCCAGCGCGGTGCGGGAGGCCTCCACGAAGGAGGACCGCAGTGCGAGGTCCTCGAGGGGAAACCCGGTCAGCGCCATCTCGGGGAACGCCACCAGATGCGCTCCCCGCTCAGCCGCGTGCCGGGTCCAGCGCACGATCGACTCGGCGTTCCCGCAGAGGTCACCGACGGTCGAGTCGATCTGGTTCATGGCGAGACGCAGTTGAGGCATCCGCCCCCTGTAATCGTCACACCGACGCGATGGGGGTGCGGCCCGGAGCAAGGGAACTCGCGGCCAAGGGAGTTCGGCCCGGTGTGAGCCATCCCGGCGGCGACAAGGAGGTGACCGCCGACGGGACCGCCCGGTCCCACAACTCGGCCCGGTGGCAATGCCGATGAGGTCAGGCGTTGCGCCGGTACAGCGTGCGCGCGTGCTGGTTGAAGGGCGCGGGCTGGACCGTGGCCCGGATGCGGGGGAGTCCGAGCTCCGCGTCCGGGGCCGTCCCCGGCCCGGGGTGCTCGCCCCACACCACCGACACCTCGGTCCCCGGCTCGGCGTACCGCTGGTCGATCAGGGTCAGCGACAGGACGGTGCCCACCGGATCGATGCTCGCGCTCTGGAAGGTGATGCCGACGAGCCCGGAGCCCGACTCGACCCGGTGCCGGGAGTAGCTGAGCACGAATCCGGGGTCGTCCCCGAGGACCTCGCGCACGTCGTCCGCGTCGAAGACCAGCGTGACCTTCTTGCGCAGGACCTCGTCCTTGGCCTTGCGCAGAGCGTCACGGCCGATGAAGTCGTGGTTGAACGAGATCATCTTGCCGTAGCCGAGTTCGTACGGGGAGCAGTAGTAGTCCTCGATGTTCTCCGAGAAGAAGCTGCCGCCCAGGGGCCGTTGGCCCTCGATGCCGTACAGGGCGATGTGCCTGCGGTAGGCGAGCAGCTCCGGGTCGCTGTAGACGCCGGGGACGGGCGACGGCACCCAGCCGCTCTCCACACTGGGCGTGGCGTACGCGAGCGCGCCCACCTGGACCAGTCCGAAGGGCTCACCCGCCCGCAGCAGCGCCTCCTTCACCGCCCCGGCGTGCTCCCACGCGCCGATGAACTCGTAACCGGCCTGCCCCGCCATGCCGTGGCGCAGGGCGCGGAAGTTCATACCGTCCAGGGTCAAGGGGGAGGAGTGGAAGAACTTGGTCGGCGGCAGCGGACCGCCGAACGCGCGCTCCACGAGCTCGCTCGCCAGCGGTCCCTGGATCTGGTAGCGGAACAGCTTTGGGTCACCGCTCTTGCGGAACGCCGACGACGGGTCGGTGACGTAGGTGACGTCGTAGCCGCCCTGCTCCCCGTGGTACTGGACCCAGTGCTGGGCGGTGGGGATGCCGCTGAGCGTGTACGTGTTCTCCGCGTCGCGGGACAGGATGCCGTCCGTGACGATGTTCCCGTCCCGGGTCACGGGTATGTACTGCTTGGCCTGACCCACGGCGAAGTTCTCGAAGTTGTTCGCGCCCAGGTCCGTGAGCAGACGGGTGGCGTCGGGCCCCTCGATGAACATGTCGTACATGTGGTGCGAGAGATTGAGAAGCGCGACGCCCTCGTGCCACGCGGCCTGTTCCTCGCGCCAGCCGGTGTACTCGCGCTCGACGACCTCGGGGGTCCAGGGCGCGGCGTTCGGCTTCCACAGCAGCTTGACGGGCGAACCGGCCCGGTCGATGCCGTCCTGAAGACTGGGGGATGCCATACGGCTCCTCTCATCGCCGTCTGCCCGGGCGGCTCGCCCCGCCGAACCGGTCGTGCCGCACGTGCCGCAGCTCAGCGCTAGATCGTTCTAGTTCCGCGGGCGGACGTGTCTGCTAAATCGATCTAGCGGGACCGTAACAGAGCGCATTCGGCGTTGGCGAGGGTCGTGCAATGATCTTTCGGAACGAACTCGGCCCGGCTGGATTAGGCTGCGCTGCAGGGCAGGAGTCGACGCCGGCGTCGATGGCGGCGCGGTACGACGACCGGGAGTGCGGTGATGGCTGGTTCGGGGCGGGTGACGTTGAACGACGTCGCCGCGGCGAGTGGAGTCTCGCGGGCGACCGTGAGCTTCGTGCTCAACGACGACCCGAACCAGACGATCTCGCCGACCACCCGCGAGCGCGTGCGGCAGGCCGCCCGTGAACTCGGCTATGTGCCGCACGGCATCGCGCGGGCGCTGCGCGAGGGCTCGTCCCGGATCGTCGTCCTCGACATCGACTGGGGTCTCGAAGGCAACTACTCGCGCAGTTACATCCGGGGCCTCGACGACGAACTCGCCGCCCACGACCATGTGTTGCTCGTCCGGCACGGGCACTCCGCGCCGCACTCGACGCAGCAGGTCCTCGACACGATCACCCCGCGCGCCGTGCTGCGGTTCGCCGAGTCCTATCTGAGCGGCCACGAGCCCGACGCCGAGGACTGGAAGAACGGCTTCGCCGGGCATGCCGCCCTGCAGATCCGCTACCTCGCCGAGCGCGGCCACACGGACATCGCCATGGCGCTGCCGGACAGCGACTCGCCGCTGGCCGAGGTGCGCATGCGCTTCGTCCGTGAGACCGCGGACGCGCTGGGACTGCCGGCGATCGCTCCCTTTGTGGTGCCGAGGCCAAGAGTGGCCGGTACCAAGGCTGTTGAGGCGTTCCGAGTGGCGCACGAGTCGGTGACGGCCGTCGCCGCCTTCGACGACGACGTCGCCCTTCGCACCCTGACCGCCCTGCACGACCTCGGTCTCACCGTGCCCGACGACATCGCCGTGATCGGCTTCGACGACACCGAGTACGGCGCCCTGATCACCCCCGCACTCACCACCGTCCACATCGACGCCGAAGCCCACGGACGACAGGCCGCACGCACCGCCCTCGGCCTCGACACGGCCGGCATCACCCGGTCCCCGGGACGGGTGCTCGTCCGCGACTCGGCCTGACCCGGCCCTGTCCTTGCTCACGTCGGGGCGGTGGCGGGGGCCTCACGACCTGGACCTTGCAGCTTGCTGACGTCGCTCCGACGGTGGTCCGGCTCGAGGGGCGGCGCGGCCACGGTCGCCCGGATCTCCCGCTGAGCCGTTCCCGGCCTGCCCCCAGAGGACCGTGACCTCCGTGCCGGGGCGGCACCACGCGCGGTGTCCGCGGCCGGCGCCTCGCGACCGAGGAAGTCGCGGCCTGGGGAACCCGCGCTCGCGGACGGCCCTGTCGGAGCGCCGCGGACGTCGGCGCACCAGCCGACGGCACGGCCCCCGGCCCCGTCACCCGTGGCCGACGCCGACCTGCTGACAGAGGTCCGGCCACTGGTCGACGGCACCTGTGGCAGCGGTCGGATGTTTCGGATCATGGCTACGGGTAATGCGGAGGATATGGTGGAAATCGGTTACACGGTGATGACCGAGCAGGCCGGCCCCCGCGACCTCGTAGAACACGTGGTCGAGGCGGAGCGGGCCGGTTTCGACTTCTCCGTCACGTCCGACCACTATTTCCCCTGGCTGGAGTCGCAGGTGAACGCCCCCGACGCGTGGAGCGTGCTCGGCGCCGCCGCGCAGGCGACGGCGCGGATACCGCTCATGACGTGCGTGAGCTGCCCGACGACCCGCTCTCACCCCGCCTTCGTCGCGCGGAAGGCGGCGACCCTGCAACTGCTCCCGGAGGACCGGTTCCGGCTCGGGCTCAGCTCGGGCGAGAACCTCAACGAGCGTGTGGTGGGCGGTGGTTGGCCATCCCCGCACGTGGGCGGCGATCAGCGACTCCCGTTCATCGCCTGGGCCGAGAAGACGCTGCTGCCCGCCCTGCGCGAACTCCGACCACAACGCGACCCGCACGCGGTTCGGCCCCGCTCCGCCGGTGCCGGGCCCGACCAGGAGACGTGAGAGGACACCATGAACAGCACGGCGCACGACACCGACACGGCGCACGGCACTTCGGCATCCCCCGACCCGACCGATCGGCCGGCCTCTTCCCCGGAGCTGGTGCAGGTCGTCCTGGACGCCTGCTCGGTCGAGGACGCGGACACCGTGTTGCGCGTCCTGGGTGCACGCTTCACCGAGGAGAGCGGCGAGGACATGCCACGGCACGACAGCGCCGCACGGTCCGACACCTGGACCGGAGCCTTCCTCGTCGGGCGGGACGCGCGCGACACCGCGCTTCCGTCCGACCTCTCCCTGAACGGCTCCGTCACGGTGGAGCTCCAAGGCGGTCCCGTGGCGGTCGACCGGCTGCGGCAGACCCTCACGTCCGCCTTCGGCGTCCAGGTGTCCGGGTCCGCCTCCGGCGACCAGGAGATCGATCTACGGCTTCGGCTGACGCACGCGTAGGCCCGCCCGGGGAGCGAGTCTCGCCCCCTCAGATCTCGTCCTCCATCCGGATCACGTTCCTGAGGTTCTCGTGCGCCTTTCCGGGTTCACCTTCCTGCGCTTCGAGCAGAGCGGCGGCGATGGCGTCCAACTTGCGCTGAATCGCTCGCTCGGCCCGGAGTTCCGAATTCTTGAGCAGCGCGAGGAGCAGCAGCGTCACCGCCGTCATGGAGTCTCCGGCGAGAAGGAGCCACTCCGTCGCGATTCCGGCGATGTGCACGGCGACAGTGAAGGAAACCAGCGCCAGACAGAAGACGAAGAAGGCCGGTGAACTGGTCAACGTCGACACCGACTCCGCGAATCGTTCGAACCTGCCGCGTCCGGCACCGCCGCGGTCGGCGGGATGCTGAAGAGTCATGGTCCTGCCTGAAGAGTCATGGTCCTGCGCGCCCTCCGGCGCGGAGTTCCGGCCCGACCCGGGCGGAACTCGTGGCGCGTCGCGGACCCTCCTCGGTGGCGTGGTCGCGCACGCCACCGAGATGAAAGGGTCGTCGCCGGCATCGATTTCCGGTCCGCTGACCTCGCAGGACGCCGACCACCGCGATGGAGCCGGCAGGCGGGAACACGGTTCGTCACCGTGAGCGGCCCGAGCGGCACCGCCACGGCGGTCGGCGGGACCACGATGAGGACCGTGTCCCAGGGTGCTGAAGACCCTGCCCGCGGCGCCCACGACCGTGTCCGGGACGCCCGGGCCGTCGTCCTCAGTGCTTGGTCCGATGGCGGATCTGGCCCGCGGCCTTCTCGGCCATCTCCTGGGCCTTTCCGCGCAGCTGTTCGCCGCGGCCCGTCCTCTGCATGGACTTGTCGCCCAGGGCTTTCCCGAGGGTCTCCCTCATCTTGCCCCTGAGCTGCTTCGTTCTGGCATTGCCCTTCATCATCACAGTCGCTTTCCTCGAGGCCGCCGGCGAGTGGGGTGCGGCGACATGCCTTTCTTCACCGTGTGGCCAGGAGGTGGACACCGCAAACCGGCATCCGCGATTTCACCGGGGGAGGGGCGAGGAAGAGGGCGCCGATGTTGCCGTCGGCACCCCGAGTGACGCCCCCACAGGGCCAGGGCAACGGCTCGGCCACCGGCTCATGCTGACACGTCGGAAGCCGGAGGCCGACCCCCACCGACGCGTCCGTTGAGCGCACCGTCCCGTACGTCGGCCTGGCGGGATCGATCCGGCGCTCCTCTTGCACGGCCCCGCTGTTGCTGATGTCATATTCAGCCGTAGGTCCGTGACTTTGGCTGATTACGCTTTCGGGTGATCCGAAAGTTTCGGCTACCTTGTGGCTGCACAGATGTTGATGCCTAAACAAGGCCTGCGTCGATGCCTCCTTCCCCGGTCTCGGTCGTGCCGATTCATCCCGCATGCCCGTTTCCCGACTCGCCCTCGTTCCGAGCGGAGTTCGTGTGACCCGACATCGCGCCATGGCATGGACGAGCAGTCTTCTCTCTGCGGGTCTCGGCGGCGTTTTCTCCGCCAGTCCTGGTGGCGAGGTCTCCACCGCTTCTGGTAGCGAGACGGCCCGCACCGCCCCATAAGTACCGCCGGTGTCGAGCGGACCGCCGCCGGGGCGTCACGCCGTGGACGGCGGGTGGCTCTCCGGCTCGATGATCGTCGTGCACCTGCCCGCCTGAGGGTCCTTCGAGCCCGCCGGGCGTTCCCCATCACAGCTGAGTGAAAGCCCCCCATACTCCGTGACCATTCAACTGTACGAGGGCCGACCGGCCGGTCGGCATGCCGCCGTACCCCCTGGCAGCCTGCTCCGCCGGGTCTACGCACCGCGGGCCTTCGACGCACTCGCCTTCTCCATGTCGACGTACGCCATGCCGCTCCTGGTGCTGGCCACGACCGAATCCGCCTCGCTGACCGGGCTGGCCTTCGCGCTGGAATGGATACCGCGGGTGGCGGCCTTCGGCCTCGCCGGTGATCTGGTCGACCGGCGCGGAGCCGCCATCGTGTTCTTCCTCGCCTCCTCGGCGCGCGCGGTCCTCGTGGCCGGCGGGAGTGTCGCGCTGACGATGCTGGAACGGGGGACGGCGCAGACATTCGTCGTGATGGCGCTGGCCGCCGCGACGGGCACCCTGACGCAGTTCAGCTTCATCGCCAACGAAGCCGTGGGCGCGATCGTGAGCCGCCGTTCGGACACCCAGGCACACAAGGTTCAGGCCGTCCTGATCGGCATCGACCAGACGGCGACGCTCACCGGACCCGCGCTCGGCGGCGTTCTGCTGCTGGCGGGGCCGACCCAGATGCTCGCCGTTCTGAGCGTGCTGTCGTGCCTGGCGGCGGCCCTCGCCCTGCAGACCCCGCCGACCCCCCTGCGCGGCTCCCAGCCCGGCACCGCACGGCGGGGAGCGGGCCTCAAGACGGGCTGGCGGACGCTGCGTTCGCTGCCCGCGCTCGGCTGGCTGGTGGGCGGCCTGACCGTCTCCAACCTCGCCCTCGGGCTGCTCCAGTCCGCCAGCCCGATCATCGTCGTCGAGCGCTTCGGTCTGTCCCCCGCGGCCGTCGGCACCCTCTGGTCGGCAGCCGCGGCCTCCACGCTCCTGACGGTCACCGTCTGCCGCTTCGCGCTCAACCGGCTGGGCCTGTGGGGAGTCGGCGTGGTGTGCTCCACCGTCGCGTCCGCGGCCTGTCTCGCCCTGGCCCACGCGCCCACGTACACCGCGTACGTCGTCCTCATGGCGCTGTTCATGGCGGGCGACGGCGGCCTGACCGTCGTCCTGCGCACCTTGCGCTCCCTGCTCATCCCGGCCGCGGTCTTCGGCAGCACCCTCTCCCTGACCATCCTGCTTCTGCTGCTGCCCTTCCCGCTCGCGGGCATCGTGGTCGCCCTCACCTCGCCGTGGGCCCTCGACTACGTCATCGCGGTGTGCGCCGCGCTGCAAGCCGTCGCCCTCGGTCTCGCCTTCCTGCGGTTGCGCACCGACCCGGTCCTGCGCACCCCGGGCAAACCAGCGCAGGTCACGGCCTGAACCAAGGGGCGCCCCGCGGCGGCCCGTTCGCGCCGCCTGGGGTAGGGTCTGCCACCGGTTCGTAGCCACTGAAGGCTACGAGCCGGGGCGGGGAGCGTCGAAGGGCTGCGAACGGTGGAATCCCACATGGGGGACGGCGGATCCATGGACGTGGACGACACGCGGTTGGAGGCGATGGCCGCGCAGCCGCTGCTGACCCGGGACTACGAGACGCGCCCCGCGCTCGTCTACGAGCGGCTGAGGCAGCGGCACGGCCCGGTCGCGCCGGTCGATCTGCTGGGCGTACCCGCGTGGTTGGTGCTGGGGTACCGCGAGTCGCTTCAAGTCCTCCAGGACGACGACGCGTGGCCGAAGGGGCTGGAGAACTGGCGGGCCCGGTCGGAGGGCAGGGTCCCCGCCGACTGGCCGCTCGGACCCTCCCTGGAGGTGAACCACGTGCTGATCCAGGGAGGTCCCGGCTACCAGCCGCTGCGGACGGCGTGGGACGCGGCGCTCAAGCCCTTCCAGGATCCGCGCCATCCGCAGACCAAGCGGCTGAAGACGGCCGTCACCGCCCATGCCGACGAGCTGATCACCCTGTTGGGACAGGGCGGCGGCACGGGCGTGGCCGACCTGTCGGCGCAGTTCGCGCGACCGCTGCCGCTGATGGTGGCAAGCCATCTGCTCGGCTTCCCCGGCTCACAGGGCGACGACGCGCTGATGGACATGTGGCGGGTGCTCGACGCGGGGCCGGACGCGGAACCCGCCCTGGAACGCCTGCTGGAGACCCTGGTGGAGCTGGCGGCGGCCAAGCGGACGCGGCCGGGCGACGACTTCCCCTCCTACCTGCTGGCCGCCCACCCCGGCCTCTCCCTCGACGCGCTCGCCCGTGAGCTGTTCATGCTGCTCGGCATGACGTCCGACCACGTCGGCATCCTGATCTCCAACACCGTGGTCGAGGTCATCGCGGGGGAGGGCGGCGCGCGGGCCAGTCTGTCCGCCGGGATGGTCCGAGAGACCATGAACCGGGTCGTCATGCGCAAACCGCCGCTGGTGAACTTCGTACCGAGGTTCGCGGCCAAGGACACACCCCTCGGCAACTACACGATCCGCGAGGGCGATCCGGTCTGGGTGTCCTCCGCCGCCGCGCACGCCGATCCCGTCTTCGCCGACCACGTGGTGGCCAACACGACGATCAGCACCCGGGCGCACCTCGCGTGGGGCGCGGGCCGGCGCCAGTGCCCGGCACGCGAGCTGGCGTCGACGGTCGCGGCGGCGGGGGTGAGCCGCTTGTTCGAGCGCTTCTCCCACCTGGAACTCGCACTCCCGGTGGACCAACTGCCCTGGCGTTCCTCCCCGTTCATGCGCGGCCTGAGATCACTGCCCGTACGGTACGAACTCGCCTCGCCGGTCGCCCCGTTGGCGCCGGAAGGACAGGAGCGGGCCGTGGGCCGGGAATCCGGCACCCCCGACAGGCCCGACACGCCCGAACTGTCCGGGACGGCGACGGCGGACCAGGCCGTCCAGCGCCGCTCGTCGCTCTGGCGCTACCTGACGGGCCTGATACGGACGGGCCGTTGAGCCTCCGCCGCCCCCACCACCGCTCCCACCGTCCCCACCGTCCACCGTCCCCACCGCCCCGGACGGTCGGACGCCCGCCGGATCACAGGAGGAAGGGCAGGTTCACGATCAGCGCGATGTACGCGATGGCTCCGATCACGATGAGCAGCGTGAACACCACGTAGTGGACCTGACGCCACGGCATGCGCACCCCGGGGAAGCGCTGGTACAGCTGGGACCAGTCCAGACGGCCGTGGTCCTGGAAGGCCAACCCCAGTTCCTGCCACAGCTCCTTGAGCCCCTCCGGGTCCCACAGCCGGGTGTCGATCACGAGGGGCTTGCCGGTCTTCGAGGTGATGAGGATCCGGCCGGTGTGCACACCGTCCAGCGGCAGCCGCACCGCGTGCAGCCCCGTGAGGGAGGACACCGGTACGTCGAGGACCCGACGGTTCCACAGGTTCCGTACCGTCAGAACGCCGTCCTCCAGCCGGATGCCGGCGTTCGCCCAGCGCAGGCCGCTCAGCGCGCCGATCCACAGCAGCGGGACGGCGAACGCCAACACCCCGATCACCAGACCCGCCCCACCCGATCCCGCCGAGGTGCCGCGCCCCTTGGCCATCATCAGGCCCATGCGCAGGGCGCCGATGAGGATGAGGGGCGCACCCTTGAGGAGCGGGCCCTTGATCGTCCCGTTGTCGGGCCTGACCGAGACCCATGCGAGATCCGTTTCGTCGTCCTCCGACAGATCGGAGAGCGGGGCGTCGCCCGGACCCGGTGGCCGTACCGTCATGGGGTTGTCCTCCTTCTGCGCCGTGCCGCGGACTCCCGCGCGGACAGGCGAGGAGCGGCAAAGCGGCGGAGGACGATGGTGGCAGAAGCCGACGCCGTTCACATCGGTGGAACTACGTAGTCCCCGCCCGTGCGTTGTCAGTGCCCCACCTTAGGGTTGGGCCGAAGACAGAGATCGACGCGCGGGGCGCACGCAATGCCGTGGGGGGATGCGAACGTGGCACAACTGGTCGGCAGGACCTCGGAACTGGCCCGTCTCGACGCCGTGATCAACGGCCTCGGGCAGCCCGGGGCGCCGACGGCCGTCGACATCGCCGGCGAACCCGGCATCGGCAAGAGCCGGTTGCTGGGGGAGGTGTGCGCCCGGGCGCGGCAGGCCGGGTTCACCGTGCTGCGCGGCAGAGCCACGGAGTACGAGCAGCACATCCCGTTCCAGGCGTTCACCGATGCCTTCGCCGACGCCGCCCCCGGTACACCGGCCGACCATGCCGTCCTGGCCGAGGCGGACGCGGTGCTGCACGGCGTGTGGAACGCACGGGGCGGTACGTCGGGCGGCGCGCCGGGCGAGAACGTCCGCAACCGCTTCGGCCTGCACCGGACGATCGCCGCGCTGCTCACGCGCCTCGGCGCGGGCGGTCTGGTGCTGGCCGTCGACGATCTGCACTGGGCGGACCCGGAGTCCAGGGAACTCGTGGACTACCTCGTCCGGCACCCCCCGCGCGGCCGGGTGCTCCTGGTCGTGGCACGCCGGAGCCGTCAGACACCGACACCGCTGACCGCCGCCCTCACCCGGGGTGCGGACAACGACGCCGTGCTCCATGTGCCGTTGGAACCGCTGCCCGAACAGGAGTCCATCCGGGCGCTCGCCCCCGACCTCCCCACGGACCAGGCCAGGAAGCTGTACGCCGCCAGCGAGGGCAACCCCCTCTATCTGCTCTCCCTCCTCCAGGCGTACCGCAGCGGAAGCCCGCTGCACGGCGTCACCGACCACCCCCGCGCAACCGACCCGCTCGGGGTGCCGAGCGGGCTGGCATCACTGCTCCTGGACGAACTGACCGCGCTGACCGGGCCGCAGCGCCGCATCGTCGAAGCGGTCGCCGCGCTCGGTGACCACGCCACCTCGGCCATGCTGACCGTGTCGACCGAAACGCCGGAGCAGGACGTCGAGGACCACACCGGCGCCCTGGCCCGGCGCGACCTGCTGCGCCTGGGCGCGGACGGCCGGTGGGTGCTGCGCCACCCCCTGATGCGGGCGCTGGTCTACGAGAACACCCCGGCGCCGCGACGCGCGGAGGTGCACCGCCGTGCCGCGCACGAGCTGGCCCAGCGCGGGACCTCGGCTGCCGAGCGTGCGCACCACGTCGAGAAGTCGCTCACCGGCTGGGACCCGGAGGCGGCGGCCGTACTGAGTGAAGCCGCCGCCCACCTCGCGCCCACCGCGCCGGCCACGGCCGCCCATCTGCTGGACGTCGTGCTCGGACTCATGCCGGACACACCCGAGCACGCGCGGCGGCGCGGCGAACTCGTCCTGGCACGCGCCCGGGCGCTCGGCGTCGGCGGGAACCTCCGGGAGAGCCGGGACCTGCTGCACTGCGTCATCGCCACGGCGGGGGAGAACCACCCCGACCTGCGCGCGGAGGCCATCGCCCAGTGCGCCGTGATGGAACGGCACCTCGGGCACTCACCGGAGGCCACCGCCCTGCTGCGCCGGGAGCTGTCGCGCCGTCCGGGCCCGCCACCCGGCCAGGCGGTCTCCCTGGGCCTGGCCCTGGGCATGACCGCCCTGCTGACCGCGTCCTACCCCGAGGTGCGCGCCGACGTCGCACGCGCTCTCGCCGTCGCGCGTTCCCACGGCGACCCCGTGGGCGAGGCGGCGGCCCTGGCACTGGCGTCGCTGGGGGAGGCCTACGAGGGGGAGACCGAGGAGGCGGCACGGTTCGCCGACGCCGCCCGCGGGCTCACCGACGCACTGACCGACCCCGACCTGACGGATCTGAGCGAGGCACTGGTCTGGCTGGCCTGGGCGGAAACCCTCATCGAGCGGTACGCCGACGCGGAACGGCACATGGACCGGGGCTTGGAGATCGCCCGCCGCGGCGGTCAACTCCACGTCCTGCCCCACCTGTTGTCGAACAGAGCCTTCGTGTACCTCAACACCTGCCGGCTCCCGGCCGCGCTGGAGTCGGCCGAAGAGGCGGAGGCGATCGCCCGCACACTCGGCAGCAGTGACCTCCTGGCGTTCACACTCGCCTTCAAGACGCTGATCCTGCTCCTGATACGGCCGTTGGGAGACGGCGACCCGCTCGAGGCCGGCGAGGAAGCCGTGGCGGCCGCGGGCAGCAGCAAGGGCTGGTGGTCGGCCCTGGCCTGGTGCATGCTCGGCCACGCGGCGTTCGTCAGCGGTGATCCGCACCGCGCCGAGCAGGCCATCACGACGGCAGGCGGAGGCCGTGAACTGCCGTTGCTCCAACCGTCCATCCGCCCGGGGCAACTGGACACGCTCGTCAACGCGGCCCTGGCCGCCGGCGACCTCGACCAGGCCGGACGCTGGGCCACGCAGGCCGGACGTGAGGCGGACCGACTGGGCCTGGACGGCCAGCGCGCGGCCGCACTCCGCGCCCGGGCCGCGCTGGCCGAGCACCGTGGCGACACGGAAGAAGCCGTCCGCCTCCTGGACGCGGCCACGCAGGAGTACGCCCGTTGCGGACAGACCCTGTGGGAGGCGTACTCCCTGTTGCGCGCCGCTCCCTTGGTGAAGCGCTCCGGACAGGGCCCCCGCGCGGCCGTGATGTGGCACCGGGCCCACCGGATCGCCACGGGCGGCGGCGCGCGTCTGCTGACGGATCTGGCCGAGTTGATACGTCCGCAGGTCGTCGAGGACACCCCGGTGATTCCCCCGGAGCTGGGCGAGCTGACCACCCGTGAATTCGAGATCGCCGAGCTGGTGGCGGAGGGACTGAGCAACCAGGCCATCGCGGCCCGGCTGCACCTCAGCCGCCGTACGGTCGAGACGCATCTGTCCGCCGTCTACCGCAAGAGCGCGATACCGTCCCGCTCGGCCCTGGCCAGCCTCATGACGCGCGCCGCCCTCGGCACGGCGGGCTGAACGGGCGGGGTCACAGGGTCAGTTCCAGCACGAGCGGGCGATGGTCCGAGATCCCCGTCGAGGGCGTGCGCGCTCCGCTCGCCGCCGCCACACCGACGCCGGTCGCGAGCACATGGTCGAACTGCACCACCGGGCGGTGCGCGGGATAGGTCGGGACGCGGGCCAGATCGAACCAGCTGCGGGGCGACGGTGGGACGCGGGTCTTCCCGGGCGCGTTCAGCACGGCCCTGGGCACGGCGCCGGCCAGGTTGAAGTCGCCCAGCAGCACATGAGGTGAGGGCAGGTCGGCGATCCAGTCGCGGACGGCGAGCAACTGCCCGACGTTCCAGCCCGGTACGAACGACAGATGCACCGCCACCGCCGTGAACGGACCGCCCGGTCCCTCCAGCACGGCGGCCAGCGCGGCGCGCGGCTGGTCCCGGACCAGGGTGAGGCCGGGCCGCCCGGCCATCCGCAGGGGCATACCGAGGGGCGCCGGGGCCAACCGCCGGGCCCGCCACTCCCGTACCGGAAACCGGGACAGCAACGCGATCCCGTGCGAGGGGACATCCGTGGCCGAGCCCGCGTCCTGCGGGCCGTACACCCGCAGCCCCGGCTCGACCGGGTCGAGGACCCAGCCGCGGTCCGCTGTGGAACGGGCGTGGAACGCGCTCGCGTAGCGCCACTGCTTCAGCCCCCCCGCGTCGGCGGCGACCGACGCCTGGTCGATCCCGCCCGAGCGCTCCTGGAGGCGGTCCAGTTCCTGCAACGCAAGGACATCGGCGTCCAGGGACAGGACGGCTCGGACGAGCGGTCCTTCGGCCGGGTTCGCGGCGGGGGAGAGGGGCCGTCCGTTCGGCAGCGGCCGGCCGTGCAGCACATTGAACGTCGCGAGCCGCACCTGCCGACGGCGCGTGCCCTGGTCCCGCTCATTTTGCTGATTCATCGTCAGGCCAGTGTCCCCGTCCCGGTCCGGTCCGCGGGGACCGGCGTGAGCAGCTTTCCGTACCCGTGAACCCACGCCACCCATGCCACCCCATGCCACCCACGCCCCCCGGACCGTCCGGCACCGGCCGAAAAGCGCCCTGAGCCGGGGTGAACATCCAGCAAGCAATAGCCAATTTCAGCCGTTGCTTTGTCATCTCCATGACAAAACTGTGCATGCGATGTCAGTCTGCTCTTGAACGTTCACCGTTCCTTCACACCCCCCACCTGTCGCGCGCCGCCGAGTTCCGACACACCCCTCGTGGGTCACCTCGTGCAGCGCCCTTCCCTGCTCAGCGCGTTGCCAGCCGGCCACACCCTGCCGGCCCGCTCTCTCGGCCTGGACCACGGGCCGATCGTCGCCAGAAGGAGAAGCCCTTGCTCCCGCCCCACCGCCCCTCGCACCGACGCAGATACACCGCGGCGTTGGCGCTCACCGCCGCCGGCACGCTGCTCGCCGCCGGTTTCCACACCGGCGTCGCGTCCGCCGCTCCCCGCGACCGCGGCCACGCGAAGATCGTCGCCACCCCCCGGGCCGGCGCGGCCCCGGCGAAGCTGTCTCCCGCCGCGCACGCCGCGCTGCTCAAGAGCGCGACCGCCGCGGTCGGCGACACCGCGAAGATCCTCGACCTCGGCTCCAAGGAGAAGCTGATCGTCAAGGACGTCGCGAAGGACGCCGACGGCACCACGCACACGCGCTACGAGCGCACCTACGCCGGTCTGCCGGTCCTCGGCGGCGACCTCGTCGTACACGTCAAGAACGGTCTGTCCACCGTGTCCGAGGCGAGCAAGGCCGGCCTCAAGGTGCCGACCACCACCGCCCGCGTCACGTCGGCCACCGCCGCCCACAAGGCACTCGCGGTCGCGAAGAAGGCCGACGCCACGCGTCCCGCGGTCGACGGCGCTCCCCGGCTCGTCGTCTGGGCCGCCGGCGCCGAGCCGGTGCTGGCCTGGGAGTCGGTGGTCGGCGGCACCCAGGACGACGGCACGCCGAGCGAGCTCCATGTCATCACCGACGCCACCTCGGGCAAGGCCCTGTTCCACTTCCAGGCGGTGCGCACCGGCACGGGCACGGGCCAGTACAGCGGATCGGTTCCGCTCAGCACCACGCCGTCCGGCTCCACGTACCAGCTGGTGGACGGCGACCGCGCGGGTCACCGGACCTACGACCTGAACCAGGGCACCTCCGGCACCGGCACCCTCTTCACGGATGACAACGATGTCTGGGGAGACGGTACCCAGAGCAACCGGCAGACGGCCGGCGTGGACGTCGCCTTCGGTGCCGCGGCCACCTGGGACTACTACAAGGACGTCTTCGGCCGCAACGGCATCCGCAACGACGGCGTGGCTGCCTACAGCCGGGCGCACTACGGCAACAGCTACGTCAACGCCTTCTGGTCCGACAGCTGCTTCTGCATGACGTACGGGGACGGCGCGAGCAACGCGCACCCGCTGACCGCCCTGGACGTCGCCGCGCACGAGATGAGCCACGGCGTGACCGCCGCCACCGCGGGCCTCACCTACTCGGGCGAGTCCGGTGGCCTCAACGAGGCGACCTCGGACATCTTCGCCGCAGCCGTGGAGTTCCACGCCAACCTGTCCGCCGACGTCCCCGACTACCTGGTCGGCGAGAAGATCGACATCAACGGCAACGGCACCCCGCTGCGGTACATGGACAAGCCCTCCAAGGACGGCGCGTCCCGCGACAACTGGGACTCCTCGCTGGGCGGCCTCGACGTCCACTACTCCTCCGGACCGGCCAACCACTTCTTCTACCTGCTCTCCGAGGGCAGCGGAGCCAAGACCGTCAACGGGGTCTCCTACGACAGCCCGACCTACGACGGTGTTCCCGTGACCGGTATCGGCATCGAGAACGCCCAGCGGATCTGGTACCGGGCCCTGACCACCTACATGACCTCCAGCACCAACTACGCCGGAGCCCGCACCGCGACCCTCCAGGCCGCCGCCGACCTCTTCGGCGCGTACAGCGACACCTACCTCGCCGTCGCCGCCGCCTGGGCCGGGATCCATGTCGGCGACCGGATCGCGCTGGGCGTCAACGTGGCGCCGATCGACGACCAGACCAGTGGCGTCGGCCAACAGGTCTCCCTCCAGACCAGCGCCTACACCACCAACTCCGGCGCGGGCCTGACCTATGCGGCCACCGGCCTGCCGGACGGCCTGACGATTAGCGACACCGGCCTGATCTCGGGAGTTCCCACCACCACCGGGACCAGCCCCGTGGCTATCACGGTCACCGACAGCACGGGAGCGTCCGTCTCGGTGAGCTTCACCTGGCGGGTGGCGAACATCTACGCCAACAGCACGCGGGTGGACATCCCCGACGCCGGAGCCGCGGTCGAGTCACCCATCACCGTCACCGGCCGGACCGGCAACGCCTCGGCCACCACCCAGGTCTACGTCAAGATCATCCATACCTACCGCGGTGACCTGACGGTCTCCCTGGTGGGCCCCGACGGCACCGTCTACTCGCTGCTGAACCACAGCGGCGGCAGTGCCGACAACGTCGACCAGACCTTCACGGTCGACGCCTCCGCGCAACCCGTCAACGGCACCTGGAAACTGAGGGTCCAGGACACCGCCTCGATCGACGTCGGCTACATCCAGCAGTGGCAGCTCACTCCCTGACCTGTCCGCCAGCCGACCTCGCCCGTCCGGCCCGCCTCGCGCGGTCCGGACGGGCGAACCGTCCTCACCCCCGCTCGCCCTGGGGGTCAGGTGTGAGGACCAGCATCGTGACGTCGTCGCGCACCGCGGTGCCGAACCGCAGGAGGTCCTTCCAGACGCGGTCGGTGAGGTCGGCCGGTCTCTCCTGGGCCAACGTCGTCAGGCGTTCGGCCAGGGGATAGAAGGCGCCCGTCTCGTCCCGGCTCTCGCTCACTCCGTCGGAGCCCAGGAACAGTCGGTCGCCGCGCTCCAGCCGGACGGTGCAGATCTGCGGCGGAGAGATGTCGAAGAACCCGAGACCGAGGGGGGCTCCTGGTTCGAGAACGAGCTCGACGGCCTTGCCGTCGCGCAGCAGAAACGGATGCGGGTGTCCGCAGGACGTCAGGAGCACCGCGTCCGCGTCGGCCGAGAACTCCAGCAGCAGAGCGGTCGCGAACAGTTCGGCGTGTGCGGTCTGCGCCGAGTCCACGACGAGCCGGCGATCGAGACGGGCCGCGGCCGACTTCAGGTCACTCTCGTCGAGCACGGTCTCCCGGAACGCCCCGAGGAGGGAGGCGACGGTCGAGACGGCCGACAGCCCGTGCCCCTGCACATCGCCCAGCACCGCCCGCACGCCGTACGGGCCGGCGCGCACGTCGAAGAAGTCGCCGCCCACCAGTGTCTCGCGCTGTGCCGCCCGGTAGAACGCCGTGCAGCGCACCGGGCCGACGCGTTCGGGAAGCGGCGGCAGTACGGCGAGCTGGGCGGCCTCCGCGACGGTGCGCACCGTGACCAGGTGGGCGTCGCGCCGACTGCGCACCAGGGAGATGACGACGCTCAGGATCGCGACGAACGTGATGGTCAGCAGGTCGGTGTTGCCCGGATGGTTGAGCTGGAGCGGTGGTACGAACAGGAACACGATGATGATGGCGCCGAAGACGGCCGTCGCCACCGGTCCGTAGGAGAGCACGGCCAGCGACGGGATGGCGCCCAGCAGGAAGCCGATGTCCAAGGGGTACCGACTCAGGAGTTCGGCGGCGCAGACCGTCACCAGCAGGGCCGGCGGCAGCACCCGCACCCAGCGCGGTGGTGGCGCTCCGCGCAGCCAGCCTTGGTTCTCCCGGCCCAGACGCCGATGGTAGGCCGTGCCCATAGCACTCCTCCCTACCCCACCACGCTCCTCCTTCCGGCGGTCGGGCGCATCACGGTGGGCCGGGCGGGCCGCCGGACCCCGAGGATTTCCTTGTTCCGCGCGGAGAATTCCCACTGTTGGTTGAAAATCGCAATTCTCTGAGAATTTCTCTTCGGAAAAAAGTGTGTCGGCGCGCGCTGAACGGACACCCGGTGTTTTCAAGCGCACCGCGACATAGCTGGAGGATTTCTTCATGTACGAGAATCTGTGGGCCTACACTCCGACCAGCGGCCACACGCCCGACGCGGACCTCACCGGGTATCGGGTGGAGGCGACCGATGGACACATCGGGAAGGTCGACAAGCACTCCGACGAGGTGGGTTCCCAGTACATCGTGGTCGACACCGGCATCTGGATCTTCGGCAAGGAGGTCCTGCTGCCCGCCGGGACGATCACCACGATCACCCACGAGGACAAGACCGTCCACGTCGCCCGGACGAAGGATGAAATCAAGTCGGCACCGGAGTTCGACAAGGAGAAGCACCTCGGCGACCCGCATTACCGCGATCAGCTCGGCGGACACTACGGGGCCGGGCACTGACACCGCCTCGTCCGGACTTGCCTGCGCCCGCGACCTGACCCGGGTGCACACCGACGACGGCCCGCTCCGCCTCAGTGACCCGACCCGGGGCTCCCGCCGGCTCGGCGGCCTGCGTCCGGGACGGCTCGCGGGCAGCCGGGACCCGGTCGCCCTGGGTGTCCTCTCGGCCCGCGACATGCTCGCTCCGGCAGCCGCACAACTCGGTCAGGACCACGGGGGACGCGCGGGGGAGGCGCTCGCAGCACTCGCCGAGGCGTACGGCACCGACACCGGCCCATGGCAGCTGCTGAGCGTTCGTCCGGTGCCCGACGCAACTCCGGCCGTGCCGCCCCCGCAGCCGCTCAGCCGTAGCGCCCGGGTCGGCCCGCGGCGCTATGCGTGCGGGGACCACCGCGTCGGGAGAACCAGGGGCCGATCAGGGTGGGGAGCGAGGGGCCGCCGCGCAGGCACCAGAGGGCGATCACCGGGTCGCAGATTGCGCAGCCGAGCGACGAGTGCGTGGCGAACGGGATGATCGGGGCTCCGCGCAGGTAGTGCAGGGCGTCCCAGACGGTGTGCAGCAGCCAGGCGATGCCGATCCAGACGTACGAGTCGAGGCCGCGGTAGGCGCAGTAGGTGACCGCGGCGGTGAAGACGAACTCCCAGGCGCCGAAGCTGCCACTGCTGAGATAGGCGGCTCCGGCCCCGGCGACCATGATGGCGTTGAACCGCCGCCTCGCGGGCTCCCGGAGCAGGGACATGAGGAACGCGTAGAGAACACCGATGAGTACGGGTGCGGCGAAGAGCATGAGCCAGACGCTAAGGGGCTGATCGCCGCCCCGGCAGAGGCCGGAATGCCAGAGTGCGACGGGTTCTCGCCAGCCGGTGTCGCCGGCTCCGGGGACCGTTCCCTCGTCGCGAGAGCACAACCCCGAGCACCT
The DNA here is from genome assembly GCF_042959425.1 of Streptomyces sp. NPDC007896. Lineage (NCBI taxonomy): Bacteria > Bacillati > Actinomycetota > Actinomycetes > Kitasatosporales > Streptomycetaceae > Streptomyces > Streptomyces sp. NPDC007896. Next base: position 129,071 of record NZ_JBIBKX010000014.1, on the reverse strand, counting down.
GGAATCCGCTCTGGAGGCGTGACCCGGACGGGTGCCGGTGGCGACCCGTCCACACGACGCCCGGTGACGGACGACCACTGGGCGATGGGACACTTCTCCCACAGGCGGAGTCGGGACACGGGAAGAGCTGTGATGCGGGGCCGAACGCGGACAACGACCTCTGGTACACCGACGCGAGGACCGGTCGGGGCCGGCACCGCCCTGCTGCCGGTCCGGCACGCGGATGCGGCGCGTGCGGCCGTGCTCGTCCTGCACGGGGGCCGGGCCGACAGCCTGGCTCCCTCACGGCCCTGGAACGTGGCGGCGCTGCGGATGAGGCCCGTTGTCCGGGCCGTCGCCGCGGCCGTGCCGGACGACAAGGTCTTCCTCGGACAGGTGCGCTACCGCCTCCAGGGCTGGAACGGTTCACGGGCCGACCCCGTCGGTGACGTCCTGCGGGCACTCGCGGAGCTCGCCCGCCTCGTCGGCGAGGTGCCGGTGGTTCTCGTGGGTCATTCGATGGGCGGTCGGGCAGCTCTGCGCGTCGCGGCGGCGACACAGGTCGGGGGAGTGGTGGCGCTGGCACCCTGGTGTCCGCAGGGCGAACCGGTGGCCCACCTCCAGGACAAGAAGGTGATCGCGCTCCACGGTGACCGCGATCGCGTCACCGATCCGTCGGACTCGGTCGCGTTCGTCCGTCGGGCCAGGGCCGTCGGCTCCCGCGCGGGTGTGCTGCTGGTCAAGGGCGGTGACCACGCCATGCTCCGACGGTACGGAACCTGGCACGGCGCCACGGGGGCGGCCGTCGCCGAACTGCTGAGGTCCACGGAGCCGCCCGAGGGACTGCTCGCCCGGGCGCTTTCGGAGGCCGACACCGGCCTGCTCTGACCGGGCCTTCTCCGAACCTGCGACTCCGGGACCTGCCCGGCATCCGCGACTCGGGACCGGCCCGGACCTGAAACTCCGGGATCCGTCTGCGTCTTCAACTCCGGGACCGGGCGCGGCGCGAGGAGCGTAATTCCCGTGCGCCGACCGCTTCGCGCTCCCTACACTCACCCCACAGCGCGCGCTCACCGCACCCGCGGAACATCACGGCGCGCGTCCTGACGAGTGAGGGGAGCCGGGCCGTGCGTCACCGCACCGCTGTCGTCGTTCCCCCGTCGTTGTACGAGGTGATCCTCGTGTCTTCGGGTCGCCGGTGCCGGCTGCGCGGCCGACACCGGTGGTCCGTGACGAACATCTGACCTCGCTCCGCCCGTCACCGGGCAGATCGGCTCCGTACGCCCTGATGGGGATGTGCCGCGGCCGGAGGTCCCCGCACGGCCCGTGGCACGACCGCGGGCCGCTTCGTCCGGGAAATCGCGCCGCCCCATCCGGATCATTCCGAAAGGCCATGGGCCGTGCGTACCGACCTGCACCGTCACCTCGACACCCCGCTCGCCGCCGTCCGCAACCTGGGCATCCTCGCCCACGTCGACGCCGGGAAGACCACCCTCACCGAGCGGATTCTGTACCTCACCGGCACCACCCACAAGCGGGGTGAGGTCCATGACGGCACCACCGTCACCGACTTCGACCCCCAGGAACGCGATCGTGGCATCACCATCTTCGCCGCGGCCGTGAGCTGTGCCTGGGACGGGCACCGGATCAACCTCATCGACACCCCGGGCCACGTCGACTTCTCCGACGAGGTGGCGCGCTCCCTGCGGGTGCTCGACGGCGCCGTAGCGGTCTTCGACGCCGTCGCGGGGGTCGAGCCGCAGAGCGAGGCGGTGTGGCGCCAGGCGGACCGGTACGGCGTGCCGAGGATCGCCTTCGTCAACAAGCTCGACCGCGCCGGTGCCGACCTCGACACCGCGGTCGAGTCGATCAGGGAGCGGCTGCATCCGGCCCCGCTGGTCGTCCAGTTGCCGATCGGGTCGGAGGCCGGGTTCACCGGTGTGGTGGATCTGCCGCGCATGCGGTCACTGGTCTGGCCCGAAGGCCGTGACACGGCCGAGGAAGGCCCGGTGCCCGAGGCGTTGAGGGACGCCGCGGAAGGCCGCCGCCGACAGCTGGAGGAAGCGGTGGCGGAACTCCACCCCGGCGCGCTCGAGGAGTTCTGCGCGGAAGGGACGCTGTCGGCGCGGACCCTGACCGCCGCGCTGCGCGATCTGACCTGTTCCGGCGACGGCGTGGTGGTGCTGTGCGGCTCGGCCTACCGCAATCGCGGGATCGAGCCACTGCTCGACGCAGTGGTGGCCTATCTGCCGTCGCCGCGCGACGTGCCCGCGGTACGCGGCACCCGGGACGGCACGGAAGAGGAGCGGCTCGCCGACCCGGCGGCACCGTTCGCGGCACTGGTGTTCAAGGTGAACGCGACCGCCACGGGGCGGCTGACGTACCTGCGTGTCTATTCGGGAACGATCGGGAAGGGTGAGACGGTGTGGGACTCGGGCACGGGACGCACCGAGCGCGTCGGCCGGATCCTGCGGGTCCAGGCCGACCGCCACGCCCCACTGGAGCAGGCGGTGGCGGGCGACATCGTCGCGGTGGTCGGGCTGAAGTCGGCCCGCGCCGGGTCGACCCTGTGCGCCCCCGGGGCTCCATTGGTTCTCGAACCGCCGACCGTCGCCGATCCGGTCGTGTCGGTGGCCGTCGAGGCCGTCGGCAGCGCTGACGCGGACCTGTTGGTGTCCGCGTTGACCCGGCTGGTCGAGGAGGATCCCTCGCTGGTCGTGCGCACCGACCCCGAGACCGGCCAACTGGTCCTGTCGGGCATGGGTGAACTGCATCTGGAGGTGGCGGTGGAGAAGATCCGGCTCGCCCACGGGCTGGACGTCCGGGTCGGCCGGCCGAGGGTGGCCTACCGGGAGACGGTCGCCCGGGGAGTGTCGGGGCTGGTCCACCGGCACGTCAAACAGGACGGCGGCGCCGGTGAGTTCGCCCATGTCGTGCTCGACGTGGAGCCGCTGGAGAACGCTCCGGGCGACGGCGACGGCGACGGCGACGGCGACGGCGCGACGCGCTTCGAGTTCCGCTCCACCGTCGTCGGCGGACGGGTGCCGCAGGAGTACGTCCGGGCACTGGAGGCCGGGTGCCGTGACGCGCTGGCCGACGGGCCGCTCGGCGGGCACCCGGTCACCGGGCTGCGTGTCGTCCTCACCGACGGAGCGACCCATCCGAAGGACTCTTCGGAGCGGGCGTTCCGGACGGCCGGCCGGTTCGCGCTGCGGGAGGCACTGCGCGCCTGCGCGATGGTTCTCCTGGAACCGGTGGCGGACGTCACGGTCACCGTGCCGGACGAAGCCGTGGGCGGGGTCCTCGGTGACCTGGCGGCGCGACGCGGGCAGGTCTCGGGCTCCGTCGCGCGGGCGGGCGCCGTGGTGATCACCGCGACCGTGCCGCTGGTCGAGCTGTTCGGCTATGCGACCCGGCTGCGCAGCCGGACCCGGGGCCGGGGAGTCTTCACCGCCCGGCCCGCCGGGTACGCCCCCGCACCGAGCACGGCGTCGACCGTGACTCCGGCCCGGTGACGCACAGGACGGTCCCGCCCGAAGTCGGGCGGGACCGTCCCACGGCGCCCCGGACGAACGCCACCCAAGGCGGGTGCGTCAGGCGACCGCGGGGTCGAGCAGCCCGGTGCGAAGACGCCTGATGATGCGGGTGATCAGACGCGAGACGTGCATCTGCGAGATGCCGAGCTCCGCACCGATCTGGGCCTGGGTGCGCTCCTCGACGAAACGCATGTGGATGATCCGGCGCTGACGTTCGTCCAGTTCGGCGATCAGCGGAGCCAGGGACTGGAAGTCCTCGACGAGTTCGAGCGAGGGATCGTCCTCGCCGATGAAGTCCGCGAGAACGGTGTCCCCGTCCGCGCCGTCGTCGGCCGTGAGCGCGGCGTCGAGGGACGAGGAGTTGTAGCCGTTGGAGGCCTTGCGCGCCTCGATGACCTCCTCCTCGGACAGACACATCAGCGCGGCCAGCTCACGCGTGGTCGGGGTGCGGCCGAGGCGGGTGCGCAGTTCGTCCGTCGCCTTGGCGAGCTCGATCCGCGCCTCCTGAAGACGGCGGGGTACGTGCACGGCCCAGCTGGTGTCGCGGAAGAAGCGCTTGATCTCGCCGACGATGTACGGAACGGCGAAGGACGTGAACTCGACCTCGCGGGTCAGCTCGAAGCGGTCGATCGCCTTGATGAGCCCGATGGTGCCGACCTGGACGATGTCCTCCATCTCGTCCTGGCTGCGGCTGCGGAAGCGAGCCGCCGCGTACCGCACGAGGGAGAGGTTCATCTCTATGAGCGTGTTGCGCGCGTACTGGTAGTCGTCTGTGCCTTCCTCCAGCACGGCCAGCCGGTCGAAGAACTGACGCGACAGCTCGCGCGCGTCCTTCGGGCTGATCTTCAGCGGCTCGTCGATCAGGGGGAGTGCCTCCTCCTGTGCCGTCCCTGCCTGCTGTGCCGTGTTGGTTGCCTTCGCTGCCGTCACGGCTGCCATGCGGTCCACCCCAAATCGCTCGAAGGAATTGAAGACAGAGCCCGTCTGCCCCGTCTCAAGCCAGTCATGCCATCCAACTTCCGAAACCTGCGGAACGCGTCTGTTGCGTGGCCGCCGGACGTGGGCCCAGGACTACTTCTCGCCGAAGCCCTCTGCCGGATGCACACCGAGGGGAACCGCCGCCGCCTAAAGTGGGATCCGAGGTGAGCCAGTGGGGATGGAGCAGGGAGAAAACGGAGCGCGGTCGCCCCTCGTCCGAGACCGGGCGGAGCCGTTCGCGCACCCCGCGCTCCTGTACCGCTCCGACCAGGAGTACACGGATGGGACGTTGCCGTTCGTGTCCGAGGGCCTCGCCACCGGTCGGCCCGTGGCGGTGGCGGCACCTCCGTCTCGACTGGCGCTGCTCAAGGCGGAACTCGGACCGGCCGCCGACGAGGTCCGCTGGATCGACATGACACAGGCAGGCAGGAACCCCGGCCGGATCATTCCCACCGTCCTGCGATCGTTCGCCGACACCCACCCCGGACGCCCTGTGCGCATCATCGGGGAGCCGATCTGGTACGGCCGTACACCGCTCGAGTACCCGGCCTGCGTCCAGCACGAAGCCCTCATCAACGCGGCGTTCCAAGGACGCGACGCGACCATCCTGTGCCCGTACGACGCCCGGACCCTCTCCGACGACGTGATCGCCGACGCACACGCCACGCACCCCGTGGTGATCAGCGACGGGCGGCCGGGCGTCAGCCACGCCTACGATCCCGGACGCGTCCTCGCGCGCTACAACGAGACCTTGCTGTACCCGCCGGGAGCGGCCACGGTCCGCTTCGCCGCCGGACTGCTGCCCACCGCACGCGACTTCGCGCTGCGCGAGGCACGGGAGCGGGGGATGGCGCCGTCCCGGTTGCAGGATCTGAACCTCGTCGTCGCGGAGTTGACGACCAACAGCGTGGTGCACGGAGGCGGTTCGGGGACGCTGCGGATCTGGGCCGAGAGCGAGCAGATCGTCTGCGAGGTGCGTGACGAGGGACACCTGACCGACCCCCTGGCCGGCCGCCGCCCCGTGCGCCCGGACCAACTCGGCGGCCGGGGGCTGCTCCTCGTCCACTTCCTGTCCGACCTCGTACGCGTCCACACCGCCGAGAACGGAACGACCGTACGCAGCTACCTCGCCCGGAGATGACCGCGGTCGCTCGACCCTGGGGGCCGGCCGTGCCCCCCGCTGCTCGCGGTACTCGCTCTACTCGCCGCGGTGCCGCCAGTACCAGAGCAGGACCGCGACGAGCCCGCAGAGATAGACCAGGGGCAGGATCAGGCCCGGGACACGGGCCGCGATCACGAAGCGGCTCCGGCGGGGGAACAGGCCGATGCGGTCAGGGTCTGTGGCATTGCTGTCTGCTTTCGATGAGCTGCGGGCCGGTGGGGGCGTGTGCGGCGACAGGAGCAGACTGATCGGCACTCGCGGCCCGGGTGGTGGGCTCCATGATGACGGCGGGACCCGCGGTTCGCACCCGGCCGGGGCGTCTGGACTTGGGCGGGGACTCCCCGCGCGAGCGCTACACGGAGAGCGGCTCCCGTTCGGCGGTCGCACCGATAGGCGAAGTTGTGTCGACAGGATTCCTGGGGGAACTCGGGCTCCACCACCACTTCGGAAGAGGAGAACTCATGCTTGGAATCGTTGCGGCGATCGTGCTGTTCATCGCGTTCTTGATCAATGCCGCGGACCTCTCGACGAACGACGTCTTCACCTCGACCAACGTCATGCTCATAGGGCTGGCCCTGCTAGCCCTGCACGTCTCCGGTGTCGGCGGCGGCTGGGCGACCCGAAGCCGTAGGCGCTGACATCTGGGGTGGGCAACGTGCCGCACCGCGCCAGTCCGTCGAATGCGGCGCGGAGAGCGGGGTAATTGCTGTTCTGAAGTCCGACGCAGACGGTTCAGGATTCAGGAGGAACAGCACCCCGTATACCTGGCCCAGGTCGGCAGCTACTACCGAGGCCTGCCGCCCGGACAACTCGCCTGACGTCGTCGTTCCCGAACTGACGACATCGCACCCCAAGGAGCCCGAGTGACCTACGACGTCGGCGCGTTGCGCGCCCAGATCCCCGCCCTGCGGACCGGCATCGCGTACTTCGACGGTCCGGGCGGCACACAGACGCCGGCGCCGGTCGGCGCGGCGATCGCCGACGCACTCACCCGCCCGCTGTCGAACCGGGGGAGCGTCACGGTGGGAGAGGTGAACGCGGAGGCTCTCGTCACGGAGTTCCGGCAGACCATGGCCGACCTGTTGGGCGGGGACCCCTCCGGAGTGGTCTTCGGCCGCAGCGCCACCCAACTCACGTACGACTTCTCCCGGACGCTGGCGAGGGACTGGGCCCCCGGCGACGAGATCGTGGTGAGCCGTCTCGACCACGACGCCAACATCCGCCCCTGGGTCCAGGCCGCGGAGCGGACCGGCGTCCGGGTGCGATGGGCCGACTTCGATCCGGTCACCGGCGAACTCCCGCCCGCGGCCGTGGGCGAACTGCTCACCGAGCGCACCCGGCTGGTCGCCGTCACCGCCGCCTCCAACCTGATCGGCACGCTCCCCGACGTCCCGGAGATCGCCCGCCTGGTCCACCGCACGGACGCACTGCTCTACGTCGACGGCGTGCACTACACGGCACACGCGTTCGTGGACCTCGCACAGCTCGGCGCCGACTTCTTCGTCTGCTCGCCGTACAAGTTCCTCGGCCCGCACCACGGTGTGCTCGCCGCCGCTCCGGCCCTGCTGGAGACACTGCGTCCCGACAAGCTGCTGCCCTCCACCGACGCGGTCCCGGAGCGTTTCGAGCTAGGGACGTTGCCCTATGAGCTCCTCGCCGGCACTCGCGCCGCCGTCGACCTGCTCGCCGGTCTCGGGACCGGTCCTGCGGACGACCGGCGCGCCCGGCTGCGGTCCGCGTTCGCGTCGATCGAGCGGCACGAGCGAGCGCTGCGGGACCGGATGGAGAACGGCCTGGCCGCACTGGCGGGCGTCACGATCCGCTCCCGGGCGGCCGACCGCACCCCCACCCTGCTCCTGACCTTCGACGACCGCGACACGGACGACGCCTACCGCTTCCTGGCGGCGCGGAGCGTGCACGCGCCCGCGGGAACCTTCTACGCGCTGGAGGCATCGCGCCACCTCGGCCTGGGCGACACCGGAGGCCTGCGTCTTGGACTGTCGCCGTACAACGACGAGGACGACGTGGAACGGATGCTCGAGGGCCTGGCGGCATTCCTGAAGTCGTGACCGCCAGGGCTCCCGACGTCATGACCGCCAAGGCTCCCGACGTCATGACCACCGGCACCAGCTAGACGGCGGGTCCCCGGGACGCCGTGTCCGTGGGGGTCGAGACCGGTACCCCGAGGGGGCGGGCGAGGCCGATCACGCCTTCGTCCAGGCGCTGCAGATGCCGCAGGACCCGGTCGGTCACGCGGTCGTGGCGGGGGAGGCCCGGCCGGTCCGTCTCCAGCATGGAGGCGAGGCTGGGGCCGGTCTCGGCCACGCCTTCGGTGTCGTCGTCCTCGACGCGTGCGACAAGGACGTCGATGTTGTGCGCGATGCGTCCGCCGGCCCCCTTGAGCCGGGGATCGGCGGCGACGGTCTTGCTGTAGGGCAGCAGCTCGGCCGTCGCCGCCAGGGAACGCGCGTGGTACGCGCACGTCTCCAGGAGCGCCACGAGATAGCGCGCGGTCTGCCGGCGGGCCCGCAGCGGGGTGATCGGATGGGTCAACGGCTGCGTGGAGGACCGCAGATCGTCCAGGGCTGTGTCGAGATCCCGCGCCTTGTCCAGCAACTCGATCGCCGGGCCGCCGCTCAGCTGGTCGACCGCCGCACCGGTCACCTCCCCGAGCCGCTTCAGGACCGTGGCCAGCAGCTCGTCGGTACGGCGGTCCGTGTTCACCGGGAGCACCAGGGCGGCCGCGATGACACCGCAGGTGGCGCCGAGCGCCGTTTCCTCGATACGAAGGACGAGTACCCCGGTGCTGTAGGTGTTGAGCAGTGTGTAGAGCAGGCCCAGCATCGCCGTGACGAAGAAGGACATCAGGGCGTACGACAGCGGCGCGGTGAAGAACATCGCGAAGATGAACAGCAGCACCAGGGCGAACGCGGTCCAGGTGTGGGAGCCGACCAGACTCGCCAGCAGGGCACCGGCGACGACGCCGAGGACGGTGCCGAGCAGCCGGCGGTACCCCTTGACCAGGATCTCTCCGGTGGACGCCGTGTTCAGGAAGACCACCCAGCAGGTCAGCACGGCCCAGTACCAGCGCTGGCTGGAGAGGAACTCCCCACCGACGATGGCCAGGGCCGAACCCACCGACACCTGGACCGCGGTACGGGTCGTCGGACGTTTCCACCCCGTGCGGTCGTGCGTGTCCTCCTCGTCCTCCTCGGCCCTGGCGATGGCGACGTCCTCCGCGTCCAACTCCTCACGGGAACGGGTCGTCGACGGTGTGTCGTCGGACTCGTCCTGGGGTCCGTCGAGGGCGAGTCGCAGTCCCAGGACGGAACGCCCCGTCTCCCCGATCCCGCGGAAGACGTCCTGGACGGCCGCCGAGGCGCGCGGGAGGTTCTCCTCGTCGCGGTAACCGAGCAGCCGGTTGCGCACGTGGGCCATCCCGGTGCCGCGGTCCTCGGCGACCGGGCGCAGGACGAGCAGGCGCAGCGCTTCGAGATCACGGCGCAGGGTGGCGGTGGTGTCGTCCTGCGCCCGGAGCCGGTCGCTCGCCGCGGGCACGGGCGCGTTCGGCAGATGCAGGGTGAGCGTGTCGGCGCGTTCCGCGCTGCGGGCGGTGAGGATGAGCACCCCGAGCCGCTCGGCGGCGATCTCGGCGTCGGCGATACGCCGCTGCACGAGCGCGGCGGTGGCGCGGTCGCTGGTCCCCTCCTCCAGTCGCCCCTGGATCATCATCGCGCTCTCGTGGAGCCGGGCGGTGTGCCGCCTGACCTCCTCCAGAGCCTTCTCCACCCGGTCCGGGCCGGCATCCAGCAACTCGATCTGGGCGGACACCAGTTGCGCCAGACGGGCCCGGAAGGCCGCGCGCAACCGACGCAGCACACGCTCGGGCGTCTCCGGAACGACGACGAAACGCACCAGCGCGCTGCACGTGAACGCGACGACCAGGGTTCCGCACAGCCCCGGCAGACCGGGGACGCCGGCCCTGACGAACAGCGACACGAAGTAGACCTGGAAACCGATGAGGCCCAGCGCCGTTCCACGATCACCGAAGCGGCGGCTGTAGACGGCGGCGAAGATCAGCGCCAGGAAGAAGAGGTCACCCGCGACCACGTGGGTGCTGAGCAGCGCCCCCAGCGACATCGCGGCGAGTGCCACGACCAGCCCGAGCGCGAGCGTGACCGCCTGTTGGCGCCGCCGCTTCTCCTTGATGGCGAAGGTCGCGGCCATGGCCGCGATGGAACCGGCCACCAAGTGAGTCTTACCGGCCCCGAGCAGTGCCAGTACGGCGAGCGTGAGCGCGATGGCCCCCACCGTCCGCAGCCCGGCCATGAGCCGCAGCAGCCCGGGGTCCGATGCCGCGAATCGGTCCCAGATCCTCGTCCGGCCCGGCCGTGTCGCTGTCCTCACGCTGTTGTTCTGCCTCGCTCTCCGCCATGATCAGCGGTTCCAGCATGGCACGTGCCGACGCCCGCGCGTCCTTCCCGGCGTCCGCGGCGACCCCGGGCTCAGTCGGCCTCGCTCAGCGCGGGCGTCAACTGCGCCCAGGGATTGGGAGGTTCTCCCGTCACGGGACCGCAGACCGCCGCGCCGCGTTCGCGCGCGGTGCGCACGGCGAGCGGTACGAGCGCCTCGGGCACACCGTAGACGAGATGGCAGAACCGCTCGGGCGGGTGCCGGGCGGTCCACGCGGGTCTGCTGAACGCCGACACATAGGTCGTCCAGTGCCCCTCGAAGGTCACCGTCAGGTCGGCGACGCGCGCGTACCCCGGCGCCGGATGCACCCCGGGGTTGAGCACGACGGTCGAGGTGCCCAGCCTGCGTACGGCCCGTACCAGCCTTCGGCAGGCGGGCAGTTCGGCCGGGTCCGAGGTCACCCGGTCCAGGAAGCAGCCGTCGGCCCCGTACCACTCCCGGTGCCGTACGACGTCCTGCGCGACCTCGACCGTGGAACGGGCACCGTAGTCGGTGTCCACATAGCCGAGCAGGCGGGCGCCGGCCGCCCGCAGTGCTCCGGCCGCCGCGGTGAACGCCGGGTCGGGCCCGGGCCCGGACCGTTCGCGGGATTGATCACCACCGCGTACGTACAGGACGCGGACGTGATCAGCCGGTGCCAGGCGCCCGGGTCCTCGGCCGGGTGGACGTACAGCGGAATGAGCAGGCTCACGGCGCCCGGCCGTCATCCGGCCGGACGGACGTCGCCGCCCAGAGCGCGGCCAGCGACTCCTCCAGGGCGTACGACGGCCGCCAGTCCAGGCTGTCGTCGGCGGCGGCGATGTCGGAGCACTGCCACGACACCGCCCCCGAGCGCGCCGAGCCGCCGCCGTCCTCCTCTATCCGGCCCCGGAACCCGGCGATGCGGGCCAGAGTCCGTATGAGCTCGCGCACCGGGACGGCACGTCCGCTCCCGATGGTGAGGACCTGCGGCAGGGGCCCGGGTGACGTGGCCGCGAGCACCGCCGCCCGCGCCACATCTCGTACGTCCACGAAGTCGCGGTACGCCGGCAGATCACCCAGTCGGATCACCGCGTCCGGGCCCGGGCCGGCCGCGCGCAGCAGCCCGGCGATCCGGCCGGGCAGCCCGGTGGGCGGGGCGCCGGGCCCCACCGGGTTGCCCACGCGCAGGACCACCGCGTCGAGTCCGGAGGTGGTCACGGTGACCGTCCCGGCGAGTTTGGTGGCGCCGTAGGGGGTGACGGGACGGGTGGCCGACGGTCGGCGATCAGTTTGTCGGCCAGCAGGTCGACCCCGTTGTTGTCCGTACGCTGGTCCACGCTGCCGGCGCCGTTGAAGGCGAGGTCGAGGGTGAAGTTCCGGCCGCTTTCCCAGGCGGCGGCTTGGTCGACGTCCGCCGGGGTCATGCGGATCGGGTTGGTCACGCCCTCGCCCTGCGGGCAGTTGATGTCGCCGGGCGTGCAGTTGAGCTGGGTGTCCCAGCGGTCGTCGGCGGCGAAGACGTCGTCGACGTGCACGGCGAAGTAGTTGCGCGAGGCGCCGAGGTGCACGCCCCCGGTCATCCACTCCACGATGCCGCGGGCCAGCAGCCGGAACTGCTGCTGGTACTGGTTGTAGACGAACGTGACGACGAGCTCGCGCCGTCCGTCGTGCCGGTACTCGCCCACCAGGGAACCCCGCGTCGACTGCCCCGGTATCGGCGCGTCGACGTACGGGGTGAAGTCGGCCCCGGCGACGGGCGTCGACAGATAGGCGTAACTCTCGCCGATCGTGGGGGAGTTGTCCTCGAACGGCACGATGCCGTTCAGATATCCGAAAGGCCCGGCCTTGCCGGCCGCCGTGACCTGGGCCCGCACACCGTCGACGCTGCCGGAGTAGCCGCCGCTGACGGGGTACTTGAGCCCGGCCTCCGGACGCGCGTAGGTGTACGCGTCCACCTGTGGGATCGCGTACGTCTGCTCGTACGCGGCCAGTGCCGCCATCTCGGCGGAGCCCGCCGGGAACGGGTTGTAGTGGGGCAGGACGACGGCCTGGAACCTGGCGCGCGGACGACCGTCCACCGTGTCCGCCAGGAAACCGGCGTCGATCACGGACCTTCCGGACTGCAGGAGGGCGCAACCGTGACGACCGTTCGTGCGGCTGCGACCCTCTTGGCCAACCCTTGATTTCCGGCCGCGTGGCCGACCGCGTCGAGCATACGGCGGCCATGGCGTGGCAGAGCGTCGCCGGCCGGCGTGAGTGAGACGCCCGCCCACGGGTCGGACTGGTCACCGGCGCCGGCGGCGATGGCGATGGCCTTGTCCGTGGTCCGGGCATCGGTACATCGGTGTGCCGAGGGGCGGACTCCGTGGAGCCGCGGGAGCATGGGAGTGACGCGTGCGCCTGGGGTGGTGCCCGTGGGAGAAAGCGGGAGAGGAGGAGGGGCGAGCCGGTGGCGTTGGTGTTCTCCGTCCTCTTCGCGGTGCTGGCCGCGGTCAGCAACGCGACCGCCACCGTCCTCCAGCGCCGCGCGGCACAGGACGTGCCGTTGTCCGAGGGCTTCCACGCCAGGCTGCTCATCGAGCTGCTGCACCGGCCGGTGTGGCTGGGCGGGATCGCCGCGGTCATGGCGGCGGCATGCTTCCAGGCGCTGGCGCTGGTCAACGGCGCGCTGTCCGTCGTACAGCCGATCTTCGTCCTGGAACTACCGTTCGCGCTGCTCATCGGCGGTCTGGTGCTACGTCGGCGGGTGACCCGGCGCGGGTGGATCGCCGTGGTGTGCATCGCCGTCGGGCTGGGTACTGTGCTGGCCGCGGCCGCCCCCTCGGTCGGGACCGACCGGCCCACCACGGGCGGGTGGATCCTGGCCATCGTGTGCTGCGTCGGCGTCATCGTGGCTGCCGTCGGTGTCGCGCTGCGGCTCCCCGCCGGACGCGCACGCGCGGCCTGTTTCGGCGCCTCGGCGGCCATCGGCTACGCACTCACCGCGGCCCTGATCAAGGACGCCACGCACGCCTGGGAGACGGGCGGTGCCACCGGGTTCTTCCTGGCCTGGCAGACCTACGCCTTCGCCGCCACCGGCGTCTGCGCGCTGTTCCTCCTGCAGAACGCCGTCCAGTCGGGCCCCCTCGTCGCCTCCCAACCCGCCCTCACCCTCGGTGACGCCCTGGTCAGCCTCGTCCTGGGCGTCACCTTGTACGCGGAGCGGGTACGCACCGGCTGGTGGCTGATCCCCGAGGCCGTCGGGGCCGCCCTGATCCTGTACGGAGCGATCCTGCTGGCCCGGATCCCGCTCACCCAGGTGCTCGTCGTACCGCCGGCCGCGCCGGACCGTACCAGGGCATGAACCGCGGGAATCGACGACTCGGCGGGTTCAGGCCTGGTACTCGGTGAGATCGATGGCGTGAACGAACAGTGGATAGCCGTACACCGGGTGCGTCGTCTCGCGCTCCAGCGTCATACCGAGCTTGCGGATGACGTTCTCGGACGCGTCGTCCCCCGGTCGGGTGATGCTGATGACGCGGTCGAGGCCACGGTCCTGGAGGGCGAACTCCAACGTGGCATGGGCGGCTTCGGAGGCGTACCCCTGACCCCAGAACGGTGAGCCGAGCCGCCAGCTGATGGCGACGGCGGGCAGTACCTCCGGCAGGAACTCGGGCACGGACAGGCCCACGAAGCCGGCCAGTTCGCCGGAGGCCAGCAGTTCGACGGCGAAGAGGCCGAATCCCTCCTCGTCCCATTCCTCTTCCCACTGTTCGATGGCCTCTGCCGTGTGGTCCAGGTCGCGAACGGAACCGTCGTCGATCCAGTGCATGACGCGGGGGTCGGCATTGATGTCCGCCATCGGCACGAGGTCGTCGTCGGACCAGCGGCGGAGGAGGAGGCGGGGCGTGTGGATCTCGGTCATGGCGCCCATCCTGCCCGACGGGTGACCCCGGGCCGACGGCGGCAGCGCCAAGACCGTGCTGTCGGTGTCCGGGAGGGCCCTCAACGGCGGGTGGGACGGGACAAGAGGTCGGTGACCAGTTCGCGGACCGCGTCCCGGGCGGTGGCGTGCAGCGCGCCGACGGCCGTGCGACGCAGGTCGTCGAGGACCTGTTCGACGTGGGAGTTGGAGTCGGAACCGGCGTCGTACTCGATGCTCTCGGTGAGTACGTCGTACCCGTCGCGGACGGCGACTCGCAGGCGTGTTCCTCCGGTGTCGGCGGTGTGCAGAGCGGCGGCGACGACCAGCGGCGGCGGACCCCCCGCTTCGCCGGCCAGCTTGCGGTAGGCGCTGGTGATCGGATCGCGCCAGCGGAGGCCGAGCAGCAGGTGGCCCTTGGCCAGTACCTCGGACAGGTCGGTCTCGTAGACGCTGTCCGGTTCCAGGACCACCGCGCGGGCTTCCAGGACGAGTGCGGCGGGCAGCAGGCAGCGCAGGGTGCTCCCGACGATGTTGCCGCCGACGGTGGCCGTGCGGCGCACGGCTCCGGTCCCCACGGTGGCGGCCGCCCTGCGCAGGGCTTCGGGCACGCGGTCGTCGATCCGGTTCAGTATCACGGCCCCGCCCAGCGTCTCGCGGCCGATCGCATTGGCCTCCGGCAGGTCGCGCAGCGACATCGCCTGCTCGGGGAAGCCGTCCCGCTGCCAGGTGGCCCACACCAGGGTCGCGCCGCCTATGGGCACCGCCCCCTCGGCCATGCACTCCTGGGCTGCGGAAACGGACGTGGGCAGACGCAAGAGCACGGCAGCCGACCTGCTTTCGGGGGAATGGGCGGCCGAGTACGCACTACCTCAGCCCTATGACCGTCGACATGGCGCATTTTCCCCCAGCACGCAGGGGCGCGTACAGGGCTCACGGCATCACCCGATGCGCCTCTTGCCCACGGTTCAGCCGCGCTCGCCGCCGAACACCCCCAGGATGCGCTCGGCGGCCAGCGTGGCCGTCAACCCCCCGTCCCGGACCTGCTGTTCGAGGCCCGGGGCGAGGGCGCGTACGGCCGTGTCGGCGTGCAGGCGGCCGAGGAGTTCGTCGCGGACCATCGTCCACGTCCAGTCCACCTGCTGGTCGCGGCGCTTGGCGGCGAGACGGCCGGTGGAGGCGAGGAGCGTGCGGTGCTGTTCGAGGCGCTCCCAGACCGTGTCCAGGCCGGTCGACTCACGGGCGCTGCAACTCAGTACCGGCGGGGTCCAGGCGGCGTCGGCGGGATGCATCAGCCGCAGCGCGCCCGCCAGCTCCCGTGCCGCGCCCCGGGCGTCCCGCTCGTGCGGTCCGTCCGCCTTGTTGACCGCGATGACGTCCGCCAGTTCCAGGACGCCCTTCTTGATGCCCTGCAACTGGTCGCCGGTGCGGGCCAGAGTCAGGAGCAGGAAGGAGTCGACCATGTTCGCGACGGCGGTCTCGGACTGGCCGACGCCGACCGTCTCCACCAGGACCACGTCGTAGCCGGCCGCCTCCATCACCACGATCGACTCGCGGGTCGCCTTGGCGACCCCGCCGAGCGTGCCCGCGGTGGGGGAGGGGCGCACGAAGGCCGCCGGGTCGACGGCCAGGCGTTCCATGCGCGTCTTGTCGCCCAGGATCGAACCACCGGTCCGGCTGGAGGACGGGTCGACGGCGAGCACCGCGACCCGGTACCCGAGCGAGGTGAGCAGGGTGCCGAACGCGTCGATGAACGTCGACTTGCCCACACCGGGTACGCCGCTGATCCCGATCCGCCGCGCCTTCCCGCTGTGCGGCAGCAGCTCGGTCAGCAACTCCTGTGCCAGAGCGCGGTGTTGGGGCTTCGTCGACTCCACGAGCGTGATGGCGCGTGCCACCAGCGCCCGCTTCCCGTCGAGTACGCCCTTCACATAGGTGCCGAGGTCGATCGCCATGGGGGTCAGAGGTCGTGGCCGAGGTCGGCGGACAGCCGCTGCACCAGGTCGTACGCCGCGTCCGGGATCACCGTCCCGGGCGGGAAGACGGCCGCCGCGCCCATCTCCAGGAGCGTGGGCACGTCCTGCGGCGGAATCACCCCGCCGACCACGATCATGATGTCCTCCCGGCCCTCCTCCGCGAGCTGCTCCTTCAACGCCGGTACGAGGGTGAGGTGTCCGGCGGCCAGCGAGGACACCCCGACGATGTGCACGTCCGCCTCGACGGCCTGGCGCGCCACCTCGCCCGGGGTCTGGAACAGCGGGCCGACGTCGACGTCGAAGCCGAGGTCGGCGAAGGCGGTGGCGATCACCTTCTGGCCGCGGTCGTGCCCGTCCTGGCCCATCTTGGCGACCAGGATGCGGGGCCGACGGCCCTCGGCCTCCTCGAAGGAGGACACCAGGGTGCGGGTGCGTTCGACGGACGGCGACTCGCCGGCTTCGGTGCGGTACACACCCGAGATCGTACGGATCTGGCTCGCGTGCCGCCCGTACACCTTCTCCAGCGCGTCGGAGATCTCACCGACGGTGGCCTTCGCGCGGGCCGCGTTCACCGCCAGCTCCAGCAGATTGCCGGTGCCTTCGGCGGCCCGTGTCAGGGCGTGCAGCGCGTCCTGGCAGACCTGTTCGTCGCGCTCCGCGCGCAGCCGCCGCAGCTTCTCGATCTGCTGGGTGCGTACGGAGGAGTTGTCGACCTTGAGGACGTCGATCTGCTCGTCGGTCTCCACCCGGTACTTGTTCACGCCGATGACCGGCTGGCGTCCGGAGTCGATCCGGGCCTGGGTGCGGGCCGCGGCCTCCTCCACCCTCAGCTTCGGGATACCGGCGTCGATGGCCTGCGCCATGCCACCCGCCGCCTCGACCTCCTCGATGTGCTGCCAGGCCCGGCGCGCGAGGTCGTACGTCAGCTTCTCGACGTACGCGCTGCCGCCCCACGGGTCGATCGCCCGGGTCGTACCCGACTCCTGCTGGATCAGCAGCTGCGTGTTGCGGGCGATGCGCGCCGAGAAGTCGGTGGGCAGGGCGAGCGCCTCGTCCAGCGCGTTGGTGTGCAGCGACTGGGTGTGCCCCTGCGTCGCCGCCATCGCCTCCACACACGTACGCGTCACGTTGTTGAACACGTCCTGCGCGGTCAGTGACCAGCCGGAGGTCTGCGAATGGGTGCGCAGGGAAAGGGACTTGGCGTTCTGCGGGTCGAACTGTTTGACCAGCTTCGCCCACAGCAGCCGCGCGGCCCGCATCTTGGCGATCTCCATGAAGAAGTTCATGCCGATGGCCCAGAAGAAGGAGAGCCGAGGCGCGAACGCGTCCACGTCCATCCCCGCCGCCCGCCCCGCCCGGATGTACTCCACCCCGTCGGCCAGCGTGTACGCCAGCTCCAGGTCGGCCGTCGCACCCGCCTCCTGGATGTGGTAGCCGGAGATGGAGATGGAGTTGTAGCGCGGCATCCGCTGCGAGGTGAAGGCGAAGATGTCGGAGATGATCCGCATCGACGGCTTCGGCGGATAGATGTAGGTGTTGCGGACCATGAACTCCTTGAGGATGTCGTTCTGGATGGTCCCGGCCAACTTCTCGGGCGGTACGCCCTGTTCCTCCGCCGCCACGATGTACAGCGCGAGCACCGGCAGCACGGCGCCGTTCATCGTCATCGACACGGTCATCCTGTCCAGCGGGATGCCGTCGAAGAGCTGCCGCATGTCGTAGATCGAGTCGATCGCCACGCCCGCCATGCCGACGTCACCGGTCACCCGCGGGTGGTCGCTGTCGTAGCCGCGGTGCGTGGGCAGGTCGAAGGCGACGGACAGGCCCTTCTGGCCGGCCGCGAGATTCCGCCGGTAGAAGGCGTTGGACTCCTCGGCCGTGGAGAAGCCCGCGTACTGACGGATCGTCCAGGGCTGGTTGACGTACATCGTCGGGTACGGGCCGCGCAGATACGGGGCGATGCCCGGGTAGGTGCCGAGGAAGTCCAGGCCCTCCAGGTCCTGCCCGGTGTACAGCGGCTCGACCGCGATGCCCTCCGGGGTCTCCCACAGGAGATCGGCCCCGCCCGTGGCCTTCTTGACGGCGTCGCGCCACTCGTCGCTCCCGCCGTCGGCCTTCGGGACCCCCAGCCCGATCCCGGAGAAGTCGGGGATTCCCATCGCTGCCATCAGGACACTCCCATGCGGTCGAGGGTGGCGGAGAGCACGGCGACGGCGTCGCACCCCGCGAAGACATAGGCATCGACATCCGGGTACTGCCCGGGGCGGCCCGCGAGGGACACGTGCCCGGCGCCCGTCGCCTTCAGCGCCCCGGCGACCTCCGCGGCCCGCTCCTCGTACAGCGTGTCGCTGGAGCACAGACAGACCTCGGTGGCACCGCTGTCCTCGAAGGCGCCCTCGGTGACGGGCTCGATGCCACCCGCCTGGAACAGGTTCGAGGCGAAGGTGAGGCGGGCGGTGTGCGCGGCGGCCGGGCCGAGGGCGGCCAGGAAGATCCGCGGCCGGGAACCGGTCGCCGCAAGGTGGGCGTCGGAGCGGGCCCGCAGCGCCTCGAACGCCTCGTCGCGCCGCACCCGCGGCAGCCCGCCGGACGGCGGTACGGGGGCGGCTGCGCGTTCTACGAGGCGTTCGGCGAGGTTCGGGAACTCGCTGACCCCGGTGACGGGTTCGCGCCGCTTGGCGAGCTTCGCGCTGCGCGCCTGCCAGGTGTGGGCGAGGTCCTGGCCGAGCCGGCCGGAGCGCAGGGCCGCCGCCTGGCCACCCTCCCCCTCGATCCGCTGGAAGAACTCCCAGCCCGCGTGGGCGAGTTCGTCAGTGAGCCGCTCCACGTACCAGGAGCCGCCCGCCGGATCGATCACCCGGGACAGATGTGACTCCTCGACCAGGATCGTCGAGGTGTTGCGGGCGATCCGCCGGGCGAACGCGTCCGGCAGGCCGAGCGCGTGGTCGAAGGGCAGCACGGTGACGGCGTCGGCGCCGCCCACCCCGGCGGCCAGCGTGGCGACCGTCGTGCGCAGCATGTTCACCCAAGGGTCGCGGCGGGACATCATCACCGGCGAGGTCACCGCGTGCTGCACCTGCCCGGCCGGGGCCCCGCAGACCTCGGTCACCCGCGCCCAGAGCCGGCGCGCCGCCCGCAACTTGGCGATGGTCAGGAACTGGTCGGCGGTGGCCGCGTACCGGAACTCCAGCTGCCCGCAGGCCTGTTCGACACTCAGCCCGGCCTCGGTCAACTGCCGCAGATAGGCGACACCGGTCGCCAGCGAGGCGCCCAGCTCCTGCGCGGCCGAGCCGCCGGCCTCGTGGTACGGCAGCGCGTCCACGGTCAGCGCCCGCAGCCCCGGGTACTCCTCGGCGCACAGCCCCGCGAGAGCGGCGACGGGCGCGAAGTCGAACCCGCCGTCTCCCGTACGGGCCTCGTGGCCCAGCGGGTCGGCTCCCAGGTTGCCGCGCGCCGCCTCCTTGGCGACCCCGCGCTCCTGGTAGAGCCGTAGCAACTCGCGTGCGGCGGGCTCGACTTCACGTCCCGCGTCGAGGACGACGGGCGCCAGGTCGAGATAGACGCCGTCGAGGACGCGGTCGAGCGAGGACACCGCGATGCCGCCCGCACCGGCGACCAGCCAGAGCGAGGTGACGCCGTTCTCCAGGTCCGCGAGGACCGCCGCGCCGTCGGCGGCCGTGTGCTGCTGGCGTACGTCCCAGCCGCCGAGGGTGTTGCCCTCGGGGCGCCCGCCCCGTACGAAGGGAGCGAAACCGGGCAGGCCGGGATCGGGCGCGGAGTCGTCCGCGGTGTACAGGGGCCGGGCGCGAAGCCCGTCCTCCAGCGTGGTGGACAGGGCGTCTTCCGCTGCTGCGCCCGAGACTTCCTTGCCCGACTTTCGCAGGACGCCTTCAACCAGGCGTTGCCACTGCTCATGGGTCGCGTCAGGGAACTCGGCGGCCAGCGAGAGCCCGTCGTCAGGCAGGACCGTCATGCTCGGATGTTAGGCCAGATCCGCAGGTGAGCAGCAGAGGACGCGGCTGTGACCTTGACCTCCCAGGGGTGGTCTTGATCAACAGGCCGTGTTCGTACTACGGCATCACACGGATCGCGGACAGTGCCGGTGCCGTGGAGCGAGGAGGGCGACCTTGTCCTGATGGCCTCAGCGGTCGGGGAGTGTTCCCAGAAACCGTATGTGGGGGCGGTCGACAGTGCCTTCGCTCGTGACGGTGACGATGGCTCGTACGCCGTAGACGTCGGCGATCAGGGCCTCGGTGAGCGTCTTTGCCGGGGTGCCGCAGGCGACGACCCGGCCCTGCCCGAGGACGACGATCCGCTCGCAGTACATGGCGGCGAGGTTGAGGTCGTGCAGGGCGACGACGCTGGTGACGCGGAGTTCCGCGATCAGGGCCAGCAGGTCGAGCTGGTGCTGGATGTCGAGGTGGTTGGTGGGTTCGTCGAGGAGGAGTTCGCGTGGTTCCTGGGCGAGCGCGCGGGCGATCTGGACGCGCTGGCGTTCGCCGCCCGAGAGCGTGTGCCAGGAGCGGTCGGCCTTGTCGGTCGGGTCCGTACGCTCCAGCGCGGTGCGAACGGCCCTCTCGTCGGCCGGAGTCGAGGGCGACCAGGCGCGCCGGTGAGGGATGCGGCCAAGACGTACGACGTCGAGCACGGTCAGGTCGACCTGGGTGTCGACCTGCTGTTCGACGACGGCGACGCGCCGGGCGACGGCCCGGCGGCCGAGGTCGCCGAGCGGATGCCCGTCGAGGGTGACGACGCCGGAGGCGGGAGTCAGGACACCGGCGAGCAGACGCAGCAGGGTGGACTTGCCGGAGCCGTTGGGGCCGAGCAGACCCGTGATGGATCCAGGAAGGGGCGTCAGGTCGACGCCGTCCAGGATCAGCCGCCCGGCGGCGGTGCGGGAGACACGGTCGGCACCGAGCGTCATCGGGTCACCCTTCGGGTGCGGTACAGGATCAGCACGAAGCCGGGCACGCCGATCAGCGAGGTGACCACACCCACCGGCACCTCCTGCGGGTCGAGTGCGGTACGGGTCACGGTGTCGGCCCAGACCAGGAAGACCGCCCCGGCGAGCGCGGTCACCGGCAGCAGCCGGGCGTGTCCGGGGCCCCCGAGCGCGCGTGCGGCGTGCGGCAGGACGAGGCCGACGAAGCCGATCGCGCCGGCCACGCTGACGAGTGCGGCGGTCAGCAGCGCCGTGACGCACAGGAGCACCAGCCGGGTACGGGCCACGGAGACACCGAGGGAGGCCGCGGCTTCCGGCCCGAACGCGAAGGCGTCGAGTGTGCGCGCGTGTCCGAGGCAGACCAGCAGGACGATCGCGAGGACGGCCGCGCACAGCCATACGTCGGTCCAGTCCGCTCCGCCGAGTGAGCCCAGCAGCCAGAACAGGACACCGCGGGTGGTCTCGGCGTCGGCCGCCGTCATCACCACGAGGGAGGTGAGTGCGGAGAACAGCTGCATGGCGGCGACCCCGGCGAGCACCACCCGATCGGTCGTGCCGCCGACGGTGTGGCTGAGCAGCAGCACCAGGGCGAAGGAGCACAGCGCGCCCACGAAGGCGCCCCCGGAGACGGACAGCACTCCACCGTCGGCGCCCAGCACCACGACCACGACGGCCCCGGTCGAGGCCCCGGAGGAGACGCCGAGGACGAAGGGGTCGGCGAGCGGGTTGCGCAGCAGGGACTGCATGACCGCCCCGCACACCGCGAGCCCGGCGCCGCAGACCGCGGCGAGCAGGGTGCGCGGGAGCCGCAGGTTCCACACGATGCCGTCGCGGATCGGGGTCAGTTCCGGAGCTCTGCCCCCGAGGTGGGAGGCCACCGCGGACCAGACCTCCCCGACGCCTATGTCCGCGGGGCCGATGGTGATGGCCACCGCCACGGACGCGACGAGCACGGCGAGCCCGGCCGCCGTACGCACCACGGCGGTCATGGCGGCGGTGGTCACCCGGCGAGCCCGTACTCGCGCAGCGCCGCGGCCACCTTCTCGACACCTTCGACCGTGCGGATGGTCGGGTTCATCGCCTGCCCGCTGAGCAGCACGTACCGTTTGTTCTTCACCGCGTCCATGTTCTTGGTGGCCGGATTGGTCTCCAGGAACTCGATCTTCTTCGCGGCGGTCTCGGCGGTCTGCGACCTGCGGGTGAGGTCACCGATCACCAGGACGTCGGGATCGCGGTCGGCGACGGTCTCCCAGTTGATCTGGGGCCATTCCTGCTTCGTGTCGGCGAAGACGTTCTTCGCGCCGAGGGCGTTGGTGATGATGCCGGGCGCACCGCAGCAGCCCGCCATGTACGGGGCCTCCTGGTTGGCGAACCAGTAGAGGACCGTGGTGTCGGACGCGTCGATCCCGTCGGTGGCCTTCGCCACCCGTGCCTTGAGGTCCGCGACGAGCTTGGCGCCGCGCTCCTCGACGCCGAAGACCTCGGCCAGGTCGCCCACTTCGCCGTAGACCGCATCCATGGTCAGCGGCTCGGTGCGCACTCCGTCGCCGTCACCGCTGTTGTCCTTGCCCTCGCAGTCGGCGGGGGACAGGTAGGTGGGCACGCCCAGTTCCTCGAACTTCTCGCGCGGAGCCACACCGCCCTTGGCCAGTGTGGAGGCGAAGGAGGCGGCGACGAAGTCGGGTTCGGCGTCGAGGACCTTCTCGAAGGAAGGGGCGTCGTCCGCGAGTCGGGGCACCTTCCCGTTGGCCTTCGCCAAGCCCTTCATGACCGGGTCGGTCCAGGTGGCGGTGCCCACCATGCGGTCGGCGAGGCCGAGGGACAGCATGATCTCGGTGGTGCCCTGGTTCAGGGACACGGCCCGCTTCGGCGCGGAGGCGATCGCCACCTTCCGGCCGCAGTTGTCGAGCGACACCGCACCGGTGGATTTCGGCGACTTGCTTCCGTCGGCGGACGAGCCGCCGCCACAAGCGGTCAGCAACAGGGCTCCGGACAGGAGCAGGGCACAGCGGCGGGCTGGGCGCGCAACGGGCACGTGACATCCTCTGGCGTCGAGGGCCCAGTCGCGGGGCCCGTTCGTACGGTCCGCCAGCAGGTCTTCGGACTCGGGATCGTCCGGACGAGGCGCCTTCCCGGACTCCGGTCACGTACGACCGCCGTCCAGTGGCTTCGTGTTGCCCCGCCCGTCACCCTTACCGCTGCGCGTCAGCTCCGGATTCACACCGGATTCCCTTGACTGGCCTCGGCAAATTATCACGCCCCCATCGGCCTCGCCTTCAGCACGATTGTTAGCCTTGGCTGTGATCCAATTCCCCGTGCCCGGCCAGGGCTTGCGATGAGCGCCGTCGGCTCCTTCCCGCTCGGTGCCGCGACCACGCTCGCCGAACTCGCCGCGGATCCGCATCCGCGACTGGCCCGGCTCCGTGCGCATGAGCCCGTTTCCTGGCTGCCCGAGCTGGACGGCTGGCTGGTGACCCGTCGCGATCTCGCGCTGAACGTGATGCGGGACCCCGTGACCTTCACCGTCGACGACCCCCGGTTCTCCACCGCGCAGGTCGTCGGCCCGAGCATGCTGTCCCTGGACGGAGACGAGCACGCCCGCCACCGGGAGCCCTTCTCCGCTCCCTTCCGCCCCAGGGAAGTACGCGACGGCTTCGCCTCGTTCATCGAGCGGGAGACCGACCGGCTCATCACCGCGCTGGAACCGGCGGGCGCCGTCGAACTGCGACGTGCCTTCGCCGGCCCGCTCGCCGTCGCCGTCGTGACCGAGGCGCTCGGGCTGGTCGGCACCACCGCGGACACGGTGCTCTCCTGGTACGACTCCATCGTGCGGTCGGTCTCGGACATCACCGCCGGACACGAGGCGGCACCCGCGGGCGCCGAGGCGTACGCGCGGCTACGGGCCGCTGTCGAAGCCACCGTCGCCGGCCGGGGCGCGACTTCGCTCCTGGGCGCCGCCGCCGAGCGGCTGGCGCTGCCAGAAGTGGCGTCCAACGCCGCGGTGCTGATGTTCGGAGGGATAGAGACCACCGAGGCGATGATCACCAACGCGCTGCTGCACCTGCTGCGACACCCCGGCCAACTCGCCCTTGTCCGCGATGACGTCGACCTGCTGGACGGCGCGATCGAGGAATCGCTGCGCCTCGAACCCGGAGCGGCGGTCGTGGACCGGTACGCCACCCGTGACACCGTCCTCGGCCAGGCAACGATCCGCCGGGGTGAACTGGTCACCGTCTCCCTGGCGGGCGCCAACCGCGACCCGGCCGTCTTCCCCGATCCCGATCGGTTCGACGTCCGCCGCGAGAACGCGCGTCTCCAGCTGGCCTTCGCACACGGCCCGCACTACTGCCTCGCCGCGCACCTCGCCCGACTGGAGACCCGTATCGCCCTTCAGCGCCTGCTCGAACGCCTCCCCGCCCTGCGCCTCGACCCGGCCCACCCGACCACTCCGCACGGGCTGGTCTTCCGTAAGCCGTCCACCCTGCATGTCCTGTGGGACGGCCCCGCCTGATCAGCGTGACACCAGGGTGCGTCGCAGGGATCTCATGAAGGGCCGCAGAAGCCATCGCCGGGCGGGTACCTCGACGTACTCGTGGAGGAGCCAGGCGAGTGCCAGGGACACCGCGAAGGCGGTGAGCGCACCGATCGGCGACGGCTTGAACAGGTGCTGCCCCGCGCGCAGCACGAGCAGGTGGACCATGTAGAAGGCGAAGGAGAGTTCACCCAGTCGGACGAGGGCCGGATGTCGCCACAAGCTGGGCAGGCCGCGTACGTCGGCGAGGGCGGCCGCGGGGATCAGACAGGTGAAACCGACCAAGGTGCAGGCGACGCAGGCGTACGATCCGCCGACCTGGGAGACCAGGAAGTAGCCGATGATCGTCAGGGCCACCGACGCCTCCAGGCCGGGGCCGCGCCAGCGGCCGAGGAGTACGAGGCGGGCCACGGCGACTCCGAGGACGAACTCCGGCAGCCGGGCGGCGGGGAAGGAGTACAGGGTGCGGCCGACACCCAGGTGCAGGTCCGCCCGGGTCAGGATGAGCACGGTCAGGACGCTCGCGCCGGCGAGCGCGGTCGCGGTGAGGGCCCCGGCGTACCGCAGCAACAGGGCGAACGCGGGGAAGGTCGCGTAGAAGAACGCCTCGCACGCGAGGGACCAGCTGACGGGGTCGAGTGTCTGCCACCACGGGTGCCACCAGGAGTGGACGAGAAGCAGATTCGCCGCGCTGCCAGCCGGCTTGCCCATGCCCATGACGAACACCGCGATACAGGCCGTGACCAGGTGGACGGGGTAGAGGCGGGCGAAGCGGCGGCGCCAGAAGGCCGTGGGGCGGTCGTCGGACCGGGCGGACCAGGCGAGGACGAAGCCAGAGAGCAGAAAGAAGAAGGAGACCCCGGTGGAGCCCGCCCCGAAGCCCCAGTCGGCGAAGTGACGGGCCTGCCCGTTGAAGTAGCCCAGGTTGCGGGTGTGCAGGCAGAAGACGAGAAGGGCCGCCACCCAGCGCAGACCGGTGAGGGAGGGCAGCGGACCGGGATGGGTCACCTCGCGGCGGTGAGTCTTCGATCGGACCGGCGATTCGGATTGCTCCGGCTCGGCGAAGGAAGACTTGCTCACGATGGGACCGCCTGTGTTGGTCAAGGAGAGGTGCTCGCTGGGGGACTGGAGTGTTGAACTGGGCATGTTTGGGGTGGTTGTCGTCGACGCGTCTTCCCCGAGGAGCCGGTAAGTATGCGTGTCGAATTACCGTTCGATCTGGTGATGGGTGTCTGCCGCTGCAATGCCGTGTCAAGGTGTGAACGCCTGGTCGGACGCTGGGTCACCCTCTATCTGACGGTGGACGGGACACCTTCGGGCCACGGGATGGCCGATGGACTGTGACACGCGCGGGGACCCGCGTCGCGTTCGGAGCGCCGGGAACCAGGGCCACTGGACGGGGTGCGGTACGACGGCCACCGCGGCGCACGCACGCGCACGCAACGCCACCCGCAGTCCGTAGGAGCGGCCGAGCGGGCCGCGGGTACGGCGCGTTCCGGGGTGGTCCCGCAGCGGGACGGGCGCCGGCCCGGGGGGCGGCGCTCAGCAGCGCCACCAGGAACTACGGGCTCGCGGCGGAGGCGACCGGTCCGGCGACGTCGGCAGCCCCGGTCGGACACCCGGTGAACGCCTGTGCCGGTCGGCACGCCGATCCGCGCCACGCGGGTGCACCGGGTTCCGGGTCGATCGAAGCGCCAAGGCGGTCGCCCCCCCGGGGAGCGGGGCGACGACCGCCTTGGGCCCAATGCCGGCGGGGTACGGTCGGCCGTACCCCGCGTCTGTGACCCTCTGTGACCCTTACGACTTCGCCCCGGAGACCTCCGCGGGCCGCTCGGCCGGCCCGCCGGCCACCGGCGCCGCCGAGCGCGCCACCCGCTGGCGGGGCAGGAAGGCGGCGAGCGCGAGAGCGAGGAGGGCGGCACCGGCGCCGATGGCCATGACCACCATGAAGCCGTTCTCCGAGGGCAGGGCGGTGGTGCCGAGATCGGCGGTCATCTGCGCCAGGACGACACCGGCGATGGCGCTGGCGAAGGACGTACCGATGGACCGCATCAGGGTGTCGAGGCTGTAGCCCGCGGCGACGATGACGGCGCCGAGCATCAGCGTGGCCTTGGGACCCTTGGCCTTGGTGATGGCGGCGGACAGCGGCGCCATCGCCATCATCACCAGACCCTGCGGGGCGAGGACCAGGCCGACGGTCATCATGGACTTGCCGAGGCCGTAACCGGTCTGGTCCAGGTGTGCGCCGATGCCGACGCCGAGCCGACGTCGAACGCCCCCGGGCCTGCGGTGGGCGACAGGCGCGGGAGAGTTCGGCCGGGCACTCAGCGCGAGGTGAGTCTCCACAGGTGGTCAGCGGTGCCGTTGTCGTCCCACTGGAGGACTTGGGCGCCGGACGAGGTGCTCATGTTGGTGACGCCGAGCAGGAGGCCGCTGTTGTAGTTGGCGATCTTGTAGTAGCCGTTGTCGGCCGGGATCAGCTGCCAGAGGTGGTCGCTGGTGCCGTTGTCGCCCCAGATCAGGGCCGTATCTCCGGCAGCGGTGCTCATGCCGTTGACGCCGAGCAGCAGACCACTGGCCTGGTTCACGATCTTGTAGAGGCCCGAACCCGCCGACACCAGCGTCCAGTTCTGGTCGGTGCCGGTGGTCGAGGTGGCCTGGACGACGGCGGTGCCCTGTGCGGTGCCCGCGCTCTGTGTGTCCAGCGCGAGCCCGCTGTTCTTGTTGGTGATCTGATAGCGCCCGGCGAGCGAGGCGGACGTACCGCTGGGCGTGACGACCAGGTGGTAGCCGTCGGACGCGTTCATCGCGACGGGGACGGTGAGGGAGCCGTTGCTGACCGGATAGTCGCTCTCGGAGATGGTGTACGGGGCGGAGACGGCCGTGGTGCGGCCCTTGGACGGGGTGTACTCCAGCTTGACGTGCACCGTGGCGCCGAAGCCGGACAGGGAGCCCAGTCCGTTCACCGTGACGGCCGTCGAACCGGTGCCTCCGCCGAAGATCACGCTGATCTGCCGCCCGTCACCGGTGAGCGAGGCGGCGCCGTCGATGCCGGTCTGCGCCGGGGGAGTGGTGGTGAGCATGTTCCCGGACATGTCGCCGTACCACTTGTAGAGCCAGTAGGAGCCGTTGGGCGATCCGCCGGTGTCGGTGAGGGTGTCGCCAAGGGTTCCGTAGTGGTTCCAGAAGGCGAGTTCCGCGTCGTGGACGCCCGCGCGCTCGAACTTGGCGGCGTAGCCGACGAGGGCGCCGGGTATCCCCATCTCGCTCGGTGTCGCGTACTCCTCGATGGAGATCGGCCGCGGGCTGATGCCGAGGCCGCTCTCCAGGGAGCGGTACGCGGAGACGTGCGCGGCGATGTCCTTGCTGCCCTGGAGCTCGTGCCAGGCGATGACGTCCGGGACGGTGCCACTGGCCTTGGCGTCGGTGAGGAACTGGCTCATCCAGCTCTGGTTCCACGCCGAGTAGCTGGGACCCTGGAGGGGAGTGGTGGCGTCCTTGGCGCGTACCTCCTTGTACGTGCGTGCCCAACCCGCGTCGAAGGCACCGGCGTTGGTGGTGTCCCAGGTCCAGTCCGGCTCGTTCCACAGCTCGTACGCGCTGATGTTCCCGGCGCCGGCGGACTTGACCGAGGCGACCTGGGTGTCGACGGCGGACAGCCAGTCGCTCCAGCTCACCCACTTGTAGGGGAAGTCGGGGTACCAGTCGGGCATCCGGACGACGACCTTCGCGCCGGCCCTGGCGGCCTTGGGGGCGACGACCAGGGAGTCGCCGGCGGGGCTTGGCTCACCGTTGGGCAACTGGTGGCCGCCGGGTGCCATCTGGACGAAGGTGTTCGGCTTCAGCGGCTGGACGAGGCTGTCGGCCGGGGTGCTCGCGTCGGCGAGGCCGTAGAGGCTGCCCGTGGCGACATGGGTGACGGACCGCAGGGTCTGGGCGGCGTTGACGACCAGGGTCGTGGACGCAGTGGGGGCCGCCTGGGCGGGTGTGCCCGTGAGGGCGGTCGCGGCGGTGGCCAGGACCGTCGCCACAACGGCGGCGGCCGTACGGTCGAACGGCCTTCTGGGCGTGCGTGGCTGAGATCTCGGAACAGGCATGGGTGGCGGCTCTCCTGACGGATGAGGAGGTGGATGGGGGGGCTGACGTCCCGGTCAGTCCTTGACCGCGCCCGCGGTGACCCCGGCGGCCACGTACCGCTGCGCGAGGACGAGCAGGACGGCGGCGGGTACGGACGCGACGACGGCGGTGGCCATGATCGCGTTCCATTCCTGGTTGTTGTTGCCGATGTAGTGGTAGATGCCGAGGGTGATCGGGCGAAGATCGCCGCCGCCGTCGAGGGTGTTGGCGAAGACGAAGTCGGACCAGGCCCACAGGAAGCTGAACAGCGAGACGGTGACCACGGCGTTGCGGCTCACCGGCAGGACGACGGACCAGAAGGTTCGCCAGGTACCCGCGCCGTCGATGCGGGCGGCGGCGGTGAGCTCGTCGGGGATGCCCGACATGAACGCCGTGAAGATCATGACGCCGAAGGGCACGGCGATGGTGGAGTCCGCGATGATCAGGCCCCACCAGGAGTTCAGCAGGCCGAGGTTGAGGAAGATCCCGTAGAACCCCATCGCCATGACGATGCCGGGGATCATCTGGGCGACGAGGAGGGCGAGGCCCATGATGCCGCCGCCGCGGGGGCGGAGTTTCGCCAGTGAGTAGCCGGCCGGTGCGGCGAGGACGAGGGTGGCGGCGACCGTGCCGAGGCCGATGAGCAGACTGGTGCCGAGGTAGGGCATCTGGTCGTGCAGCACGGCCCGGTAGCCCTCGAACGTGGGGTGCAGCGGAAGCAGGTCGGGAGGGGACTTGCGCATGTCCTGCTGCGGGGTGAGGGACACGTTCAGCATCCAGTACACCGGGAACAGCATGATCCCGGTCAGCAGGAGTCCGACGGTGGTGTGACGGCGGGAGCTCGCACGGGACTTCACGCTTCCTGCCTCCTCTGGACGCGGATGTACAGCAGGCCGAAGACGAGGGCGATGAGGATGAGGATGTTGCCGACGGCGGCACCGGGGCCGAAGTGCGGGAGCAGGGTGCCGAACGCGAGCTGGTACGACCAGGTCGCCAGCGTCGACGAGGAGTCGCCGGGACCTCCCTTGGTCATGATCCAGATCAGGTCGAACACCTTGAGCGTGTAGACCAGTCCGAGCAGCAGCGTGATCGCGGAGACCGGCCGCAGCAGGGGGAAGGTGATGCGCCAGAACTGCTGCCGGCCGCTCGCCCCGTCCAGCGAGGCGGCCTCGTACAGCTCCCCGGGGATGTTCTGCAGACCGCTGTAGAGGATGACGAGGTTGAACGGGATACCGATCCAGACGTTGGCGATGACGACCGAGGCGAGCGCCCAGTGCGGCGAGGTCAGCCAGTCGACGGGCGGGACGCCGACGAGGTGCAGGGCGTAATTGACCACGCCCGACTCGCTGTTCAGCATCCAGGACCAGGTCGACGCCGACACGATCAGCGGCAGCAGCCACGGGATGAGGAACAGCGCCCGCAGGGTGGTGGCGAGACGGAAGTGCCGGTTGAAGAAGACCGCGAGCGCCAGCCCGGCCGCGTACTGGAGCGCGATCGACACGAAGGTGAACACCATCGTGTTGCGCAGCGCGGGCCCGAAGGTCGGGTCGTTCAGCACCTGGGAGAAGTTGTCCCAGCCCGAGAACGGCGCGTCGCCCGCCACGAACGAGCGGACCGTGTAATCACGCAGGCTCAGATCGAGGTTGCGGTAGAGCGGATAGAGATAGAAGGCGGCGAGGTAGGCGACGAGCGGGGCGAGAAAGCCCAGCGCGGTCAGCCGGTCCCTGCCGCGCCGACGGCGTGGCGGCACGTCACGCCGGTCGGCGCCGCCCGCCGCTCCCGGCGCGGCCGGGGACCGCTGGGGACGGCGGTCGACTCGGGCGATGGTCATGCGAACTCCTGGATGCGGGTGGCGGTGTCCGGGGCGCGGCCTGTGGTGCCGCGCGCTGTCAGCCCTCGTGCCGGCCGGCCGTGTCAGCCCTTGCTCTTGCCGGCCGCCGTCTGCGCGGCGTCGAGAGCGGTCTCGGGGCTCTTGCCACCGGACAGGGCCGCCTGTACGGCGGTCCACATCGGCTGCGAGATGGTGGGGTACTTCGTGCCCAGACCGCCGCTGGTACGACCACGCGCGGCGGCCACGGCCTCCACCCACGGCTTGAGCTTCGGGTTCGCCTCGACCTGCTGGGCCTGGACCGCCGCGGTGGGCGCGACGTACGTCAGGGCGGTGTCGCTGGCCAGCAGGCTCTCCGAGCTGGTCAGACAGGAGACGATCTTCTTGCTGATGTCGTAGCGCGCGGTGTCCCGCTGCACGGGCACGGTGACGAACTCGCCGCCGGTCGGCACCGGCGCCGAACCGCCGTGCTGTCCGGGGATGCTGACGACCCCGTACGGGAATCCGGCCTTCTCCGCGTTGGCGAGCTGCCAGGTGCCGTTCTCGCCGAAGGCGTAGTCGCCGGTGGCGAACTCCTGCCAGCTGGTGGTCTGGGTGTTGTTCAGGACGTCCTTGGGCGCGAGCCCCTCGTCGACCCACTGCTTCCACAGCGACAGCGCGGCCACGCTCTTCGGCGAGTCGAGGTGGGTGAGGTCGCCGCCCGCGCCCCAGAACCACGGCAGGAACTGGAAGCTGCCCTCCTCCGTGCCGATCGCCGAGAAGGTGATGCCCTTCTTCCCGGCCGACTTGACCTTCTTCAGGGCGGCCGTCAGCGAAGCCCAGTCCTTGATGGAAGCGGGGTCGACGTGGGCGGCGGTCAGGACCTTCTTGTTGTAGTAGAGGGCCAGCGTGTTGGCGCCGATCGGTACGCCGTAGGAGGCGCCGTCGATGGTGCCCGCGCCGATGATGTTCTTCTGGATCGCGGACGTGTACAGACCGAGGTCGCTCGTCTTGTTGAGGATCCCCGCCTCGACCAGCGTGGAGACGACCGGGTTGTCCACGAGCATCACATCGGGCGCGTTGCCCTGCTGGGCGGCCAGCAGCGCCTTGTTGCCCAGGTCGGTGGTGTCGTAGCCGGTGCGCTTGATCTTGACGCCCGCCGAGGTACCGCACTGGGCGATGCGCTTGCCCCAGTCCGAGGAGGCGTCGAACTGCGGGTACGGGTCCCAGAAGGTGTACGTCGCCGACTTGCCGGTGGAGTCGGAGGAACCCGAACCGCCGCCCCCGCAGGCCGTGACGGAGGCGAGGGTGCCGACGGCGACACAGGCGGCGAGGAGAGTTCTGCGGGTGTTTCGCATTGCGGTGACCTCGTTGTCATGAGTGGTCGTGCGGGGTGACGGGGTGATGGGGTGTGCGCCGGTGCCGGGAGGAGGAGGCTGTGGAGGTCGGCCGTGTCAGAAGGTGGGAAGCCAGACGCGCATGCTGCCGTCCTGCCGGTTGGCCCAGGCGTAGTAGGGGATCGCGGTGAGCTCGACGGCCTCGCCCGAGGGTGCGGCGGCGGGGTCGGCGTCGGCGGACCGGTAGGGCCACCAGTCGGTGTCCGGGACCGAGCGGCGATGGCCCGTTGCGACGACGGTGGCGACACCGCCGAGCAGATCCGGCCGCTGCTTCACGGCGAGCGGCCGCGCGGTGTCGATGACGACGTCGTCCAGACCGCCCCCGGGGTGGTCCACCTGCTCCAGGCAGTACACGAGCGGGCCCCGCTCGATCGCCACACAGCCGCGGACCGCGTCCACCCGGGGGTCGGCCGCGGTGAGGCGGGGCTCCAGGCCGAGTTCGACGACGACCCGGTCGCCCGGCGCCCAGGTGCGCTCCAGGCGCAGCCAGCCGTCGGTGACGGGCGCGTCGGCCTGGTCGTACGTCCGGTCGCCGCACCGCACGCGGTAGTCGTGGCACCACCGCGGGATGCGCAGGGACAGCGTCCAGGGCCGCTCCCGCGGGGTCTCCTCGACGGTCAGGGACACCGCGCCGTGCCACGGGTAGTCGGTCTCGGCGGCCACGGTGACGGGCGTGCCGTCGAGGTCACCGCGGTAGCGGCCGGTGACGTACTGGTGGATCTGCAGGCCCTGCCCCTCGGCGTCGGTCGAGGAGAGGTAGTGCTCAAGTCCGGCCAGCAGCCGCA
The DNA here is from genome assembly GCF_042959425.1 of Streptomyces sp. NPDC007896. NCBI lineage: Bacteria > Bacillati > Actinomycetota > Actinomycetes > Kitasatosporales > Streptomycetaceae > Streptomyces > Streptomyces sp. NPDC007896. The sequence continues at coordinate 96,526 of NZ_JBIBKX010000014.1, read as the reverse complement.
TCGCGTTCGGAGGGCAACAGGCGCAGCGGAACCAGCGGGTACGGCGGGCCGACTGGTCGCCACCGGGGTCCGTGTGGCCGTCGCGGACCTGGAGCGGATTGACGTACAGCCAGCTTTCGCCGTCCAGCGAGACACCGGCGAGGAACCCGTTGTAGAGAGTGCGCTCGATCAAGTCGCTGTAGCGGGCCTCGCCGGTGAGCAGGGCCATGCGCCAGCTCCACTGGACCGAGGCGATGGCGGCGCAGGTCTCGCAGTAGGCACGCTCGTTGGGCAGCTCGAACGGGTCGCCGAAGTCCTCCTGGTCGTGGTGCGCTCCGAGACCACCGGTCAGATGGGTCTTGGTCGTGGTCATCGCCCGCCACAACCGCTCGGAGGCGGAGCGCAGTTCGGCGTCGCCCGTCTCCGTGGCCAGGTCCGTCGCACCGGCCAGCAGATACAACTGCCGCACGGCGTGGCCCTCGACGGTGACCGCCTCGCGCAACGGCACACGGTCCTGGCAGTACGCCTCGCCGCCGAGCAGGCCGTGGCCGTAACGATCGACGAAGTAGCCGGCCAGATCCAGATAGCGCCGCTCGCCGGTCTCCCGGTACAGCTCGACCAGAGCGGTCTCCACCTCAGGGTGGCCGTCGACGCCGTCGATCGGCCTGCCGCTGCCGGGAAGGCCGAAGACGGAGTCGATGTGGTCGGCGAACCGTCGTGCCACGACGAGGAGTTCGTCGCGACCGGTCGCACGGTGATGGGCCACCGCCGCCTGGATCAGATGGCCCGCGCAGTACAGCTCGTGTCCCCAGCGCAGGTCCTGGTAGCGCTCGCCGTTCTTGCGGACCTGGAACCAGGTGTTGAGGTAGCCGTCGGACTGCTGGGCGTCGGCGACCAGGGCGATGATCCGCTCCACTTCGGCGGCGAGCTCACGCAGGTCGGGGCTGTTCTTTTCGCCGTCGGCCGGCGGCCCGCTCTGGGCGAGCTGCCAGGAGGCGGCTTCCAGCCATTTGTAGACGTCGGTGTCGACGAAGGGGTAGCCGCCCTGGAACTCGCCCTGGGCCGTGCCGGCCGCCAGGCGCAGGTTGTGCAGGTTTCCCGCGGACTCCAGCAGAGCGGGGCCCTGCGGGATCGAGGTGCGCGCGTTGACCTCGCGGCGGGCGTGCCAGAAGCCGGTGCGTACCTCCGCGGCGGCGGGACGCAGCGCGGCGGGGGTGTCCGGGCCGAGCCGGACCGGGCCCACGGGGGCGGCGCCCTGTTCGGTGGAAGCCGAGACGTCGGTGGGGGAGGACAGGGCGGAGTCTGTGCGCGGCATGGTTCTCCGAGAGCTGGTGGCGGAAGGGGACCGGGCTGCCGGGCAGGGCGCGCGACGGCCCCCGTGCTCGAGAGGCGGGGGGTCCTTGGAACTCGTTTGAGCAACCGTTTTTCCTGCCGAGAAGTAGAGGGCAGCGGGGTAGTCGGGTCAAGGGTCACGACAAGAGATTTTTCTGTTGCCCGGTGGCTGGCACTCACCCCTGGGAGGCTGCGACGATGGACGGGTCGTTGCCGCCCAGGAAAAGGTTTGCTCGTGACCGTTGCTCCAGGTTCCCGCTCCGCCGGCCCGGCGAAGCTCGCCGACGTCGCCGCCCTGGCGGGCGTCAGTGTGGGTACGGCGTCGAAGGCGCTGAACGGCGGCGGGCGGATGCGTCCCGAAACCCGCCAGCGGGTTCTTGACGCCGTCGACGCACTCGGGTTCCGGCCCAACCAGCACGCGCAGAGCCTGCACACCGGGCGGAGCTGGACGGTCGGGCTGATGACGACCGACGGCATCGGCCGCTTCAGCACCCCCGTACTGCTCGGCGCCGAGGACGCGCTCGGAGCCGGCAAGATCTCCGTCCTGCTGTGCGACACCCGCGGCGACGCGATCCGGGAACAGCATCACTTGCGCAACCTCATGGACCGCCGGGTGGACGGCATCATCGTCACCGGGCGCCGTACGGACCCCCGTCCGCCCCTGGACGGCATCGAGGCCGTCCCCATCGTCTACGCGCTCTCGCCGTCCACCGGCCCGGCCGACACCTCGGTGGTCTCCGACGACCGGGGCGGGGCCGTACTGGCCGTCGAGCACCTGCTGGCCACGGGCCGCACGCGCATCGCTCACATCACCGGCCCGGAACACCACGCGGCCGCCCGCGACCGGGCCCGGCACGCGATCGAGCACCTGGAGCGGGCCTCCCTCGGACTCGCGACGGGACGGGTGCACCACGGGGAGTGGAGCGAGGCGTGGGGGCGTCGCGCCGCCGACGCGGTCCTGCGCACGGCACCCGACACGGACGCCTTCTTCTGCGGCAACGACCAGATCGCCCGGGGCGTGGCGGACGCGCTGCGCGAGCGAGGCGTCAACGTGCCCGGTGACATCGCGGTCGTCGGCTACGACAACTGGGACACCATGGCCCTGGCCAGCAGGCCGCCCCTCACCACGATCGACATGGACCTCACCGAGATCGGCCGGATCGCCGCGCTACGACTCCTCGAAGCCATCGACGCCGACCCGGCACCGGGGGTGCACACCGTTCCGTGCCGACTGATCGTCCGCGAGTCCAGCTGAAGCGATCCGAGTTCCGGTGGGTTGGGGGTGGGGGGAACGGTGGAGCAGCCGGAGTTCAGCGTTGTACTGACCGGGACCGGCGGCCGGAGGATGGACGTCGTCCAGGCGGGGGCCCGCCGGGCTCGGGTCGCCCCCCAGAGGGTGACCGAGCGGGAGACCCCGTACGAGCGGCCGGTGTGGTCGTAAGGGTTCAGAGCGGGGCGGTGGCGGTGTGGCGGAGGCCGTCGAACAGGAGGCGCACCACGGCTTGTGCGCCGGCCTCCCAGCCGGGCTGGTCGTGCGAGGCGCAGGTGCCGCCCATGGCCCGGAAGACGGTTTCCGCGGTGACGTCCGAGCGGATCGCGCCGGTCGCGACCGCGGCGGTCATGAGCCGACCGATCGTCTCGATCACGGAGGCGCGGGCCTGCGCGAACACCGGCGAACCGAGGTCCATGACCGCCTTCAAGGCGACGGCCACGCTCCGGCTCGCCGCGGAGTGGTCGACGAGCTGCTGGAGGAACGCGCGGAGTGCCTGCCTCGCCGACCGCACCGCCGAACGCGAACTGCTGCCGATGGCCGAGGCGTTCGGTCTCGGCGCCGCCCTCTGCGCGCCGCTGGCGGGCGGCCTGCTGACCGGCGAGTACCGGCTCAGCCGGGAGGGCCGCCTCAGCAGGTGGGGCGCCGGTGTGCACGTCGAGGACAGTGAACACACGACCGCCCTCCTCGACGGCGTCCTCGCCGTCGCCGAGGAGTCCGGGACGAGCGCGGCCCAGGTGTCGGTGGCGTGGCTGCGGGCTCGCGCCGCCCGGGCGTCGACCGCTCTGATCCCTGTCATCGGCCCGCGCACCACCGAGCAGCTGGGCGAGTACCTCGCCGCGCTGGACCTCGTCCTCACCGACGAGCAGTACGACCGCCTGGAACAGGCCGGCGGGGTCGCCCCCGGCTCCCCGCACGAGACGGCCGCCGCCGGCCTTGCCGCCGCTCTCGGCGGCGACACCGCGCGTGTCCGCCGCCATCCTGTCCCCGTGATCTGATCTCACGCCCCGGCGAGGCGATCGCCGGGCACGCGGGGCCGCTACGCCCGTCTCGCCGCGCCACGTCGTCATCGACGCGCGGGTGACCGCCCGGGGGGTCCGCTGCCGGGCGCAGGCGTCGGTGGCCTGCACCCGTTCAGTGAGTAGTGCTGCCCTCGGCGTGACCGAGCGGTCTCCCGAACGTCGCGTTCCAGCGTCCGGCGCGACCGCTGAACTCAGTGGCGGTCAGCGGCGGTACGTCGATCCGCCAGAACGCCGAATCCGGTGCTCCGAGCGCCCGAACGGCCGCGGCACGTACGATTTCCGGCTCCACCACGGCGACGGTCCGGCCCGAGAACCGCGCGGTCTCGTCCAGCCAGGCCGCGACCCGCTCGCACAACTCGTGCACCGACTCGCCCCCGTGCGGTGCGGCCGTCGGGTCCCCCAGCCAGAGAGCGACGGCGTCCGGGGCGTCGGCGCTGACGTCGGCCAGCGTACGGCCCCGCCAACCGCCCACGTCGAACGGGGCCGGCGCGGTCTCGACAGCGCCGTCGAACCCCAACGCCGACGCGGTCTCCCGGCATCGCGCAGTGGGGGAGACGAGTACCCGCTGTGCTGCCGGGAGAGAGCCCGCGGCGGAACGCGCACGCGCGGTGCCGGTCGCGTCGAGCGGGCATCCGTCGTCGAAGCGCGCCTCCCGCAGCGACGCACTGATCGCGGGTGAGATCAGCGTCACTCGGCTCGTCATTCGCCCACTCCCATGTCCGACTTCCCTGTCCGTCCAGGCCGGTGAGACTCCGGGCCACCGGGCGTGTCGTGGAGGGTGGCGAGGTGCTCGAGCAGCAGGCCTTCGCGGGTCGACCAGGGGCAGATCTCGACCGCCTTGGCCTCGCAGGCCTCCATGAGGGCCTCGGCGACCAGGGCTCCGGCCAGGGACTGCTCGGCGCGGTGCCGGGAGATGCCCGGGAGCTTGGCGCGGCGCGCCGGATTCGCGGCGGCCAGCACCGGGACGGAGGCGCGCAACTGGGGCAGGGCCAGCTTCCGTTGTGAGCGTTGTGCCTTGCCCCGGGCGGCGGCGAGCCGGGCGAGCTGCTCGAAGGTCTTGGAGCAGGCCAGCACGCGGGTTCCCGGCTCCGCCCGCGGCAGGTCGGGGACGGCTTCCAGCTTTCGACGCAGATACCGACGGATCTCGGTGAGGCCCTGCTTGGACGGGGCGATGCCGCCGGGCATCCAGTCCCGGGTGATTCTGCGGGCGCCCAGGGGCAGGGAGTGGACGCTGAGCGGCTGGTCTCCGGTACCCGAGGCGATCTCCACGGTGCCGCCGCCGACGTCCAGGACCAGCAGCCGGCCGGCCGCCGGGCCGACCCACTGGCGGGCGGCCACGTAGGCGAGCCGCGCTTCCTCTTCGCCGTCCAGCACGCTCAGTTGGGTGCCGGTTCTGCGGGCCACGCGCCTGATGACCTCGTCGCGGTTGGGTGCGTCCCGGATGACGGAGGTGGCGAACGCGAACATGTCAGTGCCGCGCAGTCGGGGGTCGGAGGCGATCGCCTGGGCGACGGCGCGCTCGACGCTCTCCACCCCGGCGTCGTCGAGTCGCCCCTTGCGGTCGAGCGTCTCGTGCAGTCGCAGCCGCACCTTGTGGGAGAACACCGGCTCCATCACATGGCCCGGCCGCGATCGCACCACCGTGAGCAGAGCGCTGTGGCACCCGACGTCGAGTACACCGGCCTGCCGCATTCCATCGCCTCCCCTGGTCTCGTTTCCTCCATGCCGGAACGGATCGACTGCGTCTCCCCATCGTCCGGCGGCCCCGTCACCCGACGCGACGGGACTTCCGGTCCACTGTGTGCACGTTCCCTCACCCACCGTGAACCCTACGTCCCGCTCGAATGAGACGGAGCCTCGGTGGACGCGAACCTGGAGGGAGGACCGACGGCCTCACGTCTCCTGCTGGGCATCGATCTCGCTGATCAGCTTCTCGACGCGGGCCTTGATCTCGTCCCGGACGGGGCGCACGGACTCCACACCCTTGCCTGCCGGGTCCTCCAGGGCCCAGTCGAGGTACTTCTTGCCGGGGAAGACCGGGCAGGCGTCGCCGCAGCCCATGGTGATCACGTAATCGGACGCCTGGACGGCCTCGGTGGTGAGGAGCTTGGGCTGCCGGCCGGCGATGTCGACGCCGACCTCCCGCATGGCCTCGACCGCGGCCGGGTTGACCTGCTCGCCCGGGATCGAGCCGGCCGAGCGGACCTCGATCCGATCGCCCGCGAGATGCGAAAGGAAGCCGGCTGCCATCTGTGAACGCCCGGCGTTGTGCACACAGACGAACAGCACGGAGGCGAGCGGAGTGGCAGACATCGGTACTTCTTTCGCGGTCAACGGGTCGTACGGGGGTGAGTGCGGACCCGGAGGGCGTGAACGCTGGTCGGCGCCGGCCGGAACTCGTATCAGCCTCGAGTGATGTGACAGTATCAGCCCATGCTAACGTCAGCCGATGCCGATCTGATGCGGGTCCTGGCCGACCCGCTCAGGCTCCGGATCGTGACCCTCCTGGCCCGGGAGACGCTCTGCACCACGCACCTGATCGAGGAGACGGGCGCCAAGCAGACCAATCTCTCCAACCATCTGAAGGTGCTGCGCGAGTCCGGGATCGTGGAGACGGAGCCGTGCGGCCGGTTCGTCTACTACCGGCTCAGGCCCGAGGCCCTCGCCGCCCTGGCCGGTCGATTCGCCGACTTCGCCGAAACCGCGCGCACCACCGCCGAGAACAACACCAAGCGGTCCTGCCCCTGACTCGTCGTCAGTGTTGTTCCCCTGGATGCGGGGCGCTGAACGGACCCGGGGTCAGGCCGCCTGGGACGCGCTGGTCAGCGCCTGGGAGTCGACGGCGTCCTCGCCGTACAGGTCCTGCACCCAGTTGGTCTGGTAGATGGTCTCCAGATACCGCTCACCCAGATCCGGGGCGATGGCCACCGCGGTCAACTCCCGCCCCTCGTGCCGGGCCAGCCAGTCCATCGCGCCGCTGACCACCGTGCCGGTGGACCCTCCGAACAGAAACCCGCGGCCGGCCAGCCGGTGGCAGGCCCCGATCGTGTCGGTCTCCGCCACGCGCACCACGTCGTCCACATAGGACTCGTCCAGCATCGGCGGGCGTCTGCTGGCGCCCAGGCCGGGAATCATCCGCCGGCCGGCCTCACCCCCGAACGTCACGGAACCCACGCTGTCCACGGCCACGATGCGCACCGGGCGGTGCCACTCGCGGAAGTAGCGCGCGCAGCCCATCAGTGTCCCGGTGGTGCCGGCCCCGACGAACAGCACGTCCAGGTCCGGGAACTGCCGGGCGATGGCCGGTGCGGTCCTGCGGTAGTGGGCCATGCCGTTATTGGGGTTGGTGTACTGGTTGAGCCACACATAGCGGTCGTCGGAGGCGCACAGCGCGCGGACGTGGTCGATGCGCGCGCCGAGGAAGCCGCCGACGGGGTCGGGTTCGGTGATGACGTGGACCTGGCCTCCCAGGGCCTCCATCATCAGCCGGGTCGCCAGGTTGCAGCGGGAGTCGGTCACGCACAGGAACTGGTAGCCCTTGGCGGCCGCGATCATGCTCAGGGCCACGCCCAGGTTGCCGGAGGACGACTCGACCAGAACCGAGCCCGCCGTCAGCAGGCCGTCGCGTTCGGCGGCCTCGACCATTTCGGTGGCGGCCTTGAGTTTGATCGAACCGGCGAAATTGAAGCCCTCGCACTTGAGGAACAGCGGGCGCCCGAAGATTCCCTCAACGTCGACGAAGAGATCGTCCTCGTTGAAGTCCTGGGGGACGGATATGACGGGCATGGTCGTCTCCTTCACTGCAGGGATGGGGATTGCCTTCCGGTCTTCCTGCCGCTGATCCGTCCGGGTGCGGCCCGGAGAGTAATTCGGAGCGGTGAGTTGCGAGTCGCCGGAACGCCTCCAGTACGCCCGAATCCGGGCAGCCCTGTCATGCCACCGAAATTCGGGACTTGACACACGCCCTCTTCGCGTGAAAGCACCCGTGACCGGGCGAGCCGGGGCCGTTCAGCGCAATTCCCGGGTGATTTCCCGCGGATCGAACGGGTGCCTGTGAGACGTGGTCGTAAGCCTGCGCGACGCGCACGGAAAGCAAGGGATCACGGGGCGGCGACGGGCAAAATGGCCGGACTATCAAGACCGATGCGCTTCGTCAAGCCCCGAAATGCAGGGGCAGGACACGAAGCCCCCGGCCGGGCCTACTGGAGAGGCGCGGACATCACGAATCCGTCCGTACCGACCGACGCTGAATGAAATGTCATCGAGGAGCTCACGTGCTAGAGAAATCCGTCGAGGTCTTGACGGCCGAACCGGCTGACATCCCGCCACTCCATGCGGGCGGGGACGCCGGTTCGGCGACCGACACCGAAAGGCTGCTCGCCGACGTGCTGGCCGGCGTCGTGCGCGTCGAGCAGGTGCCGGCCGACAGCCACTTCTTCAACGACCTGGGTGCCGATTCCTTGGTGATGGCCCAGTTCTGCGCGCGGGTCAGGAAGCGGGGGGACCTGCCGGCGGTGTCGATGAAGGACATCTATCGGCACCCCACCATCCGGAGCCTGGCCACCGCGCTCGTCGAGGCCGCGCCCGCCCCCGTTCCGTCCCCGTCCGCGGAGGCGCCGTCACCGGCGCGGACACCGACCGACGTACGGGCATCGGCCGAGCGGACGGCGCGGGCCGAGGCGCCGGCGGCGGTTCGTACACGGCGCTACATCGTCTGTGGAGTGCTGCAGTTCCTGATCTTCCTGGGCTATTCCTGCCTTGTCGCCCTGGCCGTCGAGGAAGGTCATGCGTGGATCTCCGCGGGATCAGGCCTGCTCGACCTCTACCTGCGGTCCGTCCTGCTCGCCGGCGCGGGCTTCCTCGGCCTGTGCGCCCTGCCGATCGTGGCGAAGTGGACGCTCGTCGGCCGCTGGCGGTCCGGGGAGTTTCCCCTGTGGGGCATGGCCTATCTGCGCTTCTGGGTCGTCAAGACGCTGATCCGCACCAGCCCCGTGCGTCTGTTCGCCGGTTCACCGCTCTACGTGCTCTACCTCAGGGCGCTCGGCGCACGGATCGGCAAGGGCGTCACGATCCTCTCCCACACGATCCCGGTCTGCACCGACCTGCTCACCGTCGGTGACGGCACGATCATCCGTAAGGACGTGTTGCTGTCCTGCTACCGCGCCCACGCCGGCGTGATCCAGACCGGCCCGGTCACCCTCGGCAGCGACGTGCTCGTCAGCGAGCACACGGTCCTCGACATCGAGACCTCGATGGGCGACGGCGCCCAGCTGGGCCACTCCTCCTCCCTGCACACCGGCCAGGTGGTGCCCGCCGGCGAACGCCGACACGGCTCTCCGGCGCAGCCGACCGAGGTGGACTACCGGAGGGTCGGCCCCGCCGACTGCCCGACGACCAAAAGGACCGCGTACGGCGCTGTGCAGCTGCTGAGCCTGCTGGCGGTGTACCTGCCGCTGGCGCTGGGCGGCGTCAGTGCCCTGCTCACCGGTCTCCCGCAGCTTCAGACGCTCCTGAACCCGCAGCCGATGGCCAGCCCGGCGTTCTACGTCGACGCCCTGATCGCCTCCGGGATCGTCCTCTTCGGATCCCTGCTCGCCGGCCTCCTCGTCGTGGGTACCGTGCCGCGTCTCCTGAGCCGGGCCATCGAACCCGGCAAGGTCTATCCGCTGTACGGCTTCCACTACGGCATCCAGCGGGCGATCGCGGTGATGACCAACAGGAAGTCCCTCACCACGCTCTTCGGCGACAGTTCCGGCATCGTCCACTACCTGCGCTACCTCGGATACGACCTGTCCCGCGTCGAGCAGACCGGCTCGAACTTCGGCACCGAAGTGCAGCACGAGAACCCGTACCTGAGCTCGGTCGGCACCGGCACCATGATCGCCGACGGACTGTCCATCATGAACGCCGACTTCTCCAGCACGTCCTTTTGCGTGTCCCGCACGTCGATCGGGCCGCACAGCTTCCTCGGAAACCGCATCGCCTACCCCGCGCAGGGCAGGACCGGAGACAACTGCCTGCTCGCGACGAAGGTCATGGTCCCCATCGACGGACCCGTACGCGAAGGCGTGGGCCTGCTGGGCTCACCCAGCTTCGAGATCCCGCGCACGGTGATGCGCGACAACCGGTTCAACCACCTCGAGACCGGCGACGAACTGCGCCGCCGCCTGGCCGCCAAGAACAAGCACAATGCGGCGACCGCCGGCCTGTACCTGCTCGCGCGGCTGATCCACCTCTTCGTGATCACCCTCATCACCATGGGCGCGGTCGACCTCTACCCCTCGTTCGGCGCCCTGGCGATCGCACTGGCCAGTGTCCTCACCCTCACGTACACCGTCGTGCACTTCGCGCTCGTCGAGCGGGCCTCCACCGGATTCAAGGCCCAGAAGCCGCTGTACTGCTCGATCTACGAACCCCCCTTCTGGCGCCACGAACGCTTCTGGAAGATGGCCTCGGTCCACTACATCCAGGCCTTCGACGGCACCCCGTTCAAGAACGTGATCTGGCGGCTGCTGGGGGCCCGGATCGGCAAGCGGGTCTTCGACGACGGCTGCTTCTTCCCGGAGCGCACCCTCGTCACCGTCGGCGACGACAGCACGCTGAACGCGGGGACCGTGGTCCAGTGCCACTCGCAGGAGGACGGCGCCTTCAAGTCCGACCGCAGTGTCCTCGGCAGCGGCTGCACCCTCGGGGTCGGCGCCTTCGTGCACTACGGCGTGACGATCGCGGACGGCGCCGCGCTGGCCCCCGACTCCTTCCTCATGAAGGGCGAGGAAATCCCCTCGCACGCCCAGTGGGGAGGCAACCCGGCCCGGGAAATGCCGGACCACAAAACCCAGGTCGAAGCCGGTCAGGGACAGCACGCCACGCAGGCAGCCCCGGCCCTCGGCCACTGACACCGCGACACCGCCGACAAGCAGAGGAAAGACCCGATGGCAACGCATGTGAGTCCCACCCGGACCGGCCGCGAGTACTGGCGCGGCGTACTGACAGCCGGCGGCTTCACCCCCGCCCCACGCTGGACCCTTCAGCCGGTGCCCGGCGTGGGGGAGTACCAGACGCCGGTCCCCGACGACACCGTGACCGGGCTGCGCCGACTGACGACGGAGCTGGCGGTACCACTGCCTTCGCTCCTGCTGACCGCGCACGCCAAGGTGCTCGCTGCACTGTCCGGAGAGCGGGAGATCACCACCGGCTACGTCACCCCGGGCGGCAGCCCACTCCCGTGCCGGCTCACCACCGCACCCGCCTCCTGGCGCGAGCTGTCGCACCACACCCACCAGGCCGCCACCGAACTCCTGGCACACCAGGACGTCCCGGCCGAGGGCATCGACGCTCTGCGGAGCGAACTGGGCCTGACCGGGCCGTTGTTCGAGACCGTCCTCGACCCCGACGCGATCGATGGAGACCTCACCGAGGACACCGCGCTGCGAGTGGGCGTCGGTCACCACGACGGGCGGCTCGTACTGCGGCTGCGCTACCGCACCGACGCGCTCGACGCCGACAGCGCCGCCCGTATCGCCGGCTACCACCTGACCGCGCTCGCGCTGATCACCGCCGACCCCGATGCCGAGCACACACGCCAGAGCCTGCTGTCCGCCGAGGAGTTGCGGTTCCAGCTCGACCAACTGGCAGGCCCGGAACGGGAATTGCCCGACGCGCGGATGCATGAGCTGTTCGAGGACCGGGTGCGGAAGCATCCGGACGCCGTCGCCGCGGTGCACGCCGACCGGCAGTGGACCTACGGGGAGCTCAACGCCCGGGCCAACCGGCTCGCCCGCGCCCTCGTAGCCCGTGGGCTCGGCCGCGAAGGCGTCGTCGCGGTGGTGACCGAACGCAACCTGGACTGGCTGGCCGCCGTCATCGCGGTCTTCAAGGCCGGAGGCGCCTATCTCCCCATCGAGCCGCACTTCCCGGCCAAACGCATCGCCGCCACCCTCTCCCGCGCCGCATGCACGCTGGTGCTGACCGAACCCGGCAGCACCACCACCCTCGACCAGGCCCTCGACTCCCTGCCCGGAACCGAGAGGCTCCTCGTCGACACGGCCTACGCGGAAGACCACCCCGAAGGTGATCTCGGCATCCCGGTCACGCCCGACCAACTCGCCTACATCTACTTCACCTCCGGCTCCACCGGTGAGCCCAAGGGCGCGATGTGCGAGCACGCGGGCATGCTCAACCACCTCTACGCCAAGATCGACGACCTCCAGGTCGGTGAGGGACAGGTGGTCGCCCAGACCGCGCCCCAGTGCTTCGACATCTCCCTGTGGCAGTTGGTCTGCGCGCTGCTGGTCGGCGGGCGGACCCTCCTGGTGGCACAGGACGTCATCCTCGACGTACCCCGCTTCCTCGACACCCTCACCGACGGCGAGGTCACCGTTCTCCAGGTCGTGCCCTCCTACCTCGAAGCCGTCCTGACGGAGCTCGAACAGCGCCCCCGTACGCTGCCCGACCTGCGGTACGTGTCGGTCACCGGCGAGGCGCTGAAGAAGGAGCTCACGGAGCGCTGGTTCGCCGTCCAGCCCGGGATCAAGCTGGTCAACGCCTACGGGCTCACCGAGACCTCGGACGACACCAACCACGAGGTCATGGACCGGGCGCCGGACCGCATCCTGCTCGGCCGCGCGGTCAACAACGTGCGCGTCTACGTCGTCGACGAACACCTCACCCCGGTGCCCCTGGGCGCCCCGGGCGTGATCGCGTTCTCCGGGGTCTGCGTCGGCCGCGGCTACATCAACGACCCCGAACTCACCCGGGCGGCCTACCTCGTCGATCCGCACCGCGAAGGCACACGGCTCTACCTCGGCGGCGACCACGGCCGCTGGCACCCTTCGGGAAAGCTGGAGTTCCTCGGCCGCCGCGACGCCCAGGTCAAGATCCGCGGGTTCCGGATCGAGATCGGCGAGATCGAGAACACCCTGCTCCGTCTCCCCGGTGTCCGCGACGGTGCGGTGGTGACGGTCGAAGGCGCCGACCGGAGCAAGCACCTGGTCGCCTTCTACTCCGGCCCGAAGCCCCTCGACACCGGGACCCTCATCGACCGGCTGGGTGCCTCACTGCCCGCCTACATGGTCCCCGCGGCCTTCCACTGGCGCGAAAGCCTGCCGCTGACCGCCAACAGCAAGATCGACAAGAAGGCACTGGCGGCACTCGCCGAAGAACCCGCCACCACCGACGACCACCAGCCGCCGGCCACCCCGACCGAGCAGCGCCTGGCGGCCGCCTGGGCGAAGGTCCTCGGCGTCCCGCAGGACCGGATCGGACGCCGCGACCACTTCTTCGAGCGCGGCGGCACCTCCCTCTCGGCGGTGAAGCTCGCCATCGCCCTGGACCGCGCCGTGTCCCTCAAGGACGTCACCGCGCACCCGGTCCTCACCGACCTCGCGGCTCTGGTCGACAACGGACCCCAACGCCATGCGACCGCACCACTGACCACCGCCTGACCGACATCGAATCGAAAGGAACAGCACCATGCCGTACGCGACTCCGTCGTCCCTTCTCGAGGTGGACCTGCACCCCGGCAAGCCCCCGATCCTGCACGTCGACACCGACACCGACACCGCCGACGCCCCCGCCTGGGCCGCCGAACACCGGCAGGCACTGCGCACCCTCGCCACCGAACACGGCGCGGTCCTCGTCCGCGGCCTGCGGCTGCGCGACGCGGACCAGGCCTGCGCCGTCCTCCATGGCCTGGCTCCGGCCCTGATGACCGACAGGGAGGCCTTCGCCCCCCGCCGGACCTACACACCGGGCGTGTACTCCTCCTCGGCATGGCCGCCGAACCAGCCGATGTGCATGCACCACGAACTCAGCTACACCCTCCGGCCCCCCGGCCTCATGCTGTTCGCCTGCCTGACCGCACCCGCCACCGGCGGAGCCACCGCCGTCGCCGACGCGTCCACCGTCCTCGACGCACTGCCCACCCAGCTGGTGCGCCGCTTCGAACAGGAGGGCTGGCTGCTCACCCGCACCTACAACGACGAGATCGGCGCCCCCTACACCGAAGCCTTCGGCACCGACGACCGGGCCGCCGTGGAGGACTACTGCCGTACCAACGCCATCGAATTCGCCTGGCAACCCGACGGGGGCCTGCGTACCCGACAGCGCCGCCCCGCCGTGACGACCCACCCGGTCACCGGCCGACGTTGCTGGTTCAACCAGATTGCCTTTCTCAACGAATGGACGATCGAACCCGAGATCCGCGAGTACCTCATCGACGTCCACGGCGCCGAGGGGCTGCCGTTCAACACCCGCTTCGGAGGCGGCGACCCCATCGGCCCGGACATCGTCCGACTTCTCAACGACACCTACACCGCCCACACCGCCCACGAGCCGTGGCAGGCCGGCGACCTCATGCTCGTCGACAACGTGCGCACCGCGCACGGCAGAGAGGCCTTCCAGGGACCACGAGAGGTCCTCGTCGCCATGGCCGAGCCGCTGCGCCGGGCCGCGTGGCCGCCGACCGGCGAGGTGAGTGACGTATGACCACTGTCCGTTCCCACGCAATGGAGCCCGTCATGTCCCAGCCGCACCTCGTGCCGACGTTCGCAGTGATCTCCGGCGCCCAGGTCCAGGACGCCCTTCACGACCGGGAGAAGCAGATCGTGGACCTCGTCGAGGCCACCTATCACCTGCACGCCGCCGGAGAGTCGGTCAACCCCCCGTCCTACTTCCTGCGCTTCCCCGACCGCCCCTCCGCCCGGATCATCGCGCTGCCCGCCTCGATCGGCGGACCGGCAAGGGTGGACGGCCTCAAATGGATCTCCAGCTTTCCCGACAACGTCCAGGCCGGCATCCCCAGGGCCTCCGCGGTCCTGATCCTCAACGACCACGACACGGGCTACCCCTTCGCCTGCCTGGAAAGCTCCATCATCAGCGCCACCAGAACCGCCGCGTCCGCGGCCCTGGCCGCTGACCACCTCACCCGCAACCGGCTGCGCCCCACCCGCATCGGGTTCTTCGGGACGGGCCTGATCGCCCGCTACATCCACACCTTCCTGACCGCCCAGGGATGGTCCTTCGAGGAGATCGGCATCCACGACCTGTCCGGCGACAGCGCCGCCGGTTTCCGCGACCACGTCCAACGGAGCGGCACCCCGGGACAGGTCATCGTGCACGAGAGTGCCGAGGCACTCATCCGCTCCAGCGACCTCGTCGTCTTCGCCACCATCGCGGGGGAGCCGCACATCAGCGACCCGGCCTGGTTCGAGCACAACCCCCTGGTCCTGCATGTGTCCCTGCGTGACCTCGCACCCGAGATCATCCTCGCCTCGGCCAACATCGTCGACGACGTCGATCACTGCCTCAAGGCCGACACGTCCCCGCATCTGGCCGAGCAGCTCACCGGCAACCGAGACTTCCTGCACGGAACACTCGCCGACGTCATGACCGGCCGAGTGACACCGCCCACCGACCGCCCCCTGGTGTTCTCACCCTTCGGGCTCGGAGTGCTCGACCTCGCTGTCGGCAAATTCGTCTACGACGAGACGGCCCGCTCCGGGCAGCTCCACGTCATCGAGGACTTCTTCCGCGACCTGCGCCGACACGGCTGACCGGCCGGCGGAGGTCATTTCACATGGAGTGACACATGCATTCTCGTCAACAAGATGTACGTATTCACGCTGAGACCAGGTCGGCCCACCGGGTGATCCCGCCGGAGTGGACACGTATGCCGTGCCGAGTCGCCAGCGCATGGACGATCTCCTGGCCGCGGCCGTGCTCGTCCGGATCGATTCCCGGGGGTGACTGTCCGGCTGGAAGCGCGGATCCCGCGTCGGTGACTTCGACGCGCAGAGTGCTGAGCCCCTCGGCCCGTACCCAGGACAGCCGCAGCTCCGCCGGGGGCAGGGCGTGGACGATCGCGTTGGTGAGCAGCTCCGAGACCACCAGGAGGCAGTCCTCGGCGATCTCGCAGGACACGTTCCAGTCGGCGAGGACTGCCTTCACACGCCGACGTGCGGCCGAGACGACCTCGGCGACGTGGGGCAGCGGACCGACGTGTTCGACCGCCTCCCGAAGCATCGTATTGAGCTGTGCCGCCATGTCTTCTCCTCCGGAGCGCTGTCGGCGGGTTGCCGAGCCTCAGCGCGCCTTGCCGGGCCTTTGTGAACGTTAGGAAGCGAAGTGAGTCCGGTCAATGAACGGCGGTCGCCATTACCGAACGCTCACCTTCACCCGGTGGTGAACCGGTGGCGGCCTGCACGTGAAGCGAACCCTCCGTGGCGGTACTAGGCTCGGCTCATGGCCGGCCCAGTCCAGTCGATCGAACGGGCGGCGGCGATCTTGCGTCTGCTCGCTGGTGGGCCCCGTCGACTCGGGCTCGGCGAGGTGGCGGCCTCGCTCGGGCTGGCGAAGGGCACGGCGCACGGCATTCTGCGCACCCTCCAGCACGTGGATTTCGTGGAGCAGGACGCGTCGACCGGAAAGTACCAGCTCGGTGCGGCGCTGCTGCACCTCGGCACCAGCTACCTCGACATCAATGAGCTGCGGTCGCGCTCGATCAACTGGGCCGATGCCCTGGCCGCCCGTAGCGGGGAAGCGGTCCGCCTGGGCACCCCCTTCGAGGGCCAGGTCCTCGTGATCCACCACGTGTTCCGGCCGGACGACACCCTCCAGACCCTGGACGTGGGTTCGCTGCTGCCTCTGCACGCATCCTCGCTGGGCAAGGTGCTGCTGGCGTACGGGACCGCGACCCTCGAGTCGGCTTCGGAAGCCGGGCTGGAGGCCTACACCCGGCACACCCTGGTCGTACCGGAGAAGCTCACCCGGGCGCTCGCCGAGGTCCGGGAAGTCGGCTGGGCCGCGGAGATCCAGGAAATGAGCATGGGGGAAGCCGGTATCGCCTCGCCGATCCGGGGGCACGGCGGCCTCGTCGTGGGCGCCGTCGGCCTTTCCGGCCCGGTCGAGCGGATCTGCGACAACCACAGCCGTCCCCGGCCGAACCTGATCACCCTGCTCCGCGAGGCCGCACGGGCGATCTCCAGAGATCTGGGAGCAGCACGCCAGTAAGACCCCGCCTCCTCGACACATCGGAAGGCAGACCCGATCATGGTTGAACGGTATGTGATGTCCATCGATCAGGGCACCAATTCCACCCGATGCATTCTGTTCGACCACCACGGGCGGCTGGTGTCGGTCGTCCAGCGGGAGCATCAGCAGCACTTCCCCAGGCCCGGCTGGGTCGAGCACGACGCCGTCGAGATCTGGCGCAATCTGCGACGCATCATGCCCGAGGCGCTCTCCGACGCCGGTGTCGGTGCGGGAGAGATCGCTGCCATCGGTATCGCCAATCAGCGCGAGACGACGGTGCTGTGGGACCGGCGGACGGGTGCCCCGCTGGGCAGGGCGATCGTCTGGCAGGACACGCGTACGGCACCGCTCGTCGAGGACCTGAGAAACCAGCCCGGGGACGAATTTTTTCTCGAGCGTTGCGGTCTGCCCCCCTCGACCTACTTCTCGGCACCGCGGATCCGCTGGCTGTTCGACCATGTGAACGGACTGGACCAGCGCGCCAGGGACGGCGAGGTGCTGTTCGGCACGATGGAGAGCTGGCTGATCTGGAACCTCACCGGGGGCGCGGACGGTGGCCTGCACATCACCGACGTCACCAACGCCAGTCGCACCATGCTGATGAACATCCGGGCGCTCACCTGGGACGAGGAGCTTCTGGAGTTCTTCGGGGTGCCCCGCCCCATGCTGCCCGAGATCCGGTCCTCGGCCGAGGGCTACGGGGACGCCCGCTCGGTCCTCCCGGGTGTCCGCATCACGGCAGCCCTCGGTGATCAGCAGGCCGCCCTGTTCGGCCAGACCTGCTTCACACCGGGTGAGGCGAAGTGCACGTATGGAACGGGCAGCTTTCTGCTGCTCAACACCGGCACCGATCTCGTGCGGTCCCGGCACGGACTCCTCACGACCGTCGCCTACAAGATCGGGGACCAGCCCCCGGCCTATGCCCTGGAAGGATCGATAGCCGTCACCGGCTCACTGGTCCAGTGGTTCCGTGACCGTCTGGGACTGATCAGCAGCGCGCCGGAGATCGAGACACTCGCGCGGACGGTCGAGGACAACGGCGGCTGCTACATCGTCCCCGCGTTCTCGGGTCTCTTCGCACCCCACTGGCGCAGCGACGCACGCGGTGTCATCGTCGGTCTCACCTCCTACATCACCAAGGGACACCTGGCCCGAGCCGTCCTGGAGGCCACCGGCTGGCAGACGCGCGAGGTCGTCGACGCCATGAACGCCGACTTCTCGGTCGCGTTGAAGGAGCTCAAGGTGGACGGAGGCATGACAGCGGACAACCTGCTCATGCAGTTCGTGGCCGATGTGCTCGATGTGCCCGTGGTGCGGCCCATGGTCGCCGAGACGGTCTCCCTCGGCGCCGCCTACGCCGCGGGGCTCGCCTCCGGCTACTGGCCGGACCTGGAGGTGCTGCGCCGTAACTGGCACCGGGCCGCCCAGTGGCTGCCAGACATGGACCCCGAGCGGCGGGACCTGGAATACGGCGACTGGCAGCGCGCGGTCGAGCGGTCGCTGGGGTGGATCGAACCGCCGAGGTCCAGGTGATTCCCGGGCGATGTCGACAGTGAGCCGGAGTGCCGGTCAGTGGGCGGCCGGGAACGCCGGACACCGCGCCGCCCGTACCCGCGGCGTGCGGGTACGGGCGGCGCGGTGTGTGCGGCCCGGGGGTGCTACACGGAGCTGCGCCGGATGCGGCGCAGGAGCACCAGGCCCGCGATCACGAGAACCCCTCCGCCCGCGGCCGGCCAGAGGTTCGTGCCGGTGTCGGCCAGATCGCCGGTGACCGCCTGCGGTTCGGTCTGCGACTGCGACTGCGACTGCGACTGTGAACCTGCCTGCGACGGGTCCTGCGCTGTCGCCTGCGTGGACGGGGCGTCCGCGCCCGCGGCCGGCGTCTGCGCGCGGTGGGTCGCTTCGCTGCCGTGGTGCTCGTGCGCGCCGTCCTGCGGCGCGGCGGCCGTGTCGCTCGCCGAGGCCGAGGGTGACGTGTCCGCCTTGGGCACGACGACAGTGTGGCCGGTGCCGGTGCCGGTGCCGGTGCCGGTGCCGGTGTCTGTGGTCTGGCCGCCGCGCGTCGGTTCGGTGGTGACCGGCGTGTTGGCCGGGGGCTGCGCGGTCTGCGTATCCGTGGGGGTGGCGGAGGCCGTCGCGTCGTTGCCGCCGGACGAGGCGTCAGGACTCGGTGACGGCTCGCCCTGCGACGGCTCACCCGTACCGGCACCGCCGCCGGTGCCGCCTCCAGCACCGCCGCCGTCACCAGCACCGCCACCGCCGCCGGCACCGTCGCCGCACTGTCGCCCGGCGTTGATGCAGTCCACCATCTCCCGCATGAGGGATGCGTCGAAGACGTTGATGAAGTCGTCGTGGTCGGTGATCGCCTTGTGTACCTGCTCCGGGAACCCGTCCACGGCGTACGGGTTCTTCACCTGGCCGTTCTCGAGGGTCGGCGCCGGAACGTCGTAGACCAGGCGCATCGTCAGCTGCGGGATCGCCTTGAAGCCGCCCGCGCAGTTGCCGTTGGCGTCGGCGAAGGCGACGTGCGTGCGGTGGTTGGCACTGTCGATGTTCTGACCGTCCCAGCAGCTCTGGAAGGCGAACGACCGCACCACGCTGCTGCCCTGGGGACAGATCGGGTACTTGTCCGTCAGCTGCACCTTGTCCTCGAAGCCGGTGCAGCTCCAGTGGGCGTTGGCGTTCGCGGGGCCGTTGGTGAACGCCTTCGCGTCGCCCGTGATGATGCGCAGGAACGTCGGCATCTCGACGACCTTGCTCTGCGGGTTGCCGATGAACTCGATCTGCGCCTGCTTGGCCTGCAGGACCTTTCCGACGTTGCCCTCCAGGCCGCCGCCGTTCTTGTCGGCGTCGAACTCCTGCGTACCGTCCTGCACTCGGAGCACCGGCCAGTAGTACGTGGACTTGTCGCCCTGGTTCTGACACGTGGTCGCGGCTTTGGCGAGATCGTCGTTCGTGGCGAACGCGTCGTTCGACTGGTTGCCGACGTAGTCGTGCAGGTGGTGGGCACCGTTGGTGACACCGGGGGCGACGATCACGTTGTCGGTGTTGAACTTCTTGTTGGCGTTCACACCGCACGCGCTGGTGAACGTACCGGTCGAGGCGTTGCCGCCACTGCCCGGCTTCTGCGGCACGTTCGGCTGGACCTTCGTGATGTCCACGAAGTCCGCTGCGACGGGACCGCTGACGGTGCTCGCGCCACCGCCCGGCTGGCCGCCGTTCTGCTGCCCGCCGTTCTGGCCGCCGTTGTCGTTCTGCTGCTGACCGTTGCCGTTCTGGCCACCGGCGTTGTTCTGGGACTGGTCCGCGGGGACCGCGGTGCAGGTGGCCAGAGCGTCGAGCGAGTTCGGTGCTTCGGCGCCCGCGTTCTTGAAGGCGGTCTTGATGCGGTCGATGACCGCTCCCCGCTTCTCCTTCAGCGGACCGAGGATCGCGTTCTGGGCGAAGTTCGCGTCCTGCGCCTGGGCCTGCTGCTCCGAGGTCATTCGTGCGTACGCCTCGGAGATCTGCTGGTCGAGGAGCGCGAGTTCCTTGTCGACGTCCGCCCTCGCCTGCTGTGGCACCTCGGCGAGTTTGCTGCCCACGTCCGGACAGTCGATCGTGGCGGCTCCCGACCAGGTCTGGTTGCTCGGGTTCGCCTGACCGGGCGCACCACCAGAGCCGCTCTCGGTCGCTGAAGCGTAGACATTGACCGCTACCAGCCCGCCTCCGCCCAATATCAGTGCGGCTGCGGCAAAAGTCGCACGCTGTGCCCCCATGGGGCGTCTGCGCGTGTTGCGTCTCACGTGTGTACTCCTACGTCCCGTGGCAGGCCAGGCATGGAAATCCCCCGTCCCATACGCAGGCGGGCCCGGTAGCGTTCAAACGCCGCACGAATTCACAGCAGCCTCGTAGCTCGCGGCCAAACCTGCCACGCCGATCCCAGGTCACACCGGTCAAGCCCGCCCGTGTGCCTTCTGTGAGCGGCGCGACAGCGAGTCGATGAGCACCGCGGCGAAGAGCACCCCGCCCGTGATGATGAACTGGACGGCGGCGGGGGTGTCCGTGAGCGCCATGCCCGAGGCGATCGACTGGATGATCAGCATGCCGAGCGCGGCCGACCAGGTCGTGCCGCGTCCTCCGAACAGGCTGGTGCCTCCGATGACGGCTGCCGCGATGGCGTTGAGCAGCAGGACGCCCGAGCCGGAACTCTGGCTCACCGAGGTGATGCGCGAGGCCAGGAACAGACCGCCGATCGCGGCCATGGTGCCCGAGATCGCCAGCACCGCGGTCTGCACCCGCGTCACGCTGAGGCTGGCGCGACGGGCTGCCTCGATGCTGCCGCCGAGTGCGTAGATCTGCCGTCCGTAGTGCGTGCGGCGCAACACGATGTCCAGGCCGGCCACCACGACGAGGAAGATCAGGAGGGCGAGCGGCAGGCCCTGGAAACGGTTGAGCAGATACGCGCCGGTGAACGCGATCACCGCGAGTACTCCTGTGCGTGCCACGATTCCCCGGAGCGAGCGGTAGGGCATGCCGACGGCCTTGCGGCGCCGCCTGTCCTGGTGGCACACGAGGAAGACCATGGCCACGGCGATCGCCGCCAGGCCGTAGGCGGCGGCGTCATCGGTGAAGTAGTAGCTGGTCAGCTTGGCGACGAGCCCGTTCTCGTCGAGGTTGACGGTGCCGCTGGTCCCGAGGATGTACAGCATGAAGCCGTTCCAGGTGAGCAGCCCCGCGAGCGTGACGACGAACGCCGGCACCCGGGTTCTCGCGAAGGAGAAGCCCTGGACGGTTCCCGCCGCGGTACCCGTGAGCACACCGATGAGGGCGGCAAGCCACTCGGGCACGCCGTTGTTCACGTTGAGAACGGCGAAGACGGCCGCGGCGAGACCGCTGATCGAGCCGACCGACAGGTCGAGTTCACCGATCAGCAGAACGAAGACGATGCCGACCGCGATGAGACCGGTGCCCGCGATGTCCACGCTGAGATTGGACAGGTTCCGGGGCGAGAGGAAGCTCTGGTTCAGGGACTGGAAGGTGATCCAGACCGTGGCGAGGACGAGGACGACGGGCAGCGAGCCCAGTTCGCCGGCGCTCAGCCTGCGCCGGGAGGCGACGATCCAGCGATCGACGACACGGGCGACGGCACGGACGTAGGCCTGCCCGCGGCGGGGCCCCGGGGCCTCGGCGTCGGGTGCGGTGGGTTCGGCTCGAGCGTCGCCCTCCGTCCTGCGCATCCCTTTCACCACCCCGACTCGGGGGAGGCCATCCGGTGGGGCACGTTCTCCGTGGCGCCGGTGACGGAGGAGATGATCTGTTCCTGAGACGCGGTGTTCACGTCGAAGAAGCCGTTGTTGCGACCGAGCCGCAGCACGGCGGCCCGGTCCGCGAGAGCTTTGACGTCGCCCATGTTGTGACTGATGAGCAGTACTCCCAGGCCGCGGTCGCGCAGCTGGTCGACGAGGTCGAGGACCTCGCGCGTCTGCTCGAATCCCAGAGCGGCGGTCGGTTCGTCCAGGAGGAGGACCCGCGGGTTGCCGAGGAGCGAGCGGGCGATGGCGACCGTCTGCCGCTGGCCAGTGGAGAGTGAGACGGTGGGGACCCGTAGATCGGGGACACCTTTGGTCAGGCGTTCCAGCAGGTGCCTGGTACGGCGCTCCATCTCCACCTCGTCGAGGAACCCGAACCTGCGGATCTCGCGCCCGAGGAAGAGATTGCCGACGACATCGAGGTTCCCGCACAGCGCGAGGTCCTGGTAGACGGTGGCGATACCGAGGTCCCGGGCGTCGTGGGGGCGCTTGATGGGGACCGTCCGGCCTTCCCACTCGATGGTGCCCTTGTCGGCGGGGGCGACGCCGGAGATCACATTGACCAGGGTGGACTTGCCGGCCCCGTTGTCCCCCAGAAGAGCGACGACCTGTCCTGCGTAGATCTCCAGCTCGATGTCCGTGAGGACCTCGACGACGCCGTAGCGCTTGCACACGCCGCGCAGCGCCAGCAAGGGGGGAGTGGGCACGGTGACCATCTCCTTCCCGGGGCCCGGACCTGCTCGGAACCTGCCTGTCAGGTGAGTCCCGCCTTGCCGCATGCGGCCGCGAGTTGGGGGGTGCAGATCTGCTGGATCGTGTAGACGCCGTCCTTCACCAGGGTGTTCTTGATGTTGTCGGCGGTCACGGACACGGGGGTGAGCATGACGGCGGGAACCGTCCTCCCGTCACGGGTCTTCACCTTGCCCGTGGCGTCCCGGTCGAGGCTCTTATGGCGGGCCGCGGACACGGCCATGGCGGCGGCGGCCGAGGCCTCGGGGCCGAAGGGTTTGTAGACGGTCATGTACTGATCGCCGCCGACGATGCGCCGCAGGGCTCCCAGTTCGGCGTCCTGCCCGGTGACGGGAGGCAGCGGGGCGACCTTGTTCGCCTTGAGGGCGGAGATGCTGCCGGCGGCGAGGCTGTCGTTGGCGGCGTAGACCCCGTGGATGGTGGAGGCGCCGAGCGCGGAGATGGCGCCTGACATGTCGAGGTTCGCGGTCTCCGGCCTCCACTGGAGGATGTCGTACGCCTTGCCGATCTTCACTTTCCCGTTGAGTACGGACAGCGCGCCCTTCTTGAACGCCACCGCGTTGGGGTCACTGGGATCGCCGTTCATCATGACGATCGCGCCGGTGCGCGCCTTGGTGCCCATCGCCTTCAGCAGTGCCCTGCCCTGGAGCCTGCCGACCTCCTCGCCGTCGAAGGAGACATAACCCGAGATCGGGCCCTCGGCGAGACGGTCGTAGGCGATGACCGGGATACCTGCCGCATGGGCCTTCTTGACCGCGACGCCGAGCGATTTGGCGTCGACGGCCACGAGCACGATGGCATCGACGCCCCTGGTGATCATCGAGTCCAGCTGTTCCTGCTGGGTGGCCACATCGCCCTTGGCATTGGCGTGCTCGACCGTGCAGTCGTGGCACAGCTCCGTGATCTTCTTCGCGAGCAGTGGCGTGTCCTGTGTATCCCAACGAGACGTGGTCTCGTCCGGTAGCAGCAGACCGATCGTCAGGGCGTTGCCACCGCCGGAGCTGTTCCCGGCGTCGTGCCCGCAGGCCGTGAGAGCGACGGCCGTCGAGATCGCGGTCATGACGACGGCCGCGCCCCGGAGGCAGGCCTTCATGCGGGGGACCTCCCTGTCCTTCACCTCGCGCTTGTTCCTCACCGAACGGCGCACGGGCAGCGCGGGGTGGCGTCAAGGGCTCCTGCGCGGGACGGCGGGGTGGTACGGGCCTCGTGTGACGCGGCCCGACGGCGCCGATCCCGTCGAACCAGGTAGGTGGTCGCGGAGCGTCATGGCCCGCCCCGTGGCAGGACGACCACGTCGTAAGTGTGACACCGGCCGAGGTGATCTGCGAACGCAGCGACTCCGGCCGGCGATGTGTGCTGCGGCATGGATATGTCCTATTGATACCCATATACGATTCTGGTGTGCGGGTGCCTGATTTCCATCCTTCGGCACCTGGCGCATCGACGGGAGGTAGGTCGCCGACATGCCTCATGACGGCCGTGCCCGGGCCGGGGTCTCGGAGCCACGGGCATGCGAGGCCGACGCCGCGGACACCGGTTCACCGCTTCCGGTGCCGGCCGCGGTCACGAGCGAGCGGGCCCTGACGTTCGCGGGGGTGGCGCTGACAGCGGTCTATCTGCCCGGTGCCGGGAAACAGGAGCTTCGGCTGGTGGAAACGGCCGGACGCGCCCGTTCCGAGTACGGGCTGCCGGAGCGTTTGCCGCTGTCCGGTGACTCACCGGCGGCGCATGCCTTCCGCACCGGCCGGCCACTGTGGCTGACTCCCGCGGCACTCGCCTCCTACGCGACGGGCGGGCCCACGCCCCCGCGACCGGAGGTGTCTCTCGCCGCGCTCCCCCTCGGGACGAAGGGCGGGCGGCTGGGCTGCCTCGTCGCCGTGGGGGCTTCGACGGACGGTTTCGAGGCCGAACAACGGCGCTTCCTGGAGCAGTACGCCGACGCGGTCGTCGCCGTGCTCCGGACGGGAACCGGCCGACCCGTTCCGTCGCCGCTGCTGAGTCCGGCCCTGCGGAGTCTGTGCGTCGGCTCCTTCGTCATCACCCCGGACACCGGCCTGATCGAGGCGGACGAGACGATGCTCGAGCTGGCCGGCATCACGCCCGAAGACTTCGACGGCAAGGCGGACACCCTCCTCGCGCACGCCCTCCCGGAGGACATGCACGCGCTGATGTCGGTCCTGGAGCCCGACTCCCAGACGGTGGGTCGGCGGGAGCTGGAGTTCCGTGTCCGCCGTCCGACCGGTGAAATGCGCTGGTTGAGCCTGAGCTGCCAGGTGGTGGCAGGCTTCGACGACCGGCCGGAGCAGGTACTGGGCGTGGTGACGGCGACCTCGGTCCTGCGGCAGAGCGCCGACGACGTGTCCAGGATCCAGTGGTTGAATGCCGCACTCGACGATGCCGTAACGGTTCGTGACGTCAGCCGGGTGGTGGTCACCGCGCTGGGTGAGCCGCTGGGCGCCGACCGGGTGGCACTCGCCGAGTTGCAGGACGACCGGCTCGCGGTCACCGTGCTCGATCCCCCCGAGCCCGCCGCCTGGCCGCAGTGGTGGCGTTCCGAGTGGCGCTCGGAGTGGCCCGACGCACCGGTCAGCGCCCTGCCCACCCTTCAGATGGCACTGCGGGACGGACGTATGGATCTGTGGTCCGCCGGCGCGGCTCTCGAACCCGGACTCGCGGGCATCGGCGCCGGAGGTCTGGCCGTCCTGCCGCTCCCCGCCAAGGGCTGGGTCGCCGGCGTGTGCCTGGTCGGCTGGGACCAGCCGCACGAGTTCGTCCCCGAGGAGCGGTTCCTGCTGACCGCCACCGCGGCACTGGTGGGACAGGCACTCAAGCGTGCGCGCGCACACGACGCCGAACAGGAGCTCGCGACGATGCTGCAGCGCAGTCTCCTGCCCCGGCGCCTGCCCGAGCTGCCCGGCGGGACGGCCGTCGCCCGCTATCTGCCCGCCAGACGGGGGTTGCAGGTGGGCGGTGACTGGTACGACGTCATAGCCCTCTCCGAGGACCGGGTGGCGCTGGTCATCGGCGACGTGCAGGGACACAGCGCCGGAGCCGCGACGATCATGGGCCAGATGCGCACCGCGATCAGGGCGTACGCCGTGGAGGGCCATCCGCCCGACGTGGTCGTCTCGCACGCCAACCGGCTCCTCGTCGGTATGGAGACCGATCTGTTCGCCACCTGCTGCTATGCCGAGTTGGACATGGAGGAGGGCAACGCCCTGTTCGTACGGGCCGGGCACCTCGCACCGCTGGTGCGCCATCCCGACGGCAGGACCGAGGAGGTACAGGTCGCGGGCGGACTCCCGCTGGGCATCCTCGCGGACGCGGAGTTCCCCATGACCACCCGCGCGCTGGCCCCCGGCACGGTGATCGCCATGGTCACCGACGGCCTGGTCGAGGCCGTCGACCTGCCCCTGGACGAGGGTATGGACCGGACCCGCGCCGCGCTCGCCGCGGCGGATCCGGCGGATCCGGGGGAAATGGCCGACGCACTGCTCGGCGAACTCGACCCTCGTGAGGACGACGTGGCGCTGTTGCTGCTGCGCTACGACGGCATGAAGACTCGACCGATACGGGCCGGCTGGGCGGTGTGGCGGCTGCCCGACGCCGTCATGCACGCACGCCGTTTCACCGCACGCGCGCTGCGTCGGTGGAAGGTCGAAGAAGTGACCGACGCGGCATTGCTGGTCGTGTCGGAACTGGTCACCAACGGCCTCATGCACACTCAGGGCCCGGTCCGCGTCGACCTGATGCTCCGCGGAGACCGGGTGCGGGTCAGCGTCAGCGACACCTCGCCGCGTGCCCCCGCCAAGCCGGTGATCGTGGACTGGGACGCGACCGGCGGCCGAGGTCTGCTGCTCGTCGAAGCGATGTCGGAGTCCTTCGGCTCCGTGCCGGTGGCGGGCGGCAAGCAGGTGTGGAGCGAGCTCGTCGTGCCGCGAAGCGAGCAGGCTCGCGTGGACTCAGGGCCCCGGACGGAGCGAGGGGGCCTGCCATGAGGACCCGTACATGGCACGTCGTCGCGGCGCTCGTCGCGGGATTCATGACGACGTCCCTGGCCGCCTGCGAAGAAGACGAGACGGGCAAGGACGGCTTCACCGTCGGCCTGCTGCTCCCGAGCCGGACCGTCCCCCGCTGGGAGCGGTCCGACAGACCGCTGGTCGAGAAGCGGCTCAAGCAACTGTGCCCCCACTGCACCTTGGAGTACGCCAACGCCCAGAACGACGCGATGAGGCAGCGGCAACAGATGAGCTCCATGATCACCAAAGGGGTCAGGGTCCTGATCCTCGACGCAACCGACACCAGGGCACTGCGCTCCTCGATCCAGGAAGCGCACGAGGCGGGTGTCCCGGTCGTCGCCTACGACCGGCTCGCCGACGGCCCGATCTCGGGCTACGTCAGTTTCGACGGCGCGCAGGTCGGCAGGCTTCAGGGCGAGGCGCTCCTGAAGGCCATGGGCGACAAGGCGAACGGCGGAAACGTCGTCATGATGAACGGCGATCCGACCAGCCCCAACGCGGCGTGGTTCCGCGGCGGGGCACTGTCCGTCGTCTCCGGCAAGGTGAAGATCGGCAGGTCGTACGACACCCAGGGCTGGAGCACGGACAGCGCTCACGCCAACATGTCCGCCGCGATGGCGGCCCTGGGCCCGGACCGGATCGACGGTGTCCTGGCGGCCAACGACGCCATAGCCGCAGGCGTCATCTCCGCTCTCAAGAGCGGCCGCGTCAGGGAGCTTCCTCCCGTCACCGGCCAGGACGCCGACCTCGACGCCGTGCAACGCATCGTCAGGGGCGAGCAGTACATGACGGTGTACAAGCCCTTCAAGGCGGAGGCCGACGCGGCCGTCGCCATGGCCGTCGCCCTGGGACGCGGAGAGGACCTCCGCGAGATCGCCACGACGACGACCAACAGCCCCACCACCAGGCACATCCCCTCCGTCCTGCTCACTCCGAGGGCGGTGACGGTGGACAAGATCAAGCCGACACTTCTCAAGGACGGCGTATACAGCGTCGACCAGATCTGCACCACCGAGCTCCGGCCCGCCTGCGAGAAGGCCGGACTCATCCGCTTGCAGGACGAATGACGGGCGCTCAGCGCACGGGAAAGCCGAAGGAGTAGCCCTGCTGCTTCAGCCAGGGCAGGACCTCGCGCAGGGCGGCCACGGTCTGGGAGCGGTCCCCGCCGGCGTCGTGGAAGAGGACGGTCGGGCCGTTGGAGATCTCGCTCTTGACGGTGGCGACGATGGCACCCGTGCCGGGGTGTTCGAAGTCCTTGGAGTCGACGTTCCAGCCGAGGGGCCGCATGCCGTGGGAGGCGGCGAGGTGGCGGCTGTAGGGGGTGAAGGCGCCGCCCGGGGCGCGGTAGTACTGCGGCCGGACACCTCCGGAGGCCTGG
The DNA here is from genome assembly GCF_042959425.1 of Streptomyces sp. NPDC007896. Taxonomy (NCBI): domain Bacteria; kingdom Bacillati; phylum Actinomycetota; class Actinomycetes; order Kitasatosporales; family Streptomycetaceae; genus Streptomyces; species Streptomyces sp. NPDC007896. The sequence goes on along the minus strand of NZ_JBIBKX010000014.1, from coordinate 68,456 downwards.
GTGATCATGCGTTCGGCGTCCAGGATCTGCTGGGACTGGTAGGCCTGGGACTTGGTGTCCATGGTGGTGTCGTGCGAGACGGTGTGGTCGCACAGCCGGTGTCCGGCGGCCACCACCGCCTTGACCAGGTCCGGGTGGGCCTGGGCCTGGGTGCCCACCATGCAGAAGGTGGCCTTGACGCCGTTGTCCCGCAGCACCTGGAGGACCTGCGGCGTCCACGTGGGGTCCGGTCCGTCGTCGATGGTGATGTTGACACCGCGGGCCCCGCGGTCCGAGGCATGGGCGATGTCCACCGACACCGGCTTCCCGCCGGGAGCCTTGGACCCGGCGTTCGACGCGCCGGAGTGTGCCGAGCTGCCGGCGGGCGTGTGCTGCCCCTCGACGGGGTTGGCCTGCGCGGTCCACATCGAGGTGGCGGCGGCCGCCGCCGTCACCCCGACCGCCGCCGCGAGAACCCGCCCGTGCCAACCCCGTCCCCCATGCCGCGACATGTCCGCCCCACTCCTCGTCGTCCTTGTGGATCTCGTGCACCCGTGAGGACGGCGATGGGCCGCCGGGGGATGCGTCCGTTACCGATCACGGACAATTTCGCGGGGATTTGGAGACAGAGCGGCGACACCACGCAGGGAAAGTCCTCCGAACGAGCGGCGGTGAGCCCGGCGTTGGTGAAGCTGCCCCCTGCGCAATGCGGCCTGGGCTACGGCTCACCTCGGTGCGAGAGGGCTCGCTGCCGGCCGACCGCCCACGTGAGTGCCGCCGGTCGCACTCCGGGCGCGCTCGCGGTGAGTGTGACGCGGAGCGCCGTTCGGCCGATCTCCTCGCCGTCGCGGCCGGCGACCGCCGTCAACTCGCCGGGGGCGTACGGCACGGTGAACGTGGCCATGGCACGCTCGGGAGTCGGCGCCGCCCGGGCTCGACGTCCCAGGTACAGCACGCCGGCTCGTCGAAGCAGCCCCACCAGACGGCCACTTGCTCGGCGATCCCGGACACTCCGAGAGAGTTCCAGGCGGCCCAGACCCAGTTCCCCACAGCCCACGTGTGGTCGTTCACGAACTTCGTGTCCTGGTGGATCGTCGAGGGAAAGCCCTCGCTCTGGGTCACCGCCCGCTCGGGGTGGGCGTCGAGCAGCGGCCCGCCGCCTCCCGGCGTGTTGCCGCCGTGCCGGGTTTCGAGGAACTGGGCTCCCAACTCAGCGTTGGGATCGACGGTTGAGAGCGCTACGAGGGCGCGTTGTTCCGGCGCTGTGCGGCCTGAGGCGGGCCGGCCGCAGCGGGCGGTCGGCTCTGCGGGGGGTTGTCCTGAGCGGGACGGGGCCCGCCGCGCAGGGCCGAGGCGAGGGCGGACACCAGCGCCATGCCCGCGGCGACGCTGAAGACGATGGCCAGGCCGTGGTGGAACGGACCGGAGACCAGTTGCGGGAAGAAGGTGTGACCGGTCAGGGTGGCGTGTTGGGCCGCGGTGAGGTGGGTGAGGGTTCCGCCGGCTCCGAGCAGGTGCTCGATGGGGTTGTTCCCGAGGAACGTGGCGAACAACGTGCTCACCGGGGGCAGCGACGCGGCATGCTCGGCGGAGCCGGCCGGTACGCCGTGCGCCTGGAGTCCGCTGCTGAGCGCCGCGGGCAGGGATGAGGCCAGTCCGGAGACCATCAGGGAGAAGAACACACCGATGGACAGGGCGGTGCCCGAGTTCTGGAACGTGGAGCGCATGCCCGAGGCGACGCCCCGGTACTCGGGCGGCACGCTGCCCATGATCGAGGACGTGTTCGGCGCGGAGAACATGCCCTGGCCCAGCCCGTTGAGCAGGAGCAGCGCCGCGAAGAGCCCGTAGTCGAAGTCGATGGGCAGGGCGAGCAGCCCGAGGAAGGAAACCGCGACGACGACCAGGCCGGCCGTCGAGAACATGCGGGCGCCGAACCGGTCCGACAGGTAACCCGACAGGGGACCAGCGATCAGGAAGCCGAGCGTCAGCGGCAGCATGAAGATGCCTGCCCACAACGGGGTGTCCTCGTACGCGTAGCCGTGCAGGGGCAGCCAGATGCCCTGCAGCCAGATGATGAGCATGAACTGCAGCCCGCCGCGTGCGATCGCGGTCAGCAGCGCCGCCAGGTTGCCCGCCGCGAACGCCCGTATCCTGAACAGGGCCAGGGTGAACATGGGGTCGGCGACGCGCGACTCCACGTAGCAGAAGAGCAGCAGCAGGACGACGCCGCCGATCAGGCCGCTGAGCACCCACGGATTTCCCCAGCCGGTGGCGTGGGAGCCGTAGGGCTGGATGCCGTAGGTGATGCCGGCCAGCAGGATTCCGGCGCCCGCGGCGAAGGTGATGTTGCCCAGCCAGTCGATGCGGCCGGGGCGCCCCGCCGCGGTCTCGCGCAGGCTCAGGTACGACCAGATGGTGCCGGTGATGCTGATCGGCACACTCACCCAGAACACCGCGCGCCAGTCGACGGCGGCGAGCAGGCCGCCGGCGAGGAGGCCGAGGAACTGGCCGGCGAGCGCGGTGATCTGGTTGATGCCGAGAGCCATGCCGCGCTGCCGGGTGGGGAAGGCGTCGGTGAGGATCGCGGCCGAGTTGGCGGTGAGCATGGAGCCGCCGAAGGCCTGAACGATGCGCCAGAGGATCAGCCACATCGCGCCGGCGCCGGCCCGGAAGGGGTCGAGGGACAGCGCGACGGAGGCACAGGCGAAGATGAGGAAACCGAGGTTGTAGATCTTGACCCGGCCGTACATGTCGCCGAGTCGGCCGAGGACGACGACGAGTACGGCTGACACGAGCAGATAGCCCAGGATCATCCAGAGCAGATAGCCGATGTTGCCGGGCGCGAGCGGGTCGAGCCCGATCCCGCGGAAGATCGCGGGCAGCGAGATGATCACGATGGAGGCGTCCATCGTGGCGATCAGTACACCGAGCGTGGTGTTGGACAGGGCGACCCACTTGTACCCGGGGCCCGCGGGGATGTCCTTCCGGCGCGTCCAGCGCGAGGTGCGCGCGGTCACAGCCGTTCCGCCAGTCGGTCGAGGAGGGGCAGGGCCGACGCGAGTGTCCCGCGCTCCTCCGGGGTGAACTCGTCGAGGACGGCCGAGAGCCGGTGTACGGACTCGGAGCGCCGCTCCGCCAGCATGGCCCGTCCCTCCGCGGTGATCGCCACGATGATCCGTCGCCCGTCCGCCGCGTCGGGGCCACGACCGACGAGCCCGCGCTGTTCGAGTACGGCGAGTGTGCTGGCCATCGCCTGTGGCCGTACGCGTTCCAGGTCCGCGAGGGATCCCGGGGAGCTGGGGCCGTCGGCGGCGAGCCGCGCGAGCACCGAAACGCCGGAGAGGGACACATCTCCCACGGCGTGGGCCTGGCGCAGTCGCCGGGTCATGCGGCCCACGGCGAGGCGAAGCTCGGAGGCGAGCCGGACGGTGTCGCCCGGGCCGTGGGCGTGATCGGTGCCTGCTTCTATGTCCGCCTTCACAAGTACTAACAGTAGGTTTATCAGTCTGGGCTGATCAATCAAATGTTAGTAATGATCGGACGGGTGATCACCCACCCGTCCGCGCTGCCGCGGCGCACCCTCTGTCGCGATCGAACGATTGAACGTACGCTGACAAGTCATAGAACTTCGGGCGTGATTGACTGGGGGAGCCCGTCATGTCCTGGGACAACAACGGCCCGCGCGCCGGATTCGTCGTACCGCCGATGCCGACCGCACCGCCGCCCGCTCCGGCCGACGGGCTGCGAGCGGCCGCGGTCGCGCTGCTGAACCTGTGCGGACTGGGCCTCGGTTATGGGCTGGTGCGCCGGTGGGGACTCATGGCGCTGTGCTGGGTCGCGACCGCGATTCTGCTCCTGGTGGCCCTCCCCGCGGACCCGGACGGCGTCCCCGGCGGAGCCGTCGTCGCCTATCTGGTCTTCCTCGGTCTCGCGGCCGTCCATGGTGCGGTCGTGGGTCTGCGGACCCGTCTGGTGTGGCCGCCGCGCTCCTGGCTCGCGATCGCGCTCGGGGTCGCCCTCCTGGCCGTGCCGACCGGAGGCGTCGCCCTGTACGACGGCGCGCGTGACGACGCCACCGAGGCGATGCTCATGGACCGGCTGGAGCGGGCGGACAAGCTTGTCCAGACCGCCGGTAAGCAGTCGTTCGCAACGGCGGAGGCCGACTACCGCCGGTCACTGGCGGTCTATCGGAGCCTGCGCAGTGACCATCCGGGCTCGCGCGCGGCCGCCCGGGTCCCCGACCGGCTCAAGACGTACTACGCCACAGTCGGCGCGCCCTACGACCAGAAGAACTACTGCGACGCCATAGCGCCCTTGAAGTACCTGCGCACCGTACCGAGGACCATCGGCGAGCGGGAACTCGGAGCACTGTCCACCTGGCCCGACGATCGGCTGGCGACCTCGCTCTACGAGTGCGCGGCGCAGTCGCTGAGCGGTGGCGAGGCGGACTGGACCACGCACTTCAGCGATCTCCTGACGACGTTCCCGCGGTCCGCGTCGGCCGCGAAGGTGGAGCCGGCGGTCAAAACGGCGGTCGACAAGGCCGTGAAACAGGTGGGTGGCGGCGATCCCTGCACGGCCGTCCAGCACCTCAACAGCCTGGGTACCCAGGTCCGCGCGCTGCCCGGAGAAGAGGCGGGCGTGGCCGCGGACCTCGGCAAGGACGCCGACCGGGCCGACAAGACCGCGGATTGGGGCACGTACGCCTGCGGAGTGGACCAGTACAAGGACGGGCGCTTCGACGAGGCCGTCACCACGATGAACGAGTTCGTCAAGAACAATCCGCACCACACGAACCGAGCCCGCGCCCAGAAGATCGCCATCGCGGCGGAAATCGCCCAGACGGTGCCCGCCGCGGGCAAGAGACTGCCCACGACGGCATCCGGCGGCAGTATCACCGTCACCGTCAAGAACGACAGCCCCGACGACATCACCGTGATGTACACGGGGCCGGTGACGGGAAGCTTCCCCCTCAAGGCTTGCGGGAGCTGCACTTCGTACTCCCTCGCCAGCACACTGGTGCGGGGCTTCACACCGTGCGACGACAGCGGGAAGAACTACCCGCAACGGACGATCCAACTGCCCGCCGGTACCACGTACTTCGTGCACAAGGCCCGGGGCGGAACCGGGAAGTCCCCGGCCTCGGACACGGCCAAGCTGAGGTCCGGCTACATCTACACCGAGTGCGCCTACACGACGAGCTTCGGCTACTGACGCCCCGGCGTGTCGATGGTCATGTCAGATCGTTGAAGGGGCGTTAGATCGTTAGATCATTGAAGGGGCGTTGACCAAGAGACCGACCGCAAGGAGAGGGCCATCGTGGCAGACGAGCAGAGCGAGGTGCCGGACAGCACCGCGGTGCGCGTCGCCCTCTGGCGGGCGATGCACGTGCGGGTCGACTCGCCGCCCCACGTGATCGAGGACGAGATCGGACTGCGACTGGCGGCACCTGATGAGGGATGGGAGCGCCGCCCGGACATGGACCCGCGGGGCACCAGCGGGTTCCGGGCGGCCATTGTGGCCCGAGCCCGATTCATCGAGGACCTGGTGGCCGAGCAGGTCGGCCACGACGTCGCCCAGTACGTCGTGCTGGGCGCCGGACTCGACACCTTCGCCCAGCGCAGGCCCGAGATCGCCGCCCGACTGAGGGTGTTCGAGATCGACCAGCCGGGCACCCAGGCCTGGAAGCGCCGACGCCTGATCGAACTCGGCTACGGGATCCCCGACCGGCTGCGACTGGTGCCGGTCGACTTCGAGGCGGGTGCGGACTGGTGGGAGCAGCTGTCCGACGCAGGCTTCGATCCCGGCCGGCCGACGGTCGTCGCCTGCACCGGCGTCACCATGTACCTCACCAAAGAGGCCACCGCGGCGACCCTGCGTCGGCTCGCCGGTCTCGCCCCCGGCTCGACGCTCGCCATGACGTTCATGCTGCCGGCCGAACTCGTCGATGACGCCGACCGCCCCGCACTCGAGGCGACCAAACCGCAGGCGCAAGCGGCCGGAACGCCGTTCATCAGCTTCTACGCCCCGCAGGAGATGCTGGCGCTGGCCCGTGACGCCGGCTTCAAGGACGTCGATCACGTGTCGGGAACCGTCCTCGCCGAACGCTACTTCGCCGATCGGACCGACGGCCTTCGCCCGTCGAGCGGAGAGGATCTCCTCGTGGCCACCACCTGACACACTGCGGCCGGGCCACCACCGGTTCCGAAAACCCGGGCCGTGCCCGCTTCCCACTCCGTAGCGGGCCGCGCCGTGCGAGGGTGGTCGCATGGACGGTGAGGTGAGGTTCGAACCTGATCTGTACCGCGGTACGGCCGGATACTACGACCGGTTCCGGCTTCCCTACCCCGACGCGTTGATCGCAGATCTCTTACGCCGGACAGCTCCCTCGGGGCGCGGGAGCCTGCTCGACCTGGCATGCGGCACCGGCCAACTCGCCTTCCCGCTGCGCGACTCGTTCACGGACGTCTGGTGCGTGGACGCCGAACCCGGCATGACCGAAGTGGTCCGCGCCAAGGCGATCGCCGTCGGCGCGGCCCACATTCGTACGGTCACCGTCGGCGCCGAGGAGCTGCCCGCCGGGCCGGACAGCTTCGAGTTGATCGTCATCGGCAATGCCTTCCACCGGCTCCGCCGCGCTCCGACCGCCGGGCGCGCCCACACCTGGCTCAGGCCCGGTGGCTGTCTTGCGCTGTGCTGGTCGACCTCCCCCTGGGCGGGTTCCCAGGACTGGCAGCGGGCGCTCGCCGACGTGCTGCGAAAATGGCGGAACGCCCTCGGCGCGGCCGGACGCGTTCCGCCCGGCTGGGACGAGCCGAGGCAGCGGGACCCTGACCACGACGTGTTGTCCCGTGCCGGGTTCGAGCCCGCCGGACGCCACGAGTTCTCGGTCGAGCACCACTGGACGATCCGTGAACTCGCCGGGCACATCCGGTCGACATCGTTCCTGCCGCCGCCGGTGCTCGCGGACCACGCCGCCGCCTTCGACGCCGACCTCACCGCCGAACTCAGCAGCCACACGGCCGACGACCGCCTCACCGAGACAGTCGGCTTCGCCTACGAACTGGCCCGCAAACCGGCACGGGCGTGAAAGCCGACGGGCGATGTCGGTGAGTCGCTTCAGGATCGCATCGGCTCGTCGAGGAGGGTGCGGGCGAGACGGCGCAGCTCGTCGTCGTCCTTCCAAGTGACGCGACGCGGGGAGGTGGCGCAGAGCTCCAGCAGGGGCCGCAGCTTCGGAGGGGTGGTCGTGAGGGCGCCGGCTGTCCGTATGTCGGCAAGGACGCGCAGGGCATCACGGCGGTCGTACCAGGCGCTGTCGTTCGAGGCGTAAGTGGCGGTGGGCGCAGCCCAGGCGAGAAGGAGGGGGAGCACGGGCCGCGGGTTTCCGGTGATGCGCCAGTAGGCGTCGGCGGCCCCCGAACGGCCGTATTCCCGTGGGTCGTGCAGCACCGCGGAGACCTCCGGGGCGAGTGGCGCACCGAGCGGGCCGAGCCGTCCGATGGCCGGGAGGATGCCGGGCGGGGACTGCGTGCGCAGCAGGTCGCGCAGGGCCTCGACGGCCGGTTCGGCATCCCCGGTGATCAGGGCCCTGGAAACGGCGGCCTCCGCGTGGACGCCGTGCCGCGCCGTGGGGTCCACGGTGGCCAGCAGGTCGGCGGTCTCGGCGTCCGTGCCGGACGGGCCGAGTTCCCCCAGCAGACGGGCGGCCGCGACGGTGGGGTGCTCGCGCAGGGCCTGCTTGAGCTGGGGGAGGTGCGCGGCGGCCAGGTCGGGTCCGAGGGCGTCGAGCAGCTCCGCACTGCCGCGGGCGATCAGCTCGGGAAGCACCGGGTGCAGGCGGGGCAGGGCCTCGTCACGGTGGTGGGTCAGGTATGTGGCGAGGACCGGTCCGCTGAGGTTGCCAGGCTGTTCGAGCAGCCGCAGGTCGCCACAGCCCGCCAGCGCCAGGCGCGCGCACTCGACCACTTCGGCGCGGGCCAGGGCCCGTTGGGCTGCCCGCTTCGTCCGCTCCCGCCCCGTGGAGTGGGGTCGGACGATTTCCGGGCCGTCGGTGACCGTGGCAGCGGTGCTGTGCGGGACATCGGCACGGTCGTCGTCCGCGACTCCGACATCGACCCACAGGAGCCCGTGCCCCTTCCCGCGGCTCGACTCGCGGCCGGCGACGCCGGGAGCGTACGAGGAGCTGGCCGCGTATTCCTGCTCGTCACCGGCGGCCTCAGCGAGCAGCAGGTCGCGGAGGTCGCTGCCGGGATCTCCGGCCCGGGTCATCAGGCCTGCGATCGCGCGGACGATCGAGGAGCGCTCCGCGCCGTCCTGATGCAGGGGCAGTGCCTCGGCCAGCGCGGCCACGCACTGTGCCTCACGGTCCCGCCACCGCTGATCGACCTGTCCGACCAGGCGGGAGCCCCAGCCGTGAGGTCACCGGCCGCGATCCATGCGCGCGCGACGCTCAGCGCGCCCTCCGGGTCCTCGGTCAGGAGCTCGTTCTCGCGGTCGCGGGGCGCACCGGGATACGGGAAGGGCCGCGGGCGGGCGGCGAAACGGTGTGAGCTCGGGACAGCCGCGCCGTCAGCCGCGACGACCGCCACCAGGGCCCCGGGGTAGGGGAGTTCGGCCCGGTCCAGGCCCGACAGCGCGGCAGCCAGGCGGACTTCCCGGTCGTGGTCGCCCGTTGCTGCGGCCTCACGGTCCCGCACGGTCGCTGGATCAGGATCGAGCAGGGCGAGGGCGGTGAGGGCGTCGGCCCGAGTCGAGGCGGACGGATCGCTCTCGTAAAGGTCCGTGAGCGTGCGGACCACGGCAGGGTCGGCCGGACGTGCCCCGACGCACGCCAGCCGGATCGCGGCCTGCCGCACAAGGGGATCGGGGTCGGTCAAACACCCCATCAGCAGCGGAAGTTCGGCCAGGACCGCCGCGCGCACCCGTCCACCGAGGGTCTCCGGGGCAGGCACCCCCCACGCGTCGAGCTCGGCGAGCCCGGTCAGCACCTCCAGGAGCGCCTCTCGATGCCAGGCCACGTGCAGTGCCAGATGGGCCAGGAACGGCACCGCTTCCAGTGTCGCCGGATACAACGACCCCTGGTGGTTGAGGTTGTTGATCAGCTCCTCACCGACGTTCTCGCCGCGCTCCGTCTCCGGGGACTCTTCCGCGTACAGGACGCGGATCATCTCCGGAACGTCGCCGGCCGGCCCATAGGCGTGCTCAAGGGCCGCCCACTCCACCTCGTTCAGCTCTTCAGGCGCGCGCACGCCCGCACCCTACCGACCCCGGCTGGACCTCGGGGTCGGCTTCGGCGACGGACGGGGCAGGGGACGCAGTAGAGTGGTCGAACAGGCGCGCGGGGCGCCTCCGGGTCCGCGGGAAGGGCAGAGCCCACCTGGCTTGTGCGAGCGCGTCATGATGGCCTACCGCCCTTCGGCCGGTTCGGCGGACCACCGGTTCACCGGAGGAGGCTCTGTGCCGACCACACCGCAGACCGTGCCCCTGCCCGAGCGCGCCAGTCTGGAACAGCTCAAGAAGCGGGCGAAGGACTTGCAGCGGGCCGTGCGCTCCCGGCAGCCCACCGCCTTGGCGCTCGTCGCGCGACACGCACCTGAGAGTCGGAATCCGCTGGTCGAATTCGGCCTCGACACCGCTCAGTTGGTGATCGCCCGTCTTCATGGATTCCCGAGTTGGCCGCGGCTGCGGCAGCACCTCGCCGCGCATCCCGGGGCGCCCGGTGATCAACCACGCTCCGGCACTCGTAGGGTGGAGGACTTCTACCGTCTGCGAACCGGGTGGGCCTCCGCGGCGGACGTACGCCGTTGCGCCGCGGCAGTGACGCGTGCGCATCCCGATCCGGCCGACTGGCAGCCGTTGCTCACCGCGCGCCGCAACGGCATCAGGGTGATCGCATTCGGCTCGCCGGACGGAGTGGTGTTCGCGGAACTCACTCCGAAGCGGGTCACGTTGTCCCGGCCCGCCGTCGGCGCGTCGGCCGGCGAGGGAGCGTCGGCGACGTTCCACACCGAGTTCGGCACCATCGCGGGGGTCGTCGCACCCGAGGTCGGCAGCCTGGTCGTGGAACGGCCCGCGGACCGGCGCCCGCTGGGATGGACGCTGGTCGCCGACGGTGTGTTCGTGGCTCCCAACGCGTTCCTCGTCGACTCCACCGGCCTCGTTCTGCGGACCGACGGCAGCCCGAAGGGCGAGATGGTGCCCGTCGCGGCACTGCCGGCGCGCGCGTCCGCCGTCGTGGACCGGCCCGCATCGGCCGTCGAGGACCCCGCGCTCGCCACCGAGGATCTGGCCACGGTTCTCGCGGCGGCCGGCGCGCCTCCGATCGTCGATCCGGAGCAGTGGCGACCTGGTGTTCAGGCCGATCTCACACCGCACGAACGAGTCCGGCTCGGCCGCTACGGCAAGCTGCTCGTCTGGCACACCACCGGTGACCGGGCGAGTGCCGAGGACCCGTTCGTGTTCGACTTCACTCCTCAACAGGGCCCGGTTCGGGACTTCGCCGTGGTCGGCAAGAACATCGCGGCCACCCGGATGTACTACGACTTCGCGGACGGCGCCAGCGGCACCATCGCCGTTGTGGGCCTGGTGGAAGACGCCCACATCGCCTCGGTCGTCCTGCGCCGCGACGGGATGTCCGACCTGGCGGCACGAATCGCCGGAGGGACGTTCCTCATCGCCGGGCCCGACCTCACCGACCTGCCGGAACGCGGCCCCGTCACGGCCGTCCTGGTCGCCCGGGACCACTCCGGAAACGTACGCGAAGAACTTCCCTACCAGCAGTAGGCCCGACGTGACCGCGCTGGAAGGACGCGGACGAGTACGCGCAGGTGCGGCGCGTGGACATCGTGCAGGGGGCGTGACGGAGCACTTGGGCTGGGGTCCAGTACTTCCCTCACGCCCCTTTTGCCTTCTATGCCCGTTCCCCTAGCGTGGTGGCGCACGACCACCGCCGGGTTCGGACAGTCGACGCGGGGGCGGTCGGCGTGAACAGGGGGGTGGGGACGATCAACAACAGAATGGCACGCCCACGGGGTCGGCGCTCTCGGGTGCGCGGGGTTCTGGGATTCGTCGCGGCCGTCTGCGCGGTGCTCATGCTGAGCACGGCGCCGGCACAGGCCGCGCAACACCAGGACGCCAACGAGTACGCGATATGGAACTTCCACGGCGCCAAGGGGTTCTGGAACATCGACCAGCGGGTGCAGATCACACAGAAGGCGAACCACTCGTACTGGGCCATGATGTGGGACTTCACGGCCACACCGGGCAACGGCGGGTACATGGGCCTGCAGACCGACGGGACGCGCTTCAATCACACGACCGGTGAGACGGCGATCTTCTCGCTCTGGAACGCCAACGCCAGTAGGGGGAGCTGCGGGCCGTTCGGCGGCGAGGGAACGGGGCTCAGCTGCCGGCTCGCTTATGCCATCGACCGGCAGACCGACTACCGGCTCCGGGTGTGGCGCCTGAACGCGGACGCGGGTGGGCAGTGGTGGGGCGCGTGGATCCGGAACATGAAGACAGGCGTCGGCACCGCCATCGGAAGTCTCCGGGTGCCGCGCAACCAGACCCTGCTCGGCGTCCCGTCCAACTTCAGCGAGTACTTCGGCACTGCCGTCCACTGCGACAAGGTGCCCCGGTCGGTCGCCTACTTCACACAGCCCGCGGCGAACGCGCAGGGCAACGGCACCTACCGATACGGCTCCACGTACGAAAGGTCGACCCTTGGCCGTTGCACGGGCGGCAACGTGCAGTTGGTCGACCTGGGGTGGACGAAGGCCGCCAAGGTGACGCTCGGCGGACGGTGACATCACGCTCGGGTGCCGCCCCTGAGTCTCATCGCTGACCGACCGGAGCCTATTCGGGTGGGGGAGGCACATCGCGGGTCTTCCGGTGCCTGCGGCGCGAGGACGGCAGCCCTGTGTGGCTGAAGCTCACGCCGGACCCCGTGATCGCCACCGAGGAGCCCGAAGCTCTGCGGGTCTGGGCGGGGACGCCGTCGGTTGTGACCCTGTTGGCGCAGGAACTCGGTCCAGCGGTCCCGTAGGACTTGTGCATGGCGATCTTCATCCGGCCAATGTGCTGTCCGGTCCCGACGCGGGCATGGTGGCGATCGACCTACGGCCCGCATGGGGTGATCCCGACCTCGACACGGTGGACCGGGTGTTGGAGGGAGTCGAGCGGGCGGGAGTTGGAGCGGAGGATCGAAGAGCTGTCGGTACTGGTTCCTGGGCTGTCTCCCGATCGTGCCCTGGGCTGGTGCCGGGCCCTCGACGTCCTCATCGCGGTCCCCAGGATCTGTGACCGGCGGCACGACCCGGAGACTGAGTTCTTTGTGAGCCTGGTTCGCAGCTGACCGGGTGTGCCGCGGCAGTCGATGGCCCCGCGCCCGTTCGGTGGGCACGGGGCCATGCGGCGGGGTGGAGTTACAGGGCGGTCGCGGCGCTGTGCAGGTTCTTGGCGGCCAGAGCCAGTCCCTCGGTCTGGGAGTAGGCGGCGTCCTCGTGTTCGATGTTGACGGCCATGTCCGGGTCGATCTCGGCGAGGGCGCGCAGGAACTCGGTCCAGTAGGCGATGTCGTGTCCGACGCCGACGGCGACGAACTTCCACGCCGGGTTCTCGGGCCAGGCGTTGCACCAGAAGCCGTAGCCGGTGGGCACCTTGTCGGGTGCGTCGGCGGGCACGCGGGTGAACGAGGTGTCGAGCACACCGCGGATGTCGGCGCCGGGGCAGAGGGTCGCGTCCTTGGCCGCTGCGTGGAACACCAGCGGGCCCAGCCACTTGATGGAGGCGACGACGTCCATGCCCTGCCACATCAGGTGCGAGGGGTCCATCTCCGCGCCCACGTTCCTCGCGCCGGTCTCGTCGACGAGTCGCTTCAGGGTGACGGGGGAGAAGACGAGGTTGTGGGGGTGCATCTCGATGGCGACCCGGACGTCGTTCTCCCGGGCCAGCGCGTCGATCTCCTTCCAGAACTCGACGGCCACACCCCACTGGTAGTCCAGGACGTCCATGTAGACGCCGTCCCACGGATTCACCACCCAGGACGGGTACTTGGCGTCGGGGTCGGAGCCCGGTGTGCCGGACATGGTGACCACGTGCTTCACACCGAGCAGGCCGGCGAGGCGGATGGTGCGGCGCAGGTCGTCGGCGTGCTTCGGGCCGACGCCGGGGAGCGGGTTGAGCGGGTTGCCGTTGCAGTTGAGGCCGGTCAGCTCCATCCCGCGGTCGGCGAAGGTCGCCAGGTACTCCTCGCGTGCGGTGGCCGAGGACAGCAGCAGGTCGACCGGGCAGTGCGGGGACGGAATGAAGCCGCCGGTGTTGACCTCCACGGAGGTCAGGCCGTTCTCCTTGAGGATGTCGAGGGCCTCGGTGAGGGGCCGGTCGTGCAGACAGGCGGTGTAGGCGCCGAGCTTGAGGGCCATGTGTGTGCTCCTTGGACGCGGGTGGGGGCAGGCGGTCAGGCGGCGGGCGGAACCGTGACGGCGGCGCCACCGCCCAGGGAGGACTCGACGACGGCCCGGATGATCTCCATGGTCCGCAGCGCGTCGGCGAACGTGGCGCAGGCCGGCAGCGGCTCGGCGACGCCCGCGACCTGGTCGAGGAAGGCCCGGGCCTGGTAGGTGAAGTTGTCGGCGTTGCTGGCGCCCACGCCCGGCGCCTCCATCGGGACGCCGCCCGCGAAGTACGGCAGTTGCGGGCCGGCGATGATCTGGCGTGCGCCTCGAGTACGAGCCTCGGGCTGGGCGTCGTCGAAGAGGTACTCGGCGGGCCGGTGCTGGTCGAACGCGGCGCGGCCGCCGACGCCCAGGATGTCGAAGGACAGCCCGTTGGGCAGGCCGAAGCCGGTGCGCGTCACCGAGAAGGTGCCGACGAGACCGGACTCGAAGCGGGCGGTGAAGGACGCGGTGTCCTCGTTCTCGACCTCACCGAACTCGTCGGAGACGGGAGCCGCGTTGTGCCCCACGACCGCGCCCAGCGGCAGGGGCCGCTTGGGGATCTGTGTCGACAGCCAGGCACCGGAGACCGAGGCGATGGGCCCCGCGACGTACTCGGCGGCGTCGATGACGTGCGAGCCGATGTCCCCGAGCGCACCCGAACCGAGGCCGCCCTTGAACCGCCAGCTCAGCGGCCCGTTCGGGTCGGTCGCGTAGTCGCACCAGTAGCGGCCGCTGAACAGGGTCGGGTCACCCAGCTCGCCACGCCGGACGTGCTCGCGGATCGCGGCGATGGCGGGGGAGCGGCGGAAGGTGTACCCGACGGCGGTCACGACATCGGCGGAGCGCTCCAACTCGGCCATGGCGCGGGCGTCTTCCAACGACCCGGCAAGCGGCTTCTCGCACAGCACGTGCTTGCCCGCGGCGACCAGTGCCTCGGCGATCGGTCGGTGCAGCGCGTTGCCGACGACGATGCTGACGGCGTCGATGGTCGGGTCCTCGGCGACGGCCTGCCAGCTCGGGAGTGCCTTCTCGAAGCCGTAGCGGCGGGCGGCGTCCTCGCCGAGTTCGACGTTGGCATCGGCGATCGCGGCCAGCCGGACCGGCGGCAGACCGGCACCGAAGACCGTGTTGACGTTGCGGTAGCCGGCGGCGTGGCTGCGGCCTGCCATGCCGGCACCGATCACCGCGACGGAGAGGGGTTTGGCGGACGTGGTCATGGGGGTGCCTCTCTCAAGGAAGGTTCACAAGGAAGGAATGTCAGCCCGCACCCGGGACGTCCGTGCCGGGGCGGCCGTGGTCCGTCAGGACCAGGTGGTCAGGTATTCGTCGATCTTCTTCCGCATGTAGACGGAGGATTCCTTGGCGCGTTCTTCCCAGGCGAAGACGCAGGCCGTGAGGGTGCCGTCGAAGCCGTTCGCGCGCAGCTCGCGGAAGAGTTCGTCGAAGTCGACCTCGCCCTGTCCGATGTCGAGGTGCTGGTGGATCCGGGCCGACGTGCCGGGCGGGTTGAGGATGTAGCGGTTGCCGGAGGACGCGGTGTGGTCCAGGGCGTCTGCGAGGTGGACGTGGGTGAGCAGGTCGCCGGCGTACTCGATGATGCCCGGAGCGTCGTTGCCGATGTGGAAGGTGTGCGGGGCGCAGTACAGGAAGCTGACGTTCGGGTGGTTGATGCCGCGGATCAGGTTGATCGCGTCGCGGCCGTTCTCGATGAAGTCGTCGGGGTGCGGCTCCAGGGTGAGGCGGATGCCCTCCTGCTCCAGGAGCGGCAGCAGGTCGTCCATCGACTTCCAGAACTGGGCCTCGCTGCGGTCCGGATCCTCGGGCCGGCCGTTGAGCTCGGAGATCATGCTGTCCACGCCGAGGTCGGCGGTGATCCGGATGGCGCGCTTCCAGTAGCGGACGGCGGCCTGCCGGGCATCCTCGTCCGGTCCCGACCAGCGGAACAGGGGCAGAACGGAGGAGATGCCGACGCCCGCCGAGTCCAGCGCCTTGCGGAACTTCCGCACGGTCGCGTCGTCGACGCGCGGGTGCCGGAAGAAGGGGATGAAGTCCTCCCGGGGGGAGAGTTCGATCCATTCGTAGCCCAACTCGGCTACCACAGCGGGCAGTTCGAGGAGCGGAACGTTGCGGATCATGTAGGGGTCGAGGGCGATCTTCACGGGGGTGTGCCTTCCGGTCACGGGGAGACGGTGGAGCGTTGGGGCGGGACGTCGTCGGTCCAGCGGCGGGGGCCCGGAGGTGGGTGGCGGTTGGCGGACCGCTTGTGCACCGGGATGCCGCCATGTCATGTCCGCCCTGCGCGTGGGGCCTTTACGTGCCCGAACGAGATCTTGTTGTTGGCGGTGCGGGCGAGGACGCCCGGGGTGACCCGCTCAGGGAGAACACGAGTACGGCGGCGGCGCCGAGGAGCACGCCGACCTCGGGGCGGGCGAGCAGCCGCAGCGTCAGGGAGCGCTGGGCGGTCCGGCCGTCGGTCTCCTTGGGGCCGGGGCCGGGGCCGGCGGTGTGGTCACCGCCGGCTCAGCCTGCTGGGTCATGGTCTTCACCGGGTGCCCTTCGCGGCGAAGGTGGCGACGGTGTCGACGTTGGACTTGTCGACGAAGGCCGGGCCGGTCAGGATCGGCTGCTCGCCGCCGCCGCTGTAGTTGCCGTTCGTCTTGTAGAGCCACAGCGAGTCGACGGCCAGGTAGCCCTGGAGGTAGGGCTGCTGGTCGACCGCGAACTGGATCGTGCCCTTCTCGATGGCGGAGATGAGGTCCTTGTTGAGGTCGAAGGTCGCGACCTTCGCCTTGCTGTCGGCCTCGGACGTCGCCTGCGCGGCCGTCAGCGCGAACGGGGCGCCGAGCGTGACGACCTCGTCGATGGACTTGTCCTGCGCGAGCTTGGCGGTGATCGTCGACTTCACGGACGGCATGTCGGTGCCGTTGACGTAGAGGTTGTCGGTCTTGCCGCTGAAGGTCTTCTTCACACCGGCGCAGCGCTGTTCCAGGTTGACGTCACCCTGGGCCTGCACGACGCACAGGGCGTGCTTGGCGCCGGTGGAGTTGAGCTTGGTGCCGAGCGCCTGGCCGGAGACGGACTCGTCCTGACCGAAGAACGACAGCAGGCCCTGCTTCTTCCATTCGGACAGGCCGGCGTTGAAGCCGACGACCGGGATGCCGGCCGCCTCGGCTTTGGCGACCACGGCCTTCATGGCGTCGGGCTTGGCGAGGGTGACCGCGATGCCGTCGACCTTCTGGTCGATCGCGTTCTGCACGAGGTTGGCCTGGTCGGCGGCGGTCTCGTCGTTGGAGTAGATGAGCTTGACGTTGTCCTTGGCGGCGGCGGCCTCGGCGCCCTTGCGGATGGTGTCCCAGAAGGTGTCGCCGGAGGGTGCGTGGGTGACCATGGCGATCGTCATGCGGGGGGTGTCGGCCTTGCCGGCCGACACCGCCGCCCCGCTCTCCTCGGACTTCTTTCCGCCGGAGCTGCTGGAACAGCCGGCGAGGGTGAGAGCGGCGGCTGCGGCCACCGCCACGACGGGGGCGATTCTGCGGGAACGGGGAAGGGATGTGCGGCTCATGGTTCGTGCACCTCGCTGTGCAAGTGAGAGGGAGTGATCGGCGGTGGGCTGTGGATCCGCGGCTGCTGGATGGGGCCGGGGAGCTCGCGGCGGCCTCGGTCGGGGCGCGGTGCGAAGGAGAGACCTGGCTGAATCGGGTGCAGCGTGTCTCGGAAGAGGGCGGGGTGCCCGGAAGCTGGTGGCAGCCGGACGCAGGTACTCGACCCGGTGGAGTCAGTGGCCCTTGGGTGCGATGACCGTCTTGGGATCGAGACGGTGCGGTGGCTTGGGGAACTCGGTCTGTAAGACGGTGACGTGGCCGGCCTCGGAACGCCGGGAGCCGTAGCGGTCGGCCGTGTCGACGCGGATGACGTCGACCCCGATCGGCTGCGTCCTCACTGGGGCTCCTCTCCGGCGCATCTGACGGCGTCGGTACATCAGGACAATTTAAAGCGCTTTAAGTTCTGGTACTATCGGCTCGTTTCGTAAACGTGTCAAGGCTGTTGCCCGAGGAGATCTGCCGGGAGGTGCAAGTGGACGATGTCGCTTCCGCGAGTCGCAGGGACGGCGCGGGCAAACGTCCCCGGCTGGAGGACGTGGCCGCCCGCGTGGGCGTGTCCACCGCATCCGTCTCCCTGGTGCTGCGTGGAGTACCCGGCCCCAGTGAGCGCACCCGGCAGCGCGTCCTGAAAGCCGCCGCCGAACTCGGTTACCAGGTGGACCGCACCGCCAGTCTGCTGGCCAGCAGACGCACCCGGCTGCTCGGTGTCATGGTCGACATCCACAGCCCCTTCCACGCGGAACTGGTCGAGCACCTCCACACGGCCGCCGAGGAGGTCGGCTACGACCTCGTCCTCAGCACCCAGACCCGCACCCGCGACGAACACACCGCCGTCGAGACGCTGCTGGCCTTCCGCAGCGAGGCCCTGATCCTGCTCGGCCCGACCGCCTCCGGCGACGCACTCGCCGCGCTGGACCGCAAGGCTCCCGTCATCGCCGTCGGTCGCCGGATCTTCGACGCCGAACTCGATGTCGTCCGCTCGGCCGACGACGACGGGGTCGGCCAGGTGGTCGATCACCTGGTGGAACTCGGCCACCGTGCGATCACGTACGTCGACGGCGGCAAGGGTGTCATCGCCACCGACCGTCGCCGCGGCTACCGCGCCGCCATGCGCCGTCACGGCCTGGACGCGCACATCGGGGTCCTTCGCGGCGACAACACCGAGGCGGCCGGCGAACGTGCCGCCCGTCATCTGCTCGACGGCGCCGAACTCCCCACCGCCATCGTCGCGTTCAACGACCAGTCCGCCATCGGCGTCCTGGCGGCTCTGTCCCGTGCGGGTGTCGCCGTCCCGGGCGCGGTGTCCGTGGTCGGCTACGACGACGACGCCCTTTCCCGCCTGAGCTGTTTCAATCTGACCACGGTCAGCCAGAACGCCCGTGAACAGGCACGGCATGCGGTGGTCGCCGCCGTCGAGCGCCTGGACGAGGGCCGCACCGAGTCCCGCGAGGTCGTACTGGCCCCACGCCTCGTTCTGCGTGGCACCACCACGGAGTGCGTCTGACAGGCGTTTTGGGGTCGCGGCGGGCCTTGGCCGGGGCGCCGTGCGAAGGGGGGCGTGGTTTACGTGGAGTGGCCCCGCGACGCGGATCTGCTCGCGGAGTCGGCGGCCCTGCGGCGCCCGCCGGCGTCAGGCGGCCGGTCGCACCAGGCCCGACTCGTAGGCGAAGGTCACTGCCTGCACACGGGCGCGGGCACCGATCTTGGCGAGGATGTGGCTGACGTGTGACTTGACGGTGGTCGGCGCGATGGAGAGCCGCGCGGCGATCTCGGCGTTGGACCAGCCGGAGGCGACGGCGGTGAGGACGTCGCGTTCCCGCTCGGTGAGCGTGTCGAGCCCTGTTCCCTGCTCGGCGGTGCGGGCCGGGCGCTCCTGGCGGACGGCGTCGATGAGCGCACGGGTGACGCTGGGAGTGGTGACGGCGTCTCCGGCGGCCACGATACGGACGGCCGCGGTCAGTTCGTCGGGGGTGGCGTCCTGGGGGAGGAATCCACCGGCTCCGGCGCGCAGTGCCGCGTAGGCGTACCCCTCGTGGCTGCTGGGGGTCAGGACCAGTACGCGCGGGGGGCGCACGCCGGCTCTGACGGGTTCGGGCGCCGGAAGGGGGGTGAGGGGCCGGGTGATACGGCGGATGGCCTCGACGCCGTTCGGATCGGCTACTTGGTTGCCCATCACGACGACGTCGGGACCCAGCGCGGCGCTCATGCGGACCGCCTCGGCGCCACTCGTCGCCTCGCCGACGACGGTCAGGTCGGGCTCGGCCGCCAGGAGCATGCGCAGACCGAGACGGTGCAGGGACTGGCTGTGGACGACGAGTACGGAGGTCATGACGGCCGCCCTTCGTGAGGGTGGGGGCGACTGCCGACGTGGGCCGGGTGTCCGCCACCGCACTCCCTGTGAACGAAACGGTTTCGTTCACCTCAGTGTCATCACCATAGCCCCGACGCTATCGAAACGACATCGTTTCCTTTGTGGTCTCGGTCACTTCTCGATGACCCGGCGCGCCTTGCATGGTCATGCGTTATGTTGCATAATCTTGCCATGTCCAAGGTCCTCACTTCCCTCCCCACCGGCGAGCGCGTCGGCATTGCCTTCTCCGGCGGACTCGACACTTCGGTCGCCGTCGCCTGGATGCGTGACAAGGGCGCGGTCCCGTGCACGTACACCGCCGACATCGGTCAGTACGACGAGCCCGACATCGCGTCCGTGCCCGGCCGTGCCACCGCGTACGGCGCCGAGATCACCAGGCTCGTCGACTGCCGTGCCGCACTGGTCGAGGAAGGGCTGGCCGCGCTCGCCTGCGGCGCGTTCCACATCAGGTCGGGCGGGCGTCCGTACTTCAACACCACGCCGCTGGGGCGTGCCGTGACCGGCACGCTGCTGGTGCGGGCCATGCTCGAGGACGGGGTGCAGATCTGGGGCGACGGCTCCACGTTCAAGGGCAACGACATCGAGCGGTTCTACCGGTACGGGCTGCTCGCCAACCCGCACCTGCGGATCTACAAGCCCTGGCTGGACGCGGACTTCGTCACGGAGCTCGGCGGCCGCAAGGAGATGTCGGAGTGGCTGCTCGCGCACGGGCTGCCGTACCGGGACTCGACGGAGAAGGCGTACTCCACGGACGCCAACATCTGGGGCGCCACGCACGAGGCCAAGACCCTGGAGCACCTCGACACCGGTATCGAGACGGTCGACCCGATCATGGGCGTGCGGTTCT
Organism: Streptomyces sp. NPDC007896; assembly: GCF_042959425.1. Taxonomy (NCBI): domain Bacteria; kingdom Bacillati; phylum Actinomycetota; class Actinomycetes; order Kitasatosporales; family Streptomycetaceae; genus Streptomyces; species Streptomyces sp. NPDC007896. The sequence continues at coordinate 48,218 of NZ_JBIBKX010000014.1, read as the reverse complement.
GGGACCCGTCGGTGGAGATCGCCACGGAGGACGTGACGGTCGGCTTCGACCAGGGCCGTCCGGTCACCATCAACGGCAAGGAGTTCGGCTCCCCGGTCGACCTCGTCATGGAGGCCAACGCGATCGGCGGCCGGCACGGCCTCGGCATGTCCGACCAGATCGAGAACCGGATCATCGAGGCCAAGAGCCGCGGCATCTACGAGGCGCCCGGCATGGCGCTGCTGCACATCGCCTACGAGCGTCTGGTCAACGCGATCCACAACGAGGACACCGTGGCCGCGTACCACAACGAGGGTCGGCGGCTGGGCCGGCTGCTCTACGAGGGCCGTTGGCTGGACCCGCAGGCGCTGATGGTGCGCGAGTCGCTGCAGCGCTGGGTCGGCGCGGCGATCACCGGCGAGGTGACCCTGCGGCTGCGGCGCGGCGAGGACTACTCGGTCCTCGACACCCGGGGCCCTGCGCTCAGCTACCACCCGGACAAGCTCTCCATGGAGCGGACCGAGGACTCGGCGTTCGGCCCGGTGGACCGCATCGGCCAGCTCACCATGCGGAACCTGGACATCGCCGACTCCCGTGCCCGTCTCGAGCAGTACGCGGTCCTGGGCCTGGTCGGCGGCGACCACCCGACGCCGATCGGCGCCGCGCAGGCGGCCTCGACCGGTCTGATCGGCGCCATGGACGAGGGCGGCGCCGAGGTGATCGCCTCGCGGGGCGAGGCCACGGACGAGGAGACGATGCTGGACCGCGCCGCGATGGAGTCCGGCACGGACTGACGCCGGTCACCGGTCGTACGCACCTGAGCGGCGGGCTCCGGCGGATTCTGTTCCGCCGGGGCCCGCCGTCGTCCGCTGTGCGAGGGGGAGGGGTTCACCGCCTTGGCTCCCGTCGCCGACAGCGACCTCGCACGGGGAGGAGTGGCGGGGCCAGGCCCCACGGACACACCGTCCGCCGACGTCCCCTGTCCGCTGGGGAGCTCCCGGCGCATCTGACAGGGCATCACATCGCGACAGTCGGCGAGTGGGAGCGGCCGGAGGCTGCGGTCCGCAGGGCTACGGGTGCAGTATCACCTTCGTGTAGCCCTCGATTCGCTTGTCGAACTTGTCGTAGCCCGACGGCGCCTGATCCAGGGGCAGTTCGTGGGAGACGACGAAACTGGGCTTCGCCCTGCCCTCGATGATCATGTCGCGCAGGTACCGGTTGTAGCGCTTCACGTTGCACTGTCCCGTCCCCATCCGCAGGCCCTTCTCGAAGAGCTTGCCGATCGAGACGAGGAGCATGCCCTGCTTGGCCTGCTCGTCCGGGCCGCCGGGGTCTGAGGGCACATAGAGGCCGGGCACGCCGAGCGCTCCGGTGGCTCGAACCGTGCCGACCAGCGAGTTCAGGACGGTCGCCGGTTCCTCGCGGTCCGTGCCGTGCCCTGTCGCCTGATAGCCGACGGCGTCAATACCCTTGTCCGTGCCGATGCCGTCCGTCTGGTCCTTGATCTGCTCGATCGGGCTGCCCTCGGAGAAGTTGATCGGAACCGCGCCTATCTCCTCGGCCTTCTGCAGCCGTTCGGGCACCCGGTCCACGACGAAGACCTGCTTCGCGCCGCGCATCAGAGCCGAGTAGGCGGCCATGAGTCCGACAGGTCCTCCGCCGTACACCGCGACGCTCTCGCCCGGGCGGACCTGGGCGAGCTCACAACCGTGGTATCCGGTGGGGAAAATGTCGGCGAGCAATATGAAATCACTCTCGTGCTCGTTTCCCGGCGGCAGCTTCAGGCAGTTGAAGTCGGCGAAGGGTACGCGCAGATATTCGGCCTGGCCGCCCTTCCAGGGGCCCATGGCGACGTATCCGTACGCGCCGCCGGCGAAACCGGGATTGACGGTCAGACAGTAACCGGTGAATCCCTCTACGCAGTTCATGCAGAACCCGCAGGCGACGTTGAAGGGCATGACCACGCGGTCGCCCTCCTTCAGTGAGGTGATGCCCTGGCCGAGTTCTTCGATGATTCCCATGTTCTCGTGGCCGAAGACGATGCCGGGCTCGGCAGCGGTACGGCCCTCGTACATGTGCAGATCGGATCCGCATATCGCGGTGGAAGTGACCCGTACGATCACATCGTTCGGGTGCTGGATGCTGGGCTTTTCAACCTCTTCGACCGCAACGCTGAACGGCCCTTTGTAAACGACGGCCTTCACGGCTGCCACCTCCGCTCGGTGACGCATGTATGTGATGTCCACGCCCCCGCCCATATTCTCCGCGTGACCCATCTCTCATGATTCTCCGTCCTGCACGATCGGACAAGCCGGTAACGTCGATGTGAATAACTGCCCGGTGCCGTGCAGGGAAATGCAGTGGAGAGGGAGGCCGAAAATGTCAGCACAGCGACTGGGAACGCTGCTCGTCCCCGTGCCGGGTTTGTCCGGCACTACCTACCCGCCGGGAACGACCGTGACGGTCCGCGGCCGAGGCGCTACGGTCGACGCCTTCGTCAACGGCGACTGGCTTCCCCTGTCATGGTGGGAATTCTCCGACGGTCTGCGCGAGGACATCGCCGACCGCTGACCTCTCCCTTGCATGGGGCCTGCCCTCATCGGTTTCCGGACGGGATGCTCCGGCGCGACCGTCGGCCCCGCTTCTGACGCGAGAACCGCGAAGCTCCCGGCAGTGAGCTCTGTCTCTGCCGGGAGCTTCGCGTGTCCGCCCACCCGTCATGGTTCGGGGAGGGGGGCGCCCGTGTGGGAGGTTCCTCAGTTGGCCCCGGCAGTCTGTCCGCAGGGGCCGGTGTTCCTGGCCCGTCCCGTGCGGAGCCGTTGGGCGGCGAGCGCAAGGGCGCTGAAGGCGATGACGGCCGCGCTGTAGACGACCGAGGTCTCGTGCAGGCCGACGTTCGTGGTGGCGATCCCTGCGACCACGGCCGGGATGCTGAAGGCCAGGTAGGAGATGACGAACGCGACCGCGAACAGTTCGCCCCGCTCGGCGGGCTCGGCGATTCGGGCCAGTGTGCCGAAGCTGGCCAGGGCCGAGCCACCGAAGCCGATTCCGGCGATGGCGGTGCCGGCTGCGGCCATGGTGAGCGAGGTCGCCTCCACACCGCCCAGACCCACTGCCGTGCCGAGGAGCAGCAAGGTGGCCGAAAGCGCGAGCGTGCGCTCGGTGGGCCAGCCGCGCAACGCGAACGCCGTGATCGAGGCGGGTGCGCAGAGCAGGGTGACCACGAGGCCGCCGATGACATGGCTGGAGAGGCCGAACAGGTTGGCGGCCACTGACGGACCGAGTGAGAGATACAGTCCGCCCAGTGCCCAGCTCGCCACCAGAATCGGCACGAGTGCTATCAGGTCCGTGCGCAGTCGCGGAGCAACGCCGAGACGCGGCTGAAGCGACCGTACGACGCCGGGCCGGCGCTGTGCCGTCTCGGGCATGAGGGCGACGAGCAGACCGGCGAGGGCCAGAGCCGCGAGCAGCAGACCGTAGACCAATCGGGTCGGGTGCGGCCCGTACTGCGCAAGGACGCCGCAGCCCAGTGCGCCGAGGCCCAGCCCGAACGTCGGGGCCGCACCGGTGATGACGCCGGCGCGGTGCGGCGCGTGGGGCGGGTTGAGATCGACCAGGGTCGCGCCGAGTGTCGTCATGGCCGCGCCGGTGGCGACGCCCTGGACGAAGCGGGCCGTCAGAAGGATCGAGACGTCGTCGGCGACGATGAACAGTGCCATCGCCACCGCTTCGAGAGCGATGGCCGAGGCCAGGACCGGTCGGCGGCCGATGTGATCGGACAGTGCGCCGAGCACGAGGAGTGCCGCGATCATTCCGACGACGTACACCGCGAAAACGGTGGTCAGCGTGGTCGCCGAGAAGCTCCATTCGTGCTGGTAGATGACGTAGAGCGGCGACGGCGCGCTCGACGCGGCCATGAAGAGGACGAAGACGGCCGCGATGGAGGCGAAGGCCATCGGCCGGCTCAGCCCGCGCCGCACGCGACCGGACGGTTGGCCGCCTGGGGCTGGGGTCGACGGGATCTTCTTGTGGGACGTGGGTGCGTCAGACATGCGCTCTCTCCGAATGCAGTGATCACTGCGTTAGCAGTCCTACCCTAACGCAGCGATCAGTGCGATAATTTCCGCATGACCGAAGCAACAGTCCAGCCCCGTCCCGGCGGCCGATCCGCGCGGGTGCGCGCGGCCGTTCATCGCGCGGTCGGGGAGCTGCTCGCCGAAGAGCCGGCCGAGGTGCTGACCATTCCCGCCATCGCGGCGCGCGCCGGTGTGCACGCGACCACGGTGTACCGGCGGTGGGGTTCAGTGGCGCAGCTCCTGGCCGACGTCGCCACCAGTCGGTTCAGTGGCGATGTCGTGGTGCCGGACACCGGCTCTCTGGTGGGTGACCTGGAGCGGTGGACGGGCGATGTCGCCACCGACCTCGCCGATCCCGATGTCCTTGCCCTGATGCGGGCGACGATCGGCTCGGGTCCGGAGGGCGGCAGCGCCTGCACGGCCGACCGACACGCCCAGCTCGGGGCGATCATCGAGCGGGAGCGCGCTCGAGGAGGCAAGGCGCCGAGCGTGGAGCGGGCCGTCGACGGACTGCTGGGTCCGCTGTACTACCGCGCGATCTTCAGCGGGGAGCCCGCGTCCGGCGAGTGGGCGCGGGGCTTGGTCGCGCCGTTGCTCGCGGCGGTGTAGGTCATTGCGCCGGGAGCCCTTCCCCGGCCGTTGTTCCGGGCGCCCATGGAAAGGTCATGGTTCCCGGTGCTCGTGGGCCGCCGATTCCAGCGCCGCGACCTCCGCCTCGGCCAGGCGGGCCTCGGCGTCGACATCGATCGACCGGGTGAGCAGCCAGTAGAGCAGCGCGGAGACGGGGAGCCCGATGAACAAGGCGATGTCCGCACCGCCGAGCGCGTGGGCGGCGGGTCCGACGTAGAGCGTGCCGACGGAGAAGAACGGCACCATGACGGCGAAGCCGACCAGGTAGGCGATGATGCCGTGCCAGCCCCAACGGCCGTAGATGCCGTGCGGGTTGAAGATCTCGGCGACCGCGTAGTGGCCGCGGCGCACCACGTAGTAGTCCATGAGGTTCACGGCGGTCCATGGAATGAACAGGTAGAGCACCAACAGCAGGAAGTTGTTGAAGTTCTCAAGGAAGTGGGCGGTGGAGGCCAGTGCCCCCACCACGGAGAGCGCCGCGGTGAGGCCGATCGTCACGAGCCGTACGGCGACGGTCGGCCGCACTCTCTTGAACGAGTCGATCGCGCTGATGAGCGTGAGGGACCCGCCGTACATGTTCAGCGCGGTCACCGAGATCAGACCCAAAGCGGAGAACAGCAGGACGATCGCGCCGAAGCCGCTGAAGACCTTGTCGCCCGCCGCGTTGATCGAGCGGACGGTCTCGAAGTCCTTGCCCGCCCATGCGGCGAGCAGAGCGCCGAGACACATCAGCCAGATGCCGCCGAGCGCCGACCCGAAGTAGGTCCAGTAGAACGTCTTGCGGACGGTCACGTCCGGCGGGAGGTAGCGGGAGTAGTCAGAGACGTAGATGGCCCAGCTGATCTGGTATCCGGCGACCACGCCGAACTGCGCGAGGAACGGGGTCCACTGGAAGCCGTCGAGGTCGAAGGAGCCCGGTGGGTAGTGCAGGGTGAGGAGGATGCCCACGGTGAAGATCCCGAAGATGACCAGGAAGGTGTACGTGAGGACCCGCTCGGCGCGGTGGATGACGTCGTAGCCCACCAGCGCGATGACGAACCCGATGAGGGTGACCACGACGACCCACAGCTTGACGCCGCCGTGCAATGTGGTGTGCAGGGCCTCACCGGCCAGGATCGTGTTGAAGATGTTGAACCCCGCGTACTGCACATAGGCGAACAGCCATACGAGCAGAGCCCCGACGTAGCCGAACTGCGGCCGTGACTGGATCATCTGCGGCAGTCCCAGCTGCGGGCCCTGCGCGGAGTGGAAGGCCATGAAGAACGTGCCGAGGATGGTGCCCGCGGCGATCGCGATCAGCGACCAGATGAGGTTGCCGCCCTCGGTGATGCTGATCAGCCCTACCGCCAGGGTGGCGATCTGAGCGTTGGACATGAACCACAGAGGCCCCAGGTGCCAGAGCTTTCCGTGCCGCTCGTCCAGGGGGACGTAGTCGATGGAGCGGATTTCCAGACCCGATACCCGTGGCTGCGACGATGTGGTCACGAGTGCCTCCTTTGAGCGGGTTAATCATGTGATGAGAAGGTTAACCACCTATGATCACGTTCATCCTCTTGTCGTACCGGCCGAGGAGGGTCGTACCGGTCAGTATGTCCGACCGGTACGCCGTGCAACCCCAGGTGCGCCACGCCACTGAACCCTGATCGGTGACAACAGCATGGTGGGCGACAGCAGGGGCGACACCGCCTCCGGAGGTGCGAACGACCGTCTCGAGGACGGCGACGGCAACGACAGCCTCATCGGGGACGCCTTGGGTTTCTTCGGCGCCTCGGGGGCAGTTCCCTGATGGACGCCACCGGGGCGACCGCCGGGCGCGATGTGATCTACGGGCGCGGTGGGAACGACCTGCTGTTCGGCGACAACATCGACCAGAACACCCAGAGTGTCCCGGGAGAGGAAGGGCCCGATGTCGAGATCAGCTGCGAGATCTGACCGCACACTGCGCGAGATACGGACTGCGCGGTTCAGGCCGTGACGTCCTGGTACTGGCCGAGATAGCGGAAACGGCCACCGGAGGCCTGGAAGAGATACAGCCCGTCCACGTTGTAGCCGGTGCTCGATGCCGTGTAGTGCAGTCGTTTGGTGATCCCCCGGTAGTCGGTGTCGCGCAGCCGGTCCACCATCGCGCCCCGTTCCGCGCGGGAGGCGCCCCCCGTCGTCATGACACGGGCGACGAAGAGCGTCGCGTCGTAGGCCTCGGCGGAGTACCAGGGCGGGGCGGCGCCCCCGAAGCGTTCGCGGTAGGCGGTGACGAAGGACCGCGCGGCCGTCACGCGGGTCGGATCGAGGAAGGCGGTGGAGAAGACCCAGCCCTCGGCGGCGTCGCCCGCCAAGGTGAGGAAGCGGGGGTCGAGGGCGCGCTGGGTGGCCAGTCGCGTACCCGGGTAGCCCGTGGAACGCAACGCACGGGCCAGTTTCGCGGCGCGCGCGTACCCTCCGGCGAACACCACCGCGTCCGCGCCCGACTCGGTCAGTTTCTCGGCCAGGGTGCGGTAGTCGTCGGCCGCGTCGTTCTCGGCGGCGAGGGTGCGCCGGGTCGTGGTGTGCCCGCCGGCTCGCATGGCCTCGCTGACGCGTGTGCAGATCTCCCAGCTGAAGCCGCCCTCGGCCGCGTCGTCGACCAGCACCGTCCCGCGTGCCCGGGCGGTGCGCACGAGATGGGCGACGATCGGCGCCGCCAGGGTGGCGTCGGCCGGGCGGGTGGCCGCGTACACCCGGTAGGTGAAGGAGGACACGTCGTCGAGTCCGACCGACACGGAGACCATCGGGAGCAGAGCCTGCTGATAACGGTCGAGGGCGGCCTTCGCGCAACCGTCGGTCGTCGGCCCGATCACCGCGCGGACCCGGTCGTCGGCCGCCACTTGCCGTGCGACCCGTTCCGCCCGGGTCGTGCTGCCCGCGTCGTCGTGCACGTGGAGCGCCAGCTCGAAGGCGCGGTCGGCACGGGAGTTGAGGTGGTCGACGGCGAGCCGGACGCCGTTCTCCTGCGCGCGGCCCGCGGCCGCGTGGCTTCCGCTCAGGTCGGCGTGCAGGGCGACGGCCAGCCGAGGAATCCGCGCGCGGGTCCCCCGGGTCGAGGCACGACCGGGGCGGTCCGCGGTCCACCAGGCCGTCGTTCCGCCCGCTGCCAGGACCCCGGCGGCCGAGGCCAGCACCAGGAAACGGCGTCGTGCGGAGGCCTTCGGCGGCTGCTCCGGGCCGGGTACCGGAGCGTCTCCGGGCGGCACGTCGACCGCCGTCGTCCTGGAGATCTCGGTCGCCTCGACGGAGGGCAGGGCGAGTACGGCCGTCGATCCGAGCGCGATCAGACGGGTGAGCGACTCCGGCAGCCAGCCCCCGCTGTGCCGGCCGTCAGGGTGCTCCCGGTCCAGGGTCCGCCGTACCTCGGCCACGGCGGGACGGGAGCCGGGCTCCTTCCCCAGGCAGTCCCGCAGCAGCGGCAGCAACGTCGCCGGAACACCGTCGAGGTCCGGCTCGTCGTTGACCGTACGCATCAGCACCTCGGCCACCGAGCCCCGGCCGAAGGGGCGTTCGCCCGTCACGGCGAACGCGAGCAGACAGCCGAGCGAGAAGACGTCACTGGCCGGCCCGATCTCCCTGCCCCTGCCCCTGGCCTGTTCGGGGGAGAGGAACCCGGGGGAGCCGACCACCATCCCGCTGGCGGTGAGCGCGGTGTCCTCCGGAGTGCGGGCGATACCGAAGTCGATCATTCGCGGTCCGTCGACCGCGAGCAGCACATTGCCGGGCTTGACGTCCCGGTGCACCAGACCCGCCCCGTGCACGGCGTCCAACGCCTCGGCGAGGCGGGCCCCCAGGAACCGGACCGAGCGGTGCGGCAGCGGTCCGCCCCCCTCCACCGCGTCCTCCAGCGAGGGGCCCGGCACGAAAGCGGTGGCGAGCCACGGCGACTGCGCGTCCGGGTCCGCGTCGAGCAGCGGTACCACCCAGGGGCTGGACACCCGTCCCGCTGTCTCCACCTCACGACGGAACCGGGCACGGAAGCCCGGGTCGTCCGCGTACGCGGCGCGGATGACCTTCAGCGCGGCGAGCGAACCCCCGGCGGAGCGGGCCAGATACACCACCCCCATGCCGCCCGCGCCCAGCCGGCGCAGCAACCGGTAGCCCGCGATGCCGGCCGGGTCGGCGCCGCGCAGCGGCTCCATCAGCGCCCCATCAGGTGGACACCTGGTACGGCGCCACGCCCTGGTACCGGAACCGGCCGCCGGTGACCTTCCACAGGAAGACCCCGGTGCCGTCGATGACGAGAGCCCCGGTCTTCTTGTCGAACGCGAAGTTCTTCGTGATCCCCCGGTACGTGGCCGAACGGAGCGCGGTCGTCAGGTCCTGGCGGGTGACGCGCGCGGCGGGCAGCGTACTCAGAGTCCTCACCGCGAGGCGGGCCACGTCGTAGGCCTCCACGGCGTACCGCTCCGGCTCGGCACCGAAACGCCTGCGGTACGCGGCCGCGAACGCCCTGGCTTGCGGAGCCACGGAGGAGTCCATGACGGGGGCGACGATCACCCAGCCCTCGGCCGCGTCCCCGGCGGCCGACAGGAACCGGGGGTCGAGCACCCCCTCGGCGGCGGTCCGGGCCCCCGGGAAGGCACGGCTCTTCAGCTCCCGTGCCAGCAACGCGGCCCGGTCCTGATAGCCGGCGAAGACCACGGAGTCCGCTCCGCCGTCGAGAAGGGCGTCGAGGGTCGGCCCGAAGTCGGTCCGCAACGCGCTGACCACCTTCGGCACGGCCGGCTGTCTCGCGTCCCGCAGAACCCGGCTCAGCGTGCTGCTGATCTCCCAGGCGTACGCGTCCGCCGCCCGGTCGTCGACGATCCCGATCGTGCGCGACTTCGCGATGCCGCGCAGATACGCGCTGAGATAGAAGGGCAGGATCGTGTCCGTGGGACGGGCGTGGAGGAGGGACCGGCTGCCCATCACCGTCAGCACGGTGGCTCCGGGCGAGACCGCGATGACGGGCAGCAGAGCGGCGTCGTACGTCGCGAGCGAGGCCTGGGCGGTGGCGTCCGTGGTGGGACCGATCACGGCCAGGACGGAACGGTCGGCGACCAACTGCTCCGCCGCGGCGGGCGCCTTGGCCGGATCGCCGCCGTCGTCCACGGTCTTCACGGCGAGCGTGAAGGGCCTGTCCGCAGGGGCGTTGAACTCGGCGACCGCGAGCCGCAGTCCCTTCTCCTGAGCCTGGCCGACCATCTTCTGATCACCGGTCAGGTCGGCGTGCAGCCCGATGGTGTGCACGCGCCGGGCGACCGTCGAGGCCGAGCCGGAGGCGTTGCCATTGCGCTCGCCGTCACCGGAAAGCGCCGCCCAGGCGGCCAGGCCGCCCCCGGCCGTGACGGCCGTAGCGGCACCGGCCAGCAGGAGGTGGCGTCTGCCCACGGCGCGGCGCTGCGGCGAGGGGGGCGCCGGTACGGTGGCGCCTTCCGCGTCCGCCGCACTGGAACCGATCGCCGCGGAGTCGAACTCGGTGTCATCGATGCCGGGCAGCGCGAGCCCCGCGGCCGACCGTTCGGCGATCAGCTGGATCAACGGTTCGGGCAGCCAGGCGGCTTCGTCGCCGGGGACGTTGTCTTCGGAGGCCCGGTTCCGCACCCGCAGGGCCTCGCGGGGATCGGGGGGCGCAGCGTCCTGCGCGGGAAGCAGGGGAGTGGTGGAGGAGTCCGCCCCGGGGACCGCGAGAGCCTTCGACAGCGCCGACGCCGTGGGCCGCAGATGCGGGTCCTTCTCCAGGCAACCGCGCACCACCTGGTCGAGCTCCTCCGGAACACCCTCCAGATCCGGCGCGTCATGCACCGCGCGGAACAGCAGCGCGTCGAGCGAACCGGTACCGAACGGCGGGCGGCCGGTGGCCGCGTAGGCCAGCACGCAGCCCAACGAGAAGATGTCACCGGCCGGTCCCAAGTCCCGCCCGCCCTGGGCCTGTTCCGGTGACAGGAAGCCAGGGGTGCCGACCACGACGCCGGTCGACGTGAGCGCGGTGTCCTCCGGGTCGCGGGCCACACCGAAGTCGATCAGGCGTGGTCCGTCGAGCGCCAGCAGCACATTGCCCGGCTTGACGTCCCGGTGCACGAGACCGACGGCGTGAAGGTCCCGCAGTGCGTCGGCGATCCTGGCGCCCAGCACCCGAAGGCTCCGCGCGGGGAACGGACCGTGCGCGGCGACGGCCTCACCGAGCGAGGGCCCCGGTACGAAGGCGGTGGCCAGCCAGGGTGCCGCCGCTTCGGGGTCGGCGTCCACGAGGGACGCCACCCACGGGCTGGTCATCCTGCGGGCCGTCTCCGCCTCGCGCCGGAACCGCTCCCGGAAGTCGGCGTCCTCGGCGTACTCGGCCTGGATCACCTTCAGCGCGACCAGCGATCCCCCGGCGGAGCGGGCCAGGTACACCACACCCATGCCGCCCGCGCCGAGTCGCCCGAGCAGCCGGTAGTCCGCCAGCTTGGCCGGGTCGGACGTACGGAGCGGTTCCATCACTTCCCCTTCAACCGCTGCTGGACGCGGGTCAGCATCTGCGCCAGGGCGTTGGTGCCCAGTTGATCGAGTTCCGGCTGGGTGCGCCCCTTCGCGCCCGTCACCGAGACGGCCACGACGACCGTGCCGAGCCGGGCGACCATCCACCGGTACGACTGTGCGCCGCCCTTCTCGACGTACTGGCCCGCTTCGAGTACGGAGTCGTCGGCGTACTGCTGCTCGCGGGCGCCGAAGGGGGTGCCGAGCGACATCAGGCCCGTGATCCGCTCGTCGGTCCGGGGCTGCTGCTGTGGGCAGCGCAGAACTTCCTCGAGGGTGGTGCCCAGTTGGTCGTCGGCGCCGAGGACGGAGGAGTGCGCGGTGGCCGCGGCCGTCACCTTGACAGTGCCCTTGCCCTCGCGCCCGGTCAGTCGGCTGTACCGGGACGTGCTGGCCAGTACCCCGTGGGGGAGCTTCTCCCGCTGCCAGCGGCAGCCGCCGTCCAGCACGGCCCAGGTACCGGGAGTGCTCCGGGCCGGATCCTGGGCGACGAAGCCCCGGCCCCAGTCGCTCGGGGCGAGCACGACGGAGTCGACCAGTCTTCGCGCGTCCTTCGAGGTCCGGGGGACAGGTGCGGTCTCGGGTGTTGACCTGGAAGCGGCGTTCGAACCACCTGTAGGGGTCCCTCGGGTTCCCTGCGAGGTGCTGGGTGAGGCCGCACCGCCGGAAGCGCCCGCACAGCCGGTCAGCAGACTTCCTGCGATCAGAAGGGGCACCCAACTCCCGAGCCCACCTGCGGAGTTGTTCTTCACTCAGTCCCCTCGAAACCGTCCGTGTCGTCCGACTCCTCGAACGTAGACGGCTGCGACGACGGCAGCCTCAGTGAAAACACGTAATCGGTCACGTATTGGGGAGCTTGCTCGCGAGCACGTCGACGTACTCGATGGAGGGCCGTTCACGGAGCGGCTCGGGTCCCTTTTCCGTGAGTGCCTCGCCCACGCCGTCGGCCAGGTGGGCCCGGCGGGCGGCGTCGTCGGGGGAACACGTCGAAGATGGCGAAGGTGGACTCGGAAGTCAGTCCTTCGCGCGCCGAGCGGAATGATCGAACGTGAGCGAGTGCTGCTCGGCCTCCGGCCTGCCGTCGCGCCGTGTGTCGTGCTGGTCGAGGAGGGTCAGCAAGCCCTCTACGCTCAGCCCGGCCTCCGCCGGGTGCCGGAGGATGGTCCCCGGTTCGATGTGGTAGATGTTGGAGCGGCCCTGGCGGGTGTGGGTGAGATAGCCGTCCTGCTCCAGATCGGAAATGATCTTCTGGACGGCGCGCTCGGTGAGTCTGCACCGTGCGGCGATGTCGCGGATTCGGGTTCCCTGATCCCTGGAGATGGCGGCCAGCACCCGGGCGTGGTTGGTGAGAAAGGTCCAGCCGGAATGTCCCTGTGGTACTTCACCCATGTCTCGAGGATACGGCCCTGCATTCGCGCATTCAAAAGGGTGAAAGAAAGTTCCTGTATGTCTTGACGTGTGAGGATCTGAAGGCTGACGCTTGGAGAAGTGAGATAGGCGGATGCCCCAGGAGCGACTGCCATGCACGAACGTCCACTCTCCGTCCAGGTCGGCAGCGAAGGCTTCTGCCCGCTTCTGAAGGCCGTGGCACGTCCGGCCCGTGAGCGGACGGTCGCCGCTGTCTGCGGTGACATCGACACCGAGCACCAACTCCAGCGCTCCCTGCGCCAAGCCCTCACGCGGTCGATCGGCGGACCGCCGACGGCAGTGACAGGCATCCCGGCAAGAGCGACAGAGCGCACAAGGAGGATGGGTTGAGCGGCGACGCCGAGCAGGACCTGCGCACCGAAGTCGTCCAGCTCAAACGGGCCATGCAGACCCGGCCGGTCATCGATCTGGCCCGGGGAGTCCTGATGGCCTCGTTCGGCCTTAGCGCCGACGACGCCTGGAGTGTATTGGTCGAGGTGTCCCAGCACACCAACACCAAAGTCCACCATGTCGCCGAGGACCTGGTCGGTGCCGTCAACGGAGACCCGCTTCCCGACCCGCTCCGGCAGCAGGTGTCCACGGCGGTCGCCGAAGTACTCGGTCCCCATGCCCCCAACCATCCGAGCGTCGAGTGGTGCTCTCCCGCCGACCGGAGGTCACAGGCAGGCGGTGAGAGAAGCACGCTGCCGATGTCCGACCATCGTCGCGATCTGTCGTCGGACCCGCTCTGATCCCCGGCCTTCGGCCTTACCGCCCGCGCCCCCGTTTCCTGCTGACGCCTAGGTTCCTCTCGCCGAACTCGCCGAACTCGCCGAACTCGCCGAACTCGCCGAACTCGCCGAAGCCCCGTCACGCACGCTTGCGGCCGACGCCCGCGTACACCCAGTACTCCGACGGGTTCTCCGGGATGTGGTCGTCCGGGGCCGGGCGCCACAGGGGTACGTAGACCAGGTCGGGCTCCACCAGGTCGAAGCCGTCGAAGAGATCCCGGATCTCGTCGCGGGAGCGGGCCGTGACCGGGGATGTGGCCTTGGACCGGTACAGCTGCCCCACGGCGGCGGCCGTGTCCGGGCGATCCTGGTTCGTCGCATGCGTGAGCGCCAGCCAGCTCCCCTCGGGCAGGGCGTCCCGGAACGCGGCCACGATGCCGGCGGGGTTCTCCTCGGGCGTGATGAAGTGCAGGATCGTGATCATCAGCACCGCGACGGGCTGCTCGAAGTCGATCAGCTTCCGTACCTGCGGGGACGACAGGATTTCGGCCGGTCGGCGGATGTCGGCATCGACGATGTCAGCGCCGGGATTGTCGGCGAGCAGGGCAGTGCTGTGGGCCACGGCCACCGGGTCGCTGTCCACGTAGACCACCCGGGCCTCCGGGCTGGCCGCCTGTGCCACCTCGTGGACGTTGCCCTGTGTCGGGATGCCCGATCCGAGGTCGATGAACTGCCGCACCCCGGCCTCGACCAGAAAACGCACGGCCCGGCCGAGAAAGGCGCGATTGGCCCGCGCCAGCGTGCGCACCTGGGGGTCGATCGCCGTGAAGGCCGCCAACGCCTCCCGGTCTATGGGGAAGTTGTGCTGTCCGCCGAGCATCGCGTCGTACATCCGGGCGACGCTCGCCTTGTCGGGATCGATCCCCTGCGGGAGACCGTCGTTGTCGGCCAACTCAACTCCCTTTCATACACGTGATCTTGAGGCTCCATCATATAGTTGCCGACCATGTGTGGCGGGACGATGCCCAGGCCACGCTGCCGGAGTCGAGCCCCACCGGAAAGGCACAACCCTGCGGAACGAAGCGCGATGTCCCACGGACGACGAACCCGCCACCACGCGTTCACGCCGTCAGCCGGCCTTCTTCCCCGCGGCCGACGCCATCGGCTCGGAACTCGACCTGGGCCTGACCGGCAGCCATGTCGTCCACGCGCTGACGCCCGGGTTCTGCGACGCGGCCTCGGTCTACCTGCTGGAGCGCTGGCTGCTGGAGGAGAACGCGTACGCCTCCGCGGAACCACCGCAGATCGAGGCCCGCCGACTGGCGCTGCGCATCGGAACGGACGCGCCCGAGGACTGGGAGGGGCTGCTGCCGGTCGGCGAGGTCATCGTCTTTCCGCGCGGGACGCCCTACACACGTGCCATCGCCTCCCTCGAGGCGCAACTGCTCGACATGGTCGACGCCCATACGTCCGCGCGGCTCAGCACCTCCGGTGGCGGCGACGCCCGCATGGACGTCCTCCTGCGCACGGCTTCCTTCCTCGTCGTCCCGCTCCATCTGCGCGGTATCGCCGTCGGATTCATCGCCTGCACGCGGGGCCCGGACGAAGCGCCCTTCCTGCCCGCCGACGCCGAGGCAGCGGAGTCGCTGGCCGCGCGCGCCTGTGTGGCCCTGGACAACGCGCGCCGGTACGAACGCGAACGCCGTACGGCACTGGCCATCCGCCGAAGCCTGCTCCCTGCCGCCGAGCAGGTGCTCGAGGGATGTCGTATCGCCCACGGCTACCTTCCCGCCGGGCACGACAACGTCATCGGCGGGGACTGGTTCGACGTGCTGCCCCGGTCGGGAGGCCGCGTCAGTCTGATCATCGGAGATGCCATGGGGCACGGTCCGGAATCGGCCGTCGCCATGATCCAGCTGCGCACCGCCGTCCGTACCCTGGCGGGACTGGACATCTCCCCGGCCGCGCTGATGCGCCGCCTCGACGCGCTCGCCTGTGACACACCGGGGGCTTCCTTCGCCACGTGCATGTACGCCGAGTGGGACGCGAGGCGCCGCATCTGCACCTTCGTCGGAGCCGGCCACCCGCCCCCGCTGATCCGCGATCCGGGCGGACGGACCAGGCCGGTCACTCTCAACAGCCCGGGCCTGCCCCTCGGACTCGGCATGGGGACGTACGACGAGCCCACCCTCACCGCAGGAGCCGGAGAGCTCCCCCGATCGCCTGCCGCAACCGCGTTAGGAGTTGCCCAGCGGTGGTACACGGAGGGACGAGGGGGGCTCATTGCGGGAGGTTGCAATGCTTGTCCTCGGCATCATTCTGCTCGTCGTCGGTTTCGTCACGGGCATCAGCATTCTTTGGACGATCGGCGTGATCCTTGTGATCATCGGACTCGTCCTGTGGATCCTCGGGGCTGCCGGACACGCTGTCGGTGGTCGCCGCCACTACTGGTGACTGGGGCCGCGCGGGCAGGCCCGTGTGTGCCTTACGTCGTGAAGCGGTGGTCGCCGGAGCCGACCCGGTACACCACGCAGCCGTCCTCCGTCCGCAGAAACGTCGCAGGGGTGTGGGTCACCGTGTCCGGATCTTCTCCGGGGACCCACACCTCAGATCTGACAGGCGCTCTGGCGCACCCCCGGTTGGGCCGAGGCCATCGGTCAACTCAGGTGCGGGCGTTGCGCATCGATGTTCAGGAGCTGCCGACGAGGCGGTCCAAGGGCTCGGCGAGGACAGGGGTGAGGGCCGCGGCGTAAGCCTCGGAGAGGTGGCTTTCGTCGCGGTAGACGACGGTGTTGCCGACGACGACGGGGCAGATGCCCGTGCGGATCGCGCAGACCCAGGGTCGGGGGTCGATGACCGTGGCGCCGGTCGCGGCGGCGGCGTCGCGGATGGCGGTCTGGCGGGTCGCATCGTGGATCGCGTCCGGCAGGTGGTTCGCGCAGGCGTGCAGTTGCAGGGAGTTGTCGGCGGTGCAGTCGACCGGGTCGCCCTTGGGCCAGGGGGTGTCGAGCAGGGCGGCGACGTGGGCACCGGAGGTGCCGAGGTCCCGGAAGGTGTCCTCGAAGCCGGTGGTCCACTGCCGCAGGGTGTCGTCGTCGGGCCGGGCGGGGTCGCCCGCGTCCGAGGAGGAGACGACCACCAGGGCGGGGTGAAGGGCGTTGATCCTCGCCACGGCGTTGGAACGCCAGGTGTCGCAGGCCGTGTACGGCTTGTGGCGGTTGATGATGGTCACGCCGGCGGTCTTGCACGAGGCCTTCGTCAGTGAGACCAGCTTCCATCCGCGCTCGGCCGCGAGGCCCTGCAGAGCCGGGAACCACTGGGCCGCGTGGGAGTCGCCGAAGAGTACGACGGTCCGGGAGGAAGCGCGGTTGCCGTAGACGCACGGCGGATTCCGCGTGCTGTCGTAGTCGACGTGGCAGCCGTCCCGGTAGACCGCGGACCGGGAGGACTTCACCTTCGGCAGGGCCGGGGTGAGGTTGTTCGGCAGGCTGCCGGAGGACGCCGCCAGGAGCTCGGCCAGCCGCGCCTGCGGGTCCGGCGCGCCGGCCAGCTCCTCCGCCAGTACGGGCGCGGGCCCGCCCACTTCGATCGTCGGCGGAACCGCCGCCGCCGTCAGCGCCAGCACCGTGGCCCCCGCCGACAGCCCGACGCCCAGAGCCAGGGCCCGGTGCGGCCGTCCCCGGAACGCCCGGTGGAAGCGGACCGGGTTCTCGACGAGGCGCAGCGTCAGCCAGGCCAGGCCCAGCGCGACGGCGCACAGCCCGAGTGCGAGCGGCACCTCGGCGGTGCCGTCCGTACGGCCCAGCGCCACCGGGGCTACGACCAGCAGCGGCCAGTGCCACAGGTACCAGCCGTACGAGAGCCCGCCCAGCCACACCAGAGGCCGCCGCCCGAGCAGCCACTCCGCGCCGTGCGAGGCGGGCGCGCAGCCGCCGGCGAGAACGAGCGCGGCGCCGAGGACCGGCAGGAGGGCGTGGTAGCCCGGGAAGGGCGTCTCGGCGTCGTACCGGACCGCCGCCAGCACGACGCAGGCCAGGCCGAGCCAGGTCAGCGGGGCCGCGAGGGCGGCGGGCAGCCGTTCCAGCCGTGCCGTGGCCAGCGCCACCAGCGCGCCGGCGCCGAGCTCCCAGCCCCGGGTGGGGGAGCCGAAGTACGCCCAGGGCGCCGAGGAGTTCGTCACCAGGACACTGATCACGAACGACACCAGGCACAGCGCCCCGAGCACCAGAGCGATCAGCCGGCGCCGGCCGCGGGCGGTCCGCCAGCTGAGCAGCAGGAGCAGCGGCCACACCAGGTAGAACTGCTCCTCCACGGCGAGCGACCAGAAGTGCTGGAACGGCGAAGGCGGACTGTTCTGGGCGAGATAGTCCGTACCGGCCGCCGCCAGCCGGAAGTTGACCGCGTACAGCGCGCTGCCGAGGGCGTCGCCCGCGTACTCGGCGAGCCGCGCCTTCGACAGGAACAGCCATGACCCGGCCAGCGTGACCGCGATGACCAGGGACGACGCGGGCAGCAGCCGCAGCGCCCGGCGGGCGTAGAAGGTGCGGACCGACAAGCGGCCGGTGGTGGCGAGTTCGCGCAGCAGCAGGGACGTGATGAGGAAGCCGGAGATCACGAAGAAGACGTCGACCCCGACGTATCCGCCGCTGACCTGCGGCACTCCGGCGTGGGAAAGCACCACGAGCGTGACGGCCACCGCGCGCAGCCCCTGGATGTCCAACCTTAAGGCGTGGCGTCCGGGTGGTGCGTTTCTGCCGCCCGCTGGGATGGTACGGACCTCGGCGGGCGTGGTGCTCGGCATCAGGCGCAACTCCTTGGGGGACTGACATGGATTGATGCCGTACTGTCCGGCCGCCGCCCGGAGTTCGGATGAACAACGCCTCAACTTCACGGGAATCCCCGGCGTGCCCGTGCGGATCCCGTCGGCCGGAGGGGTGACCCCGCCATGCGGATGTCAGGCGGTCGAATGAGGGAGGGCCGCCTGGCCTCTGGACGAGGCGCCTACGTGGTCGCCACTGCGCCATGTCTCCTGGGCGTCAACAAGCCCGTCCAGTCGCCCGGCGACAAACCGCCGACGCCCTGCGGGCCGTGTCCGCGGGGCCGCCGTCCTCCTCTTCACCGGCGAGGAGCGGTCGGCCGGGGTGTTCGCGACGGGGGACGACCAGGCCGGCATCGACGATGAACTGCACGTTTCTTCCGGCTCAGTCCTCCCTGTTCACGCCCCGAGCCAGGAAGTGGTGAGAGCCTGTACGGCCGAGCCGTCGGCGTCGGCCAGCTTGACCGCGGTGAAGCCGGCCGCGGACTCGGAGCTCTGGTAGCGGAACCGGGGCTCGGCGGCGGTCAGCGCGCCCACGACGACCTCCGCGCACTCCCGGGCCGACTGCGCCGAGGAGAACGCCTGCTGGGTGCGGGCCAGATATCCGTTGATCACCGACTGGTAGTCCCCGGCTCCGGCGACCAGGGCCTCGACGTCCCGGTCGGCCCGCACGTTCGCGACGAACTCGGTGGCCACCGCGCCGGGCTCGATCACGCTCACCGCGACACCGAGCTTGCCGACGACGGGGGCGAGACTCTCCATCCAGCCCTCGACCGCGAACTTGGCAGCGCAATAGGCCTCGTTGAACGGCTGGCCGACGACGCCTCCGATGCTGGTGACCGTGATCAGGCGCCCCTTGGCGGAGCGAAGGTACGGCAGCGCGGCCTTGGTGACCTGGACGACTCCGAAGAAGTTGACCTCCATGACGTCGCGGACGTCGTCGACGCTCTCCAGCTCGATGGTGCCCAGGTGTCCGGCCCCGGCGTTGTTGATCAGCGCGTCCAGCCGTCCGTGGTCGGCGATCACACCGTCGACGCAGGCCCTGACCGAGTCCGGATCCGTCACGTCGAGCTGTCGGACGTCGGCGTCGGGCAGCCGCTCGAGCAGCGCTGCGGCCTTGTCGGTGTTCCGCATGGTCGCGACGACCTCGTAGCCCGCCTTTGCGGCGAGTACGGCGGTTTCCAGGCCGATGCCGGTCGACGTGCCGGTGACAAGGGCGATCTTCATGACGAACCTCCATGGTTGCGTGTACACACACATTAATGTTGTGTGTGCGTGCACGCAAATTGGTAGACTCGCCTGGTGACGGACATCAAGCTCAAGCAGGCAGAACTGCCTGTCGAGGACCAGGCGTACTACCGCCTCGTGGGGGTGAGCAGTGCCCTCACCTCACGCGCGAGCGCCCGCTTGGAGGAGGGCTTCCGCCTGCCGGCCTCATGGTTCGAGGTACTGCTCTGGCTCTACCACCAGGACGGGCCGCTGTCGGCCACCGATCTCGGCTCCTGCGCGTTGATCAGCCGCAGCCAGGTCTCCCGGGTGATCGACGCCCTCCAGGCCCGCGAACTGGTCACCCGCGCCCCTTCGGCCACCGACGCCAGGTCCGTCGAGGTGACCATCACACCGCAGGGCCGCGACCTCTTCGAGCGCGCGGACGCCGCCCGCCGCGAAACCCTGGCTCCCGTCCTGGCGGACAGGCTGGACCCGGCCGAACTCGAGGAACTGGCCCGCATTCTCCTCAAGCTCAAGGACTGATGGCGGTATCGGCCACCGCCCCGGTGCACGTCTGAAGGTGTACTCCGACCTGATCACCTTGGAGGGCCAACCCAGCCACGTCGTGTCGGCCACCCGCGCCGGCGACCGCACAGCCGTCTCGTGACCGCCTTCAGCCGATGTGCCGAAGCCCACCTCACGGCTCCCGACCCGGCGAGCCCTCCGTGTGGCCCTCCCACCTGATCGGCGGAATGACTCCGTGGCGTGGCTGGAGAACGGCTAGAGGATGAGGACGATCGCGGCGCCTATGCCGCCCAGGAACAGGGCGAGGGCCGCTTCGGCCCAGCCTCCCTTGCCCCAAGGGAAAAGACGGTCGACGGCCAGGTTTCCCGGGCCGATGGCCGCGACGGCGAGTGCGGTGACAGTGATACACACGCTGTACTCCACACCGCCTTGGGTATCCCACAATCCATGCGCCCCGGACACGGTCGCCATGGCATTGATCATCACGCCGATCAGGGCTGCCGCCGCCAGCGGCGTGAACAGCCCCAGAGCAAAGCCGATGCCGCCCAGGAATTCGGAGCCGCCGCCTATGGCGGCGTAGACCTTTCCGGGACGGTACCCCAGCGCGGCGAATCCTCTGCCTGTAGCGGTGAGGCCGTCGCCACCGAATATCCCGAAGAGCTTCTGGGCGCCGTGTGCTCCCATGAGCAGGCCGAACGTAAGCCTGATGAGAAGCAGACCGCAGTCAGCGGCGGAGACCGCTGCCCGCGAGGGGGCGTCGACTGTCGGGGCGGTAGAAGAGCGCAGTCGCTGCGTTATGTGATTCACGGGGGTGCTCTTCTCTGCAGCGTGCTCCGGAGCGGTACCGGCTGACCATCCAGGAGCTCGCAGAGCTGATGGTCCGGTCGCCATGACGCGTGCAAGAACTTCAAGACCTTCATGACGCCATGTACGCAGGGCCACAACGCTGCCGCACGCGGCCGGAAAGGACATTCTCGTGTGGGATCGCGTCAGGCCGCCGGTCGATTTGTCGTGCGGCGATACGGCCGCACTCCCCCATCCTTACTCCATTCCTTACTCCATTCCTTTCCCCATGGTCGACCGTTCGACGGGGAAGGTATCTGAGCACTCGTGAGCAAGCCCGGCCTCATCGGACAGGCCGATCTGGAAGAGCTGACGGCCCGGCTCCCTTCGGGAAGCCCTCAACGTCCGCGGTCTCGCCGGCTTCGTCGAGGCGGTCGGCGATCTACTCGTCCGCGTGGTGCGGGATGTCGCCGCCTTTCGCACCGAACGCTTCGGATCCGCCACTCCACCGTCCCGCCGCGCGTCACCCGCCCTGCCTCGCGCCGGGCCTGACCGCCCGGCGCCCCGCTCAATGTCCACTTCGACCGATATGATGCATTTTGTGATCATGTCCGGACGGCTGCGGCGCCGTCGTTCCCTCGGCGGTGGCTGGTGGGAAGCTGCCCCGCTGTCACCGGTGATCCTCACCCTCATCATCACCTGCCTGGCGTTCTCCACACCGAGGGAGATCGCCGTCAGCCGACTTCTGCCCGCCGCCCCCGCCCTCGCCGCCGCGATGTGGCCCGTACTCCCCACGATCCTGCTGGGCACGTTCTGCCTGCTGGTCATGATCGGCCTCAGCTTCGTCTACACCGACCTGGGGACGCAGTACACCGCGGCTGCGATCGTCGCGGTCACCCTGGCGGCCGCATACGCGAGCCATGTCCGACTCCAGCGGGAGGAGGCGCTCTTCCACGTCCGCCTCGTCGCCGACGCGGCCCAGAAGGTACTGCTGCGCCCTCTGCCGCGCCGCATGGACGACGTCGAGATCGAGTCGCTGTATCTGGCGGCCCAACAACAGGCCCGGATCGGCGGCGACTTCTATGAAGCGGCCGCCACGCCGTACGGGGTCCGGCTGCTCATCGGCGACGTACGCGGCAAGGGCCTGTCCGCGGTGGGGGCGGCCTCAGCGGTGATCAGCTGCTTCAGGGAGGCCGCGTACGACGAGCCCGACCTGAGAGGCGTCATCCAGCGTCTGGAGATCAGCATCATCCGGCACAGCGCCGCGTTTCCGGCGCAGGACCTGCCGGAGCGCTTCGCCACCGCTCTCATCGTCGAGATCCCGCACGGCGGCGGCCACGTCAGACTTCTCAACTGTGGGCACCCGCCGCCGCTGCTCTCGCATCGCGGGAAGATCCGCGTCCTGGATCCCACCGCTCCCTCGCCGCCTCTCCACCTCGCGGCGCTCATCGGCGACCACTACTGCGTCGACACCGTCGCCTTCACCCCGGGCGATCAGCTGCTGCTCTACACCGACGGCGTAACGGAGACCCGGGACCGCACCGGCGAGTTCTTCCCGCTCCCGGACTGGATGCGGCGGCAGGGCCCGAGGTCGCCCCGTGAGCTGCTCGACCGGCTTCACCAGGACCTGCTCCACCACAGCGGCGGAAGGCTCAACGACGACATCGCGGCCCTCGCAGTGAGAAGCCCGAACACCCAGGCACCGGAGTACCCGGAGTAAGTGGCCGGATGCCGTGGTCGGGGCCCGCGGTCGGATTCGCGGTGCAGCACGGGCGGTGACGCAACGAAGTCGGCCAAGACTCGTTGATCACGGCATGAAGAACGTCATCACGCGGCGGCAGTTACACCTCCTGGCCACGGTTGCCGCCCTGGCGCTGGGAGCTGCGGGCGCGGAAAGCGCACAGGCAATCCCGGCCGCTCGGGGTTGCCCCACTGCGGGTTCACGGTCGAACTCGGCGTCGACCGGAACAAAGCCGAGGTGCGCTACGGGGACGAAGAGTTCGTGAGCTGAGGCAGTGCTCGGTCCTGTACCGGCCGAGCCGGCTGAACGTCACGCGCGCCGGGGGTCGGCCGGTAGATGCGTGACAGCCACGAAGGCGGCCAGACTCCCGCACGCGAGGCTGGCCCAGTCGGCCCAGTCGGCCCAGTCGGCCCAGTCGGGATCGGCGGGAGCGGACACCACGGCTCTGGTGAGCCTGTCCGCGGACCATCCTGCCGACAGAGCGGTGACAAAAGTCCGGCCGGCGATGTCGTACCCCCTTGATCACGTCGTCGAGGAGGGCTTGCACGATGCCGACGAACATCACGACCACCATCATGTCCCCCCAGCCGAGGGTGGCGGCGCCGGCCCCCGCCGCGACCACGAAGACCCAGACCCGCGCCAGGGTCCGGACAGGGGCGGCATCGCGAGAGGCCTGCCGTGGCAGCCAGAAGAACCGCCGCACACGGTTTCACGGAAAGAGTGCTCTCCGTCGTCAAGTGTCACATCGCCCCCTGGCCGGTGAGGTGGACCGATTCGGCCGACCGTGCCGAAATGGCTCGCCCGCGGATTCGTTCGGCTCGCGTCAGGTGGACGCACGGCACGGGCCGAAGGTTGCGGCGTCAGTGACGGGAAGGGGCGGTATCCGTCGGCCCTCCGTCGCGCACTCGGTGCGCGGGCCACGGATACCGCCCCGACGGACACGGCTACAGCCGTGTCCGATGGGTCGCGTGCTCCCACGATCGCGACCCTCCTGCATCCGTGTCAGCCATCACGGGGTGCAGGCGGCTTGGACGGCGACGCCGGTCGGCTTGAGGGTGGACCACCTCACGAGGCCATCAGCTCCCGCACCCGTGGGGCCACCTTGGTGCCGAAGAGTTCGATGGTGGTCATGAGCGTCTCGTGCGGCAGACCGTTCATCCCGTACTTGAGGTCGAAACGGCTGGCGTCGAGCTCCCGGAGAGTCGTGGCGATCTTCTGTGCCACGGTCTCCGGTGATCCGACGAACAGCCCGCCACCAGGACCGACATCGTTCATGAAGTGCTCAAATGTCGGGACGCGGAATCCTCGCTGCCGGGCCATCATGCGGATGGTCTTCTCGTAGTACGGCCAGAACTCCTCCACCGCCTGCTCGTCGGTCGCGGCCACATGCCCCGGACTGTGCACCCCGACCGGCAGGTCGGGCCGGTCGAACTTCTCCAGCGCCTGGCGGAAGAGCTGCGAGAAGGGCGCGAACCGTGCCGTCGGACCGCTGATGATCGCGAGCATCAGCGGGAATCCGTAGCGTGCGGCACGGACGACGGACTGAGGATTGCCGCCGACGCCGATCCAGGTGGGGATCGCTCCGGACTCGCTGTGCGGGTAGACGGGCTGGTCGGCCAGCGCCGGCCGAGTGCTGCCGGACCAGGAGACGGGCTTTTCCTTGCGCAGTTCGGCGAAGAGGCCGACCTTCTCCTCGAAGAGGGTGTCGTAGTCGCCGAGGTCGTAGCCGAACAGCGGGAAGGACTCCGTGCTCGAGCCCCGGCCGAGAATCACCTCGGCACGGCCGTCGGACACGGCGTCGAGGGTCGCGTACCGCTGGTAGACCCGAACGGGATCGTCCGAGCTGATGACGGTGACACCGGATCCGAGACGGATGCGCGAGGTACGCGACGCGATCGCCCCGAGCACCACATCCGCCGCCGAGAGCGGCATCCAGTCGACGTGGTGCTCACCGATGGCGAAGTGGTCGAGTCCGACCTCATCGGCGAGGATCCCCTCCGCCACCAGGTTGCGGATCGTCTCGCCGTGCGAGAGCGGTCGGCCCTGGGTGTCGTCGGTCACGTCGCCGAACGTGTCCAGTCCAAGCGTGATCGGGTGCCCACCCGCGGGGGAGGCGGCACGTTCTGACATCGGCGGATTTCTCTTTTCCCGTAACGGTCGAAAGGGGGCTCGGGCCCGACACCCCGCACCGGTGTCGGGCGCCGGTGCGGGGTGTGAGTGGGCGGCGCCCCGTGATTCCTGTTCTCAGCCGACGCGCAGCGGAGCGAGGGCGTTGCTCCACGCCACGACCTGGTCGAGGGTGGCGGTGACGGCGTCACGGTGGCTGTCGGCGGGCTTGAAGACGCTGAAGTTCTCGAAGTCGGTGAACAGGGAGAGCGCCACCTGGGAGCGGACGTCCGCCATCTGCAGTTCACCGGCTATCAGACGCAGGTGCTCGACGGCGCGGACGCCGCCGGTGGAGCCGTAACTGACGAAGCCGACGGCCTTGTTGGCCCACTCGGCCGCCAGGAAGTCGATGGCGTTCTTCAGCGCGCCGGGCACCGAGTGGTTGTACTCGGGGGTCACGATGACGAAGCCGTCGAACGAGGCGATCTTCGCGGCCCACTGCTGCGTGTGCGGCTGGCTGTACTGGCCCATCGCCGGCGGATAGGCCTCATCCAGCAGCGGCAGCTTGTAGTCCACCAGGTCGACGAGCTCGTACTGCGCGTCGGTGCGGTGCGTGGCCAGCTCGTGCACCCAGTGGGCGACGGCCTCGCCGTTACGTCCGGGGCGCGTGCTGCCGAGGATGATCCCGATCCTTGTCATGTTTTGCACCTTCGCTTGTATGTGTGCTTGTCGAGTCAAGTAAATGTATGAGTGCTTGCCGTGTCAAGGAGATAGGGTGTGAGGCATGCCCTACGACGAACAGCCCCTGCGCCCCTTGGACCAGACCGAGGAATCGCTCGTGCGCGCCCTGGCCCACGTCATGATGGCGCTGCCACGAATGGTGGACGCGGACATGGTCGGCGACGGAGGGCTGCCCCTTTCCGAGTACACCCCCCTCATGTTCCTGTCCGAGGCGCCCCACCGCCGGATGCGGATGAGTGAGCTCGCCACCGCCTGCAATCTCTCGCTCAGCGGCATGACCCGTGTCGTCAACCGCCTCGAAAAGCAGGGGTTCGTCCAACGAGCCAAGTGCCAGGAAGACCTGCGCGGTTGGAACGCCGTCCTCACCGACGACGGCCTCGCCCGCCTCCAGGAGGCCTGGCCCGCCCACCTGGCCAGCATCCGACGGCATGTCCTCGACAACCTCGCGGGCCACGACCTCGCCGCACTCACCGCCGCACTGGAACGTGTGGCGACGACACCCTGACCCGGAGGTGGCCGCTTCAGCGCTCCAGGACCAGGGCCAAGCCCTGCCCGACGCCGATGCAGAGCGCGGCCAGGCCCGTGCCCGAGCCCGCTTGTGCGAGCTGATGGGCAACCGCTCCGGTGATGCGAGCGCCGGAGGCGCCGAGGGGATGCCCGATGGCGACCGCGCCGCCCTTCGGGTTCAGGATGCCGGAGTCGAGTTCCGGCAGGGCGGCGAGACAGCCCAGCGCCTGGGCGGCGTACGCCTCGTTGAGCTCGACGGTGTGCAGGGTGTCCAAGGTGCGGCCCGCCTTCGTCAGGGCCTTGCGGATGGCGTCGACCGGGCCGAGGCCGAAGTACTGCGGCTCGATGCCCGTCACGGCACTGGCGCGGATCCTGGCCAGCGGCTCGCGCCCCGTCTCGGCCAGTCCGGCCTCGTCGACCAGCAGCAGGGCCGCCGCGCCGTCGTTGAGAGGCGAGGCGTTGCCGGCCGTGACCGTGCCGCCCGCACGGAAGACCGGCTTGAGGCGGGCCAGCGCTTCGAGTGAGGTGTTGTCCCGGATCCCCTCGTCGCGGGGCAGGTCCACGTTCTCGACGGGGACCACCTCGGTGTCGTACGCACCCTCCTTCCACGCCCGGGCGGCCTTCTCGTGACTGGCGAGCGCGAAGGCGTCCTGGGCCTCGCGGGTGATGCCGTACTTGTCGGCGATCAGCTCGGCGCTCTCGCCGAGCGGGATGGTCCACTCATCGGGCATCCGCGGGTTGACCATCCGCCAGCCGAGGGTGGTGGAGTACAGCTGCTGATTGCCGACCGGGAAGGCCCGCTCCGGTTTGGGCAGGACCCACGGGGCGCGGCTCATGGACTCCACTCCGCCGGCCACGGCGACAGAGGCGTCGCCGAGCGCCACCGCGCGGGCGGCCTGGATGACCGCCTCCATCCCCGAGCCGCACAACCGGTTGACGGTGGTTCCGGGGACCGTCACGGGAAGACCGGCCAGCAGCACGGCCATACGGGCGACGTCCCGGTTGTCCTCCCCGGCGCCGTTGGCGTTTCCGAAGAACACGTCACCGATGAGGGACGGGTCCAGGGCGGGACTGCGGCGGAGCAGTTCACGTACGACTCCGGCGGCGAGGTCGTCGGGGCGCACGGCGGACAGGGCACCGCCGTAGCGGCCGATCGGGGTGCGGACGGCGTCGACGACGTAGACGTCCCGCAGGCGCTCGTTCATCGGGACTCCTTTTGGTGGGGGGGAAGTTGGGAGGGGGAGTACTGAAGCGGGATCAGCCGACGGGGTCCGGCACGCGCACGGGCGCGGCGGTACGGCTGACGATCTCGTCCGTGCTGACGCCGGGAGCGGTCTCCACGAGGACGAGCCCGTCCTCGGTGACGTCCAGCACGCCGAGGTCGGTGATGACACGGTCGACGCACGCCACGCCGGTGAGGGGCAGGGTGCACGCGTCGACGAGCTTCGGACTGCCGTCCTTGGCGCAGTGGTCCATCACGACGACGACCCGGCGGGCGCCGTGGATGAGGTCCATCGCACCGCCCATGCCCTTCACCATCTTGCCCGGGATCATCCAGTTGGCGAGGTCTCCGGTGGCGGAGACCTGCATGGCGCCCAGAATGGCGGTGTCGATGTGACCGCCCCGGATCATTCCGAAGGACAACGCGGAGTCGAAGAAACTCGCACCCGGCAGTACGGTGACCGTCTCCTTGCCCGCGTTGATCAGGTCGGGGTCCACGTCCTCCTCGGCCGGGTACGGTCCGACGCCGAGGACACCGTTCTCCGACTGGAGGACCACGTGCACTCCTTCGGCCACGTGCTCGGGCACCAGCGTGGGCAGTCCGATGCCGAGGTTGACGTAGTCGCCGTCCTGGATCTCCGCCGCCGCGCGCGCGGCCATCTCGTCCCTGGTCCATGGCATCAGTGCCGCACCGTCCCTCGTTGCGACGGCGCGGAGACAGTGCGCCGTTCGATGTGTTTGTCCGCGGCCTGTTCCGGCGTCAGTTCCACCACACGCTGGACGAACACGCCGGGGAGATGGATCTCGTCCGGGTCGAGCTCGCCGGGCTCGGCCAACTGCTCGACCTCGGCGATCGTGACGCGGCCGGCCATCGCGGCGAGCGGGTTGAAGTTGCGGGCCGAGCGGTGGAAGACGAGATTGCCGTGTCGGTCGCCCCTGGCGGCCCGCACCAGCGCGAAGTCGGTGGTGATGCCGTGCTCGAGCACGTAACGCCGGCCGTCGAACTCGCGGACCTCTTTGGGCGGTGAGGCGACGGCCACGGTGCCGTCGGGGGCGTACCGCCAGGGCAGGCCGCCCTCGGCGACCTGGGTACCGACACCGGCGGGCGTGAAGAAGGCGGGGATGCCGCATCCGCCGGCGCGCAGACGCTCGGCGAGCGTGCCCTGCGGCGTCAGTTCGACCAGCAGTTCACCGGAGAGGTACTGGCGGGCGAACTCCTTGTTGTCGCCGACGTACGAGCCGGTGACGCGGGCTATGCGACCGGCGGCGAGCAGGATGCCCAGGCCGCCGCCGTCCACGCCGCAGTTGTTGGAGACCACGCTCAGCCCGGTCACGCCGGTCGAGTACAGCGCGTGGATCAGCACGTCGGGGACGCCGCTGAGGCCGAAGCCGCCCACGGCCAGGGACGCTCCGTCCATGACGTCGGCCAGTGCCTCCTCGGCCGTGGCAACCACCTTGTCCATGTGCACTGCGCTCCGTTCCGGTCCGGCAGACTCGCCCCGAGCCGTGACTGCCTGTGTGCGGGTTTCCGTGTGGGGGTGTGAGTGTGTGGCTGTACGCGGGTGTCGCGTCGCGGTCGTCAACGGTGCAGTACGGTCCTCACGGCTTCGAGCAGCTGGCCGTAGGCCGCGGAGTCGGAGTCCGGCGCCGAGGAGGCCCGCCAGGCGATATGTCCGTCCGGGCGGACGAGCAGGCATCCGTCCTCGGCCACCTCCGATGTCCGGCGCCACTCGCCATAGGCGTCGCGGCTGTCCTCGGCGCCGATGCGGACGCACTTCAGGGGAATCCCCAGGGCCTCGGCGCAGTCGGCCGCGGCCGACTCCCACACTTCACCGGACAGGCCGGTGATCAGCGTGAGGGTTCCCTTGCCGACGACGTCCAGCGTGGACAGGCGGTGGCCGTTGCCGTCGACGAGCCAGGCGTGCGGGAGTTTCGCGCCGGGGCGGGTCGTCGGCTGGTGGAAGAGCTCCGGATCCCGGGTCCATTCCTCGGCGGCGCCGGTGTCCTGGACGACCGCGGAGGAGTCGTAGCGCTGGTTCATCTCGACGCCATGGGCGTTGAACTCGTAGTTCTTCAGCTGGATGGCCTCTTCCAGCGCCTGCCGGCGCTTGGTGCCGTCGGCCGTCCCGCTGCGGCACGCGGCGAGACCGTCGACGATGTCCTCCTCCTCGCTGTACTCGTCGAGTCCCAGTGCCTGGAAGATCGGGCCGAACTGGTCACGGCTGAGGTTGGCGCGATCGACGATCTGCCGGCCGACCGGTGCCCGCTCCGTGGTGTAGGTGTCGAGGAGTTCCGGTCCGGCCTGACCGCGGATGACCATGGCGAGCTTCCAGACGAGGTTGTACGAGTCCTGGATCGAGGTGTTGGAGCCGAGGCCGTTGGACGGCGGGTGCCGGTGGACCGCGTCCCCGGCGCAGAAGACCCGCCCGGCCGAATACGTCGTGGCATAGCTGTGGTTGACCGTCCACAGCGAGCTCGACGTGATCTCGACGGGAATGTCGCGGTCGCCGATGAGGTCGTGGACGATGTCCCGGGCGGTCGCCTCGTCCATGTGGGGCGGGGGCTGGTCGATGTCGTATCCCCACACCAGCAGCCATTCGTTCCACGGCCGCACCATGCGCACCAGCCCCATGCCGATGCCGCCCATGTGGGCGCCGGGTCGCATCACCCAGTACAGAACGCTCGGGCGGTGGGCCACGTGCCGGGACAGGTCGGCCTTGAAGACGATGTTCATGCTGCCGGCCTTGCCGCTCTGCCCGGCGATCGGCAGTCCGATCTGCTCCGCCACGCTGCTGCGGCCGCCGTCGGCACCGATCAGGTAGCGGGCCCGCACGGTGAACTCGTCTCCGCGTACCCGGTCCCGGAGCCGGGCGGTGACTCCGTCGGCGTCCTGTTCCAGGCTGAGGAACTCGGTGTCGAAGCGGATCTTGGCTCCCCGCGCCGCGGCGTTCTTCACCAGGATCGGTTCCAGAAAGGTCTGCGGAAGGTCGATCATCTGCGCGGGGCTGGCGGCACCGTACTCGGTCGCCGCGTGCGGGCCGGTGCCCCAGCTGCGGATCCGGCCGATCTCCTCGCCGGCCAGGGCGGTGCACAGAACGGTGTCGCCCATGAGTTCGGCGGGGCTCCCGGCCGCGGCGGCCTCGCCGTCCACGCCGAGGTCGCGCAGTACCTCCATGGTCCGCTGGTTGGTGATGTGCGCACGGGGGGTGTCGGCCAGCCAGCCGTACTTGGTGACGAGCAGGGTGCGAATGCCGTACGTGGCCAGGAGCAGGGCCGCGGATCCACCGGCGGGGCCACTGCCGACCACGAGGACGTCGGTGTCGTAGGTGCGGGTCGAGTCCATGAGACTGCTCCAGGTCAGTGTGCGGGGCCGTCGGCCAGGCGGGCGATGCGGAAGGTGAACTGCAGGCTGCGCCACTCCCCGTCGACGGCACGGCCGTCCGGGGTCGGTCCGACCTGGCGTGTGAAATCCACGATCAGGCCCTCCTTGACGCCGAACACGGTGTCGGAGTCGATGTAGGGGCCGCCCTTCACGAACAGCTGGGTGATCAGGCGCTGGTGGCCGGCGGCGGAGATCATGAAGTGCAGGTGGGGCGCACGGTAGGGATGACGTTCGACGGCTTGGAGCAGCTGTCCCACCGGTCCGTCGTCCGGGATCGGGTACTCGGCCGGCAGGGTCGTCCAGAAGCGCAGGCGTCCCTGCTCGTCGGTGCGAAGGCGGCCTCGCAGCACCGGTCCGTCGAACTCGGGCAACTGGACGTCGTAGAAACCGTCCTTGTTGGCCTGCCAGACGTCCGTGACGGCATTCGGCACGGGCCGTCCGTCCGTATCGGTGATGAGGATGTCGGCCCACAGCGGAGTGCCGGCCACGCCCTGTGAGATGTCGGCGCCCTGCGCGGTTTCCGGCGGTCCGTCCGTGTAGAAGGGGCCGAGGACCGCTGACGGTGTGGTCTGCGGGGTGCGTGAATGGGTGAGCAGGTCGACGATGCTGGAGACCCCGAGCGTGTCGGACAGCAGCACGAACTCCTGGCGGGTGCTGGTGGAGATCTGTCCGGTACGGGTCAGGAAGTCGATGGCCTGCTGCCACTCGGACTCGGTGACGTCATTGCTCGTCACGAAGTGGTGCAGGTGCCGTACGAGGTCGCTGAGCAGCTGCCTACCCCGCGGATCGGGTGCGTCCGCAAAGCTCGCCACCACCTGGGCGGTCAGGCGCTCCAGGTCCGAAGCCACGCCGTGCGCCGCGGGGGCCGACAGCCCAGGGGCCTGCGGGGCAGGAGTCGGCGCCGCGGGAACCGCCGGACGGCGGCCCTGCCAGGCATCGCGCAACAGGCTCTCGATTCCCGTGGGCGTCAGCTCGCGGGGGTTGGGGTACGGCGTGGCGACCGCCAGCCGCGCGGCCTGAGGCAGGTCCGCCTCCGCCATGCCCAGCTCGCGCAGCGAGGTGGGGCCCCCGAGCGAGGTGATCAGGTCGAACATCCCGCTCGGAGCGTCCGGCACGCCGAGTGCGCCGGCGATGCGGCTCATGACGTCTTGGGCGGCCGGGGCGTTGTAGGCCATCGCGTGCGGCAGGATCACGGTGTGCGTTTCGGCGTGTGCCAAGTCGAACGCACCCCCCAGCGTGTGGCACAGCTTGTGATGCAGGCCCATACCGACGGAGCCGAGGCAGGTACCGGCCAGCCACGCGGCATGCAGGAGGTCGGCGCGGGCCGCGGTGTCGGACGGCTCGGCCACGAGAGCCGGCAGGGCGCGGGCGCTCAGCGCGATCGCATCGAGCGCCATGGCGTCGATGACGGGGTTCGCCTGTGGCGCGTACAGGGCTTCCACGGCGTGCGCCATGGCGTTGACCGCGCTGGTGACCGAGAGGCCCACCGGCAGGCCGAGGGTGAACTCGACGTCGTAGACGACGGTCTCGGGCAGGATCGCGGGCGAGGCCACCGTGGTCTTGCGTCCGTCCTGCGTCTCCCCGAGGACGGGGGTGACCTCGGAACCCGCGTAAGTGGTGGGAAGGATCAGCTGGGGCAGATCGGTGCGGAGCGCGAGTGCCTTGGCCAGCCCCGTGGTGGAACCACCGCCGACAGCCACCAGGCAGTCGGCGGAGTGTTCCCGAAGGACGTCGAGGGCCCGTTCGGTCACGTCCACCGGGGTGTGCATGGTGGCACCGTCGAACTCCGCCACGATGATGTCACCGAGGACATCACGGACCCGGGCGGCGGCCTTGGCCACCGACGGAGTGGACAGGAGGAGGACTCGGGAACAGCCGAGTCGCTCGACCTCCGCACCGACCTGGCTGACCGTTCCGGTGCCGAAGACGACCCGCGAGGGATGGGAGGTGTACACGAAATTCCGCATGGGGGTCCGCCTTCGCGTGTGCCGTGGGTCCCTGAATTTCTGACACCGAGTGTGGGGATGACAGGCGCCCGGACTCCTGCACGTTTCGAGCGTGTTTCTGCAGGATCGGCGCGGCGCGGTGGCCTGACGGGGGCGCGGGGTGGATGCGGTGCCCGTGGTGCGCCGCAGGAAAGGGGCGGGGCAGGCCGTGGAACGCGACCTCAGCCCGCGCGACGGACCGCGGCGGGGGTCGTGCCGAGCTTGGCACGCATCACGCGCGTCAGGTGTTCCTGATGGGAGAAACCGCAGTGGACGGCCACGTCGGGGATGGGCAGGACCGTGGTGCGCAGCATCCGGCGTGCGTGGTCCAGCCGCAGTTGCAACAGGAACTGGTGCGGGGACTTCCCGGTGCTCGTCCTGAACTGCCGGCTGAACTGGCTCGCGCTCAGCCCGGTGGCCGCGGCCAGATCGGAGACGCGTAGCGGGTCGGAGATGTGTTGCTCCATCAACTCCCGTGCGGACACGAGCTGCTGAGTGGTCAGCCCCGACATCGCACCGGCCGGGGCCGCGGGCCGACCGGCCGTGTGCGCTTGGGCGAGCTGGGCGGCGAGCATGCCGACGAGGTGATCGACGTAGGTACGGGCGGAGGGCTCCCACTGCCGCACGGCGCCGTCCAGAGCCAGCATGACCTGCTCGATCAGCGGATCCGAGCTGCCCAGTTCCTCGGCGAGTTCCACCGCCTCACGGCCGCCGTGCGCTTCCTGGAGGGCCGAGTCGCTGAGATAGAGGTGGACGGTGTCGAGGCCCCCCTGGAGTTCGACATCCAGCGCGCGACCTGCCGGGTGGACGAAGAGCCCCCCTGCCGGAATCCGCTGGGCCCGCATCGACCGGCCCGACCGGCGTCGGACGGTCACCGGACCACTCAGGTGAAGGATCAGCAGGTGAGTGGGGGCGCCGTCGAAGGTCGAGTGGTACGGCGATTCCCGCTGGGTGGACAGATACGCGTGCTCCCAGCCCAGACCCGAGCTCGTCCGGTCCGGGGTGACCCATGCCTGGCGCAGGATGCCGCCGGTGTCGAGGAGCCCCAGCTCAGACATAGTTCCATCCCCGATCTCGGCGGTGGTGCCCATGTGAGCCTCCCATACGGTCCGCGATCAGGTCCATATTGTTGAGTGCTAAATCATTGTCGGGTATTCCCGTCGGGCGGAGACGGCGGACGGCCCCTCCTGGCGTTGCCGTCCCGCCGGGAGGGGGCGGATCGGTCTGCGGGACGCAGTCGATCGACCTCAGGGGCGTCACTACCGACGCGGGCGGCTGGACCAGGAGCCCACCGACGGCGACCCGGCCGGAGGTGCGGCCGAGCGGGACGACGGAGGGCGCAGCGGGCGGTCCGTGTTGGCTCCCTGTCTACGTCATCCCGGTCGAGCCTTCGAGTCTGGCCTGCTTGGACGTCGAGGAGGCTTTCGGCTCAGCGCCTCAGCGGCTCGGTCCCGGGATGCCCTGCAGGCGGCCGGCCGCCTCGACGGTTTCAGCCGTGACGTCGGACGCGGCGCGCGTGGCCCTTCCGGTCACCCGCCAGGCGACCATGCGCAGCGCGGTGGCCGGAGCGGGCGGGAAGACGCCGAGCTGGCCGAGCATGGTCATGTCGTCGCGCACCGCTTCGTGTCCGGCCACTTTGCCGTCGCGGAGTTCGAGCACGTGGATCTGCTCGAAGTCGATGTCACGCCCGGTGGGGGGTATGGCCTGGTCGAGTGCGCCGTCACGGAAGCGGACGAAGGGACCGGTGTGGCGGCCCTGCATGCGAAGCCGCACCCAGATCTGCTCGTCGTTGCGGGCGATACCGAGGACAGGGAAGGTCAGGTCGCTGAAGGCGAAGCGCATCCACGCGCCGGAGGCAAGAACTCCCGCAGGTCCGGGGAGTGCGCAGGCCGTGGGCGACACAGCTGCCTCGCGGTTGTGGAAGTCCTCGTGCACCACCTCGGCGGCCAGTGCCGGATCGCCTGTCTCGAGGACCCGGAAGAGTCCGTGGGCCAGGTCCGTGGCATCCATGCCCATTGCGTTGATCCCTTTCGACGGGTGTGCGCTCTGAGGGGTGACGTCGACCCGTCCGAGGGGGGACAGGCGACGCGGTCGTGACCGGGGCCGAGCGTGCGGCCGACCGGCGATATTGAGGTTATAGCACGCCTAATGAATTCACGTCTTAGGATGGCGCCATGCCGTCCAAGCGCCGCTACGTCTCCCCGCTGCGCGAGCAGGCCGCCGCTCGGACGCGGGCACTGATCCTGGGCCAGGCCACGGAACTGTTCGCCGAGCACGGCTACGGTCGAGTGACCGTCGCCGACATCGCCTCAGCGGCCGGCGTCGCCTCGAAGACCGTCTTCGCGAGTGTGGGGAGCAAGAGCGACATCCTGAACCGGATCGTCGACCAGGGTGTGATCGCCTCTGGTTACGAGCAGGCCATGGAGGACCTGCTCGTCCTGCGGACGCCGGAGTCGGTCCTGAAAGCCCTGGCCCACGGCACGCGGATGGGTAACGAGGGGCAGTTCGCCGTGCATGAAGCGATCCGCAAGGCGCTGCCCGTGCATGAGAACGGCGAGGCCCTGTGGGAGCGCGCGACCGCGGCGTACCGGGACGCACTCCACGCGACCGCCCGCCACCTGCACGACTTGACTCCGGCGCCCTCCCACTCGGTGAAGGAGACGGCCGACCTTCTCTGGTACTGGTTCGGTCCCACCGGCTGGCGAACGCTCGTGGTGGAGAACGGCTGGTCATGGGACCGAGCCGAGGAAGTCCTCTACCGCACTTCGGTCGCGACCCTTCGCTGAAACCGTTCGCCGAAAGCCGCCTGCACGGCGACGCTCGTCCGGACGCCGCTCGACTGCACGGCGACGCTCGTCCGGACGCCGCTCGACGGCTCCCGCCGGCCTGGACGGACGTCCTCGGCAGACGGAGCGCCTGTCCGGCGGAGGGCATCGACGTCGACCCGGGTGGGACGCCACACGGAGGACCGGGTCGTCGAGGTCGATGATCCCGGGGTGAGCGTCGGTTACAGCCGGCCGGCCCGGGCGAGGGCGAGCAGGTCGTTCGCGGCCTCCTGGGAGCGGATGCGGAGGGCGGCCGGGTCGGGGACCGGCCCGCCGAGCGGGCGAAGCCAACCTCACCTTCCAGACCCTCGCGATCGTCTTCCTCCCCGACGACCTCAAGGAAGCCCAAGACGTCCTCCGCGACGCCCTCGGCCTCGCCGCCTCCTCCGACGCCGTATGGGTCGCCGCCCTCCGCCAGTACGACCAGACCATGGGCGCCCTCGACCTCGCCTCCAAGAGCTACGACGTCACCAACGTCGCCACAGCCCTCGGCATCATCCTGGAGTCCTTCAAGGCCCACGCCCCCGAGCTCACCGACGGCTGGTTCGACCAGGACACAGGCGAACCTCACCACCACGGCATGGCCCCCCTCACGACGATCTTCCACACCGACGCCATGCCCGCCAAGGCCGCCGCAACCGTCGAGAGAGCACTACAGCAGGCTGTAGCCCGTGGCGACATCCCCGCCGAGCACCGCCACAAGGCCCTGGAGCTGTGGGCCCGCCAGTACCTCGACACCCCCGCCTGACCGCCATGACCGCCAACCAGCCCCCGATCACGCTCAGTACGACCCTTGACCCCTGTGAGCAGCAACCCGACGAGACACCCCGCAAGCACGGCCAGTTCGTCACCTACCGTGACCGAAGGCGGCGGCCCGCTTCCGGTGGAGGGAGCGCGCCGAGGCGTGGGACCGGCACCTGGTCCGGCTGTATGAGGCCGGATGGGTCGAGGAGCGGCGGAAAGCGGCCGAGAGCGACGCGAGGATCCTGGGCGCGGCCGTCGGCAAGCTGGCGCAGCGCCTGGGCACCCTTGACGCGCAGAAGATGACCGTGGGCGACTTCATCCGGCTGCGCGACGTCGCCATGCGGCACCGGCGCGTCCTGTTCGGCGACCCGGCGGCGACGATCGCGGTGACCGGCCCCGGCGGGAACCCGCTCGCCGTGCAGCTCGCCGAGTTCGCGCAGTTGCCCCCGGAGCAGCGACGGGTGCGCCTGTCCGACCTCGCCGCGGCCGTGCAGCGCCGCACGAAGGCGCTGGACGGCGCCGACGACGAGGACGACGACGGTGATCCCGTCCCGTCCGGCGAGGGCGACACCCAGGAGTGAGGGAGCCGCCGATCCCCGATGAGCTGGCGCACCTCGAAGACGCCGAGGTGTACCAGCAACTTCAGGCTGCGAAGAAGGCTGTGGCGCAGGACCTGCTGTGCGACCCGGTCACCCTGGCGCGCGGCCTCGATCCGCGGTACCGGCTGCCCCCGCACCTGCGGGTGATGGCGAATGCCCTCGTCGAGCTGGAGCGCGGCGACTACGACCGGCTGATGGTGTTCACGCCGTCCCAGGTCGGCAAGTCCACGACGGTGGCGGAGTGGTTTCCGTTCCGGTGGCTGTGCCTGCACGGCGAGGACCGCGTGGCCGTCACCTCGTACTCCGATGATCTGGCGATGCGGCGCGGCAAGACCGTGCGCCGGTACATCACTGAGTACGGCGACGAGTACGACCTGGAGCTGCTGGCCGGCTCGTCGGCCGCGCAGGACTACGACACCACCGCGGGCGGCGGCGTCCGCTCCGTGTCGATCGGGTCGGGCCTTACCGGCTTCGACGTGAATCTCCTCATCGTGGACGACCCGCACAAGGACCGCGCTGAGGCCGAGTCGGCGCGCCTTCGGGGGCTCGTGCACGACTGGTGGTCGTCGGTGGAGGAACTGGTCCCGCCCGGGGACGACGCGACCGAGGCGGCGGTCCGCGCGTTGTTGGCCTCCCGGTACAACACGGTGCGTCCGTTCCTGACCCTGCTCGGGAGGTCGACGGCGCTCGGGGCCGCGTCGGGCGGGCGCCGGGTACTGGCCGCCGTGCAGAAGCTGCCGGCACTGTCGAGGCGCCGGGTGAAGGACAAGCCGCTGCTGCCCAGGGAGATCGACAGCAAGCTGGTGCCGCCGGCCTGGCGGCGGGCGGTGCTCAACAACGCGGACCTCCCGGCCGGGGCGGTGGACCGCGACGCATACGTGGTGTGCGTACTGGAACAGCTCTATCGCGCACTTCAGCGCCGGGACGTGTTCGCGTCACCGTCGAACCGGTGGTCCGACCCGCGGGCGCGACTGCTGGATGGCAAGGCGTGGGAGGCGGTGCGTGAGGACACCCTGGCGGGCCTGAGCTTGAACGAACCCGTGGAGGAGCATCTCAAGGGACGGGTTAAGGCGCTGGATGCGGCCTGGCAGTTGATGGCGGAGCCCCTGGAGGAGGCCGGGCAGGACGCGAAGCTCAGCTTCGAGATCCAGCCCAACGGCCGGTTGAAGTTGAACGTGGACCGGCTCGGCGCACTCGGCGAGAGCGCGTCGTTGAAGTGGCTGCGACAGACCACGGCGAAGATGCTCCTGAAGTTCGACCTGCCGGACCTGCTGTTCGAGGTCGACTCCTGGACCGGGTTCTTGGACGCCTTCGTGCACCTGGGCGACGGCCGGACGCGCATGGAGGACATCAAGACCTCGCTGGTCGCGCTGCTCGTGAGCGAGGCGTGCAACATCGGCTACACGCCGGTCATCGACGCCGACGACGAGGCGCTCACCCGGGCCCGGCTGGTCCACGTCGATCAGTACTACCTGCGGGTGGACACCATCGCCGCGGCGAACGCGAAGCTGATCGAGGCTCAGGCGAAGGTGTCGATCGTGAAGTTCTGGGGTGAGGGCCTGCTGGCCTCGGTCGACGGGCTGCGGTTCGTGGTGCCGAAGCGGACCATCCACGCCGGGCCGTCGCCGAAGTACTACCACTTCAAGCGCGGCATCACCTGGCTGAACGCAGTAAATGACCAGGTCGCGGGCATTGGGCTGATGGTCGTGCCGGGCACGCCGCGCGACTCTCTGCATATCCTGGACGCGCTGCTGAACCTGGATGCCGGGGTGAAGCGGGAGATGGTCGCCACCGACAACGCCTCGTACTCCGACATGGTGTTCGGGCTGTTCACGATGCTGGGCTACAACTTCTCGCCGCGCTTCAAGGACCTGGGCGACCAGCGGTTCTGGCGGGCGGAGATGCCCGGTGTGGAGACCGGTGGCTACGGACCGCTGGAGGACCTGGCCCGCAACAAGGTGAACCTGAGCAAGGTCACCATGCACTGGCCGGAGATGCTGCGGGTCGCCGGCTCGCTGGTGACCGGGCAGGTCCGCGCGTACGACCTGCTGCGGATGTTCGGCCGCGAGGGGCGGCCCACGCCCTTGGGGCAGGCGTTCGCCGAGTACGGGCGGATCGCCAAGACCCTGCACCTGCTCCGGGTCGTCGATCCGGTCGACGACACCTACCGCCGACAGATGAACCGGCAGCTCACCGTCCAGGAGTCGCGGCACAAGCTCGCCCGCGACATCTGCCACGGCAAGCGCGGACAGATCATGCAGGCATACAGGACGGGGCAGGAGGACCAACTCGGGGCGCTCGGCCTGGTCCTCAATGCCGCCGTGCTCTGGACAACCCGCTACCTCGACGCCGCCGTCGACCGCCTGCGGGCCCTGCCGCCCGAGGAGCGGGAGCATGACGTCCTCAACGAGGACGTGGCCCGGATCTCCCCGCTGAAGCACGCCAACCTCAACTGCCTGGGCCGATACAGCTTCGCCGCCCGCCCGCCACGTGAGGGCCTGCGCCCACTGCGTGACCCGGCGACCGTCCACCTCGACGAGGACGACGAGGGCACCGGCGAATGACGCGGCGTCAGGGCGCGTATCGGGTCGTGATCAATGAGCATCGCAGCTTCCGGGGCGGATGCCCGTCTGGGGTACGGGGCCCGGTGATCTGCGGCTGCGCCGTGTGGACCTCCGGCTGCGTGCCCGCCGGCCTCATGATGCTCGGCGGCAAGTCCCGCAAGCCGCAGAAGCAGGGCTGATCCTTTCGGTCTTCCCTTTGAGGGCATCCGCCGTGACCGAGGTCGCGGTGGGTGCCTGGACGCGTTCTTCAGGGCGTGGGTGCGGTGAGATACCGCTGGACCGTGGGTCCGAGCCAGTCCACGATCTCCTCGCGGCCGAGCGCCACGCTCGCCGGGAACCGCAGCACGTAGCGCGTCAGCGCGAGCCCCAGCACGGTCGAGACGCACAGTGCAGCCCGCGCCTGCGCCTGCTCCGGCTCGTGGCCCAGTCGGCGGGCCAGCGGGATCATCTGCTCGCGCAGCACGCTCTGCATGCGATCGGCGGCGGCCGGGTCGGTGGCGCCGACCCGCATCAGCGCGGTGAGCTCCCCGTTCTCCTCCCACAGGGTGAGGAAGTGGCGCACCAGCGTACGGCCGATCTCCTCGCGCGGTTCGAGGGACAGGCCCGGCAACCCGGGATCGATCGCGACGGCCGCCGCGAACAGGCCCGCCTTGTTGCCGTAGTAGCGCATCACCATTGACGGGTCGATCTTCGCGTCGCGCGCGATGGCCCGGATGGTCGCCTTCTCGTAGCCGTCCGCCACGAACCGCTCGCGGGCCGCGTCGAGGATCGTGGCGCGGGTGGCGTCGGAACGCCGTGCGGCCTGCTGGTTCTCCGTGGTGCCGGTCATGCCAACAACGTAGACCAACAGGTGTTGACAGTCCAGAGCTGCGGCTCTACGTTTGCCAACAACGTTGGCCAACGGCGTTGACCAACAAGCGTTGGCGAGGTCGCAGTCGCTGGAGGCCTTGGTGTCACCAGCGATGCCCTTGAGTGACCGTCAGATCCCCTCGTGCCACAGATAGCGAGCGTCGTGAGCGTCGCCGGACCCAGTACGGCGGTGGCCGGCCTCAGTGCCGCGGGGCAACCGACAGCGAGAGGA
This sequence comes from Streptomyces sp. NPDC007896, assembly GCF_042959425.1. Taxonomy (NCBI): domain Bacteria; kingdom Bacillati; phylum Actinomycetota; class Actinomycetes; order Kitasatosporales; family Streptomycetaceae; genus Streptomyces; species Streptomyces sp. NPDC007896. The sequence goes on along the minus strand of NZ_JBIBKX010000014.1, from coordinate 8,044 downwards.
AGTACCGAAAATGGCCAAGCTGCAGAGTCTCGACCCGAATACGCCGATGTTCGCGCAGTTCAAGGAGAAGACCGGACCCATCGTCCTGGCCAACACCTTCGTCGTCCCGAAGGAGAGGACTGAAGCGTTCCTGGCCCTCTTTCGGAGGCAGGCGGAGTTCATGAAGGCTCAGCCGGGATTCGTCTCCCTGCAGATGCACAAGGGAACGGCGGACAGCCAGCTTCTGATGAACGTCGCGGTCTGGGAGTCGACCGAGGCGCTCGCCACGGCGTTCGGCAGCCCGGAGTTCCAGCGCATGGCGGCCGAGTTCAGCGACGACATCGTGTCGTACCCGCACATCTTCGAGCAGATCAACGTATGACACGGCAGCTGCAGCCAGAGAGGGCAGCCGGAGAAGCCCTGCCCTCCCCCCGGCAGTCACGCATCCATGCACCATGCCGGGTCGCCAAGGCCGAGCCCGAAGCCGGCCGCGCCGTGCGCCCCACCACGCGTAGCCCCGTCCCTGAAGAGGAGTCGCCATGCCCGTGGAACTGAATCACACCATCGTCCCCGCCCGTGACCCGCAAGCCTCGGCGCAGTTCCTGGCCGACATCCTCGGCCTGAGTGTCGATCCGCCGGTGGCACACTTCACGCCGGTCACACTGGCCAACCAGGTCAGTCTGGACTACGACCAGCTGGACGACTTCGAGCCACACCACTACGCGTTCATAGTCAGCGAGCAGGAGTTCGACGCCGCCCTCGCCCGCATCCAGCACGGCGGGATCACCCACTACGGCGATCCTGCATGCCAAGAGATCGGGCAGATCTATCGCAGTAAGCACACCATGGGCCGCAGGGGCACCTACTTCCGCGACCCCGACGGACATCTCATGGAAATCCTCACCCCGGGCGGCGCCGGGTCGTGAGGCCGATGGCGGCCCAGCGGATCACGGCTTCACCGGTGGTGGCGGGATCGCGGCAAAACCGGCATCGGCGAAGACGAACCGGCAGGCCGGCGCGGTCAGAGACCGAGTAAGGCGATCTTGGCCCCCGTCCCGCGCCGGTCCGCGTCATCTGGCACGTCATCGACCGCCCCGCTATGCCCGCCGCATCCGCCGCTGAACCCCTGCCCCACCCCAGGCTGAACGTCAAAGGAGAAGAACCATGTCGCTGAAGAACGTCAACACCGTCCTGGCCACCGTCTGCGCCCTGTTCGTCCTCTACCTCGGGTTGTCCTTCATCCTGGCCCCGGAGGCGTCCACTCAAGGCGTTGGCCTGCCGACCTGGCCCGCCGGCAACGGCGACGGCTTCCTCATCATGAAGGGCACCCGCGAATTCTCGATGGGCCTGGTCATCGGCATCCTCCTGCTGACGGGCCACCGCCGCGCCCTGGGCTGGGTCCTGCTGATGGAGGCCGTCGCCCCGTTCGGCGACATGATCAACGTCTTGGCCCACCACGGCCCCCTCGCCGCCGCGTTCGGCATCCACGGCCTGACCTCGGCGCTGATCGCGATCACCGGCCTGCTGACCCTCCGGGAGACCAGTAAGGCTCACAAGGCCACCGCCCCGGCGCCCGCCGCACAGCCCGCCTGACAGCTGCATGCCCCCAAGGGGTGGCCCGGCCACATGGCCGGGCCACCCCTTATCCGTCAGCGACCGCCGAGAAGGGGCAGGCAAACGATCTTCTTCCAGCCGGCGGCGGCATGACAGCTGAGGCGGCCTGCTGCGCCGCAGCGGCCACGGCCACCTGAACTGGCTGGTATTGGGCACGGGTGCCCCGGTCACCACCATGCCGCTCATCACCCGCGCCACCACGGAAACGAGACCCGAGCCGGTTGAGTCGAACCGGCCCCCTGCCCCGATTCTCATAAACGATCCTTTGCCCGAGCGAGATCAAACAGCGCGCTCCAGTGATCGCGAACCGGTGGTTCGGTTCGCAGAACTCGTTCTCACTCAAAGGCGGGTTTGCGGCACTTCTGAGAATTGTTCCCCGAGCGACGCGGACGACGTCGAGCGGCACCCTTGTCCGCGCTGCCGGGCCGAGCCCGGCTCGCCCTGCCGCTCGCGCTCCGGCGCGGTCGCCGGCACCTACCACACCGGCCGCTTCACCAAGGTGCCCCGGCTCGCCAAGCTCCTGCGCGTGCCCACCCCTGCCGACCGCGGCCCCGGCCAGCCGTGGCGCTCCGGCACCCCGGTCCCGCTCGCCCTCGCCCCGGACACTTAGACCGCCGACATCCGCATCGGATACGCCCGCTGCTCGACCCTCACTCAGGAACTCCAGTCCCAGCTCGACGCCCTCGCCAAGCACGGTATCCCGCGCGACAAGGTGTTCTCCGAGAAGATCAGCACCCGCGTCCGCGGCCGCCCACAGTTCGAGGCCGCGCTCGCACTCGCCCGCCAGATCAAGGCCCACGCCCCGCACTGCCGGGTCATCTTCACCGTCTACGAGATGAAGCGCCTGGGCCGCGACGCCGCCCAACTCACCGCACTCGCCGACCACCTCACCGCCCACGGCCTGGTCCTCGAAATGCTCGCCGGACCCCTGCCCGGGATGTACGACCCGAGCGGGCCGGGCCGTCTGCTGTTCGCGTTCTTCGCGGCGATGGCGGAGACCGAGCGGGAGAACATCCGGGAGTCGACCCTCGAAGGGCTCGACGCGGCGGCCCGCAAGGGCAAGCACGGCGGCCGGCCACCTGTCATCACCGAGGACATGCTGCACACCGTGCTGCGGCGCCGAGCGAACGGCGAGTCGGTCGAGCAGATCCAGCCCGACCTGATCATCCCCACCGGCAAGCGCAAGGGCCAGGCCTCCAGCGTCGCCAGCATCTACCGCGCGCTCGCCGAGCACGAGAAGAAGGAGGCGTACCCCGAGGCCGTCGAGGCGGCGCACGCCGACTTCGCCGACCTCCAGGACGTCGACGGCATCCCGCGTCCCCGCCGAGTACGCATCCGGCGCCCGGACGATCCGCTCACTCTGGAGGAAGCCGACCTCCGGCAGCGCCTCCAAGACCAGGTCCTCCAGCCCACCGAGGCCGAGTAACCAGCAAGATCAATCGCTTAGCGCCAACCGCTGTTCCGTTGTTCCCCGGGGCCGGATCAGTGCCTGACCGGGGGCGGCAGCCTGCGGTTCGGGAATGTCGACGACTTTCAGGCTCTGCTCGGGCTCCCCGAACTGGGTGAGGTGCATTGCGAGCATGTGACTCGTCTCCTGGCGTGTCGGGGACGGCGAAGGTGGCCGGGAACGTCACTGGCCGTCCGGAAACGCATCTGAGCAGGTGACCAGGGAGAAGGCCATCCGGCCCACTGGCGTGCCGTCCGATCGCCGACCTGGCCGAACTACGCCCGTCTACACAGGCTGCCGCGTGCGGCGCAATCTCACATCACGTGCAGTACGTGGCGATATTCCGCGCAGGACTACGTGCGCTGGGGATAAGGACGGCGCCGGCCCCGCGATGTCGTGGCGCAGCGGTCAGGCTGACCACTGGCCCGGTAGGGCGCCCCATGCCGACCGCAGGCCATTCCGGCCCGTTCAGCACTGGCGTGGAGCGCCGCAACCAGCCCTCAGCGGTAGTGGACGTCGCTCAGGTCGATACTGACCATGACGTGATCATGGTCGGGGTGCCCGTCGGGCCGGCGCAGGTATGCCCGACGCTTGGTGGGGAACTTGATGCCGTCTGCTTCGTCGATGTCGTAGACGTATTGAGCGGCTGCGAAGCCACCGGCGATGTCGACGTGGTAGTCGTGGCGCCTGAGCAGGTGGTCGTCCCCGAAGTAGAAGTCCTGGACGGTGTTGTGGGTTGCGATGTCGTCCGGAAAGGTGATCCGCAGGTGGCGCCACTTCTCAGTCGGCGACTCGCTCCAGGGGTCCGCCTCCTCCACGATCACGCCTTTCATGATCGCGAAGAACGGCGTGGTGAGGTACGTCCACAGGGCGTAGCCGTTGAAGTAGGCGCGGTCCAGTGGATCCCAAGGCGTTTCCAGGGTGTGTCCCGTGAAAGCCTCCCGCGGGTTGAGACGTTCGGCCACGACGGTGCCGTCGGCGCGTTCGATCGCGATGCGGTCAGGTGTGAAGTCTGAGTGCTGATCAGGGGCCCCGAAGGGATGTACTGAAGCGTGCTCCCTGTGCATGTTGACCGTCATCTGGCGCGGCTGGAGGTCTCGCGGCAGACCCTTGGCCGAAAAGAGCTCTCCGTCACTGACGATGGTGGCTGTCACGGTCTTGAACTGGCCCCATCGTTCTGTGCCGCCGTGGGCCTCGAGAACTTCTGAGAGTAGGCCGGTCATGTCTCCTCCACGGCCAGTGGCCGGATACTCGGGTGTGTCTCACGGAACCTGGAAAGGCCCGGAAAGCGCGATGCCGAGGACCACGCGGCCTCCCAGGTGCGTTTGACGCAGACTGGGAGCGCCACGGTGAGCCGCTTGTTTTGCATGATGAACGCCGTTCGCTCGCCTAGCAGCCCGGACGTCTGGTTGCTCCTCTTCGGCTGGGCTGTCAGCTGAAGTACACATCTTCGATGCCGATCGCGAGAGAGGTGGACTCGCGCGCCCGGGTGCAGTCCGGGTTACGGACGTAGGCCCGGTGCCGAGTGGGAACGACGACCCCGTCGAAACACCGGTGCGACGAGGCATAGTGCACCGCCGGTCCGGGGCAGAGCAGGTCGAAACCGAAGTCCGTATGGCGCAGAAGACCGATTCATCGAAGTACAAGGTCTGTTGTCTCGACGATGCGGCAAACGTGTCCGGATAGATGACGCGGAGAGCCGACCAGATGGCTATCGCCCCGTACCAGGGTTCTGCCTTCTCGGTACGGATGTCATCACGCAGCAGATGAAACGGGACGGTGAGGTAGTTCCACAGGACTTCCGCGGCGAAATACCCGGAATGGAAGTCGTCCCACGGTGTCTGCCGGGTGTGGGAGTCGAACCGGGCCCGGCAATGGAATCGTTCAGCCGCCAGGATACCGTCGTCCTGCACGATGGCCTGGTGCTGCGGTTCCCACGTGATGCCGAGCCCACGTCTGGGGTAAGGCGCGATGGTCAGACGCTGTGCCCGGCTGTCCCCGGCGACAACAAACTTCCCGAAAGCTCCTGGCTTGCCCCTGACCGGCCCGATGGCTCCTTGGCCGTGGGATCGGGCGCGGATGCCGGAGAGCGCGCGCCAGTGCTCGGCCCCGCAGTGCGCCCGAATCGCCCGAGCGAGCAGGTCGTGCATGACGCCGCCCTCCAATTGCCGGTCCTCACCTTTGGAGCAACGCGTCAGACATCACCCGATCTCGCCGAGCGCCCCGACGATGGCCTGGGCTACCTCGTCTGCGTGGGAGAGCGCGATGGCGTGTGAGCCGCCGGCGATCTCGGTGACGGTCGATCCCATGCGCTTGGCTGCGGCACGCTCCGCGTCAGGGTTGATGGCGTGGTCGGCGCCGGCGACGACGAACCAGCTCGGAAGCCTCTTCCAGCCCGGCTCCACCGCCAGGGGCTCGCCGAACGCCACGTCGGTCGCGGGTCGTTGGCTGACGGCGAGTACGGCGGCCTCGTCGTCGGACAGGTCGGCGCAGAACACCGAGTGGAAACGGTCCGGCTGGATGTAGAACTCGGTGCCGGTCTCGTCGCCGCGCGGGAATGTTCGCGGTAGAAGGGAGCTGTCGAGTTCGGCGGACGGGAATGCCTCGTTCGAGCCGAGAGTGGACACGCCCTGGTCGACCCCGAAGGAGGCGACGAAGACCAGTCCTTTGGCGTTCTCGGCCTTGGCCGATGCGTAGGTGATTACCGGGCCGCCGTAGGAGTGGCCGACCAGCAGCACAGGGCCGTCGATCTGGCTCACGACGCTTGCGAGGTACTCACCGTCGGAGGTGAGACCCCGAAGCGGGTTCGGCGGCGCAATGGCCGCCACGCCCGCTGCGCTCAGGCGGGCAACGACGCGCGACCAGCTCGATGAGTCCGCGAATGCGCCGTGCACGAGCACCACGGTGACCGACGATGCGGGTAACGTCATGGTCGTATTCCTCTCGCTTCCCCCGGCGGCCTCGGCCTTCGGCCTGGCCCCCGGGCCACGGTGTGGACAGGCACCCCTGCTGGGAGAGCGCTATCAAGACCACCTTCCTATGAAGGGCACACTGCGGCATCCCGTGCGGTCCGTAGTCGCCAGCCGACCTAATCCCGTGTGCTCCAGAGCACGTGGTCGTGCCCCTTTCACCACAACGCACGACACGGGATTACGCACCGAAGCAACGAGGAGAAGCATCCGCGCTGTCCTCTCCCAAGCGAAGGAGCAAGCGATGTCCACCGTGACGTTCTGATGGAGGCGCACCCTCTTCCCGGCTTCCGCCCTCGCCCTGGCTGCGGCGGTCGCTCTGACCCCGGTCTCGGCCTCCGGAGCCGACGCCGGTGGTTCCGAGCACGCCCACACCAAACCCACGATCGTGCTCGTCCACGGTGCCTTCGCCGATGCCAGCAGCTGGGCGCCCGAGGTGACCAGACTCCACAACCTGGGATACACCGTGTACGCCCCCGCCAATCCTCTGCGATCCCCGTCTGGCGATGCCGCCTACATCAAATCGTTCCTGCAGACCATCGACGGTCCTGTCGTCCTGGTCGGTCATTGCTACGGCGGCGCAGTCATCACCCAGGCCGCCGCCGGTCTCAGGAACGTCAAGGCTCTGGTCTACGTTGCGGCTTTCGCCCTCGACAAGGGCGAGAGCGCAGCGACCGCGCTGCCGGCGGACAAGTACCCGGGCTCGCAACTGACCCCCGACAAGTGGGAGGTCCGCAAGTACCCCGACCCCTCCGCACCTGGCGGCACTACTGACTTCGGCTCGTTAGGGTGATCTTCTTCGAAGTCCCTGATGGGCCTGGAGTGTTGTCTGTATTCCGTGGTGTATGAGGTATGCGGATGGGGGCGGCCTGACCCCTGTGGGACGTCAGCGCCGGGAGACGGTACGGATGCAGGCGGCGGAGCTGTTCGAGCAGGACATCAAGCCGCCGGAGGTCGCACGGCGCCTGAGGGTGAGCTCGAAGTCGGCCTACCAGTGGCAGCAGATGTGGCGGGACGGTGGCGTGCAGGCTCTGGTCTCTCGTGGCCCGAGTGGATCGCGATGCCGCCTGTCCCCGCGCTGTCTGGAAAGGCTGGCTGCGTATCTCGATGGGGGGCCTGCCGCGCATGGCTGGGTGGAGGACCAGGTGTGGACGGCTGCCCGGGTGGCCACGCTGATCGGCAGGAAGTTCCACGTCTCCTACAGCGTCTCGGGTGCCACGAGGCTGATGCACCGGCTCGGCTTCAGCCCTCAGGTACCCGCGCGGCGGGTGGCCGAGCGCGATGAGCAGGCCGTGACCGTGTGGAAGGAGGCGACCTGGGACGAGGTAAAAGGGCCCGGGCGGCGTGCGGGGGCTACGTCTGCTTCGAGGACGAGGCGGGCTTCACGCGCCGACCGCCCAAAGGAAGCACCTGGGGCCGGCGCGGCCGCACCCCGCAGGTGACGGTGAGCGGGCGACGCTCGGGCCGCCTGTCGGTGGCCGGACTTCATCGCGATGCGGCCCGGCTCCCGCACCCGGCTGTGCCACCGCCTGCGCACCCATCCCGCGGGCAAAGGCAAACGCCGCAGCATGGGCGAACGCGACTTCATCGCGCTGATCGACGGTGTCCACCACCTCGTCAAGGCCCCGATCGTGCTGGTCTGGGACCGGCTGAACACCCACGTCTCCCACGCCATACGTGAGTTGATCGCCGAGCGTGAATGGCTGACGGTATTCCTGCTGCCCGCGTACTCGCCGGACCTGAACCCCGTCGAGTGGGTATGGGCACATGTCAAGCGCAGCCTGGCCAACCTCGCCGTCGTCGCCCTCGACCGGCTCGAAGTCCTCGTACGCCACCGGCTCAAACGCCTCCAGTACCGGCCCGACACTCTTGACGGCTTCATAGCAGGCACCGGCCTGACCTTCGACGACCCAGCGTCACCCTAATGCGCCGAAGTCAGTAGAGGGCGTCTGAAAAGCCGGTCAGCGGGGCGCTCTTGCGAGTCGCCGTAGGAGCAGCATGGCCATGGCGAGGTAGATGACGTTCTCCGAGTTGA
>NZ_JBIBKX010000013.1:259075-365798 GCF_042959425.1 Streptomyces sp. NPDC007896 | reverse complement strand
TGCAGGGGGGACCCTGTGGGAGAGTAGGACGCCGCCGAACTCATTTTAGGGAAAACCCCCGTACCGGGAAATCGGTACGGGGGTTTTCTGCGTTCGGGATCATTTTTTGGGGCCTCTCGATTCGAGAGGCCCCCTTTTTTTGTGCCGGTTTACAGCCGTCCCGCTGCCTTGAGTGCCAGATACGCATCCGCGAGGGGCACACGGGGCCGAACAACAGCCCCGTGTGCCCCTCGCTCGGTTACTTCAGGCGGGATGAGGCGACGATCGAGACGATGTGCGCGGGGACGAGCAGCCAGACGATCGCCGTCACGGCCACGGTCACGATCTTCGTCGCCGTCAGGTCGCCGAGCGCCAGGTCGACGATCGCCGTCACGAGCAGCAGGATGGTGCACTCGATGCCGTTGACCAGGCGGTGAAGGCCGACCGCCGAGGTGAGGCGGCGGACCCGGGCGAGGCCGCTGGAGCGCGGCACGACGGACTGGTCGGTGGCCTTCTCCATGCCGCTGTCGGAGCGTGCCACGTGGACGAGGTCGGAGGACGACTTCAGGAGCAGCACACCGATCGCGGCCGCCAGGCCGGCCACCAGATAGAGGTTCAGGCCGAGTTCGGCGGCGCGGATGCCCATGCCGACCATGACGGCGGCGTCGGCGAGGTAGGCGCCGAGGCGGTCCAGATAGACGCCGAGCGGGCTGAACTGGCGTCGCCAGCGGGCCACTTCGCCGTCCACGCAGTCCAGGAGCAGATACAACTGCATGAAGAGGACGGACAGTACGGCGCCGCCCAGGCCGGGGACGACCAGGGCGACTCCGGAGAGTACGCCCGCGAAGACCATGACCGTCGTGATCTGGTTCGGCGAGACGCGGGTGCCCAGCATCTGACGGGTCACCCGCAGGGAGAGCGAGCGCATGTAAAGGCGGCCGGCCCAGTGTTCCGCCCTGCTCTCCAGCTTGCCCGCGGGGTGAATGACCTCGCGGAGTTCCTCTAGTTGGACCTTGGTCATGCGGCTTTCTCCCCTGGGATCAATGTGAGTACAGGGAAGAGCATGACGGGGTCCCGGACGGCGGGGATCGGCAGGGTGGAATTGAGATGAGCGACGTCGGACGCGGAGACTACGGTGGGCTCCATGAACCATGTAATTCGCTCCATAAGTGCCCACGAGTGGCCCGCGGTCAAGGAGTTGCGGCTTGACGCCCTGAAGGACCCCGTGGCGCATCTCGCGTTCCTGGAGACCTACGAGCAGGCGGCGGCCCGGCCCGACTCGTTCTGGCAGGAACGGGCGGCGGGGGCCGCCGAGGGGGACGGGGCGCGGCAGTTCGTCGCGGTCGGACCGGACGGGGTGTGGGGCGGTTCCGTGGTCATGCTGGTCGAGAAGGCCGGGCAGCGGGACTTCTTCGATGCCGTGATCGAGCAGGAGCAGGGGCATCTGGTGGGTGTCTTCGTGCGGGCCGAGCACCGGGGGAGCGGTGTGACGGACGCGCTCGTCGACCGCGCTCTCGCCTGGGCCTGGAAGCGCGGGCTTGAGCGTGTACGGCTGTTCGTGCACGAGAAGAACGGACGCGCCGAGGCCTTCTACCGCAAGGCGGGGTTCGTGCCGACCGGGGGATCTGTGGCATCCGAGGGGAACGAGGGGACCCGGGATCTGGAGTTTGTGATCGCCAGGCCGTAGGCGCCGCCAGGTCCTGGGTGTCGCCGGCCCTTATGCGTCGTCAGACCGGGAGTTCGTGCTGGGGCCAGCGGGCCCTGGCCTGTTCCTGGGAGCGGAGGAGGGCCAGGGTGGGCAGGCCCTGGTCGGCTCCGGTGGCGAGCAGCTCCGGGAGCTGGGGGAGCGGGGCCACCGCGGCGACGTCGTCCAGGACGAGCGTAAGTGGTGGGTCGAGGCGACCGGAGGATGACCGTTCGGCCATGCGCCGGCCGCGCTCGACCACGCTTGAGGCGAGGGCCGTCAGGAGCGGCATCGCGCCGGGGTTCGCCTTGGGGTCCTCGATGGGTTCACCGACCACATAGAGCGTGCCCCCTTCGTTGACGAAGGAATCCAGTGTGAGGGAGTCACTTCGGTTCGGGGTGCAGGATTCGCGGACGTTGACCGTGAAGAGGGCGGACAGGGCGCGGGCCGTCAACTCCTGTGCTATGTCGCGGCGTTCCGGGTGCGAGGTGAGGGCGGCCTCGAGTTCGCCCGCCGCGCCGGAGGCGGCCTTGGGGTTGGTACGGAGGGCTCGTACGGCGTCCTGCACCTGGCTGCCCTGGGCCCAGCGGTGGACGTGGCGGAAGGCCTTGCCCTCCACCGCGGCGGCGTGCAGATAGCTGCGCAGGAGCGTTTCGGCGACGTCTGCCATGGCCTGGTCGACCTTGGCGGTGGGGCGGACGGGGCCGAGGAGGGCGGTGGCTCTTGACGCCGCCGTCGCCTTGTCCTCGCAGCCGGTGGAGGGGGACCAGTGGAGGCGGGCCGGGGTGTCGCAGAGGTGGGAGGGGTCGTAGAGGAGGACGGGGCCGAGTTTGGCTCTGGCGTCCTTGGTCTCCGACCAGATGGCGGGGTTGGAGGTGACCACCAGGGCGGGGCCGTCCGCGTCTCGTACGGCTTGAGTTGCGGTGGTGTGGCGGGTTTCTGGTGGTGCGAGGATGAGCGCGGCTGCGGTGCGATTTCTTTCCCACCCACCCACCCGCTTACTGTCCGCCGCCAAGGGAGCCGTCGAAGGCGTTGTCTGCGGAGTCTCCTTGGACAGCTCGGCGGCCGGCTGCGGCTCGGGTCGTGGCAGCGGGACCTCATGACGCGGGGGGACCTGTTCGGCAGCGGGGGTCGGAGCCGGTTCAGGTACCGGCGCCGGCGCCTGTCTCGCGTACGCCCCTGCCCTGCGTCTCGCCCGGACCGCCCGCCACCGTGCCCACGTCCCCATCACGAAGATGGTCAGCACGACCAGCACCATCAGCTGGCCGATGAACAGGCCCCAGAAGAGCCCGTACCCCGAGAGCTGGTCCGCGGGCGTGTCAGGCCAGGCGCCCGTCACGTCGTGCGGGTGCCCGATCAGGTGCCGCAGGGCCAGCGGCGTACGGGCGAAGGTGACCGTGTTCGGCCAGGCGCCGTGGGCGAACCAGCCGGCGAGCCCCGTGGCCGACCAGATCAGGAAGGTCATGCCGAGCAGGAAGGCGAGCACCCCGACCAGCAGGCCGTCCGGGATGCCGCCCTCGCTCTCCGCCTTGCGGCGGTCCCGCCCGTCCCGGCTCATCTCACGCCACCGTGGACTCGGACGAACCGTCGAGATCGGCGAGGTGCTGCTCCACGAAGGCCGCGGCGCGTTCCTCGGCCTCCAGTTCGGCGGCACGCAGCGCGTCGTCGGCAAGGTGGTCGGCGGAGGACTCGGTCATGGCGCGGTCGGTGAAGACGAGGGGACGTTCGGTCTCGGTGATGAGGTGTTTGACCACCTGGACGTTGCCGTTGACGTCCCAGACGGCGATGCCGGGGGTCAGGGTCGGGATGATCTCGACGGCCCACCGGGGCAGGCCGATCACCCGGCCCGTCGCCCGTGCCTCGTCCGCCTTCTGGGCGTAGATCGTGCGGGTGGACGCCATCTTCAGGATCGCGGCCGCCTCCTTGGCCGCCGCGCCGTCCACCACGTCGGACAGGTGGTGGACGACCGCCACGAAGGACAGACCCAGGCGTCGGCCGAACTTCAGCAGGCGCTGGAAGAGCTGGGCCACGAAGGGGCTGTTGATGATGTGCCACGCCTCCTCCACCAGGAAGATGCGCTTCTTGCGGTCGGGGCGGATCCAGGTGTGTTCCAGCCACACGCCGACGATCGCCATCAGGATCGGCATGGCGATGGAGTTGCGGTCGATGTGGGACAGGTCGAAGACGATGAGCGGGGCGTCGAGGTCGATGCCCACCGTCGTGGGGCCGTCGAACATGCCCCTGAGGTCACCGTCGACCAGACGGTCGAGGACCAGGGCGACGTCCAGACCCCACGCCCGTACGTCGTCTATGGCGACGTTCATCGCCTCGGCCGACTCCGGCTCGGGGTGCCGTAGCTGCTCGACGATGTCCATCAGTACGGGCTGGCGCTCGACGATCGTCTCGTTGACATAGGCGTGCGCGACCTTGAGGGCGAAGCCGGACCGCTCGTCGAGGCCGTGTCCCATCGCGACCTCGATGATCGTGCGCAGCAGGGCCAGCTGGCCGGTCGTCGTGATCGCCGGGTCGAGCGGGTTGAGGCGGATGCCCATGTCCAGGGCCGCTGTCGGGTCCAGGCGGATGGGAGTTATTCCCAGCTCTTCCGCGATGAGGTTCCACTCGCCGACGCCGTCCTCACCCTGTGCGTCGAGCACGACGACCTGGCGGTCGCGGAAGCGCAACTGGCGCAGGACGTAGGTCTTCTCCAGCGCCGACTTGCCGTTGCCGGACTCGCCGAGCACCAGCCAGTGCGGCGCGGGGAGCTGCTGGCCGTACAACTGGAAGGGGTCGTAGATGTAGCCCTTCCCGGAGTACACCTCGCGTCCGATGATGACGCCCGAGTCGCCGAGGCCGGGTGCGGCGGTCGGCAGGTAGACCGCCTGGGCCTGGCCTGTGGAGGTGCGCACCGGCAGGCGGGTCGTCTCGACCTTGCCGAAGAGGAAGCCCGTGAAGGCGTCTGTCGCGGCGGACAGCGGATCCCGCATCAGAACATCAGCTCCTACCTGCGGATTCCGGTGGCGAACGGCAGTGTGTTGACGAAGGCACGGTGGTGCTCGCGGTCGCACCACTCCAGCTTCAGATACGACTTTCCGGCGGAGGCGCGGATGGTGCGCTTGTCGCGGGCGAGGGCCTCCGGGGAGCGGGAGCTGACCGTGATGTAGCCGACGAGGTTGACGCCCGCCGCGCCGCTCGCGAGGTCCTCGCCGCGCTGGTCCAGACGGTTGTGGGAGGCGATGTCGCGGGGGTCGACCGTGCGGTTCATCTTCAACTGGCGGCTGGCCTCGGCGTCGTCGTTCGTCTTCTCCGTCAGCATGCGCTCGATGGCGACCTCGGTGGGTTCGAGGTCCATCGTGACGGCGACGGTGCGGATGACGTCCGGGGTGTGGACCAGGAGCGGGGCCAGGAAGTTCACGCCGACCGGGGTCATCGGCCATTCCTTCACCCAGGCCGTGGCGTGGCACCAGGGGGCGCGGGTGGAGGACTCGCGGGTCTTCGCCTGGAGGTAGGTGGGTTCCATGGCGTCGAGTTCGGCGGGCCAGGCATTGCGTTTCGTCATCGCCTGGATGTGGTCGATCGGGTGGTCGGGGTCGTACATGGAGTGCACGAGGGAGGCCAGGCGCCCCTGACCGAGCGGCTGGCGTACGCGGATGTCGGCTTCCTGGAGGCGCGAGCAGATGTCGGTCAGCTCGCGGGCCATGACGACGGCGAGCCCGGCGTCGCGGTCCAGTTTCTTGCCGCCCTGGGGACGGGCGGCGCGCGCCATGGTCTGGGCCTCGGCGGCGAGTTCACGGTTGTAGTGCATGCACGCGACGAGGTAGGCGCGGTGCTGCTCGCTGCTGGTGGACACCATGGACTGGAGCTGGTCGTAGGACTGCTGGAGCCAGGCCGGTGCCTTCTCGTCCCCGCGCTGGGAGACGTCCTTGGCGTGGGCGTCCGGGTCGGCGGGGAGGGTGCGGGCGAGCATCTGGAGGCGGGTGACGAAGCCGTCGCCGTTCGCCACGTGTTTGAGCAGCGTGCCGAAGCGGTCGACGAGGGCTTCCTGGTCCTCGCTGTCGCGCAGGCCGACGCCCGGGCCTTCGATCTCGATCGCGGCGGTGACGGTGCGGCGGTCGGCGTGCAGGAGTACGGCGATCTCGTCGGGGCCGAAGGGGGCCGCGAGCCAGGAGATCCGGCCGATGCCGGGCGGCGGCCCGATCTCGACCTCCTTGCCGTCGAGGCGTGTACCGGCCTCCTGGACGCTGCTGCGGTACGCCGTGCCGCGGCGCAGGTTGCGCTTGTAACTGCGGTTGATCTCGAACCACTTGTAGAAGGTGCGGCGCTTGTACGGGACGTACACCGCGGCGATGGCCACCAGCGGGAAGCCCATCAGCAGCACGATCCGCAGGGACAGGACGGGGACGAGCAAGCCGCACATCATGCCGAGGAACGCGCCCGCGATGATGAGCGCGATCTCGCCGGACTCGCGGTTCCGGCCGACGATCGCGTTCGGCCGGGCGCGGCCGATCAGATATGTACGGCGGGGCGTGACCGGATGGGACACGTGGGAATCGGTCGTCAACGCCCTTCACCTCCCGTGCGGTTGCTGCTGCTGTTGCGGGTGTTGCCGGTACGTGGTGGGGGTGCGGCGGAGGGGACAGATCCGCCGCCCCCGTTCGGCGTACGGGTGCTGTGGGCGGACACGCCTCCGGAGACGGGGTTCGCGGGGCGCGGCTGGCTGTTGCCGCCGCCTGCGCCGCCTCCGCCGTTGTTGTCGGCGCGGGTGCTGTGGGTCTTGATGCCCTGGGCGACCAGGGTGGCGGGGGAGCTGATCACGGCCGCGGCCTTGCCTTCGGCGCCCTGCATGATGCGGTTGTTGCGACCATTGGCGATCTCGTCGCCGAAGCCGGGCACGAAGCGGTAGATCATCGCGCTGGCGAAGATGGCGAGCAGGATGATCGCGAGGCCGGAGACGACGGCGGAGAAGGAGTCCGGGCCGCCGTTGGTCGACAGCGCGCCGGCGAGGCCCAGCACGATCACGATGACCGGTTTGACCAGGATGACGGCGATCATGATGCCGGCCCAGCGGCGGACGTGGCCCCACAGGTTCTTGTCGACGAGCCCGGCGTAGACGACGGTGCCGAGCAGGGCGCCGACGTACAGCAGGGCGGCGCGGATGACGAGCTCCAGCCACAGGACGCCTGCCGCCAGGATCGACACCAGGGAGACGACGATCAGCATGATCGGGCCGCCGCCGATGTTCTCGCCCTTGGCGAGGGCGCCGGAGAAGGTGCCGAAGAAGGTGTCGGTCTGGTTGCCGGTGGTCTTGGCGAGGACGTCGGTGACGCCGTCGCTGGCCGAGACGACGGTGTAGAGGATCAGCGGGGTGAACGCCGACGCCAGCACCGTGAGCCAGAGGAAGCCGATCGCCTCGGAGATCGCGGTGCCGAGGGGGACGCCTCGCACCGCCCGCTTCGCCACGGCCAGCAGCCACAGGAGGAGGGTGAGGATGGTGGACGCCGCGAAGACCACGGCGTACTGCTGGAGGAACTTCTGGTTCGTGAAGTCGACGTTCGCCGTGTCCTTGACCGCCGCGGAGAGCTTGTCGATGGTCCAGGACGCGGCCTCGGCGCAGCCCTTGGCCAGCGAGGAGAGGGGGTCGAGCGTGGAGGTGGTACCGGGGTCGGTGGTACCGCCGTTGGTGCTGCCCTTTTCGCAGTACTTCTTTGCCTCGCCGACGATGAGCCTGCACGAGTCGGTCGAGGCGCTCGCGCTTGCACTGGGACTGGGGCTCGAGTTCGGCGTCGGGCTCGGTGGAGCGGCGTAGGCATGGGATGCCAGCAGAACGACCGCGGTCTGTACGGCCGCGACGGCTCCGGTGAGCCTGAGTACACGGCGCGGGCTACCGGGCATAAGTGAACCCTCCGTACTCCTCGATGACCTTGCTGATCTCGTCGGAGGTGGCGGCCTTGTCGTCGCCGGGGACCGGGGCGGGGCCGTCCTTCTGCGAGTCGGTGACGATCTTCCAGTCCCCGCCGGACCACTGGAGCTCGAAGGTCCACGTCTTCCAGGTCGAGGTGACGGGGTCGGTCGAGTTCTGCGCGGACATTCCGATGAGGCCCAGGTACCAGACCGAGACCTTGGCGTCGGTGGCGCTGTACCGCTCGACCTTGCTGCCGACGGGGATCGTGCGGGAGACGAAGGTGCTGCCCTGCGGTGCGTTGCCGGCCGCGTCGAGTCCCAGTTTGTCGAGGAAGCCCGTCGAGTAGGCGTCGTCCAGCGGGCCCTGGAGACGGCCGGCCGCGGCGGAGGTGTAGAGGGTGTCGACCAGGCTGTGCCGACCGGCCTTCTGGAACATGCTCGTCGACCCCAGCGCCACCGCGTAGTTCGCCGCCGCGCTCTGCGCACCCTGCTCGCTGTGCGCGAACCCCGTGGGGATGCCCCCCGTGTTCGTGTCCACCGGGCGTTGGCCCGAGGGGGACGTGGGGGAGGTTCTGGTGGCGGTGCCGCCTCCGTTGCCGGTTCCGGAGGAGGAAGAGGAATCGTCTCCTCCACGGTTCGCGAAGGCGATGGCCGCGATGAGGAGGACGACGACGCCGACCACCGTCACCAGGCTTCGCGAGGAGGATCGGCCGCGGCGGGCGCCGCCGTAGACGTCTCCGGGGCGGTCGGGGAGGCGGGTCCGGGTCTGGCCCGTCCCCCCGTATCCGCCGTCGTCGCCGCGGGAGCCGTCCCCGTATCCGGGTTCGTCACCGAGACTCATGTCGCGTACGCCCCCTCAACCTCTTCCTGAACCGCGTAGTACGACGGTAGCCGTGCTGGTTCCCGCGCGGACGCGGTGTGGTGACTCGACATCAGGGAAACGCAACCTCAGCCGGTGGGCACGTCGGACGGGTGGGTCGGACAGGAAAGGAGGAGATGAGGTGAGGAGCCGGGTGCCCGGCCGAAGCTAGACGGCCATGCCGTACACGATGGTGAAGAGCGTGCCGAGGGAGCCGATGATGAAGACTCCGGTGAGGCCCGCGATGATCAGACCCTTGCCCTGTTCGGCGCTGAACGTGTCGCGGAGCGCCGTCGCTCCGATGCGTTGCTTCGCCGCTCCCCAGATCGCGATCCCGAGGCAGAGCAGGATGGCGACGGCCATCACGACCTGGATCATCGTCTTGGCCTCGTTGCCCAGGCTGCCGAAGGGACCCCAGTCCGGGGCGATTCCGCCGATGATTGTGGTGATGTCGCCCTTGTCGGCTGCGAAAAGCATGTAAGTCACCGCCCCTAGTGGGTAGTTCTGCACCCCCTGCCACTGTGCGCAGAGGTCGGGCCCATTCTCGCCGACAATGCCGCTGTCGTATGTCGACTTGGCGTCATTGATTGGCGGTTTTCGTACGAATCCCTTGTCACCGGCGTACGCGGGCCCCTTTCGGGAGGCGTGCGACGGTATGCAAAGAGTCGTATGGTCACTCTGTGTATCACGGCTGGTCACGCCGGGCAATGAAGTCGAACCGGAACCTGTGGTGTGGTTCCGTCGTTAACCCCTTCTACGACGAGTGCGGGGCGGTGGCCCCGTCGCTCCTCGCAGCATCCCTGCGTGCCCGTCGCGTTTCTGACGGGTTGTCGAGCCGATGTTCTCCGGGCCGCGCGTCCGCCCGATGTGGACGCGTGGCCGCTGCCTCGAAGGCTATCCCCGTCGCCGTGGCGCACGGAAACGGGCCGCGGCTGGTTGCCGCGGCCCGTTCCTCGCACTGCCGGAGGATCCCCACGTCCTCCCCGGCAGTTCCCCCCGCTTTCCCGTGCTTTCGGGGGTTTTCCGTGTCTCCGGCGGGTCAGCCGGTGAAGGCCGAGACTCCCTCCGGGGTGCCCCAGCCGGTCGGGCCGTCGTAGCCCGACTTCGCGGTGCACAGATAGCTGGAGCCGCAGCTGCCGTTGCTGCCGGAGGTGACGTCGTTGAGGGCCGAGGTGCCGGCCGACGCGTAGGGGAAGGACGCCGGGTAGGAGCTGCTGGAGGGGGTGCCGCCGAGGGCGTACACACCGGCGATGATCGGCGAGGACGCGCTCGTACCACCGAAGGTGTACCAGCCGGCCGTGACCCCGTAGGAGTCGTAGACCGAGACACCGGTGGCCGGGTCGGCGACGGCCGAGACATCGGCGATGGTCCGCTTCGAGCAGCCGGTGTCCGTCTGCCAGGTCGGCTTCGCGTCGTAGGCGGAGCAGCCGGAGCCGGTGCCCTCGGTGCTGCTGGTCTCCCAGACGCTCTCGGTCCAGCCGCGGCTGTTGGAGCTGGTGGACAGGGCGGTACCGCCGACGGAGGTCACGTACTTGGAGGCGGCCGGGTATTCGGCGCCGTAGCCGGAGTCACCCGCGGAGACGGTGATGGCGACGCCGGGGTGGTTGAAGTACGAGGTGTCGTAGGAGGTGTCGGAGGAGGACTCCGA
The DNA here is from genome assembly GCF_042959425.1 of Streptomyces sp. NPDC007896. Classification (NCBI taxonomy): domain Bacteria; kingdom Bacillati; phylum Actinomycetota; class Actinomycetes; order Kitasatosporales; family Streptomycetaceae; genus Streptomyces; species Streptomyces sp. NPDC007896. The sequence continues at coordinate 355,730 of NZ_JBIBKX010000013.1, read as the reverse complement.
GCCGCCGTAGCTGTTGGAGACGTACTTCGCGCCCAGGGTGACGGCCTCGTTCACCGCCTTGCCGAGGTTGGCCATGGTGGCGGAGGTGGCCTCGACGAGCAGGATGTTGCAGTTCGGGCAGATGGCGCTGGCCATGTCGACGTCGAGGGAGATCTCCTCGGACCAGCCGGCGTCACTGGAGGGCAGGGAGGTCGTCGAGCCGGTCTGGCTTACCTTCTTGAAGCAGCCGTTGGCCGTGGTGCAGGCCGACAGGCCATAGTACGAGCGGTACTTGGCGAGGTCCGCCTCGGCGTTCGGGTCGTTGTACGCGTCGACGATCGCGATCGTCTCGCCAGAGCCGTTGGAGGCGGCGGCGGAGGTCAGGCCGTAGGCGCTCTGGAGGTTGCTCGGACCGTACCCGGACGGGGTGGCGGCGTCGACGGCCTTCGGGGTGACGGCGTCCGCGTGGGCGTTGGCCTTCTGGAAGGCGGTCGTGCCGCCGGTGACCCGCAGCGCCTTGCAGGCCATCTGGCCCTTCGCGGGGGTGGAACAGGCCGGGCTCCACGTCACCTTGGAGGAGGTGGAGGCGGTCGTGGAGGTGGCCTTGGCGGCCGGGGCGGCGTTCGCGGGGCCCGCGGCGCCGAAGCCGGCGAGGACGAGAGCCGCGGTGCCGGCGGCGGCCGCTCCGATACGGCGCCACCTGCCGCGTATGGCGGGTCTTGCGGGCTCTTGGGGATTCGAGGTACGCAACGGACAGCCTCCTGAGAGTGTTTGACAGGGGCAGTGCGGGTGCGCCGCCGGTGCGGTGTCCCCGGCGGAGGGCCGAGCGGCCCGCCGATGACCATCCTCTTGTTGAGTACGCGACAACAAGGGCCGTCTGGAATCCTGACTTCCGCATTACTGAACGAGGCCGCCGCGTTACTCCTCGATGGCCGCTCGATGGACTGCGGCTGAGCGCTGCTTGACTCAACTCACAGGCAGGTCAAGGGATGTACCAAAGTCTCCGACCGGTTGGACACAATGGCGAACGGGCCGCGGCAGGCTGCCGCGGCCCGTCTCAGACGCCGCCGGTGGATCCCCACTTAATCCGTCGCCCGGCGGCTCCGTGCCGTGCGGAGGGAAGCGATCAGCCGGTGAAGGCCGAGACTCCCTCCGGGGTGCCCCAGCCGGTCGGGCCGTCGTAGCCCGACTTGGCGGTGCAGAAGTAGCTCGTGGAGCAGGAGCCGTTGCTGCCCGACGTCACGTCGTTGAGCGCGGACGTGCCGGCCGAGCCGTAGGGGAACTCCGCCGGGTACGAGCCGCTGGACGGGGTGCCGGCCAGGGCGTACACGCTCGCGATGATCGGCGAGGAGGCGCTGGTGCCGCCGTAGGTGACCCAGCCGGTGCCGTCGCCGTAGGTGTCGTAGACCGAGACGCCGGTCGCCGGGTCGGCGACGGCCGAGACGTCCGCGATCATGCGCTTCGAGCAGGAGGTGTCGGTCTGCCAGGTCGGCTTGGCGTCGTAGGCGGAGCAGCCGGAGCCGGTGCCCTCGGTGCTGCTGGTGTTCCACACCTTCTCGGTCCAGCCGCGGCTGTTGGAGCTCGAGGAGAGGGCGGTGCCGCCGACGGAGGTCACGTACTTGGAGGCGGCCGGGTACTCGGCGCCGTAGCCGGAGTCACCCGCGCTGACCGTGATGGCGACGCCCGGGTGGTTGAAGTACGAGCTGTCGTAGGAGGTGTCGGAGGAGGACTCCGAGCCGCCGTAGCTGTTGGAGACGTACTTCGCGCCGAGCTTGACCGCCTCGTTCACCGCGGTGCCGAGGTTGGCCATGGAGGAGGACTTCGCCTCTACCAGCGTGATGTTGCAGTTGGGGCAGACGGCGCTGGCCATGTCGAGGTCGAGCGAGATCTCGCCGGCCCAGCCGCTGTCGGCGGAGGGGAGGGAGGTCGTGGAGCCCGTCTGGCTGACCTTCTTGAAGCAGCCGTTGGCGACGGTGCACGCCGACAGGCCGTAGTACGAGCGGTACGCGGCGAGGTCGGAGGCCGCGTTCGGGTCGTCGTAGGCGTCGACGATCGCGATGGTCTCGCCCGAGCCGTTGGAGGCGGCGGCGTCGGTCAGGCCGTAGGCGTCCTGGAGGTCACTGGGGCCGTAGCCGGTGGGGGAGTCGGCGGCGGCCTTGGGGGTGACGGCGTTCGCGTGGGCGTTGGCCTTCATGAAGGCGGTCGTGCCGCCGGTCACGCGCAGCGCGTTGCAGGCCATCTCCCCCTTCTTCTTGGGCTCGGCACAGGAACGGGTCCAGGTGACCTTGGTGGAACCGGCCTTGGCGGCGGTGGCCTTGCTCGCGACGGTCTTCGTCGCGGTCGTGCCGGCCGCCGCGCTCGCGTCGACGGCGGTGCCGAAACCGGCCACCAGGAGGGCGGCGGTGGCGGCGGCCGCGGAGCCGATGCGGCGCCAGTTGGTGCGTGCGGCCGATCTGTTGCCGGGTGTGGGGGGTATGGGGGGTGTAGTACGCAACGTACAGCTCCTGAGAGAGGTTGACAGGGGCGGTGCGGGTGCTGTTGCCGTCGGTGCGGTGCCTCCGGCGGCCGGGCCGTGTGACCCGCGTAGACACTCGCTTGTTGAGTACGCGACAAACAAGAGAGATCTGGAATTCTGACTTCCGCCATACCGAACCCGGGTGATCGGGTTACCCGTCAATGGCCCCTCGATGGCTGGAAGTTGACGTCGGCTTGACTCGCTTCGCGGATCGGCTGTGCATCGGGCGAGGCGCGGGTGGTGACGGCGGACGCCGCCGCCCGTGGCGCCGCGGATCGCACGACCGCGGCGTACACGGGGGCGGCGCCGGCCGAGTGACGACGGGGGCCGCCGACTTCCAGGGGGCTCGCGTCAGCCCACGGCCGCGGCCAGGACCGAGGCCGTGGCGGCGACGAGGGGGCTGTCTGCGGCGGCGTCCCGCGCGGGTTTGGTGCTGAGGACGGCGAGGGCCACGGGGGCTCCGTCCGGGGTCCAGGCGATGCCCACGTCGTTGCTGGTGCCGTAGTCGCCGGTGCCGGTCTTGTCGGCGATCGTCCAGTCCTCGGGCAGGCCCGCGCGGAAACGGTCGCCGCTGGTGGTGTTGCCGAGCAGCCACGTCGTCAGGCGGTCGCGGTCCCGGTAGTGGAGCGCGTCGCCGAGGACGAGCCGGGCGTACGTGCCGCCGATGGCACCCGGGGTGGTCGTGTCCTGCACCCGCCAGGGCTCCGCCGTGTTCAGCTCCGGCTCCCAGCGGTCCAGGCGGGTCTTCGGGTCCCCGAGCGAGCGGCAGAAACGCGTGATCGCCGTGGGGCCGCCCAGCTCGCGGAGCAGCAGGTTGGCCGCCGTGTTGTCGCTGTAGCGGATCGCCGCGTCGCACAGTTCCTCGACGGTCATGCCGTCTGCCAGGTGCTCGGGCTCACCCGTCTTCGGTGAGTACCCGGCCAGGTCTGCCACCGTGTAGTGGATGCGCCGGGCGAGTGTCTCCCCGTGCCGGTCCAGATCCCGCAGCACGGCCGCCGCCGCGAGCGTCTTGAACACCGAGCAGATGGGGAAGCGTTCCGCCGCGCGGTGGCGCACGGTGGCCTTCGTCCTCAGGTTGTACGCGAACGCGCCGATCCTCGCCCTGTGTCGCGCCTCCAGCTCGCGGAGCCGGGCGTGGGTGTCCCGGTGTCGGGGATCCTCCGCGTACGCCGGTCCCGCGCCGAGCGCGAGGGTGGCGGCGGTGGTGGTGGCCGCGGTGAGCAGGGTGCGGCGTGTTGTCGTGGTCCCTAAGATCTCTCGTCCTCCAGTCCTTCCACGAAGTGGTCGAACTCGCCCGCCTGTACGCCCAGGACGAAGGCGTCCCACTTCTTCTGAGTGGTAGTGACGATGTTGGTGGGGTCGCTGGTTTCGCGGATGTGGACCAGGTCGTCGGCGCCGAAGGCGAGTTCGATCCAGGGGCCGGGGCCGGTCGCGTCGTCCGGGGCGGCGCGGACCCAGTGGAGGTCCGGGGGGACGTCAGCCACGAGGGGCTTCCTTAGGGGTGAGGAGGCGGGCGTGGAAGGTGGTGGGCGTGGCGGTGAGTGTCTCGGTCCCTTTCACAGATCGTGGATCAGCTTGTGGATGAAGTCTCGTGAGTGTTCGGGGGCGAGGGACACCGATTCCATCCGGTCGAGGAGAGCGCGGTACATCTGCAACTGGGCTTCGGCGTCGAGGAGCGCCGGGCCGTGGGACTGGTCGAGGTGCACGGTGTCGAGCTGGGGGACCGGTCCTTCGGCGTAGAAGACCGACTGGCCGGAACCCGGGAAGGATCCGGTGGCGAACGGGATCACCTTGAGGGTGATGTGGTCCCGCTCGCTCATGTCCAGCAGGTGCCGCAACTGGGACTTGGCCACGGTGAGGCCGCCGAACCGCATGCGCAGGGCCGCCTCGTGGATGATCGCCACCAGAGTGGTCGGGGCGTCTCCGAAGAGGACCGTCTGGCGCTTGACGCGGAACGACACCCGGTGCTCGATCTCCGGTGGTGAGAGCTCGGGCACGACGTGCCCGAGCAGCTCACGGGCGTGATCGGTGGTCTGGAACAGGCCCGGGATGTGCATCGTGGCCGCGGTACGCAGCCGCCTGGCGTGGTGCTCCACCTCGGCGAGATCCAGCAGGGCGGCGGGCAGGATCTCGCGGTACTCCTCCCACCAGCCGCGCGAGCGCTCGGTGGTCATGGTGCTGAGCGCGTCGACGAGGGCCTTGTCCGAGCAGTCGTAGTGGCAGGCGAGCGCGCGCACCCGTTCGGCGCTCACGCCCACACGCCCGGCTTCCATGTTGCTGACCTGGGTCTGCTTGATGCCCATGAGTTGACCGGCCCCGGTGGCGGTCAGGCCCGCGCGCTCCCGGAGTTTGCGCAGCTCCGCGCCGAAGCGGAGTTGGCGACCCGTCGGGTTGCTCCTCACGGGCACCTCCGTCTCCTGGATGTCACCGGTCGCCCGCACGAGTGGTAGTGAACCCGATTCCTGCAAACCGGTGAATGAGTTTACCGCTCGCCGCTGCCTTCTTACCTGAACGCCTCGCCCCCTCCGAACCGTCCGAACCGTCGGATCCACAAGTCCCGGCCGGGTTCGGCGATGTTCGTCCACAGGTTGTGGGCAATGTGGGGTGAAATGTGGAGGGTCGAGTGTGCGTGCGAGGGCCGGGGATGGGCCGTACGGTGGACCTGCCGTTGTGACTCCGTTGGCTCCCACCGGTGACTCATAGGAGATTCTCAGTGTGGTTCCAGGATTTTTCTTAATTCCGTGGGCCAGAGTGTGAACCGATGAAGCGCACCACTCGTCCCCCTGGTAACCGGCGGAACGCTTTGTTCGTCGTGGTCGTGATGCTGGCCGTCACGTCCGCGTCCGTGGCGTCCGCCGACGACGGCCCCGGGCCGTTCGGCGTGACCGTGCAGGCCGACACGAACAAGGCGAGCGCCCGTGTGGGCGCCTTGTTCGGCGCGGGTGACGGCCTGAGCGGGCACTTCTGCACCGCCTCCGTCGTGCACAGCGAGGGGCGGGACCTCCTGGTGACCGCCGCACACTGTCTTGACGGGGGCGGAAAATTGCGGTTCGTCCCGGGTTATCGGGACGGCAAGGCGCCGTACGGGATCTGGGACGTCAAGAAGACCTTCGTCGGTGACGCCTGGACCGGCGGTCAGGACGAGGACAGCGACGTCGCCTTCGCCGAGGTCGCCAAGCAGGGTGCGAAGGGCATCGAGGACGTCGTCGGCGGGAACGCCCTTGCCACGGGGCGGGAGACCGGGGCCACCGCCGTCACGGTCACCGGCTACCCCAGTACCCTCGACGCGCCGATCATCTGTACGAACAAACCGACCGTCCACAGCCGCACCCAGCAGCGCATCGAGTGCCCCGCCTTCGCCGGCGGCACCAGCGGCAGCCCCTGGGTGAACGGCGACGGGGCGGTCGTCGGGGTCATCGGCGGCCACGAGGCGGGCGGGGACACCGACGACGTCTCGTTCAGCATCGTCCTCGGGAAAGAGGCCGCGGCACTGTACAAGGCGGCGCGCAAGGCGGGTTAGGGGCGCGCGGGACGGGTTCGGAGTGTGCGGGGCGGGTTCGGAGTGTGCGGGGCGGGTTCGGAGTGTGCGGGAGGGGTTCGGGGCGTGCGGTAGGGGTTCGGGGCGCACTTCGCGCCCCGTTTCTTGTCGTGTGTGATCGTTTCCTCGCGCAGGGGTCGCCTCTAGACTGACGTCCGGCGGACTCCCGTGCGGCGAGGGGCGGTTGACGGTGCGTAAGACGTGGGTCGTGGTGACCGCCGTCGCCGGGGTGGGGCTCGCCTTCATGTCGGCGCTGGTCGTCGGCGTCTACATGGTGGCCGGGAACCTCGCCAACGGGGTCGGCGGCGGATCGGTCGGTCTCGCCAAGGGTGCCGTGCCGGCCGCGTACCAGACGCTCGTACAGAAGTGGGGCAATCTGTGCAGCGCGATCAATCCGGCGCTGCTCGCCGCACAGCTGTATCAGGAGAGCGGGTTCAACCCGAACGCCAAGAGTCCGGCGGCGGCGGAGGGGATAGCGCAATTCATCCCCGGCACCTGGGCCACGCACGGAATCGACGGCAATGGGGACGGCAAGCGGGACGTATGGGACCCGAATGACGCGATTCCGTCGGCGGCCTCCTACGACTGCAAGCTCGCGTCCTATGTGAAGGACGCGCCCGGGAACGTCACGGAGAACATGCTCGCCGCTTACAACGCGGGGGCCTACGCGGTCATCAAGTACGGGGGCGTGCCGCCGTACAAGGAGACCCAGAATTATGTGAAGACGATCACAACTCTGGAGAAGAGCTTCGCGCGGCCGGTGAGCCGGGTGGATCCCTCGCAGCAGGCCGCCGCGGCGATCTACTACGCGCAGAAGAAGCTCGGCACGCCCTACCTGTGGGGCGGCAACGGAACCGCTGACCAGGGTGGACGCTTCGACTGCTCGGGTCTGACCAAGGCGGCGTACGAGAGCGTCGGGGTCACCCTGCCGCGCGTCGCCAACGACCAGTACAACGCCGGAGCACACCCCGCGCGCGCGGAACTGCTTCCGGGCGATCTGGTGTTCTTCTCCGACGACCTCACCAACTCGCGGGCCATTCGGCACGTCGGTATCTATGTGGGTGGCGGGTACATGATCGACGCACCGCGAACGGGTGCCGTCATCCGCTTCGACCCCATCGACACCCCCGACTACTTCGGCGCCACGCGCGTGACCGAAGATGGCGCGAAAGCGTTGCCGACGACGGTTTGATCCCACCCCTGAGCTGCGGCGATGTATCTCTCTTCGATAACGTCTGCGTGATCATTCGGTGGAGGGTGGAACGTACTGAGGGGGAATGTGCGTTCCTGTTGACGTAGAGCTGATCTACGACCACGGGGGTGGATCGGGGGGCGCACGAAAGGCTGCGCCCGCGGAAAGACGACGAAGGGGCCGCAGCACCATGGCTGGACTCGCCGAATCCGGTTCGAACCCCGACGTGGACCTGCTGTACGACATCAACGGCCTCGCCAAGGACGCGCCGCACTGGTTCGACCGCGGCATGGAGTTCGTCGGCGAGTACGGGCTGCTGCTCGCCATGGTCCTGCTGGTGCTGTGGTGCTGGTGGACCGTGCGGCGGCGCGGCGACGAGAACGCCGCCCCATCGGTGGCCGCGCTCGTCTGGGCGCCCCTCGCGGCCGGCGTCGCGGTGCTGGTGAACGTGCCGATACGGGGCTTCGTGGAGAGACCCCGCCCCTTCGTGGACCACCAGGGGCTCGACGTCCTGGTCAGTGGCAAGACCGACTTCTCCTTCGTGAGCGACCACGCGACGCTCACCATGGCGATCGGCGTCGGGCTGTTCGTCGCGAACCGGAAGTTCGGGCTCGTCGGGATAGGGATCGCACTGCTCGAAGGCTTCTGCCGGGTCTACATGGGCGTGCACTATCCGACGGACGTCATCGGCGGCTTCGCCCTCGGCACCGCCGTCGCCCTGCTGCTGTCCCCGCTCGCCATGGCCCTGCTGACCCCGGTGATGAAGGCCGTGGAGCACTCGCCGCGCGCCGGATGGCTGATCCGGGCGCGGAGCGCGGGGCGTGCGGGGCAGGAGGCGCTGATTCCCGGGGCGCGGGCGGAGCGCCCCGAGGAGCCGGACCTCGCCGCGTAGGCGCTCCCCCTGCAGGGTGTTCTCGGGGAGGTTCCCCCTGGCGCTCAGAGTGCCTGGGGGAAGGTGAAGAAGCGGTTCGGGTCGTACTGCTTCTTCAGGGCCGCGAGGCGGCTCGCCGCGTCGCCGTAGTACGCCTTGCGCCAGTTGGTGAGGCTTGCGTCCGTGTAGTTCTGGTAGGCGGCACCGGAGGCGTAGGGGGCCATCGCCGAGTGGGCGGAGGTCAGCCAGGACTGGACCGTGGTGCCGGAGGCGCCGGCGCCCCAGGAGGCGAAGTACTGGGCGAGCATCCGGGAACGGCGGTGCACGAAGGCCGTCGCGGTCGGCGAGACCCGGTTGACCGCACCGCCCAGCGCGGTGAGCGCGATGCTGCCCGCGCCGCCGCGGACCGAGGAGATCTGGTGCAGCAGCGTCTGGATGCCGGCCGCGGAGATGGACCGGTCGAAGAAGTCCGAGCGGGCCGCGAACGTGTCGCGGCTGAGGGAGCCCTGCGGGGAGCGGCCCGGCGTCGAGCCCGGCAGATGGCACTGGGCCTCGGTGGGGAAGGAGGAGCAGCCCGCGTACGCCTCCATCGACTCCTTGTACGTGCGCTTCTTGAGCGAGACGCTGCGCGCGGGGGCGCCGACCTTGGTGGCCAGGCGGTCCACGGCGTTCTGGAGTTCGCCGTAGGTGCCCAGGGAGAAGGCGGCGACGGCGACGGTGGGGGTGCCGCTGCCGTTCTCCAGGTGGAGCGAGGACCAGATCTCGTCCGGCTGGCTGGGGCCCCACTCCTGCCAGGCCTTCACCACGGCGGCGGCCTTCGCCCAGGGCCACGTCATGTACGCCGACACGGCCTGCGGGGCGGCGTGGGTCTTGAAGCGCAGCTCGGTGACGACACCGAAGTTGCCGTTGCCGGCGCCGCGCAGGGCCCAGAAGAGGTCCTTGTTCTCGCTCGCGTTCGCCACGAGCTGCTTGCCGTCCGCGGTGATCAGCGTCGCCTGGGTGAGGCTGTCGCAGGTCAGGCCGTACGCCCGTGACACGACGCCGTGGCCGCCGCCGAGGGTCAGACCGGAGACGCCGACCGTCGGGCACGAGCCGGCCGGGATCGTGACGCCCTTCGCGGCGAGCGCCCGGTAGACGTCGATCAGCTTGGAACCGGCGCCGACCACCGCCTCGTTCGCGGACGCCCGGATGGTGTTGAGCTTGGACACGTCCAGGATCAGTCGGCCGTTTCCGGAGGACCAGCCCGCGTAGGAGTGGCCGCCGTTGCGGATCGACAGCGGGATGTTGTGGGCGCGGGCGTAGGCCATGGTCGTACGGATGTCGTCCGCGTGGGCGACGTACGCGACGGCGGTGGGCTTCAGGGAGTCGAAGCGGGTGTTGTACAGCAGGTGGGCCGTCGACCAGCTGCGGTCGCCGGGGCGGACCAGCGGGCCGTCGAGGTCCTTGGCGAGGGCCGTCCAGTTGGCGGCGGCGTGGGCGGCTATGCCGGTGCCCGTGCTGGTGGTGGCCGTGCGTATCGAGGTGCCGGCCGTCTCCGTGGCCGCCGCCTTGCCCCCGCTGCTCTTGCCGTTGCACCCGGCCGTGGCCGCCGCCGCGAGTGCGGCCGCGCCGCCACCGATGAACGTACGCCGTTGCATGTGCGCCTCCCGTTGCTTCCCGTGCGTGGGACGAGACGTGTGCCGGGTCCTGGGGGTTCCGCGGCGGACGGGCGCGGGACGGAACCGGGACATCACCGTGATCCCGCGCGGATCTCGCACCATCCTGAACCTGGGGTGGGTCTTTTCGGCTGAGGCTGGGCGAGAGGTTGGTCACGCCGCTCACGGGGCGCTAGGCGAGCGGGGTGTTCTCCATGTGGCCCTCGGCGTCGGTGCGGGCCATGCTGCGGGCTCGGCGGGCCGGTCCTCGCCAGCCGCAGGTGCAGCGCGCCAGACAGAAGCGACCCTGTTCGATCGTTGTCGTCCGGTGTTCCTGGACGGGACGGGTCTCCTCCGGCTGCGCCACACCGACAACGTTACCCAAGGCAAGCAAATGAATCCCCACCGCGTGACGGCCGTCCCTACCCGTCGTTAACCGGAACGACAGGAGGCCCGGGACGGACCGGCTGGGGGTCGGCGGACGATGGTGGCGCAGCAGCAGAGTCGGACGGGCACGGGCGTCGTCGCGGTCGCGGTGGCGGGGCTCATGGTCTGCGTCGGCGGATGTTCCGTCGGCCGGGCCGGTGCCGAGGACGCGCGTGAGGGCGTCACCTCCGTCGAGGTACTGCACCGGGCCGCCGCCACACTGGAGCGCGCCGGCAGCGCCAAGACCCGCACGTCGATGGAGATGGCCACGGGCGGGACCCGGGTCACCATCCGCGGCCAGGGTGTCTACGACTTCAAGAAGCAGCTGGGGCAGTTGAAGGTGCTGCTGCCGCAGGATCCCGCGGGCGCCGTCGAGCACCGGCCGATCACCGAACTCCTCGCCCCGGGCGCCCTGTTCATGAAGAACCGCGGCGCCGGTGTGCCCGCCGACAAATGGGTCCGCGTCGACACGGCCACCCTCTCCGACGGGAATCTCGTGACCGGCGGCGCCACCGACCCCTTCGCCGCGGCGGAGTTGTTGCGGGGCGCGCGGACGGCGACGTACATGGGGAGGACGGAGGTGGCCGGGACGCCGGTGCGGCACTATCGCGGGACCGCCGACCTGGACATCGCCGCGCGGAGCGCCTCGTGGGGGAACCGGAAGGCACTCGCGGCGGCGGCGCAAGGGTTCGCCACGGCCGAAGTCCCGTTCGACGTCTACCTCGACGACCAGGGGCGCGTCCGCAAGCTCCGGAACCGGTTCAGCTTCATCAACGGGCGGCAGAAGGGCACCGTCGCGGTCGCCTCGACGACCTTGCTGTACGACTTCGGGGTCCCCGCCCACGTACGGCTTCCGGAACCCGAGGACATCTTCGCGGGGAAGATCGCGGAGCCGTAGGCGTCCGTCCGCCGGCGTGGCTGCCGGTGCGTGTACGGGGAGGAGTTGAGGGCTGGAAATGGCCCTTCCGTGCCATGCGCGGTGTGTAGGCCGCTCCCTACTCTAGGAAGTCGGTGACGGCAGGAAGAGGTGATGCACGTGGCTCCGGTCGGCGGTACGGCAGTTCAGGACCACGTGGCCCTCGCCGAGATCGAGCTGTGCGGCGACCTGATCATCGCGGCCTCGGCCGCCCACGAGGAGCGGCTCAGCCTGGAGAGCATCGACGAGGTACTGAAGGTGGCCGAAGAGCGCACCCGGGGGAGTGGCACGGGGGAGTAGGCCCGCTTCACGTGCGCACTTCGGTATCCCCCGTGTGCGTGTGTCATGTGCGCAGCAGGCGGCCGATCGCCTTCGTGGCCTCCTCGACCTTCGCGTCGATCTCCTCGCCGCCCTTGAGGGCCGCGTCCGCGACGCAGTGGCGCAGGTGTTCCTCGAGGAGCTGGAGTGCGAAGGACTGGAGGGCCTTCGTGGAGGCGGAGACCTGGGTGAGTATGTCGATGCAGTAGACGTCCTCGTCGACCATCCGCTGCAGACCGCGGATCTGGCCCTCGATGCGGCGCAGCCGCTTGAGGTGTTCGGCCTTCTGCTTGTGGTAGCCGTGGATGCCGCGGTCGTGGTCGGTGACGACGCCTCCGGTCACGACGCCTCCGGTCTCGACGTCTCCTGTCTCGACGCCTCCGGGCTCGGCTACCTCGCCCGCGACGTCCTTGCTCCCGGCTCGGTCGCTCCCGGTTCCGTCGCTCCCGGCTTCCTCGGTCTCGGTGGGGGCCTGGATGTTCGAAATGTCCGGGACGTCCTGAGTCGATTCGACCCTGTCGGAGGGCGCCGTCGCGCCGGCCTCGGTGGTCGTCATCGCGTCCTCCTGATGGTCCGGTATATATACCCCTGGTGGGTATATGGTAACGAACTTTGCTGGGTATAGGGCCCTTGCCGGATGCCGGGACCGGACCCTGTGCTGATCACTGTGCCCGATGGGCGACACTGGGGGACGGCCGGTTAGCCGTGGCCGGATGATGCGCCTAGCATCAGCCTGACCGAACAAAAGGACCCCGAGGACCTCAAGTGCGCTTTCGTCTGACCCCCAGGGAGACGAGCTTCTACGACATGTTCTCCGCCTCCGCGGACAACATCGTCACGGGCTCGAAACTCCTGATGGAACTGCTCGGGGCGGACGCCTCCGCCCGGGCCGAGATCGCAGAGCGCATGCGGGCCGCCGAACACGCCGGTGACGACGCCACTCACGCGATCTTCCACCAGCTGAACTCCTCCTTCATCACGCCGTTCGACCGCGAGGACATCTACAACCTGGCCTCGTCCCTCGACGACATCATGGACTTCATGGAGGAGGCCGTCGACCTGGTTGTGCTGTATCAGGTCGAGGAGCTCCCCAAGGGCGTGGAACAGCAGATCGAGGTACTGGCCCGGGCCGCCGAGCTGACGGCCGAGGCCATGCCGAACCTGCGGACGATGGACAACCTCACCGAGTACTGGATCGAGGTCAACCGGCTGGAGAACCAGGCCGACCAGATCCACCGCAAGCTGCTCGCCCATCTCTTCAACGGCAAGTACGACGCCATCGAGGTCCTGAAGCTCAAGCAGATCGTGGATGTGCTGGAGGAAGCGGCCGACGCGTTCGAACATGTGGCGAACACGGTGGAGACCATCGCCGTCAAGGAGTCCTGAACTTCGTGGACACCTTTGCGCTGGTCGTGACCATTCTGGTCGCGCTCGGATTCACGTACACGAACGGCTTCCACGACTCGGCGAACGCCATCGCCACGTCGGTGTCCACGCGGGCGCTGACCCCGCGGGCCGCGCTCGCCATGGCCGCGGTGATGAACCTCGCCGGTGCGTTCCTCGGGAGCGGGGTGGCGAACACCGTCAGCAAGGGGCTGATCGCGACGCCCGAGGGGTCGAAGGGGATGGGAATCCTCTTCGCCGCGCTCGTCGGGGCGATCGTCTGGAACCTGGTCACCTGGTACTTCGGGCTTCCGTCGTCCTCCTCGCACGCGTTGTTCGGGGGACTGGTGGGGGCCGCGCTCGCGGGCGGTACGAAGGTGCTGTGGTCCGGGGTCGTGGACAAGGTCATCATTCCGATGTTCCTGTCGCCGGTCGTCGGTCTGATCGTCGGCTATCTGGTCATGTGCGCGATCATGTGGCTGTTCCGGCGGGCCAATCCGCACAAGGCCAAGCGGGGGTTCCGGATCGCGCAGACGGTGTCCGCGGCGGGGATGGCGCTCGGGCACGGTCTTCAGGACGCCCAGAAGACGATGGGCGTCGTGGTGATGGCGCTCGTCATCGGTGACGTCCAGAAGTCGGACGATCCGATCCCGGTGTGGGTGAAGATCGTCTGTGCGGTGATGCTGTCGCTGGGTACGTACGCCGGTGGGTGGCGCATCATGCGGACGCTCGGGCGCAAGATCATTGAGCTGGATCCGCCGCAGGGGTTCGCCGCGGAGACGACGGGGGCGTCGATCATGTTCGCCACGGCGTTTCTTTTCAAGGCGCCGATCTCGACGACGCATGTCATCACTTCGGCGATCATGGGTGTCGGGGCGACGAAGCGGGTGAACGCGGTTCGCTGGGGCGTCGCCAAGAACATCGTCATGGGGTGGTTCATCACGATGCCGGCGGCGGCGTTGGTGGCTGCCGCGAGCTTCTGGATCGTGGACCTGGCGTTCCTGTAGGCCGCCGGACGCACCAACACTCCTCGCCCCCGCCGCCCCTACCCGACCCATCCCCAGGGGCTCCGCCCCCGGACCCCCGTGGGGCTCCGCCCCCGGACCCCCATCTGGGGCCGTCGCCCGGAGACGCGCGGAGCGCTCCTTCAGGGGCGCGGGGAACTGCGCGAGTAACCCCCACCGGCCGGCAGCCGAAGGTCTATGGGTGGGTGGGGGATTCGGGGCGAAGCCCCGTTTCAGGGGGCGCGGGGAACTGCGTGGCAAGCCCCCGTCGGCCGGTGGTCAAAGGGCCTGCGTGGCGAGCCCCCGTCGGCCCGTCGTCGCGGCGGACTTGGTGTTCGCTGAAGACGAGCGGGCCCGCCCCCGGGAGCCAGGGGCGGGCCCTTCTCGTCCTCGCGGTGGCACCGCCATGCAGCACCGCGAGGGGTATGGGGGAAACGGCTCAGCCGAAGCGGCCGGAGATGTAGTCCTCCGTGGCCTGCACCGACGGGTTGGAGAAGATGCGCTCCGTGTCGTCGATCTCGATGAGCCGGCCCGGCTGGCCCACCGCGGCCAGGTTGAAGAACGCGGTGCGGTCGGAGACGCGCGCGGCCTGCTGCATGTTGTGCGTCACGATGACGATCGTGAAGCGCTCCTTCAGCTCGCCGATCAGGTCCTCGATGGCGAGGGTCGAGATCGGGTCCAGGGCCGAGCAGGGCTCGTCCATGAGGAGGACCTGCGGCTCCACCGCGATCGCCCGCGCGATGCACAGACGCTGCTGCTGACCGCCCGACAGACCCGAACCGGGCTTGTTGAGGCGGTCCTTGACCTCGTTCCAGAGGTTCGCGCCCTTGAGGGACTTCTCGACGACGTCGTTCAGCTCGGACTTCTTGTACGAGCCGTTCAGACGCAGACCCGCCGCCACGTTGTCGAAGATCGACATGGTGGGGAAGGGGTTGGGGCGCTGGAAGACCATGCCGATCGTGCGGCGCACGGCGACGGGGTCGATGCCCTGGCCGTAGAGGTCCTCGTCGTCGAGGAGGACCTTGCCCTCGACCCGGCCGCCGGGGGTGACCTCGTGCATACGGTTCAGCGTGCGCAGGAACGTCGACTTGCCGCAGCCGGAGGGGCCGATGAACGCCGTCACCGAGCGCGGCTCGACCGTCATCGAGATGTCTTCGATCGCCTTGTGGGAGCCGTAGTAGGCGGTGAGACCGCTTACGTCGATTCGCTTGGCCATGTCAATCACTGCTTCTTTCGAGGGGGATGCTGCTGGTCGCTGATATGGCCGCGTCAGCGACCTGTCTTCGGTGCCTTCCAGCGGGCGATGCCGCGAGCCACCAGGTTGAGGATCATCACGAAGGCGATCAGGGCGAGTGCCGCCGCCCAGGCGCGGTCGTACGCCGCGTTCGAACCGGCGCTGTTCGCGTACTGCTGGTAGATGTACAGCGGCAGCGAGGCCTGCGCTCCGGAGAACGGGTTGGTGTTGATGAAGTTCGTGCCCCACACCAGCAGCAGCACCGGGGCGGTCTCGCCCGTGATGCGTGCGACGGCGAGCATGACACCGGTCGTGATGCCACCGATCGAGGTCGGCAGGACCACCTTGAGGATCGTGCGCCACTTCGGCACGCCGAGCGCCAGGGAGGCTTCGCGCAGCTCGTTCGGTACGAGCTTGAGCATCTCCTCGGTGGAGCGGACCACGACGGGCATCATCAGGATGGCCAGGGCCAGCGAACCGGCGAAGCCGAAGGGCTGCAGGTCCAGGATGAGCATCAGGCTCAGGATGAACAGACCGGCGACGATCGAGGGGATGCCCGTCATCACGTCGACGAAGAAGGTGATGGCAGTGGAGAGCTTGCCGCGCCCGTACTCCACCAGGTAGACGGCGGTGAGTACACCGATCGGCGCCGCGATCAGGGTGGCGAGACCGACCTGCTCCAGCGTGCCGACGATGGCGTGGTAGATGCCGCCGCCGGGCTCGGAGTCCGCGACCACACCCATCGAGTGGGTCAGGAAGTAGACGTCGAAGACCTTCACACCGCGCTTGACGGTGGTCCAGATCAGGGAGGCCAGCGGGACGACGGCGATGAGGAAGCAGACCCACACGAGGCTGGTCGCGACGCGGTCCTTGGCCTGGCGGCGGCCCTCGACGCGCGCGGCGATGCCGTACGTACCGAGGACGAAGAGGATTCCGGCGATCAGGCCCCACTGGACCTTGCTGTCGAGACCGCCGACAAGGCCGATGACCACGGCGACCACGACGGCGCCTGCGGCGATCGCCCACGGGGACCACTTGGGCAGGGTCGCGCCGCGCAGGGTGCTGGGACGCTTGTCCGCGACGGGTGCTGAGTGGCTCATGCGTTGGCCCCCGAGTACTCCGCGCGACGGGCGATGATGACCCGGGCCGCGCCGTTGACCAGCAGGGTGATGACGAAGAGGACCAGACCGGACGCGATCAGCGCGTCACGGCCGTCCGCGGTCGCCTCGCCGAACTTGCTGGCGATGTTCTGTGCGAAGGTGCCGCCACCCGGGTCGAGCAGGCTGGCGTTGATGTCGAAGGTCGGTGAGAGGACCGTGGCGACGGCCATTGTCTCACCGAGCGCGCGGCCGAGACCCAGCATCGACGCGGAGATGACGCCGGAGCGGCCGAAGGGCAGCACCGACATGCGGATGACCTCCCAGCGCGTGGCGCCGAGGGCCAGCGCGGCCTCCTCGTGCATCTGCGGGACCTGGCGGAAGACCTCGCGGCTCACGTTGGTGATGATCGGCAGGATCATGATCGCGAGCAGGATGCTGACGGTGAGCATCGAGCGGGGCGCGCCGCCCTGCCAGCTGAAGATGCCGGTCCAGCCGAGGTACTTGTCCAGCCAGCCGAAGAGGCCGTTCATGTGCGGCACCAGGACGAGGGCGCCCCACAGGCCGTAGACGATGGACGGCACGGCGGCGAGCAGGTCGATCACGTAGGCGACCGGGCCGCTCAGCCTGCGCGGTGCGTAGTGCGTGATGAACAGCGCGATGGCGACCGCGACGGGGACCGCCAGGGCCATGGCGATGATCGAGGAGATCACCGTGCCGAAGGCCAGGACGGCGATGCCGAAGACCGGCGGGATGGTGTTGGTGTTCCACTCGAAGGTGGTGAGGAAGTTGCCGTGGTCCTTGCTGATCGCGAGCGAGGCGCGATAGGTGAGGAAGACCGCGATGGCGGCCATGATCACCAGCAGGAAGATGCCCGACCCGCGGGAGAGACCGAGGAAGATCCGGTCACCGGGTCGGGTGGCGCCGCGGCTCTCGCGCTTCTGCACGGCCACGGAAGGCTGGGGGGTGGGGGGAGGCGCTTCGTCTGTGTTCTGTGTCGATATGTCCATCGGGATCTCCGGTCTGCAGAGCCGTACTTGGTGTGCGGCTCCTGGCGGCGGTGCACCGGACGGTGCGGCCCGGCCCCGGTTCGGGGCCGGGCCGCACACTTAGGTCAGCTCAGGCCCGCGATGGTGGTGCGGACCTTGGTGATGATGTCGGCCGGGATCGGCGCGTAGTCGATGGAGGAGAGGACCTTCTGGCCGTCCTCGCTCGCAATGTAGGTCAGGAACGCCTTCGTGGCGGCCAGGGTGTCCGACTTGTTGCCCTTGTCGCAGACGATCTCGTACGTGACCAGGGTGATCGGGTAGGCGCCGTCGGCCTTGGTGGCGCGGTTCAGCTTGAGCGAGAGGTCCTTGCCCGTGCCGATGACCTGGGCGTCCGCGATGGCCTTGGTGGCGTTGTCGACGGTGGCCTCGACCGGGGCGCTGGCGCCCGTGTCGATGCTGGCCGCCTTGATGCCGTCCTTGGCGAACGACAGCTCCATGTAACCGATGGCGCCGGAGGTCTGCTTCACCTGCTGGGCGACACCGGAGGACTGCGGAGCGGACTGGCCGCCCTTGGCCTGCCAGGCCTTGCCGCCGGAGTACTTCCAGTCGGAGGGGGCCGCGGCGATCAGGTACTTGGTGAAGTTGTCCGTGGTGCCGGACTCGTCCGAGCGGTGGAACGCCTGGATCTTGAGGTCGGGCAGCTTGACGCCCGGGTTCAGCTTCGCGATCGCCGCGTCGTTCCACTTGCTGATCTTGCTGTCGAAGATCTTGGCGATCGTCGAGGCGTTCAGGACCAGCTTGTCGACGCCCGGGACGTTGAAGCCGACCGCGATCGGGCCGCCGACCATCGGGAGGTCGATGCCCTGGCCGCCGCCGGTGCAGATCTTCTTGGAGGCGGTGACCTCTTCGGGCTTCAGCGCGGAGTCCGAGCCGGCGAAGGCGACCTGGCCCTGGGTGAACGCGGTGACACCGGCGCCGGAGCCGCCGCCCTTGTAGTTGATCTGCACGCCGGAGCAGGCGGCGCTGAACTCCTTGACCCAGGCGTCGATCGCGTTCTTCTGCGCGGACGAGCCGTCGGCGAGCAGCTGACCCTTGGCGTTGTCACACTTGATCGAGCTGGCGGAGCCCGTGGTCGAGCCGCCCGTGGCGCTGCTCTTGGTGCCGGTGTCGTCGGAGCCGCACGCCGTGAGGGCCAGGGCGCCGGAGACGGCGACAGCACCGAGCGAAAGGGCGCGAAGCCGGTTCTTGCGCTGAAGCTTCACTGTTGGGGTGTTCCTTCCAGGAGCCGCCGTCTGGTTGGCGGCGTGCGAGGTCTGTGTGATGCGGAGGCCACACGCAGGAGGCGTTCCGCACCGGGTAAGGCCGAAATTAGGCAGATCAGGTGAAGGCGTCGATGGCCGTAAGTGAACGGAGGGTGAACCCCTGCGGGCGGTGCGGTGAGGTCACGGAACGCTTACGTCGAGGACACGGTGGGATCCCGATCGAGCTAACCGCATATGACCACCCATGTACGCATATGACCGGGCGGACGGGCCCTAGGTCAGGTGAAGCACGCTCAGCAGGGCGTCAACCAGATCGGCGTCCCTGGGCTGGGTCAGACGGTCGCGGGCCGCGGCGGGGGAGAGCCACAGGACGCGGTCGACCTCGTCGTTCGGCGCGAAGCGGCCGTCCGTCGCCTCGGCCGCCCAGTAGCGGACCTCCTTGGGGCGGCCGGCGACGGGATAACGGACGGTGGGCAGGGCGGCGCCGGGCGCGGCGGTGTACCCCGTCTCCTCCTGGACCTCCCGCAGCGCCCCCGCGAGCGGTTCCTCGCCGCGTTTGAGCTTGCCCTTCGGATGCGACCAGTCGTCGTACTTCGGCCGGTGGACGAGACATATCTCCAGCTCACCGCCGAGAGGCGAGCGGCGCCACAGGACGCAGCCCGCCGCCCGTACGGCCTTGAAGGTGTCCTCGGTCATCTGGCCTCCCTCACGGGGTGCGCACGGTTTCCTTCTGCCAGTTCTGCTGGAACGCGAACCGTGCCGCCTCCACCTCGTGCCGTTGGTCGGCGTGGAGCACGCCGAGCGCGTACGCGGTGGCCGGGGCGATGCGCGGGGTGCGGGCCGCCGACGCGGCGGCTGCGGCCGCCTCCGCCGCGTCCCGGTGCCGGTTGAGGGCCTGACCCGCGCGGAGCAGTCGTACGTCGATGGGGGCGTCCTCCCCGTAGAGGACCTCGCACGCGTAGCGGTGCAGGCGCAGCAGCAGCCGGACCTGGTGCCAGGGCGCGTCCTGGGGATGGGGCGCGGTGTCCGCGGAGAGGCCGTGCACGAGGGCCTCGGCGTTGTACGGGTGGCCCGCGGTGACCAGCGGCAGCGCGGTGACCGCGTCGGTCAGCCGGTCCGTCGCGGCGGCGGCCAGCGGGCGCAGGTCGGCCGTGGCGGCCGCCGGGGTGAGCGGCACCTCGCTGGCGAGCACGGCGACGCTGTCCGCGACGGCGTGGAAGCGGGAGGAGCCGAGCGCCTGGAGCGCGGCCGAGTGGGCCCGGGTGCGGGCCAGCGTCAGCTGGCGGTCGAGCAGCGCGCCCGCCTTCGCGGCGCCGACGGTCAGACTGCCTTTGGCCGACGCCCCGGTGTTCTGCGCGGCCTGTGTCGGGAGGCCGGCCGCGCCCGAGAGCCGGTTCAGCGCGCCGAGCAGCCGTTCCAGGCGGGCCGCGTAGGCGTGCTCACGGGCCAGGGTGCCCGAGAGCCATGCCAGTTCGGGCCGCATGCCCTCCGACCACTCCGCGTCGAGCAGCGGCCGGAAGGTGTGCAGGGTGCCGCTGATGCGGCGGGCCGAGCGGCGCAGGGCGCGCGCCGCGTCGACCGATTCCCCCGAGCCGTTCTCCCCCGCCCGTGACACGTCTCGTGACACGTCTCGCGACTCGGCGCGCGACTCGGCGCGCGACTCCGCTCTCGGCTTCGCCCGGGCGGAGGTACCCGCGTCGGTGCCGTTCTCCCGGTGCTGTCGCAGGGAGCGGAGGAACTCCGTGGCCTGGGCCCTCAGGTAGCCCGCGAGGGCGTCTCCTGACATGGGCCCGGCCGGGGAGTCGGTGGGGGGTTCAAGGTGTTGCTGTGCCACGCCGGCGCCTCCGGGCGTCTATGAGCATCTCCTGGACGTTCCGCAGGGGCTGGCCATCCGCGTCGGTCGAGTGCCGGGTCCACTCGCCGTCCGGGCCCAGGTGCCAGGAGGCGGTGGTGTCGGACATCCCGGTCTCGAACAGCCGGTTGAGGGCTGCCCGGTGAGCCGGGTCGGTGATCCTGACCAGGGCCTCGATCCGCCGGTCCAGGTTGCGGTGCATCATGTCCGCGCTGCCGATCCAGACCTCCGGCTCTCCGCCGTTGCCGAAGCCGAAGACACGGGAGTGTTCGAGGAAGCGGCCGAGCACGGACCGTACGCGTATGTTTTCGGACAGGCCCGTGACGCCCGGCCGGACCGCGCAGATGCCACGCACCCACACGTCGACGGGCACTCCGGCCTGGGACGCGCGGTAGAGCGCGTCGATGAGCGCCTCGTCCACCATCGAGTTGACCTTGATGCGGACGTAGGCGGGGCGCCCGGCCTTGTGGTGCTGGACTTCCTTGTTGATCCGCGCGATCAGACCGTCGCGCAGGGACTTGGGGGCGACGAGCAGACGGCGGTAGGTCTCGCGGCGCGAGTAGCCGGAGAGCCGGTTGAAGAGGTCGGACAGGTCCGCGCCGACCTGCGGGTCGGCGGTGAGCAGGCCGAGGTCCTCGTACAGCCGGGCGGTCTTCGGGTGGTAGTTGCCGGTGCCGACGTGGGAGTAGCGCCGGAGCGTTTCGCCCTCCTGCCGGACGACCAGCGACAGCTTGCAGTGTGTCTTCAGCCCGACCAGTCCGTACACGACATGGCAGCCGGACTCCTCCAGCTTCCGGGCCCACTTGATGTTGGCCTGTTCGTCGAAGCGCGCCTTGATCTCGACGAGGACGAGGACCTGCTTGCCGGACTCGGCGGCGTCTATCAGCGCGTCGACGATCGGCGAGTCGCCCGAGGTCCGGTACAGCGTCTGCTTGATGGCCAGCACGTCCGGGTCGGCCGCCGCCTGTTCCAGGAAGGCCTGCACGGAGGTGGAGAAGGAGTCGTACGGGTGGTGCAGCAGGACGTCGCGCTCGCGCAGGGCGGCGAAGATGTCGGGCGCGGACGCCGACTCGACCTCGGCCAGGTCGCGGTGCGTTCCCGCGATGAACTTCGGGTACTTCAGCTCGGGCCGGTCGAGGGCGCCGATGCCGAACAGGCCGGTGAGGTCCAGGGGACCCGGCAGCGGGTACACCTCCGCCTCGGAGATCTTCAGTTCCCGTACGAGGAGATCGAGGACGTACCGGTCGATGGACTCCTCGACCTCCAGGCGCACCGGCGGCCCGAAGCGGCGCCGCATGAGTTCCTTCTCCAGCGCCTGGAGCAGGTTCTCGGCGTCGTCCTCCTCGACCTCCAGGTCCTCGTTCCTGGTCAGCCGGAAGGTGTGGTGCTCCAGGACCTCCATGCCCGGGAAGAGCTCCTCCAGGTGTGCCGCGATCACGTCCTCGATGGGGACGTAGCGGTTGGGGGAGGCCTCCAGGAAGCGGGAGAGCAGCGGCGGGACCTTGACGCGGGCGAAGTGCCGGTGGCCGCTGACCGGGTTCCGTACGACGACCGCGAGGTTCAGGGACAGACCCGAGATGTACGGGAAGGGGTGCGCGGGGTCGACCGCCAGCGGGGTCAGGACCGGGAAGATCTGGTGCCGGAAGAGGGTGAAGAGGCGGGCCTGCTCCTTCTCCGTCAGTTCGCTCCAGCGGACCAGGTGGATGCCCTCCTCCGCGAGCGCGGGGGCGACGTCCTCCTGGTAGCAGGCCGCGTGCCGGGCCATGAGCTCGCGCGAGCGGGCCCAGATCATCTCCAGTACCTCGCGCGGCTGCAGGCCGGAGGCGGACTTGGTGGCCACGCCGGTCGCGATGCGGCGCTTCAGTCCGGCCACCCGGACCATGAAGAACTCGTCCAGGTTGCTGGCGAAGATCGCCAGGAAGTTCGCCCTTTCGAGCAGGGGCGTGTTCGGGTCCTCGGCGAGTTCCAGGACCCGCTCGTTGAACGCCAGCCAGCTGCGCTCGCGGTCCAGGAACCGGCCCTGCGGCAACATGATGCCGTCCTGCACCATGTCCTCGTACGCGTCGAGGTCGGCGTCGATGTCGGGCTCGAGGTCGGAGACGTTCGCCGCCACGGTGTGCGGGCGGTGCGCGGCGATGGAGCCGACGGAGGGCTGCGGGTGCTGCACCGGTGCCTGGGCGCTGGGCTGGTTCATGGACCCATTCTTCCGCGCCGGGAGCGAGACCGGCGCGTCGGAGAGCGCGAGCGGCAGCGGGGTGAGGCGGATGTTCCCGTTCCGCGTCCCCGGTACCGCCTTGCTCCCCGTCGTCGGAGAGGTCTCGTGCTCCGGTGGAGGCGACGGCTCTGGCACGGCGGGCTTCATTGGCTGAGCGTCGCAAGCCCGTCTGAATCGATGGTTACGGCGACATGACGTGCGGGATATCGGGGAGCGGCTCCCGGACGTCTACATGCCCGAAAGCGGCGTACGCCCCGCCCCCGCGCGGGCGTACGCGGCTCCGGCACGGGGGGAGCTATGCGGTGCGGCGGCGCAGCAGCCGGAAGGCGGCGGCGGTGGCCGCGGCGGTCACGACGAGGACGATGCCGGTTTCCACCAGCTGGAGGGGCCAGAAGTGGGAGGCGGGGTGGTAGTCGCTGAAGTAGCCGGTGACGTCGTGGGCCGCCAGGCACTTCTCGCTCTGGCCGCACCCCGGGTCGGCGATGTGGGCGCCGGTGGAGGTGACGGCGCCCTCGTCGCCGAAGAGAACGTTCGCCGGTGTGGCGTAGCCGGTGGCCAGGGTGCCGTGGCTGGTCGCCCACGGCCACAGGTACGGGCGGGCGGTGGTGAGGACGGTGTCGACGAGTGCCGTGGCGACGAACGCGAGGCCGCCCGCGGCCAGGGCGCGGCGCAGGAGCAGGCCGGCGAGGGCGCCGACGGTGAGGCCGAGCAGCGGCAGGGCGATGGCGAGGGGGCCGTTGGCGGTGAAGGTCGCGTCGTCCCACCAGTTCCAGGTGACCGGCACCTTGTGGGCGTCGAACAGCAGTCGGTGCACCAGTACCAGGACCGTGCTGCCGGCGGTGATCAGCGCGGCGGGCGCCGCGAGCGTGGTGGCCAGCCAGCGGGTCGGGGAGACGCCCTGGGTCCAGGAGAGGTGGGCGGTGCCGTTCTCCAGTTCGCGGCCGACGAGGACGGCTCCCGCCCAGACGGCGGTGACGTAGGGGATGGCGCCGATTGCGACCTCGGCGGCGGCGTGGGCCAGGTGGTAGCTGCTGATGGCGCTGCTCCAGTTGCAGCCGTGGGCGCCGCACTTGCGCCGCCGGTCGGCGAGGGCGGCACTCGCCCCGGGCCCGTAGGCCCAGAGCAGGACAGCGGAGAGGGCTGAGAAGATCACCGCCCAGATGATCAGGGCGACGCGGTGCAGGCGCAGCACCGCGTGCCACATGCGGGCCGGTCGCGGACCGGCTGTCGGGGCGGTGGCCAGGGCGGTCATACGGCGAACTCCTTGCGGATGTGCGTCGAACCGGTCTGGCGCTTGAGGAGCTGGAACGTGGCCACGGCGAGGGCGGCGGTGACGGTGAGGATGATCGCGGTCGCGGTCAGTTGGAGGGGCCAGTAGTGGGAGTAGGGGTGGTAGTCGTTGAAGTAGCTGACGGCGTCGAGCTTGGTGTAGACGGTCCGGCAGTTCCCGTCGGTGATGGGGCCGCACTGGGGGCTGGCGATGCGCGCGCCGGTGGAGGTCAGCAGGCCCTGGGAGAGGCTGATGCCTGAGCCCGACGGGACGCTGTGCTTGAGGCTGCTGACCTTGGTGACGGTGGGCCAGAGGTGGGGCGTCGCCAGCGCGATGACGCTCCACAGGAAGCCCGTGGCACACAGCGAGCCGATGAGTGAGGCGAGGGAGGCCCGCTTGAGCAGGCCGAAGAAGGCGCCGCTCACCAGTCCCGCCAGGGCCATGGCGCAGGTCGCCGTGCCGTTGGCGGCGTAGGTCCCGATGTCGTACCAGTTCTTGGCCGTGTCGATACGGCCCTGGCCCGTCGACCAGGCCCAGTGGTGCAGGCCCACCAGGAGGCCGGAGCCGACGGTGACCAGTACGGCCGGGAGGGTGAGCTTGGCGGCGAGCCAGCGGGCGGGGGAGATCGACTGGGTCCAGGCCAACTGTGCGGTGCCGTTCTCCAGTTCGCGGCTGGTCAGCGTGGCGCCGGACCAGGCGGCGACCAGGAACGGGAGGGCGAGGACGGCGATCGTCGTGTAGGTGTACCAGTCCTTGTAGCGGCCGATCGCGTGCTGGTCGTAGGCGCAGGTGCCCGTCTTGCAGGCGTCGTACTGCTTCCAGGCCTCGGCCGACGCGTCGGTGAGCGGACCGCCGAGCCAGAGCAGGAGGGCGCCGACAACGATCACGAGTCCTACCCAGGCGAGCAGGGCCGGCCGGTGCAGTCGCAGCAGCCAGCGGAGCAGGCTCGGCGCACCGGACCGGCGTCCGGTGGACGGGGGTGCGGGCGTGGCGAGGGCGGTCACGCGACGGTCTCCTGGGTCTTGACGGGGGCGGTGGTGGCCTGTGGGTTGCGCAGATAGGAGAGGACCAGCTCCTCCAGCGAGGGCGTGCCGGTCCGCCAGTCGTCGGGCATCGGGGCCGCCGGGCGGATCATCGCCGTGAGCTGGCGGCCGGTGGTGTGGGACTCGACGACGGAGTGCGGGTCGAGGACCGTCTGTGCGGGAGCGGACACATGTACGTGGGCGGCCAGCAGGTCATCGATCTCGCCGGCCAGGCGGACCTGGCCGCCGCTGATCAGGAGCAGGTGGTCGCAGGAGTCCTCCAGCTCGGCGATCACGTGCGAGGACATCACGATCGTGGTGCCGAACTCGGCGGCCTGCGCCATGAGCAGGCCCATCATCTCGTGCCGGGCCAGCGGGTCCAGGTCGGCCATCGGCTCGTCCAGGAGCAGCAGTTCGGGCCGCTTGGCCAGCGCGAGGGCGAGGGCGACGCGGGTGCACTGGCCGCCGGAGAGCGAACGGATGCGGGACTTCGGGTTCAGGTCGCCGTGGGCCACGATGCGCTCGGCGGTGGCCGCGTCCCAGCGGTCGGTGTTGAGGTCGGCGCCCATGGCCAGCGTCTCGGCGACCGTGAGCTGCCGATACAGCGGCTTGTCCTGGGCTACGTAGGCGACCCGCTCGCGGGCCGCGCCCGCACGCTCCCCCAGGACGGCTATCGCACCCTCGGTGGGGGCCATCAGCCCGGCGGCCAGCGCGAGGAGCGTGGACTTGCCCGCGCCGTTGGGGCCCACGACGGCGCAGACCCGCCCGGCGGGCAGCCGGAAGGTGCAGTCCCGCAGCGCCCACCTTCCCCGCCTGCCGAAACGCTTGCCCAACGCGGCGGCCTCTATCGCGGCGGTGCCTGTCATGAGGGTTCTCCCTGGAAGTGCTTTTCGAGTACGGCGGTGAAGAGTGCGGCGACGTCGTCCCGGCCCAGACCGGACGCCCGGGCCTGTTCCGCCCATGCGTCGAGTTCGGTGCGCAGGGGCGAGTCGGCGGGCGTGGTGTTCAGGCCGCGGCGCACGAACGTGCCCAGGCCGCGGCGGGCCTCGACCAGGCCCTCGCGCTCCAGCTCGCGGTAGGCCTTCAGGACGGTGTTCGGGTTGATGGCGGTGGCCTCGACGACCTCGCGGGCCGTGGGCAGCTTGTCGCCCGGCTCCAGCATCCCCAGGCGCAGCGCCTGCTTGGTCTGCTGGACGATCTGGACGTAGGTGGCCACGCCGCTGTGCCGGTCGATGCGGTATTCGACCACTCGAACAACCACCCTTTCACTAATTGAGTAGTGAAAGGGTGGTGCAAGGGGGTGTCCGGAGTCAAGCCCGAACATCGCGGAGGCGAGCCGGGACGTCGCGGAGGTGAGCCGGGACGTCGCGGAGGCGAGCCCGGAAAATTCGATGCCGGATGCGTGAACCGTTCGGCGGGGCTCGTCCGATGAGGGGATGTGAGGGAAACGAGAAGCGACGGGGAGCTGCTGCGGGCCATCGCGGCGGACACGGACCGTCGCGCCTTCGAGGAGCTGTACCGGCGGTATGCGCCGTGGCTGACCGCGCGGCTGCGCGGCCGGTGCGCCGATGCCGGGGTCGTCGACGACGTCGTGCAGGAGACCTTCCTCGCCATCTGGCGCGGCACCGCGAGTTACCGGGAGGAGGGCGACGCGGCGGGCTGGCTGTGGCGCATCGGCTCGCGGCGGCTGATCGACACACTGCGCGGCGACGGCGCGCGCGGCCGGTTGCGCCAGACGCTGGCCCGCTTCCGCCACCGGCACGAGGCCTCCGCCGAGGAGCGTGTCCTCGCCGGGGTCGAACACGGCGACCTCGCGGGCGCGTTGATACGGCTCTCGCCCGAGCTGCGCGCGGTCCTCCAGGCCACGGTGATCGACGGACTCACGACCCGGGAAGCGGCCGTCCTGCTCGGCATTCCACCCGGCACGGTCAAGACGCGGGCCCTGCGGGCGCGCAAGCAGCTGCGGGAGGAGCTGGCATGAGCGGCGGAGATGACGAGGCCATCGGCGGAGACCGCCGGGACATGGGTGGCGGTGGAGAGAACATGAGCGGGTTGGACGAGGACGCGGCAGCCTTCGGTACGTCCGGCGCGGGCGGTACGGGCGGTGCATCCGGTACGGGTGGCACGGGCGGTGGCGGGATGGACCCGGCCGCCGGTCGGGGCGCGTCCGGTGCGGGTGACGCCGATCGGCCCGCGCCCGGCGCCGGCGGCTCCCCGGACGGTCGGTGGCACGCGGACGCCGAGGACCTCCGGGCCTATGCGCGGGGCGAGTTGGCGCCGCCCCGGCTCTGGTCCGTCGACACCCACCTCGTGGCGTGCGCGCCCTGCCGGGAGGCGCTCGCCACCGTGAGCGATCCGGTCGTCCTGGACGCCGGATGGGAGCGCCTCGACGCCGAGCTGGACGCGCCACGACCACGGCTGCTCGAGTCGCTGCTGGTGCGGATCGGCGTCGCCGACCACACGGCACGGCTGCTGGCGGCCACGCCCGTGCTGCGCCGCTCCTGGCTGGCCGCGGTCGCCCTCGTGCTCCTCATGACGGTGGTGGCGACCGACGTCGGAGGGGTCGCGCCCTCGCCCACGCTGTTCCTCGCCCTCGCCCCCCTGCTCCCGCTCGCCGGCGTCGCGCTGTCCTACGGACCGGTGCTCGACCCGACGTACGAGATGGCCGTGGTGTCACCCCTCCACGGATTCCGGCTGCTGATGATCCGCACGGTGGCCGTGCTCACCACCGGCCTCGTTCTGAACGGCCTCGCGACCCTCGCACTCCCCGCCTACGGGCTGCGCGCGCTGGCCTGGCTGCTGCCCGCCCTCGCCCTCACCGGGACGGGGCTCGCACTGACCGCCCGCTGGGGGCCGGTCCTCCCGCCCTGCCTGGTCGGCGGAGCGTGGGTCACGCTGCTGATGGTGGCCCACGCGAAGGCCGGCGGCGGCACCCTCGCGCCGTTCACGGCACTGGGCCAGGGCGTCGCCGGCGCGGTCGCGGTACTGGCCGCCGGGCTGCTCTATCTCGTGCGGGACCGGTTCGACTTCTCCCCCGCGCACACCCTCTTCGCCGACCACTCCGACTTCTCCGACAGGAGCGCCGCATGACCCCCACCGTCTCCGCCTCCGGGCTCACTCTCCGGTACGGCGGGACCGTCGCCCTCGACGACGTCTCCCTGCGCCTGAGCGGGGGCGTCACCGGGCTGCTCGGGCCCAACGGCGCCGGGAAGACCACCCTGTTGCGGGTGCTCGCCACCGCCGTGCCCGCCGACCGGGGAGCCTTCACGGTGCTCGGGCACGACCCCGGCACGTCCTCGGGCCGCCTGGACGTGCGGCGCGCGCTGGGCTATCTGCCGCAGACCCCGGCCTTCCACCCGGACTTCTCGGCCTTCGAGTTCGTCGACTACGTGGCGATCCTGAAGGAGCTGACGGACCGCTCGGCCCGGCACCGGGAGGTGCGGCGCGTGCTGGAGACCGTCGACCTGTCCGACGTGCGGGGCAAGCGCATCAAGAGGCTTTCGGGCGGTATGCGCCAGCGGGTCGGGCTGGCCGCCGCGCTGGTCGGCGACCCCGGCTTCCTCGTCCTGGACGAGCCGACCGTCGGCCTGGACCCCGAACAGCGCATGAGGTTCAGGGAAATGATCGCCGAGGCAGGCGAGGGCCGCACGGTCCTGCTCTCCACCCACCAGACCGAGGACGTCGCGATGCTCTGCCACCGCGTGATCGTCATGGTCCGCGGCGGCATCCGCTTCGAGGGCACCCCGGCCGAGCTGACCGCGCGGGCGGCGGGGCGGGTGTGGAGCAGTACGGCCCGCGACCCCGGCGCGAGAGCCGGCTGGCGTACGGGCACGGGCTCGTTCCGTAATGTCGGCGACCCGCCCAAGGGCGCTGATCTCCTCGAACCGACCCTGGAAGACGGCTACTTGCTCACTCTCGACGGCGAGCCGGCGGAGGTGGCGGCATGAGCGAGCTGGTGACCCGCACGGTCGTGGAGGAGGCGGCCCCCACGGGGGTGGAGCCGCCCGCCCGGGACCTGCACCCGAACAGGGCGAGGGCCCTCATCGCCCTCGCCCGCTTCGAGGCACGCGAACTGCTGATGCAGATCCCGGTACTCGTCTTCCTCCTCCTGTACGTCGCCTACACCGGCTGGGGGATGTTCAACGGCCGGGAGGGCATGGACGACTATCCGGTCCTCCACGATGTCGACCGGTCCACCCAGAGCGCCCCCCTGCTCCTCGCCCTCGTGCTGTTCGTCAGCATCAACCGCGCCGTGCTCCGCTCCCGCAGGCACGGCACCGACCAGCACTTCGACGTGCTGGTCATGGAGCCGTGGCGGCGGTCGCTGGCCCACGCCCTGTCGGCCGTGCCGTTCGCGGTCTTCACCGCGCTGGTCGTGGGGTTCGAGTTCACCTGGGCGGCCCTGAAACCCGGCGCGGTCGGCCACGGCTCGCTCGCCGAACTGCTCGTGGGCCCGCTGTCGATACTCCTCGCCGGAGCCCTCGGGGTCCTGGTCGCACGGTCGATCCCCTTCGCGTTCGTCGTCCCGCCCTTCGTCATCGGTATGTACGTCATCACGACCCTCGTGTCCGCGAGCACACAGGGCACGCACTGGGTGCGATGGCTGGCACCGGTGGTCACCGAGGAAGGCGCCCACCCGTTGCCCTCCGACCTGCTGGGCCGCCCGGCCGCCTGGCACGTGCTGTATCTGGTGGGGCTCATCGTGCTGCTGCTGTGCCTCGCACTGCTGATCAACGGCGGTCGTACGCCCAGGATCAAGGCGATCACGGTCCTCGCCCTCGCCGCGATGGCCCAGGGCATCGCGGGGCAGGCCCCGGGTGACTCGGCCGCGCTGATCGCGGCCCGCGCGAAGGCGTCCGCCACCCCGGAGAAGGTGCAGACCTGCGTCGCGCACGAAAGGTCGACTTACTGCGCCTACCCCGAGTGGACCGGCCAGACCGCCGACTGGGCCGAGGTGGTCCAGCGCGTCCAGTCCCTCGCGGGCGGCCCGGCCGCGGCCGAGCGGCTGACCGTACGGCAGCGGGTGAACGCCGGCTACGGCCTGGAGGGCGACTCCGCGCTCGACCCGGCCAAAGCGCCAGGGGTGGTGACTGTCACTACACGCTGGGGCGGCAACCGGGTCCCGGAGTTCGCCGTGGGGGTGGCCTCGGTTCTGGTGACGGGGGACGAGACGTCCAGCGGCGAAGTGTGCGACGCCCGCGCGGTGATCATCATGTGGCTGGCGCTGGGCTCGGAGTCCCACCCGCTGACCGTGCTGCGCCATCTCCGTATCGACGACTCCATCGACGGCGGAGCGGTCGCCCTCGCGCCCACGAACCCGGTCTCCATGAACGCCGCACAGACAGAGGTGATCAAGGAGTTGCTGCGCAAGCCCCGCTACAGCGTCATCCCCAAGGTGAAGGCCCACTGGGCGGAGCTCACCTCCTCCAAGACGACGACGGCCCAGGTGGCTGAGCTGCTGGGAGTCCCGGCGCCGACCGGCCCGGGCGCGCTGAACGTCAAGACATGCGAGGAGTGACCGTGCTCGACGACGCAGGTACGGCCAAAAGCGCGGAGAGTGCCGGAAGCACCGGGGGTGTGGAGAGCGCCGGAACGGCGGGAACGGTGGGAACGGCGGGAACGGCGGGAACGGCGGGAACGGCGGGAACGGCGGGAACGGCGGGAACGGTGGGAAGTAGGGTGACCGGGGGCGGCATCCCGTCCCGGGGGCGGCCGTTCACCGTGGCCCGCGCCCTTCTCCGTCCCCTCTGGCGTACCCTCCCCCGGAGGTCGCTGATGACCGGTGCCGTACTGGGGCTGCTGCTCGCCGGGGTGCCGCGGCTGTTCTCCCTCCGGCTCGACACGGGAGCCGGCCTCAACCTCCTGCGGGCCGCCGCGCTCACCCTCGCTCTGGGCCTGGCCTTCCTGCTGGACGATCCGGCCCGGCACATCACCGCGGCGGTACCGACCCGGCGTCCCGTGCGGGTCGGCCTGCGGGTGGCGCTCGTCGCCCCGTCGGCCGTGCTCTGGTGGACGGCCGCGCTGTTCCTCATACCGGAGCAGGCCCGGCCGCCGGTGGGCGCCGCGACCTTGGAGGCCGCCGCCACGGCGTTGCTCGCGACGGCGGCCGCGGCGGTCATGGTGCGGTTCACCAACCGGGCCGAGCCGGGAGGCGCGGTGTGCGTCGGACTACTGGCCATGGCAGTGCTGGCCCCCCTGCTGCTCCCCCACCGGTGGACGCTCTTCCCCGCTCCGTCGGACCCGCGCTGGGACGGCGCCCACCAGGCATGGGTGGTGGTCCTGGTCACGGCGGCGCTGGCCGGGGCGTGGTCCAGCGTGGAACCCCTACGGACGTGGCGGCCCGCCGTCTTCGCTCACCGGTGACACGGACACGAAGACGCGGGCGCGGACAGGCAGGGACGCCGGACCGACAAGGACGCCGGACAGGCAGGGACGCCGGATCGACAAGGACAGCGGACCGACAAGGACAGCGGACCGACGGTCAGGACTCGCTTCGGTACATCAGGTCCGTCTCGTGCGTGCGGAAGCCGAGCCGCTCGTACACGGTCAGGGCCGCCTTGTTGTCGGCGTCGACGTAGAGCATGGCGGTCGGCAGACCCTGCCGGGCGAGGTGACGGAGCCCGATCGTGGTGAGGGCCTTGCCGAGGCCGCCGCCCTGGGCGCCGGGGTGGACCCCGAGGACGTACACCTCACCGAGGCCCTCCTCGGCGTGGACCTTCGTCCAGTGGAAGCCGACGAGTTCGTCGCCGCGGAAGGCGAGGAAGAACCCGGACGGGTCGAACCACACCTCCGCCTTGCGGTCGTCCAGGTCGCGCTGGGTGAGGGAGCCCTGCTCGGGGTGGTGGGCGAAGGCCTCGGCGTTCAGGGCGAGCCAGGCCGCGTCGTCTTCGCCGGGCACGAAGGTGCGGACGCGCACGCCGTCCGCGAGCTTCGGTTCGGGCAGGTCGAGGTCGGTCAACGGCCGCCGCAGCTGGCGCAGTTCGCGGAAGAGGGTGAGGCCGAGGACCTGGGCGAGATGCCGCGCTGCGGAGTGACCGCCGTGTGCCCACACGCGCAGCCGCTTGCCGGACTCGGCGAGCAGGGCCGAGCCCAGGGCCCGGCCGTGGCCGTGGCCGCGGTGCGCCGGGTGCACGACCAGTTCGGCGGCCGGGGCCTCCACCGGGTCGGTGTCCTCCAGCTGCGCGTACCCGATCAGCTCGTCGCCGAGGGTCAGCAGCAGATGGCGCACGCCCTCGCGGGCGCCGCCCTTCAGCTGGAGCCGGCCCTGCTCGGAGACCGCCTGCTGCCCGTCGGCCCGGGCGGCCTCCGCGAGCAGCCGGAGCACATCCTCGGCCTGGGCCGGGGAGAGCGCGGTGTGGGTCTCGATGGAGCGGGTGAGGGCGTGGGGCGCGGTGTCGTCGCTGGTCATGGATACGAGGGTACGGCGCGGTGTTTTGCGGACAAGGAGTTGCGCGGAGTCGATGTGGCTCGTGGCGGGGTGTGGAGGGGCTTCTGTCAGGTGGTGGTGAGGCGATGGCAACCAGTCTGTAACCCCGAACCCCCTGTTGCGCTACGCGCGTTGATTCTAAAGTGCGCGTAAAACCACGGCCGTCCCACAGCTCTCAAAGCTCTTGCAGTTCTCGCAGCACCCACGGCTCGGACAGCTCCGACGGCTCCGACAGCTCCCAGGGGGGAACCCATGCCGCCGACGCCCCGGCACAGACGTACCCATCGCATCCTCGCCGCCGCCGCTGGGCTGGCCACGGTCGGCGCCCTGGCCGCCGCGATGCCCGCGAGCGCAGGGCAGGACGGGTCGACCCCGCACCACCACCCCGGCAGCGGCCGCTACCAGGACGTACAGCTGCTGTCCTTCAACGACCTGCACGGCAATCTGGAGCCGCCGACCGGATCGTCCGGCCGGGTCACGGAGCTCCAGGCGGACGGCACGACGAAGTCGATCGACGCGGGCGGTGTCGAGTACCTCGCCACGCATCTGCGCGAGGCCCGCAAGGGCAACAAGTACTCCATCACGGCCGCCGCCGGAGACATGGTCGGCGCCTCCCCGCTGATCTCCGGGCTCTTCCACGACGAGCCCACGATCGACGCGCTGAACAAGCTCGACCTGGATGTGACGAGCGTCGGCAACCACGAGTTCGACGAGGGCGCCAAGGAGCTGGCCCGCCTGCAGAACGGCGGCTGCCACCCCACGGACGGCTGCTACGACAAGAAGGCGAAGTTCCAGGGAGCCGACTTCCCGTACCTCGCGGCGAACGTCACCGACGAGAAGACCGGCAAGCCGATCCTCAAGCCCTACTGGGTCTGGAAGAAGAACGGCGTCAAGGTCGGCTTCATCGGCGTGACGCTGGAAGGCACCCCGAACATCGTGTCGGCCGACGGCGTCAAGGGGCTGAAGTTCGGCGACGAGGTCGAGACGATCAACAAGTACGCCAAGGTGCTCCAGCGCCAGGGCGTGAAGTCGATCGTCGCGCTGATCCACGAGGGCGGCGCGCCCGCGTCGACGGCGTACAACTACGACTGCGACAGCCCCGGCGCCGGTGACGGCATCTCCGGGCCGATCGTCGACATCGCCAAGAACGTCACGCCGGCCGTGGACGCCCTGGTCACCGGTCACACCCACCAGGCGTACGCCTGCACCATCCCGGACCCGTCGGGCCGGCCCCGCATGGTGACGTCGGCCTCGTCCTTCGGCCGCCTCTACACGGACACGACGCTGACGTACGACCGCTGGACCGGCGACATCGCGCGTACGGCGGTGAAGTCGGCGAACCACGTGGTCACCCGTGACGTCGCGAAGGCCGCCGACATGACGTCCCTGATCAGCAAGTGGAAGACGCTCTCCGCCCCGATCGCCTCGCGTCCCATCGGTTACATCGCGGGCGAGATCGGCAACACCGGTAACGAGTCCCCGCTCGGCGACATGATCGCCGACGCGCAGCTCGCGTACGCCAAGTCCGTCGACCCCGAGGCCGACCTCGCGGTGATGAACCCGGGCGGCATCCGCGCCGGGCTCACCTACGCGGCGAGCGGCAGTGAGGGCGACGGGGTGGTGACGTACGGGGAGGCGTACACGGTCCAGCCGTTCGCCAACACCGTCAACCTGGTGAACCTCACCGGCGCTCAGGTGATCACGGCACTTCAGCAGCAGGTCAGCGGGGCCAACGAGGCCGCGCCGAAGATCCTGCAGATCTCCAAGGGCTTGACCTACACGCTGGACCTGACGAAGTCCGGCGCGGCACGGGTGGTCGCCGACTCGGTCAAGCTCAACGGCGCGGCGATCGACCCCGCCGCCACCTACCGCGTCGCGATGAACTCCTTCCTCGCGGGCGGTGGCGACGGCTTCGCCGAGCTCGGCAAGGGCGCGGACGTCGTGGTCGGCGGCGACGACCTGGCGGCCTTCGAGTCCTACCTGACGGCCACCTCCTCGGCCACGGCGCCGTACCCGGTGCCGACGGCGGACCGGATCACGGTCGTGCGGTAGTCCCTTACGGAACAGGCGGGGCCGGTACGCGGATGCGTACCGGCCCCGCTTTTTTCGACCTAAATTCTGTGTGAGTAGTGGATTGGTTCCACGGCCCATCTGAAAATTTGTTTTAGCTGTAATTCATTGAGGTCTTATCCGAATTGGCGATTTCAGGGTCCGGAGTCCCGTAGTGTTTTCCATGTCGAAAGCGAACAGCGCAAACGGCAAAGGGAATTCACCCGCAGGGAACAAGGAGACACCCATGAGCTTCCACAAGATCGCCCCGGTCAAGAAGCACCACAAGCCCGCTCCGGCCCCGAAGAAGCCCGCGAAGCGCCAGCCCGCGAAGCCGGCCCCGATCGCGCAGAAGCCCGGGCGCCGCCCTGTCGGCAACAAGTAAGCAAGATCCACCCCCGATTAACAGATCCACCCGCGACCAGCGGATCAGTCAAAGCTACGAGAGGGAAAATCATGAGCTTCCACAAGATCGCCCCCGTCAAGAAGCACCACAAGGCCGCCCCGGTCGCGAAGCGCCGGCCGGCCGAGTCGGCTCCGGTGGCGAAGAAGGCCGTCGCTCCGAAGAAGCGCCCGGTCAGCCGTCAGGGCCAGTAGCAGCCCGCACGAGGCGGGGTCCCCGGGAATTATCGGTTTCCGGTGGCCCCGCCTCGGCCATGTTCCGGACCGGAAAGGGAAGTTGATTTGATATGCGGGAAGTACGGGAGGCATTCGCACGCTTCTGGCCGCTGACGCGCGGCGACCGCAAATGGCTGCTGCTGATCATCGGCTGCGTGGTCGTGGCCGCGCTCGCCGAGACGGCCTCGATCCTGCTCTTCGCACAGCTCACGGACCATGCCCTGAAGGCCGGTTCGCTCTCCGCGTTCTGGGAGCCGGCCGGAGCCTGGCTGGGCGTGGCCGTGATCGGCGCGATCGTCGGCTACCTCGGCAACTCGCTCGCCGTGTGGACCGCGGAGAGATTCGTCCTGCGCCTGCGCGCGAGTGTCTTCCGGCACGTCCAGGACCTGCCGCCCGACTTCTTCCAGAAGCACCGCCAGGGCGACCTGGTCGAACGGCTCACCGGTGATGTCGAGGCCATCGAGCAGATGGTCGTGTCGGGTGTCGTCGGGACGGTCTCCGCCGCCTTCTCCGCCGTCTTCTACGCCACCGCCGCGCTCTGGCTGCGCTGGGACCTCGCCCTCGTCACCTTCCTCCTCGCCCCCCTCTTCCTCGTCGCCGCCCGCCGGTTCGCCGGCCGCATCAAGACCGCCTCCCAGGAGGAGCGGGCCGCCGACGGCGCGATCACCTCGGTCGTCGAGGAGTCCCTCGGCAACGTGGTGCTGACCCAGGCGTACAACCGCCGCCGCGCCGAGGAGAGGCGGCTCGACCGCGAGGCGCGTGCCTGGATGCGGGCGTCGGTGCGCGGGGCACGGGCGAGCGAGATGTACGAGCAGTTCGTCGAGGTCGTCGAGACGCTGTGCGTGCTCGCGGTGATCGGCCTCGGTGCCTGGGAGATCTCGCAGGGGCGCATGTCGCTGGGCCAGTTGCTCGCCTTCGCCGCGTTCCTCGGCTACCTGTACCCGCCGATCCGCAATCTGGGGCAGCTCGGCCTCACCCTCACCG
The DNA here is from genome assembly GCF_042959425.1 of Streptomyces sp. NPDC007896. Classification (NCBI taxonomy): domain Bacteria; kingdom Bacillati; phylum Actinomycetota; class Actinomycetes; order Kitasatosporales; family Streptomycetaceae; genus Streptomyces; species Streptomyces sp. NPDC007896. The sequence continues at coordinate 319,936 of NZ_JBIBKX010000013.1, read as the reverse complement.
CCGCCACCGCAGGCGCGGAACGCATCCAGGAGATCCTGGACACCGAACCGGCCGTCACCGAACCCGCCGAGCCCGTCCGGGACTGGCCCGTGCACGGCTGGGTCAGCTTCCACGGCGCGTCGTTCCGCTACCCCGGCGCCGAGCGCGAGTCCCTGCACGACGTGACCTTCACCGCGGGCCCCGGCGAACTCGTCATCGTCACCGGTCCGAGCGGCGCCGGAAAGTCGACGCTCTCCAAACTCCTCACCCGCTTCTACGACCCCACGGCCGGAGTGGTCTGCCTGGACGGCGTCCCGCTGCCCGACGTGTCCCTGGAGTTCCTGCGCGAGAACGTGGCGCTGCTGCCCCAGGAGACACTGATCCTGCACGGCACGATCCGCGAGAACATCGAGTGCGGCAGGCCGGGCGCGTCCCAGGCGGACATCGAGCGGGCGGCGACGGACGCGGTCGCGCACGACTTCATCAGCGCGCTGCCCGACGGGTACGACACCGAGATCGCGCCCGGCACGGCCACCCTGTCCGGCGGCCAGCTCCAGCGGATCGCGATCGCCCGCGCGATGCTGCGCGCCGCGCCCGTCCTGGTCCTCGACGAGCCGACCGCCGGGCTCGACTCGATCGCCGCACGCCGGGTGGTGCAGCCGCTGCGGCGGCTGATGGCGGGCCGTACGACCATCATGATCACGCACGATCTGAGCCTCGCCCCCGACGCCGACCGGATCCTGGTGGTGGACGGCGGCCGGCTGGTGGAGGCGGGCACGCACGACGAGCTGATGGCGTGGGGCGGGGCGTACGCCCGGCTCGCGACACCGGAACTCGACTACTTGGCGGCGCGGAGCGTGTAGCCGAGCCCCCGCACGGTCTGGATGAGCCGCGGTTCGCCGCGGCTCTCCAGTTTCCGGCGCAGGTACATCACGTACACATCCAGCGTGTTCGACGTCGGCTCGAAGTCGAAGCCCCAGACCTCCTTGAGGATCTGGGCGCGGCTGAGGACCTTGGCGGGATGCCGGAGCAGAAACTCCAGCAGGGCGTACTCGGTCCTGGTCAGGTCGAGGGGGCGGTCGGAGCGGGTGACGGTGCGGGTGGGCCGGTCCATGGCGAGGTCCGCGAAGGCGAGCCGGTCGTCGAGACGGGGAGCGCACTGTTTCGGCTGCGGGCTGCGGCGCAGCAAGGCCCTGACCCGGGCGAGGAGTTCCTCGGCGGCGAACGGCTTCATGAGGTAGTCGTCGGCGCCGTTGTCGAGGGCGACGATACGGTCGCCGACCGCGTCCCGGCCGGTGATCATGAGGATGGGGACGGTGGACCCGGAGGCTCTGATCCGGCGCGTCGCGGCCAGCCCGTCGAGGCCGGGCATGGTGACGTCCATCAGCACCAGGTCGGGCCGCTCGTCCACCCCGGCCACCAGTTCGAGGGCCTCGCGGCCGTCCCCGGTGAGGACGGTCTCGTACCCCTCGAACCTGAGCAGCCGGTCGAGCCCCTCACGTACGGCCTTGTCGTCATCGGCCAGCAGGATCTTCCGCGCCATCCCCCCAACGTGTAACGGGGCGCTGTGGGAGGGCTTGGAGAGGGGTGTGGGGAGGCTGGGCGGTGTCCGCGCCCAGCCTCCCCGGCCGGAAAGACCCGGCCTTCCCCAGGAGGCCCCCCGGCCTCCCGGGGAGTCATGAAGCAGCGATGTACGTCGAGAAGCAGCGATGGACGTCAAGAGGCAGCGGTGGACGTCACGAGGTCCCGGTGGACGGCCTCGGTGGCCCAGGCCGGGGTGTTCGTCGCGGCCGACGCCTTCGGCTGGGCGTCGTCGCCGAAGAGTCCGAACACCGTGCCGTACGCCATCGCTCCGGCGGCGGTCAGGGCCAGCGGCACGCCGACGACGAGGGCGGTTCTGCGTCTGCGGTGGCGCGCCTTGCGGATCTCAGTCACGTGGTGGTCCCGTTCGACTGCTGTGGAGGGGGTCCGTCACGAGGCAGTCGCCACCGGGGGAGGAAAGGTTGCCGCCGTGAGGCAACGCGAACGCGCCCCCGTCCGGTGAGGGACGGGGGCGCGGGTGCTGTTCACTCAGGTGACCCTCGATGACGACACCCTCCGGACCGAACCCCTCCGCATGGCCCGACGGTTTGTCGACCTGCCGAAGTGAGCGGGGCGGAAGGGACGGTCAGAGCGCCACCAGATCTACGACGTTGATCACGACGTGGTGGTTCGATACGACGTACGTGATGAAGCCGCCTTTGAACGAGGCCGACCAGCTGTTGTCCCGGTTGCTGATCGCGGGGCTGCCGAACGGGTTGAGGCTGAGGCGCTTCTCTAATTCCTCCAGGGACGCACGCTGAGGTGCGGGCAGCGCGGCCTTACGCTGAGCCGCACGGTCCGCGTACCTGATCGCGTACGCGCTCACCCGCGCCTGCTCGCGTCGATGGGGTGGTTGTCAGCGTCGTAGGCGTTCCCGTCCGCGTCGCGGAAAATCATGCCTTCGGTGTCGCCCTCGGTCATGCGCTTGACGGTCTGCTCCACGTCGTCGAGGTAGCCGGGCGTTGCGCAGGCACAGGCGAAGGGGAACCACTTCTCGGTCACGGCGTCGAGCGCCGCCTGATCGAAGTCCGCCGCCGCGCTCAGCCAGTCCTGCTCGAAGGCCTGCAGCCAGTCGGGGCGCCGTTGCAGGGCCGTGCGGATCGCCTCGGGTGTTCTCTCGCAGGAGTTCGGATCCACCTCGTGAGCCATGATCGGTTTCTCTTCTCCGGCGGGGGCGGTGTGTCGTGACCGGAGTTCCACGGTAGAGGGTGCTGGGTGCCGAGTGCTGGAGGATGAGGGTGTTGGCGGGGCGGGGCGGTTACGGTGTGTTGTTGTCACGCTCACCGTTCGTCTCCGAGGATGCGTTCGCCTCGGCTGACCGCGACACGGAGCACATCGGCGAGAGACTCCGTCGCCCTGGTGAGCGCGAAGCGCACCGCGCGCTCGCCGGCCTTGGGGTCGGCGAGTACGGCCTTGGCACCGGCCAGTACCTGCTCGCCGGAGTCCAGCTGGGCCGCTTCGATGTCGTCGGCGAGCAGGGAGAGACGGCTGCCGTCGCTGTCGGTGCTCAGGTAGCAGGGCTTGCCGTCGGGTGTTGTCCACGGCAGGAGTCGCAGCCGTTCGGGCGCTCCGGCAGCGCTGTTCACGCGGACACCTCCGCTCCGTGAATACGGCGGGGTCCGACGTCGATTCCGTGCACGGCCAGCCAGAGGGCACGTCGGCGCTGCCGCTGCGATCGCCGCGCGCGGCGCTCTTCCGCCGTGAGGAGATACGGGCGTACGAGGTGGGTGTCCCGCTCGAAGGGCTGTACGTCGACGGGGCGGTGCACGGGGGTGGAGGGTGCCGGGGGCCTGCCTACGTCCGGCCGTTGGGCCGGAACCGCTCGGTGGCGGCCCCGGGCGGGAAGCAGTGCGTGCACCAGTGCGAGCAGTAGTAACTCGCAGAATCCCGCGATACGTTCGGCCATGTCGGCGCTCCTTTGCACAGCGTCGGCCACGCCCCCGGGTCGACCTGCTATCGACCGCGGGGGTTTGTTGTGGCTGTGGTCCTGACGAGCGGTCGTTACCGTTCGTGTCCCGATCGTCACTGCTCCGCCGTACGCTGCGGAAGAGGGCCGGTGTTGTCTGGGCGCCAGGCAACGGGGAGGGGTGACATGGCCGAACGGGTTGACGGAGAAGGGGAATCGGGGCGTGTCGCGCTCGGGCGGACGCTGCGGCTTCTGCGGGAGAAGGCTGGTAAGACGCTGGGGCAGTTGGCCGAGGAGACGTCGTACGACAAGAGCTATCTGTACCGATTGGAGGTGGGGCAGCGGCTCTCCAAGCAGGCGGTCATGGAGGACCTGGACAGGTATTACGACTCCGGTGACCTGCTGGTTCGGTTGTGGCGGGATGCGCGCAAGGACGTCATCAAGGACAAGTACAAGGCGTTCATGGAGCTGGAAGCGACCGCGCGGGTCATGTTGATGTTCCAGCTGCGAGTGCCGGGCCTGTTGCAGACCGAGGAGTATGCCCGAGCGGTGTTGTCAGGGTTGTCTGGAGCTCAGACAACGGCTGGCAACGACGAGGACGTCGAGGAGCAGGTGGCCTTGCGCATGGGACGGCAGGAGCTGCTGTACCGCGAACCGGCGCCGAGAGTGCGCGTGATCCTGGACGAGGGGGTGCTGCGGCGCCCGGTTCCTGACGTGAAGGTGTGGGCGGACCAGCTGTCATACCTGCTGGACGCGGCGGAACGTCCGAACGTCGCGCTCCAGGTACTGCCCTTCACGGCCGGTGTGCACGATCTTATGGACAGTCACCTCTGGCTCCTTTGGCAGCGAGTTGGCGAGCCCGTTGCCTACGTGGAGGGCAACGGCATCGGCGAGCTGATCGACGATCCGGACAAGGTCCTGTCCTTGCGGTTGTCCTACGATCTGGTCAGGGACGCGGCTCTGACTCCGGCGGAGTCGACGGCGTTCATCAAGCGCCTTCTGGAGGATTGCAGATCATGAACCGAACCCCCGACCTCACCACCGCTGTCTGGCGCAAGTCGTCCTACAGCGACGGGGGTGGCACGAACTGCGTCGAGGTCGCCGACTGCTACCCCGGCCTCGTGCCCGTCCGTGACAGCAAAGCCCCGCAGGGCCCCGTGCTGGTGCTCGGTGCCGGGGCGTGGGCGCCTTTCGTGGGGGCGGTCAGAAACGTGGACGCGTTCGGCGGCGTCTCGTTCGAATGAGACGGGCTGTCGGTCGATAATGGTGAGGCTATGGTGATTCCATGGCAGAGCACACGACCATCCAGGTGACCAAGGAAGTCCGCGACCACCTGGCTCAGGTTGCCAAGGACCGCGGTGTGACCCTTGGGCAGCTCGTCGAGCAACTCGCGGCCGAGCAGCCGACCGCTGAGCAGATCGCCGAACGCGTGGCGGCCACGCGCAAAGTCCTGCGGGAGCGCATGGGCTGCACCCTTAGCGACGAGGAGTTCGGCAACGGGCCGGACGTACTGGCCAATGTGTACGCGATGGCGGCGGAGAAGGCCCACGCCCTCCGAGGGCATGCTGCGTGATCATCCTCGACACCAGCGCGGCTACGGCACTCACGCAGGGGCACGTCGCGCTGCACCGCTTGGTCGACAACGTTGCGCACACGCCTGGCGACTGGCTCCACGTCCCAGCCCTGTGCCTTATGCGAGCGGAAGAGGCCGACGAAGGAGCCGCGAGCAAGCTGCTCGCGCTGCCGGGGGTCCTCGTCGACCCGCTGGGCCAGACGGCGGCCACCCTGGTCGGAGGGATGGTTCGCGATGGGTGGGGCGGCGCGGACACCTGCCACGCCATCTACATCGCGACACCGCACTTGGAGACCGGCGGCATGTCGATCATCCTGACGGGCCGGGAGGACGACTACCCGCCGGGATTCCTCGCCATCGACATCAACGCACCAGGAATGCTCGGCTTCTACTGATCCTCGGCCCCGTCCTGACCCAGCTCGGGAGGCGGTGTGGGCGCGCCCGGCAGTCGTAGCGTCGCCACCGTTCCGCCGCCCTGCGCCGGTTGCAGGGACACCTCGCCGCCGGACTGCTGCACGGTCCTGGCCACGATCGACAGGCCCAGGCCCGAGCCCGGCAGTGCGCGGGCGCTCGGGGAGCGCCAGAAGCGGTCGAAGACGTGCGGGAGTTCCTCGGTGGGGATGCCGGGGCCGTGGTCGCGGACCGTCAGTTCGCCGCCCTTGAGGATGACGTCGATGGCCTCGCCCTCGGGGCTGAACTTCACCGCGTTGTCGAGGATGTTCACGATCGCCCGCTCCAGCGCGGACGGCTCCGCCCGTACGAACCAGGGCTGGAGGTCCGCCGTGATCGTCAGCTCGGGGCCGCGCAGGCGGGCTCGGTGCAGGGCCGCCTCGACCGTTTCCTGGAGGTCGACCACCTGGATGCGGTCGCCCGACTGGCCCGCGTCCGAACGCGACAGCGTCTGCAGGTCGCCGATCAGCGCCGCCAGCTCCGTCATCTGCGCCTTCACCGACGACAGCAGTGCCTTGCGGTCCGCCGGGGGGATCGGGCGACCCGTCTCCTCGCTGCGGGTGAGGAGCTCTATGTTCGTACGCAGCGACGTGAGCGGCGTACGGAGCTCGTGGCCCGCGTCGGCGATGAGCTGCTGTTGCAGCTCGCGGGAGTTGGCGAGGGCGGACGTCATCGAGTTGAAGGAGCGGGAGAGACGGGCGACCTCGTCCTCGCTGTCGTCCTCGACGGGGATGCGGATGGAGAGGTCCTCCGTGCGCGCCACGTGCTCCACGGCCTCGGTGAGCTTGTCGACCGGGCGCAGACCCGCGCGGGCGACCGCCAGGCCGGCGGCTCCGGCGCCGACGACTCCGATGCCCGAGACGAGGAGGAGGACGAGGGCGAGGTCGTTGAGGGTGGCCTGGGTGCTCTTCAGGGGGGTGGCCACGAGGAAGGACGCGTCCTGGATCAGGACCGGGCTGCTGCCCGGAACCTGGCCGGCGACGACGAGTGGCATGGTGATCACCCGTACGTCGTTGCCTTCGCTGTCGGTTCCGGTGCGGAGTCTGGCCCAGCTCGGGTTCTTGGCCTCGTCCTTGTCGCTGTCGGTGACCTTCACCGTGCCCGCGGAGCCGTCGAACGCGCAGACGGTTCCGTTTGCCTGGACCACCTGGGAGTAGTACTCGGACCGCCCGCGGGGGCCGTCGCTGCCGCTCTTCGGGTCCTGGCCGCAGTTCTCTATGGCGCGATGGAACGATCCATAGGAAACGGGTGTCTTCTGTGCTTTGAGGTTGTTGTCGATCTCGTCGTACAACTTCCCCCGCACTATGAACCAACAGGTCACCGAGACCGCCGCCACCCCGAACGCCACCGCCGCCGCGACCAGCATGGCCAGCCGGGAGCGGATCGGCAGGGATTTGAACCGGCGCAGGATCCTCATCACTCCGCGCCGCCCGACCGCAGGACGTACCCCACGCCCCGCACCGTGTGCACGAGGCGCGGCTCGCCGCCCGCCTCGGTCTTGCGGCGCAGGTACATGACGTAGACGTCGAGGGAGTTGGAGGAGGGCTCGAAGTCGAAGCCCCAGACCGCCTTGAGGATCTGCTCGCGGGTGAGGACCTGACGCGGGTGGGCCAGGAACATCTCCAGCAGGGTGAACTCGGTGCGGGTCAGTTCGACCGCCCGGCCCCCGCGCGTGACCTCGCGCGTCGCGAGGTGCATCCGCAGGTCGCCGAAGGTCAGCGCGTCGTCGTCCGGGGTGCCGACCGTCGCGGCCGCGTAGGAACTGCGCCGCAGCAGTGCCCGGACCCGGGCGAACAGCTCGTCCAGCTCGAACGGCTTGACCAGGTAGTCGTCCGCGCCTGCGTCGAGGCCGGTCACGCGGTCGCCCACGGTGTCGCGGGCCGTCAGCATCAGGATGGGGGTCGTCGTGCCCGCCCCGCGCATCCGGCGGGCGGCTGTCAGGCCGTCCATCCGGGGCATCTGGATGTCCAGGACGACCAGGTCGGGCTGGTACGCGGTCGCCTTCTCCAGCGCGTCCGCTCCGTCGACCGCGACCTGGGTGTCGTATCCCTCGAAGGCGAGGCTGCGCTGAAGTGCTTCGCGCACGGCCGGCTCGTCGTCGACGATCAGGATGCGCTGGGTTTCACGGTCGCCTTCGGCGGGGCTCATGGGCGTGGGTTCCTAGGGGTGCGGTGGGACGGGGCTGGACGCTTTCAGCCTCGCACGTTCCGGCCGGGGCAGAAAGGATCAGCGGCGTTCAGCGGGGACCGGTGGAGTTCAGCGGGGACCGACGGGGATCGGTTCGTCGGCGCAGGTCCGCAGCCTGCTCGGCCTGCTCGGAGGGCTCAGACCCCCAACGTGCTCAGCTGGCTCAGGCGGCTCAGGCGGCTCAGCGGGACCTTGCGGCGGTGCGGGTGATCGGCGGAGGTGTGCAGGCCCATCATCTGCGGCTGCGGGACCGTCCTCTGCGACTGCGGGACCGTCACTTCCGGAGCCCGGGGCACCGGCCGGTGCAGGTCACGGGCGACGGAGAGGGCCAGGTCGAGGCCGGCGGGGTCGGTGCCTTCGATGCTGTGGGAGACGCGAGTGATCATTTCAACCTCCGAGAAGGACTTGGCCGAGAAGGACTCAGCTGTCGGAACCGCCGGCCCGCAGGCTGGCGAGGTCCGACTTGACGGTGTTGATCGGGATGGCGAAACCGAGGCCGACGCTGCCCGCGCTCGACGAGCTGGACGAGGAGTTGGCGGCCGAGTACATCGCGGAGTTGATGCCGACGATGTTGCCGTTCATGTCGATGAGGGCGCCGCCGGAGTTGCCGGGGTTCAAGGACGCGTCGGTCTGGATGGCCTTGTACGTGGTCGTCGAGGAACCGGTGTCGCCGTTGAACTGCTGGCCGCCGAAGGAGAACGGCCACTGGCCGCTGCCGCCGCCCTGCTGCTGTTGCTGGCCCTGGCTCTCGTCCGTGGAGACGGTGACGTCACGGTTGAGCGCCGAGACGATGCCGCTGGTGACGGTGCCGGTCAGCCCCTCGGGGGAGCCGATCGCGACGACGTCGTCGCCGACCTGGACGCCGTCGGAGTTGCCGAGCGTGGCGACCTTCAGGCCGGAGGGCGCGTTCTCGAGCTTGATGAGCGCGAGGTCCTTCTTGCTGTCGGTGCCGACCACCTTCGCGGTGTACGACTTGCCGCTGCTCAGCTGCACCTTGATCTCGGAGGCGCCCGAGATGACGTGGTTGTTGGTGACGATCTCGCCGCTGGACGAGATGATCACACCCGAGCCGGTGGACGAACCCGCGTTCGAGGTCGCACTGACCTCGACGATACTCGGGCTGACCGCCTGGGCGACACCGGCGACGGTGCCCTTCTTGGCGGCGGGCACCACGGTGGTGCTGGTGCTGCTCGACGCGGTGTCCTTGCCGGTCAGCTCCTGTATGCCGTACGCGGTGCCGCCTCCGATGGCGGCCGCGACTATCGCCACGGCGGCGAGCAGGGCGATCGTGCCCTTCGCGCGCTTCTTCGGAGCGGGGGCCGGGGCGGCCGGGACCGACTGCGCCTGGAGTACCGCGGTGGAGGAGACGGCGTCCGGCTCGGGGTAGCCGGCGTAGGCGCCGCCTGCGCCGTGACCGCCGTCGCCACCCTGACCGGAGCCCGGCCACACGGTGGTACCCGGGTCGACGGCGACCGGAGCGACCGGCTCGTACGCCGGCGGCGGGGGCCACTCGGGGTTCACGGGAGAGGAAGAGACGGGCTGCTGCTGGGGGTACGCCGCCCGCATGGGGTCGGTCGCCTGGTGGTCGTCGCCCTGGGGATACTCGCCGCTGCGGCGGAAGCTCTCGGTCATGGAAAAAGCTTGTCCCCCGATCATGAGAGCTCCCTGAGTGGCCGCTGAGAAGCCCGACAGAACCTCGTATGCCCGATATAAAGGCGCCCGGGCCCGCTGAAAACCGGGAAACAGCGGGTTGCGTGGGGGTGATGTCACGGAAGGCGACGGACGAATACTTGTCTGTCTGCTGTGTAGTACATGTGTTCTGGGGCGGATGAGGCCTACGATCTCCGCGCCGGAGGGGGGCTCCGCGGTGTGCCTGAATCGATGCAGGCGGTTGTCGGCCATGGCCGGCGACCGCTGCCGTCGATCGGGCCGGTGCGTCGTACGCCCTTCTCGGGCCTCCTACGTCATGGACACCACACGCACCCACACCAGGAGCCCTGAGTGATACGTGCCCTGCGCGACCGCTGGAGACGCCCCGCCACGGCGTTGCCGACGGCCGCTCTCGCGCTGGCGCTGACCTGCGCCGGCGCCTTCGCGGCGCACCCCGCCACCGCGGCGGACGGACCCTCGCTGCCGGAGGTGAACCAGTCCCAGCCCGCGAAGCCGGCCGTCTCCGACAAGGAGCTGCGCGGCCGGGTCGCCGCGGCCGTCAAGGACCGGGCGACCCCGGACACGACCCCCAAGAAGACACCCTTCATCATCGGCGGCACCGAGACGACGATCTCCTCCGCGCCGTGGATGGTCCAGCTCTCCTACTACGACAGCACGGCCGGAGTCGGCTACTTCTGCGGCGGCACCCTCGTCGCCCCGAACAAGGTCCTGACGGCGGCCCACTGCGTCGCGGGCCTGAACTGGGTGAAGAACGGCGCGGTGCTGGCCGGCGCCACCGGACTGCTGGACGACACCAGCGGCACGGTCGCGGGCGTCTACCGCCAGTGGAACCACCCGCACTACAACTCCACGACCGTCCAGAACGACATCGCGGTCCTCACGCTCGACCGCCCGCTGGACCAGCAGTGGCAGCGGCTGGTGGCCGCCGGTGACAGCGCCTCCTACAAGGCCGGCAACTCCGCCACCGTCTACGGCTGGGGCCTGACCTCCGGCGCCGACGGCGCCGACCTGTCGGCGAACCTGCGCAAGGTGACCCTGCCGCTGGTCGCCGACTCCACCTGCAACTCCGCGATGCAGTCGGTCCTCGGCGAGGACGACTTCGTCGAGGGCGCGATGTTCTGCGCGGGCACCCCGGCGACCGGTACCGACGAGGGCACCAAGAGCCCCTGCAACGGTGACTCCGGCGGTCCCGTCATCGTCGGCGGCAAGGTCGTCGGCATCGTCTCGTGGGGCGTCGCGGGCTGCACCGCGAAGGGCGCCTACCCGGTGTTCACCAAGGTGTCCTCGTACACCTGGGCCGCCCAGCCGCGCATCGACGACGCGGACCTGACCTTCGACGGCAAGGCCGACCTGCTGGAGCGCACGCCGTCCGGCGGCCTCTTCCAGCAGGACAGCAAGGGCACCTCGCTCGCCACCCGCGCCTACCAGGGCAACGGCTGGCAGAACGCCGACTGGGTCCTCCAGGCCGACCTGGACCGGGACTTCTACCAGGACCTGATCATGCGCGACAAGGGTGACGGCAAGCTGTACCGCAGCTACCTGAACCACAGCTCCGGCGAGTACGACTGGATGCAGATCAGCTCGGTGTGGGGCGGCTACAAGTCGTACGCCATCCCCGGCGACATGACGGGCGACGCCCGCCCCGACCTGGTCGCGGTGGACGCCGACGGCTCGGTCTACCTCTACCCGGGCAAGGGCAACGGCCAGTTCTACGCCAAGGTCAAGGTCGTCGACAAGGCCTGGAAGAACGTGAAGATCTTCGGCCACGGCGACCTGTCCGGCGACGGCAGGGCCGACCTGCTGGTCCGCAACAGCTCCGGCGTCCTGTACCTCTACCGGGGCACGCAGGTCGAGAAGACCCCGTTCGCGGCGCGGATCCAGGCGCGTACGGGCTTCAACTTCACCTCGTACGTCTCCAACGGTGACGTCACGGGCGACGGCATCGCCGACGTCATCACCCGCGACTCCGCCGGCAAGCTCTGGCTCTACCCCGGCACCAACAAGGCCTCCAGCAGCCTCTTCGGCTCACGGATCGGCCTGGGCAGCGGCTTCAACCAGTACAACCTGCTGTTCTAGTACAACCTGCTGTTCCAGCTCAGCACCAGGATGCGCCTGCCCCCGTGATCCCGCGGGGGCAGGCGCGCCCCTTCAGGGGCGCGGGGAACTGCGCGACCAGCCACATCCGGCCCGCAGCTACTCACCACCACAAGCCCACAGCTACTCGCACCCACAAGAACGCCGGACGACCAACCGCGACGGAAACACCTTCAATCGCTCGCGCCGCGACCCCGCGACCCGCAACCCGTCATCCAGTACGAGATCCACCGCGGCCCGCGCCATCGCCGACCGGTCGGAGGCGATCGTCGTCATCGGCGGATCCGTCAGCGCGGCTTCCTTGACGTCGTCGAAACCGGCCACGGCCAGCTCCCCCGGAACGTCGATGCGCAGCTCACGCGCGGCGCGCAGCACGCCGATCGCCTGGTCGTCGGTGGAGCAGAAGATGGCGGGCGGCCGGTCGGGACCGCCGAGCAGCTGGAGACCGACCTGATAGGCGTCGTAGCGGTTGTACGGCGCTTCGAAGAGGCGGCCCTCGGTGGAGATCCCGGCCTCCTGCATCGCGCGCCGCCAGCCCTCGACGTGGTCGGAGACCGGGTCGCCGACGGTCGGGGTCTCCGCGAGGCCGCCGAGACACGCCACGTATTCGTAGCCGTGTTCGAGGAGGTGGCGGGTGGCGAGCTGGGCGCCGCCGATGTCGTCCGTGACGACGGCGACGTCGTCGATGGCCTCGGGGCGCTCGTGCAGCAGCACCACGCGGGCGTCCCACGCGTCGATCTCCGCGGCAGCGTTGTCATTGAGCGCGTGGCTGACGAGGATCAGCCCGGAGACGCGCATACCGAGGAAGGCGCGCAGGTAGTGGACCTCGCGCTCGGCGATGTAGTCGGAGTTGCCGACGAGCACCATTTTCCCGCGCTCGGCGGCGGCCTGCTCGACGGCGTGCGCCATCTCCCCGAAGAAGGGCTGGCGCGCGTCCGGCACGATCAGGCCTATGAGCTCGGTCCGCCGCGACGCCATGGCCTGGGCGACCCGGTCGGGCCGGTACCCCAGTTCCTTGATCGCGGCGAGAACACGCTCGCGCGTGGCCGGGGCAACCGGCCTCGGTCCGTTGTTGATGACATAGCTGACAACGGCGGTGGACGTACCCGCCAGTCGCGCTACATCGTCCCTCGTCACCTTGGCCACGCGCGGAGTCTACGCGGATGGACCCGCCGCTGGGCAGGGCGTACGGAGGCTTGCTGCGCCTCCGTTACCGCCTACTGCGCCTCCGCCGCCGCCTCGACCGTCTCGACGGCGTCCAGGTGCGCCGTCTCGTCCGCATCCTCCGGCTTTGGCTGGGCCGCCTTGGCCCTCGCCTCGTCCGAGGCGCGGTCCACCTTCTCGGGTGTAACGAATCGATAACCGACGTTCCGGACGGTACCGATCAGCGACTCGTGCTCGGGTCCGAGCTTCGCGCGCAGCCGTCGTACGTGGACGTCGACCGTCCGCGTACCGCCGAAGTAGTCGTAGCCCCAGACCTCCTGGAGCAACTGGGCGCGCGTGAAGACACGGCCCGGGTGCTGCGCGAGGTACTTGAGGAGCTCGAACTCCTTGAAGGTCAGGTCGAGGACCCGGCCCTTGAGCTTGGCGCTGTAGGTCGCCTCGTCGACCGAGAGGTCGCCGTTGCGGATCTCCATCGGGGAGTCGTCGTTGACGATCTGCTGGCGGCCCATGGCCAGCCGCAGTCGCGCCTCGACCTCCGCCGGACCCGCGGTGTCCAGGAGCACGTCGTCGATGCCCCAGTCGGCGGTGACGGCCGCGAGACCGCCCTCCGTCACGACCAGGATCAGCGGACAGCCGGGCCCGGTCGAGCGCAGCAGCTGGCACAGGCTGCGCACCTGTGGGAGGTCGCGCCGGCCGTCGATCAGAATGACGTCGGCACCGGGGGTGTCGACGAGAGCGGGGCCTTCCGCCGGAGCCACTCGCACGTTGTGCAGGAGCAGGCCGAGAGCGGGAAGCACCTCCGTCGACGGCTGAAGAGCATTGGTCAGGAGCAGCAGAGAACTCATCGTGCCCCACCTGCCTGGGTCGTCCTACGGTCATGCAAGGTTCGCTCGCCCATAACGTCTGGTTCCTCCTCGGTCCCTGCGAGGACGTTTGCGGCACTGCTTCCTACGGTGCGGCTCCCGCGCCCCTGGGAGTCGCCGGACGGCCCACTGGGGGCCGCCACACGTTCTATGCGTTCGTGGGCTTCGTACACCTGCGGTTTCCCGCTTCGTATACAACGCTTCAGAAAGCACAAAAGGACCCGGGGGCTACGCTGCCCGAGTCCTCTGCCCAGCAGAATAGCCCACATGAGCTCAGGTCCGGCAGGTCAAGCGACAGGATCTTCCGATCGTCCACCCCTTGAGACGCCCTCGCGGACCCCTTTGCGGAGGTTTCTGCACACGGTCGACGGGGTGACGATCGATGCGGCGTACGACCCTGGAACGCGGCCTTCTGGTGACTCGGCCACTGGCTTGAACGATGTGGTCATTGTCGTCGCGCACGGCTTCACGGGCGATCTGGAACGTCCGCACGTGCGCCACGCGGCGGCCGTCCTCGCCCGGCACGCGGCGGTCGTCACCTTCTCCTTCCGTGGTCACGGCGCCTCCGGGGGCAACTCCACGGTCGGTGACCGCGAGGTCCACGATCTGGCCGCCGCGGTGGCCTGGGCCCGTGAACTCGGGCACACGCGTGTGGCCACCGTCGGCTTCTCGATGGGCGGTTCGGTGGTGCTGCGGCACGCGGCGCTGCACCGTGGCCCGGACGGGGGCTCGGACCGGGGCTTGGACCGGGGCGCGGAGATGGAGCACGAGGGGCGCACCGAGGCGCGTACGGACGCCGTGGTTTCGGTGAGCGCACCCGCCCGTTGGTACTACCGGGGTACGGCCCCTATGCGGCGCCTGCACTGGCTGGTAACCCGGCCGGTGGGCCGCGCGGTCGGCCGTTACGGCCTGCGCACCCGGATCCACCACCGTGACTGGGACCCGGTGCCGGCCTCCCCGGTCGAGTCGGTCCCGCTCATCGCGCCCACTCCGCTGCTGATCGTCCACGGCGACCAGGACGGCTACTTCCCGGTCGACCACCCGCGGATGCTCGCCGCCGCCTCCGGCGGCCACGCCGAACTGTGGATCGAGCACGGCATGGGCCACGCCGAGCACGCGGCGGACGACGGGCTGCTCGGCCGCATCGGGGCATGGGCCGTCGCGGCGGCGGGCTAGCCTGACCGTGTTCACAGAAACCACTGATGACTGATCCGTGTTCACGGAAAACACCGATTGAGGAACGAGATGGCACAGGGCACGGTGCGTTACTGGGCCGCCGCCAAGGCCGCGGCGGGCGTCGCGGAGGAGCCGTACGACGCGGGCACGCTCGCCGAGGCGCTCGACGCGGCCCGCGCGCGACACCCCGGCGAACTCGTCCGCGTCCTGCGGCGATGCTCCTTCCTCATCGACGGTGACCCCGTGGGCACTCGCGAACATGAGACCGTACGGCTGGCCGAGGGCGGCACGGTCGAGGTGCTCCCGCCGTTCGCAGGAGGGTGAGCGAGACGATGAGCGACCAGCCGTACGAGGGCCGGTACGAGGGTCCCTACGAGGGGTACGACCCGTATCCGCAGCCTCAGCAACAACAGCCGCAGCAACGGCCCCAGCAGCAGCAACAGCCTCAGCAGCAGCCCGAGTGGCAGCAGCACACGCAGCAGTGGGAGGGGCAGACCTGGGAGACCCAGGCGCAGCACCCGATGCCGGCGGCGGACACGGCGTACCTGCCGCCGCGGGGCTACCAGGCGTACCCCGAGCCGCAGACGTACACGGTCGGGCAGCCGCTGCCGCAGGAGGCACCGACTCCGACACCGCAGTGGACGCCCGCGTACCAGCCCTCCGCCCAGCAGGCGCCCGGCACCGGCACCGGCAGTGCGGCCATCCCTGAGACCGCCTCCGGCTACGGCCCCCCGACCGTCACCGGCAACGCCCGCGTCACCGACGCCCAGCGCGCCCGTGCCGAGGGCCGCTCCCCGATCATCGAACCCGGCATCCAGCCCGCCGTGCTCACCGCGGTACTCGGGCTGCTGCTCTCCGGGACGGCGGCGATCGGGCAGTACGCCCTCGTCGTCCCCCTCGTCCTCCTCCAGGCCGTCACCGCGGCGGGCTGGTTCCGGCTGAACGGGATGTGGCCGGCCCGCCAGGGCATCGCGCTGGCGTTCCTCGGCGCGGTCACCGCGGACGTCGCGCTCCTCGCGGCGGGCCGGGAGAACGCGCCCGCCGCGATCCTCGGCACCCTCGGCGTGTGGGTCCTGCTCACCCTCGTCCTGCAACTGCGCAGTCATGCCGACCCGGACACCCGGATGTCCGGCCTGATGGCGACCGTCGCCTCGGCGGCGCTCGCGATCATCGCCACCGGGCACCTCGCGGCCGAGCCGGACGCCGTCACGGTGGGCGCCGCCGCGGTCGCCGTCGCGATCCTCGCCCGCGCCCTGCCGCTGCCCACCGCGGCCTCCGTGGCGGTGGCGCTGCTGGCCGCCGCGGGCGCCGGTATCGCGGTCGGCGGCACGACGGACCTGGGCAGCAAGGGGGCCTTCCTCGGCCTCGTCGCCGGGGTCTGCGCGCTGATCGGCCACCGGGTCGCCAGCTACGACTACCCGTCCCGCTTCGTCCACTTCACCGCGGGCGTGGCCCTGCCGCTGGCCGCCGCGGCCCCGGCGGTCTACCTGCTGGGCCGCGCCCTGGGCTAGGGGGCGTCCGGCGTGATCCGCCGGACAGTTCCTGGGGCCTGGTCCAGTGGCTGTTCGTCACAGGTGATCTACAACTACTTCGGAGGGCCCCCGTCGCGGGGCCCTCCGGGGTTAGGTTCGCGAGGGAGGACCACTCGGTCGCCCGGATCCGTTCGAGGTGGGGAACACCGCGCATGCGTGCACTGCGAATAATCCTGATCGTCACCGTCATCCTGGGCGGCCTGTTCGTGATCGCGGACCGGGTGGCGGTCGGTTTCGCGGAGAACAAGGCGGCGGACCGGATCAAGACCACCGAGGGCCTGGCCGGCACGCCGGACGTGTCCATCGAGGGCTTCCCCTTCCTCACCCAGGTCGTCGGCGGCGAACTCGACGACGTGAAGATCGGCATCAAGGACTACGAGGCGTCGACGAGCGGCGCGGGCAGTGCCGGGGGCACCGGCACCATCCGTATCGACGACCTGAACGCCGAGATGCACGGCGTCAGCTTCAACGGCGACTACAGCTCCGCCACCGCCCACAGCGCCACCGGCTCCGCGTCCATCGGGTACGCCGAGCTGCTCAAGACCGCCAAGTCCCAGCCCACTCAGGTCGGCCCCGGGGTCACCGCCCGGGTCGTCGGCCTCTCCGACGGCGGCAACGGCAAGATCAAGGTGGCGGTCGAGGTCAGCATCGGCGGCACCAAGGTGCCCCAGCCGGTCTCCGTGCTCAGCTCGGTCACGGTCGTCGGCGGCAACACGGTCAAGGTGCACGCGGACTCCCTCCCCAAGCTGGGCGCCGACCTCGCCGAGAACCGGGTGCGCGCGATCACCGACTTCGAGCAGAAGATCGGCCAGCTGCCGGGCGGCATCCAGCTCGACACGGTCCAGGCGGCCGCGAACGGCGTGGACGTCTCCGTGAAGGGTTCGAACGTCAAGCTGGTCGGGTAGAAGGGTCAGCGTCCGCAGGCCGGAGGCCGGGGAGACCGCGGCCGGGGAGACCGCGGCCGGAGAGCTGTCCGAAGGGCGAGACGGGCCCGTCCGTACCGCAGATGTGCGGTCGGTGTGATGACGGATGCCGGCGCCCGGAATCCCTGCGGGGCCGCACCGATGGTGAAGGCGTCCCACATCGCGGACGATCGCATCTCAGCATCCGACACACCGGTGACATGCCCGCCTGTCCGTCCCTACGATCGGACCCATGAAGCGACAGGCGGATCTCACGAAGCGGCGGGCAGTAGACCTGTGCCGCGTCGCCGCCATGCTCTGTCGCACCTTCTGAGCGGGACATTCGTCCGTCCGCCCTTCCCTGGCCCCTCTTCGCCAGGGTCCCCGTGCGCGCCGCGCAGCCTCGACAGGCATGACCGCGCACCCTCTGTCTAACGCACCGCCCCGCCGCAACTGCCCCGGAGGAGAAACAGCATGAGCCGCAGCGACGTCCTGGTCGACGCCGACTGGGTCCAGGACCACCTGGACGACCCGAGCGTGGCCATCGTCGAGGTCGACGAGGACACGTCCGCGTACGAGAAGAACCACATCAAGAACGCGATCCGGATCGACTGGACCAAGGACCTCCAGGACCCGGTCCGCCGTGACTTCATCGACCAGGAGGGCTTCGAGAAGCTCCTGTCGGCGAAGGGCATCGCCAACGACACGCTGGTGGTCCTCTACGGCGGCAACAACAACTGGTTCGCGTCCTACGCCTACTGGTACTTCAAGCTGTACGGCCACGAGAACGTCAAGCTCCTCGACGGTGGCCGCAAGAAGTGGGAGCTCGACTCCCGCGACCTGGTCGTCGAGGTCCCGAACCGTGCCGCGACCGACTACAAGGCCAAGGCCCAGAACACCGCGATCCGCGCCTTCCGCGACGACGTCGTGGCGGCCATCGGTTCGCAGAACCTGGTCGACGTCCGTTCGCCCGACGAGTTCAGCGGCAAGCTGCTCGCCCCGGCCCACCTGCCGCAGGAGCAGTCGCAGCGTCCGGGCCACGTCCCGAGCGCCCGCAACATCCCGTGGTCGAAGAACGCCAACGACGACGGCACCTTCAAGTCGGACGACGAGCTCAAGGAGCTCTACGCCGAGGAGCAGGTCGACCTCGCCAAGGACACCATCGCGTACTGCCGTATCGGTGAGCGTTCCGCGCTGACCTGGTTCGTGCTGCACGAGCTGCTCGGCGTGGAGAACGTCAAGAACTACGACGGCTCCTGGACCGAGTACGGCTCCCTGGTCGGCGTCCCGATCGAGCTCGGCGCCAACAAGTAACCCTCAAGGCCTGAAGGACGGAATCGAAATATGTGTGGAGCGAAGGCCGGCGGCCCCGACGCCTCGACGATCAAGCCCGGTGAGACCACCATCCAGGGCCAGGTGACCCGCGACGGCGAGCCCGTCACCGGTTACGTGCGCCTGCTGGACTCGACCGGCGAGTTCACGGCGGAGGTCCCCACCTCCGCGACGGGCCAGTTCCGCTTCTACGCGGCCGAGGGCACCTGGACCGTACGCGCCCTGGTCCCCGGTGGCACCGCGGACCGCACGGTCGTCGCCCAGACGGGCGGCCTCGCCGAGGTCGCGATCGCCGTCTGACGGCATTTCTGAGTGGCCGAAGGGCCGCACCCCAGGGTTGGACGCTCGGGGTGCGGCCCTTCGGTATGTACGGGCCTAGGCTTGAGGTATGTACGCGCGACGGCGACACGTCTACTTCGCCATGATGGGGACGTGCATCGGTCTTTTCGTCCTGGCCTGGGGAGTCGTAAGGATCTGGTCGATTCCCGTGGCCGTGGGGATGTGTGTGGTGGCGATGGTGATTCCGCCGTTCGCCGCGATGGTCGCCAACCGGCGGGGGCCCGAGGACCGCTGGTGGGACGACCCGTCCGGGGATCAGAAGTCCGACGAGTGGTGGGACGAGCTCGACGGCAAGAAGCGCCGCCCGTAGGAGGGCGCGCGCGGCACCTTCAGTACACGCGGCACCTTCAGTAGACGAGCGCCTGCGTCTCGTCCGCCATCGCCTCCTGGACGAACACCTGGGCGCCCGCGATGCGTACGCCGTCGATGACGTCCTTCTCCGTGATGTCCCGGCGCGCAGCGCACTGGGTGCACAGGGTGAGCCGGCCCGCGGCCAGGACCGAGTCGATCAGATCGGGCAGCGGCGCCGCGTGCGGCAGCTCGAACTCGGCGGCCCGGCCCGGCAGTGCGAACCACGAGGACTCGCCGGTCAGCCACAGGGAGACCTCGATCCCGCTGGCCACGGCCACCGCCGCGACCGTGAACGCCTGCGAGCAGCGCTCGGGGGCATCGGCCCCCGCCGTCACCTTGATCACGAGCTTCTTCGCCATGGCCGCATGGTAGTCCGGGGGAGTTCGGAGAGAGTCCGAATCGTGATCATGTCCCTTACAACTCCATGAGATTCCCATGGGTCTCCTGTGCGCGCGGATATGGAATCCGTGCGTCGCGTTCCGTGGGGGGATGTCGTGGAAGTCGAGGAAGTACCCGTGCCAGGTCCTGAGGCAACGGGCAAGGAGACACCCGAGGAGGCGCCTCGCGTACGCCGGCGGGGGCGTACGGCCCTGTTGATCGCCACGGCCGCCGTGCTGGGGCTCGTCGGGGGCACCTGCGTCGGCTATCTGATCCAGGCCGACCGGGAGCCGACCAGGCTGCCGTCGCTCTCGCAGCCCGTGGTCGCCCAGGCCAAGGGCGCCGGGCCCGAACCCCTGTCCGCCGCGCAGGACCGCCGCGTGAAGACCGACGGCGACCTGCGCAAGCTGCTGATCAAGCGGCCGAAGGGGGCCCAGGACACCGAGTACGCACCGGG
The DNA here is from genome assembly GCF_042959425.1 of Streptomyces sp. NPDC007896. Classification (NCBI taxonomy): domain Bacteria; kingdom Bacillati; phylum Actinomycetota; class Actinomycetes; order Kitasatosporales; family Streptomycetaceae; genus Streptomyces; species Streptomyces sp. NPDC007896. The sequence continues at coordinate 300,001 of NZ_JBIBKX010000013.1, read as the reverse complement.
CCGCGGCGGCTGGCTGACCATGGCCGAGTACGCGGACCAGCTCAAGGACCCGGACCAGGCGTTCGGGCAGCTCGTCGGCGCGGAGTTCCGGCGTGCGGCCGGCGTCGACTGGCGGGTCGGCAGCACGTACAGCGTCGGGATCAGGCTCGTGCAGTACCGCCAGGAGGAGAAACTCTCCGCCTCCGAACAGGCCGGCAACTGGAACGTGGACGGCACCCGCAGCTGGCCCGTCCCCGGCACGGGCGACGGCATGGCGTACGTGACGACCAAGCCCGACACCAAGCCCGGCTACCTACCGGTGTACAGCGCACAGGCACACGCCTGGCGCGGTGACATCGCCATGGAGGTCTGGATCTACGACACCAAGCCGATTTCCAAGGCCAAGATCATGGACCTGGCCGAGCGGCAGATGGAGCGGCTGTGACCGACGAGCAACCGATGAGCGAGCAGCCCGTGCCCGTCGCGCCCGAATCCATCGCCCCCGTCAAGAAACCCCTCCGCCGGGGTCGCATCGCCGCCGTCGCCGGTTCCGTGCTCCTCGTCGCGGCCGTCGTCGGCGGTGCCGGCTACACCGTCGTGACCGTCCAGGACGCCGACCGGGACCCCGGCGCGCCCTCCTGGACCTTCCCGGACGCCGCCCACGACGACGCCAAGTCGGCGAAGGCCCCCGCGGGACTCGCCGCGATGCTCGTGCCGTACGGCACCGAGGGCTGGAGCCGGGGCCCGGACATCGGGGAGTTCGGCTCCGACGCCTCGCTCAGCGGGCCCGAGGCCACCGCTCTGCGCAAGGAGGCGCTGCGGGATCTGCCGCGTTCCCAGCGGCGGGAGCTGGAGAAGCGGATCGACAAGCAGCACACCAAGGGCATCGCGATGCGCAGCTACCTCAGCACCTCCAACGGGTACGCCTCCACGCTGTACGCCGACAGCGCCTTCACCATGAGCGTCGAGCTGGCCCAGATCGAGGACAAGGCGGCGGTGAAGGGCATGTCGACGTTCCAGAACGAGTTTCTCGACGCCCTCAAGATCTTCCGCAAGGGTCCGGAGATCAAGGGCCACAAGAACGCGAAGTGCTTCCTGCCGCCCAAGGACAAGGACGAGAAGCTCGACATGATGGTCTGCTCCGCCTACCAGGGTGACGTGCTGGTCAGCGCGACCGCCTACGGGGCCAAGCCGTTGGACACCAAGGGTGTCGCGATGCTGCTGCGCGAGCAGCTCGACCGCATCGCCGAGCCGGGGGAGGCGGTATGACCGAGCGGACGAGCTCCGTCGAGGACGCGGCGGCGACGCCCGTCGAGGACGGGACCACGGCGCCGGTCGGGGCGCAGGCCGCGCTGCCACCCGCGCCCGAGGCGCAGGACGCGCTGCCACCCGCGCCCGAGGCGCCGGCCGCGGTCGGCGGTCCCGAGGCCGTACCCGCGGTCGTCGACCCGGAGGTGCCGTCCACGGCCGTCGGGGCCGAGGTGCCCCCGGCCCGGGTGCGCAAGGACCGTCGGGTGCTGCGGGCCGTGCTGCGCTGGACCGCCGCCACCGTGGTCTTCGCGGCGGTCGGCACGTCGGTCGCGTACGGCATCACCCGCATGGACCGCACCGACGTACCCGGTCTGGCGACGGAGTCGGACGGGCGCTGGGACTACCCGACCATCACCCGGCCGCCGCTGCCCTCCGGCAGCCCGCGCCCGTTCGCCGAGTCGAACAAGACCGGCACCCACTACGCCGATCTGCGCAGGCTCGTGCTGCCCGCCCCGAAGGGCGCACACGTCGACACGGCGCTGCGCGGGACGGACGGCTGGCTGGCGACGACGAGGTTCCTGGCGGAGTACGCCACGCGGGACGACCGGGAGACGGTCGGGCAGCAGCTGACCGACAACGGTCTGCGGCACATCGCGGCCCGCGGCTGGACGACCCCGGACGGCACGCACACCCGGATCTACCTGTTGCAGTTCGACTCGGTCGTCGTCGCGGACGAGGTGAACTCGCCCGGGCTGACCAGCTACAACATGCCGAACTACGCGGTGCGCGGCGCCGAGCGGACGATGGCCGACGACCGGTTCCCGGACCGCGCCGCGGTCGACGACGTGGTCCGTCACGCGTACGACGAGATCAAGCCGTACGGCGCCGAGCAGGTCCGCCAGGCGTACCTCTCGGCCGGGGACACCCTCGCCCTGATCGTGCAGTCCCGCAAGGGCGCCGCGCGGGCGGTCCCGTTCCAGCAGACGGTGGTCCTCCAGAGCCAGCTGCTCGGCTGACCACACCTGGGCGTACCGCGCGGAGAACCGCCCGGGAGTACCTCGCAGAGAGCCCCGAGCCCCGGCCCACTAAGCTGGGGCTCGGCTCTTGTACCGCCCACCCGCTCATCCGAGGAGCACCCCGTGGAGATCTTCTTCGAAACCCTGCTGGTCCTGGTCTGCGTCGGCGTGATCGCCTTCGCCGGGCTGACCGTGAAGAAGCTGTACCAGGGCCAGCGCTGACCCCCATCGAGGAACTGCCGAGCTCATGATCGAGATCCCGTCCGACCTGCACAAGGACCTGCTTCCCCTTGCCTTCCTGCTCGGCAGCTGGGCCGGTGCGGGCGTTCACGACTTCCCCGGCTCCGAGAAGTGCAACTTCGGGCAGGAGGTCACCTTCACCCACGACGGGCGAGACTTCCTGGAGTACCACTCGCGCACCTGGGTGCTCGACGCCGACGGGAACAAGGTCCGGCCGCTGGAGACCGAGTCCGGCTTCTGGCGCGTCGACTCCGACCGCAAGGTCGAGGTCGTCATGACCCGCGACGACGGTGTCGTCGAGATCTGGTACGGCGGCCTGGCCCCCAAGACGCCGCAGATCGACCTGGTCACCGATGCCGTGGCACGCACGGCGGCTGCGGGTCCCTACACCGGCGGCAAGCGCCTCTACGGCTATGTGAAGAGCGACCTCATGTGGGTCGGTGAGAAGCAGACCCCCGAGGTCGAGCTGCGCCCCTACATGTCCGCGCACCTGAAGAAGGTCGTCACTCCGGAGGACGTCGAGCGCTGGGCCAAGGCCCTCCCGGACGACATGCCGGACGACGGAATCGCGTTCTTCAAGTAGTCCGGAAGTGGTCGGGCCGGTTCAGAGGCTCTCCTCAGGTCGTCACATCCCGGAATGGTCCTAGACTTCCTGTGTGGTGAGCACCGACTGGAAGAGCGACCTGAGGCAGCGCGGCTACCGGCTGACGCCGCAGCGCCAGCTTGTCCTCGAAGCCGTGGACACCCTGGAGCACGCGACCCCCGACGACATCCTCATCGAGGTGAGGAAGACGGCGTCGGGGGTCAACATTTCCACCGTGTACCGGACCCTGGAGCTCCTGGAGGAGCTCGGTCTGGTCAGCCACGCGCACCTCGGGCACGGCGCGCCGACCTACCATCTCGCCGACCGGCATCACCACATCCATCTGGTCTGCCGGGACTGCACGAACGTCATCGAGGCCGATGTCGAGGTGGCCGCCGAGTTCCGGGCCAAGCTGCGTGACACGTTCGGCTTCGAGACGGACATGAAGCACTTCGCGATCTTCGGCCGGTGCAAGGACTGCTCTCTCAAGAGTTCAACTACCAAGTCGTAGGCTGGGTGTATGAAGAGCCCTCTCCTGTCCCTGCCCGGCGCCGTCCCCGCCGAAGGCGTGGATGAACAGGTCGCAGCCCATTACGGTGACCTGTTCCGCGAGCAGCGCGCCCTCGCCGACGGCACCGGCTTCGTGGACCTCTCGCACCGCGGTGTCGTCGCCGTCACCGGCGACGACCGGCTGAGCTGGCTGCACCTGCTGCTCACCCAGCACGTCACGGACCTCCCGGCGGGCCGCGCCACCGAGGCGCTGATCCTCTCCGCGCACGGCCACATCGAGCACGCGCTGTACCTCGTCGACGACGGCACCACCACCTGGGCCCACGTCGAACCCGGCACCCAGGACGCGTTGCTCGCGTACCTGGAGTCGATGAAGTTCTTCTACCGCGTCGAGACCGCCGACCGCACGGACGACTTCGCGGTCGTGCACCTGCCGGCCGGTTCGATCGCCGAGGTCCCCGAGGGCGTGGTCGTACGCGAGACGCCGTACGGGCGTGATCTCTTCCTGCCGCGTACGGACCTGGAGTCGTACGCCGAGAAGGCCGGTCCGCCGGCCGGGCTGCTGGCCTACGAGGCGCTGCGCGTCGAACACCACCGCCCGCGGCTCGGTTTCGAGACCGACCACCGCACGATCCCGCACGAGCTGGGCTGGATCGGCACCGCGGTGCACCTCCAGAAGGGCTGCTACCGGGGCCAGGAGACCGTCGCCCGCGTACAGAACCTGGGCAAGCCCCCGCGCCGGCTCGTCTTCCTGCACCTGGACGGCAGCGAGGTCCATCTGCCGCCGCACGGCGCCGAACTGCGCCTCGCGGACGACGGCCCCGACGGCCGGAAGATCGGCTTCATCACCACCTCCGTACGCCACCACGAGCTCGGCCCGATCGCGCTCGGCCTGGTGAAGCGGAACGTGCCGCTGGACGCGCGGCTGCTGGCGGACACGACGGCGGCGGCGCAGGAGGTCGTGGTCGAGCCGTAGGGCCTTCGACCGGTCACATCTCCAGGAGCACGGTGAACGGGCCGTCGTTCGTCAGCGAGACGCGCATCTGCGCGCCGAACCGGCCCGTCGCCACCGTGGCGCCCAGCGCGCGGAGCTGGGCCACGACCTCGTCGACGAGGGGTTCGGCGACATCGCCGGGGGCGGCCGCGTTCCAGGTGGGGCGGCGGCCCTTGCGGGCGTCGCCGTACAGGGTGAACTGGCTGATGACGAGCAGCGGCGCGTCGATGTCGGAGCACGACCTCTCGTCCGCCAGCATCCGGATGGACCAGAGTTTGCGGGCGAGTTGGGCCGCCTTCTCCTTGGTGTCCTCGTGCGTGACACCGACGAGGACGCACAGCCCTTCGCCGTCGATCGCTCCGACCGTCTCCGGACCGTGTTCCCCGTTCACGACGACGCTCGCGCCGTCCACCCTCTGCACCACCGCACGCATGGGAACCATCATGCCGTGCGGGGAGGAGCCCCCCTTCACGGGGCTGAACGCCTTCGCGCGTGATCCCCTGACCTCTTTCGAGGGGTCCTTTGGGGGTTTCTTTTTGCTCCTTACCCCCCCATCTGGGGCCGATCGGGGGCACTCGGTCACATAGCGGCCACTTGGGGTGGCACGATGCGTGTGTTGCGGTGCAACCGTGGGGTGGACCGCGCCGGTCGAGGGGACGGTAGAGGCACATGAGCACACCGAGTACCGGGCAGCAGCCGCCCGGGGCTGTGTCGTTGACCCGTACGAGTCCAAGGGCGGAAGGCGGTCGTACGGGGGTTCATCGTCCTCCCGTGCAGCGCACCGACAGTCCGCTGCGCCCGGACCCGCCCGCACCCGAACTGCCCCTGCTGCGGCTGCCCGAACTGCGGACCCTGCGGCGCGACGCGCAGCGCGACGAGGCCGACCTCAGCTATGTGCGGCGACTGCTCCAGGGGCGGATCGACATCCTGCGGGCTGAGCTGGCGCGCCGCGGGGGACTGCGGGCGCCCTCCGCGACATCGGGCTCGCCGTTGGTCTCGGGCCTGGGAACGAGTCCGGGTCTGCGCCCGGCCGTAGGGAGGGGGGCGGGTTCCGGTTCCGGCGGGGCGTCGGTCGTCGACCGGCTCGCGGAGATCCTGACGGACGCGCCCGCCCGGCACCGTTCGTCGGCCCGCCATGTGACAGTGGGCACACCGTACGGCGAGGAGTACCGGCGGCTGGCCGCGGACATGCTCGCCGAGGTGGAGCTGTCGGACCTGGAAGCACGTACGGACGACGAGCTCGGCGCGGGGATGGGACGGCTCGTGCGCTACGAGCAGCAGGTCTCCCGGCGGCGCCAGCACCTGCAGCGGACCGCCGACGATTGCAGCGCCGAGATCGCCCGCAGGTACCGTGATGGGGAAGCACAAGTAGACGACCTGCTCATGTGACGCGGTGGCCCCCGGCGATCCCGGGGGCACGTGCGGCGGCTGCGGCGGTGCCGGTGGTCCGGGACATCCGGGGCCGGGCCCCATGGCTCCGCCCGGTTCCGCGGTCGCGGCGGCCGCGCCCGGGAACGGCCCGGGCCGCGGTCGTGGGGCTCGGCCGGGGATACGCCATCGGGGGACCTCCCGTACGGCGCCGCGGTTCGATCACCGGGCGGGTCCCTGTCATGGAAGGCCACCGCCGATGTCCGCCGCCGCTCCTGCCGTCCCCGCAGACCCCTTCATACCGCCTGTTCTCGCCGAGGTCGTCCGTTCGGGATTCGTCGAGGGGCGTCATCGGGGCAGCCTGGTGCTGCTGGGCGCGGACGGGTCGGTCGAGCTGGCGCTGGGCGAGGTGACCGCGCCGGTCTTCCCGCGCTCGTCGAACAAGCCGATGCAGGCGGCGGGTGTGCTGCGGGCGGGGCTGGACCTGGCCGGCGAACGGCTGGCTCTCGCCGCCGCCAGCCACTCCGGGGAGGCCTTCCACCGCGATCTCGTCCAGAAGATGCTGGCCGAGCACGGGCTGGACGCCGGGCAGTTGCAGTGCCCGCCGGATCTGCCGCTGGACCCGGCGGAGGCGGAGACCTATCTCGCCGGGGGCGCGGTCCGTGACCGGGTCACCATGAACTGCTCCGGCAAGCACGCGGCGATGCTCGCGGTGTGCGCGCTGCGAGGCTGGCCCCTGGACTCCTACCTGGACCCCGGGCATCCACTCCAGCAGCTCATCCACACGGTGGTCGAGGAGGCGGCGGGGGAGTCGGTGGCGGCGGTCGGTACGGACGGCTGCGGTGCGCCGCTGATGGCGATCAGCCTCACAGGCCTTGCCCGTGCCTTCCGTTCCTTCGTCCTCGCTGCCCCCGGCTCCGCCGAACGGCGTGTCGCCGACGCCATGCGTGCCCACCCCGAGTACGTCGCCGGGACGCGCCGTCCCGACACCTGGCTCATGCGCGAGATACCCGGTGCCCTCTCCAAGATGGGTGCGGAGGCCGTCCAGGCGGTGGCCCTCCCCGACGGCAGGGCCCTCGCCTTCAAGATCGACGACGGCGCCACCCGAGCACTCGGCCCCGTCCTCGCCCGCGCCCTGTCCCTCCTGGGCACGCAATCCCCGATCCTCTCCAAAATCGGCCACGCTCCCCTGACGGGCGGAGGCGTTGAGGTGGGCGAGATCCGAGCGGTGTTCTAGGCCCGCCCCCCAGCGTTCCTCGCCCCCGCCGCCCCTACCCGACCCATCCCAGGGGCTCCGCCCCTTCGACCCCACCGGGGGCTACGCCCCCGAACCCCCCGCGGGGCTCCGCCCCTGCACCCCACCGGGGGCTGCCGCCCCCTGCACCCCCGCATCACTGCGCCCCGCACCCCGCATCGCCCGAAGGGCTCGTCCTCAAACGCCGGGCGGGCTGAAGATGCGCGCAGCGCCCCTTAGGGGCGCGGGGAACTGCGCGATCAGCCCCCACTCACCCGCAGTCGAAAGGACGGCTTACGGGGTCCGGGGCGGAGCCCCGGGGATGGGTCGGGTAGGGGCGGCGGGGGCGAAAACGGTGCGACGGGGCGTGCTCGGCGTCCTAGCGTGAACCCATGAGCCGTCGCGAAGAAATCGACGTACGAACGATCACAGAGACCGAGATCCCGGCCTGGATCCGCGCGCTGCACACGGGGTTCCTGCGCTCCCCGGTCGTATCGGACCAGGAGATCACCAACCGCGGTTCGATCATCCTCCCGCAGCGAACCCTCGGCGCATTCGACACCGACCTCCCTCACTCTCGACTTCGCTCGAGCGGGGGGACCCCCATCGTCGCCACCTTCCGATCGTTCCCGCAGCAGCTCACCACCGTCGGCGGCACCCCCGTCCCCGCCGACGCCATCACCAACGTCTCCGTCACCCCCACCCACCGCCGCCGAGGCCTCCTCACCCGCATGATGGCCACCGACCTCACCGCCGCGAAGGACCGCGGCGACGTGGTCGCCACCCTCATCGCCGCGGAGTACCCGATCTACGGGCGGTACGGCTTCGGCCAGGCCACCACCGCCACCGAGTGGACCATCGACGTCACCAGGTCGGGCCTGGACCCCCGCTGGTCGGGCCCGTCCGACGGCGCCCGAATCGACCTGGTGGACGGCGAGGACGTACGCAAGCTCGGCCCGGACCTGCACGACCGCCTGCGTCGCACCCAGCCGGGCACGGTCGACCGCGACGAGCGCTGGTGGCAGATCAACACCGGCGTACTGAGCCTGAGCGACGACTCGTGGAAGGAACCCTTCTACGCCGTGTACCGCTCGGCGACCGGCGAGGTCGAGGGCCTGGTCTCGTACGAGTCGGACGACAACTGGAGCGACGTCAAGCAACCGCTGAACACGGCGGAAGTGAACTGGCTGATCACGGTGACCCCGGCGGCCGAAGGCGCCCTGTGGCACTACCTCTGCTCGATCGACTGGATCGCCCACGTCAAGACCGGCTGGCGCGCCCCCGACGACCTGCTCCCGCACTTCCTCCCCGATCCGCGCGCCGCCCGCATCACGACCCAGGCGGACTGGCTGTGGGTGCGGATCCTGGATGTCGTACGGGCTCTGGAGGCGCGTACGTACGCGGGGTCCGGGACCTTGGTCCTGGACGTCACCGACGGGGACGGACTCTCCGCCGGGCGCTACCGCCTGGAGGCCGGACCCGACGGGGCGACCTGCGCACCGACCACGACGACCGCCGATCTCACCCTGAACGTGGGTGAGTTGGCGGCCCTGTGGCTGGGCGACGAGTCGGCGGTGCGGCTCGCCGCGCTCGGGCGGGTGCGGGAAGAACGAGAGGGCGCCGCCGTCTTCGCCGACGCCCTGCTCCGCACGTCCAGGCGACCGTGGTGCCCGGACATCTTCTGATTCCGATTCCGATTCCGATTCCGATTTCCGAATGGTGTGGCCTGTACGGCTGGTGTGGTGGTGCGCGGTGTGCTGCGGGTGCTCCTTCCGGTTCCGTCGGTGCGTGGTGGTGCACTGCATCCGTAGCCGTGCGGTGGTGCGGTGGTGCGGTACGGACTGACCGAGCTCCCGGCTCCCCTCCGGAGGGGAGCCCGGTCAGCCGGACTGCCGGACGGTGGCGTCCGATCAGCCGGACTGGGCGAGCAGCATCACGAGCAGGACGGCTCCGATGCCGCTGATGGTGGTGTTCTTGGCCTTGAGGCCGACGGACAGCGCGACGAACGCGATGATGCCCAGCGGCCCGTACTTCCACTGGATGAGTTGCTCGAATCCGATGGCGAGGGCGGCGACGGCGAGGGCGATGAGCGGCATGACGTTCCCTCCTTGGGGCCCTGGGGAGGACGACTGTGGCGGCCAACCCTCGGGAAGTGTGACCATGTTGTGCAAGTTGGCAACCAACTCATTGATAGTTATCTCCGCGTTGGGTCGACTCATAACCACCTATCCCGCAACTGCCCAAAGATGGCGCGAAGTTGTAGTGTTTGGTCGTGGAACCGGAACACGCCTCCGTCAATGGACGGAACAGGTCACCACGGCCACAGAGGTCACACCGCGAGGTGGCCGACGAGCTGCGCAGCCGGATCAGGTCCGGCCGGCTGCGGCCGGGGCAGCGCATGCCCACGCAGGCCAAGCTGGCCGACGAGTTCGGTGTCGAACGCGGGGCGGTCCGGCAGGCGCTGCGCATCCTGCAGTCGGAACATCTGCTCGTCAATGTGTCCAAAGGGAGCCCGGCGACTGTCGCCGACACCCTGGAACGGGCTCTGACCGGCCCGGAAGCCTCGCCGCAGCCCACCACGGTGGCACTCGGTGGCCGGATCACGGCCGCCTTCGAAGCCCCGCACGTGGAGATCGACGCGCTGTGCCTGACGTCGATATCGCTCACCCTTGCCATGGGCGAACCCCTCCGGCAAATTCACGCGGGCCGAATAAAACCGGCCAGGGTGGACGTCCGCGTGCTGCTTCCCAGCAGTGACATCGACCTCGCCTTTCCCGCGCCGGTGGACGCCTCGGCGGCCGGCCGGCTCCAGCGCAGCTGGCTGACCAACCGAAACGCCCAGGGCCAGGTGCTGCGCCACAACCTGCTCGCCCTGCGCGCCACGCACGGCATCGACGTCAACGTCACCTTCCGCGCGCTCCCCTTCACCCCGCCGGTGAAGTTGTACCTGCTCAACGGGGTCGAGGCGCTCTTCGCTTACTACACGCTGACCAGGCGCGAGGAGGAAGTGGACCACGAGTACCTGGAGATGTACGACGTCCAGGGCACCCAGTCCATGCTGTTCCCCTTCGCGCAGGGGACCGGGCTGCGGGACACCACGTTCGTGGAGCAGTCCCACCTCTGGTTCAACGCGCTGTGGGAGACCATCAGCTCGAAGCTGCTGCTCTCGAGCTGACCGACTCTCCCCTGCACGTCACAGGGCAGGACCCGCGACCATCAGGGCGAGGACGACCGCGCCGATGGAGCTGCAGGTGGGGCTCTTCGCCTTGATGCCGATGGTGAGGAGCAGCAGGCCGATGACGCCTGTCGTGCCGTACTGCCACTGCACGAACTGGTCGAAGCCGACGACGAAGAGGGCGGAGAGAAGGGCGATGGCGGGCATGGGCGGTTCTCCTGCTTCTACTGTGGCGTGGTGGTTCCTCTGGGGTGTGCGATGGTGAGGCCGGGTGAGTCGGAGACGGACTCGGGTGAGGGAGGCAAAACTTCCGCCAACTTGGCCAAGTTGGTGACCAACTCTGATTAAGTTGTCCCCACTTGGCTACTAGCTATAAACAACTTTCAAACAACTCCCCGTAGATGGGCGAGAGTTGTAGCGTTTGGTCGTGACCCAGGAGAACGTTGCAGTGAACGGCAGCAGAAGGCTCTCGCCCCAGGAGATCGCCGACGCCCTGCGGGATCGGATCCGGGCCGGTGAGCTCAAGGCGGGCGACCGTCTGCCAACTCAGGCCGAGTTGGCAGAGGAGTTCGGTGTCGAGCGGGGCACCGTCCGCCAGGCCCTGCGCGCGCTCCAGGACGACGGACTGCTGAGCAACGTCAGCAAGGGCAGCCCCCCACGGATCGCGGAGCCGCCGGCCTCGGCCCGGAACGAGCCGCAGACGACGATGGTCGGACTGGCTCCCCGGCTGGCGGACGCGTTCTCCGCGCCGCACGTCCGGGTCGACGCCGCCTGCCTGACCGCCGAGACCCTGATGCTGGCGCTCGGTGAACCCGTCCGCCAGATCCACGAGGGCCGCATCCTCCCGGAGTCGATCGACGTCCGTATCCTGCTCCCGTCCCGGAACATCAACCTCGCCTTCCCGGTCCCCGTCGACGGCCGCGGTGACGACGACCCGGTCCACGAGCGCTGGCTCGCCCAGCGCAACGCCCAGGTCCACGTCCTCCAGCACAACCTGCGCGCCCTGCGCTCCTCGCACGGCATCGACGTACGCGTGGCGTTCCGGGCCCTGCCCTTCACCCCGCCCGTGAAGCTGTACCTGCTCAACGGCGTCGAGGCCTTAATCGCCTACTACATGGTCATGCGGCGCGAGGAGGAGGTGGCCGACGGAATGCTGGACATGTACGACGCCGTGGGCTCGGAGTCCCTCCTCTTCTCCTTCGAGAAGCGGACCGGTCAGCGGGACGCCGCGTTCGTGGACCAATCCCAGAAGTGGTTCGACGCCCTCTGGGAAACCATCACCACGGACCTGACACTCTCCTAGTGACTTCTGATACGGCGCAGACTGAACCTGTGGCAGCAGAGACCGATAACTTGCGGGAAGTGATCGAACGCGCTCGCTTTGTGCTCTTCGACTTCGACGGGCCGATCTGCCGGCTGTTCGCGGGGCACTCCGCGGAGGACGTGGCGAAGGACCTGGTGGAGTGGCTGGAGCGACAGGGGCTGCGGGGACTGCTCACCGAAGAGGAACAGGTCCACCCGGACCCGATGGTCGTCCTCTACGCCGTCCACCGCCGCCATCCGCACAGTGATCTGGTGAGCGAGCTGGAGGAACGCCTCACCCAGCAGGAACTCAAGGCGGTGCCGTCCGCCTGGCCCACCGCGTACGCGGACCCGCTGATCCGGACCTGGAGCGCGGTCGGCGCGCGGCTGGCCATAGCGACCAACAACTCGGCCCGCACGGCCACGAGTTACCTCGCGAGCCGGGATCTCACCGGCTGCTTCGCCCCCAACATCTACGGCCGTGGCCAGGACCTGCACCACCTCAAACCGGACCCGCACTGCCTCAACCGCGCCCTGAACGCCCTGGGCGCCGCCCCCGCCGCCGCCCTGATGATCGGCGACGCCCCCTCGGACTACGAGGCCGCCCGCCAGGCCGGCGTCCCCTTCCTCGGCTACGCCCACACCGCCTACAAGGAGAAGCTCCTGCGCGAAGCGGGCGCCGAGGACGTGGTGAGCTCACTGGAACCGGTGCTGAGGGTGCTTCGGGGGTCGGCCTGAAGTGTCGAGCTTGAAGTGTCGAGCCTGAAGTGTCGAGCCTGAAGCGTCTGGCCCGGAGGTTTTGGGCCTGAGGAGGTCAGGCCTGAAGCTGAAGGGTCAGCAGGAAGAAGAGGCCGGCCAGGGCTCCGGCCGACCAGCGGACCAGGCGGGGATGCTTCGCCTGTACGCCCACCAGGGCCGCGGTGAACACGACCAGACCTGTGAACCCGAGTCGTGTCTGCACCAGCTGGGACACGCAGAATTCGATGCCTATGCCTACCAGTTGAAAGAAGATCATGGTTCCCCCCGTCCACTTCAGTGAATCGATCAACTAACTGTCCAATTGGACTGGTTGCCTTGAATCTGGTCTGCCCTATCTCTTTGATCCCTTAACGAGTCAGGCCACTTCCAGCTTTTCGGCGGCCGAATCCAGCCGCCAATGTGACTGGAAGCGGTTTGTCCGTGAGGTGAGCGAGGTACGGTCGCGGTGTGACGGAAGAACGCGGCGACGGAGGGGGAACGGAGTTCGTGCGCGTCCTGGAGACGTTGCGCGTCCGGATCGCCGACGGCACGTACGCGGTGGGATCCCAGTTGCCCCCCCAACGTGAACTCGCCGAGGAACTCGGGGTCTCACGCGACACCGTGCAGCGCGTGGTGCGGGAGATGAACAGCGAAGGCTGGATCAAGTCCCGTCAGGGCAGCGGATCACGTGTGGTGAAGAGCCCGATCCACCTGGGAGCGCCGCAGAAGGAGGCACCCAGGGTGCGTGCGGCCCTGGGTCCCTTCATCGCGCGCGCCTTCGCCCAACCCGTCGTTCGGTTGGACGTGTTCACCCTCACGTCCGAGTCCCTGGACACCCATATCCGCCTGCAGGCCGAGAGCATCCGCCTCGGCATGGTGCGGCCCGACCGCATCGAACTGCGCATGCTGCTGCCCTCGGAGGCCCTTGTGCTTCCGTATCCGCGCGCCAAGGAGCCGGAGGACGGTGCGGAGCCTCAGGAACCCGGCCAATTGGAACGCCTGCACGAGCAGCTCCAGGAACGACTGCGCGCCATCACCCGCCGGCACACGATGTCGCTGCGTGCCGCCCTGCGTGATCTCCAGGGCGAAGGTCTGGTGCCGTTCGTACAGGTGGAGATCCGGCACGTACCGCTGGCCCCGGCATTCAAGCTCTATCTGCGCCCCGGGGCCGAGGCGTTGTTCGGGCCGTACGAAATAGTGCGGCGGTCCGTCCTGCTGGACGACGGCACGGAGCTCGACGCCACGGACGTACTTGGTCTGGGGGCGACCCTGACCCGTCACGTCAACGACGAGGGTGATCCGGACTCCCCGGGTTCTGTGTTCATGGAGAGCATGCAGGCCTGGTTCGACTCCTGCTGGCACCTGCTCGCGGAAGCGCCCTGAGGCGACCCACATTCCACCGGGCCTCCAACGGAGTAACGCCGTGGAGATATACAACTCTCTCTCAGGTAGGAAGAGATTCCGCAGTCGGCTCTGCGGTAAGCGCGGGTGGGCACTAAGGTGTGCTCACCCCGGTCGGGGCGCATGAACATCTGTAATGACGCACAGTTATTCAGGAGTGACCCGTGGGCGTTCCGCCGATGCCGGGACCGCCTGGCCCACCGGCTCTGGAAAGGGCGGCGGACACGGCGTACGACGACTTCGTGCGCTACGCCAGGGCGCTCGGCTCGTTCGGCCGAGGACACCACAACCTGAACTACATGGTGCGGCCGCTCACGGACGACGAGTCCCGTCTGGTGGTGTGCGACGACGGGGCGCCGGTGACCGTGCGGGTGCGGATTCCCTCGGCGCTGCCCGTGGTCATCAGGACGTGGCAGGACGAGGCGGAGATCCTCAACACGATCTGCGGTGTGCTGCCTCACGTTCCGCGGTGCCTGGTCAAGCACGCAGACGTGACCATCCTCAGTTACGTGGATGGTGTTCCGCTGTCGAGGGTCTGCCCCAACGGCAACCATGTGGACTCGGACCTGGTCGCCGCGCTCGCGGAGCTCCTCGCGGACATGACGCAGGTGCGCAGGCAGCACCTTCCTCCGCTGCCGGCGTCGTGGCCCCGGTCCAGCCGGGACAGCAGAGCTTTTTTGCGAGCGTTGGCCTTCGCGGCGGAGGAGCAGATCCGGCAGCGCAACCGGGCCGAGTTCGGCGGGCTCTTCGCGATGCTGGGGATCCCGGAAGACGCGATGGTGCGCTTCGCGGAGCGGCTGCCGGCGCTCGTCAGTCGTCCCTTCAGCCTCCTCCACACGGACCTGCACCGGGACAACGTGATCGTCTCCTACGCCGGTGATCCCCCCTTGATCTGCGTCGACTGGGAGCTGGCGACCTACGGGGACCCGCTGCACGACCTCGCCACGCATCTGGTGCGGATGGAGTATCCCGATCACCAGTGGCCCGCGGTGATCGAGGCGTGGCGCGAGGCCATGGGACGGCGGCGCCCCAAAGCCGTGCACGGTCTCGACCGCGACCTCAAGCACTACCTGGCCTTCGAGCGCGCCCAGTCCGTCTACCCGGATGTGATGCGGGCCGCCTCCTCGCTCGGTGACTCCTTCGACCAGCAGAGGCTGGACGCCGCGACCCGTGCGGTGCACCGGGCGCTGCTGGAGGCCGAGGCGCCACTGCGGCTCATGAGCGTGCCGGACGAGAGCGAGATCGAGCGCACCCTCTTCCGCTGGAACGAGTCCCACGGAGGCCTGCACAACCGCGACCGGTCGGTCTCGGAGATCGTCTGGGAACGCGACCACCGCGTCCCCCCGCATCCGGAGTTCCCCGCTTCGGCTGTCAGCAAGGCACTGTTCGAGGAGGGGGCGGCGGCCGCGGACCGTGTGTTCAAGGGAACGGCTCATCTCAACACGGCCGTGCGGGTGCCAGAAGTGACGTTTCCCGTCATGGTCCGCCGAAAGGTCGGCGCGGCGAACGCCCGGGAGCGCCGGTTCCTCAATGAGCACGCCGTCCTGGAGGCCATCGAGCGGTCAAACGTTTCCCTGCGGGCCCCGGGGGCGAGTCCGCGGGTGCGCGCTCCGCGGGTGCGGGCCCCGCGCGTGCTGGCCCTGGGCACCAGTGGACTGAAGGAACAGTTCACCATCCATTCGTACGAAGGGTCGGCCGACGAGTTCCGGCCACCGGAGCATCCCGCGGACGGACTCCGGCCGCACGAGGCGGACGACCTCGTGGATCAGCTCCTGGCGCTCACCTTCGTCGACTGCGAGCGGCTGGACCCCGATCTACGGGGATGGGATTTCTACCGGGGCCTTCGCGACGAACTGGTCCGTATGGTGAACCACCTCCCCAAGGCCACCGGTGACTTGGCGCGGGAACTGGGTCTGCCCAACGGCTACCGACTCGGTGAGATCCTGGACCGCCACACCCTGGTCCCGCGTCGGCCCGTGCTGCTGCACGGCGACCTCAACCCGTGGAACCTCGTGCGCCAGGACAACGGCGGCCTGATCCTCATCGACTGGGAGATGGCGATCGTCGGTGACCCGCTGTACGACCTCGTCCGCCACATGCACCTCACCCCCACGCGTCCCGAGATCCGCGAGCGGCTGTTCTCGCGCTGGGATCGGCTGCTGCCGGAGGAGTGCACCAAGGGCTGGAGCGAGGACTGGCGCGTGTACCGCTGGATGGAGGTCGTCCGCTCGGCCTACGTGGATCTCGACCGTCTGGTGACCGGCGACAGTCTGGACGCCCCCAACGTCCGCCGGGCGGTGGACAGCTACGCGATGACCTTGGCCGAGGCCACGGCGGCGCTGGGACTGTCGGGGAAACTGACGGCGAATCCCTATCTCGCCCGCGCGCTGCCGCACGGGGACCGTGGAGGCCGACGGACAGCCGGGGTCTCCGCGGACTTCTGACCCTCCGCGGTCGTCCGACTGTCGTCGGCCCCGAGCCGGCGCTCTCCCACACCTACAACACCTACAACACCTACAACACCTACAACACCTACGACACCTCCAGCACCACCTTCCCCACCAACCCCCGCCCCTCAATGGCCGCGTGCGCCTGCGCCGCCCGTCCCAGGGGGAACACCTCACCGATCACCGGCCGCAGCCGCCCCGCCGCGGCGGCGGCAAAGACGTCGGACGTGAAGCGCCGCAGGTCGGCGGGGCTGAACTGGACGTCGGCGATGCCGAAGAGCTGGATTCCCCGGCGTGCGGCCTCCTCCGTGTCGAGGGGAGAGAAGCCGCCCGACGCCGCTCCATGGGCGGAGAACCGGCCGCCGTCGGCCGTCAAGGGCAGGGCGGCGGCTCCCAGATCGCCGCCCACACCGTCCAGGACGACGTCCGCCCCCTCGACGGCCCCGCCGAGCATCTTGCGGGCGGCGGACACCCAGTCGTCCCGGGTGGCGTCCACCACGTCGTCCGCCCCCAGGTCCCTTACCAGGTCGAGTTTGGCGTCTCCGCGGGCCACACCGATCACCCGCGCCTCGCGCTCGTGGGCCAGTTGGACCAGCAGCGTGCCCATGCCGCCGGAGGCGCCGAGGACCAGTACGCGGTCGGTGGGACCCACGGCGGTCAGTTCGAGCAGGCCGGTGGCGGTGACGCCGTCGTGGACCAGGGCCGCCGCGCTGCGCAGGTCCAGGACGTCGGGCACCACCGTCAGCGCCGACACCGCCGCCACGGCCCGCTCCGCATAGCTGCCCGTGACATAGGACGTGACCCGGCGCCCCAGCCACTCGTCGGGAACGCCGGCCCCCAGGGCGCCGACGACACCGGACACACCACCCCCGGGGACGTACGGCGGAGCCACCCGGAACCATTCCCGGCCCCACCCCGTCCGCACCTGCGTCTCCACGAAGATCGTGTCCACGTACGCCACGTCGATCACGACCTCCCCCGGCCCCGGAACCGGATCGGGAAGCTCCACGGGAACCAGGACCTCGGGGCCGCCGAACTCCTTCACCTGCACTGCACGCATCGGAACGCTCCTCAAAGTCGGAAAGAGGTAGGGCCGAACGCCGGACAGTCTTCGACCTGAAGCCTGGTTGAGGTCAAGGAGGGTCAAGCAGGGTCAAAGGAGGTGCCGGGGCGTGCGTAGGCTCGGGGCATGGGTGAGATCGGACTGCGCGAGCGCAAGAAGCAGCGGATGTACCAGGCTGTCTCCGACATCGCGATCGGACTCTTCCTGGAGAAGGGGTTCGACGCCGTGTCCGTCGCGGAGGTGGCCGCCGCCGCCGAGATCTCCAAGCCGACCCTCTTCCGGTACTTCCCGACCAAGGAGGACCTGGTCCTGCACCGGTTCGCCGATCACGAGGACGAATCCGCGCGCGTGGCCGCACGCGGGCCGTCCCCGTTGACGGCGCTGCGCCGTCACTTCCTCGACGGGCTGGAGCGCCGCGATCCCGTCACCGGCCTCAACGACGCCCCGCAGGTCCTGGCCTATCACCGCCTCCTCTACGGGACGCCCTCCCTGGCCGCCGGGATGTTCAGATACCTGGAGCGGTCCGAAGCCGCGCTCGCCGGGGCGCTCGGCGGCGACCTCGGCGCCCGGCTCGCCGCCGCTCAGATCATCGCCGTACAGCGCGTCCTCGCCCTGGAGAACTGGCGGCGGATCGCCGACGGTGAGGCCGTCGAGCAGGTGCGCCCCGACGCGGTCGCCGCGGCCGAGGAGGCGTTCGCACAGCTGGGGGTGGGTCTTCCGCGCTATGTGTAGCCCCTGGGGTGGGGTGACCGACAGGTAGAGCTACCGAGTAAAGAATGTTACTCGGTAACGCTATTCGCTATCCTTGGTCGAGTGACGTCTACCGACCCCGCCCTCGCCCGCTCCCTCACCCATGAACGCGCCCACCACGACGCCTGCCGTGCCGGCCTCGCCGCGATGGTCGACGGCGCCGAGGAGCAGGTCGTCACCGGCGAGGACGTCTCCGCCTCCGGTGCCGACGCCGAAGTCCTCGGCCGGCAACTGCGCGGCCAGGCCAGGGATCTGCGCGAACTCCCCGAAGGCCCGCTGTTCTTCGGCAAGCTGGACTTCGCCCCCGGGGGCGGTGAACACGCCGGGCAGAGCTACCACATCGGCCGCCTGCGCATCACCGAACACCCCGCCGCCCCACCCCTCGTCGTCGACTGGCGCGCCCCCGTCTCACGCGCCTTCTATCAGGCGAGCGCCCGCGATCCGCAGGGCGTGGCCGTGCGCCGGCGCTTCGGCTGGGCGCCGGGGAGCAAGGGGGACTCGGCGGACCTCACCGGTCTGGAGGACGAACACATCGGAGGGGGCCGACCGGAGCGGGACGGCCACCGGGACGGGGACGGCCGCCGGGACGGGGACGGCCGCCGGGATCGGGACCATGAAGGCCCCTCGGTTCCGGAGAGCAGCATTCTCACGGGCGAGATCGAGCGCCCCCGTGTCGGCCCCATGCGGGACATCGCCGCGACCATCCAACCCGAGCAGGACCACCTCGTCCGCGGAAACCTCGCCATGTCCGTGTGCGTGCAGGGCGCCCCTGGCACCGGCAAGACGGCTGTCGGCCTGCACCGGGCCGCGTACCTCCTCTACACCCACCCCCAGCGCATCCGCCGCGGTGGACTGCTGATCCTCGGCCCCAACCCCACCTTCCTCGCGTACATCGCCGAGGTGCTGCCGGCCCTCGGCGAGAGCGGCGTACGGCAGTCGACGCTCGGGGACGAGATCGCCCGCCACCCCGTCACGGCGCGCGACGACGAGCGCGCTGCCGCCGTCAAACACGACGCCCGGATGGCGGAGGTCCTGCGCCGGGCCCTGTACGGGAACATCGGCACGTACGCCGACGCCCTCGTCGTGCCCGACGGTTCGTACCGGTGGCGGGTACCGGTCGAGGAACTGAACCGCATCGTGGACGGCGTACGGGCGGAAGAACCCCCGTACGGCATCGGGCGCGAGCGGGTACGGACGCGGGCCGTGCGCCGTCTGCGGGAACAGGCCGAATGGCGCGCCGGACCCCAGACGAACGCCTGGGCGCGGAAGGTCTCCGGGTCCCGGCCGGTCGGCGCGTATGTCGACACGGTCTGGCCCCGGATGCGGCCCGAGGAGGTCCTCGCCCGGCTCCTCACCGACGCCGAGGCGCTGGCCGGCGCCGCGGACGGGCTGCTGGACGCCGACGAGCAGAAGGCGATCCTGTGGGCCAAGCCGCCCCGCTCGTACAAGTCGGCCCGGTGGTCGGCCGCCGATCTCGTCCTTCTCGACGAGGTCGCCGGGCTCGTCGAACACCCGGAAGGCTACGGCCACGTGGTCGTCGACGAGGCGCAGGACCTGTCGCCGATGGAGTGCCGGGCGATCGCGCGCCGGGCCCCCTTCGGGTCGCTCACGGTGCTCGGGGATCTCGCGCAGGGCACGACGCCGTGGGCGGCCCGGGAGTGGGGCGAGCTGCTCGGGCATCTCGGGAAGCCGGATGCGGCCGTGGTGCCGCTGACGATCGGGTTCCGGGTGCCGGAAGCCGTCGTAGGGCTGGCCAACCGGCTGCTGGCTCGGCTCGACGTGCGCGTACCGCCGGCTCGGTCACTGCGCCGCGACGGGGAGCTGACCGTCCGCGCGGTTCCCGACGCACGGGACGTACTGCCCGCCACCGTCGACGCGGTGCGCGGCGCGCTCGCGCACGAGGGGTCCATCGGCGTCATCGCGGCCGACCCGGACGCCGGTGGGGTGCGCGAGGCGCTGCACGCCGCCGGGATCGAGGCCGCGGGGCCCGAGGAACTGGGCGCACGTGTCGCGGTGGTGCCGGCCACGCTCGCCAAGGGGCTCGAGTACGACCATGTGGTGGCCGTTGAACCGGCGGCCGTCGCCGAGGCGGAGGCGCGCGGCCTGCACCGGCTGTACGTGGTGCTCACCCGGGCCGTGTCACGGCTGGAGGTCGTGCACGCGCGGCCCCTGCCCTGGTGACCCGGCGGCCACCGGGGCTAGGACCGGCCGTGTGCCCCGGCGGCCACCGGGGCAGGGGTCGCCGGCCGGCCTCAGGAGCGGGTCAGGGGGTGGCCGCCGCCTCCAGGACCGGGATCAACTGTTCCTCCTCGTAGGCGAGATGGGCTTCCAGCTCCTCCGTCAGGCGTACCACCTCGGGGAGTACGCGAGCCGGGTCCGCGGGCCGCTCGCCGACCACCCGGCGCAACTCCTCAACCAGTACCGCGATCCGTTCGTGTTCGACGCGCAGCCGGTCCAGGACCGGGGTGAGGCCGGGGTGGCGGTCGGCGAGGACACGGAAGAGACCGAGGTCTTCGCCGGTGTGGTGCCGGTGCAGGCCCTGGCAGAGGGAGAGGCAGTTGACCCGGAGCTGGGCACCGAGGGAACTGCCCGAGGCGGCGAACTCTTCGCGGATGAGCGCCAGTTCGCGCCGGAAGGCGTCATGGATGACCCTCAGCGCCTCGCCCGTCGAGCCCGCGTTGACG
The DNA here is from genome assembly GCF_042959425.1 of Streptomyces sp. NPDC007896. Taxonomy (NCBI): domain Bacteria; kingdom Bacillati; phylum Actinomycetota; class Actinomycetes; order Kitasatosporales; family Streptomycetaceae; genus Streptomyces; species Streptomyces sp. NPDC007896. The sequence goes on along the minus strand of NZ_JBIBKX010000013.1, from coordinate 279,266 downwards.
TGCGGCGGACCGTCCCGCGGGATCTCGCGGAGCGCGACGACGGGGATCACCCGTTCCGTCTTCGCCTGGTACTGCGCCCATCCCTGATCGGCCTCCACCGCGCGGGCGAAGAGCAGGTCGCGCTCGGCGCCATCGAGGACGACGGCCTCGGCGTCGTAGGTGAAGACGCCGCTCTCGACCCGCACGCGCGGGTGGGCGACGAGGTTGCGGTACCAGTCCGGGTGCCGGTGCGCGCCCCCGGCGGAGGCGATCACGACGACGCGGTCGCCGCCGTCGGGGTAGTAGCCGACGGGGGTGGTGTGCGGGGTTCCGGTGCGGGCGCCGGTGGTGGTGAGCAGAAGGAGCCGGGCCGCCTCGAAATATCCGCCGACTTTCCCGTGGCGGGCACGGAACTCGTCGATGATTTGCTGATTGAAGGGGTTGGGCATGCGTCGCTTTCTTTTGTTTTCGGGCACGGTGAATTGCCGCGGGGCGTTTTGGGGCGCAGCGCGGTAAGGGAATGCGGGAGAGCGCGCGGAATTCCGGAAGAACGGACGCGCGGTGAGGTGAAGAGGTGACGTCAAGAGGCGACGTCAAGAGGCGACGTCAAGAGGCGACGTCAAGAGGTGACGTGAAGAAGGGGGGTGGTCGGGGTGGGCGGGGCTCTGCCCCGCCTCGGCCTCACTCGGAGGCCGGGCAACCAACTCGCTCACGGCACAAGGCCGACCCGGCAGTCATGGGCGCAACGTTAATGCCGTACGCGCGTCGAGGCAATCCCGTATCGAGCGAAATACGGGATTGCCTCGACGGATTTCCTTGCTGTCAGTTGTCGAGAACGGAGATTTCGAGTCGGCCCAGCCGGTCCGGCTCCGCGATCACGTCGATTTCGGTGATCAGACCGTCCGCGATCGTGAAGACGAGCACCACGGAAAGCCGGCCGCGCGGGGCCATCGCCAGCCCGACCGTCCCGTCGACGAGCGCGACCCCGGTGAACGCGGCGCGGCCGGTCGCGGCCATCGCGCCCTTGGCCACGGTGTGGGCCCCGCGGACCACGACGGGTTCGGGGGTGGGGATGACGGCCTGGTCGGCGCGCAGGACCACGTCGGGGTGGAGCAGAGCGACCAGCGCGTCGAAGTTCCCGCCCCGGGTGGCGGCGAGGAACGCGTCGACGACCCGGTGCCGCCGTGCCAGATCCGCCTCGGGCAGCGGTGAGGCGCCCTTGACCCGCCGCCGGGCCCGGCTGGCGAGCTGGCGTACGGCGGCCGGGGACCGTTCGAGCATCGGGCCGATCTCGTCGAAGGGCACGGCGAACATGTCGTGCAGCACGAAGGCGAGCCGTTCGGCGGGCGCCAGCGTGTCGAGTACGACGAGCAGGGCCACGCCCACGGAGTCGGCGAGCACCGCCTCCTCTTCGGGGTCCCGGCCGTCCGCCGGGCCGACGACGGCATCGGCGACCCGTGCGTCGACGTGGACGTCGAGGGACTCCTCGCGCTGTCGTTCGCGCGTGCGGAGCAGGTTCAGACAGACCCGGGCCACGACCGTGGTCAGCCATCCGGCGAGGTTCTCGACGCCGCTCGTGTCGGCGCGGTCGACGCGCAGCCAGGCCTCCTGGAGGGCGTCGTCGGCCTCGCTCAGCGAGCCGAGCATGCGGTAGGCCACCGCGCGCAGATGGGACCGGTGTTCCTCGAAGCGTTCCGCCGCCAACACGTTCTCCCCCACCGTGTCACGTTCCTTCCTCGCCGGGTGTCAGAGCAGTAGACCATCGAGATTGGAGAGGCCATGACGAATTTGACGACACCCATCCTGGTCACCGGCGGCACGGGCACCCTCGGGAGTCATGTCGTCCCGCTGCTGCGGGCGGCCGGTCACGAGGTGCGGATCCTCAGCCGCCACAGCCGTGAGTCCGTGGCGGACCCCGGCATCGAGTACGTCGCGGTCGACCTGCTCACGGGTGAGGGGATCGAGCCCGCGCTGGCAGGGGTGGACACGGTCCTGCACCTCGCGGGCGGCAACAAGGGTGACGACAGGGCGACGCGGAATCTGGTGCGGGCCGCGACGAACGCCGGTGTACGGCACCTCGTGCACATCTCGGTCATCGGCGCGGACACGATGCCGATCGGCTGGTTCAGGACCCAGCTGGCGGCCGAGCGGGAGGTCACGGAGTCCGGCATTGCGTGGACGATGCTGCGCGCGGCCCAGTTCCACGACCTCGTCCTGACGATGGCGGAGAAGATGGCGAAGCTGCCGGTCGTCCCGGTCCCGGGCGGGCTGCGGTTCCAGCCGGTGGACTCGCGCGAGGTGGCGGCCCGGCTGGTCGAGCTGACGCTCGGGGAGCCGGCCGGTCTCGTCCCCGATCTGGCCGGCCCGACGGTGTACGGCCTCGGCGACCTCGTTCGCGGCTACCTCGAGGCCCACGGCAGGCGCCGCCCGCTGCTCCCGCTGCGGATGCCCGGAAAGGCCGGCCGCGCCTACCGGGCCGGCGAAAATCTCTCCCTCGCCGACGCCGACACGGGCAAGCGCACGTGGGAGCGGTTCCTCGCGGAGCGGGTGGGTTGATCGAGGGGGATCTGCTAAAAGCCCGGCCGCGTTCGCCGGCGATGACGGAAAGGGGGCTACCCACTCCTTTCCACTCTCAACGTATAGCGCACCGGGGGGCTTGCGGCAAGGCCCCGGTGGTGTCGCAGAATGGCCGGCCAAGGCCAGTACCTGCGGAAATGGCAGATTCGCGAAGTGCGTGTGCCGGTGTCGGCGTAGGGGTTGCGCGGGAATGCCGCACCGCCGGTGGGACCCGCGGTGCGGCCGGCCGAAATCCAATCTCATTGAATGGGCGTTTGATGATTGACGTGATCGTGGTCGGCGGCGGACCGACCGGCTTGATGCTGGCCGGTGAGTTGCGGCTGCACGGTGTGCACGTGGTCGTGCTGGAGAAATTGACCGAGCCGACCAAGGAGTCCCGCGGGCGCGGCCTGCACACGCGCAGCGTCGAGATGATGGATCAGCGCGGTCTGCTGGACCGGTTCCTCGCGGTCAGCGAGAAGTTCCAGGTCGGCGGTTTCTTCGGCGGCATCCTCAAGCCGTGGCCGGACAGGTTGGACACGGCTCACCCGTACGGCCTCTCCACCCTGCAGCCGGCCACCGAGCGGCTGCTCAACGAGCGTGCCCTCGAACTCGGTGCCGAGATCCGGCGCGGCTGCGAGGTGGTCGGGCTGAGCCAGTCCGATGACGGGGCCGGGGGCGGGGTGACCGTCGAGCTGGCGGACGGCACGCACCTGCGCTCGCGCTACCTCGTCGGGTGCGACGGCGGTCGCAGTGTGGTGCGCAGGGAGCTCGGCGTCGGTTTCCCCGGCGAGCCCGCCAAGGTCGAGACGCTGCTGGGCGACATGGAGATGACCGAGGATCAGGCGACGGTCGCCGCCGTCGTCGAGGAGGTCCGCAAGACCCAACTGCGGTTCGGCACCATCCCCAACGGGGACGGGACGTACCGCGTCATCGTGCCCGCCGACGGCGTGGCCGAGGACCGTACGACCGCGCCGACCCTCGAGGAGTTCAAGCAGCGGCTGCGGGCCCTCGCGGGCACCGACTTCGGCGTGCACTCGCCGCGCTGGCTGTCCCGGTTCGGCGACGCCACCCGGCAGGCCGAGCGCTACCGGGTCGGCCGGGTGCTGCTGGCCGGCGACGCGGCGCACATCCACCCGCCGACCGGCGGGCAGGGGCTCAACCTCGGTGTGCAGGACGCGTTCAACCTCGGCTGGAAGCTGGCCGCCGCGGTCGACGGCTGGGCACCGGAGGGGCTCCTTGACAGCTACCACGCCGAACGGCACCCGGTGGGCGCCCGTGTGCTGGACAACACCCGCGCGCAGATCACGCTGCTGGGGACCGATCCGGGGGCGACCGCGCTGCGGGAGCTGCTGTCGAAGCTGATGGACTTCGAGGAGGTGAACCGGTACGTGACCGGGATGATCACCGCGGTCGGGGTCCGCTACGACTTCGGCGAGGGCCATGAACTGCTCGGCCGACGGCTGCGGGACGTGGGGCTGAAGCGGGGGCGTCTCTACGAGCTGATGCACGGTGGCCGCGGGCTGCTGCTCGACCAGACCGGCCGGCTCTCGGTGGCGGGCTGGGCGGACCGGGTCGACCATGTCGTCGACGTCAGCGAGGAACTGGACGTGCCCGCGGTGCTGCTGCGGCCGGACGGCCATGTGGCGTGGGTCGGTGAGGACCAGCGGGATCTGGTCGGCCGGCTGCCCAAGTGGTTCGGGGCTGCCGTCGGCTGAGCGCGCGGGAGCCCCTTCGTGGCGCGGCCCGCAGGCACCCCCTTCGTGGCGCAGCGCACTTTTGCAAGCGGGTGCTTGCAATTGTTAGCGGAAGTGCGGCAAGGTGGAGGCATGGCATCGCTCAACGTCGGCAATCTCGGTGAGTACCTGCGCGAGCAGCGGCGCAACGCGCAGCTGTCGCTGCGGCAGCTCGCCGACGCCGCCGGGGTGTCCAACCCGTATCTGAGTCAGATCGAGCGCGGGCTGCGCAAGCCGAGCGCGGAGGTGTTGCAGCAGGTCGCGAAGGCGCTGCGGATCTCCGCCGAGACGCTGTACGTGCGAGCCGGCATCCTCGACGCCGAGCGGGACCGGGACGAGGTGGAGACACGTGCCGTCATCCTCGCCGATCCCACGCTCAACGAGCGGCAGAAGCAGGTGCTGCTCCAGATCTACGAGTCCTTCCGCAAGGAGAACGGATTCGAGATCACGCCGGACCTGGCCCAGGGCATGGCCCAGAACGTGACCCAGGAGATGGCGCAGGACGAGGCACAGGGCATGGCAGAGAACATATCGGGCACCCAACAAGCGCCGGACACCGCCGTCCGGGGCCCCCGCACGGCCGACGGCAGCGATGCCGATCCGCAGCAGACCGCCAGTTGACGAGAACGACGGGCAACACCGCCGGCCCTCACGCGGGCCTGCCGGTCTCGCCGCGGAACACCAAAACCCTCAGCTGAAAGCGACCGGAGGACCATCACCATGGCCATCACCGACGACATCCGCAAGGCCGCCACGGACCCCACCCCGCTGTACTTCCTGGCCGGCACCGCCGACCTGGCCGTCCAGCAGGCGAAGAAGGTCCCCGGCCTCGTGGAGCAGATCCGCGCCGAGGCCCCGGCGCGGATCGAGACCGTGAAGAACATCGACGCGAACACCGTCCAGGAGAAGGCCGCCACCCGCGCGAAGGAAGCGCAGGAGACCATCCAGGCCAAGGTGACGGAGTTCATCAGCACCCTCGACACCGACCTGAAGAAGCTCGGTGAGTCCGCTCAGGACTTCGCCCTGCGCGGTGTCGGCGTCGCCGCCGAGTACGCCGTGAAGGCGAAGGAGACGTACGAGAAGGTCGCCGAGCACGGCGAGCAGACCGTGAAGACCTGGCGTGGCGAGGCCGCCGAGGAGATCGAGGAACTGGCCATCGCCGTCGAGCCGAAGGCCGAGCCGGTCGAGGTCAAGTCCGAGGAGAAGCCGGCCGCGGGCGTCTCCGTGCCCGCTCCGGCCAAGAAGCCCGTGGCGAAGAAGGCCCCGGCGCGCAAGGTCACCGCCAAGAAGCCGACGCCGCCCGTGAAGTAGCCGCCCGTGAAGTAGCCGCCCGTGAAGTAGGAGACGGCGAGACCCTTCGTCTCAGGACTACGGATCAGGCCGAACGGTCGGGCCGAACGGTCGGGCCGAAGGGTCGGGCCGAAGGGTAGGACGACGGGCCGGGCACTCTCAGAGTTCCCGGCCCGTTCTGCGGGTACGGTGGCCGTAGAGATGAATCGACTCGGGCGGTGGGCATAGTGCTGTTGACGGCATTCGGCGGCTTCTTGTCGCTGATCTTCCTTGCCATGCTGGTGCTCGCCGTGGTGGCACTGGTGATGGCCGCGGTGGCCCGCGAAGACGCATACCGCGCGGCCGACAAGCAGAACAAGATGTTCTGGCTGATCATCCTGGGCATCACGGTGGCCGTGAACCTGCTGGTCCCGATCATCTTCCTGCAGATCGCGGGGCTGGTCGCCACGATCGTCTTCTTCGTGGACGTACGCCCCGCGCTGCGTCAGGTCTCCGGCGGTGGCCGGGGCCGCGGCGGGAGCAGCAGCGACGGCCCGTACGGCCCCTACAACGGCGGTCGCTGACCACCGGAGGCCGCAGGACCGACCCTCCGGCGGACAGGACAGTCGACCACCGGCGGTCAGTCCTGCGTGTCTGAACGGTTACGCGGGCCGGGCGGTCGGGCGGGCCCGACCGCCACGCGGCCGTACGGCGGTTACGGCGTCCGGTCCAGCAGGAGTACCGCGACGTCGTCCGTCAGCTCTCCGCCGTTGAGATCTCTGACCTCGTTCACCGTCGCCCGCAGCAGCTCCTCGCCCGCCAGGCCCTGGGCGAGCCGGCGGCGGACCAGGTCCACCATGCCGTCCTGGCCCAGCCGCTCCTTGCCCTCGCCGATGTGACCCTCGATCAGGCCGTCGGTGTAGAGCATCAGACTCCACTCGCCGCCCAGCTCCACCTGCTGGCGCGGCCAGCGGGCACCGGGGAGCAGGCCGAGCGCCGGGCCGCCGTTCTCGTACGGCAGCAGCTCGGCGGGCCGGCCGGGGCGGGAGACCAGCGGGGACGGGTGGCCCGCCAGGCAGAGCCCGGCGCGACGCCCGTCCGGCGCGATGTCCACCGTGCACAGCGTCGCGAAGATCTCGTCGTTCTCGCGCTCGTGCTCCAGGACCTGCTGGAGGGTGGACAGGAGTTCGTCGCCGCACAGGCCCGCGAACGTCAGCGCCCGCCAGGCGATGCGCAGCTCCACGCCGAGTGCGGCCTCGTCGGGCCCGTGCCCGCAGACGTCGCCGATCATGGCGTGCACCGTGCCGTCGGGCGTACGGACGGTGTCGTAGAAGTCGCCGCCGAGCAGGGCGCGGGAGCGCCCTGGGCGGTAGCGCGCGGCGAAGCGCAGCGAGGAGCCCTCCAGAAGAGGGGTCGGCAGCAGGCCGCGCTCCAGGCGCGCGTTCTCCTGGGCGCGCAGCCTGGACTCGGTGAGTCGCCGCTCGGCCTTGTCGGAACGTTTCCGCTCCACCGCGTACCGGATCGCGCGGCTCAGCAGCCGGCCGTCCAGCTCGTCGCGGAACAGATAGTCCTGGGCGCCGACGCGCACCGCCTCCGCGCCCCGCTCGGCGTCACCGGAGGCGGTGAGCGCGAGGACGGCGTGCCGGGGTGCGAGCCGCAGCACGTGCTTGAGCGTCGTCAGCTCGTCGTCGCTCTCGGTGGCCGCCCGGCCGGGGGCGGGCAGCGCGAGGTCGAGCAGGATGCAGTGGACGTCGTCGGTGAGCAGCCGCGCGGCTTCTGTGAGGTTGCGGGCGGTACGGATACGGATCGGCTTGCCGGCCGCGTCGAGCATCTCGGGCACGCTGAGCGAACCCGCCGGGTCGTCCTCGATGACCAGCAGGGTCAGGTTGGTGGTGCTGTCGACCGGGGTCGTGGCGGCATGGGGCGCCGGTACTGCCCCGGCCGGGCCGCCGGTCGCTTCTCCGGATGGGCCGCCGGGTGAGAACGCGCCTTGAGCCTGACCGCTCTCCGCGGCCGGGATCGCTCTCTGCCGCGGTATGGGTACGGGCATCGTGTGGGTTCCTTCCCTCCCCCCGAGGGCGTGGTGGGGCGAAGGTCCTCGACCCACCGACGGGGACCATAGCGGTAGCGGACGCCGCAACGGAATGGTGTGCGTCGCGGTGTCCGGCAGGCGGCCACCGTCATATGCCGCATCCTGTACCGCACTTGGACAGGATGCGGTGGTGCCCGGAATGACGAACGTCACGTCCGCGAGGTTGCGGCGATGTACAACCGTGGGCTGGGTCACGTGCGGTGCATCACGACGGGCAGGGCGCTTTTCCAGGGTTGATGGTGATTTGGCCGCTCGGGCCGATCGGTCGGCCCGATCCGTCCCGGCTCCGTGCGTCCCGGCTCAGTACGCTCCGGCTCCGTACGTCCCGGCTCCGCACGCCCCGCCCGGTCACGCGTCCGGCCGTACGACCCCCAGTATCGGCATGGACCCGGCCCCCGCGATCGTCACCGTCCGGCCTGGCCGCGGTGCGTGCACGATCGCGCCGTCGCCGATGTACATCGCGACATGGCTGGCGTCGTCGAAGTAGATGATCAGGTCGCCGGGGCGCATGTCTTTGACGTCGACGTGGGGGAGCTGCTTCCACTGCTCCTGCGAGGTGCGCGGAATGCCGTGGCCGGCGGCGGCCCAGGCCTGTGAGGTCAGCCCCGAGCAGTCGTACGAGCCCGGGCCCTCGGCGCCCCACTCGTACGGTTTGCCGATCTGGTCGGTGGCGAACTTCACCGCCTTCTTGCCCTGCTCGGACGCCTTGCCGCTGATCTCGGCGAGGACGCCGGAACTCAGCCAGGCCGTCTGCGCCTTGTACGCGGCCTCCTCCTCGAGCTTCGCCAGCCGCTCCTTCTCCTTCTTCTCGAGCTGGGACTCCAGCTTCTCGGCGGCGGCGATCTGCTTCTTGATCTCCTTCTGCGCCGTGGCCTTGGCCTGGCGGTTGGCCTCCAGCTTCTGCCACTGCGCGGAGGCGTCCTTCGCGTACTGCTCCAAGTCCTGCTGCGTACGGGCCATCTCGGCGAGCAGCCCCTTGGTCGCGTGCTCGCCCTGGAGCACCCGCCCGGCGCCGTCCAGGTACTGCTGGGGGTTGTCGCTCAGCCACAGCCGCATCTCGGGCGGCAGGCCGCCGCCCCGGTACTGTGCGCGGGCCGCGGCGCCCGCGCGGTCCTTCAACTCGTCCAGCTTCTCCTGACCCTTGACGATCTCGCGAGCCAGGTCGACGATCTCGGCCGACTGCTGCTTGGCCTGCTCCTCGGCGGCGTTGTACGCGTCCGTGGCGACCGCCGCGTCGTGGTAGAGATCGTCCAGCCTCTTCCGGATCGCCTCAAGGTCCTTGCCGGCCGGAGAGGTTGTCGGAGTCGGTGTCGGTGTCGGAGTCGGTGTTCGCGTCGGCGCTGGTGCCGGGCTCGCGTACGCCACACCCGGTGCTGACAGCACCGCGCAGGCGCAGGCCACAACCATGGCCGCCGTGGTCAGGCTCCGCTTGCCGGATCCCATTGCTCCGCCCCCAAACTGATTTACCGTCAGTAACTTACGGACGCCTGGGGGATCGTGCCATGTCGGCGCGCAATGCGACAGAGGTGGGCAAGAACTCCCCTCCCCCCGGCCCGCCTCCGTGAAACGATCTCCCCGCCTGTGTGACGAGCCAGTCACGGAGTTCGTTCCGTGCAGCTCACGGGCGTGCGGTGGCCACCCCTCCACCGACGAAGCACGCCCGCGCGACCCCCGGCGTCAACCGCCCGCGCGGCACTCCGGCCTCGCACACCCGTGTGTCCCGGTTCGTCGCACCCCAGCCTTCAACGCCTGTGCCTCGCCCGGGTGTCCGATGCAAGTGCGGCGCTTGACGCCCGTGCGTCATCCGGACGTCGCACACCTGTCCCCGGCCCCCGCGCCCCGCGTTTACGCGAAGGGCCCGCGGGGTGCCAACGCCTCCCAGCGCACCGTGACTTCGCCCTGGCGCCAGCGGGGTATTCCGCCCGTCACCGGCCAGTCCGCCGTCAGGTCGCGGACCGCGCGTATCCAGCGCTGCCGCGCGCCGTACGAGGCGTAGGGCGCGGCGGCGGCCCAGGCGCGGTCGAAGTCGCGAAGGAACGCGTGCACGGGCTCGCCCGGGATGTTGCGGTGGATCAGGGCCTTGGGCAGGCGCTCGGCGAGGTCGGACGGGCGGTCCAGGGAGCCCAGACGGGTGGCGAAGGTGACCGTGCGCGGGCCCTCGGGGCCCAGGGCGACCCAGACGTGCCGACGGCCGATCTCGTCGCAGGTGCCCTCGACGAGCAGCCCGCCCCGGGAGCCGGGGCCCGCCGGTGCGAGGCGCCCGCACAGGCGCTGCCAGACCTCTGCGACCTGCTCCTCGTCGTACTGGCGCAGCACGTTCGCCGCGCGGATGAGCGAGGGGCTGCCCGGTACCGGAACCTCGAAGCCGCCGTGCCGGAAGACGAGTCCCTCGCGCTCGTACGGCCGGGCCGCCGCGACCCTCGCCGGTTCGATCTCCACGCCCACCACGCGGGCGCGGGGGGCGGCCCTGCGCAGGCGGGTCAGCAGCTCGACCGCGGTCCAGGGAGCCGCCCCGTATCCGAGGTCGACCGCCACCGGGTCTGCGCTTCTGTGCAGCTCGGCGCCGTGGGTGGCCGCGATCCAGCGGTCCATGCGGCGCAGTCGGTTGGGGTTGGTGGTCCCGCGCGTCACCGTACCCACGGGGCGGGACGCGGCGCGGGTTGTCATGCGTACGAGAGTAGGCGGCCGGGAGGAAGCCCGTGCGGGCCTGTGGATAACCTCCGGCAGCCCTCCGTAGACCTGTGGAAAAGAAGGGAAGAGAGTCGCGCACGCAGCTCGCACTCGAACGGTTGAGCGACTCTCGGTAATGATTCGGCAAAGGGGTGTGCGAGGGAAATGGAGCGGGCCGCTCCGGCGTTGCTCCTCTTTGGAGGGTGCCGTGCGTCCTCCGTCCGGCATGCCCGCAGCAAGGAGGAACGCCACGTGAGCCAGTACGTCAGCAGGCTCGGGCGACGCTCCCCGGCGGCGCCCTCACGGCTCAGGCTGCACCGCAGGCCCCGTCGCGTCGCGATGCTCTCCGTCCACACCTCGCCGCTGCACCAGCCCGGCACCGGTGACGCCGGCGGCATGAACGTCTACATCGTGGAGCTCGCCCAGCGCCTCGCCGCGATCAACATCGAGGTCGAGATCTTCACCCGGGCCACCACGGCCGCCCTCCGGCCGGCCGTCGAACTGGCCCCCGGCGTCCTCGTCCGCCACGTCGACGCGGGCCCGTACGAGGGTCTCGCCAAGGAGGAGCTGCCCGCCCAGCTGTGCGCCTTCACGCACGGCGTCATGCAGGCCTGGGCCGGGCACCGACCCGGCTACTACGACCTCGTGCACTCGCACTACTGGCTCTCCGGCCACGTCGGCTGGCTCGCCGCCGAACGCTGGGGCGCGCCTCTGGTGCACGCGATGCACACCATGGCCAAGGTCAAGAACGCCGCGCTCGCCGAGGGCGACACCCCCGAGCCCGCCGCCCGCGTCATCGGCGAGACCCAGATCGTGCGCGCCGCCGACCGTCTCATCGCCAACACCTCCGAAGAGGCCGACGAGCTCGTCCGTCACTACGAGGCCGAGCCCGGCAAGGTCGCCGTCGTCCACCCGGGCGTCAACCTCGACCGCTTCCGCCCGGCCGACGGCCGCGCCGCCGCCCGCGCCCGCCTCGGGCTCCCGCAGGACGCGCTGATCCCGCTCTTCGCGGGCCGCATACAGCCCCTGAAGGCCCCCGACGTGCTGCTGCGCGCGGTCGCCGTCCTCCTGGACGAGCGCCCCGAGCTGCGCGGCAACATCGTCGTCCCCGTGGTGGGCGGCCCCAGCGGTACCGGTCTCGCCAAGCCCGAGGGGCTGCAGAAGCTCGCCGCCCGGCTCGGGATCGCCGATGTCGTGCGCTTCAGGCCGCCCGTCGACCAGGAGCAGCTCGCGGACTGGTTCCGGGCCGCGTCGGTGCTGGTCATGCCCTCCTACAGCGAGTCCTTCGGGCTGGTCGCCATCGAGGCGCAGGCGGCCGGCACGCCGGTGCTGGCGGCCGAGGTCGGCGGGCTGCCCGTCGCCGTGCGTCACCAGGAGACCGGATTCCTGATCCCGGGGCACGATCCCGTCGCCTACGCGCGTGTGCTGCGCGATTTCGCCGACGACCAGGCGCTGTCGGCCCGGATGGGCGAGGCCGCCGCCCGGCACGCGCAGGGCTTCGGCTGGGACACCGCGGCCGCCGCCACGGCGGACGTGTACACGGCGGCCGTACAGGCCCACCGCCGCAAGGTGCGCGCCCACCAGGGCTGACGCGCGCACCGCCCGAGGGCCGGTCCGCCGGACGCCTGACGTACGCTCCCTCCATGGCTGACGCAGCGTCGATCATCGAGCAGGTCCTCACCGAGGCCGAGCTGGAGTGGGAGAGTCCCAAGGCGGGCTCGTACGTCGTGAAACTGCCCGGCACCCGCAAGCTCTCGACGACCGTCTCGCTGATCGTCGGCAAGCACTCCCTGTCGCTGAACGCCTTCGTGATCCGCCACCCCGACGAGAACCGGGAAGGCGTCCACCGCTGGCTCCTGGAGCGCAATCTCAAGCTCTATGGCGTGAGTTACGCGGTCGACCCCCTGGGGGACGTGTATCTGGTCGGCAAACTGCCGCTCGTCGCGGTCACGCCGGACGAGATCGACCGGCTGCTCGGCTCGGTCCTGGAGGCCGCCGACGGCGCTTTCAACACGCTCCTTGAGCTCGGTTTCGCCTCCGCGATCCGCAAGGAGTACGCCTGGCGGGTGTCCCGCGGCGAATCGACCCGCAATCTGGACGCGTTCACCCATCTGACTCAGCGTCCCGCTGGCTGAATTCCAGGTCCAGTCCAAGTAAGTGGTGCATGACCCCTTCCGGGCAAGGGGTCTCAGTGGCATGCTCACCGCCTACGCAAATCTGAACGGCATTCACATCCATGGATGCCCATGGAGTGCGATGGAAGGCGGGCGGGTATGAGCAAGGAGTATGTGAGCATCACCAGACGGGGCCTGCTCGGCAGTGCCGTAGCCGTGGCGGCCGCCACGGTGACCGGCGGACCGGCGACGGCCGCGACCGCTGTCGCACGCCCCCATGACCCAGGCCAAGTTCCCGCCCTCTGGCGGGAGTTCACCCGCACCCCCTTCACCCACCCGCAGATCCCGTACGTCGGCAGGGCCGGCTACCGGGGCGGATCGGCGCGCTTCCCCCGCCGCCCCGTCGTGGCCGACGTCCGCGCCTACGGCGCCGTCGCGGACGACGGCACCACGGACTGCGCGCCCGCGATCAACCGTGCCATCGCCGCTGCCGGAAGGGCCGGCGGTGGCACGGTGCTCATCCCGCCCGGCACCTTCCGCATCGACGGCCTGATCCGCATCGGCCACTCGAACGTCGTGCTGCGCGGCGCCGGCAGCGACCGTACGAAGCTGTACGCGACCAAGAACCTCACCGAGCTGATCGGCGTCTACGGCTCCCGCTACGGCGGCGACAAGTCGTCCTGGTCCTGGGCGGGTGGCCTCATCTGGCTCGCGCCCACGGCCCGTTGGGACTCCCTCGTCGCCGCCATCAAGGACAGGGCCTGGCCGTTCGAGGGCTGGACCGGCAACAAGCGCGACGAGTGGGGGACCCTGACGACCGTCGCCCCCGCCACCCGCGGCTCCTGGTCGGTGACGGTCGCAGACCCCCGCCCGCTGAAGCCGGGCCGGCTCGTCCTCCTGCGGCTCGCCGACGACGCCGGCCACACCCTCCTGGAGCACATGGCGGGCGGCGGTCCGGGTCCCGAGGCGTACTACTGGGACGACAAGACCAAGCTCACGAGTTACGTCCCCTACGAGTGGCCCGTACGCATCGCGCGTGTGCGGGGCAGAAAGGTCACCCTGGAGCGCCCGCTGCCCCTCGACATACGTCCCGAGTGGGACCCGCGTCTGACCACCCATGTCGAGCCGCTGACCGGCTCGGGCGTCGAAGGCCTCACCCTGGAGGCCGTCGAGACGCCCCAGTCCCCGCATCTCCTCGACAAGGGCTACAACGGGGTCGTCCTCCAGTGCGCGTACGACTGCTGGGTCGACGACGTGACGGTCCGCCACGTCGACAACGGCTTCGGCCTGGTCGCGGCCTCCGCCTGCACCCTGCGCCGCACCCGTGTGGCGGGCCGCGGCTCGCACCACCCGTACTTCTGCCGCGAGGGCTCGCACGACAACCTCGTCGAGGACTTCACCATCGAACAGCGCACGGTCCCGGCCCCGCCGAACACCCAGCTCCACGGCATCAACGTGGAAGGCCTCTCCTCCTACAACGTCTGGTCGCGCGGCGACCTCCGGATGGGCACCTTCGACTCCCACCGGGGCCTGCCCTTCGCCAACGTCCGCACCGACATCACCGTCGACAACAACGGCCGCCACGGCGGCGACGCGAGCGCCGGTCCGCTCTTCGGCGCCCGCTTCACCCACTGGAACGTACGGGTCACGAACGGCCGCGCGGGGTTGATGAAGATCGACGGTCTGGCGCCCTACTCCGCCACCGTCGGCCTCAACGAGGTGACCGAGTTCGACCAGATCGACGTCCCCGACTTCACCGGCGACCTGCACTCCCGTCTGGAGCTGTACGGGACCACGGACGTCGTGCGCCCACGCAATCTGTACGAGGCCCAGCGGGACCTCTGATTCAGCCGAGCGTGTCGTACCCGACGAAGGTGAACATCCGCTCCCCGGACGGCAGCGGCCGGGGCTCACCGGCGTACCGGTGGGCCCCGACGCCGAATCCGAGCGCGGGGTCCGAGACCCACAGCCGCTCGAATCCGCGCTCCTCCAGCCAGCCGCAGACGCGCGGGACGAGGTCCGGTGCCTTGCGGTGCCGGGTCCACACGAGCGTGCCGCCCGGCCCGCACAGCAGTGCGCAGAAGCCGGCGGTGCGCTCGACGTCCTCGTCGGTGAGATTGCCGAGGACACCGCAGAGCAGGACGAGGCCGGCCGGGGCGAGGTCCTGGTAGTGATCGGTCGACGCGGCGTCCCCGACGACGACCTCGACCCCCGACAGCCCCGCGGCCCCGGCCGCGCGCGCCGCCACCTCGGCGTTGCGCCCGTCCAGCTCGACGAGCCGCGCGCGGACATCGCGCCGGCGAGGGTGCCCGGCGAGCACGCCGATCAGGTCGCGGCCCTGCCCGGCGCAGACGCTGACGGCCGTGAGGGGTCCCGGCGGGGCCTCGTCGAGGGCGAGCCGGACGCGTTCCTGGACGAGGGCCAGTCGCCGGCCGAGGTAGGAGTCGGGAGTGTCGTACGCGTCGTGCCACGTATGCCAGTCCATGTGCGGAGCGTACCCACGGGGGTCACGCCGGCCCCGAGCGTGCGTAGCGCCCCGGAGTCACCCCGACCAACTTCTTGAAGTGCCGGGTGAGATGGGACTGGTCGTAGAAGCCGGTCGCCGACGCCACCTCGCCCGGCGGGCGGCCGTCGAGGAGGAGACGGCGGGCCCGGTCGACCCGGCGGGACATCAGGTACTGGTGGGGTGCGATGCCATAGGCGCCGCTGAACGCCCGTACCAGATGGGCGGGATGGGCGTGCACGAGCCGGGCGGCCTCGTCGAGGCCGATGCCCTGGGTGAGGTGTCCGTCGAGGAGTTCGCGCAGGGTGCGGGCGAGGGTGGGGGAGTTGCGCGGGGCGGCGGCGGGAGTGCCGGGCCGCAGATGCGTGCGCAGCCGCTCGGCGATGAGCGTCAGTCTGCTCTCGGCCTCCAGTTCGTCACCGGGGTGACCGAGCGCGGTGTGCAACTGGCCGACGCGCAGCCGCAGCACGGGGTCACGCAGGTCGGGCCCGTCCACCGCGGACCCGATGAGGTCCTCGCCCAGATGAGTGCCGTCGAGATAGACGACGCGCTTGCGGAAGCCGTGCGCGGTGACCGGGGAGCCGTTGTGCGGGACGTGCGGCGGCAGCAGGGACACCGTGTCGTGCGGGGTGCCGTGCTCGTGCCGGTCGAGGTCGTACCGTACGGCCCCGTCGTCGACGATGAGCAGCGTCCAGGCCTCGTGCACGTGCATCGGATAGGTGTACTCGGTGAAGTGGGCGTGGAAGACCTCCGTGACACCCGGTACGCGCGGGCGCCAGGCGGAGACCTCCGGCTGAGCGGCCATGCAAAGAACGTACAAGACGGCGTCGTACGGCGGTCGGCAGTCTCGACGTATGAACAGCGAACCGATCCGCTTCGACACGAAGATCGTCGTCCTGCTGCGCGACGACCTTGAGCCCTGGCAGCGCCTGAACGTCACGTCCTTCCTGGTCAGCGGCCTGGGTACGCAGGTTCCCGAGGTGATCGGGGAGCCGTACGAGGACGCGGACGGGGTGCGGTATCTGCCGATGTTCCGCCAGCCTGTGCTCGTCTTCGAGGGGACGAAGGAGGTCCTTGTGGCGGCACATGGCAGGGCGCTCGGCCGTGCGCTGCCCCGGGCCGTCTTCACGTCGGATCTCTTCGGCACCGGCAACGACCGGGACAACCGGGCGGCGGTGCGGGCTGTCGCCACGGCCGGGCTGGATGTGGTGGGGCTGGCTGTGTACGGGCCTCGGAACGCGGTGGACAAGGTGGTGAAGGGGGCGCGGATGCATCCGTGAGGTCGGGCGACGGCGAGGTCGTGGGCCGTACTCGGCGTGCCGGCACGGTCTTCGCCCCGTACCCGGCGGCGTCAGGCCGCGCTGACCTCGGGCTCGGCGAGTGTCGGGTCGGCCTCCACCGCCGGTTCCTCCGTGGGCAGCCGCCGCATCAGCAGGCCGTACCCGAGCCCGGCCACCGTGCCCACCAGCGCGCACAGTCCCCACAGCCACTCGGCCCCGAACCGGTCGATGACCACGCCGGACATCAGGGGAGCGATCAGCGCGGCGAGTGACCAGGAGAGGGTGTACATGCCCTGGTAGCGGCCCCGGCCGTGGGTCGGGGAGAGCTGGACGACCAGGCCCGTCTGGGTGGGCGCGTGGACGATCTCGGCCAGGGTCCACACGCACACGGTGAGCGCGAAGACGCCGACCGACCCGGCGAAGGCGGTGAGCCCGAAGCCGTACCCGGCGAGGACCGAGGAGATCACGAGCAGTCGGCGCGGATCCCGGTGCTGGATGAAACGGGTGACCGGGATCTGCAGCGCGACGATGAGGACGCCGTTGACGGCGATCGCCATGCCGTAGTCGGCGGGTGTGAAGCCCGCTCTGCCCATGGCGACGGGGAGTCCCACGGAGCCCTGCTGGAAGACCAGGGCGACGAGGAAGGACAGCCCGACGACGCTCATGAAGCGCCGGTCGCGCAGCACGGTCTTGAGGCCGACGTCGTCCTTCGCCTCCTTGGCGTTCTGCACCGGCCGGGACTCCGGCAGCTTCGCGAAGACGACCAGCGCGCAGACGAGGGTCATGCCGGCCTCGATGAGGAAGCCCGCGAGGTAGCTGAACTCGGCGATGAAACCGGCGGCCATGGAGGAGACCGCGAAGCCGAGGTTGATCGCCCAGTAGTTGAGGGAGAACGCCCGGACGCGGTCCTCGGGCCGCACGATGTCGGCCATCATCGCCTGGACGGCGGGCCGGGAGGCGTTGCTGGCCATCCCGACCAGGAAGGCGACCGCGGCGATGGCCACCGGGTCGTGCATAAAGCCGAGCAGCGCGACGGACGCGGCCGTCGAGGTCTGCGCGACGAGGAGCGTGGGCCGGCGCCCGAGGCGGTCGGTCATCACGCCCGCGCCGAGCGAGGAGACGACACCGCCGAGGCCGTGCAGGGACGCCACGAGACCCGCGTACGAGGCGGAGTAGCCGCGGTCGAGCGTCAGGTACAAAGCCATGAAAGTGGCGACAAAAGCACCGAGTCGGTTGACCAGGGTGCTGGTCCACAGCCACCAGAACTCGCGGGGGAGCCCCGAGACGGTCTCTCGGGCGGCGCGTCGCATGACGGCGAGTGGCATCGGTCGTCCCCCACGGATGTAAGCGGCTCATGTACTGATGGCAACTTACGAGCGGGAGGTCTCCGGGGGCCACTCAATTAACAGATGCCGTCAACTGTCCGCCTTCCGGGCAGGGGCGCGAGGGGACGAAGGCTTCCATTACGCTCGGACGTATGGCCGACGCACCGTACAAGCTGATCCTCCTCCGCCACGGCGAGAGCGAATGGAACGCGAAGAACCTGTTCACCGGATGGGTGGACGTCAATCTCAACGAGAAGGGCGAGAAGGAGGCAGTCCGCGGCGGTGAGCTGCTGGAGGACGCCGGCCTGCTGCCCGACGTCGTGCACACCTCGCTCCAGAAGCGCGCGATCCGCACCGCCCAGCTCGCGCTGGAGGCCGCCGACCGCCACTGGATCCCCGTCCACCGCTCCTGGCGCCTGAACGAGCGGCACTACGGCGCGCTCCAGGGCAAGGACAAGGCCCAGACCCTCGCCGAGTTCGGCGAGGAGCAGTTCATGCTGTGGCGCCGCTCGTACGACACCCCGCCGCCGCCCCTCGCCGACGACAGCGAGTTCTCGCAGGCGAACGACCCGCGCTACGCGTCGATCCCGCCGGAGCTGCGCCCCCGCACGGAGTGCCTGAAGGACGTCGTCTTCCGTATGCTGCCGTACTGGTACGACGGCATCGTCCCCGACCTCCTCGCCGGCCGCACGGTCCTGGTCGCCGCCCACGGCAACTCGCTGCGCGCCCTCGTCAAGCACCTCGACGGCATCTCCGACGCCGACATCGCGGGCCTGAACATCCCGACCGGCATCCCGCTCGCCTACGAGCTCGACGCCGACTTCAAGCCGCTCAACCCCGGCGGCACGTACCTCGACCCGGAGGCGGCCGCGGCCGCGATCGAGGCGGTCAAGAACCAGGGCAAGAAGAAGTAACCTGAATTGATCAAGCCCCCTACCTGCGGGTTCTCCGCTGGTAGGGGGCTTTTCGGTGGCCTTGGGCCGTCTCTGGGCCGTCTGCTGCTTGACCGGGCCGTCAGGGCTTGAGGAATTCCGGCTCTGGCTGTGCCCTCACCTCTGCCTGTGCTCCCACATCGCGGAGATCCGCGACCGCCGCCTCCGCGTCCTCCTGAAGCACGCCGTCGAGAATCATTGCGGGAACCTGCGTTGCCAGAACCTTGCTGCGCCAGAGACTCAGTCCCGTCAGTCGACGTACGACTTGGGCGACGTCCAGCACACGGGTGCCAGGATCGGTGAGCAGCACGTCATGAGGCACGTCGTCGCACACCAATAAGAAGTACTCCGTCATTGCTCTCCCCGTCCCTCTCTGGCCCGGAGAGTACGAGCCCTCAGCCGCCATGTCGCCTCAATTGGGCCCCTCGAAGACAGTGGCCACCGCCTTGCGAGTGCGCTCCTGGCTGGACGGCATGAGGTGCGCGTACACGCGGAGCGTCAAACCAGGGTCCGAGTGGCCGAGGTACCCGGCGAGGGCCTTGATGTTCTCCCCGGCGTCCAGGAGCACCGAGGCGTAAAAGTGGCGGAGGGTGTGCATGCCGTTCTCGCGGGACTCGGCGTAGGGCAGGCCGCGCTCGGGCAACGGGATCACCCCGGCGCCGGCCAGCGCCCGTTTCCACGCCTCCTCGTTGAGGGACGTACGCCAGACATGGCCTTCGCGCGGCCTCTGTCACCGCCAGCGAGCGGTTTGTCAAGCCCCGACTCTTCGTTGCTTTCTCTCCGTGTCCGAAAACGGCAATCTGATGACAGGTAAAGCACTCGGCCGTCATACGGAACCGAGACACCAGGCAAGAGGCCCCGACGTGCAGTGAATTTCAGCATCTGGGCCGATCATTCAAGGGAGATATGCATGGCAAGGAAGAAGCACATTACGCACATCGCCGGCCTGTCCTGCGTCGCTGCGATCCTCGCCGGAACAGCGGGGTTTGCGAGCGCCCAGGGCAACCAGGCTTCCGCCGTTCCGGCCGCAGCTCCTGTAGCGGCATGCAGCCTGCAAAATGGGGTGATACATGGTAACGGCTTCGCCCCCAATCATGCATATGACGTCACAACCAAGGGCGAAAAAATTGCCCGCGTCTCGGCGGGACCGATGGGCGACATCCAGACCCGGATCACTGTCGGTGGTCCCGTTTCTGTAGGTACAGTTCAGTGCGCGTTGCCGGGATCAGCCGCAGGTTCAACGGCATCTGACGGCGTAACGGCAACCGCAAAGGGGACAGCGGCGGCACAGCAAGCAGTGCGCGGTGGCGCTTCCAAGGAGCAGGCGACCAAAATAGGGCAACGGGAAGCGAAAGCGGAAGCGCAAAAGCTTGGGTTGCCACCCTCTGTAGTGAACCAAGTAACGAACAATGTGACAAGCATTGTCGACAACTCGATACATGTCGACAACACAATAAATGGCGGCCAGGGCAACAGCATTGGTGGCACTCAGATCGGCCCGGGCAAGCCGGATGCGGGTAAGCCGGATGCGGGTAAGCCGGATGCGGGTAAGCCGGATGCGGGTAAGCCGGATGCGGGTAAGCCGGATGCGGGTAAGCCGGACGCGGGTAAGCCGGACGCGGGTAAGCCGGACGCGGGCAAGCCGGACGCGGGCAAGCCGGACGCGGGCAAGCCGGACGCGGGCAAGCCGGACGCGGGCAAGCCGGACGCGGGCAAGCCGGACGCGGGCAAGCCG
>NZ_JBIBKX010000013.1:0-258976 GCF_042959425.1 Streptomyces sp. NPDC007896 | reverse complement strand
GGATGCGGGCAAGCCGGACGCGGGCAAGCCGGACGCGGGCAAGCCGGAGTAAGCCGGACCCGGCTGAGCCCCGGCAAGGGTGAACCCCGGTGGTGACGCCAATCGTGGTGATGCCCACGGCGCCGGGGCCGGCGCCGGGGCCGGCGGCGGCTGATCCGCCATCGCCGGCGGACCGGGCGGGTGCTCGACGCCCGGTCCTGACGCCCTACCGACGGGGTGAGGGTCTTCCGGCCTTCCACCCCGTCGCGTAGCCGACCGCCAATCAAGACGACTGACGTCCCAGCCCCGACGCCGCTTCGCCGCAGGTCAGCCCGGCAACCTGCCCGCCATGGCGCCTCCTTGATGCAGAGGATGCCAGTGAGCGAGGCGCTGCTACCCGCATCAATATCTGTCTCACCCAGCGCCGTTCAGGAGCCCGCGGGCCGTCCTGAAGTCGGTTGATGCTGGTCCGCGCACCCTGAGACAGCAGTTTGGTCGGCCGGGCCGTCCCTGGGCCGTCCAGGCCGCTCAGCAGTGGCCAACGATGACCAGTGACGACCGCTCAGCCGCACATGAGACCCGCCCTGAGCTGCGAAAACACCGCTCCCCAAGATCCCCGACAAGACCCAGGGCAAGAAGAAGTAGGAATCGTGATCATGCCTCCCACCTGCGCATACGGCGCGGGCGGGAGGCATTTTCGTGCCCTGGAACCTCCCTGGAACCTCAGCCCGAGTGATCTTGGGGCCGGAGTGCCTTGCCGAGAGCCTTCCGGGCCCGGTCCCGACTGCTCGGCATGAGGTGCGCGTACACCTTGAGCGTCAGCCCCGGGTCGGAGTGCCCGAGGTACTCCGCGAGGGCCTTGATGCTCTCCCCGGCGTCCAGAAGCACGGACGCGTAGAAGTGCCGGAGTGCGTGCATGCCCTGCTCCCGGGCGGCGGCGTGCTCGCGGCTCTTGGCCTTGGGGATGACGCCCGCCTTCGCGAGCGCGGGCTTCCAGTGGTCTTCGTTCAGGGGCGTACGCCAGACGTGCCCACCGTTGGGGCCCGTGAAGATGAGCCGCCGGGTCACCGACTGGCCGTTCGCTCGCATCCACGGGAGCTTGATCTCCACAGGCGGGAACCGCTTGATGTGTGCCTGTAGTGCCTCTGCCACGGGGTCGGGCAGAGGCACGTCACGGAGCTTGCCGCCCTTCGGGGGCGCGAACACGGCCTTGCTCAGGCTCAGCTTGAGTTGCTGCACCACGTGCAGGGTGCCGCTGTCGAAGTCGATGTCATCGACGGACAGCCCGAGGATCTCCCCTTGCCGCAGGCCGCATCCGGCGTCTTCCCTCAACTCTCTAGGACGGCCATGGACGGCTTTTCAGAGGGGGCAGGAGCCGGGGCGCACGGCCGGTCTGCCCCCTACTGAAAAGCCGTGGGTTGCCCTCACGGCGGGGAGCGGCCCGGCGGCGCCTGCCCGCTCCGGCCGTCTGCCCCTTGGAAGGAGCTCAGGACGGCATTCCAGGCGGCGCGG
Organism: Streptomyces sp. NPDC007896; assembly: GCF_042959425.1. Lineage (NCBI taxonomy): Bacteria > Bacillati > Actinomycetota > Actinomycetes > Kitasatosporales > Streptomycetaceae > Streptomyces > Streptomyces sp. NPDC007896. The sequence goes on along the minus strand of NZ_JBIBKX010000013.1, from coordinate 257,485 downwards.
CACGGGTCCCCCCTCCCTGGATTGCCGCCTTGAAGCAGACGTGGGGAGCGGTGTCAGGCGTCAGGTGTCAGAGGTGTCAGAGCGCGGGTGTCAGGCCGGGCGTCAGAGAGCGTGACACCGCGTGTGCCTAGGGGTTTGGGTGTCAGGGCCGCCTGACTGTCAGGAGGTGTCAGGGCGGGCGGTCCTGAGCTACGGACGGCATTTAGGGTGCCCCCGGCCGTGCCCGGCGCCCCAAATGCCGTCCGGCCCCACTAGCTAGGACTGCAACGGTGCTTGGTGTGGTGGCTCCGGCCTGCTGGCCGACCGACTCGGGGGTTTCCGGCTGTTCGGCTTCGTCCGCTTCCTGGTGCCGGACGACCACGAGACGGTCGGGTACACCACCTTGCTGGTGCTCGGCGTCCTGCTGGCGATACCGGCCGCCCGACGTGGCCGATCGGTGGACCTGATTTCCGGCGTGCTCGGCCGTTGGTAGGGCTTTCATAGTGGGACGTGACCGCGCTGAGTGCGCCGTGTGACTGTCACAGCCCTCTCGATCACAGAATGTCACCGCCCTGTCGTGTGACCGACGTGATCGAAAGGACTGACCCGTGGCACCCGCACTCCGCCGCAGACCTATCCCCCTCAGACGCCCGCTCGGCGCGGCCCTCGCACTCTCGCTGGCCGCCGGACCGCTGCTGCTGTCCGCCCAGGCCTGGGCCGACGCGCCGTCGCCGGTGAGCCAGAGCGCCGGTCAGAGCAACGGCAGGATCAGCGGGAGCGACCAGCCACCCGACCGTACGGCTCCCCCGGGGCCGGTGCAGCCCGGGCGGGTCCGGTCGTTGCAGCGGGTCCCGAGCGTGAACATCATCGACGCGGACGCCGCCGTCAACACCCTCGGCACCTACGGCGAGCCGTCGATCGCGGTCGACCCGGCCAACCCGCAGCACATCGCCATCACCCGCTTCGGCCACAACCCCAACGACGAGTGGAACAACAACGCCGACCTGCTCTACAGCATCGACGGCGGCACCACCTGGACCAACCAGAGGACCATCCCGGCACCCCCGGGGATCGCCAACACGGCGGGCGGCCCGTGCGACCAGACCATCGACTACGGCCGCAACGGCCGACTCTACGGAACCTTCCTGACCTGCGGGGCCAACGCCCAGGTGGTCACCGGGTCCACCACCGACCCCACCCAGGCGACGTCGTGGCTCTGGAACGTCGACCCGATGACCAACGTCACCCAGCCCACCACGAACACCCACCCCAACACCGACCAGCCCTGGCTGATCGTCAACCGCGACACCACCAACACGACCCAGGACAACGCCTACGTCGGCTACCAGGACCTCGGTGCTCTCCCGCGCGACCACGTGACCGTCACGCAGCACAGCGCCAGCCCGGTGGACTTCCCCGCCGCCAACGACCAACCGGTGGGCAACGGCGCCGTGACGGGCGGCATCAACGGTGGGCTCCGCCTGGCCGGCGACCCGCGCAACGGCACCGTGTACGCGCTGTACCAGGAGGGCGGCGTGAGCACCTCCCAGCCGCACGCCGTCAACATCCGGCTGAAGCGGTCGACCAACGGCGGAGGGAGCTGGGACCTGGGCAACGCCACCGACGGCCTGGTCGTCGCCTCGGTCAGCAGCTACCAGGGCGACGTCGGCTTCAAGTTCGCCACGTCCAACGCACTGATCGGCGGCGTCCAGCACGCGGCCGTCGACCCGAGCAACGGCGACGTGTTCGTGGCCTACGGCGAGGCCGTCACCGGCGGCCACAACCAGATCAGGCTGCGCCGGCTCACTGACGATGGCGCGGGCGGCCTCGCCGTTGCCGCCTCGGTCAACGTCTCCACTTCGACCGAGGCGGCGCTGCCCTCCGTCGCGGTGCTCAACGACGGCACCGTCGGCGTCCTCTACTTGACCTCCGACGGAACCAACGGCAGCGCCTTCCCGATCGTCACCGCACACCTGGCCCGGAGCACCGACCACGGGGCGACCTTCAGCGACCTCCCGCTGCAGACTTTCACCATCGCGAAGGACGACGGCACCGCCCGGCAGCGGTTCATCGGCGACTTCATCCAGATGAAGGCGATCGGCACCACCTTCTACGGCACGTTCACCGGCAACCTCAACGGCACCAACCAGACCACCCAGCAGGCGCGGGACACGATCTTCTTCAGCGTCCCGAAGCAGACCACTCAGTCGACGCTGACCTCCTCCGCCGACCCGTCCGTCTACGGGCAGCCGGTGACCTTCACCGCGAAGGTCGTACCGACCCCGGACGGCGGCACCGTCACCTTCCGGGTCGACGGCACCCAGCTCGGCAGCCCGGTGCCGGTGGACACCACGACCGGGACGGCCACCTCGGACGCGATCTCCACGCTGAGCGTCGGCGACCACACCGTGGACGCCACCTACAGCGGAGACCTCGACCACCCGGGCAGCACCGCGATGAGCCTGACCCAGACCGTCAACCAGGCCCCGGTCAGCACGACGCTCGCCTCCTCGGCGAACGGCCCGACGGCCTTCGGCGAGCCGATCACCTTCACCGACACTGTCTGCCCGGCCCCGCCGAGCACCAGCCCGGCGCTGCCGCCGTCCGGCACGGTGACCTTCAAGGACGGCAGCACGGTGCTCGGCACCGACACCCTCGCACCCGGCGGTGGCGCCAACTGCGCCAAGACGCAGGTGAGTTCCGCCAACCTGCTGCCCGGCAGCCACACCATCACGGCCCAGTACAGCGGCGACACCCACTTCCTGGCGGGCAGTCTGGAGAGCATCACCCAGCAGGTGACCTGCGCTGAGGTCATCACCGGTGACGTCCACGGCAGCGTCCGGGCGACCGCGCCGAGCACCTGCATCGTCGACGCCACCGTGCACGGCACCGTCCACGGCGCGGCCGGCGTGGCGCTGTTCATCGGCCACTCCACCGTCTTCGGCAGCGTGCACTCCTCGGACGGCACGCTGTTCGGCATGTGCGACAGCCGCGCCACCGGGACGCTGAAGGTCGACCGCGCGAGCGGGTTCGTGGTCGTCGGGGATCCGGGTGACGACGCCTGCGCCGGCAACCGCGTCGGCGGGTCCGTCCACCTGCTCGACAACCACTCCGGCGCGGAGCTGATCGCCAACCGGATCGTTGGCTCGGTCGACGTCAACGGGACGACCGGCAGCGGCCCGTTCCCGGACGACACCCAGGCCGAGATCGCGGGCAACACCATCGGCGGCTCGCTGCACTGCACCGGCAACGTGCCGCCCCCGATCAACGACGGCAACCCGAACACGGTGCACGGCACCGGTGCCGGACAGTGCGCCAACCTCTGACCGGTAGGGCATGAGGGGAGAGGTCCGGCTGTTGTTCGGGCACTGTTGGTAAATGGCCCGCCTGGTAGATGGCCCGCCTGGTAGATGGCCCGCCGGCTGTGTCCCGGTGCCTTGGGCAACGGGACACAGCCGCGGCCTGACGGGGTCCGATGCCAGGGCGGGTAACACGCGTGCATGCCTAGGGGTTTGGGTGTTAGGTGGCCGTAACGCGTTACGGCCACCAGAAGCCGTTAGGGCTTCCGCCGACGGTTGGCGCCGGGCTCGGAGCCGGGACCTGTCTGGAACCTCCGAGGTCGACAAGTAACGGCAGACAACGACCACCAACAACCGCTCAACCGCAGGTCGGTCGAGGTGGGTACCCCGCTGATCAGCGCCAAAAAACGGGCGGTCGAAACCCAGGGCAAGAAGAAGTAACCTTTGTGATCATGCCCCCGACCTGCGCTTATGGAGCGGATCGGGGGCGTTTTCACGGCCCGGGCCCACTCTGGGCCCTCAGCGCCCGGGCTCTTGCGGCCGGAGTGCCAGGCCGAGAGTCAGATTCGCATCCCCGAGCTACCGAGAGGCCCTGTCTTCATGCGCGCACGGCGGGAAGATCACCCCGGCGGGAAACCTGTTCGACCCGCACGTTCCAAGATCGGCTGAGATACGGCTTCTAACAGAACGACCCACAGGCCCCGCGGTCGTAGAGGTGCGTCATGCTGCCCAAGCCGTTGTGGCTGCTCTTAAAGTCCGCCGGTATGGATGCGTCGTACTCGAGGTCATGGTTCCACGTGATCTCTATGACGTGGGTGGTCTTGCAGGTGTTGTGGAAGTACACAGTCGTACTGTCCCACCCGTCTGCCCATGACCAGTTGAAGCAACCTGTCGTGCCGGTGTGCTTACTCATGGGCTGCATCTCTGCCGCGGACGCCGGACCCGCTGCCGCACTGACTGCGAGCAGCGCGGCAGCGCTTGCCAGCGCAGCACGAAGCTTCCTGTTCATGAAAATCAACCCCCTGGCAGGGCGGAGCCATGTGATAACCCAGCTCCGCGTCGGCTACTGAGAAGCGGGGAGGGTGCAGATTGAGCCGACAATCAACCTGGCAGGAACCTGCCAATGGGTATTCTTGCTCGCGTCTCATTCCCCCCCTGGTCACCGTTTCGAGCCCGCCGACAGGGGGGTCAGCCCTGCACGATCAGCGGCACTATCCGATTACCGCCTGCAGTATCTCGACAGGGTCGTGTCCCGGTCAACGACTTGATCAAGGCTTGACCAGGACGTTCGATCGTCGTTCTCATCATGGGGCGGCAGCCCTCTTGGAGGTGAGCGGCGGGCCGGTCACCAGACGGCCTGTCGTATCCCTGTGGCGCCGCTGTGCTCTATCTGCGAATGGGAGTTGTCCCCGGGGTGCCAGCGGCGCGGCGGCTGTGAGCACAGGCAGATGGACGGTGAAGACAGTCTTTCCCGGCCTGCTGTCGACGGTCGCGGCACCGCCGTGTGCGGCCGCTACGGCCTGCACGATCGCCAGGCCCAGACCGGTGGAGCCGGTGGCACGCGAGCGTGCTGAGTCGCCACGGGTGAACCGGTCGAAGACGTGCGGCAGTAGCTGGGACGGGATGCCCTGCCCGTCGTCCTCCACATCCACGCAGAGCCAAGTGCCGCGTCGCTGCACCCGGGCAGTGACGGCCGTCCCTGGTGGCGTGTGGGTCCGGGCGTTGGCGAGCAAGTTGACCAGCACTTGCCGCAGCCGGGCCACATCCGCCAACACCAGGGCCGGTTCGTCGGGCAGGGCGAGTCGCCAGATGTGTTCGGGCCCGGCCGCGCGCGCATCGCTGATGGTATCTACGACGAGCGGTACCAGATCGGTCTGCTCGAACTGCAGCGGCCGGCCGACGTCCACTCGGGCGAGCAGCAACAGGTCCTCCACAAGCACGGTCAACCGGTTGGCCTCGGACTCAACACGGGCCAGGGCGTGTTGGGTGTCGGGACCGACCTGCTCCCGCCCGCGCCGGGTGAGCTCGGCGTAGCCGCGGATGGAGGCCAATGGTGTCCGCAGCTCGTGGCTGGCGTCGGCGACGAACTGGCGTACCCGCGTCTCACTCTGCTGGCGTGCTTGCAGGGCGCTGTGAATATGGTCGAGCATACGGTTCAGGGCTGCGCCCACCTGGCCTACCTCCGTGCGCGGGTCCGCATCGGACACTCGTTCATTGAGGTCCATCTCGCCGGTGTGCAATGGCAGTTGGGAGACACGGCTGGCCGTCTCAGCCACCTTGCGTAGCGGGCGTAGAACGACACCGACGATGGCGACCACGGCCAGCGAGGCGGCAACAAGACCAGCGGCAGTGACACCGATCTGAGTGTCGAGCTGATAGGAGAGATGAGACCGCAGCACCAACGTCGTCACGGAGCTGATCGCTGCGCATACGACGGCAATCAGCAACACGGACGCCAAGACAAGCCGGGTCCGCAAGGTGCGCGGCTGTCGCCTACTCATGACGCCGCCACGCTGATTGTGCACCCAGTATTGATCTCTCGGCTCTCCCGCTCCACCGATTCGGTACGCACTCGCGGCGTACTCATGGTCATGCTGTGGACCCTGTCGGTGTTCTCTGAGCGCACCCTTTCGCCGACCTGTGATTTACCTGTGAAATCAGAGGGCGTCAGGACGGGGCGGACCGTCCTGACGACGGCTGGACGAGCGGGCTACTGCAAGAAGAGCACCACGTGGGGGCGTGCTCCTCTTGCTGTTCGGCGGCACGCCGCCCGAGGACATGCCGCGAAGCGGCTCCTTCTTGCTCTTCTTTCCGCATGGCCTGACGCGTCAGGACCGTCTGACGTCGAAACCGGCCCTATACGCGGGTGATGCGCGCGTGCGAGGGCCGTCAGACGCGTCTGGCCCGTCAGGCTGACGCCGCTGACGGCCGGGCCCTCTCTGAGCCCTCCGACGACGACCGACAATGACCAGCGACGACCAACAACGACCGCCTGACCGCATGCAGAAGGGGCCCCGTCGTGGTGACGGGGCCCCTCTGGGTGGGGCTACGTGATCAGCCGCACTGGCACGGGTTGCCCGACTGGCAGCCGCAGCCGCAGCCGGAGCCGCAGCCGCAGGCGCCGAACAGCGGGAGGCTTTTGATGTCGGCGGGCTGGTCGGTGTCGCGGTCCAGGGTCGGGTCGGGCGTGGCGGGAGAATCGGCCATGGTGTCCTCCTCAATGAGGCCTCAATGAGGCATCGAGGCTGGGGGCCTACGCCTATACGCCTGTACGCCTAGGCGAGGCACGGGTGCCTACCCCCATTGCATGCCCGCTCCACTGGGCGCATCAACGGCGCACTGAGGCTCGCCCGCGCCCCCGGAGTGAGACGGAAGCCCCCGGTACTCCCGGACCTCAGACGCCCTCCGCCCCCGTGACCGGCTGGATGTCGGGCTGGAGCTCGTCCGCGTGCTCACCCGTCACCAGGTACACCACACGCTTGGCCACCGACACCGCGTGGTCGGCGAAGCGCTCGTAGTAGCGGCCCAGCAGGGTGACGTCGACGGCGGTCTCGATGCCGTGCTTCCAGCGGTCGTCCAGCAGGTGCTGGAAGAGCGTGCGGTGCAGCAGGTCCATCTCGTCGTCGTCCTGCTCCAGCTGGAGCGCCAGGTCGACGTCCTTCGTGATGATCACCTCGGCCGCCTTCGCCATCAGGCGCTGCGCGAGCTGGCCCATCTCCAGGATCGTGGCGTGCAGGTCGTGCGGGATCGCCCGCTCGGGGAAGCGCAGCCGGGCCAGCTTCGCCACGTGCTGGGCCAGGTCGCCGGAGCGCTCCAGGTCGGCGGACATGCGGAGCGAGGTGACGACGATACGCAGGTCCGTCGCCACCGGCTGCTGGCGGGCCAGTAGGGCTATCGCGCGGGCTTCGAGCTCGTGCTGGAGATCGTCGACCTTCTGGTCGGCCGCGATCACGCTCTCGGCCAGCTTCAGATCGGCGTCGAGGATGGCCGTGGTGGCGCGCCCGATCGCCGACCCGACGAGCCGGGCCATCTCGACCAGGCCGTCGCCGATCGAGTCAAGTTCCTCGTGGTACGCGTCACGCATCTGCTTTGTCCCTCTCTTACGTCACCTTGGGGCCCGGGGGCCGGGCTGACCGCCGGACGGACCGCCGGACGGGCCCCGTGAACCCCACGCTCCCACGTTCCGGCCCGTACGCGTCCGTTTCAGTCACCCCAAATGAACCATCCCTGGCTCCTGGGTGAACTCTGGGCGACGAGTGTTCGAGGTCGCACTCCGATGGCTGTGGCCTGGCGTGACGACATGCCTAACCTGGGGGCATGGACGTGAACGCGGCGGTCGCCGCAGCGGCAGCGATCGCCGGAGTGCTCACCGGTGTCATCGCCATGCTGGCGTTCCGCTGGAGCGAGCGCGACCAGAAACGCCCCACCCGTACATCTCTGCACACGGACCCGGTGCTTCCGCCGGGCGTCGACACGGTGCTCTCCGTGCTCCGGTCCTCGGCCGTCGTCCTCGACGAGGCCGACGCCGTCGTCAAGGCCAGCTCCGCCGCGTATGCCCTCGGGCTGGTGCGCGGCGGCAAGCTCGCCGTCGAGCCGATGATGCAGATGGCCCGCGACACCCGTCGCGACGGGGAGATACGCCAGGTCGAGCTGGATCTGCCGAGGCGGGGAACCGGACGGGGGGAGGCCCTGGCCGTCTCCGCGCGGGTCGCCCCGCTGGGCTCCCGGCTCGTGCTGCTCCTCGTCGAGGACCTCACCGAGGCCCGGCGGATCGAAGCGGTACGGCGCGACTTCGTCGCGAACGTCAGCCACGAGCTCAAGACGCCCGTGGGCGCGCTCTCCCTCCTCTCCGAGGCCGTCATGGACGCCTCGGACGATCCGGAGGCCGTCGAGCGCTTCGCCGGACGTATGCAGATAGAGGCCACCCGGCTCACCAACCTCGTCCAGGAGCTCATCGACCTGTCGAGGGTGCAGAACGACGATCCCCTCGAGGACGCCGAGCCGGTCCGCGTGGACGAGCTGGTCGCCGAGGCCATCGACCGGTGCCGCCACCAGGCCGGCACCAAGCAGATCACCATGGCCGCCGGCGGCACCGCCGACCTGAGTATCTGGGGGAACCGCGGCCAGCTGGCCGCAGCCCTCGGCAACCTCGTCGAGAACGCCGTCAACTACTCCCCCGCCCGCACCCGGGTGGGCATAGCCGCGCGCCGGGTGACCGCGCCCGGCGGAGACCTCATCGAGATCGCCGTGACCGACCAGGGCATCGGCATCTCGGAGAAGGACCGGGAGCGCGTCTTCGAGCGCTTCTACCGCGTCGACCCGGCCCGTTCCCGCCAGACCGGCGGTACGGGTCTCGGTCTCGCGATCGTCAAACACGTGGCCGCCTCGCACGGCGGGGAGGTCACGGTGTGGAGCTCCGAGGGTCAGGGCTCCACGTTCACCCTGCGGCTGCCGGAGGCGGCCGCGGCCCGCGACCGCGGGATCGACCACGACATGCCCGGACTCGACGATGAGGACGAGAACGGGCAGCCCGACGGGACGACCACCGTCACATCCCCGTATGAACCGCTTCCCGCTCCGGAGGTCCTTCCGTGACCCGTGTGCTCGTCGTCGAGGACGAGGAGTCCTTCTCCGACGCCCTGTCGTACATGCTCCGCAAGGAGGGCTTCGAGGTCGCCATCGCGACCACCGGGCCCGACGGACTCGACGAGTTCGAGCGCAACGGCGCCGACCTCGTCCTCCTCGACCTGATGCTGCCGGGGCTGCCCGGTACGGAGGTCTGCCGCCAGCTGCGCGGCCGCTCCAACGTCCCGGTGATCATGGTCACTGCCAAGGACAGCGAGATCGACAAGGTCGTCGGGCTGGAAATAGGAGCCGACGACTACGTCACCAAGCCCTTCTCCTCCCGCGAACTGGTCGCCCGCATCCGGGCCGTCCTGCGTCGCCGCGGGGAGCCGGAGGAGGTCACCCCGGCCGCTCTCGAGGCGGGTCCCGTCCGGATGGACGTCGACCGCCACGTGGTGACCGTCTCCGGCTCCAAGGTCGACCTCCCCCTGAAGGAGTTCGACCTCCTGGAGATGCTGCTCAGGAACGCGGGCCGCGTGCTGACCCGTATGCAGCTCATCGACCGGGTGTGGGGCGCCGACTACGTGGGCGACACCAAGACGCTGGACGTCCACGTGAAGCGTCTGCGCGCCAAGATCGAGCCGGACCCGGGCGCGCCGCGGTACCTGGTCACGGTGCGTGGCCTCGGTTACAAGTTCGAGCCGTAAACCGGCTCCGTCAGACGGCGGCACGTACGACGCGACCACACGTACGGCAAAGGGCGGCACCCTTCGGGGTACCGCCCTTCGTGCGTGCTGGATCAGTGGCCGGCCGACGTCGAGGCCGTGGCGGTGCCCGTGGCCGTCGCGCTCGCCGAGGCCGCGTCGGTGGGCGTGCCCGAGACGGAGTCGGACGGCGAGGTCGAGGCCTTCGGTGACTTCGAGGTCTTCGGTGACTTCGAGGAGGTCGCCGAGCCGGTGGCCGTCGCGCCGGGCGCCGCGGGGATGTTGGTCGGGCCCCACTTGGTGAAGTAGCTCTCGGCCGGGACGACGAACGCGCGCAGCTTCACGTCACCGGTCTTGCTGAAGGTGAAGGTGATCGGCTGGGCGTTGCCGTCCTTGACGGCCGCACCGGGGTTGCTCAGGGCCGCGGAGGCGTTGCCCTCGCCGCCCAGGACGACGTGGCCGCCGGCGGGGATGGTCAGCTTGCCGCCGCCCTTGGCGGGCGTGATCTGGGCGACGCCGTCGCCGCCGATCTTGACCGCGTCGAGGGTCTGCGGGGTGCGGCCGTTGTTGAAGACGGTCGCGGAGACCACCGCCGGGCCCGTGGACGTCGTGTCGGGCTGGGTGATGACGAGGGCGTTCTGGATCTTGATGTCGCCGACGCTGGTCGCCGCGTTGTCCGGCTTGACCTCCAGCGTCTGTGCGTTGTTGCCGGCGCCGCACGCGGCGAGCGAGGCGAGCGAGAACGCGATGGCGGCGGCGGCGAGGGCGCCGCGTCGAAGGCTGCTGCTCACGGCGGCGGCAACTCCTTGAACGTGGGCGAAGCAGAGCGGCTCCGGTGTAAAGCCGCCCTAAGGGTCTGTCAGCGGCCTTAGGTTACCGAGCCGTCCCCACGCCGCCGCACCCGACCCGCCCCTTGGCCCCCGTGAGCCCCGTTGCGCCGCTCGTGCGCCCGGGTCCTCGAGTGGTTCCGGTCCGCCTCATCAGCTACTTTGAGCTTCTGTTCGTCCGCCATTCACATAAGCGGCTGTACGAGTTGCCGCGAGAGTAGCGACGAGATCCGCTTGGGGTTTTCCGGTAAGGAATCCGCGGCGGTCCGGAAAATCGATCATCAGTGGATCGGCGCGGTCCGTGATCAATTCCGGATTCGTCTCGTACCCGACTCCGCTCACCGAACGGAGTAGCGGAAGTCGAGCTCCTGGAGCGGGACAAACCGGGATGTTCAGACCCTGGTCAGGAACGTCCGGTGTGTGTAACGTACGCGTTTCTCTTGCCCTGAACAGCCGCTCCCACCTGCGAATACCCTCTTCCGCTCCCCCTTCGCAGCACGTTCCTGTCGCGGTTGTCAAGCCCCGAGATATGCCCTGACCTGCGAAAACGCCATTCAGAAGACGCCGTTTCCGTGTTACCCTGGATAGCCACGGAAGGGGTACCTGTCACATGACGTTCAAGGTTGGCGACACCGTGGTCTATCCCCATCACGGGGCCGCGCTGATCGAGGCCATCGAAACTCGCCAGATCAAAGGCGTGGACAAGACCTACTTGGTGCTGAAGGTCGCCCAGGGCGACCTGACGGTGCGTGTGCCAGCGGACAATGCGGAGTTCGTCGGCGTGCGTGATGTGGTCGGTCAGGATGGGCTGGACCGGGTCTTCGAGGTGCTGCGCGCGCCGTACGCCGAGGAGCCCACGAACTGGTCTCGTCGTTACAAGGCAAATCTGGAGAAGCTCGCCTCCGGCGATGTCATCAAGGTCGCGGAAGTCGTGCGTGACCTGTGGCGTCGTGAGCGCGAGCGTGGTCTCTCGGCCGGAGAGAAGCGCATGCTCGCCAAGGCCCGGCAGATCCTGGTGAGCGAGCTCGCCCTCGCGGAGAACACGAACGAGGACAAGGCCGAGGCCCTGCTCGACGAGGTTCTCGCGTCCTGACGCAGGCAGTCGTCGAGACGGTGGCCGCTCACCCGGCGGTCGTCCCGACGTCCACGCAAGGCCCGCACGCTGCGCAATGAAATGCCGCGGTGCCCGATGACGTAATTACCGTCGCTCCACGCGATGGCTGTCGCCGGGCGCTGCGGCATGTTCGTACCCGGGTATGTTCCTACCCGCGCAATTTCGGAAACGTGTGGCCTCGAATACGCCTGCGTCCCATGCGACGCCTGCGTCCCCGATACCCGCGTCGATACCCGCGTCCCCGATACTTGGCGTGCCGGGCCCGGACAGCTTGCTCGACCGGATGTCACGGAAGGGTCCGGTCAGGGCTCGCGCCCGGCACTGCCCCGAGCTCTCGGCTTCGCTCGAGCGAGGGGCACGCCCAGGCCATACCCAAGCACGCCGAGTACACAAACCTGACAGGAACCGATGTCTGACGATTCGCGCTCCTCGCTGTCCGGAGGCCGCACGGCGGCCGTGATTCCGGCCGCCGGACGGGGCGTGCGCCTCGGTCCGGGCGCCCCCAAGGCGCTTCGCGCGCTGAACGGTACCCCCATGCTCATCCACGCGGTGCGCGCCATGGCCGCCTCCCGCGCGGTGTCGCTGGTCGTCGTCGTGGCCCCGCCCGACGGTGCCGCCGAGGTGAAGGCGCTGCTCGACACGTACGCGCTGCCTGGGGGCACCCCCAGCGGTAGCTGGGGGAGTACGGACTTCCTCGTCGTCCCCGGCGGGGACAGCCGCCAGGAGTCCGTGAAGTACGGGCTCGACGCGCTGCCCCCCGGCATCGACATCGTCCTCGTGCACGACGCGGCCCGCCCGCTCGTGCCGGTCGACACGGTCGACGCCGTCATCGAGGCCGTACGGGACGGCGCGCCCGCCGTCGTACCCGCGCTGCCGCTCGCGGACACCGTCAAGCAGGTCGAGCCGGCGAGCGAGCCGGGGATGCCGGAGCCCGTCGTCGCCACGCCCGAGCGGGCGCGGCTGCGGGCCGTGCAGACGCCGCAGGGGTTCGACCGCGCCACTCTCGTCCGCGCCCACGAGACCGTCACCGACGACGTGACCGACGACGCGAGCATGGTCGAGCAGCTCGGGGAGCGGGTGGTGGTCGTGCCGGGGCACGAGGAGGCGTTCAAGGTGACGCGTCCTTTGGACCTCGTCCTCGCGGAGGCGGTCCTCGCGCGCAGGAGGGCCAACGATGGCTTCTGAGTCACCCGCACCGGTCCCCGTGCTGCTGCCGCAGGTCGGCATCGGTACCGACATCCACGCCTTCGAAGAGGGACGGGAGCTGTGGTGCGCCGGACTCCTGTGGGAGGGCGAGGGGCCGGGGCTCGCCGGGCACTCCGACGCGGACGTCGTCGCGCACGCCGCCTGCAACGCGCTGTTCTCGGCGGCGGGGCTCGGTGACCTCGGCGCCCACTTCGGGACCGGGCGGCCCGAGTGGTCCGGCGCGTCCGGGGTCACGCTGCTGACGGAGGCCGCCCGGATCGTCCGCGCGGCGGGCTTCACCATCGGCAACGTCGCCGTCCAGGTCGTCGGGCCCCGCCCGAAGATCGGGAAGCGACGGGACGAGGCGCAGAAGGTCCTCTCCGAGGCGGTCGGGGCACCGGTGTCGGTCTCCGGCGCCACGACGGACGGCCTCGGCTTCCCGGGCCGCGACGAGGGCCTGATGGCGATCGCCACGGCCCTGGTGGCCCGCACGCCCTGACGCGCGTCGGCCCCAGTGCCGGGGCCGGGGTGCCGGTGCCGGTGCAGGTGCCGGTGGTGTCGAGAGGGCGGTGGCCGCTCACAGATGTCACGAATACGTCCCCCTTGTGAGGGAAGGTCGCGGGGCACTCCCCGGTGCCCACTACCCTGGAGTGGTGACCATTCGTCTGTACGACACCAGCGCCCGGCAGATCCGTGACTTCTCCCCGCTCAAGCCGGGTTGTGTCTCGATCTACCTGTGTGGCGCCACCGTGCAGGCCGCACCGCACATCGGGCACATCCGCTCGGGCCTCAACTTCGACATCATGCGCCGCTGGTTCGACCACCGCGGGTACGAGGTCACGTTCATCCGCAACGTGACCGACATCGACGACAAGATCATCACCAAGTCGGCGGACCAGGGCCGCCCTTGGTGGTCGATCGGGTACGAGAACGAGCGCGCGTTCAACGACGGGTACGCCGTGCTCGGCTGCCTGCCGCCCACCTACGAGCCGCGGGCCACCGGGCACATCACCGAGATGGTGGAGATGATGCGCGGGCTCATCGAGCGCGGGCACGCGTACGAGGCGGACGGGAACGTCTACTTCGACGTGCGGTCCTTCCCCGGGTACCTCCAGCTGTCCAACCAGGAGCTGGACAACCTCCAGCAGCCGTCCGGCGTCGGCGAGACCGGCAAGCGGGACGCGCGCGACTTCGCCATGTGGAAGGCCGCGAAGCCGGGCGAGCCGAGCTGGGAGACGCCGTGGGGACGGGGCCGGCCCGGCTGGCACCTGGAGTGCTCCGCCATGGCCCACAAGTACCTGGGCCCCGCGTTCGACATCCACGGCGGCGGGATCGACCTGATCTTCCCGCACCACGAGAACGAGATCGCGCAGGCCAAGGCCTTCGGCGACGAGTTCGCCACGTACTGGGTGCACAACGCCTGGGTCACCATGAGCGGCGAGAAGATGTCCAAGTCACTGGGCAACTCCGTACTCGTCTCCGAGATGGTCAAGCAGTGGCGTCCGATCGTGCTGCGCTACTACCTCGGCACCCCGCACTACCGCTCGATGATCGAGTACAGCGAAGAGGCCCTGCGCGAGGCCGAATCGGCGTTCGCGCGCATCGAGGGCTTCGTGCAGCGGGTCGTCGAGAAGGCGGGGGGCGTCGTCGAGCCCGCCGCCGAGGTGCCGCCCGCCTTCGCCGAGGCCATGGACGACGACCTGGGCGTCCCGCAGGCGCTCGCCATCGTGCACACGACCGTGCGACAGGGGAACTCCGCCCTGGCCGCCGACGACAAGGAAGCCGCCGTCGCCCGCCTCGCCGAGGTGCGGGCCATGCTCGGCGTCCTCGGGCTGGACCCGCTCGACGAGCAGTGGGCCGGCGAGGGTGACCGCGGCGAGGATCTGCACGGCGTCGTCGACACCCTGGTCCGGATGGTCCTCGACCAGCGGGAGGCCGCCCGCACCCGCAAGGACTGGGCCACCGCGGACGGCATCCGCGACCAGCTCAACCAGTCCGGCCTGGTCATCGAGGACGGCCCGCAGGGGCCGCGCTGGACGCTGGGCCCTCGCTGAGCGGGGCCCCTCGGGGCCTTCTCGGGGCCTCTCGGCCTTGATCGATTGTGCCGCCCGGGCCTCCGGGCGGCACACTGCATATACGACACTTCAAGTGCGTACGCACGCTCGCCTCACACAGACAGGTAGGTCATGGCCGCTAACAACCGCCGCATGTCCGGCAAGAAGGGCGCGCAGGTCGGCAGTGGCGGCCAGCGACGCCGGGGCCTGGAAGGCAAGGGCCCCACCCCGCCCGCCGAGATGCGCAAGGGGCACAAGAAGAACCGCATCGCGGGCGCCAAGGCGAAGCAGATCGCACGCCGTCCCGCCCCGCGCGGGCGCGGTGGCAAGGGCACGTCCGAGATGGTCGTCGGGCGCAACTCGGTCGTGGAGGCGCTGCGCGAGGGCGTGCCCGCGTCGATGCTGTACGTGCAGCAGTTCATCGACAACGACGAGCGGGTGCGCGAGGCGCTCCAGCTCGCCGGTGAGCGCGGCGGTATCCACCTCATGGAGGCCCCGCGCCCCGAGCTCGACCGCATGACCAACGGGCTCAACCACCAGGGTCTCGTCCTCCAGGTCCCGCCGTACGAGTACGCGCACCCCGAGGACCTCGCGGCCGCCGCCTACGACGAGGGCCAGGACCCGCTGATCGTCGCCCTCGACGGCGTGACCGACCCCCGGAACCTGGGTGCCGTCGTCCGTTCCGTCTCGGCCTTCGGCGGCCACGGCGTCGTCGTGCCCGAGCGGCGCGCGGCCGGCATGACCGCCGGCGCCTGGAAGACATCGGCCGGTGCCGCCGCCCGTACGCCCGTCGCCCGCGCCGCCAACCTGACGCGGGCCCTTGAGTCGTACAAGAAGGCCGGCCTCGTCGTGGTCGGACTCGCCGCGGACGGCGAGGTCGAGGTCGGTGATCTGGAGGCCCTCGGCGGTCCCGTCGTCATCGTCGTCGGCAGCGAGGGCAAGGGCCTGTCTCGACTGGTCGGCGAGACCTGCGACTTCCGGGTACGGATTCCGATGCCGGGCGGCACCGAGTCGCTGAACGCCGGTGTCGCGGCGGGAGTTGTGCTGTACGAGGCCTCGCGCCGACGCGTCTGAGCGGACGCCCGAACGGATAAACGGATATCTGAACAGACGTCTGAACAGGTGTCTGAGTGGACGTCTGAGTGAGTCACCCCCCGTGGGGCAATCGGGATGTTCGGGATGACCTTGACGCGGTCCGGACAGATCGGCGCAGTCAAAGCAGTGTCCTAAACACACATCACTCGGTTAGATGAGTGTGGACACCAGAACACCCCGCACACCCACGGGGGACCGCTCGTCGGGATTCGACGACGCTCCCGCGCTGAGCATGGTGAAGGTGCCGAGCGATCCGGCGCAGGTCATCGTCAATCATGCGAGCTTCCGCGTGCAGCTAGGCGGCGCGACGCGGAGCCCATCCTGGCGCGTCGCACGGCACTTGAGCGGCACCGACGACACCGCGCGGATCTCCGCCGTCGGTACGGCGGGCAGAGCGGGCGGCCCGGCCGCCGGGGCCCGCCGCCGCGCGCCCGTCGTCTGGAGCGGGCGGTCCGACCCCGACGACACCGGCGCCCACCGCCTTCTGCAGGCCGTGCGCAGCACCAGCGTGCGCCACGGCGCCGCGGACCCGACGGGCGACGCCGGCGGCGCCACCCAGGTCATCCCGCGCCTCGACGAACACCAGGGCTACGCGGGCGACTTGACCGTCGACACGGTCGAGACTCCCCTCGTCGGCAGCCAGCGCGGCCACGACCACGACTCCACGGGGACCCGGCTGCTGCCGAACATGCGCAGCGTGGACAGCGCCTACGACGAACCGCGCTACACGGGCGGGCAGTTCGCTGCGGAGGGCCCCGACGACGGCGGCGGCGGCGCCACACCGACCAGGCGGCACGGCTCGGACCCGGTCCGGCACGCCTACTACCCCGGGCGCCGGATGAACCTCGGCGTGGTGCTGCTCCCGCTCCGCGTCTTCCTCGGCTTCATCTCCATCTACGCCGGAATGGGCAAGCTCTGCGACCCCGTCTACTTCGACGGCGGCAAGCGCGGCTCCATGGTCAAGTGGCTGAACACGCTGCACCCTTGGGACGTCGCCGAGCCGCTGCGGCAGTTCGCGCTCCAGCATCCCATCGGTTCCGGCCTCGTGATCGCCTTCCTCCAGGTCATCGTGGGCGTCCTCACGGTGCTCGGGCTGTGGCAGCGGGTCGCCGCCGTGGTCGGCGCGATGCTGTCGGCCGCGCTCATCGTGACCGTCAGCTGGAAGACGGTCCCCGCGTACGACGCGCCGGACATCATCTACCTCGCCGCCTGGTCCCCGCTGATCATCGCGGGCGCCCCCGTCTACTCCGTCGACGGACGCCTCGCCAGCGAGGCC
The DNA here is from genome assembly GCF_042959425.1 of Streptomyces sp. NPDC007896. Taxonomy (NCBI): domain Bacteria; kingdom Bacillati; phylum Actinomycetota; class Actinomycetes; order Kitasatosporales; family Streptomycetaceae; genus Streptomyces; species Streptomyces sp. NPDC007896. The sequence goes on along the minus strand of NZ_JBIBKX010000013.1, from coordinate 240,387 downwards.
TGGCGCACGCTCGGGCCCCGCGCCGACATCTGGGACCTGCGGCACCGGGTGCTGCGCCGCGGCGCGCTCGTCTCGGCCGTCGTCGTCGGCCTCACGCTCCTCATCGGCTCGCTCCTCGGCGGCGCCGTCCGTGACGCCGACCGCGTGGTCGTGCCGGGACCGGGCGAGGCCCCGCGCAACGAGCTGCCCGGTTCCCCGCTTCCCGAGGAGCCCGGCACGCCCCAGCGGAAGACAACGACTCCGTCGGCCTCGGCCAAGGCGCCCACCCACGGCAGCTCCTCCTCGCCGTCGGGTGCGGCCACCACGCCGGGTGCCACGGTCCGCGAGACGGGCGGCACGGTCACCAGTGGCCCCAGCCAGACCCAGGGCACCGGACAGGCCCCGCCCCAGCAGTCCTCGCCGGTCCACCAGGCCCCGAGCACCAGCGCGGGCCCGACGTCCAGCGGCGGCAGCTCCAGCACCGGCGGCACCGGCTCGGGCGGCGGGACCTCCTCCGGCGGTTCGAGCGGCGGCGGTGGCACCTCCGGCGGCTCGGACAAGCTGGTCGGCGGTCTCCTCGGGTAACGCGTATCGCCCCCTGGCAGTACGAGGACGGGCCCCGCACATTTGATGTGCGGGGCCCGTCCTCGTACTGCCGAAAGGGGCTCTCGCCCCTCGTACTGCCGGGAAGGGGCTCTCGCCCCTCACGTACTGCCCGGAAGGGGCTCTCAGCGCCCCAGGGCCGCGAGTTCCTTCGCCGCCTCCGTGAGGTCCTTCGCGGTGTCGATGGCGCGCCAGTAGGCCCCCTGCGGGAGCGAGAAGCCGGCCAGGCGGCGCTCGCGGGCCAGGTGCGGGAACGTGGTGCGCTCGTGGTCGCCGCGCTCGGGGAGCAGATCGGCGAACTCGGCGGAGAAGACGTAGACGCCCGCGTTGATCTCGTACGTGGTCGGCGGGGACTCGATGAAGTCCGTGACGCGTCCGAAGCCGTCGGTCTTGACGGCGCCCCACGGGATGCGCGGGCGGGCGAGGGCGAGGGTCGCGACGGCGTCGCGCTCGGTGTGGAAGTCCGCCATGTCGCGCAGCGAGAAACGGGTCCAGATGTCGCCGTTCGTCGCGTACCAGGGCTTGTCCGGGTGGGGGAGGTGCGCGGCGGCGTACTTCAGGCCGCCGCCCCGGCCGAGGGGCTCCGTCTCGACGACCGTCGTGATGTTGACCGGGAGGTCGGCCGAGTCCAGCCACTTCTGGAGGACCTCGGCGAGGTGGCCGCACGAGACGACGACGTCGGTGACGCCCTCCTCGGCGAGCCAGGTCAGCTGGTGACCGATGATCGGGGTCCCGGTGCCGGGGATCTCGACCATCGGCTTGGGCCGGTCGTCGGTGTAGGGACGCAGTCGGGAGCCCTGACCACCGGCCAGGACGACGGCTTGAACGGGGCGTGACGCGGCGTTCGGATGGGTCATGCCCGAACTGTACGTGGCGCCCCGCTCACGGCTTCTGTCGGCAACCGTTCCCTAAAGCAGCTGTTACCTGACAGAACAGGTGTGGCCGGTGGGGCTCAGAGATGCGTGGTCGCGACCCCCGATGCGAAGGATGTGTCGCAGACGGGGCGCGCGAACGCCTGGGCGCGCGTCGGGCCGTACGCGCGGACCGCGGCGCGGCCGAGAGCGCGGGCGATGGAGACGCAGTGCTTGGCGAGCGACGGGCGGCCGTTCACGGCCTCCTGGAGGTGGGTCAGGGCGACGCCCGGGTTCTTCTCCTGGAGCTCCAGCAGGAGCCGGTCGCGCAGCACGTCCTGCGGGGCACGGGAGACGGCACGCGAGGAGACGTCCGAGGAGGAGGCGGTGAGCACCGAGTCCGAGGAGTTCCCCGACCAGTTGACTCGGGTGACCGCGAGGGTCCCGGAGAGCACCAGGACGACAGGCAGAACGAGGGCGAGGGTGCGACCGATCCGGCGCGCGGGGCCACGGCCACGCCGGGTCCGTTGGTTAGTGGTGGAGTGCTTCACGCGAGTGAGGGTAGCGCGGGGTGATGATTTGGCGACATTTAGTAATCAGTTCGGGGGATAGAGGGACGGCTTTCGCTGGGCGGCGAGTTGACGTACAGGGATCGAAATGACCGGCTTGCCGGGGTATTTGTCGACAACGAAGAGGGCCCCACAGCACGCTGTGGGGCCCTCTTCGTCAGCTTGGGTGAATTCGACCGCTGCGCGGTGTTCGTCCGCCCGACTTGCTTTTCGCGAGGATCAGGCAGTGATCAGGCTGAGATCAGGCAGTGATCAGTCGGAGAGGCGCTCGCCCGTGGAGGTCGAGAACACGTGGGTCTCGCCCGGCCGCGGCACGACGTGCAGCGTGGCGCCCTTGTCCGGGACCGCGCGGCCGCTGACGCGGACGACCAGGTCCGTGAGCTTGTCGTCGACCTTGGCGCTGCCGTAGACGTAACCGTCGGCGCCGAGCTCCTCGACGACGTTCACCGAGACGGCGAGGCCGGCCGGGGCGTCCGCGCTGTCCTTCGACAGCGACTTGGCGGCTTCGCCGTTGTGCTCGACGATGTCGAAGTGCTCCGGGCGGACGCCGACCGTGACGGTGCGGTCGCCCTTGTCCGCGGCGGCCTTCAGGGCCTCGCGGTTCACCGGCACGACGGAGTTGCCGAACTTCACGCCGCCGTCCGTGATCGGGACCTCGACGAGGTTCATGGCGGGGGAGCCGATGAACCCGGCGACGAAGAGGTTCGCGGGGCGGTCGTACATGTTGCGCGGCGAGTCGACCTGCTGGAGCAGACCGTCCTTGAGCACGGCCACACGGTCGCCCATGGTCATGGCCTCGACCTGGTCGTGGGTGACGTACACGGTGGTGATGCCGAGGCGGCGCTGCAGCGAGGCGATCTGCGTACGGGTCGAGACGCGGAGCTTGGCGTCGAGGTTCGACAGCGGCTCGTCCATGAGGAAGACCTGGGGCTCACGCACGATGGCGCGGCCCATCGCGACACGCTGGCGCTGACCGCCGGAGAGGGCCTTCGGCTTGCGGGCGAGGTAGTCCGTGAGGTCGAGGATCTTCGCCGCGTCCTCGACCTTCTGGCGGATCTCGGCCTTCGGGACACCGGCGATCTTGAGCGCGAAGCCCATGTTGTCGGCGACCGTCATGTGCGGGTAGAGCGCGTAGTTCTGGAACACCATGGCGATGTCCCGGTCCTTGGGCGGCAGGTGCGTGACGTCGCGGTCACCGATGCGGATGGCGCCGGCGTTCACGTCCTCGAGCCCCGCGAGCATGCGGAGCGAGGTGGACTTGCCGCAGCCGGAGGGACCGACGAGGACGAGGAACTCGCCGTCCTCGATGTCGATCTCCAGAGCATCGACGGCGGGCTTCTCGGAACCCGGGTAGATCCGGGTCGCCTTGTCGAACGAGACAGTGGCCATGGTGAGGGGCCCCCTTCACCGGCAGGAACGTGCCGGACGATCCGTTGTAAAGGTGGTGTCCACCGCGAAGCTTTCGTGGTGGTGTAGTCCACGAGAGTGAACTGGCTCAGGACGGTACCTGGCGTTCACCTGGTCTGTCAGTAGCCCAGGGGCTGTGAACTTCGCGGAAATTTTCGAGAAGGCGTGGCTGGGACGTGGGTACACTGCACGGGCACACGCGTGCAGGCCTCCTTAGCTCAGCTGGTCAGAGCGCCGCTCTTGTAAAGCGAAGGTCGTCGGTTCGAATCCGACAGGGGGCTCCAACAGCGCAAACAACACGGACATCCCGCGGTGATGCCCGTGCTTTTTCCTGCCGTGCCCCGCTTTACGGCCTTACCCTGTTGGGCACCATCAGGGTGCCGCGCCAGCTGTGTGGAGGTAACGGGGTGAGAGGGCGCAGTCCGGATCGGGTCCGCAACGAGCTCATTGTCTCCATCGTGGACGCGTTGCAGGGGTCGGCCACGGTGAGCCAGGCGAGCAGCCGCGAGGTCTGGCGGGATCTGCTGGCCGGTGAACTCGCCGTGCCCGTGGAACCCTTCGGCGGGGATCGGCTGAGGCCCTGGCTGTTACAGGTGGTGAAGGAGTGCACCGCTGTCGGTGACGGCCTGGCCTGCCTGGTGCGGTCGCTGGAGTACGTGGAACAGCAGTCGGCGACGGTCGCCGAGCTGTGGCCGCTCGTGGACGAGTGGGAGGCCGTCGACTTCTTCAACAACGCCGATCTCGGTCACCTGCGACCCGTGCTGCTGGCGATGGGCTCCACGGATCTGGCTGTCATGGCGCGCCGCGCGAGCCGCTCCCGTGTCCAGGAGCTGCCCGGGTGGTGCCAGACGGGGTGGCAGGTCTTCCTGCGGCTGGCGGGCGAGAACTCCCCGGCCGGTGAACTCCCGCCCAGCATGGCCTTCCTGGCGCTGTCGGCCGATCGGCTGATGGAGGACGGCCAGTCGGAGGCCGCCGAGGTGCTGCGCCGCTTCAACCGCAGCCAGACCCTCGCCCTGGGCATGGAGAGCCTGCTGGCGGACTGGCAGCACTCGGACTTTCCGCAGCCCGCGCCCTCCCTCGTCCCGGCGTATCTGATGATCCAGTTCGAGCCGGACCGGATCGAGCCGGACAGGTACTACCTCTCGCACTGGCGCCAGTCCGACTCCGAGGGCTGGCATCCCGTGCGCGGCGAGACCGTCCACCTGGGCCGGGAGGAGCTCCCGGGCGCGGTGGAGCGGCTGATCGAGGAGGCCGAGGAGAAGTGGGCCGACCTGCGGCAGCCGGTGATCCTGGAGTTCATCCTGCCCTGGGAGCTGCTCAACGAGCCCGTGGAGTGGTGGTCGAAGGAGTCCGGCTCCGAGGCCCCGACCCCGCTGGTCATGGACTATCCGGTGGTGGTGCGCAGCATCGAGCGCCTGCAGCGGGCCGCCTGGCACCGGCCCTGGCACCACAAGTGGCGGCAGCTGCGGGAGCGTCCGGCGGACAGCCACCCGCACTGGAGCAGCCCGGCGCAGGACGAGGCGTACTACTTCCATCTGGAGCGTGAGCTGAAGGAGGACCGGCACGCGGTGTGCCTGGTACTCAGTCAGCCCCCCGGCGACGAGTCGGGCACCGGCCGCCGTGAGGTTCTCGCCGGGCTACGGGCCGGGGTGCCCGCGATGATCTGGCACCGCAACGACTGCGCGGACCCGAAATTCAAGGACGCCATCGGCGAAATACTCCAGGACCGGGGGCTGGGCAGCCTGGCGGAACGGGTCGGGGAGTGGCGCAAGGACGCGCTGGCCCTCGGCCCCGGGGCGTGGGACCAGCACGTGGGTCGCCATCTGGCCATTCTGCTCGACGACCCCGAGCGCAAGCCGAGCCCGCCCGGACCGGTGTAGGTCATCATGTGCCCATGGCCCGGAAGGGGCCTCCGACCGGCGCGCGGAGGCGGATGCCGCACGGTCTTGCACACTCCGACGCCGACTGTCAGGCTATTGACGAGACAGCGCCACCGGCTGTCCCCAGGGGGCGAGTACCACCCGGCGATTGACTTTCGGACCCTTCTACCGTCTCCTGTGGCCTGCCATGTTGCACCGCAAGCAGACCACTGCCAGGCTTGGCACGTGGATGTCACGCATGCCCGCGGACTGCGGGACTCCTCCTCGGTGCTCCCTCCGTCGTCGGGCATGACCGGACGCTCTGAGGGCGCTTATGCAGTGTGACGACGGTCCACGACCACCATCCGCATCGGCATCGGAATCGGTATCCGCATCGGCACCTGACGATGCGTCACTCGGCGTGGTGTCGCACGCCCTGCGTGGCCTCGGGCGGGCTTCTTCCGCGGACCGTCCGGACGTACTGCTCGTGGTCGACGACTACGTGACCATGCGGGTCTGGGACGAGACGGTCACCCGACTGGCCGACGAACTCGCCCGCCAGGAGGCGCTGGGCCCGATCACCCGCTTACGTCTGCTGAGTTCGGACGACACCGAGCCGGGCCGGATCCGGCTGGAGCACCTGCCCCCGCCCGTGGGTGAACACCGGGTGGTGCTGGTGCTGACCGACGGGCTGGCCGCGGGCTGGCGTTCGGACGCGGTGCTGCCGCTGCTGCGCGAACTGGGCCGCTCCGAGCCCCTCGCGGTCCTGCACCTGCTGCCCCAACGGCTCTGGTTCCGAACCGGCCTGGACGTCTACCGCATGCGCCTGGGCTCCGGGCACCCCTGGGCGCCCAACGACTCCCTGGGCTGGGAGCTGCGTACCTCACCTCTCGAACCGGTGGACGACGACTCGGCGGCACGGGCCGGCGTGGTGCCCGTCCCGGTCCTGGAGCGGACCGGGCACTCCCTCACCTGCTGGGTCGACCTGGTGACGGGCCGGGCCTTTGAGGGCGTGGAGATGTCGGGCGTGCGGGCCCGCGACTGGAAGCGGCGGCCGGACGCCGCGCGTGCCGTGCCCTGGGTCGACGACGTGCCCGACCCCGCCAGCGCCGTACCCCCGTGGGAGCGTGTCTCGGAGTTCCGGGCCGCCGCCTCGCCCACCGCGTTCGCGCTGGCCACCCGCCTCGCGGCGGCTCCTTTGACGCTGCCCGTCATGAGCGCCCTGACGGCCTCGGTGCCGGGTGCCGGACCCGCCCACCTCACCGAGCTGCTGATGAGTGGTCTGGTGCGGCCCGCGGGCGCGGAGGCCGAACGCGCGGCCGACATGGTCTTCGCCTTCGGCCCGAACATCCGTCAGGAGTTATTGGCGCTGGCCCGCCGCCGGGACACCCTCCGCGTGCTGCACGACGTACGGGTGCTGATGGCGGTCCCGGAGGGCTCCGACCCGGTCCTGCCCGCCGCGGACGCACTCCTCGAGACCACCGTTGTGCCGCGCGTGACCGCGCGGAACGTGGCGTTCCTGCGCATCGAACTGGCCGCGCTGCGCGCCCTGACCGGACGCTTCCTGCCCCAGGCCGAGCGTCTCGCGCGGGCACTGCGCGCGTACGACCTGCGGAACACGGTCAACCTGGGCAAGGACGCACGTACCCATACGCGGCACCAGGACCCCGCCACCCGGGACCGCCGGGATGCCGCACACGCCCCGAGGGGGCCCGAGACAACTTCAGAAGGAGCCACGACCATGGCGACCACGCAGCAGCCGGTGGAGAACGCGCGCTCGACGCCGCCACGGATCTGGGGGAACATTCCCCCGCGCAATCCCAACTTCACCGGTCGCGTGGACCTTTTGGAACGACTGAGCGAACGGCTCCAGGAGGGCACCACCACGGTGCTGCCCGAGGCCATTCACGGCATGGGTGGTGTCGGGAAGACCCAGATGGCGATCGAGTACGCCTACCGGCACCAGTCCGAGTACGACGTCGTCTGGTGGATCCCCGCCGAGCGCCCCGGCCAGATCGGCCAGGCGCTGGTCGAGCTCGCCCAGCGGCTCGGCCTGGGCACCAGCGCCGAGGCGAACATCGCCGGACCCGCGGTGCGCGAGGCGCTGCGCGAGGGGCGGCCGTACTCCCGCTGGCTGCTGATCTTCGACAACGCTGACAGTCCCGAACGTGTCCGCGACTACTTCCCCACCGGCGGCAGCGGCACCATCCTCGTGACCTCCCGCAACCGCCGCTGGAGCGTGGTGGGCCCCTCGCTCGAAGTCGATGTCTTCACCCGGGAGGAGAGCAAGCAGCTGCTCCGCCGTTCCAGCGCCTACGGTGAGGATCTCGCCGACGCCGAGGCGGACCGGCTCGCCGACGCCCTCGGGGACCTGCCGCTCGCCCTCGAACAGGCCGCCGCGTGGCGGGCGGAGACCGGGATGCCCGTCTCGGAGTACCTGCGTCTGTTCGAGCACAAGCGCAATGAGCTCCTCGAGGTGTCCCCGCCGCCGGACTACCAGCTTCCGGTCGCCGCCGCGTGGAACGTCTCCCTGGACCACCTGGAGACCCGCAGCCCCGCGGCCCTGCGTCTGCTCCAGCTGTGCTCCTACTTCGCGCCCGACCCCATCTCGCGCTCGATCTTCTCCGGTCTCGGCGGTTCCAGGATCGACCCCGATCTGGACCGGGCGCTCAACGACCCGATGCGGCTGGCCCGCGCCATCCGGGAGATCAACCGCTACTCCCTCGCCCGTGTCGACCACCGGACCAACTCGATCGAAATGCACCGTCTGGTCCAGGCCGTGCTGATCCACCGCATGACCCCAGAGGAACAGAAACGCATGCGCAACGGGGCCCACACACTGCTTGCCGCCGCCGACCCGAAGGGCCCCAACCAGGCGGCCAACTGGCCTCGCTATGCCGAGTTGTACGGCCATGTGATCGCGTCCAACGCCATCGAGTCCGACCAGCCATGGGTGCGCGAACTGGTGATGAACGTCGCCAAGTACCTGTGGTACTGGGGTGACCACCGGGTCGCCCTCGAGTTCTCGGAGCAGGCCTGGGAGACGTGGCAGCGGCTGTTCGGCGAGGAGGACCAGCAGGCGCTCCTCATGGGCTGGTGGCTGGGCTTCCTGTACCTGATGGTGGGGCGCCACGAGGACGCCTCCCGGGTCGTGGAGTCGTTCCAGGCGGTCTACGCCCGCACCGCGCCGGCGGACCAGGAGGACACCCGCGAGGACGCGTTGGTGGCGCTGAACCTCGAAGCCGCGGTACGGCGCCATCAGGGGGACTTCCTCGCCGGCGCCGAACTCGACGAGATGGCCTACGAGCGGGCTCGGCGCGCCTTCGGTGAGGACGACCCGACCACGCTGGTCACCGCCCACAACCTCGGGGTGAGCCTGCGGGTGGTCGGCGAGTTCCAGCGGGCGCTGGAACTGGACCGGCACACGCACGCGATGAAGACACGGCTGTTCGGGCGCGATCACCAGCAGGCACTGGTGACCGAGGCGAGCGTCGCCGTCGACGTGCGGGAGACGGGCGACTACGTCGGTGCGCGGTCGCTTCAGCAGGCGGTCCTCGACGGCTACCGGACGACCTTCGGGGCAGGCAATCCCACGACGCTGCGGTCCATGCGCCAGCTGAGCGAGGCGTGCCGGAAGGAGGGCGACCACGTCACCGCGCTGGAACTGGCGCGCGAGACGTTCGACCAGCTCACCCGTCGGTACGGCGACACCCACCCGGAGTCCCTGACGGCCGCGCTCGCGCTGTCGGTGGCGCTGCGGCACAACGGCGACCTGGAGGCGGCGCGGGAGCGCGGCGAGAAGGCCTCCGAAGGCTTCCGCACCATCTTCGAGCCGGACCACCCGCACGTCATGGCGGCCGACGTCGACCTCGCGGTGACGCTCCGGCTGCTGGGCCAGGTGGAGCAGGCCAGGCGACTGGACGAGGCGGCGCTGGAGACGCTGACCGGACGTCTCGGGGAGAGCCATCCGATCGTGCTGGCCTGCGCCATCAACCTGGCGAGCGATCTCAGTGCCCTGGGGCGGGTGGCGCAAGCCCGCGAACTGGGTGAGAAGACGGTGGAGTTGTGCCGGCAACGGCTGGGTGAGAACCACCCGACCACGCTGGTGGGTGCGGCGAACCTCTCCCTGGACCTCCTCGCCCTCGGTGAGCGGGCCGAGGGTGACACACTGCGCGCGGACACCCTGGCGCGTATGGAGAGGGCCCTGGACGAGCCCCGCCTCAACTCCGCCGAGTCCGCGCCCCACCCGGCGACGGCGCAGGCCCGGGCCAGGCAGCGGACCGACTGCGACATCGACCCGATGCCGATGTGATCCGTCCCGGTCTCAGGCCGGGGGCGAGCCGAGCCAGGTGGCGAGGCGGATCGGGTCCGGTGGGCTGTCCGTGACACCGAGCAGGGCCTGGTGCACCGCGTGCGCTCGTTCCGGGTGGTGGCACAGCAGACGGGCCGCCCTCGGTTCGGTGCCCGCGGTGGCCAGGGCGCGGCCGAGGCCCGCCCAGGCTCCGGCCGGAGAGGGCTCCGCCGCCAGGTGCGCCACGTACGCGTGCCGGGCCGCCGTTGCGTCGCCCGCGGCCAGCAGGGCGTCGCCGGTCAGCGCTCCGCTGACCCTGGCCGCGGCCTTCTCGGGCCCGTCGAGCGAGATCCGGTCGTCGTCCGCGCCGCTGAGGCGGTGGCGGACGAGCATCGCCAGGCTGTCCAGCCAGCGTGCCGAGGGGTCGGGCACGACCTCGGGTTCGGTCGCCAGGACGCCGGGCGGTCCGCTCGCCCCGTCCAGCCATGCCCGTACGGCCCTGTCGACGGCCGGCGCGGCGGGCCGCCGGTGGTGGGCGCGCCAGCGGGCGACGTGGTCGTCGGCGCACAGGTGGGCCAGGGCCAGCGGCTCCTCGGGAACCGGCTCCGCCAGCCACTGGGCGCAGTGGTCGCGCAGTGTGTCCAGCAGGGCCGTGCCGAGGGGCGTCAGGCGCGGGTGGCGGTGGACCTGCTCCATCGCCGTCGCCACATGGGCCCGCCACAGCGCGAACTCGAAGTGCGCCATGGCCGTCTGCGCGGGTGCGGCCTTGCGGTGCTCGCGCCAGAAGCGGGTGATCCCCACGAACGCGTAGATGCCCTGGAGCAGCCCCTCAAGAGGCCGGGGGTCGTTCCTCCAGGGCGCGTACCACAGCTCCTTGCCCCTGTCAAAGTCGTGAGTCAGCAGAGGCGTCAGATGCAGCAGCCCGCCCAGCTTGGTGTGCTGGAACTCGTGTACGAGGGTGACGGCCAGCTGTACGGCGTCGTCCGGCTCCGAGGCCTCGACGCCGCCGAAGGCGTCCCCCGCGCTCACGCTGCGTGGCCGGAACCTTTCGCCTGCCGGGGTCGGCGTCAGTGAGAAGACTCCCCGCCGCATGGCCTCGGCCGTCTCGGGCTGCTCCCGCAGCAGTAACTCCCATGCCTGCTCCAGCATCCGTCGCCACTGCGCCGCCGCCTCACCGGACAGCGGGCGCGGCTCGGTCGGTTGCGGATACGTGCGGTACGGGTCCACGTCGTCCAGCACGATGTCGAGCCGCCGCCCTCGCGCACCGACCGTGAGCCTGCGTACCGGATGCCATCCGGGACCCGCCGATCCGCTCGTCGGCGGTAAGGCGACCTCGGCCCCGGCCGCCTCGATCACCGCGCGTCCGCCCTCGGCCCGCACCGTGGCCCTTGTCCAGGGCTCGGTCTCGGGCAGCACCGCACAGCCCAGGGTCGGCAGGGGGACCCGGCCGTGCCGTACCGGGACCTCGATGGCGAAGTCGAACTCCGCCCGCAGCGCCGCCGCGGCGGCGAGGGCCGACATATGGCCGAGCTCCACCCACAGCGGCGGCTCGTCCATCGGAGTCCTGCCGCGCAGCCGACGCAGCGCGGTGGTCAGCCACATGCCCGTCTGCGGATACATGAGCAGGTCGTCGACGACCTGGGGGGCGCGGCGCTGCGCCTGGCTGAGAAGGTCCCATGCGGGGCCGAGGTCCGTGGCGTCGTCGAGCATCCGCAGGAGCAGCAGACGCCGACTGCGTTCGCCGCCGAGCAGGAGGTCGAGCGTTTCCGGGCCGCCCTCGCCGCGGACCAGTTCGGCCAGGCGGTCGGGCGGCAGGTGATGACGAGGCAGGGACGGCTCAGCGCGCATACGCGGCCCCGGCGGCCTCAGTCGAAACGCTCGCCGGGGTCGACGCCGGCGACGCTGGCCAACTGGTGGTCGATTCCCGGCAGCAGTTCCTGCAGTGATTCGGCGAGAACTCGACTTTCCATGGAGCGCAGCGTTTCAAGAGACACCCCCGCGAGATCGACCAGGCTGGACTCGACGGCGGCCAAAGACGGCTCCATGACGGCCAAACCCCTTCCCCCCGGCTGCATTTGTGGATGCTGGCGGCTCGCATCCTCCTGATAATGACCCACCGCACGGAGTATGAAACCCCGCGCCCGCGCGGCCCCGCCATATCAGGTCAGCGGCTCTCACCGGCTCGACGGTGGCGCCGGGACAACTCCACCGCCTCTTCGTCCATGCGGGCCACCCCGGCGGAGTCACCCTCCATCAACCGTATCGCTTCGAGGAGTTGGTCCAAGGTCCCCGGGTAGCGGAGACAGGTCCGCAGGATTCCGAACACGTCCGGTCTCAGTGCCGGTGTTCTCGGACTCATGGCCGCGATGGCCGGGTTGATGCCGCCCAGGACCAGGGCCAGGGTGGTGCGGTCGCTCACCGTGGGTAGTGCCGTCAACGCGCCCACCAGACCGTCGAGTTCGCGCAGCGGCAGGTCGTCGCGCAGGTCGGCCAGGGTGACCGGGCCGGCGGCGGCGGTCCGTGCGGACGGGATGCGGGGCAGCTCGGACGCCGACGCGGGCAGGCCGGCGCACTCGTGCAGCAGTGCCAGTTCGGACCTGGTCAACAGCTCGTACCAGCGGTCCACGCGGACGGCGGCGAGGCGGCCGAGACCGTCCGTGCGGTGGTGCGCGCTGACCAGGCCGACGATCGAGTCGTCGTGCCAGACCGCCGCGCCCGACATGCCCTCCCAGGGCGACCGGTCGGGCTCGGCGTCCGACTCGGGCGGGGTGACGGCGAGTTCGAGCGTGCCCTCGCGGCGGTTGGACAGCACCGAGGTGATGCCCGTCGCGTGGCAGGAGTCGCGGTACTGGGACGCCGAGCCGTCGTCGAGCCGTCGCATCCGGTCCTCGCGCAGCTTGAACCGGGGGAAGCCCATCGCGCTGCACGGCAGGACGAGGTCCGCGTCGGGCACGGCCCCGTACGAGGGGGGTTCGGTCACGGCCGCGTGGACGCCGTGCGGCGCGGATCCGTCCAGCTCCAGGAGTGCCACGTCGGCCTTCTCCGAGGCCAGCACCACCCGGGCGGCCACGGTCCACTCGTCGGCGCGGTCGGCCTCGAACCGTACGTCGGTGGTTCCTGTGCTCGCGTCACGGACGACGTGTGCGGCGGTGAGCACCCACCAGGGACCCACCCGGTAGCCGGAACCGCGCCGCCCGGGGCCCCGTCCCGCGGGCGGTCGCACCATCACCTCCGCCGCCCGGACGGGATCCAGTCCGCGGCGCGGATCCTGTGCCGCCACGGCTCAGCGCTCTCGTTCGGCCTCGGCCCCGCCCACCCACGGGGCCCGTCCGCCGCCGCTGTGGGTGCGCGGGTCGAGGGTCAGCTTCACCCGGTGCGTGACGCTGTCCGCCACCCGTCCGTCCGCGCCCGCCTCCACCACCCAGAAGCGGATCTTGCCGCCCGCCGTCGCCGACCGCTCTACGACCACGGCCGCCTCCAGCTCCACCGGACCCACCTCGAAGTACAGATCCTCCCCCTCCGCGGCCGTCCGGGCCGCGGTCAGTTCCCTGCGCAACTCCTCGATCAGTTCAGCGAGTTCAATCACACCCGGTCCCTACCCCCACCGCGCGTGCTCCCACCGCACTTCCGTCACCCGATCCGGGCCGATTTCGCACGGTGGCCCTGCGTGACGGCGTTGATGCAATAGGGTTACCCAAGTAGCCTGAAATCCCTGGAAACGCCGTATTCAGTGATATGTAAGGCATTGATCGCATCACCTCACTGTCACAGGGGCGCCGCCATGGAGAAGTCCGGAGTCGAGTCCGAGCTGATCGACCTCAGCGACGTTCCGCTGGACGAGTGGCCCCGGCTGGACCTGCCGTCCGCGCAGGGCTCCATGCGTCGGCTGCTCAGCCGTATCGACGACCCCGCGAGCAGCCTCGGCGGCTACAACCCGCAGCGCGACGCGTAGCGGCACGACCGATGCACCAGACGGCCCGCCCCCACCTTCTGTCGCCGCAGTCGTTCGACGAACTGCTGGGCGGTGGGGGCAGCCCGGCGACGGTGGACCGTCTGCGGGTGAGCGAGCGGAGCTGGCGGCTGCTCGTCGTCCGGGCGTTGCTGGACTCGGCCGCGACGGCACCGGCCGGGCCCCTGCCCCCCTTGGCGGACGGCTGGAAGTTGCTGTCGCGCGCCTGGGCCGTGTCCAAGGAAGCGGTGGAAGACCTGCTGGCGTATCCGGCCGTGGGCGTGTGGGCGGCGCACACGCTGCGCCGGCTGCGCGGGACGGCCCAGGACGACGCACCCCTCTGGGCGGACACCGGGCACCTCCACGCGATCGCCGCCGCCGCGGCCGTCCGCGCCGGCCTGGAGTTCCGTACCGACGTCCCGGTCCGCCACGGCTGGGTGGTCCTGCCCGCGCTCGGGGCGATGCGGGTGCCCGGCCGGGCGGACTGGGACGTGGCCGAGGTCCGCGCCTTTGCGGGTTCCGTGCGGATCGCCGGGCGTCCACTCGAAGGGCCGGACTGGCACGCCCTGACCGAGCTGCGCGCCGACGGCTGCACCCTGCTCCTGGACGACACCGACCCCTACCGCGACCTGCGTAAACCGGCCGGGGTGGAACCGATCGACTCCGCCGCCGAGTGGCAGGAACTGTTCGGCCCCGCCTGGGACATCCTGCGGCGCACCGACACCGAGGTGGCCGAGGCGCTGGCGGGCGGGCTGGTGTCGGTGGTGCCCCGTCCGCGCGCCGAGAGGTTCCGGCCGCACAGCGCGTCCTCGGGCGACGCCTTCGGCACCGCCCTGGCATCGGCCCCGGACGACGCCGAGCAGTTCGCCTCGACGCTGGTGCACGAGTTCCAGCACAACAAGCTCAGCGCGTTCATGCACCTGTTCACCCTGTACGACGACCAGGGCGCCCGGCTCCACTACGCACCCTGGCGCGACGACCCCCGCCCCCTGGGCGGCCTGCTCCAGGGTGTGTACGCCTTCTTCGGTGTCACCGCGTTCTGGCGGCGGCGCGGTCACGCCCTCGGGCAGTTCGAGTTCGCGCTGTGGCGGAGCCAGACCGCGTACGCGCTGCGCGCCGTCGGCTCGGCGGACGGGCTCAACGATCTGGGGCGGCGGCTGGTGGCCGAGCTGACGCGGCGCATCGAGCCCTGGCTGGACGAACCAGTCGACGCCCGGGCCCGGTCCGCGGCGGCCCTGGCGGTCGCCGACCACCGTGCGACCTGGCGCGCCTGCCATCTGCGGCCCGCGCCGGGCACCCTCCGCGCCCTCGCGGCAGCCTGGTCCGACGGAAACCCGCTGCCCAGGACGGCGGACGAGCCCGAGCCCGTGCCCGTCCCGGGCAGTCCGGCGCGGGGCATCGACACCCGGGCGGTGCTGCTGCGATGGCTGCTGGCGGACCCCGCGGGCTTCGCGGCGCTGCGGGACGACCCCGGCGCGGTGGTCGCCGGCGCGCGTCCCGAGGACATCGCCCTGGTGGAAGGCCGTACCGCCGAGGCCCTGGGCGCGTTCCGTGCGCGCATCGGCCGCGGCGCCGGCGACCCCGAGACCTGGGTGGGGCTCGGCCTTGCGGCACGGGCCGCCGGAGACCCGGCAGGAGAGGGCCTGCTGGCCCGCCCGGAACTGGCGATGGCCCTGCACGGCGAACTGAACGGGCAGGCCGATCCGCTGGCACTGGGACGCGCCCTCGTGAACGGGGCCTGAGCCGAAGGACGACCCGCCTGGGCTCAGCGCGGGGCGTCCCGCAGCCGACGCGCGATCTCCAGCTGGACCGCCTCCAGCGGGCGGCCGTCCTCGATTTCCCACAAAGTGTTCTCTAGGACACGACCGAGGGTCCAGGCACGGGCCCGCTCGCGATCCAGGCCCAAGACGTCGGTCATCGCGTCGAAGCGCCAGCGGATCTCGGCGGGCTCGAAGCGGTTGCCGAGCGCCGGGCAGAGGTCGAAGCCGGGGTCGCCCGCGAGCGGCTTGGGGTCAATGGCGACCCAGGGCCCGCGGCCGACGGAGCGGGCGTCCCCGTCCTGGAGACCGTCGGGGTCCTGGAGGTCCCGGAGGTCCTGGAGGACGTTGTCGTAATGGAGGTCCCAGTGGAGGAGATGGTCACCCGGCTCGGTCGCCACCTCGCGCACCGCCGCCGCGCAATCCTCGACGAGACGACGCTCGGCCGGGTCCGCGATCAGCTTCAGGGCCCCCGGCACCCGCTCCAGCATGGCCTCCGCGATGTCACCGAGCCGCCGCATCCCCTCCGGCGCCGGCACGGCCGTCAGCCGGGCCAGCAGCCGCGCGACGACCAGGGCGGCCTCGCGCGTGTCGGGGAGATGCGCCAACGTGCGGGTGTGGTCGAGCCGTTCGAGCAGCAGGGTGCAGGTGGCCTCGTCGTGGGCGAGGAGGCGTACGGCCGCGCCGCCGTCCCAGACCCGCAGGGCGGCCGGCTCACCCGCGCTCTCCTTGTCCAGGAGCTGGAGCTTGAGCACGGCCGGGGTGCCGTCGGCCCGCAGTACCGGCAGGACCAGCGCCGTGACACCGTGCATGGAGGGGCCGTCGAGGCGCAGCTCCCAGCGCTCCAGGAAGTGCGCGGCGCGCTCGGGCAGCCCGGCGACGAAGGCGCGCCCCGCCGCTCCGTTGTACTTGGCCTGCGAGGCGGCCAGACCCACCGGAACGTCGATCACAGGGCCGAGCCTACGTGCGGGCGGTGAAGCGGCTCATGCGAATGGACGGGGCCCTGCATCGCGCCGGGAGCTATATGAGCAGTGCCCCCGGCACCTATGTGTGGCTGGCGATCCTCTTCGTCACCACGGTGGCTCTGCACCACATGTCTCCGGATTTCGAAGCGGACTTCCTGCGCCAGCGGTCCACCAACATCCACGAGCTGTCGAACGACCCCGCGCGGGTGCTGTTCACCAGTGCGATGTGGATCGACGGTGGTCTCTGGCTGCCGTACGCCGTCCTCTTCACCGTTTTCCACGCCCAGGCGGAGCGCTGGCTGGGCACCCTGCGCTGGCTGGCGGTCGCGGTGGCCGCGCACGTCCTGGCGACGCTGATCAGCGAGGGAGCGCTGCTGGGCGCGATCAAGCGCGGGGCGGCGCCGCACTCGGCGGTCGAAACCCTGGACATCGGGGTGAGCTACGCGCTGGCGGGCGTCATCGGGGTCCTCACGTACCGGGTCGCGTCGCCGTGGCGGTACCTCTATCTGGCGGTGATCCTCGTCGTCTACGGCATGCCGCTGCTCACCGGCCGCACGTTCACCGATTTCGGGCATTTCATATCGATCCTGATAGGTCTCTGCTGCTATCCGCTGGTCAGAGGCCGCGGAAAAGCATGGAATCCGAAGGAGACACTGGCCGCCCTCAGGGGTTAACGTCCCGCCCATGAGCAGCGCAGGAAGCGGCACGGTGAACGGCGGCATCTCCTTCTGGTACGCGGACGACGGTCTGCCCGAGGCCCGCGAGCCCCTGCCGGGCGACGCGACCGCCGATGTCGTGATCGTCGGCGGCGGCTACACGGGCCTGTGGACCGCGTACTACCTCAAGAAGGCGGCCCCCTTCCTGCGCGTCACCGTCCTGGAGCAGAAGTTCTGCGGCTACGGCGCCTCCGGGCGCAACGGCGGCTGGCTCTACAACGGCATCGCGGGCCGCGACCGGTACGCCAAGCTGCATGGCCACGAGGCGGCGGTCCGTCTCCAGAAGGCGATGAACGAGACGGTCGACGAGGTCGTCCGGGTCGCCGCCGAAGAGGGCATCGAGGCGGACGTCCACCAGGGCGGCGTCCTCGAAGTGGCCTACACGCCCGCCCAGCTGGCCCGCCTGAAGGCCTTCCACGAGCACGAGCTCTCGTACGGCGAGAAGGACCGCGAGCTCTATGGCGCCCGGGAGACCGTCGAGCGCGTCCGGGTCGCGGACGCGGTCGGCTCGGCCTGGACCCCGCACGGGGCGCGTCTGCACCCGGTGAAGCTCATCAAGGGGCTGGCGGCGGCCGCCGAGGCACTCGGCGTCACGATCCACGAGAAGACGCCGGTCACGGAGATCCGCCCGAAGCACGCGGTCACGCCGTACGGCACCGTGCGTGCCCCCTACGTCCTGCGCTGCACGGAGGGCTTCACGGCCTCCCTGAAGGGCCAGAAGCGCACCTGGCTGCCCATGAACTCCTCCATGATCGCGACCGAGCGGCTGACCCCCGAGCAGTGGGCGACGATCGGCTGGGAGGGCCGCGAGACGCTCGGCGACATGGCGCACGCCTACATGTACGCCCAGCGCACCGCCGACGACCGCATCGCGCTCGGCGGCCGGGGCGTCCCGTACCGCTTCGGCTCGCGCACCGACAACGACGGCCGCACCCAGCAGGCGACCATCGACGCCCTCCACGAGATCCTGGTCCGTTTCTTCCCCTCCCTGGCCGGCGTACGGGTGGCGCACGCCTGGTCGGGAGTCCTCGGCGTCCCCCGTGACTGGTGCGCCACCGTCACCCTGGACCGCTCCACCGGCCTCGGCTGGGCGGGCGGCTACGTCGGTTCCGGCGTCGCGACGACGAATCTCGCCGCGCGCACCCTGCGGGACCTGATCCAGCAGGACTCGGGCCAGGCGGGCCCGACCGACCTGACCGCCCTCCCGTGGGTCGACCACAAGGTCCGCAAGTGGGAGCCGGAGCCGTTTCGCTGGCTGGGCGTGCAGGGCATGTACGCCACCTACCGCGAGGCCGACCGCCGCGAACTCACCACACACAGTGCGCAGTCGTCGCGGCTCGCACGGATGGCGGACCGCGTCGCGGGCCGGCACTGACCACCGAGCGGGCCTCTGTCCCGCTTCGAGGGGTCCTTCACGCGTGTGTGAAACTGCGCCCATGATTCGCACCGCGACCCCCGACGACATCCCCGTCATCCACGCGATGGTCCGTGAACTCGCCGAGTACGAGAAGGCGCCGGACGAGGCGAAGGCCTCCCGGCGGCAGCTGCACGAGGCGCTGTTCGGGGAGCGGCCGGCCGCGTTCGCGCACATCGCGGAGGCGGCGGGGGAACCGGTCGGCTTCGCGCTGTGGTTCCTGAACTTCTCGACCTGGCGCGGGGTCCACGGGATCTACCTGGAGGACCTGTACGTCCGGCCCGAGGCGCGCGGCGGCGGGCACGGCAAGGCGCTGCTCACCGAGCTGGCACGGATCTGCGTCGAGCGCGGGTACGAGCGTCTGGAGTGGTCGGTCCTGAACTGGAACCGGCCCTCCATCGAGTTCTACGAGGCGTTGGGCGCGCGTCCGCAGGACGAGTGGACGGTGTACCGGCTGACGGACGGGGCGCTGCGGCAGCTGGGGGAGCCGGGTTCAGGGGACTGACTCGGGCACGGGTGCCGGTGCGGTCGCGCGTTCGGGGGTCCGCGCGGTGACCATGAGGCCCGCGACCAGACCGGCCAGGAGCATGATTCCGGCGGCCCACCAGATGGCGACCGTGTAGCCGTGCACGACGCCCTCGCGGACGATCAGGGACTTCTGGGCGGGGTTGGTGAGGTGCGCGGTGATGTACGCCGCACCGCTGGTGGTGGCGATGGTGTTCAGCAGGGCCGTACCGATCGAACCGCCCACCTGCTGTGAGGTGTTGACGGTCGCGGAGGTCACGCCCGAGTCCTGTGGGGCGACCCCGGCGGTGGCGGTGGCGAAGACCGGCATGAAGATCAGGCCCATGCCGAGGCCCATCAGGATCAGACCGGGCAGCAGCCGTCCCGCGTAGTCGGCGTCGACCGTGAGGTGGGTGAAGAACAGCATCCCGGAGGCCGCGAGGAGCGCTCCGGGGACCATCAGCACACGCGGTGCCACGCGGCGCAGCAGCCGCGCCGAGATCTGCGTCGTACAGATGACGATCGCGGCCGTCATGGGCAGGAAGGCCAGGCCCGCCCACACGGGCGAGTATCCGAGGACGACCTGCAGGTAGTAGGTCATGAACAGGAAAATGCCGAACATGCCGATGACGGCGAGGGCCATCGTCAGGAAACAGCCCGCGCGTGTGCGGTCCTTGATGATGTGGAGGGGGAGCAGCGGGCTCGGGGCCCTCGTCTGCCAGTACACGAACGCGGTCAGCAGCACGATTCCGCCCGCGAGGGGGGCCAGCACCAGCGGGTCCGTCCAGCCGCGCGACTCCGCCTCGCTGACTCCGTAGACGATCGTGACCAGTCCGCCGCAGCCGAGCAGCACACCGGGTATGTCGAGCCGGGCGCGGGCGTTGCCCGGGGGGTCGGGCAGCAGCGCGAACGCGCCGAAGACCCCGACGACGGCTATGGGGATGTTGACGTACAGGCACCAGCGCCAGTTCAGGTACTCGGTCAGCAGCCCGCCCGTGACGAGTCCGATCGCCGAGCCGCTGCCCGCGAGGGCGCTGTAGACGCCGAAGGCCTTTCCGCGCTCCTTCGGGTGGGTGAAGGTGGTGGTCAGCAGGCTGAGCGCGGAGGGGGCCAGGACGGCGGCGAAGGCGCCTTGGAGGGCGCGGGCGCCGTAGAGCATGGCGGAGCTGGTGGCCGCGCCGCCGATCGCGGAGGCGGCCGCGAAGCCGATGAGGCCGAAGACGAAGGTGTGTCTGCGGCCGACGAGGTCCGCGATCCGGCCGCCGAGCAGCAGGAGACCGCCGAAGGCCAACGTGTACGCGGTGATGACCCACTGCCGGTTGCCGTCGGACATGCCCAGAGCGCGCTGTGCGGAGGGAAGCGCGATGTTCACTATGGTCGCGTCGAGGACGACCATCAGCTGCGCGAGGGCGATGATCACCAGGCCCCACCAGCGGCGGGAGTCGGCGCCTTCGGAGGTTCCAGGGGTGCCGCGTTCACCTGATCGGGTGGCGCTCACTTGCCCAGAAGACCATGAATTGGTACGTATCGCATCTTTCCGGACAGCTGATCCTGATCACGGCTCCAGTACCACCTTTCCGAGAGTGGCGCGGGTCTCCAGGGCCCGGTGGGCCCCGGCCGCGGCGGCCAGCGGGAAACGGGTCACGGCCGGGGTGAGGCGGCCCGCGGCGGCTTCGGCGAGAGCCCTCAGCTCCAGGGTGCGCAGGGGGTCGGGACCGCCCGCCCCGCGCAGCATCACGGGGCCGAGGACCTGCTCGGACACGCCCTCCACGAGCAGTGGCCCGCCGTTCTGGATGCCCTCGCCGGACCAGCCGAAGACGAGATGTTTCCCGCCGGGGCCGAGGAGGTCGACGGCGGCGCGGGCGACGTCACCGCCGACGCCGTCGAAGACGACGGTGACCGGCTTCCCGTCCAGATGGGCGCGGACCCGGTCCGGCCAGCCGCCGTCCTTGTAGTCGACGGCCAGGTCGGCGCCGTTCTCGTGGACGCGGGCCACCTTCTCCGGGCCTCCCGCGAGACCGATCACGGTGGCACCCGTGTGCCGGGCGTACTGCACGAGCAGGGTGCCGATACCGCCCGCGGCGGCGGGGATCAGAGCGACGGAGTCGGGGCCCAGCTCGGCGAACCGGAGGATCCCCATCGTCGTACGGCCCGTGCCGATCATGGCGACGGCCTGGGCGAAGTCCAGGTTCTCCGGGATCTCGTGCAGGCGGTCGACGTCGGTGACGGCCAGTTCGGCGTAGCCCCCGGGGGCGAACCCGAGGTGGGCGACGACGCGCCTGCCGAGCCAGTGGCCCTCGACGCCCGCGCCGAGGGACTCGACGGTGCCGGCGACCTCACGGCCGGGGATCGTGGGCAGCGGGGTGGGGGCGGGCGCCGGGCCCCGGGCGCCCGCGCGCAGGGCGGTGTCCAGGAGGTGGACACCGGCCGCGGCCACGGCGATACGCACCTGGCCCGGGCCCGGCTCGGGATCCTCGGTCCTCTCGTAGGTGAGGTTCTCGGCCGGGCCGAAGGTGTGCAGGCGGACGGCGTGCATGACGGTCTCCCTCGCTGACGTGCTGAGGCGTACTTGATTGCTCGGTACGTGCTTGATTGCTCGGTGGTGGTGCGGCTCAGCGTTCAGCCTCAAGCGCGCTTGAGGTCAAGGCGCGGGTGCGGGGCGTGGTCAAAGGCGCCGGTCGGGGGCGTTGTCAGTGGCGGAGTGCACGATGGGGGCATGGTGCGAAAAGCGGCGGGCAGGGCGAGCGGGCGGGACCGGGGGGCACGGCGGCCGGAGGTGCGGCTGCCGCCGCTGGAGCCCCATGACGGCTCCGAACTGGAGCCGGACGGCGACTATGACGGGCTGGAGTTCCGGGAGGCGGACTTCGTCGGGCAGGACGGCGCGGGAGCGACCTTCATGGACTGCGCCCTGACGGGGTGCGCGCTGGACGAGACGCGACTGCGCCACGCGCGCCTGCTGGACTCGGTCCTGACGGGCATACGGGGTGTGGGCACCGATCTCGCCGAGTCGACCTTGCGCGACGTCGAGTTGGTGGACGCCCGCCTGGGCGGGGTGCAGTTGCACGGGGCGGTGCTGGAGCGGGTGCTGATCCGCGGCGGCAAGATCGACTACCTGAACCTGCGCAAGGCCCGGCTCAAGGACGTCGTCTTCGAGGGATGCGTGCTGGTCGAGCCGGATTTCGGGGGCGCCCGGCTGGAGCGCGTGGAGTTCGTGGACTGCGTCCTGAAGGGGGCGGACCTCACCGCGGCCACCCTGACGGACGTGGACCTGCGCCACGCGGCGGAGCTGGACATCGCACGGGGCGTGGACCGGCTGGCGGGGGCGGTGATCAGTCCGAGCCAGTTGCTCGACCTGGCGCCCGTGTTCGCCGCGGCGCTGGGGGTGCGGGTGGACGGGGGGCCGGGACCGGGAGCGTGATGAGCCGGGGCCGAGTGGGGGGTACGGGGGTCTCAGCCCACTCGGGGGAAGCGGGCCTGGAGGGTCCAGATCGCCGGGTTCTCGGCGAGGTCGTCGTGCAGGTCCGTGAGGTCGGCGATCAGGTCGTGCAGGAAGTCGCGGGCCTCGCGGCGCAGTGCGGAGTGGGAGAAGGTCAGCGGCTCCTCGTCGCCCGGCATCCAGTCGGCCTCGATGTCCACCCAGCCGAAGCGCCGCTCGAAGAGCATGCGGTCCGTCGACTCGGTGAAGTCGAGCTCCGCGTGCTGGGGGCGCGAGGCCCGGCTGCCGCGCGGGTCCCGGTCGAGCTGCTCGACGATGTCGCACAGCGCCCACGCGAAGTCGAGCACCGGCACCCATCCCCAGGCTGTGGACAGCTCCCGGTCCGCCTTGGTGTCGGCGAGATAGACGTCACCGCAGAACAGGTCGTGCCGCAGCGCGTGGACGTCCGCGCGGCGGTAGTCGGTCTGCGGGGGGTCGGGGAAGCGGTTGGAGAGGGCGTAGCCGATGTCGAGCACGTAGGTGATGGTGTCACGGCCCCGGGGGAGGGGGTACGGCTCCGCGGAGGGGCCGCGCTCCGCGAGACGTGCGGGGCCGTGACCTGTGCGGCTGCGCCGCGCGTGCGCGACCGGCCCCCACCGGCCGGCAGCCGGGCCCCTCGGGCGGGGCGCGCGGCCTGGAGTGGGGTTGTCGGGGCCTCGTAGGATCGCTGGTGTGCCCCGATCTTCCGTCACCGTCCGCTTTGCTCCGGCCTTCGCTCTCGCGCTCACCCTCACCGCGTGCGGCGGCGGAGGAGGTGTGCACGGCAAGCCCGGTGCCAGCGGGGTCCGGGATCCGTACTTCCCGAAGATGGGCAACGGCGGCTACGACGTCACGCACTACGCCCTCACCCTCTCCTACGACCCCAAGGCGCACCATCTCGACGGCACCGCCGAGATCACCGCCCGGGCCACCCAGAGCCTCAGCGCCTTCGACCTGGACCTGAAGGGCCTGGACGTCGCCGCCGTCACCGTCGAGGGCAAGGAGGCCCGCTGGAACCGGGCGGGCCAGGAGCTGACCGTGCGCCCGCACGCCGACCTCGACAAGGGCGAGACGTTCCGCGCGACGGTCCGCTACTCGGGCACCCCCGAGACGCTCACCGACCAGGACGGCTCGCAGGAGGGCTGGCTGCCCACGGCCGACGGCGCCCTCGCCCTCGGTGAACCCACCGGCTCGATGACCTGGTTCCCCGGCAACCACCACCCCTTTGACAAGGCGACGTACGACATCGCCGTCACCGTCCCGAAGAACCTGCAGGCGGTCTCCAACGGCGAGTTGACGAGCGAGACGACGGCGGCCGACGGCCGCAGAACCTTCACCTGGCACACCGCCGAACCGATGGCGAGCTATGTCGCCACGCTCGCGATCGGCCGGTACGACATCACGCGCTCGACGACGAAGAGCGGCCTGCCCGTGTACGTCGCGGTGGACCCGACGCAGACCGCGGCCGCGAAGAAGGTGCTGTCCGAGATACCCGAGATCATGGACTGGGAGGCGTACAACTTCGGCCCGTACCCCTTCTCCTCGACGGGCGCGATCGTGGACCGCGGCGACGACGCGGGCTACGCCCTGGAGACCCAGACCCGCCCCGTCTTCCCCGGTGCCCCGGACACCGGCATCCTCGTCCACGAACTGGCCCACCAGTGGTACGGCGACTCCGTCACGCCCAAGTCCTGGCAGGACATGTGGCTCAACGAGGGCTTCGCCACGTACGCGGAGTGGCTGTACCAGGAGGACCACGACGGCGAGAGCGCCGACGAGATCTTCAACTCCCTCTACCGGGGCGACTACTACGACACCCCCGAGAAGAACAAGGCGATCTGGGCCTTCCCGCCCGCCAAGCCCTCCAGCGCGGCCCACATCTCCGACCCGCCCGTCTACGACCGCGGCGCGATGGTCCTGCACAAGATCCGCCGGACCGTCGGCGACGACACGTTCTACGACATCATCCAGGGCTGGGCCGCCACCCATCGCCACGCCAACGCGTCCACGGCCGACTTCACGGCCTACGTCGAGGAGATGGCGCCGGACAAGGACTTCAGCGGCATCTGGAAGGACTGGCTGTACGGAGAGGGCAAGCCGCCCCGGGCGTGACTCAGGTCCTCCCGTTCAGCGCCTTGCGCAGTACCGCGCAGGGGCGGCCCAGTTGGAGGTCCTCGCGGTGGCCGATGGTCTCGTAGCCGAGGGCGGTCCAGAAGGCGAGGCCCTGGGGGTTGTTGTCGAGGACGGCGAGGCGGCCGGCGTCTCGGACGCGGTGCAGGCTGGCCAACAGGCTGGTCGGCAGGTCCCGTGCCCGGTGGTGGCCGGGCACGGGTGGGGAGGGGCGGGGGGACGGTCAGGTCTCGTCAGGGGCGGACGGGGGGCGGGGGCCGCCGAAGCCGTGTTCGGAGAGGTCGAACCAGTTGCCCTCCGGGTCCATGGCCCGGTACTCGGCGAAGGGGCGGTCGGTGAAGCGTTCGGCGGGCTTGTCCGCGCCCGCTTCGGCCAGGGCCACCGAGGTGGCTTCCGTGTCGGAGATGTGGAAACCGAAGTGGTTCATGCCGAGCGGGGTGTCACCGTCGAGGCGGTGCTTGATGAGGGCCAGGGAGAGGTAGCCGTCGGAGAGGAAGCAACTGCCGTCGGGGTCCCGGTGGAAGAGTTCCATCGCGAAGACCGAGGTGTAGAAGGCGGCCAGTTTCTCCGGGTCCTTGGCGACGATCGCCAGGTGGCGCAGTTTGGGACGGGCCTGTTCGGACTCGGTGGGCTGCGGCACGGCGGCTGTCTCCTTGGGGATCGCCGGGATCATGTTGTGGAACGCGGTGAGGTGCCAGTCCCCGGTGGCGGTCCGTTCCGCTATCGCCAAGGCGTGTGTCTTCGCCAGGGGCGTGTCCGCGGCGGTGAGGATCGTCGACTCGGCCTCGACGGCCGCCAGGTCGGGGCGCAGGTGACGGACCGCGACGATCCTCGCGTCCAGCCGCGTCGAGGCGTACTGGGTGCGGAACAGGCGGTCGTGGCCGGCCGCGATGCCCGCCCGGCCCGGTGGCTTGTCCCCTCGCACGGTGGTGAAGTCGCAGTCCGGGGAGAAGACGGAGGCGAAGAGCGCGGCGTCGGCCGAGGCCCAGGCGCGGGCCATCGTTTCCCACAGGGCGTGGATCGCGTGCGTTTCGGCGGTCGTCATGACGTCAGACACCTACCGCGGTGCTCGTACGGACGCGCAGGGGGAGTTCGGTGCAGTCGCTGTCGAGATGTTCGGCCGGGGGCGGGGCCCAGGCCGCGAGCGCGTGGTAGAACGCGTCGGCCCGGCGCTCCAGATAGCAGATGATGTTGATCGGCCAGGCCGTCTGCCCGAAGACGTGGCGGTCCATGGGGGTGGGGCGCTCACTGAGGACGACGGCGCGTTCCCGCGGCGGGCCTATGCGGTGCCAGTCGGGGTGCATGTGGATGGAGCCCAGCAGTTCCAGGCCCAGGGCGTCCGCTTCCCTGGAGGCCTTGAGGAGGTCCCGGGAGTCGATCCACCAGGCGCGGTGCTCGTTCTCGTAGGCCGGTCCGAAGCGGGGCACGATCGTCTCGCTGAACTCGAGGCGGGCGGCCGGGTCCGAGGTGCGTGCGTTGCGGCCGAAGGCGACGCGTTCGACGTGGAGGGTGCCCCGGCCGGCGTTGCCCAGGAGGAGGGCGAAGCAGGGGAGGGGGGTTCGGGGGGTGATGAGCTGGTACTCGGTGACCGCGGCGGTGAGGAAGTCGTCGAGTGCCTGGTTGTCCATCAGGACGGTGGGGGGAGTGCTGTCGTTCGTACAGTGCTCGTCCGATAAGTCGGACATGGTGTGGGACATGAGGTGGGGGCTCCGTTTCCCGTGGGGGGTGAGTGAGACGCCTGGGAGCCTAGAGGCGAGTGCTTGAAGGTTTCAGTAACTTGCTCGGAATGTGGGGATATCCCTATGGGGCGGGGGCAGTGGGCGGCGGAACGCGAGGAGCCCCCGGCCCGGTGTCCCGGGCCAGGGGCTCCTTCAACCGCCTTGTACGGATCAGACGTTGACGCCGAAGTCCTGGGCGATGCCCACGAGGCCGGAGGCGTAACCCTGGCCGACCGCGCGGAACTTCCACTCCGCGCCGTTGCGGTAGAGCTCGCCGAAGACCATGGCGGTCTCGGTGGCGGCGTCCTCGCTCAGGTCGTAGCGGGCGATCTCGGTGCCGCCTGCCTGGTTGAGGATGCGGATGTAGGCGTTGCGGACCTGGCCGAAGTTCTGCGAGCGGTTCTCCGCGTCGTAGATGGAGACCGGGAAGACGATCTTGTCGACGTCTGCGGGGAGGCCCGCCAGGTTGACGTTGATCGCCTCGTCGTCGCCCGCGCCCTCGCCCGTGCGGTTGTCGCCGGTGTGGACGATGGTCTGGTCCGGGGTCTGCTTGTTGTTGAAGAAGACGAAGTGGGCGTCGGAGTAGACCTTGCCCTGGGTGTTGACCGCGATGGCCGAGGCGTCGAGGTCGAAGTCGGTGCCCGTGGTGGTGCGGACGTCCCAGCCGAGGCCCACGGTGACGGCGGTCAGGCCCGGAGCCTCCTTGGTGAGCGAGACGTTGCCACCCTTGGACAGGCTTACAGCCATTGTTGGGAGTCCCTTCCCTCGTTGCGTACGTGCGCTGTGCCCGTACGTATGGGCTTCGTACGGGCACGAAGCTACAGCTACCCCTAAGAACGCCAAGAGGGGTGCCGAAGGTTCCTGCCCTCTTTACTTTCTTTACCCTCTTGGCGGACACGTGGCGGCGAAAACGGGGTGACGTGGACCGGACATCCACGCGACCATGGACCCATGCCTGGTCCTTACGTCATCCGCGGCTCCGTCTCCCTGCCCGAGGCCGAGCTCCTGTGGCGTTTCTCCCGCTCCAGCGGGCCCGGCGGACAGCACGTCAACACCACTGACTCGCAGGTCGAGCTGAGGTTCGACCTCGCGAAGACCGAGGCGCTGCCCCCGGTCTGGAAGGAGCGCGCCCTCGTCAAGCTCGCCGGGCGGCTCGTCGACGGCGTCATCAGCGTCCGCGCGTCCGAGCACCGGTCGCAGTGGCGCAACCGGGAGACGGCGGCCGTACGACTCGCCTCCCTGCTCGCCGAGGCCACCGCGCCACCGCCCAAGCCCCGCCGGGCCACTCGCATCCCCCGGGGGATCAACGAACGGCGGCTGCGCGAGAAGAAGCAGCGCTCCGACACCAAGCGGGGCCGCTCCGGACGCGACTGGGGCTAGGCCCGAGAGTCTTCAGTGGGCGTGTCGGCCACTGCCATGGGCATGAGACGCCATGAGGCGACAGGCCTTTGTGGCGAGTTGTCGCTAATCTCATGGAATGGACGGATACGAGGACAGGGCGCACCTGGAGTGGTGGGCCAATCGATCGACCTGCCTGGCGCGGATCCCCGTCCGGCTGCGGCAGGCCGCCGTGCCCGACGCCCGTGCGTGGGACGCCGTCGTCTCCGCGCCGCTGGACAGCGGCGCGCGGGAGGACATGCAGTTCCTGATCGAGGCCAGTCCCTACTTCACCCTCCGCTTCGCGGACGATTCCGTGAACGAGGTCGAAGTGGAGCGCTCCGGGGACGGCGGCCGGCTGCGACTGAGCGCCGTCCCAGAGACGTGACGTCACATCAGGAGGCCGCGGTCCGTCAATGCCATGACGGGCAAGTCCGAGCCGGACCGCGGCGGCGACCAGGAGATGTGACGTATGAGCGACAGCGAATTTCCCGGAGAGAACGGGAATGACGACAAGAATGCGAAGAACGCGAACGCGAAGAAGGCCGAGAACGCGAAGAACGGCGCGAACGCGAACGAATTTCTCGCCGCGCGATTCGAATCCCACCGCGATCATCTCCGCGCTGTCGCCTATCGCATGCTCGGCTCCCTCGCGGAGGCCGACGACGCCGTCCAGGAGGCCTGGCTCAAGCTCAGCCGTGTCGACGCCGACCGGGTCGACAACCTCGGCGGCTGGCTGACGACCGTCGTCGGCCGGGTCTGTCTCGACATGCTGCGCTCCCGCCGAAGTCGCGGTGAGGAGCCGCTCGGCCCCCTGGCGGAGGGGCCCGGCGTCCGGATGCCGGAGCCGGTGCTCAGCCCCGTCTCGGGCATCGACCCCGAACAGGAGGCGCTGCTCGCCGACTCGGTGGGCCTCGCCCTGTTGGTCGTACTGGAGACGCTGACGCCCGCCGAACGGCTCGCCTTCGTGCTGCACGACCTGTTCGCGGTGCCCTTCGAGGAGATCGCGCCCATCGTGGGCCGTACGCCGACGGCGTCCCGTCAGCTCGCCAGCCGGGCCCGGCGCAGGGTCCAGGGCGGCGCGCCCGTGCCCGATCCCGACCTGGCGCGGCAGCGGGCGGTCGTGGACGCGTTCCTCGCGGCGGCGCGGGACGGCGACCTCGACGCGCTCGTCGCCGTGCTCGACCCGGACGTGGTGGCGCGGAGCGAGGGCGGGGTGACGGCGGGTGCGATCGCCGTGGCCTCGGGGGCGAGCGGGTACGCGCACCTGGCCCGGATCGCGCGGCCCGCCCTCGTCAACGGCGCCGCGGGTGTGGTCGTGGTCGCGGAGGGACGCCTCGTCGGTGTCCTCGCCTTCACGGTCGTGCACGGCAGGATCGCCGTCATCGACATCCTCAACGACCCGGAGCGGCTGGCCGGGCTGGACGTCACCGTCCTCGACCGGTAGTTCCCCGTCTTCAGGCCCTCGAAGAAAGGGCGTCAGCCCAACTGCCGGTAGCGCCCCTTGAAGTACAGCAGCGGTCCGCCGTCCCCGCTCGGTACCGACGCGCTCAGCACCCGCCCGATGACGAGGGTGTGGTCACCGGCGGCGACCCGCTGCTCGGTGCGGCACTCCAGGGTCGCCAGGGCGCCGCCCACCAGGAGTGCCCCGGACGTCTCGCCACGGACGTACGGGATGTCCTCGAAGAGCAGACGGTCGCTGATGCGGCCCTTCATGGCGAAGCGGCCCGCGATGTGGCGCTGGCTCTCGGAGAGCACGGAGACGGCCCACAGGGGCTGTTCGTCGAGCAGGTCGTCCATACGGGAGCCCTCGCGCAGGCTGACCATGACGAGGGGCGGGTCCAGGGAGACGGACAGGAAGGCCGTCGCCGTCATGCCGACGTCCTCGCCGCCGGGGCCTTCCGGGTCCAGCGCGGGCTCGTGCGCGGTCACCAGGACCACACCCGCGGCCAGCCGGGACATGGCGGCACGGAACTCGTCGTTGCTCACCCCCTCAGCATGCACGGAGGGGGTGAGTGGAGCGGCAGAGGGAGTGTTCAGCACGCCGAAACGCTAGTCTCCGACCCCGGGGAGCCACATCGGGCCTCGGTCCGAGCCTGGTCCTAAGCCGGGTCCTAGGTCTCGGGACGGACACAACTGCTCACAGTGTCTACACAGCGTCCAAATAAGCGTTCAGTAAACACACGGGGAAATGCAGAAACCCCACTCAATTGCTCATCTTCCGCTGTGACTTGAGTCACAGGAGCCATATTTTGTTGACCCTGTGTACCGAGTGGGCAGCGCGCTGTGATTCAGTGGCGGGGAAGCTATGCACGAAGCTACCAAGTAGTACGCGAGAGAACAGTAAGAGAACCAGGTACGCCGAAGACAACCCTGGAGTTGCTGCGAGGTCTCGAGGGGA
The DNA here is from genome assembly GCF_042959425.1 of Streptomyces sp. NPDC007896. NCBI lineage: Bacteria > Bacillati > Actinomycetota > Actinomycetes > Kitasatosporales > Streptomycetaceae > Streptomyces > Streptomyces sp. NPDC007896. The sequence continues at coordinate 210,443 of NZ_JBIBKX010000013.1, read as the reverse complement.
GGGCGAATGGAGACCGAGTCGGAGCCCTATGTCCGTCTTGCGACCCTGCGGCAGCTGCATCAGGTGATGGCGGACATGAACACCGCGCGGAGCCTGGCGGACACGCTGCAGACCGTCGCCGACGGCGTGGTCACGGGCCTCGGCTACGAGCTGGCGTGTGTCAATCTCGTACGCCCCGACGGCGACCTCGTGGTCGCCGCGCTCGCCGGCAACTCCGCCGCCGAAGCGCTGATCACCGGCCGGGTCGGCTCCCGCGCCTCCTGGGACCGCCGGTTGAACATGGGTGAGGCCTGGGGCGATCTGCGCTTCATACCGCACACCGAGGGCTGGGTCCTCGACGACGACGACGTACCGCAGTGGTACACCGACGGGCCCGCGCCCCGCTTCGAGGACGAGTGGCACCCCTCCGACCGCCTCTTCGCGCCGATGTACACCCCGGGAATCTCCGGCGCCAGCACCGGTGAGCTGATCGGCGTCCTGTCCGTGGACCGGCCGCGCAACGGACGGCGACCCGGCGCGTGGGGGCGCGAAGCGCTCCAGATGTACGCCTTCCAGGCCGCCATCGCCATCAGCAACGCGCGTCTACGTGCCAATATGCAGCGCGCCCTGGTCCGCCTGGAGCGCGAGCAGCAGGCCCTGCGCGCCAGCGAGGAGAGCTTCCGGCAGGCCTTCGAGTACGCCCCCTCCGGCATGGCCATCGCCGAGATGGGCGGCGACCAGCACGGCCGCATCCTGCGCACCAACGACGCCCTGTGCCGCCTCCTGGGCCGCCCCGCCTCCGCGATGCGCCGCTACTCCTTCTCCGACCTCGTGCACCCCGAGGACATCGGCACCCTGCTCCGGACGTCCGCCGAGGGCGGGCGCGCCGAGCTCAGACTCGGCCGCCGTGACGGCACCTACGTCTGGGTCTCGCTGCGCAACTCCGTCGTCGCGGACGCCGCCGACGGCCCCCGCTTCCTGCTCACGCACGTCGAGGACATAGAGGAACGCAAGCGCCGCGAGCTCCAGCTCGCCCACCGCGCCTCGCACGACTCGCTCACCGGCCTGCCGAACTCGGCCGAGCTGCGCTCCCGCCTCGGCTCCCGCCTCTGTCGGCGCCCCGGGGCCCTTCAGCCGGGCGCGGTCGAGTCGCTGGACGCGGCGTACGGTCACGGTCCGTTCGCGGACCAGGCGGCCGAGCACAACTCCTACGACGGCCACCCCGGCGCCGCAGGCACCGCGGGCAACGGGAGCGGGCACGGGTTCGACCTCGCCGCGGGCTTCGACGCGTACGACGCCTTCGACCACCATGTGCACACCATCGCGCCCGAGGGTGAGACGGACGACGGCGCCAAGGGGCTCGCGGTGCTCTTCTGCGACCTCGACGGCTTCAAGTCGATCAACGACCGCTTCGGGCACAACGCGGGCGACGCGGTGCTCATCGAGGTTGCCAGACGCCTGACCAACGGCGTCCGGGACGGCGATACAGTGGCCAGACTCGGCGGCGACGAGTTCGTGGTGCTGGCCGACGGGCTCGGCCGGGCGGACGCGGCCGACCTCGCCGTACGACTGCGGAACGCGATCATCCCGCCGATCCGTGTGGACGGCCGGGCCGTCCGGGTGGGCGCCAGCTTCGGCATCGGGTGGGCACACTGTGGCATGACGGCGGACGAGGTCTTGAAATCCGCTGACGAACGTATGTACGTCGAGAAACGGTCTCGTCCCAAACAGCATCGGCGTGCCGGATAAGTCACCGGTCAGTGGGTTGATGCGAGGAAGCCCACCCGTTTGGCCCCCTGGGAGCGGGTAGGCTCGCTCGCATTGAGGAGACCAAGGGGTCACTCGCTCCACGGCCGGACGGCCGGGGCTCGTCCATCCGTGGGCGGTGCCTGAGTGACCAGCCCGAGCCGTCGCCGATGAGGGGGTGACCTTGATGGCTACGTTCCGTGCGGGTGCGCCGACCCACCTGGCCGTGCTTCCTCAGCGGCCTGCTCTGGAACCTGTACCTGCAGACACCTCCGGGAGCAGAGACGAAACGGGGTACAGGATCTTGTCCGAGTAGGGCAAGAAAGCCGGTACGGGACATGGGCGAGGGGATACCCGTGAGCGATCACCTTCGCAAGCGGGAGTCACACAGCACTCACTCTTGTGGCTGAGTGCGGGAGAACGCGCTGCCGGTGACGGCAGCATCATCAGCGAGGAACACATGCCGCACGACAACGAGGCGCTGGACAGACCAGGGCTGCGCGAGCTACCGGAGCCCGGCGCAGGTGCGCCCCGAGTGTTCGTTCTGGACCGCAAGGGGCGCCCGATGATGCCTTGCCATCCCGCCCGTGCTCGCGAACTCCTGCGAAAGAGCAGGGCCGTTGTCGCCCGGCACACTCCCTTCACGATCCGTATCAAGGATCGGCTTCTGGAGAACTCGGAAGTGAGCGGCATCGCTGTTCGGATCGACCCGGGATCGAAGGCGACAGGCATCGCGCTGACCGACGACATCACACGGGTGTCTGCCAGTACCGGTGAAGTGGCTGTGCTGCGGCGGGGGCTGTACGCGGTGGAGCTTATGCACCGGGGCTCGGCCATCCGCAAGAGCATGGAACAGCGTGCGAGCCACCGGCGGCGGCGTCGAGTGGCCAACACGCGTTACCGCGCCCCTCGCTTCGACAACCGGTGCCGTTCGGAGGGGTGGCTGCCGCCTTCTCTGCAGCACAGGGTGGACACCACTTGGTCCCAGGTGGAGCGTCTGGCGCGGCTGGCTCCGGTGACCGAGGTGCACGTCGAGCGAGTCGCTTTCGATACCCAGGCCATTTCGGCCGGACGAGAGCTCGCTGGGGTTGAGTACCAGCGGGGAACCTTGGCCGGATATGAAGTGCGCCATTACTTGCTTGAGAAGTGGGGGCGACGTTGCGTCTACTGCGGCAAGAGCGGCGTTCCCCTTCAGATCGAGCACATTCACCCCAAGGCGAGCGGTGGCTCAGACCGCGTTTCGAACCTCACCCTGTCCTGTGCGCCGTGCAATCAGACCAAGGGGTCCCGTTCTGTTGAGGACTTCTTGAAAGGCAGGCCCGCTGTCGTCATACAGCTCAAGCGACAGGCCAAGGCCCCCCTGCGAGACGCGGCCGCGATGAACGCGACTCGCTACCGGCTCTCTGAGCGGCTTCACGACCTTGGACGCCCGGTTTCGTGCTGGTCCGGAGGGAGGACGAAGTACAACCGTGTCCTCTGCGGGCTGACTAAGTCGCACACGCTCGACGCGCTGGCGGTTGGTGAGGTAGGGCCCGATTGCGGCATCGTGCGCTACCCGTCTGGCGTACTGGTCGCTGCCGCTACCGGACGCGGCGGATACGCGCGCACCCGAAGTGGCAAGCACGGATTTCCCCGTCTCGCGTTGCCTCGTACGAAGTCACATCACGGCTTCCAGACGGGCGATCTCGTGCGCGCTACCGTGCCGGTGGGTGCAAAGGCCGGTACGCATACCGGCCGGGTCGCTGTGCGAGCATCGGGACGCTTCAACATCCGCACCCAGCACGGCATCGTGCAAGGCATCGGTCATCAATATGTGCGTCTACTCCAACGCGCGGATGGCTACGGCTATGTCATTCGTGCAGAAGAACAGAACGCACAGTTCCCGGCCGGAGTCGCCGGTATCCACGAAGGAGGAGCTCGATGACCACCGGCAACAACGGCGCGAGCACGCCCGAGGACGACGACCCGTTCGGCTATCTGTACGCCGACGGTCAGGCCAACGGCGCAACTCCGCCCAGCGGAGGCGGCGGCTACGGCTACCCCGGCTCGGTCAACCGGGTGCGGGCGGTCGGCGAACGCCAGTACGGACAGCAGCAGCCCGGTTACGGCCAGCAGGCCCCTACCGCGCAGTACGGCCAGCAGGGCGCCCCGACCGCACCGTACGGCCAGGTGCCGCAGCAGGGCGCCTACGGCCAGCCGAACGCGCACTACGCGGCACCCGAGACGGTCCCCGGCGGGGCCCCGACCGGCCGGCAGTCGTCGGGGGGCGGCGGTCGCGGCCGTGGCCCGAACACCAAGGGCCTGCTGATCGGTGCCATCGCCGTGGTCGCCGCCGTCATCATCGGCATCGGCATCGCCATGATGAACGACAACTCGAACGACGGCAGCAAGGACACCGCGGGCGGCGGCTCGACCCCGACGGCCTCCGAGAGCGCGTCCCCGAGCGCGTCGGCCTCGCCATCGGCGGTCGCCGGTGAGCTCCCGAAGATCGACGCGAAGGCGCTGAGCCTGGGGACGAACGTCACGACGGCGTCGGACGTCAAGGGCGCGAAGGCGGACGGCGGCGTCTACGTCACGGGCTTCAATCAGGTCGGTGCGGCCGTCACCTGGAACGTCAGCGGCATCGCCAAGGCCGGCAAATACACGCTGAACGTCAACTACGGAGTGCCCGGCAAGGACGCCGACGCCACGCTCACGATCAATGGCACGGTCCAGAGCCGCCCGCTCAACCTGAAGAACTTTGCCAAAGCCGCAGAGGGCGACTACGAGAAGGGCTGGACCAACACCTGGGGGGACATCACCCTCAACAAGGGGACCAACACCATCAAGATCTCCTGCGAGCAGGGCAACCAGTGCGACGCGAACTTCGACCAACTCTGGTTGGAAGCAGGGTGGAAGTAGTCCGAGACGTCAGTGAAGCGTCCGTGCCCGCCTCATGAGGCGGGCACGGACGCTTCTACGGTTCCCACGCCGTGGCGTCACGCCGCCGTCGCGTCCCCCGTCACCGCGATCTGGTCGAGCAGGGTCGCGTACGCCAGGTGGTCGAACTCGCCCGCCACCGGCGCCAGTACGGTCGCCGCGGACAGGGCGACGGCCCGGGCGAGGCGCTCCGGCCATGGCAGGTGCTCCACCAGTCCCGACAGCAGGCCCGCGACCGCCGAGTCGCCCGCGCCGGTCGGGTTGCCGTGGACGCGGCGTGGTGGGGTGGCGCGCCAGAGGCCGTCCGGAGTGTGGGCCAGCAGGCCCTGGGCGCCCAGTGAGGCCACGACGGCGTGCGCGCCGCGTCTGCGGGCGTCCCGGGTCGCCTGCAACGGCTCGTGGGAGCCGGTGAGTTCGGCCAGCTCGTCGGCGTTCGGCTTGACGATGTCGGGACGCGCGGCGACGCCCCGGCGCAGGGGTTCGCCGCTGGTGTCCAGGAGGACCGGGACGGCCGCCGCACGGGCCGCGCGGATCAGCCCCGCGTACGCGCCCACCGGCACCCCCGGCGGCAGGCTGCCGCACAGGGCCACCGCCGATGCGGAGCGCAGCAGCACCTCGTAGGCCTCCTGGAAGGCCGCCCACTCGGCGGGGGTGATCTCCGGTCCTGGTTCGTTGAGTTGAGTGGTGTCACCCGTCGTCGTGTCGACCACGGCTATCGTGCGGCGCGTCGGCCCCTCGACCGGGATCAGCGCGTCCACCACCCCGGGGGTGTCCGTGAGTTGGTCCCGCAGGGCGCGGCCCGTCGCGCCGCCCGTGAAACCCGTGACCGTCACGTCGTGGCCGAGGGCGGCCAGCACCCGGGCCACGTTCAGGCCCTTGCCGCCGGGGCGTTCGGTCACCTCGGTCACCTGGTGCGCGGTGTGCGGGCGCAGGGACCGTACGCGGTAGGTGATGTCGAGAGCGGTGTTCAGTGTGACCGTGAGGATCATCCGAACCGACCTCCCTCGATGAATGCGCTGGCCGACAGTTTCGAGTTCCGGAGAATCCGGAGGCTCGATCATGCCAAAGACAACGGCGGTCGGCCCAGTCCCGGGACGACCGCCGTACGTCACATCGCGCTCCAACCGGAGGGCGAATCAGCCCAGTTGTGGGTCAACCACCCATTCGCCCCGGCGCATCACGCCCTTGAGGGTGAACTCCGCGTCCAGGACCACCAGGTCGGCGTCCTTGCCCGGTTCCAGCGAGCCCACCGTGTCGTACAGGCCGAGCAGGCGGGCCGGGTTGGCGGACAGGGCCGCGACGATGTCCTCGACCGGCAGCCGGTCGACGGTCACCGCCCGCTGGAAGGCGCGGTCGAGGGTGAGCGTGGAGCCCGCGATCGAGCCGCCCTCCACCAGCCGGGCGACCCCTTCGCTGACCTCGACCTCCAGCGGGCCGAGCCGATAGCGGCCGTCGCCGAAGCCCGCCGCGTCCATGGCGTCCGTGATGAACGCCACCCGGTCCGCGCCCGCGTGATGGAACGCCAGCTGGAGCGCGGCGGGGTGGAGGTGGGTGCCGTCGTTGATCAGCTCGACGGTGATCCGCTCGTCCTCCAGGAGGGCGGCGATGGGGCCGGGCGTGCGGTGTCCGAGCGCGGGCATGGCGTTGAACAGGTGCGTGGCGACGGTCGCGCCCGCGTCGATGGCCTCCACCGTCTGCTCGTACGTCGCGTCCGTGTGCCCGATCGCCGCGATCACCCCGTGCTCGGCCAGCAGGCGTACGGAGTCGATGCCGCCCGGCAGTTCGGTGGCGAGGGTGACCATGCTGGCCCGGCCGCGTGCCGCGTCGATCAGCTTGCGGACCTCGGCCGGGTCCGGGTCGCGCAGCAGGTCCTCGGAGTGCGCGCCCTTGCGGCACGGCGAGATGAACGGGCCCTCGAAGTGGATGCCCGCGATGTCGCCCTGCTCGGCCAGCTCGGAGAGCAGCCCGGCGCGCTGGGCGAGGCCGTCCATGTCGCCGGTCACGGTCGAGGCGACGAGGGTGGTGGTGCCGTGCAGCCGGTGGGTGTGGACGCCCCGCAGGACCTCCTCGACGGTCCCGGAGGTGAAGGAGGCGCCGCCGCCGCCGTGGTTGTGGAGGTCCACGAAGCCGGGGACGAGCCAGTGGCCCGACAGGTCCAGTGTCCGCGCCGACGAGGGCGCGCTGCCGGCGATGCGTGTGCCGTCGACGATCACACGACCGTCGTCGACGACTCCGGTGGGCAGTACCACCCTGGCACCGGCGAGAACCGTTCTAGGGGCCATCAGGTGGATACCTCCGAAGTCGGTTGGGAAGTGGTCGGCTGATTCAGCAGGTCCCAGGCCAGCAGGCCCGCGCCCAGGCAGCCGGCCGTGTCCCCGAGGGCCGCGGGGACGAGGGACGGCAGTTTCTGGAAGGTGACGCGCCGCTCGACGGCGGCCCGTAGCGGTGTGAACAAGGTTTCCCCGGCCTCGGCGAGACCGCCACCGATGATCAGAGTGCGCGGGTCCAGCAGGGTGAGCGCGGTGACGAGCCCGTCGGCGAGCGCGTCGATGGCGTCCTGCCAGACCTCGCGCGCCCGCGCGTCCCCGGACTCGACGGCCTTCGCGCAGTCTGCGGCGTCAGCCTCCGGGTCCCCGCAGGCCTCGGCCCAGGCCTGGCTGACGGCGGCGGCGGACGCGTACCGCTCCAGACAGCCGTGCTGCCCGCACGGACACGGGGTCCCGCCGGGGCGTACGACGACATGGCCGATCTCGCCCGCGAAACCGTGCGCGCCCGCCTCGACGCCGCCGTCGATGCCGATCGCGCCCGCGATGCCGGTACCGAGGGGGACGAACAGGAAACGGTCGGCCCCCTGCCCCGCGCCGATCCGGCCCTCCGCGAGCCCGCCGGTGCGCACGTCGTGTCCGAGCGCCACCGGCACCCCGCCCAGCCGGTCGCCGAGCAGCCGGCGCATCGGGACGTCGCGCCAGCCCAGGTTGGCCGAGTACACCGCCACGCCCCGGTCGGCGTCGACGATGCCGGGGACGGCGACTCCGGCCGCTGCCGCCGGCTCGCCGAGGTGGTGCTCGCCGTACGCGCGCAGCTCGGCCGCGAAGTCGAGGATCGCGTCGACCACGGCGTCCGGACCGCGCTCGCGGCCGGTGGCGCGGCGGGCCTGGTGGAGGAGCTCGCCCTCCGACCCGACCAGGGCGGCCTTCATCCCGGTGCCGCCCACATCGAGGGCGATGACATGTCTCACGGGGACAGTGTCGCCCCTTACCCCAGGAGAGGTCTAGTCCACTCGCGTGGTGTAGACCTTGTATCCGCATTCCGAGACGGATGCAACGGACGCAGAAGCAAAGACGGACAGCCTCTGGACAGGGGCGGCCGGGGGTTGGGAGAAGTGCGGTGCAGCGGCGTAGGACAGGACGTAGGACAGTACTGATCGCGGCGGCGTCCGCGCTGGGTATGACGGCGACCCTCGCGGGCTGCGGCGGCTCGGCCGGTTCCGGGGACGTGACCCTCAGACTCGTGGCCGCCGACTACGGGGACTCCAAGGCCAACAGCTCCCAGAAGTACTGGGACACGCTCGTCAAGGCGTACGAGGCCGACCACCCCGGGACCAAGGTCGAGGTCAGCGTCTACCCGTGGACGGACGTCGACCGCGAGGTCAAGGAGATGGTCGCGCGGGGCGACGCCCCCGACATGGCGCAGATCGGCGCGTACGCCGACTACGCCGACAAGGGCGAGCTGTACAAGGCCGAAGAGGTGCTCTCCATACCTGTCCAGGCCGACTTCGTCGCGCAGCTCACCGATGCGGGGAAGATGAACCGGGTGCAGTACGGCATGCCGTTCGCCGCCTCCACCCGGCTGCTCTTCTACAACAAGAAGCTGTTCTCCGCCGCGGGTCTCAGCGCGCCGACGACCTGGAGCGAACTGGCCGCCGACGCGCAGGCGCTGAAGGCCCGGGGTGTGAAGATCCCGTACGCGCTGCCCCTCGGTCCCGAGGAGGCGCAGGCCGAGACCATGCAGTGGCTGCTGAGCGGCGGCGACGGCTACACCGACGACGTCGGCACCTACAGCCTCGACTCCGCCCAGAACGTCGCCACCCTGACCTGGCTCAAGGACGACCTGGTCGGCAAGGGGTTGACCGGACCGGTAGCGCCCGCGAAGCTCAATCGCGCGGACGCCTTCGCGGCGTTCGCGCGCGGCGAGGTCGGGATGCTCAACGGGCACCCCACGCTGATGAAGATGGCCGCCGACAAGGGCGTGAAGTTCGGGATGGTGCCGATGCCCGGCGTCAGCGGGAAGAGCCGGGCCACGATGGGTGTCGCCGACTGGATGATGGCCTTCAAGAAGAACGGCCACCGGGATCAGATCGGTACGTTCCTCGACTACGTCTACAGCGAGAAGAACGTGCTCGCCTTCTCGCACGAGTACGACCTGCTGCCGGTCACGACGTCCGCGTCCGAGGCGATGGCGGCGGACAGCGACGACGCGGACCTCACCCCGTTCCTGAACGAGCTCCCCTCCTCCCAGCTCTATCCGGTCGGCAAGACGTCCTGGGCCGCCGTCAGCGCCGACATCAAGCAGCAGATCGGCAAGGCGGTCTCCCCGGACGGCAGCCCGGCCGGGACCCTCGCCTCGCTCCAGCAGAGGGCGACCACGAGGGACTCCGCGGGGTAGCCCCGCTGTCGGTGGCGGGCGCTACGGTGCGGTCATGGACGAACTGAGCGGGAGGGAGCGGGGGATCCTCGCCATGGAGCGCCGTTCCTTCGCGGGACCCGGCGCGAAGGAACGAGCGATACGCGAGCAACTCGGCCTCGCCCCCGTCCGCTACTACCAACTCCTCAACGCCCTCCTCGACGACCCCCGCGCCCTCGCCCACGACCCGATCACGGTGAACCGCCTCCGCCGCATCCGGGACAGCCGCCGCGCGGACCGCTGACAGCGGCACCGGCCGGGGGTGGCCGTCCGGCGTTCGAGGACTGTGACTCGGTGAGCCGTGGGTGCGCCCGGGGGTGCGCGGATAGGGTCGGAGCATGGGCAGCCACTCGGAAATCCCGGAATCCCCGGACGTCACGGAACCCTTGCCGACCCCCGTGACCCCCGCCGGACGCGACGGCCTCGACGCCATCCTCACCCGGCCCGACCGGGCCGTCATCGCGCTCGACTTCGACGGAACACTCGCCCCCATCGTCGCCGACCCGGAGCAGGCCCGCGCTCACCCCGACGCGGTCCCCGCCCTCGCGGCCCTCGCCCCGAAGGTCGCCTCCGTGGCCGTGGTCACCGGCCGCCCGGCCGGCGTAGCGGTCCGCCACGGCGGCTTCGCGGGCGTCCCGGGCCTCGACCACCTCGTCGTCCTCGGCCACTACGGCGCCGAACGCTGGGACGCCCGCACCGGAACCGTCAACGCCCCCGCCCCGCACCCCGGCGTCGCCGCCGTCCGTGCCGAGCTGCCCGGGGTCCTCGACAGGATCGGCGCCTGGCACGGCACCTGGATCGAGGAGAAGGGCCGCGCGGTCGCCGTCCACACCCGCCGCGCCGAGGACCCCCAGGCCGCGTTCGAGGCACTGCGCGAACCCCTCACCGACCTCGCCACCCGCCACGGCCTGATCGTCGAACCCGGTCGGATGGTCCTCGAACTCCGTCCCCCGGGCATGGACAAGGGCGTCGCCCTCCTGGAGTACGTCCGCGAGGTCCGCGCCGAAGCCGTCATGTACGCCGGCGACGACCTGGGCGACCTCCCCGCCTTCGCCGCCGTCGACAAACTCCGCTCGGACGGTGTCCCGGGCCTGCTGGTGTGCAGCGGCAGCGCGGAAGTCACCGAACTGGCCGAACGGGCGGATCTTGTGGTCGACGGCCCGGCGGGAGTCGTAGGCCTGCTCAAGGCATTGGCGACTCGCCTGGAGCGTTGATCCCCGGCCGACTACAGCGCCCCGTCAGGGGCGCGAGGCTGTGACATACGCGGCTCCGCCGCGTGGGTGCGACCAGCCACAACGCACCCGCAGCCGACAGACTCCCGACTCAGCCCTCCAACTCCCGCAACTGCTCGAGAAACCACTGCGCCGGGGGCAACGCCGTCCCGGCGGCAGCCAACCGCTTCGTACGTTCCGCCCGTTCCCCCACCGGCATGGTCAGCGCCGCGTCCAGCGCCCGCGCGGTGCCGACCACGTCGTACGGGTTCACCACCACCGCGTCCTCGCCCAGCTCCTCGTACGCCCCCGCCTCCCGTGAGAGCACCAGCACGCATCCCTCGTCGGAGACGACCGGTACCTCCTTGGCGACGAGGTTCATGCCGTCGCGGATGGGGTTGACGAGGGCGACGTCGGCGAGCCGGTACGCGGCCAGGGAGCGGGCGAAGTCGTCCTTGACGTGGAGGACGACCGGGGTCCATCCCGGTGTGCCGTAGCGGGCGTTGATCTCGGTCGCCACGCGCTGCACCTCGGCCGTGTAGTCGCGGTAGACGGCCAGGTCCTGGCGGGAGGGGTAGGCGAAGGCCACGTGGACGACGCGCTCGCGCCACTCCGGGTGGTCCTCCAACAGCTGCCGGTACGCCAGCAGGCCCCGCACGATGTTCTTCGACAGCTCGGTCCGGTCGACCCGCACGATCGTCCTGCGGCCCTCGCCGATCTGCTCGCGCAGCGCGGCCATGCGGTCCGCGACGTCCGCCTCGTGCGAGCGCCTGCGCAGGAAGTCCGCGTCCGCGCCGAGCCCGTGCACACCGATCCGGGTGTCGCCGAGCCCGCCGACGAGCGCGTCGCAGCAGGCGGTGAACGCGTCCGCCCAGCGCTGGGTGAGGAAGCCGAGCCGGTCCGCGCCGAGCATGCCGCGCAGCACCTGTTCGGCGATGTCGTCCGGCAGCATCCGGAAGTAGTCGACCGGCGCCCAGGGGGTGTGCGAGAAGTGGCCGATCCGCAGGTCGGGGCGGAGCTCGCGCAGCATCCCGGGGACGAGGGCCAGGTGGTAGTCCTGGACGATCACCACCGCACCCTGCGCCGCCTCCGCGGCCAGAGCTTCGGCGAACGCGCGGTTGTACGCCTCGTACGACGCCCACTGGCGCCGGAACTCCGCGTCGAAGACCGGCTCCAGCGGGGTCTGGTACAGCATGTGGTGGACGAACCACAGCACGGAGTTCGCGATGCCGTTGTACGCGTCCGCGTGCACGTCGGCGGCGATGTCCAGCATCCGTACGCCGTCCTCGGCGACCCCGCGCCGGACCGCCTCGCGGTCGCCGTCGCCGAGCGCCGAACACACCCACAGGGCCCCCGCGTCCGGCCCGATCGCGGAGAGGCCCGAGACCAGCCCGCCGCCACCGCGCCTGGCGCGCAGCGAGCCGTCCTCCCGGACCTCGTAGGTGACCGGGCCGCGGTTGGATGCGACGAGGATGTTGTGGGCGCCTTGCGTTGAAGCGGGGGAAGCCATGCATCGAAACCTAGCCCGGCGTCGAAACGCTCAAACGTTCCCTTCAGCCGTATGCCGTCCGCGGGCCGGTGGGGGCTCGTCGCGCAGTTCCCCGTGCCCCTGACGAGGCGCTGCTACGCCGCCCTTCGTTTCTGGTATTCGGAGATTTCGACCATCGGCGGACGTTCCTCCGTGTCCACCGAGTACGTCCGCGGCTCGAAACCGTCCCTGCTCCGTTCGAACTGGGTGAGGGCCGGGCGGATCAGGTGGCCGCGGGCCAGCCGGAGCTGGGCCGTGCGGTAGATCGCGGCGGACATCCGCCCCAGCGCCTGCCCGTCCTGGTGGCGGTGCTTGCGCACGCCCACGTCGACCTGGGCCAGCGCGTCCAGGCCCACCAGATGCAGGGCGTCGACCAGCATGCCCAGCTCGATCCCGTACCCGACGGGGAAGGGGAGCTGTTCGAGCAGCGAGCGGCGGGCCGCGTACTCCCCGCCGAGCGGCTGCACGAAGCCGGCCAGCTGCGGCCAGTGCATGTTGAGGAGGGGGCGGGCCATGAGTTCAGTGACCCGGCCGCCCTGCCCCGCCGCACCGCCGAGCGGACGGTCGTACATCGCCTTGACGAGGTCCACACCGGGCTCGGTGAGCAGCGGCCCCACGATCCCGGAGACGAAGTCCGAGGAGAACTCCTTCAGATCCGCGTCGATGAAACAGATGATGTCCCCGCTCGTCACGAGGAGGGAACGCCACAGCACCTCGCCCTTGCCGGGCACGGTCGGGATGCGCGGCAGGATCTCGTCCCGGTGCACCACGCGCGCGCCCGCCGCGGCGGCCACCTCCGAGGTGCGGTCGGTCGAGCCCGAGTCGATGACGACGATCTCGTCGACGAGGGGCACCTGCTGCATCAGGTCGTGGCGGATGATGGCGACGATCTCGCCGACCGTCTCCTCCTCGTTCAGCGCCGGCAGGACGACGCTCACCGAGGAGCCCGTGGCCCGTTTGGCGGACATGAGTCTGTGGAGCGGGCGATCGGTCACGGACCAGGAGCGATTGCTCAGCCAGCGCTCAGTTTCCTTCAGCACAGTCTGCGGCTCCTCACTGTCTGATCACCCGGTGTCTCACGGTGTGATCCATCTCGCGGTTCGGACGACTATCTCAACTGTCCTGGCCTTCGGTTACAGTCTTGAACAACGCGGATGACCATCGCATGTCGTAGATCATTTGCGGACCACCGCACCACCCGCACGACACAACCGAATACCGCTCATCCAGAGGGGCAGAGGGATACGGCCCGATGAAGCCCCGGCAACCCTCCAGCTGGTTCCTGTCACATTGATGTGGCGAGGCTCCCGGCTAGGGAAGGTGCCAAATCCGTCTCACGGCGAAGTGCGTCGTGAGGAAGATGAGGAGAAAGGGCCTCGCCTCCATGGCTGCGCAGACTGTTGCACGTTCGACTGTTGCAAGCACCACGAACCCTGTCGCGGGCGACACCACCACCGTAGTCGGTGTGGATCTCGGACCCGCCGCCGCGCTTTCCTGCCGCGAGTGCGGGCACCGCGTGCCGCTCGGCCCGGTCTTCGCCTGCGAGGAGTGTTTCGGCCCGCTGGAGATCGCGTACGACTTCTCGGCCTACGAAACCGAAGAGCTCCGGGCGCGCATCGAAGCGGGCCCCGCGAACATCTGGCGCTACGCGCCGCTGCTGCCCGTCCCGGCCGACGTCGCCGACAAGCCGAACATCAACCCCGGCTGGACCAAGCTCGTCAAGGCCGACAACCTCGCCCGCGAGCTGGGTGTCGAGGCCGGCAAGCTCTTCGTCAAGGACGACTCCGGCAACCCGACGCACTCCTTCAAGGACCGCGTCGTGGCGCAGGCCATCGAGGCCGCCCGCGCGTTCGGCTTCACCACCCTCTCCTGCTCCTCCACCGGCAACCTCGCCGGCGCCGTGGGTGCCGCCGCCGCCCGCGCCGGCTTCCGCTCCTGCGTGTTCATCCCGCACGACCTGGAGCAGGGCAAGGTCGTCATGGCCGCGATCTACGGCGGCGAGCTCGTCGGCATCGAGGGCAACTACGACGACGTGAACCGCTTCTGCTCCGAGCTGATCGGCGACCCGGCCGGCGAGGGCTGGGGCTTCGTCAACGTCAACCTGCGGCCGTACTACGCGGAGGGCTCCAAGACCCTGGCGTACGAGATCTGCGAGCAGCTGGGGTGGAAGCTCCCCGACCAGCTCGTGGTGCCCATCGCCTCGGGCTCCCAGCTCACGAAGATCGACAAGGGTCTTCAGGAGCTGATCAAGCTCGGACTGGTCGAGGACAAGCCGTACAAGATCTTCGGCGCCCAGGCCGAGGGCTGCTCGCCGGTGTCCGTCGCCTACAAGGCCGGCCACGACGTCGTACGGCCCCAGAAGCCGAACACCATCGCCAAGTCGCTGGCGATCGGCAACCCGGCGGACGGGCCGTACGTGCTGGACATCGCGCGGCGCACGGGTGGGGCCGTGGAGGACGTGAACGACGAGCAGATCGTGGACGCGATCAAGCTGCTCGCGCGCACGGAGGGCATCTTCGCGGAGACCGCCGGTGGTGTGACGGTGGGCGTGACGAAGAAGCTGATCGAGAACGGGCTGCTGGACCCGACGCTGACCACCGTCGTTCTGAACACCGGTGATGGTCTGAAGACGCTGGATGCGGTGGCCGGTACGGGGCTGACGGCGACCATTCGTCCCAACCTGGACTCTTTCCGAGAGGCCGGGCTCGCTTAGGGCTTGGCTCGCAGGGTTGTTTGTTCGCTGCGGGCCGGTGGGGGCCGGTCGCGCAGTTCCCCGCGCCCCTTTGGGGCGCTACCTGACCGGAGGTCACAAGGAATGAGCGTCAACGTCCGCATCCCCACCATCCTGCGCACCTACACCGGTGGTCAGGCCGAGGTGACGGCCGAGGGCGGGACCCTCGGCGAGGTCATCGCCGATCTGGAGAAGAACCACGCCGGTATCTCCGCCCGCGTTCTCGACGACCAGGGCAAGCTGCGCCGGTTCGTCAACGTCTACGTGAACGACGACGACGTCCGCTTCGAGCAGGGCCTGGAGACGGCGACGCCGGACGGCGCGGGCGTCTCGATCATTCCCGCCGTCGCCGGCGGCTGACCACCTCGTGGGCCGTTACTCAGGGTGAGATTGTTACCCTTGGTAATGCCAATTACCGAGAGTTCATCGAATTGCCCCCTCCGCGAGAGAAGCGGAGGGGGCAATTCTGCATGGTTGAGCGCGGTACAGTTGGGGAAGCCGCTCCACTTTGCATGCCGGGCGCATATGAGTTCGCGCCCGAAGTCCGGCAAGAAGTAGCCAAAGTGTCCCGCACTTTTGAGCCTTATATGGCATTTATGGGGCCCGACTTGCCCTGAATCTTCGCAAATTCTCCGTATATTCCCGATCGGTCATGCCCGGAATTCTCGTCCGATTGACCTGTTGCAGACGGCAGTTGGACAGATACATTCAGCCGCGGTCGACGCGTTCCGGCGCACACCCCCAACCGTTGGGGGGTGAGGTCTGACCCGGGTCCGCGAAGTGCGGTCCTGTGCAAGGGCCAGTAATAGGGGAGTTAGGCATGGCTCAGGGCACCGTCAAGTGGTTCAACGCGGAGAAGGGGTACGGCTTCATCGCGGTCGACGGTGGTGCGGATGTATTCGTCCACTACAGCGCGATTCAGATGGACGGCTACCGCACCCTGGAAGAGGGTCAGCGGGTCGATTTCGAGATCTCGCAGGGCCAGAAAGGGCCGCAGGCGGACATGGTCCGGCTCGCGACCAGCTGAAGCACGCGCCGACTGACTGTTCGACGTGACGAAGGGCTCGTATCCCATGGGGTGCGAGCCCTTCGGTCTGTCTGTCCGCAGATGTGGCTGTCTGTCCATCGGGGTGGCCGTCTGCACCGTCGGGGTGGCTGTCTGCTCCGTCGGTGCGGGCCCGCTCGCGCACCGGCGCGACGCGCGGGTTGCGCGCCCCTTCTCACCTGCGGATCAAGGGGAGGAGCTTGCACTCGGCAGGGGCGAGTGCTAATCATTGGCGTTAGCACTCTGAAGGTGAGAGTGATAACGAAGGACCGGGTCGGCGAGGCCCGCAGGCCAGGTGGTGCAAGGAACCACGGGGCAGGCAGGCCGTCCGTCGCGGGCGCCAGCGCGGTCCGGAGCAATCCACCCCAGTCCGGGAGGACCACTTCACATGGCCAAGATCATCGCGTTCGACGAGGAGGCACGGCGCGGTCTCGAGCGCGGGATGAACCAGCTCGCCGACGCCGTCAAGGTCACCCTTGGCCCCAAGGGCCGCAACGTCGTCCTCGAGAAGAAGTGGGGCGCCCCCACGATCACCAACGATGGTGTTTCCATCGCCAAGGAGATCGAGCTCGAGGACCCGTACGAGAAGATCGGCGCCGAGCTGGTCAAGGAAGTCGCCAAGAAGACGGACGACGTCGCCGGTGACGGTACGACCACCGCGACCGTTCTCGCCCAGGCGCTCGTCCGCGAGGGCCTGCGCAACGTGGCGGCCGGCGCCAACCCGATGGCTCTCAAGCGCGGTATCGAGAAGGCCGTCGAGGCCGTCTCCGGTGCCCTCCTTGAGCAGGCCAAGGATGTCGAGACCAAGGAGCAGATCGCTTCCACGGCCTCCATCTCCGCCGCCGACACCCAGATCGGCGAGCTCATCGCCGAGGCGATGGACAAGGTCGGCAAGGAAGGCGTCATCACCGTCGAGGAGTCCCAGACCTTCGGTCTGGAGCTTGAGCTCACCGAGGGTATGCGCTTCGACAAGGGCTACATCTCGGCGTACTTCGCCACCGACATGGAGCGTATGGAGGCCGTCCTCGACGACCCGTACATCCTGATCGCCAACTCGAAGATCAGCAACGTCAAGGACCTGCTGCCGCTCCTCGAGAAGGTCATGCAGTCCGGCAAGCCGCTGCTGATCATCGCCGAGGACGTCGAGGGCGAGGCCCTGTCGACCCTGGTCGTCAACAAGATCCGTGGCACCTTCAAGTCCGTCGCCGTCAAGGCTCCGGGCTTCGGTGACCGCCGCAAGGCCATGCTCGGCGACATCGCCATCCTCACGGGCGGCGAGGTCATCTCCGAGGAGGTCGGCCTCAAGCTGGAGAACGCGGGTCTGGACCTGCTGGGCCGTGCCCGCAAGGTCGTCATCACCAAGGACGAGACCACGATCGTGGACGGCTCCGGCTCCGCCGACCAGGTCCAGGGACGGGTCAACCAGATCCGTGCCGAGATCGAGAACTCCGACTCGGACTACGACCGCGAGAAGCTCCAGGAGCGCCTGGCGAAGCTGGCCGGCGGCGTGGCCGTCATCAAGGCCGGTGCCGCCACCGAGGTCGAGCTCAAGGAGCGCAAGCACCGCATCGAGGACGCCGTTCGCAACGCGAAGGCGGCCGTCGAGGAGGGCATCGTCGCCGGTGGTGGCGTGGCCCTCATCCAGGCCTCCTCGGTCTTCGAGAAGCTTGAGCTCTCGGGTGACGAGGCGACCGGCGCCAACGCCGTGCGACTCGCCCTGGAGGCCCCGCTCAAGCAGATCGCCGTCAACGGTGGTCTCGAGGGTGGCGTCATCGTCGAGAAGGTGCGCAACCTGCCCGTCGGCCACGGCCTGAACGCCGCGACCGGTGAGTACGTCGACATGATCGCCGAGGGCATCATCGACCCGGCGAAGGTGACCCGCTCTGCTCTGCAGAACGCCGCCTCCATCGCCGCGCTGTTCCTGACCACCGAGGCCGTCATCGCCGACAAGCCGGAGAAGGCCTCCGCGCCGGCCGGCGGCGGCATGCCGGGCGGTGACATGGACTTCTGATCCCTGCGAGGATCGGTTTTCCTGCCGAGGGCGGTACTCCCTGGAAACAGGGGGTGCCGCCCTCGGGCGTGTCCGGGGTCACAGGGCGAGGTGCCGGGCGGCCGGAATGACACGACCGGCCGGGGAGTTGTGGTTGACGCACCATCGATGCATGCGCACATACCATCCGGTACCCGAGGAGTCCCCACACGTGTCTACGACTGCCCCCGCCTCCCGCGCGGCCGAGATCCTGTCCCGCCCCGTCTCGCTGAACGGCCTGACCGTCCCGAACCGGATCGCGATGGCACCGATGACCCGGCAGTTCTCCCCGGGCGGCGTCCCCGGTGAGGACGTGGCGGAGTACTACGCCCGCCGCGCCGCCGCGGGCGTGGGCCTCATCGTCACCGAGGGCACGTACGTCGGCCACGACTCGGCAGGCGAGAGCGACCGCGTCCCGCGCTTCCACGGCACGGAGCAGCTCGCGGGCTGGACGAAGGTCGCCGACGCGGTGCACGCGGCGGGCGGCACGATCGTTCCGCAGCTGTGGCACATCGGCATGGTGCGCAAGGCGGGACGGCCGCCGTACGCCGACGCCCCCGCGGTCGGCCCCTCCGGCATCCGTCTCGACGGCACCGAGGGCACCGGCAAGGCCATGACCCAGGCCGACCTGGACGAGGTCATCGCCGCGTTCGCCGAGGCCGCCGCCGCCGCCGAACGCATCGGCTTCGACGGCGTCGAACTGCACGGCGCGCACGGCTATCTGCTCGACCAGTTCCTGTGGGCGGGCACCAACCGGCGTACGGACGCGTACGGCGGTGACCCCGTCGCCCGTACGAAGTTCGCGGCGGAGATCGTCGCCGCGGTCCGTGACTCGGTCTCGGCCGACTTCCCCGTCCTCTTCCGCTACTCGCAGTGGAAGTCGGACAACTACGACGCCCGGCTCGCCGAGACCCCGGAGGAGCTGGAGGCCATCCTGACCCCGCTCGCCGCCGCCGGCGTCGACGCCTTCCACGCCTCCACCCGCCGCTACTGGCTCCCCGAGTTCGACGGTTCCGACCTGAACCTCGCGGGCTGGACCAAGAAGCTCACGGGCAAGCCCACCATCACCGTCGGCTCGGTCGGCCTCGACGGCGACTTCATCAAGGCCTTCATGGGCGAGAGCTCCAAGGTGGCCTCCCTCGACAACCTCCTCGACCGCCTGGAGCGCGACGAGTTCGACCTCGTCGCCGTGGGCCGCGCCCTCCTCCAGGACCCGGAGTGGGCGGCGAAGGTACTGGACGGACGGCTCGAGGAGCTGGGGTCGTACGACCCGAAGGCGCTGAGCACGCTCAGCTGAACCTCGGGCCGGTCGGACCGGACGTGACCCGACCCTGTCCGAAATCGCATCCAGGCGATCACCTCCCCATCCCCGGGGGGTGATCGCCTGGCTGTTTCGTAGCACGCTGTTCCCTCAAGGACCCGTTCCGTTCCACCCGTACCGAGGGAGCCGTCGTGACGTCAGCAGGAGCGAGCGTGGTGCGCACCCATGCCGGTGCGGTGCGTGGCCGTCGGGAGGACGGGCTGGTGGTCTTCCGGGGTATTCCGTTCGCCCAACCGCCGGTGGGGGACGCGCGGTTCGCCGCCCCGCTTCCGGTGGCCGCCTGGGACGGCACCCGGGACGCGTTCGCCTTCGGGCCGCCGCCCCCGCAGGAGTCGGGATTCCAGGGCCGTACCGGGGTGATCGACGCCCCCATGGGCGACGACTGGCTGACCGTCAACGTCTGGACGCCCGACCCGGACCCGGTCGCCCGCCGTCCGGTGATGGTCTGGATCTACGGCGGCGCCTACAAGCTCGGCCACTCCGGCAGTCCCGGATACGACGCCCGCCGTATCGCCCGCGACGGGGACCTGGTCGTCGTCACCCTCAACTACCGCCTCGGCGTGGAGGGTTTCGCCCGGATCGACGGAGCCCCCGCCAACCGGGGGCTGCTCGACCAGGTCGCGGCCCTGGAATGGGTACGGGAGAACATCGCGGCCTTCGGCGGTGACCCCGGCCGGGTCACCGTCTTCGGCGAGTCCGCGGGCGCCGGGTCAATCGCCTCGCTGCTGGCCATGCCGAGCGCGGCCGGGCTGTTCGGTCGGGCGATCGCGCAGAGCGTGCCCGGCCCCTTCTTCTCCGACGACCTCGCCCGTGACATCGCCGCCGCCATCGCCACCGAGGCGGGCCTGCGCCCGACGGCCGCCGACCTGTCCTCGGTGGATCCCCGCCGACTGACCGCCGTGGGCGAGGCGTTGGCGCCCAAGATGCGGGATTTCGAGGACAGGTGGGGCATGGTCGCCCACACGCTGACCGCCTTCTCGCCCGTCGTCGACGGAGAGGTACTGCCGACCGCCCCCTGGCAGGCGCTGGCGGCCGGCTCGGCACGGGACGTGGAACTGATCGTGGGGCACACGCGTAACGAGTACCGGCTGTTCGCCGCGCTGGGCGGCCAACTCGGGACGATCACGGATGAGCAGGCGACGGAGGCACTGCGCACCTTCGGACCGGGACCGGGACCGGGAGCTGGACCGGGGCCGGGCTCCGGGGCTGACGGTGAGCGGGCCTACCGCGCCGCCTTCCCCGACGCCTCTCCCGAGGAGCTCTACGAGTGGGTGCACTCCGACGCGGTGTTCCGTATGCCCTCGTTGCGCCTGGCCGATGCGCAGCTCGCGGGCGGCGGCCGCGCGCACGTCTACGAGCTGGCCTGGCCCGCGCCCGCCTACGGAGGCGCGCTGGGTGCCTGTCACGGCCTCGACGTACCGCTGCTGTTCGGAACCTTCGCCGCCGACCTCGGCCTGATGCTGTTCGCGGGGGTCGGGTCGTCCCCGGAGGCCGAGGCCCTGTCGTCCCGCTTCCGCGCGGCCTGGACGGCGTTCGCCACGACCGGAGACCCGGGCTGGCCCGCGTACGACACCGAGCGGCGGCCGACCCAGGTCTTCGACACGGAGTCGGTCGTCACCGCGTATCCGCACGAGACCTCGCGCCGGCTCTGGGAGCACCATGACTTCGGGGCGTTGCCACTGATCGGTCAGTCGGCGTAGTCCTTGAGTTTCTCGGTTCGAAGGTGATGTGCGCGGGGGCGGGGAGCTCGACGACGGTCGTGGTGGGGTCTGGAGCTGCTGCCGCTGGAGTGTGCTCAAGTCTGTTCTGGTGAGCGGGAGCGAGTGCCCGGTGGTCTGTGTCGCGCCACATTCCAAGAGGGAACCGATGTTCTTGTGTCGAATGGGTGACCTTTGCGGGCGGGGCGGACGGGGCTGACGGATCGGGGTGCGGCCGGGTGGTGTCCTGCGTGGATGAGGTCATGCTTCGACGCTAGACATTCACGTTGACGTGAGAGTCAAGTCCCTGTTGGACTCGGCCACATGAGAATCGGTGAACTCTCACTGCGTACGGGTGTGAGCCCGCGAGGCCTGCGCTACTACGAGGAGCAGGGGCTGCTGTCGCCGACCAGACTGCCGAGCGGATACCGCGAGTACGGGGAGCGGGACGTGACGACCGTGCGGCGCATCCGGGTCCTGCTCTCCGCCGGACTCGGCACGTCCGCCATCGCGGAGATCGTGCCCTGCGTGGAGGACGACACCGTCGTCCTGGCGGGAAAGTGCCCGGAGCTCCTCGAAGGACTCGCGCAGGAGCGCGGGCGGATCACGGCGGCGATCGACGACCTGACCGCCGCGCGTGACATCCTCGACTCCCTCGTCGGCCGCCCTCTCTAGCGCTTGAGCTCCGCGACGAAGGCCGTCCATGCCTCGGACCGGAACGTGAGTGTCGGGCCGAGGGGGTTCTTGGAGTCGCGGACGGGGATGAGGGTGGGGTGACCGGAGGCGACTTCGAGGCAGTTGTCGCCACCGCCCCCGCTGTAGCTGGACTTGTGCCATATGGCCGTGCTCAGGTCGTAGTCAGGGAAGTTCCTCATGGGTGTAATCCTGCGCCAGCGCCTCGATCAGGGCCAGGGTCTTCTCCTGGGAGAGGGCTGAGGCGGCGAGGAGTTCGTAGGCCAGCTTGTGGTGCCTGACGGTGGCAGGGTCGTCCTCCAGCCGTCCGGTGGCGACCCCTTCGAGGTAGACCAGCGGTGGGGCGTCCTCGTACTCCATCAGCTTCAGAGAGCCCTGCATCGCCGTGTGCGCTCCGGCGCTGAACGGCAGCACCTGCACGATGACCCGGTTTCGGCGCGCCAGATCGGCGATGTGACCCAGAGCCTCGGCCATCACCGTGCGGCCACCCGTCTCTCGGCGCAGCGCTGCCTCGTCAAGCACCGTCCACAACAAAGGCGTTGTTGGGTCGTCGAGAATCCGGGTTCGCTCCATCCGGCCTGCCACCCACTCCTCGATCACCTCCTCCGGAGCAGTCGGTGCGTACGCGCGGTTCACGGCTCGTGCGTATGCGGGTGTCTGGAACAGCCCCGGGATCAGCAGCGGCGCGTACTCCCGGATCGCTGTCGCAAGTGCCTCCGTCTCGGCCACTTCCGCGAAGTGCTCCGGATAACGGGACTTCGCCGCTGCCCTGCAGTTGCGCGTGAAGAAGTCCTCCATACCCAGGACCTCGTCAAGCATCCGCGCGTACTCCGGCTGCATCCGCCGTGTGCCCGCCTCCAACTGGCCGATGAACGAACCGCTGACGAACAGCCGCCCGCCCAGCTCCTCCTGGCTGAGGCCCTCTTTCTCGCGGGCGTGGCGCAGCTCGGCGCCCAGAAGGGCACGGGGGGACGAAGAGGGGTCGAGATCCTTCGGACCTGCCATGGACAACAACTCCCTGTCACACACGCTGGGTTGTTGGGGCGCCGTCTCTGGCCAGGTTAGAGGCAGGTTGGCCACTCTGTGTGGTGAACGTGGACACTCAGAGTGGAGAAGGCGGGATCATGGACGCGACGTCGACAGAAGAAGTGGTGGCACAACTCCAGGCGGCCCTGGAAGGCGTCGGCATCGTCCTGCCCTCGCTGCGGGTCGATCCGGTGACCGGTGCGAGCGAGGAGCCGTTCGCGCTGGTCGCGCTCGGGCGGTGCAACGTGCGTACCGCGGTGCGGCTGGCGGACGTGTTGCGCGCGTGCGCGCCCGAGGAGGCGCTGCGGGCGCGGGTCAGGGAGGTCAACCGGGAGTCCGAGCGTGCGAGATCGCGCCAAAATTGCTGACAATTTTGTGGGCGATTGCTTCGGTTTGGAGGCCGCCGCGGCAGGGTGACCGTGGTTGTGGCTGGTCAGGGCGGTGGCCGGTTCCGGTGCTGTCACTGGAGACACAAAGGAGGGCTTAAGGAACGGCTGTTGTCCTGGAGCCTCGTTGTTCGAACGAGCCGCGAAGACAGGAGACGGTAGTGAAGTCAGTGAAGCGCAGGACAGTGGTCATGGGGCTCACCGCGGGTGCCGCGGTGCCGGCGGTCGGGTTCGCCTCCGGTGCGCGGGCGGCGAGCCGAACGACCGCGGCGTCGTCCGCGGCGTCCACGGACTCCTCCCTGGTCTTCGATCCGAGCAGCTACACGGAGTTGACCACCAGCATCACGGACACCACCGGCACCGCCCACGAGGTCGTCTACCACTTCTACAAAGTGGCCTCGTACGTGGCCGACCCGGTGGACGCCACCTACCAGTCCCTCAACGTCAGCGTGCCGGTGAAGATCGACGGAAGCGTCGTGGACGCGTCCGGCGCCCCCATCCTCTTCGCCAACCAGATCGGCGGCTACATGCCCTCGTCCGTCGCGAACGCCACGGGCGTCGGCGCGGGCGGCGGGATGGGCCCCGGCGGCCCGGGCGGGCCCGCTCCCGCCGCCGACTCCGCCGCGAGCCGCCAGCAGCTGGCGCTCGCCGCCGGGTACGTCGTCGTGGAGCCGGGCGCGCGAGGGCGGTCGCTGGTCGACTCCAGCGGGACGTACTACGGCACCGCGCCCGCCGCCATCGTCGACCTCAAGGCAGCGGTGCGGTACGTGAGGTTCAACAGGGGGCGTATCCCGGGCAACGTGAACCGGATCGTCTCCGCCGGAGTCAGCGCCGGCGGCGCGCTGTCCTCGCTGCTCGGCGCGTCCGGCGACAGTCCGGCCTACGACTCCTACCTGAAGGAGCTGGGCGCGGCCGACGCGAGCGACGCCGTCTTCGCCACCGGTGCCTGGTGCCCGATCACCGACCTCGAACACGCCGACATGGCGTACGAGTGGAACTGGGGCGCCAACCTGCTCGGCAGCGGCTCGGTCGTCGACCAGACCGTCTCCAAGGCGCTGAGCGGCGCGTACGGCGACTATCTCGCCTCCCTCAGGCTGACGGCGAAGGGCTTCGGCACCCTCACGGCGCGCAACCTCGACGAGTACCTGGTCAAGACCCACCTGGAGCCGTCGGCCACCCGGTACCTCGCGGCGCTCTCGGACGCGGACCGCTCGGCCTACCTGGCCGCGAACTCGTTCCTCACGTGGTCCGGCGGCAGGGCGACCTTCTCCTGGGCCGACTTCCTCACCCACGTGGGCGCCCGCAAGAAGGACACCCCGGCGTTCGACGCCTTCGACCTGTCCGCCGGTGAGAACAACGAGTTCGGTACGGGGACCACCGCCAACCGGCACTTCACCCTCTACAGCCTGCGCCACGAAGAGGGCGCCAGTGCGCGCCTCGACAGTGACATCCCCGCGAAGCTCCACCTGATGAACCCGATGCACCACCTCGTGGACAAGGTCAACGGGAACCGGTCGAAGCACTGGTGGATCCGCCTCGGCACCAAGGACAGCGACACCGCGCTCACCGTCGCGAGCAACCTCGCCGCCCGCCTGAAGAACCTCGGCGACGACGTCGACACCTCGTACTACTGGGACGCCGGCCACGGCGCGGACAACGACCCGGGCGACTTCATCAAGTGGATCGCGACGGTGTCGGGCTACAGGTTCTAGCCTGGAGGAATGGGCGGTGACCTTGTCACGCTGTTCCTGGCCGGTGATGTGATGCTCGGCCGGGGAGTCGACCAGATCCTTCCGCACCCCGGCGATCCGAAGCTGCGGGAGTCGTACGTCAAGGATGCCCGCGCCTATGTGGAGCTGGCCGAGGCGGCGAACGGCGCGATTCCCCGGGCGGCCGGCTTCTCCTGGCCCTGGGGCGACGCGCTGGACGTGCTCGCCGCGGCGGCGCCCGACGCCCGGATCCTCAACCTGGAGACCGCCGTCACGCGGAACGACGAGGCGGCGCCCGGCAAAGAGATCCACTACCGGATGCACCCGGCCAATCTGCCCGCCCTGGCCGCCGCCCGTCCGCACGTCTGCGCCCTGGCCAACAACCATGTGCTGGACTACGGCCGCCGCGGGCTGGAGGAGACCCTCGACGCCCTGGCGGACGCGGGTCTTCGCGCGCCGGGAGCGGGGCGGGACGCCGACGAGGCCCGGCGTCCCGCGACCGTCCCCGTCACAGGCGGCCGGCGCGTCCTGGTCTTCTCCATGGGGATGGCCTCGAGCGGCATACCCCGCGGCTGGGCCGCCACGGCTCGGCGCGGCGGGGTCGACTTCGTCGCCGAGCCGTCGGACGCCGCCGCGGCCGGGATCGCGACCCGGCTGCGTCCGGCCAAGCGGCCGGGCGACATCGTGGTCGTCTCGGTCCATTGGGGATCCAACTGGGGCTACCTCGTCCCGCGTGACCAGGTCCGCTTTCGGCCATGCGCTCGTCGACGGCGGCGCGGACGTCGTGCACGGGCACTCCTCGCACCATCCGCGGCCGTTGGAGTCGTACCGGGGAAAGCTCATCACCCACGGCTGCGGCGATCTGATCAACGACTACGAGGGCATCGGCGGCTACGAGGAGTACCGGGACGATCTCCGGTTGCTGTACTTCGTCACCGTGGACCCGGCCGACGGCAGGTTCCACGACGTGCGCATCGTCCCGATGCGGTCCCGGCGGATGCGGCTGGAGCGCGCGACGACGGAGGACTCGCGGTGGACGCGGGACGTTCTGAGCCGGATCAGCAGGGCCTACGGCTCACGCGTCGAACTCAACCCGGACGGCACCCTCACCGTCCGGCCGGCTCCGGACCGTTCGGACCGGACTTCACTCGGGATTCGAGGACCTCACCTCACCCCGGGAGGCGACCATGATTTTCGCTGACAGAACCGACGCGGGCCGGCGGCTCGCCGCCCGACTGCACCACCTCAAGGGCCAGGACCTCGTGGTCGTGGGACTTCCCCGCGGCGGCGTCCCGGTCGCCGCGCAGGTCGCCGAGGCCCTCGGCGCTCCGCTCGACGTCTGCCTCGTGCGCAAGCTGGGGGTGCCCTTCCAGCCGGAGCTGGCCATGGGCGCCATCGGCGAGGAAGGCGTCCGCGTCATCAACGAAGAGGTGCTGCGGGGGACGGGTGTGACGGACCGTGCCCTGGCGGCGGTGGAGGAACACGAGCGCGGCGTCCTGAAGCAGCGGGCCCGCCGCTACCGGGGCGAGCGGCCGCCTGCCCGGTACGAGGGACGGACGGTCCTGGTGGTGGACGACGGGCTGGCGACCGGCTCCACGGCGCTCGCGGCCTGCCGGATCGCGCGCGCCCGCGGCGCGTCGCGGATCGTGCTGGCGGTTCCCGTGGCGCCGCACGACTGGTCGGCCCGCCTCGGAGGCGCGGCGGACGAAGGCGTCTGTCTGCACACCCCCCGGCTGTTCTACGCGATCGGCCAGTTCTACACGGACTTCGGGCAGACGAGCGACGAGGAGGTCATCGCCTGCCTGGAGCGCAACCGCGCGGCGCACGCCCCGTCCGACGCACCGCAGGCCGCGGGCAGTGCCACCCCGGAGGACGCTCCCCCGCCCTATGACAGGGAGGTCCGGATACCGGCCACGAGCGCCGCGCTCGACGGGCGGCTGACGGTACCCCGCGGCGCCCCCGGGATCGTCCTCTTCGCCCACGGCAGCGGCAGCAGCAGGAAGAGCCCACGCAACCGCTTCGTCGCCACCGGGCTGAACCGCGCAGGTCTCGGCACCCTTCTGTTCGATCTGCTCACCGAGGCCGAGGCGGTGAACCGGGACAACGTGTTCGACACGGCGCTGCTCGCCCGCCGCCTGATCCAGGCGACCGCATGGCTGCGCGAGCAGCCCGGCACCCAGGGCATGGAGTTCGGCTACTTCGGTGCCAGCACAGGCGCCGCCGCCGCGCTGTGGGCCGCGGCGGAGCCCGCGGCGGACGTCGCGGCAGTCGTCTCCCGCGGGGGCAGGCCGGACCTGGCCGGCGCCAGGCTGCCGGAGGTGAAGGCTCCGACGCTGCTCATCGTCGGGGGCCGTGACCATGTCGTACTGGACCTCAACCGGCAGGCCGCGGCGCGCCTGAGCTGCGAGCATCAGCTGGCCGTCGTCCCCGGTGCCACCCATCTCTTCGAGGAACCCGGCACCCTGGAATCGGCCGCCGAGCTGGCCACGGAGTGGTTCACCGGGCATCTCGCCTCTGCCGTCCCGAGCGCGGGAGCCCACAGATGACCGGCTACAGGTTGCCCATCGGTTCGATGTCCACCTTCACCGGTGTGCCCCAGATGCGCAGCACCTCGTAGTCCGTGAACTCGTGGACCAGGCGGTAGGCCATGCCGGGGCGCGGGGTGCGGCGCTCCGCGGCGAGATACCGCTCCGCCTCGACGCGGTCGCGGCGCGGGGTGCCGCACAGCTGCCACGCCTGGCCGGTCCACACCTCCGGCAGCCAGCGCTGCTGGGGCTGGGGGCGGTCGGCCCGCACGCCGTACCGGGACATCGTGCGCTCGGGTGCCTCGTCGGCGTCGCTGGGGCGGCCCTGCGGGAAGGCGTCGTTGACCTCGGTGCGGCGGGCGGTGCGCCGCCGCGTCTCGCAGAGCAGACAGAGGTCGACGGCGCCCTCGTCCACCGGGCCGTTCGGATGCTCGGCGCAGCGCGTGGTGGGCACCGCCGTCGTCACCGTCTCCTCCAGCAGGTCCAGCGCCCGCTTCAGGTCGGCCTTCACCTCGTGCAGCTTCGCGTCGGGCGTGTCGGCGTTCAGCGCGTCGCCGTGCTCGCCGAGCACGCGCAGGGCGCGGCCGAGGGCGGTCAGCTGTGCGTGGTTCACGGTGGTGGATTCCCTCCCGGGTCGGTGTCCTGCCCCTCCTTCGAAGAATCGCACACACCACTGACAGTGCCCCCGACCGTCCTCCCGAGGCCGAAGAAGTACGTCGCCGCGAACCCCACCACATACCCGGTGAGCAGCCCGCCCGCGTAGATCGCCGCCGTCAGGGCCAGTCCGCCCGTGCCCTTGAGCAGGGGGAACAGCGCCCAGCCCGAGGGACCGATCGCCGTGGAGCCGATCTTGTCGCCGAGCATCGAGAAGAAGCCGACGAACGCCCCGCCCGCCGCCCCGCCCGCGCAGGCGGTGACGAAGGGGCGGCCGAGGGGGAGCGAGACGCCGTAGATCAGGGGTTCGCCGACGCCCAGGAGGCCCGCGGGCAGCGCCGACCTGATCGTCGTACGCAGGGACTGGTCGTGGTGGAGGCGGACGTAGACCGCGAGTGCCGCGCCGACCTGCCCGGCGCCCGCCATCGCCAGGACGGGGAGCAGGACCGTGTAGCCCTGCTGCTGGATGAGGGTGGTGTGCAGCGGGATCAGGGCCTGGTGCAGGCCCAGCATCACCAGGGGGAGGAACAGGCCGCCCAGGACCAGGCCCGCGAAGACGCCCGTGTGGTCGAGGAGCCAGTTCGCGCCCGCCCCGGTGGCCGTCGACAGCTCGCCCGCCGTGTACATCAGGACGTAGAGCGTCACCAGGCCGGTGATCAGGACGGTGAGGGTGGGGGTGACGAGGACGTCGAGGGCCTCGGGGACCCAGCGGCGGCACCACTTCTCCACGTACGTTCCCAGGAGCGCGGCGGCCAGTGCGCCGAGTACCCCGCCCTGGCCCGGTGCCAGGGTCATGCCGAAGGCCGTCACCTTCGCGACCCCCGCGTACACGACGATCGCCGCCACCGCCCCGCCCAGGACCGGGGTGCCGCCGAACTCCTTCGCCGTGTTGTGGCCGACGAAGACCGCGATGAGGGCCATGAAGCCGGAGGCGATCGCGGCGAGGGCGGGGGTGAGGGAGGGGAGCCACCCCAGATTGACCAGCAGGCCGCCCAGGCCCGCGATGACTCCGCAGCCGATCAGGGCCGGGATCAGGGGGACGAAGATGTTCGCGATCCGGCGCAGGAGGAGTTTGAGGGGGGTGGCGTTGCGCTGTTGCCGGGCCGCCTTCCACTGGGCGCCGCGTGCGGCCAGCGCGTCGGCCGTGTTGGTGACGAGTGCCTCGAACTCGGGGGTCACCCGCGTGACCGTGCCCGGTCCCAGGACGATCTGGTAGCTGTCGTCGTCCGCGACCACGCCGAGTACGGCGGGCAGGGACCTGAGTGCGTCCTCGCGTACGAGCGTCCGGTCCCGCAGGCCCAGGCGCAGGCGGGTCATGCAGTGGGCGACGGAGGTGACGTTCGCGGCGCCGCCGACCAGGGGGAGGATCGCGGCGGCCGTGGCGGCATGGGGGGTGAGGTCGTTCGTTGTGCGCACTCCACGAGGGTGCTGGTCAGCCCGTCGATGCCGCGAGCGCCGCGCGCAGATGGCCGTCGCTCTCCTCCAGAAGGCGGGCCGCGGTGGGCCCGTCCACGCCGCCGAGGATGGTGAGGATGGCGTTCTTCACCTCGCCGTCGGTGGCCGCGAGGGCCTGTTCGATCTCCTCGTCCGAGGCGCCGGTGGCGAGGGCGACGATACGGCGGGAGCGGGCCCGCAGCTTCTCGTTCGAGGCGCGGACGTCGACCATCAGGTTCCCGTACGTCTTGCCGAGACGGATCATCGTGATCGTCGAGAGCATGTTCAGGACGAGTTTCTGTGCCGTGCCCGCCTTGAGACGGGTGGAGCCGGTCAACAGCTCGGGCCCGACGACGATCTCGATGCCGTGCTCGGACGCGGCGGCCAGCGCGCTGTGCGCGTTGCAGGACAGGCCGATCGTCAACGCGCCGCGCGCGCGGGCGTGTTCGACCGCGCCGACGGCGTACGGGGTGCGGCCGGAGGCGGAGACGCCGACCACCGTGTCGTCGGGGGTCAGGGAGAGCTCCTTCAGGTCCGCCTCGGCCAGCTCCTTGGAGTCCTCGGCGCCCTCGACCGAGGTGACCATGGCGCTCGGGCCGCCCGCGATCAGGCCCACGACCTCGGACGGGTCGGTGTTGAAGGTGGGCGGGCACTCGGAGGCGTCCAGCACCCCGAGGCGGCCCGCGGTGCCCGCGCCCGCGTAGATCAGCCGGCCGCCGCGGGACATGCGCTCGGCGACGGCGTCGATCGCGGCGGCGATACGGGGCAGCTGGGCCGCGACGGCCGTCGGCACGGTCGCGTCCTCGGCGTTCATGATCTTCGCGATCTCCAGCGTCGACAGCCGGTCGATCTCGGACAGCTCGGGACGGAACGCCTCAGTGGTCAACGTCTCCAACTCGGCACGCAGGGAGCCGTAGTTGGAGGAGGCGTCGGCGGTGGAGGAGGTCATGACGAACGGCTCTTTTCAACGCGGGGTGGTGAAGGCGCGCGTCCTAAGGGGCGCGGGGCTGCGAACATGTGCGGCTCCGCCGCGTGGGCGCGACCAGCCACAACGGGCCCGCAGCGTTACGACTACATCCAGTCTCGGCGACTACATCCAGCCACGGCTTCCCGCGGAGCGCTACCGCATACGGCGCCGAGGACTATGGCGGTGCGCCAGCGCCTCGTACGACGCGGACAGCGCCGGCGCCGCCGTCTCGTACGTCCGCTGGGCGACCCCCACGAACAGACAGTCCACGACCAGCAACTGACTGGTGCGCGACGACATCGCCGCGGGACGCAGCTCGCTCTCGCGGGCCGTGGACGTGGTGAGTATGTGGTCGGCGTACTGCGTGACGGGCCCGTCCGGGCGGCCGGTGATCGCGACCGTCGTCGCCCCTCGTTCGAAGGCGACCCGCAGCGGCTCGATGACGTCGCCCGTCGAGCCGGAGTGGGTGATCGCTATCGCCACGTCCTTGGCCCGCAGCTGCACCGCGTTGGTGACGGCGAGGTGCGGATCGCTGTGCGGGTGGGCTATGAGTCCGATGCGCAGCAGCTTCTGGGCCAGGTCCTGGGCGACGAGCCCGGACGCGCCGACGCCGTAGATGTCGATCCGGCGGGCGGCGGCGAGCGCGGTGACGGCCGCGCCCAGCTGGACCGTGTCGAGCCCCGCCGCGGTGTCGGCGAGGGTCTGCTGCTCGTCGTACGCGAGTTTCGCGACGACGTCCGCGATGGGGTCGTCGACCGCGATGTCCGCGGTGACGGCGGGCGCGCGGCCCGACTGCTGCTGGGCGGCGAGGCCGGCGAGCGCGAGGCGCAGGTCGCGGTAGCCGGGGTAGCCCAGCAGGCGGGCGGTGCGCACGACCGTGGCCTCGCTGGTGCCGGTGAGCTCGGCGAGGCCGGTGACCGTGAGGGCCGCGCAGCCGGCCGGGTCGCCGGCGACGGCCTCGGCGACCCGTTGCATGGAGCGGGTCATCGACGGGGCGAGCGTCCGCACCTTGGCCGCGAGGGCGGCGGGAGCGGGCGGAGCCTCACCGGCGAAAATTTCCTTCACGTCTTGGGTCACTTGTGAAAGATATTTTCTGCTGGGGTATGCGGTCAAGGGTGCGCACAATGGGTGCATGGACCCCACCAGCCATCCCGTCAGCCCCTTGGAGCAGGCGCTGCACGCGGCCCGCGCCCTCGTTCTCGCCGATCTCGTCGCGCGCGAGGTCGCCGAGGCGGATGTCGTCTCGCTCGTCGAGGACTCGGTGGTGCAGCGCCGATGGTGGGTCGAACAGTGGCCGGAGGGCGTCGGCTATGTGGCCGGGCTCGTCGCCCAGGACGTACAGGACGCGTTGCTGGAGCGGTACGGGCGGTGGCCGCTGTGTCCGGTCTGCGGCTCGGGCGACCCGCACGCCCTCGATGTCGAGCCGGAACTCGGGCCCGACCCGCACTGGGTCTGCCACAAGGCGGGCGTGAAGGTCGCGTCCGTGGGGTGCCTGGGGTCGGCGACCGGCGAGACGCCGTCCTCGTGACCGTCTACATCGACCCGCCCACCTGGCCGGGCCACGGGCGGCTCTGGTCCCATCTGGTCAGCGACGTCTCGTACGAGGAACTGCACCTGTTCGCCGCGGACTTGGGGCTACCCCCGCGCGCCTTCGAGCGCGATCACTACGACCTTCCCTCCCACCGGTACGCGGACGCCGTGCGCTCCGGGGCGGTGGAGGTCAGCAGCCGCGAGGTGGTGCGGCTGCTGTACGGGGCGGGGCTGCGACGGCGCAAGTACGCCGGCCGATAGGAGGACCGGTCGGCCCACCGCGGTGGGCGGAGGTCAGTCCGTACGGGCGTACAGCCGCAGCGACGGGTCCTGCGCGCGCAGCTCGTACGCGTACTCCTCCTCGTCCTCGCTCACCCGGGTGAAGCCGGCGCGCGCGATGACCCGCTGGGAGGGCGCGTTGGTCCGCTCTATGGCCGCGAAGAGGATGTCGAGCTCGTCGCGGGCGAGGGCCCAGGCGGAGAGGGTGCGCAGGGCCTCGGTCGCATAGCCGTGGCCGCGGGCGTTCTCGGCGAGGTCGTAGCCGACTTCCGCGCGGCCGTCCTCGCCGGGGGCGCCGTGGAAGCCCATCGCGCCGACCGCCCGGCCGTCCTCGCTCCGTACGAGCACGAACATGCCCCACTCCGGGCGGTGCGTCCCGCTCTCGTACGCCTTCATGACCATCCCGGCGGCGTCCCGAGTGCCGTCGAAGGGGCCGCCCTCGATCCACTCGAAGCCGCCGGTGCCACCCGCGCGCAGATCGGCGGCGGCCGCCGGGGTGACTCCTTGCAGCGTGAGCCGGTCCGCCTCGATCACCAGGTTGTTGCTCCAGTGCCACTCGGTGAGCGGGGCGCGGCCGGGCAGCTCGCCGCGGCCGGTCGCCCACAGGAGAGTGGGCCACGGGTCGGACCCCGGCCTGACGTGCGGAAAGATCCGGGTGAGGACGTCCGCACAGAGCTCTGCCGGCGGCTCGTAGGCGATCCCGAGACCCTGCGCGATGTCATGCGTGTGCAGCAGTACCTCGGTGACACCCATCGCGGCGAAGCCCTCGCGGTTCGCGCTGCGGAACGGATACGGGTGGAAGGCGCGCACCTCGCGCGGCGTGGTGCGCACGGCGGCGGCGAGCAGGGCGCCGGTCGTCTCGATCACGTCGACGACGCCCGCGTTGTCGGTGCCGTCGTCCAGGACGATCCCGAAGGGCACATACGCCGTGGTGGCCCGCCCCGCCAACTGCCCCGCGTACGCGAGGAGATCGTCCGCGATGTGCTCGGCGGTCTTTCGGCAGCTCCACTCGAGGCGGCCCGCCCCGACCGCGTCCCAGTCCCGCCCGGCCACCGCTCGCAACAGCGAGACGGCGCCCGCGACGGCTTCCTCCACCTGGTCCCCACCCATGGATCGCATGCGGCTGAGGATAGGCGCGGTCAGACGTCGTTACGTACTGGATTGTTGGTCCTGTCGGCCTTTTCGGCCTTCTTGTTCATGGACACCACCACACGGGAGGCCCGGGTACGGCGCTGGAGGCGCAGCGAGACCGCGGCCACCCCCATGCCCGTCACCGTCATGGCCGCGCCCGCCCAGGCCGTCGCCGCGTAGCCGAGACCCGCGTCGATGACCGTGCCGCCGACCCAGGGGCCGCCGGTGTTGCCGAGGTTGAAGGCGGCCGTGGTGGTGGCACCGGCCAGGGTGGGGGCGGCCCCGGCGACGTTGAAGAGCCGGGCGTTGAGCGCCGGGGCGGTGAAGAAGCAG
Organism: Streptomyces sp. NPDC007896; assembly: GCF_042959425.1. Taxonomy (NCBI): domain Bacteria; kingdom Bacillati; phylum Actinomycetota; class Actinomycetes; order Kitasatosporales; family Streptomycetaceae; genus Streptomyces; species Streptomyces sp. NPDC007896. The sequence continues at coordinate 176,887 of NZ_JBIBKX010000013.1, read as the reverse complement.
GTGACGCCGAGGAGGAAGGAAAGAGCCACGGCCGCGATCGCGTACTGCCCGAGGAGGGCGAGCGCCACGAGGACGGTGGTCGAGGCCGCGGTACCGGAGAGGAGCACCCCGAAGAGGTGCGCGTCGGCGACCCGCCCGCCGATCGTCGTACCGATCAGCGCCCCGACCCCGAAGAGCGCGAGCACGCTCGGCACCCAGCCGCCGTCGAGCCCCGCGACATCCGTGAGCAGCGGCGAGAGGTAGCTGAACGTGCAGAAGACCCCGCCCGCGGCGAGCATCACGACAGCGACGGTGAGCCAGACCTGTGGGTCACGGTAGATGGTGACTTCCCGCCTGAGCTGTGGCTTCTCGTCGGGGAGCGGGATGCGCGGGATGAGGGTGACGACCCCGACCAGGGCGATCGCGGAGGCCGCGCCGACGGCCCAGAACGCGGACCGCCAGCCGAGATGCTCGCCGAGGAAGGCACCGGCCGGGACCCCGAGCACGTTCGCGATCGACAGCCCGCCGATCATCACCGCGAGCGCGCGGGCCCGGGACGTCACCGGGACCATCGCGATCGCCACCGCCGCGCCCACCGCCCAGAAGCCCGCACAGGCGAGGGCGCTGACGATCCTGGAGGCGAAGAGCACGGCGTACGTCGGCGCGAGCGCGCCGGCGATCTGGCCGAACCCGAAGACGGCGATGAGCGAGACGAGGGTGGTACGGCGGGGGAGGCGGAGGGTGGCCACGGCGAGCAGCGGCGCCCCGACGACCATGCCTATGGCGAACGCCGATATGAGCAGACCCGCCTGCGGAATCGTGACACCCATGTCGTCCGCGATGGGCGGCAGGAGCCCCGAGAGCATGAACTCGCTGGTCCCGAGGGCGAAGACGGAGAGGGCGAGGATGTAGACGGCGAGGGGCATGCGGGGGCCGGACGGCGGACCGGTGCGGGTCACTTGGCGGCCTTCCGGGGTGGGTTCGGTGGGCCCGGGGTGGGTTCGGTGAGGTGGGCGAGCTCGCGCCGGATGTTCTCCCGGGCCCGCTCCTCCCATTCCCGTGTTCCGTACGGCGTTCTGAACAGCCTCGGCAGGTCGAGGAGTTGACGCAGTACGGCCGCCCGGCCCGCTCGGAACGCCTCGTCCGGGACGAAGGCGTACTCCTCGCGGACGGCGGCGGTGTAGGCGGCGTAGGTGTCCGGGGGCGAGGCGAGGATCGCCAGGTCGGCGTCGCAGAGGACCTGGCCGTTGCGGTCGTCGTCGCTCGGGGCGTGGGTGACGGTGAGCCGGACAAGACGCCCGACCTCGGCCGTCTTCTCCTCCCCTACCCCGGCCTCGCGGAGGGCGCGTTCGGCGAGGCGGGCGGAGCGTTCCTCGTTCTCGGAGCGGTCGGGGAGGTAGACGGCGTCGTGGAACCAGGCGGCGAGGCGGACGAGGGCGGGGTCGTCCGCGTACTCCGCCAGTACGTCGATGTGGTCGAGGACCGCGGTGAGGTGCGCGACCGTGTGATAGCGGCGCTGTGGCTCCTGCCAGCGGGTGAGGAGGTTGTCCGCGTACGGGGCCGGGTCGGGGCCGCCGGGGGAGCGGGCGCCGTCGAGGGCATGGGACCAGCGGGTGCGCAGCGCGTCGAGGTCGGGCATGCGTCGATTCTCCCGGTTGCGTTCCTTGGGTCCTAGCGCGGAGGACAGCCGTCCCTCGCCCCGGGGCTTCCAGGGCCGCGGGAACTGCGCGCCCAGCCCCCACCCGCCCGCAGACGAACGAATCCGAGTGGACGGGTGATCGGGGCGGAGCCCCGTCCTGGGGGCGCGGGGAACGGCGCGATCGGCCCCCACTCGCCCGCAGGCGAACGAATTCGGGCGGAGGGGTGATCGGGGCGGAGTCCCGTCCTGGGGGCGCGGGGAACGGCGCGATCGGCCCCCACGCGCCCGCAGGCGAACGAATCCGAGTGGACGGGGTTTCGGGGCGGAGCCCCGATGGTGTGCCCCGGTAAACGGCGAGGCCTTCTCGCGGTGGTCGGTGGCCGCGGCGTACGCTGGGATTGGACTAGACCTGTAGCCGCCCCAGAGGAAGAGGCCCCATGAGCGACCGCAAGCGTGCAGTTCTGGAGGTGATCGCCCTCGGCGTGGAGGACGCGGTCGCCGCCCAGGCCGGAGGTGCCGACCGGCTGGAGTTGGTCACCGACATGGCCGCCGACGGGCTCACCCCGGCGGTGGAGACCTTCGTCGGGATCCGCGCCGCCGTCGACATCTCGCTGCGCGTGATGCTGAGGCGGGCGGACGGCTTCGCGGCGGGCGGCGCCGAGGGCGTCGACGCGCTCGTACGTCTCGCGGGGGAGATGCTGGCCGCCGGAGCGGACGAGTTCGTGCTCGGCTTCCTCGACGAGCACGGCGGTCCCGACCTGTCCGCCGTGGAGCGGATCGTCGCGGAACTGGACGGCTGCCCCTGGACGTTCCACCGCGCGATCGACCGCGCCGCCGACCGCGACTCCCTGCGCAAGCAGCTCGCGGACCTGCCGGGCCTGGACGCGTACCTCACGGCGGGTTCCCCGGACGGCGTGGACGACGGGTTGCCGACCCTCCTCGCCGAGGCCACCCGCCGCACCGAACCCGGTTACGAGCCCAGGATCATGGTGGGCGGCGGACTGCGTCTCGATCACGTTCCTCGGTTGCGGGCCGCGGGGATCGACGCCTTCCACATCGGCGGGGCGGCTCGGCCCGGCGGGTGGAACGGCCCGGTGACGGTGGCGGCCGTACGGGAGTGGCGGCAGGCCCTGGACGCGTAACGGCCGGCCGCGGCCTGAACAACCCGGCCGCACGCGTGCGGCGCCGCCGTCGCAGGGCCCGCCCGGCTGGGCCAGGTCCTACCCCAGTTGCTGCGGCAGTGGAGCCGCGTGGGTGACGGTCAGGCCCGAGACCGCCCGGGTCAGGGCCACGTACAGGCGGCGCAGGCCGGTCCGCTCGTCCGGTTCGCCGTCGACCACGGCCTGCGGCTCGTCCAGGACCACGTAGTCGTACTCCAGGCCCTTGGCGAGGGAGGCGGGGACGAGGGTGAGGCGGGTCTGTGCCGTCGTCTCCTCGCCGGGGCCCAGGTACGTCAGGCCCGCCGCCGTCAGCGCCTCGGTCAGCGCCGGGATCCGGGCGTCGGCGGCGATGAGACCGATCGAACCCTCGTTGCGCAGCAACTCCTCGCAGGCGCCGATGACCTGCTCGTCGGCGGTCGTCGGGCGCACCTCGAAGAAACCGGGGTTCTCACGGACCGACGCCACCGGGGTCAGGCCCGGCGCGATGTGCGGCAGCAGCCGGGAGGCGTAGGTGATGACATCGGTGGGGACGCGGAAACCGGCGGTCAGCTCCTCGATCACCGCTTCCCCCTTGCCGAGGTGGGCGAGCGCCTGGTCCCAACTCCGCGTCGCCCAGGGGGTCGTGCCCTGTGCGAGATCACCGAGCACGGTCGCCGAACCCGTCGTGCAGCGCCGCCCCACCGCCCGGTACTGCATCGGCGACAGATCCTGCGCCTCGTCGAGCACGACATGCCCGAGGGAGTGGGTGCGCTGGACGAGATCGGTGGCCTCGTCGATCAGCACGGCGTCGGCGGGCGACCACTTGGCCGACTTCACCGACCGCACCGGCTTCGCCCAGAGGATCTCCTTCTGCTCGTCCTCGTCGAGGAGCCCCTCCGCGTGGACGGCGAGGAAGTCGGCGTCGGTGAGCAGCCGCAGGACCAGTTTGGCGGGGTCGACCGGCGGCCAGATCGCCTTGACGGCCGCCTTCACCGCGGTGTTGCGGGCCACGGCGTCCTGCACCCGGTCGTCCGGTGCCTCGCCCGAGCGCTCCATCTGGACCAGCACGGCGTGCGCGATCCGCTGCGGAAGGGCCTCGCGGGCGGCGCCGTAGCGGATGTCGCGGTCCAGCAACTCACCGACGATCGTCTCGAGTTCGTACGCCGGGACGCGCCAGCGCCGCGAGCCGCGCACGACCACGACGCCCTCGGTCGGGAGCGTCACATGCGAGCGGACGGCCCGGCGCAGCACCTCGGCCATCCGGGCGTCGCCCTTGACGACGGCGGCGGTCGCGTCGTCCGTCCCGCGTACCTCCACATGCGCGACGAGGTCGTCGACCGTCGCCTGCTTGACCTCTAGCTCGCCCAGCGCGGGCAGCACCTGCTCGATGTAGTGCAGGAAGGACTTGTTCGGCCCGATGACCAGGGTGCCGGTGCGGGCCAGCCGCTCCCGGTGGGCGTAGAGGAGGTAGGCGACGCGGTGCAGGCCGACGGCCGTCTTTCCGGTGCCGGGGCCGCCCTGCACGCAGACGGAGCCCGCGAGACCCGACCGTACGATCTCGTCCTGCTCGGGCTGGATGGTCGCCACGATGTCCCGCATCGGGCCGACGCGCGGGCGCTCGATCTCCTGCTGGAGCAGCTTGCTGGTCGCCGCGGCCTCGGAGGGGTCGGACAGGTGCTCGTCCTCGTACGCCGTGAGGTCGCCGCCGGTGTACCCGAAGCGGCGCCGCAGCCCGACGTCCATCGGGTCCTTCTTCGAGGCCCGGTAGAACGGCTGTGACACCGGCGCGCGCCAGTCGATGACCATCGGGTCGCCCTCGGCGTCGTGCACATGCCGGCGCCCGATGTAGAAACGCTCGCCGTCCGCGCCCTCCGCCTTGTCGGCGCCGGGTGCGTGCAGATAGTCGAGGCGGCCGAAGAACAGCGGGGTGTGGCTGAGGTCGGCGAGGGCCTTGATCCGCTCGTCGATCTGGTGCTGGAGGACCGCGGCGTTCACCCAGTTCGCGGTGACGTCTTTGATGTCGAGGTTCTCCACGTCCTCGCGCATCGCGCGCAGTGCCGCGCGGGACTCGCCGAGGTGGGCGCGCTCGCGGGAGAGGGGGTCCTGGGCGGGTGGAGTGGACAACGTGGAGCCTCCGGAAGACCTGCTGCGTGTGAGTGGGTACGGCGGTCGAGCCGTTGGATGCCGTCCGGTTTCCGTCCGGGCGGCGGCACTCCGTCGAGGGAGGCGGGCAAGAGCGGAGATTCTAGGTCAGGGGAGGAGGTCCGGGCCAACCCTTTTCCGCGGCGTCGTTCGCCGCGTCGTTCGCCGCGTCGTGCGCGGCGTCATGCGCGGCATCAGGGATGCGACCCCCATATCCCTAGGGGTCGCCGTCCGTCGTGAGGCGTACACGCAGAGGCCTGCAGGCGTACGAGGGGTCGCCGAGGTTCGGTCCATAGGCCGACGCCATATGGGGTCACGGATTCCATGATGGATACATGAGCGCAGCAACCTTCACCCCAGGCCCTTCCGGGCGCGGTCCCGCCGCTCGTGGCGCAACCGCCTTCTCCCCCGTTCACCACCACCACCGTGTCGGCGACGCCCTGCGCGCCGTCAAGGTCTTCGTGGGCGCGGCGTTCGGCGTGGTGCTCCTCGGTGAGTACGAGGAGGAGGCGGGCGTACGACGCCGGTGAGCCGTTCGCCGGGTTGAACTGTCCCGGCACTAGGGTCACTCCGTGCTTCAGCGGAACGTGACCGATCGCTCACTCGACGAAGTCCTCCCGTTCTCCGTCCCTCGTTTCTCCGTCCTCCGTTTCTCCGGCTCCCGCTTCCCCGCGTCGCTTCTTCCCTTCCTTCTGCTTGCCACTTCCCTCGCCGCGTTCGCCGCGCTGTGTCTCCTCCGGCGCACCCCGATGGCCGACGCGCTCGTCTACCGGGCCGAGGGTGCGGCCGTCGTCCACGGCACGGATCTCTACGGGTTCACCGTCACCGAGTGGCAGCTGCCCGCCACGTACCCGCCCTTCGCGGCGGTCCTCTTCGTCCCGCTGGCCTGGCTCCCGCCTGCCGTCCTCAAGGCGGCCTTCGTCGCCGGGAACGTGGCCCTGCTGGCCGTGCTGGTCCGGCTCTCCTGCCGTCTCGCGGGCCTGCCGACACGGCTGCCCACGCTCTGCGCCGCCACCGCGCTCGCCCTGTGGCTCGAACCCGTCTTCCAGACCGTGCTCTTCGGCCAGATCAACCTCGCCGTCGCCTGCCTGATCCTCTGGGACCTGACACGGCCGCCCGGCGCCCCGGGCAAGGGCATCGCCCTCGGCATCGCGGCCGGGGTGAAACTGACTCCCGCCGTCTTCGTGGCGTATCTGCTGCTCAGGGGCCGGCGAGGGGAAGCGGCCACCGCCCTGGCGGCCTTCGCCGGGACCGTACTCCTGGGAACGCTCGTCCTTCCCGCCGCGAGCGTCGACTTCTGGACCCGGCGGCTCTACGAGACCGGCCGCGTCGGCAAGGTGTGGATCGTCGACAACCAGTCGCTCCAGGGGCTGATCGCCCGGACGCTGGGGGACCCGGCACCGGGTCCGTTGTGGGCCGTACCCGCGCTGGCCCTCGCGTCGGCGGGACTGTGGCTGGCCCGCCGCGCGCGCACCGACCGCCAGGGCGTCCTCGTCACCGCCCTCACGGCCCTGCTGATCTCGCCCATCAGCTGGTCGCACCACTGGGTGTGGTGCGTCCCGCTGATCGCCGTGCTGTACGCCGAACACGGCCCGCGCACGGCCGCCGCCACCGCCGCGGTGTTCGCGGCCCGCACCCTCTGGCTGGTCCCGCACCAGGGCGATCTGGACCTCCGTCTACCCTGGTGGCAGCAGCCGTTCGCCTCGCCGTACCCCCTGCTGGGGTTGGTACTGCTGGTTCAGTTGTCGGCCAGGAGTTCGTCGGCGTCGACGATCCGGTAGGCGTACCCCTGCTCCGCCAGGAACCGCTGCCGATGCGCGGCGAAGTCCTGGTCGATGGTGTCGCGGGCGACGACGGAGTAGAAGTGCGCCTGGTGACCGTCGGCCTTCGGGCGCAGCACGCGGCCCAGGCGCTGGGCCTCCTCCTGGCGCGAGCCGAAGGTGCCCGACACCTGGATGGCGACGGTCGCCTCCGGCAGGTCGATGGAGAAGTTGGCGACCTTCGACACGACGAGCACGCTGATCTCGCCCTGCCGGAAGGCGTCGAACAGCTTCTCCCGCTGCGCGTTGCTGGTCTCGCCCTTGATGACGGGCGCGTTCAAGTGCTCGCCCAGCTCGTCGAGTTGGTCGATGTACTGGCCGATCACGAGGATCTGCTGCCCCGCGAACTTCCGTACCAGCGCCTCGGTCACCTTCCGCTTGGTCGCGGTCGTCGCGCAGAAGCGGTACTTCTCCTCGGTCTCGGCGGTCGCGTACGCGAGCCGCTCGGAGTCGGTGAGATTGACACGGACCTCGACACAGTCGGCGGGCGCGATGTACCCCTGCGCCTCGATCTCCTTCCAGGGCGCGTCGAACCGCTTGGGCCCGATGAGGGAGAAGACGTCCGACTCGCGCCCGTCCTCGCGGACCAGGGTCGCGGTCAGGCCCAGCCGCCGCCGCGCCTGGAGATCGGCCGTGAACTTGAAGACGGGCGCGGGCAGCAGGTGCACCTCGTCGTAGACGATGAGTCCCCAGTCCCGGGAGTCGAAGAGCTCCAGGTGGGGATAGACGCCCTTCCGCTTGGTCGTCAGCACCTGATAGGTGGCGATGGTGACCGGGCGGATCTCCTTCCTCGTGCCGCTGTACTCGCCGATCTCGTCCTCGGTCAGCGAGGTCCGCTTCACCAGCTCGTGCTTCCACTGCCGGGCGGAGACGGTGTTGGTGACGAGGATGAGGGTGGTGGCCTTGGCCTGCGCCATGGACCCGGCGCCGACGAGCGTCTTCCCCGCTCCACAGGGCAGGACGACAACGCCCGACCCGCCGTGCCAGAAGTTCTCCACGGCCTGCTTCTGGTACGGCCGCAGCGCCCAGCCGTCCTCCGCCAGCTCGATCGGGTGCGCCTCCCCGTCGACGTATCCGGCGAGGTCCTCGGCCGGCCAGCCCAGCCTCAGCAGCGTCTGCTTGATCTGCCCGCGCTCGGAGGGGTGCACGGCCACGGTGTCCGGGTCGATCCGGTTGCCGACGAGCGGGATGATCCGCTTCGACCGCAGGATCTCCTCCAGGACGGGCCGGTCGGTGGTGGTCAGGACCAGCCCGTGGGCCGGGTGCTTGCTGAGGGTGAGACGCCCGTAGCGGTCCATCGTCTCGGCGATGTCGACGAGCAGGGCGTGCGGTACGGGGTAGCGGCTGAACTCGACGAGTGCGTCGACGACCTGCTCGGCGTCGTGGCCCGCGGCGCGCGCGTTCCACAGGCCGAGCGGTGTCACCCGGTAGGTGTGGATGTGCTCGGGCGCCCGCTCCAGCTCGGCGAACGGCGCGATGGCCCGACGGCAGGCGTCGGCCTGCTCGTGGTCGACTTCCAGGAGCAGGGTCTTGTCGCTCTGGACGATGAGGGGTCCGTTCACACCCGTCCCTTTCTGCGTGCCGTCACCCCGCGCGGATGACCGGCCAAACGTCCAGTGTGCCTCAAGGGGTGGTGATCACGGCTGGTCGTCGGCGAGCTCGGCGACCCCGGTCACGCGGTGCAACGGATAGGTGCGGACCTCGTCCGCGGTGTGGTCGTACGCCGTCACGAAGCCGCCCTCCACCCGGATCGGGGCGATCACGCGCTGGCTGGCGGCGCCCTCGGCGTTCACGTACCCGATCCACACCGCCTCGCCGGTCATGACGGCGGCCTGCATGGTGGCGAGGGTCTCGGCGGAGCTGGTGCGCGGCAGCTCGCCGTTGCCCGGCGCCTGTGCCTGCGTGTCCTTGCGCGGGGTCGTGGAGGCCAGGTCACCGGCGCGGATGGCGCGGATCGCGGCACCGAGGAGCGTGGCGTCGGGCACCGGAGGGCCCTCCGGGACCGGCACGGGGGCGGAGCGCGGCGGGGTGCGGTGGGCGTGAGCACGGGTGATCAGCACATCACCCTCGGCGGACTCCGCGGCGGGCGCGAAGCCCATGGAGCGCAGGCCCTCCAGCAGGGCCGCCGGGTCGGCCTGGGCGGCGAGCACGGTGGGCGCGAGGCGGCGCAGCCGCAGTCCCTGCGAGCGCTTGTCGGCGAGGATCTCGCTCAGCAGCGCGTCGTCGTCGCAGCGGACGTACGCCGAGGCCGCCCCGATCCGCAGATGGCCGTGCCTGCGCGCCACGTCGTCGATCAGATAGGCGAGCGGCTGCGGGACGGGCGTGCGGGAGTGGGCCGCGAGGAACGCGTGCAGATCCGAGGCCGACCGGCCCGCGTCCAGGGCCCGCCGTACCGACCCCGGGGTGAAGCGGTAGACCGTCGCCCCGCCCTTCGACTCGACGTCCGCGAGCACGCCGAGCGTGTCGGCGAGGGGACGCTCCAGCGGGCCGGGGGCGACGGCGGTCAGGTCCGCCTGGAGGAGGACGTGGTCCAGGGGCTCGGGCAGCAGCGGGGCGAGGAGCCGGGCGGCGTGGGCGGCGGCAGCGGCCTGTTCGGCGGGGGAGTGCGGGGTTTCGGAGAGGGGGGCTTCGACGGCGGGGCGGTGGTGCTTGTGGGCGGGGAGCTTGTCGCCGGGACCGGACGGGGCGCGCGCCGCGGTCTCCCGCACGCTCGCCGCCGGCAGCCCCAGCAGCGCCCGCCCCTGCGCCGAGAGGGCACCCCGGCCGGTGACTCCCAGCAACTCCGACTCGGACAGCGTCCACCGGGCGAGCCGGGTCCGCAGATCCTGGGCCGTGCTCCGGTCCCCTCGCGGCGGACGCTCCCACTGGAGGTGGGCGAGGACCGACTCCGGGGTGGCGGCGGCGCCCTCGGGCAGGGTGGCGAGGAGGGTGAGGACGCGGTGGCGGACCTCGGGGGCCGCCGAGCGGTCGAGGCCGGGGCCCAGCGCCGACAACGTACGGTCCTTCGTGTCCCGCCCGCCGATCAGGCCCGCCGTACGGGTCGCGGCCAGCCACGCCGAGGCGAGCGTGGCCCACCGTTCGGCGGCGGGCCTCTCCAGCCACTCGTCATAGGCGGGGGTGGCCGCGTACCGTTCGTCGTCCTCCCCGTCCGAGGCCAGCAGCCCCGCCGCGTAGGCGAGCTCGACCCAGAACGCGGCGACCGGCTCCGCGACGTCCAGCGCCACCGCCGTCCGCTTCAGGTCCCGGACGCTGAGCCCACCGGCGCGCAGTACGGCGGGCCCGCCCTCGTGCCAGTCCTTCAGCAGCTCCTCGACGGTGGCGAGCGCCGTGTACGCCTGGCCCGCCGCCGCACTGTCCACAACCTGTGGACGGTGCGTCCGCGTGGCCTCGACCGCCGGGGCCACCGGTTCCGTCGCCCGGTGCGCGCGGCCCGCCCGCAGATGCAGGGCGACCTCCCGGGGCAGTACGACCGTGCCGGGCGCCGTCGGCAGCAGCAGCCCGCGGTCGATCAGCCAGCGCAGATGGCGTGCCGGGTCGGCGGTCACCTGGCCGTACGGCGGCCCCCACACCAGCCGGGACAGCACGTCCACCGCCTCGGCCGGGGCGGTGTCGAGGAGCGCCGACATCCGCGCCCGGTCGGTGAACAGCCCGGTGAGCGAGGCGATGGCGGAGACGGAGTCGTGGGTGGTCGGCAGCCCGGCCTCGGCCACGATCTCCTGAATACGCCCAGGGGACATCCCGGCCGTGGCCTCGGCGACGGTCGGTCCAAGGCCCGTCGGGGACGGGTGCTGGGGGGACGGCGCGAGCAGCTCGCGCGCCGTCCGTACGAGACGCAGGCGGTCGTCGGGGCCCCACACCAGGGCCTGCTCGCGCAGCGTCCTCACAGCGCGCGGGAACGCCGCCGTGACCGCCGGGTCGTTGTCGTCGCCCGCCAGCAGCGCGAGCAGTTCGTCGTACGTCGCCGGGTCCGACGCGACGGCGAGGGCCTCCGCGGTCTGGAGCGCGAACCGGTCCAGGCGCTCCAGGGCGCGGACCACCGAGGCGCGGGTGGCGGCGCGGGTGGCGAGCTGGGTGAGGTCCGTGGGGACGGGGGTGATGAGGTCGGGGCGGGTGCGGAGGAGGGCCGACAGGGAGGCGTCGTCCCGGGCGCGGAGGGCTTCCGCGAGGGAGCGCGGAGCGGTGCCCTGCGGGGCGCGGTCCGGCGTGGAGTGCTCCTCTGTGCTCATCCGCTCAACGGTAGTGGTTTCTCGCCCCCGCCGCCCCTACCCGCCCCATCCCCGGGGCTACGCCCCGGACCCCGGGTGTGTTGTCCGGCCGGGGTCGGACAGACCCACCCGGGGGTCTGGGGGCGGAGAACTCGGGGTGTACGCGGTACCGTCGTGGCCGCGGGGTTTACAACGTGCGCGCCCCGGAGGGGACTTCGTGGGGATTGAGAGCGACCAGCTCGTATTCGACTATCTGAGCCGCGTCGGAGACCTGGCCCAGCAGCGCCAGCTGCCCTCGGCCACCCGCATGCGACTCGTCTCGGAGCTGCGCAACGAGATCGACCGACGCCGGGCGAAGGCCCCCGTCGACAGTCCGGCCGCCGTCCGCCGCATCCTCTCCCGCCTCGGCACCCCGGACGACATCGTCGCCGCCGCCCGCGAGGGCGGCCCCGAGGCCGGTACGGACACCTGGGCCGCCGTCCCCACCCAGCGCGCCGGCGAGGACGACGACCGCCCCAAGGGCCTGCGCCGAGTCGTCCCGAGGCCGCGCCCGGCGGAACCGAAACCCACGCCCCGCCCCACCGAGGCCGACGACGCCCCCTCCCCGCCGCACCTCGCCAGCACGCACGAACTGGGCGACAGCTCCGCGGATCCGGACTGGTGGCGCAAGGACACCAGCCCGTTCGGGCTGGGGGACAGCGTGCCGGGATTCGTCGGCGGCGTGGAGATCCCCGAACTGCTCAAGCCGCCACCGAGGCACGAGGACGCAGACGAGGACGAATCCGACTCCGAGGAGGAAGCGGAGCCGAAGCCGGCCAAGTCCTCCAGGTTCTCCAAGGCGCCCAAGGCCGAGAAGGCCGCCCCCGTCGAAGCGGCCGACGTCGCCGTCGCGCCCCGTCGCCGGCTCCCCCGCCCCGGCAACTGGAGCAACCCCCTCCTTCTGCTCGCCGCCGTCCTCCTCGTCGTCGGCGCCGCCCTCGGCAACTGGTTCGCCCTCGGCCTCGGCTGGCTCATCGCCTGGGCCTCCCGCCGACTGAGCCCCGTCGAGTCGAAGTGGGCCGTGCTCGGCATGCCGGGGCTGGCCGTGACGGCGGGCGTCGTCTGGCTGTGGGGCCGTACGGACGGCCGCTGGGGCGATCCCCTCGTCAAGGGGCACATGAACGAGGCGGTCGCGCAGACCTGGCCGTGGGTGGTCAGGGGCGCGGCCGTGGCCTCGGCGCTGTACCTGGTGTGGCGCTCACAGCGACGCCGCTGACCCGCGCGACCGACCGCCACCGGCCACCACATGGGCACGTGGGCGCATGGGCACAATGGTCCATATGCCTATCGCATCGACGACCCCCCGGACTCCCCGCCTGCTGACCGTCGGCTTCGACCTCGACATGACCCTGATCGACTCCCGCCCCGGCATCCACGCCTGCTACCAGGAACTTTCGGAGCGCACGGGGACGTACATCGACTGCGACCTGGTCGTCACGCGGCTCGGACCGCCGCTGGCGGAGGAGCTGGTCAACTGGTTCCCGGCGGACCAGGTGCCCGCGATCGCCGACCTCTACCGCGAGATGTACCCCATGCATGCCATCACCGGCACGCTCGCGATGCCCGGCGCCCGCGAGGCCGTCGCGGCGGTCCGCTCGGCGGGCGGGCGCGCGGTCGTCGTCACCGCGAAGTGGGAGCCCAACGCCAAGCTGCACCTGGACCACCTGGGCATCGACGCCGACGCGGTCGTCGGCAACCTGTGGGCCGAGCAGAAGGCGCAGGCGCTGCGGGAGCACGGCGCGAGCGTGTACGTCGGCGACCACACCGGCGACGTCCGCGGCGCGCGCACCGCGGACGCCTACTCCGTCGCGGTCGCCACCGGCCCGTGTGACGCGGCGGAGCTGCGCGCGGCGGGCGCGGATGTCGTGCTGGCCGACCTGACGGAGTTCCCGGCGTGGTTGAGCGACTACCGCGGGGACTACCGGGAGGCCGTACGGGCCTGAACCGCGCGGGCCTGACGGCGCCCCGCGGCGACGGACCGCAGCACCCCCGCCGCGGCGATCAGGAACCCGACGCCCATGAGCATGCTCAAGCCGAACATGTACGTCGGAAAAGGCGTCGTATGGAGGAGTAGCGGGGCCACGGTGACGAGTGTGGCCACGGCTCCTACGAAGAACACGATGGCACCGGCACGGATCAGCCGGTCACCGGGCTCGGCGGAATTCGGTTGGGTTTTGTCACGCACCGGACCAGGGTAGTTCCCAGCGCGAAGGAACAATCCGGCGACGTCTTGTCACCGGCCCCGGGACCATTAGCCTTGGTACCGGCGGGTCCGACGACCCGCTGTAGTGCTATCCGGGGCAGTTTCCGACCGTTGCCCGTGCAACGGTCCGAGTGTGCGCCCGTGCAGTTTTCAGAGCAGTTTCCGACGAGTACGAGGACGAGGACAGACGTGCCTACCGGCAAGGTCAAGTGGTTCAACAGCGAGAAGGGCTTCGGCTTTCTCTCCCGCGACGACGGCGGCGACGTCTTCGTTCATTCCTCGGTCCTGCCCGCCGGAGTAGATGTGCTCAAGCCCGGCCAGCGCGTGGAGTTCGGCGTCGTCGCCGGCCAGCGCGGTGACCAGGCGCTTTCGGTGACCATCCTGGATCCGACCCCCTCCGTCGCGGCCGCCCAGCGCCGTAAGCCGGACGAACTGGCCTCCATCGTGCAGGATCTGACGACCCTTCTCGAAAACATCACGCCCATGCTGGAGAAGGGCCGCTACCCCGACAAGGCCTCCGGCAAGAAGATCGCGGGCCTCCTGCGAGCGGTCGCCGACCAACTCGACGTATAGCCCGCGGACGGGCGGACAAAAGCGCCGGAAGCGTAGGCGGGCCGAGGGGCGTGATCAGTCCCTCGGCCTCGTCCATGCCGTCGGCCCGGGATCAGGGGAATGACAGGGCGTCGGGTCCGAGTGCCGGGACCAGTCCTTCGGCGGCGGCGCGGGTGAGCAGGCCCCGGATCGCGGCGTAGCCGTCCTCTCCGAGGTCGGCGGTGAACTCGTTGACGTACAGGCCGATGTGCTGGTCGGCGACGGCCGGGTCCATCTCCTGGGCGTGTTCGAGGACGTAGGAGCGCGATGCCTCCGGGTCGTCCCAGGCGGCGCGGACCGAGGCGCGGGCGGCGTCGGCGAGGCCCTTCAGACGCTCCTCGCCCAGCGCGCGCTTGGCGATGATCGCGCCGAGGGGGATGGGCAGTCCGGTCGAGCGCTCCCAGTGCTCGCCCATGTCGGCGAGCTTGTGCAGCCCGTAGTTCTGGTACGTGAAACGGGCCTCGTGGATGACGAGTCCGGCGTCGACCTTCCCGTCCCGTACCGCCGGCATGATCTCGTGGAAGGGCATGACGACGATCTCGCCGACCCCGCCGGGAACGGTGTCCGCGGCCCAGAGGCGGAAGAGCAGGTAGGCGGTCGACCGCTCGCTCGGCACGGCGACCGTGCGCCCGGTGAGGTCCGCGTCCGGCTCACGGGTGAGGACCAGCGGCCCGCACCCCCGGCCCAGCGCGCCCCCGCACGGCAGCAGCGTGTACTCGTCGAGGACGTACGGCAGGACGGCGTACGACACCTTCAGCACGTCGAACTCGCCGCGCTCGGCCATGCCGTTGGTGATGTCGATGTCCGCGAAGGTCACGTCGAGCGCGGGCGCGCCCGGGACGCGGCCGTGGGCCCAGGCGTCGAAGACGAAGGTGTCGTTCGGGCAGGGCGAGTACGCGATCTGCAGCGTCTTGTCAGGGCTGGTGGTCTGGGTCATGTGGGTTCCAACTCTCCAGGACGGGCGCGAGCTTCCCGAACGCCTCGGTGAGGGCCGCGAGAGCCTCTCCGATGCGCCAGGCGGCGCGGTCGCGCGGGCCGACGGGGTTGGAGACCGCGCGCATCTCCAGCACGGGCACACCGTGCGCGGCGGCCGCCTCGGCCACCCCGAAGCCCTCCATGGCCTCGGCGAGGGCGCGCGGGTGGCGGGCCCGCAGTTCGGCGGCGCGCTCGGCGCTGCCGGTCACGGTGGACACGGTCAGCACGGTTCCGGCGCGTCCACCGGTGGCCGACACGACTTCTCGTACGAGTGATTGCGGTGGACGGTGGCTGACGGTTCCGAACCCGAGCTCGGTGACCGGCAGGAACCCGTCCGCGGTCTCGGCGCCGAGGTCCGCCACGGTGATCTCGTCGGCGACGACGAGGGATCCCACCGGGGCCTCAGGCTGAAAACCGCCCCCGATCCCGGTGGAGACGACGAGGTCGTAGGGGGCGCCGTCCAGGGCGGCCGCGGTGAGCGCGCCCGCCGTGGACGCGGCGGCCGGAGCGGGCCCCACCCCGGCGGCCAGCAGATCGAGGGTCACGCGGGCGGCGGTGCTGTCGCGGGAGGCCGGGGACAGCCGCTCCAGGGTCGTCCCGGGCAGCCGCAGCGAACGGCCGGTGGCAGCGAACGCCCCGGCCACCGCGTCCCTCTCCACGGGAACGGCGGTGGCCACCAGCACCTTCAGCCCAGCGGCAGCGATCAGGCGTCCTTCTTGAACTTGAAGGTCCACAGTCCGGTCACCGTCTTGTCGCCCTCCTTGATGGAGACCAGCGTGGAGTTGCCGCTCGCGCCGTACTGCGCGTTGAAGAACACGCTGCCCGGGATCGTGCGGTACGTCTTCTTGCTGGAGTCGGTCAGCGGCTGACCGTTCATCAGGATCGTCCAGCCGTTGTCGGCGATCTTCGGGTCCACACCGAACCGGACGGTCTCGTCGGGGTCGACCTTGATGGACTTGATGTCCGTGCCCTTGAGGCACTTGGCCAGGTCCGCGGTCTTCACCTCCTTGCCGTCGTTGTAGCAGGCGGTCTCGGAGCTCACGGAGTTCTTGCCGACCGTGATGGTGGCCAGCGGCGTCGGCTTGTCACAGGCGGACAGGACGAGAAGTCCGGCGGAAACGGCGCCGAGAGCGGCAACGGCGCGACGGCGATGTCCATTGGCGGCTCTGCCGCGGGGCAGGGAGGTCATGGCCGAAGGCTATCGGGCACGTCCACCGCTCCCCCCACGTGGGGTACGGCGTGCCGCCCTCAGGCCACGCGTGACCGCACCGCGCCCCCGTGCCGCGCCGCGCCGAGCAGCCCTCGCACGGTGGTCAGCCATCCGACGGCGACGATCGCGGCGGCCACGGACAGGCCGAGCGTGCCGTTGAGGGGCAGCACGATGCCGATCGCGCCGCCGAACACCCAGGCCACCTGCAACAGCGTCTCCGAGCGCGCGAACGCCGACGTACGGACGAGTTCCGGCACGTCCCGCTGGATCAGCGCGTCCAGGGAGAGCTTGGCGAGCGCCTGCGAGAACCCCGCGACCGCCGTCAGACAGGCCACCAGGAAGGCCCCGAAGAATATGGCGGCGATGATCGCGGCCCCCAGCACACACGCGACGACCGTCACGATGATGATCTCCGGGGCGCGCGATTTCAGCCAGGCCCCGACCGCCGTGCCGAGCGCGTTGCCCGCGCCCGCCGAGACGCCCACTATCCCGAGCGAGACGGCCGCGCTCTCGCCGGTGAGCGGGTGCTCGCGGAGCAGGAAGGCGAGGAAGAAGATCAGGAAGCCGGAGAGACAGCGCAGGGCGGCGTTGGCGCCGAGGGCGTGGGTGACGGCCGTACCGACGGTGCGCAGCCCCGGCCGCCGCAGCTTGTCCTTGATGAGCTGCGGTCCGTGCAGATGCTCCTCGTCCGCGACCAGCAGCGCCCGGTCCTCGCCCTTGGCCGAGTCGACCTTGGGCGGCAGCGTGAACGACAGGAACGTGCCCGCGATGAAGATGACGAAGGCGCCGTAGAGCGGATAGCGCGGGCCGAGGGCCTGCAACCCCGCCCCGATCGGCGCGGCGACACCGGTGGCCAGGAGTCCGCCCAGGGTGACCCGGGAGTTCGCCTTCACCAGGGAGAACCGGGGTGGCAACAGCCGCGGGACCACGGCGCTTCGTACGACCCCGTACGACCTGGACGCGACCAGCACGCCCAGCGCGGCGGGATACAGCTCCAGGCTGCCGGTCACGACCGCGCCCGACAGCAGCAGCGCGAGCATGGCCCGCGCGAACATCGCGCCCGCCATCGCGGCCCGGCGACCGTGCGGCAGACGGTCCAGGAGCGGGCCGATCACCGGGGCGAGGACGGTGAAGGGCGCCATGGTGATGGCGAGGTAGAGGGCGACGCGCCCGCGCGCCTCGTCGGTGGGCACCGAGAAGAAGACGGTGGAGGCGAGCGCGACGGTGATCATGACATCGCCGGCGCCGTTCACCGCGTGCAGCTCGATCAGTTTCCCGAGCCCGGATTCGCCCGCCCCGTGCGCGTGCGTCGCCTTGCGGATGCCGCGCGCCGTTCCGGTCACCGGGAAGTGCAGGGCACGGCCCACCGCGCGGACGGAACCGGTCATCCGGCCCGATCCGCCATTTCTGGTGCCCCCCTTGGCAGCGCCGACACCGGCGGCTCCTTGGGGCGACCTCGCGGCTGCCACTCCGCAATAGTGCCCCGAGAAGTGCGTACGTAGTGCGGTTACCGCGCGTATGGCGGCCGAGTGGGCTGGTGACGGGCCGTACGCGGGTCGTGTGTCGGGGTGCCGAACCGGACCGGGGCGGGGGCGAGGAGCGTTTTCCGGCCGACCGCGACGGTTGTGCGAGGTTCTTTTCGATCCGTACGAGAGGGGGTATGGGGTGGGAAAACACTGCTCGGGAGCGGTCCGGAAACCTGGCGCGGAGTGCGGAAGCGCCCCGCCGGTGTGGGCCCAGGGCTCAGGAGAAGGTAGCGTGCGTAGCGCGCCTGCGGCGGTTGTTCTCGGCCGCGCGCCTCTCGGTCATCCCGCAGAATGGATGACGTAGGTGCGCCCGAGTGCGATCGGGCGTGGACGTCGACGCGGCCCACCGGTCCGCTCCGTCCGCACTCCCGCCGAGGAATGGCGCACCCGTGAGACGGCGTAGGAGAGAAGCGATACCTGTGAGCGCAGCGACAACGCGAAGCCGCACCCCCGACCGCCTGTGCGCCGAGGCCGTCGACCTCGCGCGCACCGCCGCCGGGGAGGCCGCCGCCCCCGGCATCGTCGGCGGGCATGTGGGACTGGTCTCCGAGGGGGACCGCGTTGTCACGCACTACTTCGAGTGCAAGGAGTTCGGGTACCGCGGCTGGCGCTGGGCCGTGACCGTCGCCCGTGCCTCCCGCGCGAAGGTCGTCACCCTCGACGAGACGGTGCTGCTGCCCGGCCCCGACTCCCTGCTCGCCCCCGAGTGGGTGCCGTGGAGCGAGCGGCTGCGCCCCGGGGACATGGGCCCGGGCGACCTGCTGCCCACCGACGCCGAGGACCTCCGTCTGGAGCCCGGTTTCTCCGGCGAGGACGAGCCCGCGCCGAACTCCGCGGTCTCCCAGGACATGGCGGAACTGGTCGAGGCGGAGGACGCCGAGGTCACCGCCGGCACCCCCGCGCACCTGCCGGTCGCCCCGCGCCGCGGCTCGATCGCGGCCGTCGCGGAGGAACTCGGCCTGCGCCGGGCCCGTGTCCTCTCCCGGTACGGCCTGCATGTCGCGGCCGACCGCTGGGAGGAGTCGTACGGCCCCAAGACGGCGATGGCCCAGGCCGCCCCCGCGTCCTGCGTCAGCTGCGGGTTCCTGAACCCCATCGGGGGCTCGCTCGGGCAGGCGTTCGGTGTCTGCGCGAACGAGTTCTCTCCGGCGGACGGGCGTGTCGTCTCGCTCTCCTACGGCTGTGGTGGCCACTCCGAGGCCGCGGTCATGCCCAAGCCTCCCCGCCCGGCCCCTCCGGTCATCGACGAGACCCGGGTCGACCCCTTCCCCCTGCGGCCGTCCCCGGACTCCGGTTCGGTCTCCCTCACCCCCGACGAAACCACAGCGGAACTGGGCCACTCGTAGGTTCCCTCGCCCCCGCCGCCCCTACCCGTCCCATCCCCAGGGGCTCCGCCCCTTCGCCCCCACCGGGGGCTGCCGCCCCCTGGACCCCCGCATCGCCCAAAGGGCTCGTCCTCAAACGCCGGACGGGCTGAAGATGCGCGCAGCGCCCCTCAGGGGCGCGGGGAACTGCGCGGCCAACCCCCACCGGACGGGCGGGCGGGGGATGCGGGGCGAAGCCCCCGCCCCAGGGGCGCGGGGAACTGCGCGCCCAGCCCCCACCGGACGGGCGGGCGGGGGATGCGGGGCGAAGCCCCCGCCTCAGGGGCGCGGGGAACTGCGCGGCCAGCCCCCACCGGGCCGCAGACAGGTGATCTGGGGGTGGGGGTCCGGGGCGTAGCCCCGGTTCAGGGGGCTCGGCAGCCCGCGGCCGGGTGGATCCGGGCAGGCCGGAATTCGGGGCCCCGGCCCCGGTGCAAGAGGGCCGCAGGCCGAGATACACCGTGGGCCGGGCCGGAACCCCTCCCGCCGCGCGGTACCTTCGTGCCGCGGCCGAGCCCAGCGCTCGCGATCGCGTGAAGCGAGAGGGAGAGTGAACCGTGAGCAAGTTCGTGCGGCCGGCAGCCGAGGGCGCGGACCCGTTCGGCACGGCCCGCCTGCGCCGCGGCGTGCAGGACGCCTGGGCCACCAGCCCGGCCCGGTTCCGTGAGGACGCCAACGCCGAGGAGGACCTCGTCCTCGGCGGCTACCGGGACCGGCTCGTCGTCGAGCTCGCCCAGAACGCCGCCGACGCGGCAGCCCGCGCCGGCGTCCCCGGCCGTCTTCGCCTCACCCTCCGCGACGGAGTACTCCTCGCGGCCAACACCGGCGCCCCCCTCGACGCGGCCGGCGTCGAATCGCTCGCCACCCTCCGCGCCTCCGCGAAGCGGGACGCGCACGACACCGCCGTCGGCCGCTTCGGCGTCGGCTTCGCGGCCGTCCTCGCGGTGACCGACGAGCCCGCCGTGGTCGGCCGGCACGGCGGCGTGCGCTGGTCCCTCGCCGAGGCCCGCGAACTGGCGGCGGACACCGCTCGTCACAGCCCGGGCCTCGGGGACGAGATCCGTCGGCGCGACGGCCATGTGCCGCTGCTCCGGCTGCCGTTCGCGGCCGAGGGCACCGCCCCGGACCCGTACGACACCGTCGTGATCCTCCCGCTGCGCGACCCCGCCGCCGAGGGCCTCGCCGAGCGCCTCCTGCAGAACATCGACGACGCCCTCCTGCTCGCCCTCCCGGGCCTGGAGGAAGTGATCGTCGAGGTCGGGGAGGGCGGCGAGGACGTACGCACGCTGCGACGCCGCGACGACGAGCACGGCGTCACCATCGAGGACTCCCGCCACGGCACCACGCCCTACCGCACCGTCTCCCACCACGGCCCCCTCGACCCCGCGCTCCTCGCCGACCGCCCGGTCGAGGAGCGTCTGCGCCCGCACTGGTCGGTGACCTGGGCCGTCCCGGTGGACGCGGACGGCACGCCCGCGCGGCCCCGTACCAGCCCCGTCGTGCACGCGCCCACGCCCAGCGACGAACCCCTCGGCGTGCCGGCCCTCCTCATCGCCTCCCTCCCGCTCGACACCACCCGGCGCCACGCCGCACCCGGCCCGCTCACCGAGTTCCTGGTGGAGCGCGCCGCGGACGCCTACGCCGAACTCCTCGCCGCCTGGCGCCCGGTGGACACCGGGATCATCGACCTGGTGCCCGGCCCCCTCGGCAAGGGCGAGCTGGACGGCACCCTGCGCCGGGCGATCCTGGACCGGCTGCCGCGTACCGCCTTCCTGCCGCCCGCCGTCCCGCGGGCCAAGGACCAGGACACTCCGGCGGACTGGCCCGAGGGCGAGAGCGACGCAGCCGGGGCCGGGATCGGTCTCGCGGAGATCGCGGAGATCGCGGAGATCGCGGAGAACCCGGACGCCCTGCGGCCGCGCGACGCCGAGGTCGTCGAGGGCGCCGGTGCCGACACCGTCCGCGTCCTCGCCGAGGTGATCCCCAGCCTGCTGCCCGCCGGGCTGGAACGCCGGGTGGAGCTGCGGACGCTGGGTGTCGCCCGCGTCCCGCTCACCGAGGCCGTGGACCGGCTGGCCGGCCTCGAGAAGGACCCGGGCTGGTGGCGGCGGCTGTACGACAGCCTCGCCGGCGTCGACCCGGACCGGCTCTCCGGCCTGCCCGTACCGCTCGCCGACGGCCGTACGACCATCGGCCCCCGCCAGATCCTGCTGCCGGTCCCCGAAGGGCCCACTCCCGACGACACCTGGGCCGCCACCTCCGAGGCCCTCGCGCGCCTCGGCCTCAAGGTCGCCCACCCGGACGCCGCCCACCCCCTACTGGAGAAGCTGGGTGCCCTCCCGGCCACGCCTCGCGCCGTGCTCACCACCCCCCAGGTGCGTGCCGCTGTCGCCGCCTCGCTCGACGACGGGGGCGGGGCGTGGGACGAGGACGCCCCGGACGCGGAGGAACTGGCGGACACCGTCCTCGCCCTCGTCCGTGACGCCAGCCTCGAACCCGGCGACGAACCCTGGCTCGGCGCCCTCGCCCTGCCCGACGAGGAGGGCGAACTCCTCCCCGCGGGCGAACTCGTCCTGCCCGGCAGCCCCTTCGCGCAGGTCATGCGCGAGGACGAACTCGCCTTCGTCGACGGCGAGCTGGCCGACCGCTGGGGCGAACAGCCGCTCGCCGCCTGTGGCGTGCTCGCCAACTTCACCCTCGTCCGCGCCACCGACGTCGTCCTCGACCCGGACGAACTGGAGCCCCGCGACTCGGACTTCGCCGAACCCGACGACGCGGGTCTGCTGGACGCCGTCGACGTGTGGTGCGAGGACGTCCTCGACCGGCTGCCCGACACGCCGGTGCCGCCGGTCGCGACGGAGATCGTCGCCGTACGGGACCTGGACCTGGTCGACGACGACCGCTGGCCGCAGGCACTCGCCCTGCTCTCCCAGCCGCCCCTGCGGGACGCGCTCACCCAGCCGGTGCGGATCCTCCTCCCGGACGGCACGCACGAGATCGTCCGGGCGTACACGGCCTGGTGGCTGCGCGACCACCCCGTCCTCGACGGCCGCCGCCCGGCCGGTCTGCGGGCGGAGGGCAGCGACCCCCTCCTGCACGGCCTGTACGACGCCGCCGACGCCACCGGTTTCGACGACGAGCAGGTCCTGCGGGCCCTGGGCGTACGCACCTCCGTGGCCGCCCTCCTGGACGAGCCCGGCGGCGCCGCCGAACTCCTCGACCGGCTCGCCGACCCCGACCGCGAGGTCTCCGGAGCGCAACTCCACGCTCTCTACGGGGCCTTGGCCGACCTCGAACCCGAACAGGTGACCCTGCCGGACGAGTTGCGGGCCGTGGTGGACGGCGAGGTGGTCGTCGTGAACGCCGCCGACGCCGTGGTCGTCGACTCGCCCGACCTGCTGCCCTTCACCGGCGGCATGCCGCTGCTCCCCGTACGGCCCGCGCGCGCCGCCGATCTCGCCGAACTGTTCCAGGTGCGGCGGCTGAGCGAGTCGGTGACCGGAGAGGTGACCTCGGAGGGCTCCGAGCACGACGTACCGGAGTCCGTGCGGCTCCTGCTGGGTCCCTCGACCCCCACCACGTACGTCGAACACGAGGAACTCGTCGTCGACGGCACCGAACTGGACTGGCGCCGCACCCGGGACGGGGTGCTGCACGCCGCCACCCTGGAGGGCGTGGCGGCCGGTCTCGCCTGGGCGGCCGGACAGTGGCCGCGCCGCTTCGAGGTCGCGGCCCTGCTGGAGGACCCGTCCCGCACGGAGGAACTGGCCCGGGACCGCTGGTTCGACTGAGGTCGGTGCCGGGCCCCGGGGTCGCCCACGGTCAGGGTGTGCGACCCCTCCGGCGGGCCATGCTGTGACCTTGGTCATACACGCACGAAGGTTTCCTCACTCGTACAACCATTCGCTCCCGTCGCGGATCTGATCACCCGAGTCAACAGACTCCACGATCATTTGGGCCCCGTACGTGACCGCGAGCTGTGGAACGAGGAGCGTCGGGGCCCCTTCTTGACCTGGGGAACACATGCGTATGCGTGCCACCCTCGGCGTTGTCACCGGCGCCCTGGCCCTCTCCGTTTTCGCCGTGCCTGCCGCGCAGGCCGACGAGGTCCACGGAGACACCGCGATCTCGAACGTCGTGGTGAACGGCGGCAAGCCGGTCGTCGTCGGCGCGACCGCGAAGAAGACCATCACCGTCAGCTTCACCGTCAAGGACGCCTCGGGCGTCGACTGGGCACAGGCGATCCTGTACCACGGCGCGAACATCGACGCGGCCGACAGCGGTGCCGTCGCCAACAGCAGTGACGGCCGTGCCACCTGCACCGTGGTCAACGCCACGACGAAGACCTGCACGTCGACCTTCGACATGAAGCCGGCCTACAACCTGATCAACTCCGTGGCCGGCGGCTGGAAGGTCTGGGCGGTCGCCACGGGCAAGGACGCCGACTACGTCCAGAAGGACAACGCCAAGAGCTTCCAGGTGCAGCGCCTGTCGAAGCTGACGGTCAACGCCGCGCCGGAGCCGGTGAAGAAGGGCAGGACCATCACGGTCACGGGCGCTCTGACCCGTGCCAACTGGGACGCCGCCAAGTACTCCGGTTATGGCACTCAGTCGGTGAAGCTGCAGTTCAAGAAGAAGGGCGCGACCACCTACACCACGGTCAAGACGATCAAGACGTCCACCACCGGTGCGCTGAAGACGACGGTCACGGCGTCCGTCGACGGCACCTTCCGTTACTCCTTCGCGGGCACCTCGACCACCCCGGCGGTCAACGCCACGGGTGACTACGTCGACGTGCAGTAGTCACCACCAGCTGTTTCGTGCTTTTCCCCGCGTCCCATCCAGGGGCGCGGGTTCGTCGTTTGGCACCTCGTTCGGTTCGTCAACCGGCACATCAACCCAGGGGGGAATCCATGCGCAAGCGCACCACCACCGTCGCCCTGCTCGCGTCCTTCGCCGCCGCCGGAGCCGCTCTGGCGCCCGCGGCCTTCGCGGACGGCAGCCAGGGGGACACGAAGATCACCAAGGTCGTCGTGAACGGCGGCAAGGACGTCGTCATCGGCGCGACGACCGTCAAGAAGTTCACGGTCTCCGTCACCGCCACCGACGACCAGGGCATCAAGGGCGCCGACATCACCCTCAACGGCCCCGGCTACGGCATCCTCACCACGGCCTCGGTGACATGCGTCGCCGCGAGCGCCACGACGTCGACCTGCTCCACCAGCTTCACCGTCGACCCCCGGGTGTACGACGTCACGAGCGACCAGGCGGGCACCTGGTACGTGGACGCCTGGGTCGACGCCAACGGCGACGACTCCAACTTCATCTGGAAGGAGAAGGCGGGCAGCTTCAAGCTCCAGCGCCTCTCCAAGCTGACGGTCAACGCGGCCCCCGAGCCGGTGAAGAAGGGCAGGACCATCACGGTCACCGGCGCCCTGACGCGCGCGAGCTGGGAGTACGGGAAGTACGTGGGCTACACGGGTCAGCCCGTGAAGCTGCAGTTCAAGAAGAAGGGCGCCAGCGCCTACACCACGGTCAAGACGATCAGGACGACCACGGGTGGCGCGCTGAAGACGACGGTCACGGCGTCCGTCGACGGCACCTACCGCTACGCCTTCGCGGGCACCACGACCACCCCGGCGGTCAACGCCACCGGTGACTACATCGACGTCAGGTAGTGACCGACTTACCTGTCGGCACGCCTCACGCGGGGAAGCGGCGGTCCACCCATTTCCACAGGAACTCCAGGGTGGCTGCCGCCACCACCGAGATGCCCACCGCGATCCACGGCATCTCCACGCCCACCAGTTTCAGGGCGAAGAAGTGCTGGAGCCACGGCACGATCAGTACGACGAGGAACGCCAGGCCCATCGAGGCCACCAGGGCGACGCGCCACCAGGTGTACGGGCGGGCGATGATCGCCAGCACCCACATCGAGATCAGGAACAGCGTCAGCGTGGCGGCGCTGGTCTCCGCGTCCAACTCGCCCGGCCCGGTGTAGTGGTGACGGGCCACCAGATAGGTGATGAAGGTGGCGACCGCCGCGACGACGCCGCCGGGGATCGAGTACCGCATGACCCGCTGGACGAAGTGAGGTTTCGCCCGCTCCGTGTTGGGGGCGAGCGCGAGGAAGAACGCCGGGATGCCGATGGTCAGGGTGGACAGCAGGGTCAGGTGCCGGGGCAGGAAGGGGTATTCGACCCGCCAGCACACCACCAGGATGGCCAGCAGTACCGAGTAGACCGTCTTCACCAGGAAGAGGGTCGCGACGCGGGTGATGTTGCCGATGACCCGGCGGCCCTCCGCGACCACCGAGGGCAGCGTCGAGAAGCTGTTGTTGAGCAGCACGATCTGGGCCACCGCCCGGGTCGCCTCCGAGCCCGAGCCCATGGACACGCCGATGTCGGCGTCCTTCAGGGCGAGCACGTCGTTCACGCCGTCGCCCGTCATCGCGACCGTGTGGCCGCGTGACTGGAGCGCGCCCACCATGTCCCGCTTCTGCTGCGGGGTGACCCGTCCGAAGACCGTGCCCTTGTCCAGCGACTTCGCCATCTCCTCCTTCTCGTCGGGAAGGTGGCGCGCGTCCACGACAGTGCCGCTCAGGCCGAGCTTCCCGGCCACCGCGCCGACCGAGACCGCGTTGTCGCCGGAGATGACCTTCGCCTTGACGTCCTGTTCGGCGAAGTAGCGCAGGGTGTCCGCCGCGTCCGGGCGCAGCCGCTGCTCCAGGACCACCAGGGCGGTGGGCCGGGCGCCCTCCGTCACCCTGGCATCGTCGAGGTCCTTCGAGGCCTTGGCGAGCAGCAGCACCCGCAGCCCGTCCTCGTTCAGCCTCGCGGTCTCGGCGAGCGCCGGGTCCCCGTCGGGCAGCAGCACGTCGGGGGCGCCGAGCAGCCACGTACTCGACTCTCCGTTGCCCTCGCTGAAGGACGCCCCGCTGTACTTGCGGGCCGAGGAGAACGGCAGCGACTCGGTGCAGCGCCAGTCCTCGCTGTCCGGGTAGGAGTTGATGATCGCCTGGAGGGAGGCGTTCGGGCGCGGGTCGGACTCGCCGAGCGACCCGAGGGCCTTGCGTATGTACGTTTCGTCGGCGCCCTGGATCGGCCGCAGCTCGGTGACGTCCATGCCGCCCTCGGTGAGGGTGCCGGTCTTGTCGAGGCAGACGGTGTCGATGCGGGCGAGGCCCTCGATGGCGGGAAGTTCCTGCACGAGGCACTGTTTCCGGCCAAGCCGGATGACGCCGATCGCGAAGGCCACGGAGGTGAGCAGGACCAGGCCCTCGGGGACCATCGGGACGATCCCGCCGACCGTACGGGCGATGGAGTCCTTGAAGCCGTGCTGCTTGACCACGAGCTGGCTGATGACCAGACCGATGGCGGTCGGGATCATCATCCACGTCACGTACTTGAGGATCGTGGAGATACCGCTGCGCAGCTCGGAGTGGACCAGCGTGAAGCGGGACGCCTCCTCGGCGAGCTGTGCCGCGTACGCCTCCCGTCCCACCTTCGTCGCGGTGAACGCGCCGCCGCCCGCGACCACGAAGCTGCCCGACATCACGTCGTCGCCGGGGTGCTTGACCACCGGGTCCGCCTCGCCGGTGAGCAGTGACTCGTCGATCTCCAGACCGTCGGCCTCGACGCACGAGCCGTCCACGACGATCTTGTCCCCGGGCCCGATCTCGATCACGTCGTCCAGCACGATCTCCGACGTACTGACCTCGCTCGCGACCCCGTCCCTGCGGACCGTCGGTTTCGCCTCGCCGATCACCGCGAGCGAGTCCAGGGTCTTCTTGGCCCGCCACTCCTGGATGATGCCGATCCCGGTGTTGGCGATGATCACGTACCCGAACAGGCTGTCCTGGAACGGTGCCACGAACAGCATGATCAGCCAGAGCACGCCGATGATCGCGTTGAACCGGGTGAAGACGTTGGCGCGGACGATCTCGCCCATGGAGCGGCTGCTGCGTACGGGGACGTCGTTCACCTCGCCGCGGGCGACCCGTTCGGCCACTTCGGCGGCGGACAGCCCCGGGGCCCGCTTGGGGGCGGGCAGGGGTACGGGGTGAACAGGGTCGAGTTCGGCGCCCGCGTCGATGTGCGTCATGCATTCGACGGTACGTGCGGAAATACGGCTTCACCCGCCGAGTGCCCCAAAGATCCGCCCAGGGGAGGACCGGGGCGGGGGTGAGTGATGCCGTGGTTGTAGGGGGAGCTGGTTACTCCGCAGCAGCGGACGAGGGTCGCTCCGCTTCGGCGGCGGCCCTCTTGAGGGCGGCGTCGCGCCCGCGGACGTACCAGATGCCGATCAGGCCGAGGCCCGCGCCGGCCAGGCAGGTCCACACCCACCACAGGTGCCCGTGGTCGTCGAACCAGCCGTAGAACGGCAGCTGCACCAGGAAGAGGACGAACCAGAGGATCGTGCCGCCCGTGATGGTGGCGACGACGGGGCCCTCCAGGGGCTCCGGCGCCTCGTGCTTGGGGGTCCACTTCGCCATGGACACAGCTTACGAGGCCGTCCGCCCGGGCTCCGCCGGACCCGTGCGGCCCCTTGTATACCAACGGTCTACGCGCGGAGATAGCGATTTCGGACTCATATGTTCATACTGAAACGGTCTGAGTCTGGCTCTTTCTGTTCGTACGAAACTCCAACAGAAACATCTGAGAAACCTGTTGGTGATCGCGCAGCGGCCAGACTCGATCATGTTTCCCCCAGCCCGGCGCCTTCCCCCAAGCTCTCGGCTTCGCTCGAGCAGGGGGTACCCCCATCGCCCGGCGCCAGTCCTGGCCCGCAAGGCCCCGCACGTATGAGGTCACCCATGTCCACCTCGGCCACCACCAAGGCCCCCGCCCCGGAGCAGCCCGGGCCCGGCCCCGCGCAGGGCGCGCTGGACCGCTATTTCAAGATCTCCGAGCGCGGCAGCTCCCTGCCCCGCGAGATCCGCGGCGGTCTCGCCACCTTCTTCGCGATGGCCTACATCATCGTGCTGAACCCGATCATCCTGGGCAGCGCGAAGGACATGTACGGGCACCACCTGGACAACGGCCAGCTGGTCACCGCGACCGCGCTGACCGCGGCCTTCACCACGCTGCTCATGGGCGTCATCGGCAACGTGCCGATCGCGCTGGCGGCGGGCCTCGGCGTGAACACGGTCGTCGCCCTCCAGCTCGCCCCGCGGATGTCCTGGCCGGACGCCATGGGCATGGTCGTCCTCGCGGGCTTCATCGTGATGCTGCTGGTCGCCACCGGTCTGCGTGAGCGCGTCATGAGCGCCGTGCCGCTGGGCCTGCGCAAGGGCATCGCGATCGGTATCGGCCTGTTCATCATGCTGATCGGCCTGGTCGACTCCGGCTTCGTCACGCGCATCCCGGACATCGCGCAGACGACCGTGCCGCTCCAGCTCGGCGCCGACGGCCACCTCAACGGCTGGCCCGTCCTGGTCTTCATCCTCGGCACGCTGTTCACCCTCGCGCTGATGGTGCGCAAGGTGCCCGGCGCGATCCTGATCTCGATCGTCACGATGACGGTCGTCGCGGTGATCATCAACGCCGTCGCCAAGATCCCGTCCTGGGGTCTGACCACCCCGAAGTGGCCGGGCAACCCGGTCGCCACCCCGGACTTCGGGCTCGTCGGCAAGGTCAGTCTCTTCGGTGGCTTCGACAAGGTCGGCGTGCTGACCGGCATCCTCTTCGTGTTCACCGTGCTGCTGTCGACCTTCTTCGACGCGATGGGCACGATCATGGGCATCAGCGACGAGGCCAAGCTGACCGACGCGCAGGGCAACATGCCCGGCATCAACAAGGTCCTCTTCGTCGACGGCATCGCGGTTGCGGCGGGCGGCGCGACCTCCTCCTCCGCCACCACCTGCTTCGTGGAGTCCACGGCGGGCGTCGGCGAGGGCGCCCGCACCGGCTTCGCGAACGTCGTCACCGGTGCGCTCTTCGCCGTGGCGCTGTTCCTCACCCCGGTCGCCACGATGGTCCCGTCCCAGGCCGCCACGCCCGCGCTCATCGCGGTCGGCTTCCTGATCATGTCCCACTCGGTCAAGGAGATCGACTGGGCGGACTACACGATCGCCATCCCGGCCTTCGTGACGATGATGATGATGCCGTTCACCTACTCGATCACGAACGGCATCGGCATGGGCTTCATCACCTTCGTGGTACTGCGCCTGGCCGCCGGCCGCGCCCGGGAGATCCCGGTCGCGATGTACGTCGTCTCGGCGGTGTTCGCCTTCTACTACCTGATGCCGGCCCTGGGCCTGACGTAAGCGGCCCCGTGGGGGTCACGCGGGCGGCCCCACGGGGTCTCACGTGACCCCGTAGAACTTCTCCGTCTCCTCGACCGCGGTCTGGAACCGCTCGTCGAAGTCATCGCGAATGAGCGTCCGGACGACATAGTCCTGGACGCTCATTTGGCGTTTGGCGGCATGGTGTCGGAGCCGGTCGAGCAGCTCCCCGTCTATCCGCAGGCTGAGCACGCTGGTCCCCATGCAGTCGAGGGTCGCGGGCGCCGGGTGGACGAGGGGTCACTTTCTGGATGCGACTCACTCGTATGGGTGACGTAAAGGTTCAGTGGCCCGTGTCACGGGCATTCTGTGGCTCTTTAGCGAGAGTAATGAGTTACCCTAAAGACATGGCTGACCTCACCCATGGCGACGACGCTGCCGCCGTGAACGCCCTGCGCTCCGCAGTAATGCGGCTCTCGCGTCGACTCAAGCACCAGCGGGTCGACGAGTCGCTGAGCCCGACCGAGATGTCGGTGCTCGGTACCCTCGCCCGCTGTGGCACCGCCACGCCCGGCGAGCTCGCCCGTAAGGAGCATGTGCAGCCACCGTCGATGACCCGCATCGTCGCGTTGCTGGAAGCCAAGGGCCTGGTCAGACTGGAGCCGCACCCCGAGGACCGGCGCCAGAAGGTCGTCACCCAGACCGACAAGGCCGAGGCGATGCTCGAGGAGAGCCGCCGCAAGCGCAACGCGTTCCTTGCCGGACTGGTCGAGGCCCTCGACGAGGACGAGTGGGCGAAGGTCCGCGAGGCCGCGCCCGTCCTCGAAAAACTCGCGCAACTGTGACAGGGGCGCACACCCGGCTCGGGCGCACCCGCGCCAGGCGCGGCTTCGGCGCGGGCGCCGCGCGGCGGTCGCAGCCGCGCACGGCAGAGCGCCGGATGTGCGCCGGCCACGGCGTCCCATGCACCGCCAGGGGCACGCCGTGACGGCCGTGCGCACTGCCTTGCACGCTCCGCCGTGCCCGAACCTCACCGTGACAGACGCGGCCGCGCCCGCGTGCGATGACGTCCCACGCTAGGAGGCGAATCCCTTTGAGTACGGGATCCGGAATACCTTCCGCCCCCGGACCAGCCACCCCCGACTCCCCGCCCGCCCCCGAGAATTCCCCCCGCTCCCCCCGCTCCTCGATGTTCAGCTCGCTGAGGATCAGGAACTACCGGCTGTTCTTCCTCGGCCAGGTCGTCTCCAACACCGGCACCTGGATGCAGCGCATCGCGCAGGACTGGCTGGTCCTGAGCCTCACCGGCTCCTCCGCCGCGGTCGGCATCACCACCGCGCTGCAGTTCCTGCCGATGCTGCTCTTCGGGCTGTACGGCGGCGTCCTCGTCGACCGCCTCCCCAAGCGCCCCACCCTGCTGGCCACCCAGACCGCCATGGGCGTCACCGGCCTCGCGCTCGCCTTCCTGACCCTCTCCGGCCACGTCCAGGTCTGGCACGTCTACCTGGCGGCCTTCGCCGTCGGTCTCGCCACGGTCGTCGACAACCCGGCCCGCCAGTCCTTCGTCTCCGAGATGGTCGGCCCGGGCCAGCTGCAGAACGCGGTCAGCCTCAACTCCGCCAACTTCCAGTCCGCCCGCCTGGTCGGCCCCGCCGTCGCGGGCGTCCTGATCACCGGCGTCGGCACGGGCTGGGCGTTCCTCTTCAACGGCCTGTCCTTCGTGGCGCCCATCGTCGGCCTGCTCCTGATGCGCGGCCGCGACCTGCACCCGGTCGAGCGGGCGCCGCGCGGCAAGGGCCAGCTCCGCGAGGGCCTGCGCTATGTCGCCGGCCACCCCGAGCTGATCTGGCCGATCGTCCTCGTCGGCTTCATCGGCACGTTCGGCTTCAACTTCCCGGTCTGGCTCTCGGCGTACGCGGACGACATCTTCCACGCGGGCGCCGGCGGGTACAGCCTCTTCAACACGCTGATGGCGGTCGGCTCGGTGGCCGGCGCGCTGCTCGCCGCCCGCCGCGGCACGGCGAGACTGCGCATCCTGATCGCGGCGGCCATGGCCTTCGGCATCCTGGAAGTGGTGGCGGCCCTGGCCCCGTCCTTCTGGCTCTTCGCCCTCCTCATGGTCCCGATCGGGATCTTCGGCCTCACCGTCAACGTCACGGCGAACACCGCCGTGCAGATGGGCACCGACCCGGCCATGCGCGGCCGGGTGATGGCGCTGTTCATGATGGTCTTCATGGGCGGTACGCCCCTGGGGGCGCCCCTGGTCGGCTGGGTCACCGACGCCTACGGTCCGCGCGTCGGCTTCGCCCTCGGCGGCCTGGTCTCGGCCGTCGCCGCGACCACCGTCGGCCTGGTCCTGGCCCGTGTCGGCGGGCTGCGCCTGTCGGTGGGCTGGCATCACGGCCACCCGCAGGTCAGCTTCGTACCGAAGGAAGCGGAAGAGCAGAGGGAGCAGCTGGCCACGGCGGTGTGACGACGGCCGTACGGCTGTCCAGCCATCCGGACGACGGCCGTACGGCTATCCGAGTGCCCGTATCCGACCACGCCCGCGTGGGCGCGCAGGCTCTCCATACCGAAGAGGCAGACGAAACCGATGGTGACGCGGGCGCCGATGAGCAGGGCGCTCCACAGGAGCGGCGGCCCCCCGCCGTGGCGGCCTCGTTCACCCTCTCCCGGCGCGCGTCGCCGAGCCGCGCGACGGCGTCCAGCGCGCCCTGATACCGGGCCTGCCCCGCCCCGCTCTCCGGCTCCTGCGTGTTGATGATCTGGCGGATCTCGGTGAACTGCCGCCAGGCCGCCGGATCGTCCCGCTGCTCGCCGAGCAGCGGCCACTCGTCGTACATCACCGTGCGCGTGTGCTGCTCCGCATGTGGCGCCCCCCGTCGACGTACGCACGCACCTGCATTCATCGTGGGCGAAGGTGGCCCGGTGATCCATTCCCTGGAAGGGTGATGTGCATGAGACTCTTTGCGGCCGTGCTGCCACCGGAGGCCGCGGTGCGTGAACTCGCCACGGTGGTCGACGAGTTGCGCCGCCTGTCGGGCGCGGACGGACTGCGCTGGACGGGCCGCCCCGGCTGGCACTTCACCCTCGCCTTCTACGGCGAGGTGGCGGAGGAACTCGTCCAGCCCCTGTCGGACCGCCTGGCCCGCGCGGCCCACCGCACCCCCTCCTTCCCTCTCGCCCTCCATGGCGGCGGCCACTTCGGGGGCCGGGCGCTGTGGACCGGGGTGTCGGGAGACGTTCCCACGATGCGGCTGCTGGCCGACCGGGCGGAGGCGGCGGCGCGGAAGGCGGGCGTCGATACGGGCGAGCACCGTCGCTACCGCCCGCACCTGACGCTGGCCCGCAGCCGGGACGCCGCGGACTTCGCCCCGTACGTCGCCGCCCTGGAGGCCTTCGCCGGGCGGGACTGGACGGCCCGGGAACTGTGTCTCGTACGCAGCAATCTGCCGAGGTCGGGAGTGCGGGGGGAGCAGCCCCGCTACGAGACGGTGGCGCGCTGGCCGCTGGACGGGGCGGGCGGCTGAAGGCGCCCGGGGACGGCCGGTTAACCTCGATGGCGTGAACCCGAAGACCCGAAACCAAATCATGGCCGGTGTGCTCGTGCTGATGTTCGTCGTGGTGGCGCTGGCGGCGGCGGTCAAGTAGAGCCGACCGGACCGCTTTGCCGGGTCGGCCGGAACACCGCGCAGCTCGTCTGCCCGCGGGCAGGTCGTGGCCGGTCGCGCGGTTCCTCACGCCCCTTGAGGGGGCGCCCTGGCGGGCGCCCCCTGGGGAGCGCTACCAGGCGAAGGCCTCCGGGGACGGGCCCGGACCCGGGAAGATCTCGTCCAGGCCGGTCAGCAGCTCGTCCGACAGCTCCAGTTCGACCGCGCGCAGGGCCGAGTCGAGCTGTGCGGCGGTACGGGGGCCGACGATGGGGCCGGTGACGCCGGGGCGGGTCAGCAGCCAGGCCAGGGCGGCCTCGCCGGGCTCGATCCCGTGCTTGTCGAGCAGATCCTCGTACGACTGGACCTGCGCGCGGATGGTGGTGTTGGCGAGGGAGTCGGCGGCCCGGCCGCTCGCCCTGCGTCCGCCCTCGACCTCCTTCTTGATGACGCCGCCGAGCAGTCCGCCCTGCAGCGGCGACCAGGGGATGACCCCGAGGCCGTACTCCTGCGCGGCCGGGATGACCTCCATCTCCGCGCGCCGCTCGGCGAGGTTGTAGAGGCACTGCTCGCTGACGAGACCGATGGTGCCGTGGCGCCGGGCGGCGATCTCGTTGGCCTGGGCGATCTTGTACCCGGGGAAGTTGCTGGACCCCACGTAGAGGATCTTGCCCTGCTGCACCAGTACGTCGACGGCCTGCCAGATCTCCTCGAAGGGAGTGCGGCGGTCGACGTGGTGGAACTGGTAGACGTCGATGTAGTCGGTCCGCAGCCGCTTGAGGGAGGCGTCCACGGCCCGTCGGATGTTGAGGGCCGACAGCTTGTCGTGGTTGGGCCAGGCGTCGCCGTCGGCGGCCATGTTCCCGTACACCTTGGTGGCGAGCACGACCTTGTCGCGCCGCTCACCGCCCCTCGCGAACCAGTTTCCGATGATCTCTTCCGTACGGCCCTTGTTCTCGCCCCAGCCGTACACGTTCGCGGTGTCGAAGTAGTTGATCCCTGCGTCCAGCGCCGCGTCCATGATGGCGTGGCTGTCGGCTTCGTCGGTCTGCGGACCGAAGTTCATGGTGCCGAGGACGAGTCGGCTGACCTTGAGTCCCGTGCGTCCGAGCTGCGTGTACTTCATGACTCCCTAGCCAACGGGGTGGAGTGCGCTCTAGGCAAGGGAGGCGTGCGGGACGGGGGCTCAGTCGCGGGGGAACTCGTCCGTTTTGAGGGTGAGTCCGAGGGTGGCGGTCAGGTCGACGTCTCCGCCGAAGGAGACCGTCGTCTCCGTGACGTACTCGCCGTCCTTGGGCTGGGTGTAGACGTGGCACCGGCCCTGGTACGGGTCGGCGATGAGGTAGACGGGGACCTCGGCGAGCGCGTAGGCGGTCTTCTTGGGGCCGTAGTCGTTCCTGGCGGTGTCCTTGGAGATGACCTCGGCGATGAACTCCACGTCCTGGTAGCGCCAACGGCCCTCGGCGTCCTTCTCGGAGCCGTCGCGCAACTTCGCTACATCTGGGCAGAAGCCGTTGAGGTGACCGGGAAAGTCGACGCGCACGTCGGACAGCACCTTTGCGCGCCGCTTGAAGTGATCCCTGAGCATCTCGACGATCAGGAGAATGGTCTCCCAGTGGACATCCCGCTGCGGCGACATGTAGATGGCCCCCTCGACGATCTCGGCCTTGAAGCCCTCGGGGACGATCATCTGGGCGAACAGCTCGTCCAAGGTCTGTTCGTTGATGGTGGCCATGGCGATCCTGTCGTTCTCTACGACGGTCATGGTGGCGCTCCTCCCCGGCCGCAACCCGGTCGAGCGCAGCCGCGCGGTACAACGATACGCACGGTGACCTGGTTACGTGGGGGCATGCCTGACCTCAACCTTGGTGACGTGCGGGAGATCGACGAGGAGTGGGCACGGGAGTACTTCACGCAAGACGTGCGGGAGCGGACTCCCATCGGTGCCGGCGAAGCGCGCAACGCCGTGCCGGCCGATGTCGGCGGTCAGGCGGAGTAGGGCTCGCCCAGGTCCCAGGCCTGGTACATCGCCTCCGCGAAGGCCTCCGCGATCTTGTGCTCGCCGGTCGCGTTGGGATGCGTGCCGTCGTACGTGTCGTGGCGGAAGTCGTAGCCGGGGGGCGGGGAGGCGAGGAGGACGGGGGAGCGGGGTTCGTCCAGGTCGGCCACCGCCTTCGCCAGGAGTTCGTTGAAGGCGGCGACCTCGGCGGCGAAGGGCGCGTCGGTCTCCGCGCGGACGTTGGGTATCACCGGGAGGAGGACCAGGTGGATGCGCGGGTTCGCCGCACGGGCCTCGGCGACGAAGGCGCGGGCGTTCGCCGCCGTCTGTTCGGCGTTCGTGTAGAAGCCCAGGTCGATCAGGCCGAGGGAGACCAGGAGCACGTCCGCGCGCTGGGTGCGGACCGCCTCACCGATCAGGGGCACCATGTGCTGCCAGCCCTCGCCCCAGCCCGCGAGGTGGGCGCGCGGGAAGTCCGGGTCCGCGTACTCGTGCGAGTCGGCGGACTCCGTCGCCTTGTCGTACAGCGTCTCGCGCGGGCCGACGATCCGGAACGGGCCCCCGTACGTCGCGCGCAGGTGCTGCCACATCCGGTAACGCCATGTGTGTTCGCCCGCGCTTCCGATCGTCATGGAGTCGCCGACGGGCATGAACCTGAGCATCCGCTCATCATGGATGATCGGGCGGGCGATCAGTAAGGGCCGTGTGGGGTGTGAGGTGTGAGGATGGACACGCCGTCGGCCGCGGCTCCCCGCGGGCGCACCCGGGTCCCGGTGGCGCCGGGATGGCAGGCTTGGGCCATGCGCCGATCGTCCTCGTTCCTCGCCGGAGCCGCCTCCGCCGCTGCCGTTCTCGCCCTCGCGCTGCCGGCTCCGGCCCTCGCCGCCGACGGGGACGGGGGGTTCACGATCAAGGACTCCCGGATCACCGAGTCGAGCGGACTCGCCGCCTCGCATCTCCACCCCGGCATCTACTGGACCCACAACGACAGCGACGACGGTCCCTACCTCTACGCCGTCGACAGCAGGACCGGCGAGACCGTCGCCACCATCACCATGAAGGGGGTGGGCGCGCCGCGTGATGTCGAGGCCATCTCCCTCGGGCCCGACGGCGACCTCTACGTCGGCGACATCGGCGACAACCTCGGCGGCAAGTGGTCCTACGTGTGGATCTACAAGCTGCCCGAGCCGAAGGTGCTCAAGGACCAGACGATCCGGGCCACGCAGTACGTCGTGAAGTACGCGGACGGCCCCCGCAACGCCGAGGCGCTGATGGTCCATCCGAAGACCGGCCGGGTCTACATCGCCGACAAGAACGAGGACGGCGGCCACCTGTACGAGGGTCCCGTCCGGCTCTCCACGTCGGGCACCAACATCTTCCGTCCCGTCGCCACCATCGACCTCTGGGTCACCGACGGCGCCTTCTCGCCCGACGGCGAACAGCTCGTCGTACGCGGGTACTTCGGCGGGATCGCGTACGCCTGGAACGACGGGAAGCCCAAGCGGCAGGGGCGGTTGAACGTGCCGCTCCAGCGGCAGGGGGAGTCGGTCACGTACACCCCCGACGGGGCCGAGCTCATGTACGGCAGCGAGGGCAAGGACAGTCCGGTCCAGCCCGGTTCGGTTGCCGGGGGCGGCTCCGGCTCCAAGTCGCCTTCGGAGGGCGGGGGATCGGCGTCGGCCGGTGGGAGCGACGGCGGCGGCATGAGCTCCGGTGCCAAGGGGGCGCTCGCCGTCGCCGCGGTTCTGGTGGCGGGGTTCGGGCTGCGGAGGTTGTTGCGCAAGTCGTAGTCGCCCCATGGCCCATGGATTCCGTTGGGATGACCTGGACGTGGAGCGGGTCGCAGCAGGTGACGAACATGTGGAACGCGGCGTACACCCAGAGCGGAACGACGGTGACGGCCGTGAACGCCGCGCACAACGGGGCGATTCCGGTGGGCGGTTCGGCGAGCTTCGGGTTCGCAGGAGCGCCCGGTGGCGGGGGTGTGCCGGCGGTCACGTGCGCGGCCGCATGAGAAAAGGGCGCCCGGTGCTCGTCCGTGCACCGGGCGCCCTTCCTCGCCGTAGCTGTTACAGCTTTTCGATCACGTAGTCGATGCACTTCGTCAGCGCCTCGACGTCCGCCGGGGCGATCGCCGGGAACATCGCGATACGGAGCTGGTTGCGGCCGAGCTTGCGGTAGGGCTCGGTGTCGACGATGCCGTTGGCACGCAGGACCTTGGCGACGGCGGCGGCGTCGATCTCGTCGGCGAAGTCGATCGTGCCGATGACCTGCGAGCGCTTGGCGGGGTCGGCGACGAACGGGGTCGCGTACTTGCTCTCCTCGGCCCAGGTGTAGAGGCGGGTCGAGGAGTCCTTCGTACGGCCCGTGGACCACTCCAGACCGCCCTGGCCGTTGATCCACTCCAGCTGCTCGTTGAGCAGGAACAGGGTGGCGAGGGCCGGGGTGTTGTACGTCTGGTTCTTGCGGGAGTTGTCGATCGCCGTGGGGAGCGAGAAGAACTCCGGCACGTGACGCCCGCTCGCGTGGATGCGCTCGGCGCGCTCGATGGCGGCGGGGGAGAAGACGCCGATCCACAGGCCGCCGTCGGAGGCGAAGGACTTCTGCGGGGCGAAGTAGTAGACGTCCGTCTCGGTGATGTCGACCGGGAGGCCGCCGGCGCCGGAGGTGGCGTCCACCAGAACGAGGGAACCCTCGTCGGCGCCGTTGACGCGCTTGAGGGGGGCGGCGACGCCGGTGGAGGTCTCGTTGTGGGTGTAGGCGTAGACGTCCACGCCCGCCTCGGCCGTCGGCTCGGGGTGCGTGCCCGGGTCGGAGGAGATGACGGTGGGCTCGGCGAGCCAGGGGGCGAGCTTGGCGGCCTTCGCGAACTTGGAGCTGAACTCGCCGAAGGTGAGGTGCTGGGACTTGTTGTCGATCAGGCCGTGGGTCGCGATGTCCCAGAAGGCGGTGGAGCCGCCGTTGCCGAGGACGACCTCGTAGCCGTCGGGGAGCGAGAACAGGTCGCGCACGCCTTCGCGGACCTTGCCGACCAGGTTCTTGACCGGGGCCTGGCGGTGGGAGGTGCCGAGGAGGGAGGTACCGGTCGCGGCCAGCGCGTCGAGCGCCTCCGTGCGCACCTTGGAGGGGCCCGCGCCGAAACGTCCGTCGGCGGGCTTGATGTCAGCGGGGATCTGGATATCAGCCACGGTGGGAGGGTATCCGTTATGCGAAACGTGGTGGAAACCTCGTCCGGCGGGTGAGACGGGGCGGAGGCCATGTTTCCTCGCCCCCGCCGCCCCTACCCGACCCATCCCCAGGGCTCCACCCCGGACCCCGTAAGCCGTCCTTTGACCGCGGGTGGGTGGGGGCTGATCGCGCAGTTCCCCGCGCCCCTGAGACGGGGCTTCGCCCCGCATCCTCCGTCCGCCCGGCTTCGGTTGGCTGCGGGTGGGTGGGGGTTGGTCGCGCAGTTCCTCGCGCCCCTGAGACGGGGCTTTGCCCCGCATCCTCCGTCCGCCCGGCTTCGGTTGGCTGCGGGTGGGTGGGGGTTGGTCGCGCAGTTCCTCGCGCCCCTGAGACGGGGCTTTGCCCCGCATCCTCCGTCCGCCCGGCTTCGGTTGGCTGCGGGTGGGTGGGGGTTGGTCGCGCAGTTCCTCGCGCCCCCAAGACGGGGCTTCGCCCCGCATCCCCCGCGCACCTGAAAGCCTGGGGCGCCGGGGCGCAGCCCCGTGCTCCAGGGGCGCGGGGAACTGCGCGGCCGGCCCCCACTCGCCCGCAGCCGAAGAACTCGCCCGGGGGGTCTGGGGGCGGAGCCCCCAGGTTGAGGATGGGACGGGTAGGGGCGGCGGGGGCGAGGGAGTGGTCAGGGGGTCGGGGTCAGGTGTACCGGGAGTTCGTGCAGGTCGTTCTGGGTTACTACCGGCTTGTTGCGGAGTTCTGAGGAGGGGATCGCCAGGTCCAGGGCCGGGAAGCGGGCGTACAGGGCCGGGAGGGCGACCGCCGCCTCCAGGCGGGAGAGGGCGGCGCCGGGGCAGACGTGCGGGCCGTGGCCGAAGGAGATGTGACGGTTCTTCGTGGTGCGGGCGATGTCGAAGTCGCCCGCGCTCGGACCGTGGGCGTTCTCGTCGCGGCCGATCGCGCCGTACGAGACGATCAGGGCGTCGCCCGCGGGGATCACCTTGTCCCCGACGGGTACGTCCTCCGTCGCGAAGCGGATCAGGACGTGCGAGGTCGGAGTCGAGTAGCGGAGGGTTTCCTCCACGACCGCCGACCAGTCCGCCTCGCCGGAGAGGACGAGGGCGCGCTGCTCGGGGTGGGCGGAGAGGTTGACCACCGCGTTGACGATCAGGGAGATCGTCGTCTCGTGGCCCGCCGCGACCATCAGCTGGAGGGTGGAGACGATCTCCTCGTCGGTGAGATGGTCGCCGTCCTCGGAGGCCAGGATCAGGGCCGAGGTCAGATCGTCGCCGGGCTCCGCCCGCTTCGCGGCGACCGTGGCCGCCATGATCCCGGCCAACTCCGTCAGCGTGGCGATGACCTCCGCGGGCGGGGTCTGCGTCGAGAAGAACTTCTCGAAGAGTTCCTTGAGGCGGGGGAGCCGGGACTCCTCGATCCCCATGAGGTCGGCGACGACGTACATGGGGAGGGGGTAGGCGAAGTCGGCCTTCAGGTCGACGACCCCGTCCGGGCCCGGTGCGAGGGAGTCCAGCAGACCCTCCGTCAGTTTCGTGATGCGCTCCCGCATCTGCTCCACCCGGCGCGGTGTGAGCGCCTGCGCGACCAGCGTGCGCATCCGGCGGTGGTCCGCGCCGTCCACCGTGAGCATGGAGCGGCCGGGGTTGGCGAGCCCGATCAGCG
The DNA here is from genome assembly GCF_042959425.1 of Streptomyces sp. NPDC007896. Taxonomy (NCBI): domain Bacteria; kingdom Bacillati; phylum Actinomycetota; class Actinomycetes; order Kitasatosporales; family Streptomycetaceae; genus Streptomyces; species Streptomyces sp. NPDC007896. The sequence continues at coordinate 137,342 of NZ_JBIBKX010000013.1, read as the reverse complement.
GCCAGTCGGGGGCTATCTCGCCGCGCTGCCAGGCACCCCAGACGTTGATGTCCTTGACCAGCCGGGGGTCGGTGAGCAGGGCGCGTGCCTCGGCGTGGTGGGTGACGGCCCAGACCGGGACGCCGCCGGGCAGTTCGACGGCGGCGAGCGGTCCCGCCTCCCTGAGCCGAGCGCTCTCGCCGTCCAGGTCGGACACGAACGGGTCCAGGACGATACGACTGGTCATGCGGGGGTGCCTCCCAGGGCCGGGGTCGGGGTGAAGCGCACGGGCAGTTCGGTCAGGCCCCGCAGCCACGGGGAGGGGCGCCGGGTCAGGGTGTCTGCCGGGACCGCCAGGTCGATGTCCGGCAGGCGGTCCAGCACGACTTCGATCCCCGTCCGCGCGATGACCTCCGCGACCTCCTGCGCCGGGAACGGGCAGCGGTGTTCCCCGTGGCCGAAGGAGAAGTGGGCGTTGTTGCCGCCGGTGAGGGCGGAGCCGTCGGTGCGGACCTGCGGGTCGGAGTTGGCGCCCTGGAGGCCGAGGAGGAGGAGATCGCCCGCGCGGACGCGGTGGCCGCCGAGCTGGGTGTCGCGGGAGGCCCAGCGGCCGGCCACGTTCTGGGTGGGGGTGTCCTCCCAGAGGACCTCGTTCATGGCCTCGGCGACGCTGTTGCGGCCGCCGAAGAGGGAGGCGGCGAAGCGTTCGTCGGTCAGCATCAGGCGCAGCGAGTTGCCGATCCAGTCCGCGGTCGGCTGGTGGCCGGCGGCCATCATGACCATCAGGTCCTGGATGATCTCCTCGTCCGTGAAGCCGGCCGTGTTCGCGAGCATGCGGGACACGACGTCGTTCGCGGGCGCGGCCTTCCGGTCGGCGATCAACCGGGCCATGGAGCCGGCCAGGTGCTGCTGTCCGGCCAGCGCGCCCTCACGGCCGTTGATCATGTCGTTGAGGGCGGTGACGAGGCCGGGTCCCTGTTCCTCGGCGAAGCCGTAGAGCGTGGCGAGGACGCGGACGGGCAGCAGGGCGGCGTAGTCCCCGATGAGGTCCGTCTCGCCCTTGGCGCACGCCGCGTCGATGAGTTCGTCGGCGAACTTCTCGGCCTGGGCGCGCAGTTCGAAGGGGTCGACGGCTTCGAGGGCGTCGCTGATCATCGCGGCGCGCTCGCGGTGGCGTTCGCCGACGGTGTAGAGGATCGAGGGCTGCTTGCGGCCGATCATCGGCAGCAGTGGCCAGTCGTCGGGGATGCGGTCCCACTGGTTCCACAGCTCGGAGTCGCGGCTGAACAGCACGGGGTCGCCGGTGATCTGGTGCAGTTCGCGGTAGCCGAGCACCAGCCACGCCGGGATGTCGCCGTCCAGGACGACAGGAGTCACGGAACCGTGGTCGCGCCGCATCTCCCGGTACAGCTCGGCGGGTTCGGTCTGGAACCGGGGCCCGCTCAGGGGCACGGGGGCGGGGGTCACAGGGCCAACTCCGGTGATTTGAGTGCGCTTTCGGCGGCGTACAAAGTCTTCAGATGCTCCACCAGCGTGATCAGCACCCGTTTGCTGGACTCCCGCGAACGCGCGTCGCAGTCGAGCAGCGGGACCCGCGGATCGAGGTCGAGGGCCTCGCGGATCTGGGCGGGGGTGTGCGCGGAGCCGCCGAAGTCGTTGATGGCCACGATGAACGGCGTCCCGTGGTGCTCCAGCCGGTCGATCGCGTACCAGGAGTCGTCGATGCGCCGGGTGTCGACGAGGACGACGGCGCCGAGTGTGCCCGAGAACAGCCGGTCCCACAGGAACCAGAAACGCTCCTGGCCCGGCGCGCCGAACAGGTACAGCACATTGCGGGCGTCCAGCGTGATGCGCCCGAAGTCGAAGGCGACCGTGGTCGCGGACTTGCCGCGCACCTCGCTGATGTCGTCGACCGCCGCTCCGGCCTGCGTCATCGTCTCCTCGGTGTTGAGGGGACGTATCTCGCTCACGGAGCGGACCAGGGTGGTCTTGCCGACGCCGAAGCCGCCCACGATGACGATCTTCAGACCGTTGTCGGCCTGTGCCCCCAGGGGCGCAGGGGCGTCGGCCCCCTGGGACGTACGGGCATCAGAGGTTACGGAGTCCAACGAGCACCTGCTCCAGGATGTCGGGATCGGGAAGAGCGGCCTTCTGGGGGTGGCGGGCGCTGACGCGACCCGCGGCGAGCAGGTCGGAGAGCAGGATGCGGGTGATGGACACCGGCAGCTTCAGCACGGCGGCGATCTCCACGACCGCCGTCGGCCGCTCGCACAACCGCAGGATCGCCGCGTGTTCCGACTGCATGCCGACCACCGGATCGCACTCGGCGACCACGAGTGTCACCAGGTCGAACGGGGTGTCGGGCGCGGACCGGCTGCGCCCTCCGGTGAGGGTGTAGAGCCGGTCGGGCGCGTCGTCCCTGCCCGGACGGCTCATGACGTCCGGGGCTGCGCGCTCAGGTGTTCGCCGAGTTGTTCCACGAGCTCGCTCATGTTGTGCCCGACCAGGCCGGCGTCCGCGTCCTCGGCGGTGACCACGGCGAGGTGGGCGCCGTCGCCCGCCTCCACGATGAACAGGACCCCGCCGTGGAACTCGGTCATCGCCGAGCGCACGCCCCCGGTGCCGTCGCCGAACTCCACGGACGCCCCGTGGGACAGCGACTGGATGCCGGCGGCGATCGCGGCGAGCTGGTCGGCGCGGTCGACGGTGAGCTCCGGCGTGCGGCACAGCTTCAGGCCGTCCCGGGAGAGCACGAGCGCGTGCCGGGCGCCCGGGGTGCGCTCGAGGAGGCTCTCGATGAGCCAGGAGAGCTTCTCGTCGGCGGTGGTGGTGCCGGTCATGAAGTGGTGTCGCCTTCCGGATGCGAGGGGGTGTGCGAGGGATGCGCGGGGGCGGACTCCCGTACGGCTTCTTCGCCGCGTACGGCGTTCGCGGATTCGTCCTGTACGGATTCGGCCTGCGTGAATTCGTCCCGTACGGATTCGGCCTGTGTGAATTCGTCCCGTACAGCGTCTTCGGCGGTGTACGCGGTGGCGCGTACGGCGTCGTCCTCGGGCACCGTTCCCTGCACCGCCGCCTGGTCCGGCGCGGTGCCCCGGACGGCCTGGCGGAAGCTGCTGAAGCGGGCGGCGGTGGCCTTGGAGTCGGTCGTACGGGGCTCCGGGTCGGCCTGGTTCGTGAGGTGGGCGCGGCTGCGCTCGGCGTGCGCGAGGGTCCGGCCGCGGCGGCGCTTGGGGAGGCCGCCGGTCGCGGGAGTGCCGGTCGTGGGGGTGCCGTTCGGCGGGGTGTCGGTGGCGTGCCGGGGCGACTCGTGGGTGGGGACCGGGTCCGGGTCGAGGTCCTCGGGGGCGCGGGCGGCGGCGTAGGACGCCTGGGGGTGCGGCTCGGCGAGGGAGCTGTCCTCGGCGGGCGGGGTCGCCGCGGCGGGCTCGACCTGGGGTTCCGTTGCCGCCGGGGCGGCCGGGGCCGACACTGAGGGCAGGCTCAGGATGTCCTGGGGGATGAGCACCAGGACGCCCGTGCCGCCGCGCGCGGAGGGCCGGAAGGACACCTTCAGGCCGTGCTTGCGGGCGAGCCGGCCGACCACCGCGAGGCCGAGCCGGGTGCCGGTGAGGCCGCCGAGGCCGGCGGCGTTCTCGGTGTCCGCGGAGACGGCGCGTTCGGCGCGGCGCAGCTGGACGTCGCCCATGACGAGGCCGCTGTCCTCGACGGAGACGATGACACCGGCCGGGACCTCCTCGACGTAGACGTGGACCTCGGCGGTCGGCGGCGAGAAGTTCGCGGCGTTGTCGAGGAGTTCGGCGAGCGCGTGCATCACGCCCTCGGCGGCGTGCCCGGCGACGGCGGCGTCGCTCGCGGAGTGGACGCGCACTCGCTGGTAGCCGCCGATGCGGCCCATGGCGCCGCGCAGGATCGACTCCATGACGATGGGGCGCGCCCAGCGGCGGCCGGAGCGGGCGCCCGCGAGGACGGCGACGGAGTCGGCGAGGCGGCCCGCCTGCGCGGTGCGGTGGTCGAGGTGGAGGAGGTCGGCGAGGACCTCCTCGTCGGAGTGCTTCTCCTCCATGGCGCGCAGGTCGGCGAGCATGCCGGTGGACAGGGCCTGCATCCGCCCGGCCGCGTTGGCGGTGGCCGAGACCGCGGCCGCCCGGTCACTGTTGGCACGCCGCATGCGCTCGGTCAGCCGGGCGTTCTTCTCGGAGAGTTCGGCGAACCGCCGCTGCTCCTCGGCGATCTCGGTGGCGAGGCGGTGCCGCTCCTCCTCGAACCCCTGGGTGAGCAGGGCGCGTTCGCGGGCGTCGGCGTCGGCCAGGCGTGCGCGGTCGCGGGCGGACTCCTCCGCGAGCCGGGACCGCTCCTGGTTGAACTCCTCGGCCATGCGGGCCCGTTCCTGCAGGAGCCGTCCGGCGTCCTGGGCCACGGCGTCGAGGCGGCGGCGGGCGAGCTTCGCGGTCCCCAGGGCGCGCGCGGCGACCGCGACGGCGACGCACAGGAGCACGGCGGCGGCGCCCGCGCCCCAGGCGAGGGGGACGCGTGCCGAGTCGGGTGCCAGGGAGACGGCGACGACGACCGCGACCGCCGCCGCGACGGCGGTGAGCAGGGGCGCGGGGGCTGTCGCGCGGAGGGTGGGTCGTTCGCCGGGGGGGATGGGCGCGGTCATGAATCGTGTCCTCGGTCGTGTCCTGGGCGAAGTTCCTGGGGCGAGGTTCCTGGGGGGAGATTCCTGGGCGAGAGCCGACACCGATTGCTCAATTTCCCGTCACTATATGAGAGTTCGTGATCGCATTGGGAAGGTTCTGGATCCGAGCTCATAATCCGCCGGTGATCGTTCTGTGATCTCGATGGCGATCGGTCGGTGCTCGGTCGGCGCTCGATCGGTGATCGGTCAGTGATCGGTCAGTGATCGGTCAGTGATCGGCCGACGGTCGGCCGGTGATCGATGCGTCACGGTTACGGACCGTTGTCGGTGCGCGGGGTCATCCTGGAGACATGACGGATCTTGGCGCGAAGGACGGCACGAACGGCGCGGCGGACCCGCCCGACGTGGACGGGCTGCGGGCCGCCCTCGCGGCAAAGATGCGCGGCGAGGTCGCCTTCGACGTGACCGCGCGGGCGCTGACCACCATGGACGCGTCCAACTACCGCAGGGTCCCGCTCGGCGTGGTCCGCCCGCGCGACGCCGACGACGTGGCGGCCGCCCTGTCCGTGTGCGGGGCCCACGGGGTGCCGGTCGTGCCGCGCGGCGGCGGCACGTCGATCGCGGGACAGGCGACCGGCACCGGAGTCGTCCTCGACCTCACCCGTCACATGAACCGGATCGTCGCGCTCGACCCCGAGGCGCGCACGGCCGTCGTCCAGCCCGGTGTCGTCCTCGACCGTCTCCAGGAGGCCGCGGCCCCGCACGGCCTGCGCTTCGGACCCGACCCCTCCACCCACAGCCGCTGCACCCTCGGCGGCATGATCGGGAACAACTCGTGCGGCTCGCACTCGGTGGCCTGGGGCACGACGGCGGACAGCGTGCGCGAACTGTCGGTGGTCAAGGGGAACGGCTCCGTCGTACGGCTGGGACAGAACTGGCAGGGCGCCCCGGACGGCCTCCGGGCACTGGTCGAGGGCGAGCTGGCCCGCCTGCGCACGGGCTTCCCGGAGCTGCCCCGCCGTATCTCCGGCTACGCGCTCGACGCGCTGCTCCCCGAGAAGGGCGCCGACGTCGCCCGCTCCTTCTGCGGCTCCGAGGGCACGCTCGGGGTGCTCACGGAGGCGGTCGTGCGACTGGTCGAGGCACCGCGCGCGCGGGCGCTGGCCGTGCTGGCGTACGCGGACGAGAGCGCGGCGGCCCAGGCGGCGGCCGGGTTGCTGCCGCTGGGGCCGCTCACCGTGGAGGGGATGGCCGCGGACCTCGTACCGCCGGACGCGGGGCTGCCGCGCGGCGGCGCGTGGCTGTTCGTGGAGACGGGGGGCGCGGAGCCGGCGGAGGCACGCGCGCGTGCGGACGCGATCGTCCGGGCCGCCGACGTCCTGGACTCCCTCGTGGTCACCGACCCGGCCGGGCAGCGCGCCCTGTGGCGGCTGCGCGAGGACGCGAGCGGCACGGCGACCCGGATGCCGGACGGGAGCGAGGCATGGCCGGGCTGGGAGGACTGCGCGGTGCCGCCGGCCCGGCTCGGCGCGTATCTGCGTGACTTCCGGCACCTGCTGAGCGCCCACGACCTGCGCGGCACCCCGTACGGGCACTTCGGCGACGGCTGCATCCACGTCCGCATCGACTTCGACCTGCTGACCACTGCGGGCATCGGCCGCTTCCGCCGCTTCTCCGAGGAACTGGCCGAACTGGTGGTCTCCCACGGGGGCTCCCTCTCGGGCGAGCACGGGGACGGGCAGGCACGGGCCGAACTGCTCCCCAGGATGTACGGCACGGAGCTGGTCGGCCTCTTCGAGCGGGCCAAGGACCTCTGGGACCCGGACGACCTGCTCAACCCCGGCATGCTGGTGCGCCCGCACCGGCTGGACGAGAACCTGCGGTTCGCGGTTCTGCCGCGCGAGCCGGTGGACGTGGCGTTCGGATATCCGGCGGACGGCGGGGACTTCTCGGCCGCGGTGCGCAGATGCGTGGGCGTCGCCAAGTGCCGTACGACGACCGCCGACGCGGGCGTCATGTGCCCGTCGTTCCGGGCGACGGGCGAGGAGGAGCACTCCACGCGGGGACGGGCCCGGCTGCTGCACGAGATGCTCGCCGGCGAGGTGGTCACCGACGGCTGGCGCTCGACCGAGGTCCGGGACGCGCTCGACCTGTGCCTGTCCTGCAAGGGCTGCCGGTCCGACTGCCCGGTGGGTGTCGACATGGCCACGTACAAGGCGGAGTTCCTGTACCACCACTACGAAGGCAGGAGGCGCCCCGCCGCGCACTACACGATGGGCCGGCTGCCGGTGTGGCTGCGCCTGGCCGACCGCACGAGAACGGCGCCGCTGCTCAACTCCCTCGCGTCCGTGAGGCCGTTCGCGGCGCTCGCCAAACGGCTCGGCGGGATCGCCCCCGAGCGGGAGATCCCGCGCCTGGCGCCGGAGACGTTCAGCCGGTGGTGGGGGCGGCGGTTCAAGGAGCGGGTGCGGCGGATGATGCGGGAGGGGGTGTACGGCCCCGAGGCGGAGCTCGACAGGGCCCCGAGGCAGGTGGCGTTCCTCTGGCCGGACACCTTCACCGAGCACCTGTCGCCCTCCGTGGGGAAGGCGGCCGTACGGGTGCTGGAGGCGGCCGGGGTGGACGTGATGCTCCCGCCGACCGTGGCGATGCGCAAGCGGACGCCGCGGGCCGGGGAGAGCCTGTCGCTCTCGCACCTCCCCTGGTCGGTGGGCGCCCGGGGCCACGTCTGCTGCGGACTGACGTACGTCTCCACGGGCCAACTCGACCGAGCCCGCGCGGTGATGCGCCGCACGCTCGACCTGATGGGCGTGTTCCTGGACCCGGACGTCCACCCGCGGCCACCCGCCGTCGTCGTCCTGGAACCGAGCTGCGCCGCCGCCCTGCGCACGGACCTCCCGGAGCTCCTCCACGACGACCCGCGTGCGGCGCGCCTCGCCTCGGCGGTGCTGACGTTCGCCGAGGCCCTGGAGCGCCTCGCCCCGGACTGGTCACCCCCGAACCTCGACCGTCCGGTGACCGGGCAGACCCACTGCCACCAGCACGCCGTCCTCGGCGACGCCGCCGACCGCCGGCTGCGCGAGGCGGCGGGCCTCACCGGCTCCCTCGCGGGCGGCTGCTGCGGACTCGCGGGCGACTTCGGCTTCGAGAAGGGCCATTACGAGGTGTCGAAGGCCTGCGCGGAGGAACAGCTGCTCCCGGCCGTGCGGGCCGCCACGCCCGACACCCTGCTTCTCGCGGACGGTTTCTCCTGCCGCACACAGCTGGAACAGCTGGCGGGGCGCAAGGGGCGCCATCTGGCAGAGGCGCTGGCCGAGGCGCTGGACCAAGGGGCGGACCAACGGGCGGACCAAGGGGTGGACCAAGGGGTGGACCTGGAGGGCGACCAAGGTGCGGACTGACAGCGTGGATAAGTAATACCCAGGTTTTTTAGGCAACTCTCAGGTTTCATAAGGGGATTCACAGTCGTCATGTGCTGCATTTTGCTGTGCCTTGGGGAGCGGGGCGTGTAGGTTCCTTCATGTCGGGCAGCAGGGAAAACCGAGGTGACGACCAGGAATTCCCGCCCGTTTCCGTAGAGAATTCTCGCACCATCGCACTATTGCGCTCGCTATTGCGTAGCCAGAAACCTCAAGGAGTTGGCATGAGCTTCAAGAAGCTTGCCCCCCTGCCCCCCAAGCCCAAGTCGAAGCAGCTCCCGCCCCCGCCGGCGCCGAAGCCGCGCAAGAAGGCGCACAAGCCGCTCCCCAAGCCGTTCCCCAACGACGAACGCTGATCGGGCGGTAGCAGAGAGGCCGACGGTGCGCCGTCGGCCTCTCTCTTTTGGTGGGGCTGCCATAAATGATTCCGGCGGCGAACAGAAAATTCACGGCACGGCCTGCAATTTAAATGAGGAGGGCCATGACCCGGCAAAGGCAGAATCAGGAGTACGAGGAATACACGGACGCGGACGACGAGTACGAGGACGAGGACGAACTCGACCACGACACGCCGACCATCCCCGCCCGTACCGCCTTCCGGCGCTTCTGGCCGCTGACCAAGGGGCTGCGGAGCTGGCTGCTGGCCATCTGGCTGTGCACGGTGCTCGCCGCACTCGCCGAAACCGCCGCGATCCTCCTCTTCGGCGATCTGACCGACCACGCCCTGCAACAGGGCTCACTGGCCGCGTTCTGGGCCCCGGCCGCCGAATGGCTGGCCGTCGCCGTGCTCGGCGCCGCCGTCGCCTACGCGGGCAACTCCCTCGCCACCTGGGTCACCGAGCGCTTCGTGATGCGGCTGCGCGAGCACGTCTTCGACCACGTACAGCAGTTGCCGCCGCACTTCTTCCAACGCCACCGCCAGGGCGACCTGTTGTCCCGGCTGACCAGCGATGTCGAGTCGATCGAGACGATGGTCGTGTCCGGGCTCGTGGGCGCGGCGTCGGCGGCGTTCAGCGCGCTGTTCTACGCGGCGGCCGCCTTCTGGCTGCGCTGGGACCTGGCCGCGGCGACCTTCGTGCTCGCGCCCCTGTTCTGGCTGGCCGCCCGCCGCTTCTCCGGCTCCATCAAGTCCGTCTCGCGCGACGGCCGGGTCGCCGACGGCGCGATCACCTCCGTCGTCGAGGAGTCCCTCGGCAACATCGTCCTCACCCAGGCGTACGACCGTCGCGACGCCGAGCGGCGGCGGCTGAACCAGGAGGCGAACGCCTGGTTCAGGGCCTCCGTGCGCTCCGGGCGCCTCAACGAGCTGTACGAGCAGCTCGTCCAGGTCATCGAGACGATCTGCGTGCTCGCGGTCATCGGCCTCGGCGTGTGGGAGATCTCCGGCGGCCGGATGACCCTCGGCCAACTGCTCGCCTTCGCCGCGTTCCTCGGCTACCTCTACCCGCCCGTGCGTGGCCTGGCCCAGCTCGGTCTCACCATCGCCGCCGCCACCGCCGGTGCCGAACGGCTGATCGAGATTCTCGATGTGCGGCCCGCGGTCGCCGACCCGACGAGCTCGGCGGAGAGCCGGCTCGGCCGCCCCGACGGCGCCGTGGAGGTCCGCGACGCCACCTTCCGCTACCCCGGTGCGGAGAGCGACGCCCTGCGCGGTCTGTCCTTCACGGTCAGCCCCGGCGAGCTGGTGATCGTCACCGGCCCGAGCGGCGCGGGCAAGTCCACCGTGTCCAAGCTCCTCCTGCGCTTCTACGACCCGGACGCCGGCTCCGTCCTCCTCGACGGCGTCCCGGTGGGCGACTTCCCGCTGGCCCGGCTGCGCGAGTACGTCACGCTGCTGCCGCAGGAGACCCTCGTCCTGCACGACACCGTCCGCGCCAACATCGGCTGCGGGCGCCCCGGCGCGAGCGACGAGGCGCTCGTGGAGGCCGCGCGCGCAGCCGACGCGCACGACTTCATCATGAAGCTGCCGGACGGATACGACACCAAGATCGACCCCAACTCGGCCCGCCTCTCCGGCGGCCAGCTCCAACGGCTCGCCATCGCCCGCGCCATCCTGCGCGACGCCCCGGTCCTCGTCCTCGACGAGCCGACGACCGGCCTGGACGCGATGGCCGCGCGCCGCGTGATCAAGCCGCTGCGGCGTCTGATGCAGGGCCGTACGACGATCATGATCACCCACGACCTCAACCTGGCGCCCGACGCCGACCGCATCCTCGTCGTCGACCGCGGCCGTGTGGTCGAAACCGGCCGCCACGACGAACTCCTGGCCCGCGGCGGCGCGTACGCCCGTCTGCACGGATCGCAGAACAACGCGCTGATGGACACCGGTGAGCTGCGGCTGCCGCTGTTCACGGAGGCGGAGGTTCCGGTGGGCGGCGCGGTGCCGGTGGATTACGCGGGGGGCGTTGTGGCGGCAGCGGCTCCGCAGTACGCGTACTACGGAGCCGCGGGGCAGTACGGGGCCGAGGGAGCCTGGTACCCCGGCGCGTTTCCCGACCCCCTCCCCGACCCCCTCCCTGACCCTCTCCCCGATCCCGATCCACTGCGGGACCCCCTTGACGGCTATCTGCCCGACGGTCGGCCCCTCTTCCGCGACGAGACACCCTGGACAGGCGCATAAGGGGTTCACGTGCCTGACTTGGTCCATTACTGTGGACCGGGAAGTGCACCTTGATGCACGACTCTTGAGTCGAGCCCCTGGAAGGCCCCGTGAACACCCCCAGCGCCGCACCGTCCTTTCCGGCGGGTCCGTCCTCCCCGGCCTCAGCCGCCCCGGCGATGGCGCCCGCGCCCACCCCGGGTGGGGGCGCCCCGAGTCGGAGGGGTGCCCTCGGCCCCGTGGGACTGGTCCTGGCCGGAGGCGTCTCGGTGCAGTTCGGCGGCGCGCTGGCGGTCGCCCTGATGCCGCGTGCGGGCGCGCTCGGGGTCGTCACCCTGCGCCTCCTGGTGGCCGCGATCGTGCTGATGGCCGTCTGCCGGCCCAAGGTGCGCGGGCACTCGCGGGCGGACTGGGGCACGGTCGTGATCTTCGGTCTCACCATGGCCGCGATGAACGGCCTCTTCTACCAGTCGGTCGCCCGTATCCCGCTGGGCCCCGCCGTCACCCTCGAGGTCCTCGGCCCGCTCGTCCTCTCGGTCCTCACCTCCCGCCGCGCCCTGAACCTCCTCTGGGCGGGCCTCGCCCTCGGCGGCGTCTTCCTGCTCGGCGGTGGAGGCTTCGGCTCCCTCGACCCGGTCGGCGTCGCGTTCGCCCTGTCCGCGGGCGCGATGTGGGCGGCGTACATCGTCTTCAGCGCGCGTACGGGCCGACGCTTCCCCCAGGCGGACGGGCTCGCGCTCGCCATGGTGGTCGCGGCGGTGGCGTTCCTGCCGCTGGGGATCGCCGAGTCCGGGACCCGGCTGATCAATCCGACGACCGTGGCCCTGGGCGGCGCGGTCGCCGTGATGTCCTCCGTACTGCCGTACACCCTCGAACTGCTCGCGTTGCGCCGCCTGCCCGCCGCCACCTTCGCCATCCTGATGAGCCTAGAGCCCGCCGTTGCCGCGACCGCCGGCTTCCTCGTCCTGGACCAGGCCCTCTCCACCACCGAGGCCCTCGCGATCGCCCTGGTCATCGCCGCGAGCATGGGGGCGGTACGGACGCAGGTGGGGCGGGGCAGGGCGAAGAACGTCGGTTCGGGCGGTTCTGGAAGTTCGATCGGGTCCGGCGGTTCGGCTGGTTCAGGCGGGTCGTAGCAGCCGGAGGATCATCTCCACCGTCCGCTCGACGGGGCGGGCGCGTGCCGTGGCGCCGAACAGCAGGGTGCGGGTCAGGACGGCGCCCAGCAGCATGTCGAACACGTCGTCAGGGTCCACGGTGGGGTCGACGGTCCCGGGTGGCGCGGCGCGCAGGATGTCCAGGAAGTGCGGTCGCGCCGACATCCGCACATACACCTCCGGCGGGCCGGTCCGGTCCGACGTCTGGTGGTGCGCGAGCAGGCCGGCGGCGGCCGCGCGGGCCGCGGGAGTGCTGAAGGCCGCCAAGTAGGCGCGGACGAACCGGCCCAGATCGCGGCGGAGATCCCCCGTCGGCCGCACGCTCAGCGGGCTGAGCCCGGGGAACGTGGCCTCCTCGATCAGCTCGATCCGGGACGGCCAGCGGCGGTAGATCGCGGAGGCGTGCACGCCCGAGTGTTCGGCGACCGCCTGGATCGTCGTCGCGTCGAAGCCGCGCTGGACGAGCAGTTCGCGCGCCGCCGCGAGGGCCCGTTCGTCGATGCTCGTGTCCCGGGGACGACCGGGGCGACGGCGCGGCTCTGTCATGGCGGACATCGTAATGAGCGGCCGTTCACGGCAGGCCAATTATAGGAGGACCTCTTCTGTAAATGCCGTGGCGTCGCTACAGTCCGAGTGGGGATCCGGGCAGGGGTCCGCGTGGGGAAGGGCTGTGACCGATGGCGGGGACCGAAGAACTGCGCGCCGCCGTCGAGTTACTGGTGGCCAAGGTCCACGCCCGGGAGGACCGGGTCGAGATCACGCAGCAGGGTAAGCAGGCCGAGTGGATGAGGTGTGCGGAGTGGCTGAAACCCTGACCGGTACGTACGGCCCCTGGGGCGTCGTCGCCGGTGGATCCGACGGCGTCGGTGCCGCGTTCGCCCATGCGATGGCCGCCCGCGGCATGAACGTGGTCCTGGTGGCGAGGCGCGTACCCGTACTGGAGGCGTCCGCCGCCGAGATCCGGGCGAAGTACGACGTCGAGACCCGCACGGTCGCGCTCGACCTCAGCGCCCCGGACGCGTTGTCGGAACTGACGCGGGCCACCTCCGACCTGGAAGTCGGCCTGTTCGTCTACAACGCGGGCGGCGACGACCGCAGCGTCGCCTTCCTCGACAAGGACCTCGGCACCCACCTGGAACTGGTCCACCGCAACTGCGTCGGACCGCTCGAAGCGGCGTACCGCTTCGGCGGTCCGATGGTGGCGCGCGGGCGCGGGGCCGTGGTGCTGGTGACGTCGGGTGCGGCCTGGGCGGGCGGTGCGACGCTCGCCGCCTACGGCGCCACGAAGGCGTTCGACCTCATCCTCGCGGAGAGCCTGTGGGCGGAGTGGCGCACCCGCGGGGTCGACGTACTGGGGCTCGTCCTCGGCAAGACCGACACCCCGTCCATGCGCCGGGCGTTCGACGCCGAGGGCAGGGCGTACGGGGAGCTCGCCGACCCCGACGACGTCGCGGCGGAGGCCCTCGACCACCTCGCCGACGGCCCCACCTGGATCTACGGCAGCGACACCCCGACCGGCGGTTCCCCGTTCGGCGCGCTCAGCCGACGCGACGCGGTCCTGGCGATGAGCCGGGGCGCGTCCGCGCACGGCGACAACTCCTAGGAAGGCGTACTCGACGGAAGGCGTACTCGACGCGAGGTGACGCGCGGCACGTGGCGTGGGAGGAACAGCTCAAGGCTGCCGACGCCGGGCTGGATGATCCGGTGCGGCGGGTGGGGTTCATCCGCCGGCAGGTGCTGCGGGCCGGCACCCCGCTGAGGTTGATGGCGCAGAACTTGGTGGCGCAGAACCGACTCGCCGCCGGCGGTGGGGAAGAGCGAGGTGTGCGCCGAGGTGAAGGCCGACCTGCGGCTCAGGACGGCCCCGGGTTCCTGTCTCGACAGACCTTGGCCGGCACCTCGCTGTACCCCCTCGTGCCGGGCGCGGCGGCGTGCTCCGCGCCCGACGGCCGCCTCCTGACTGGTCGTTGTTTCTGGTGGCGGTGGCCGGCCTACCGGCTTCGCCGATGGCGTCGGACGGCTGCCAGGGCGAGTGCCGCAGTGGCCAGGGCAGCGGCTCCGGCGTAGAGGAGTGTGTGAGATGTGGTCTTCTCGCCGGTGAGCGTCACGGTTGCTGTGCGCGTCCGCTCCACTGTCCCGCTCCGTAGTTTCAGTGTGGCTTTCCAAGGGCCGTCGGGCAGTCCTGGATCAAGAGGGACAGTGATGGTGCCCGTTTCGTGTGGGGCGAGTGTGATGCCGGAGGCCATGTGGAAGGGGCCTGCGCTGATGCCGCCGGGGCCGTGGTGAAGGTCGAGTGTCCCGTTCAGGTCCACTGATCGCCTGCCGAGGTTGTGGACGGTGGCGGTGGCGCTGGGACGGCCCTGTTTGTCGCGTGTGCCGTTCATCTTCTCGATCGTGAAGTCGGAGAGGGGCTCTCCACCGGGCCCGATGTCCAGGTAGATCCGTACCCCGACGCGAGTGATGCTGGCGATGTTGTGGGTGGCGTCCGCTGCCGCGGCGCTTTCGGCCCATGCCACGGCGTAGCGCTCTCCGGCTTGGGCGGTCCGTGGCACGTTGATCGTGATCTCGGCTTTGGCTGTTGAGTGCGGCTTCAGGTTCGCTGTAGGGGGTTCGACCCGGGTCCACCGGGTCAGTTCGTTGGCTGTGCGCTTCGAGGCGAAGGTGAACCCGTTGTTCTCGATGGAGGCGGCGGCCGCATACAAGCCCATGCGACGCGGGGCGGACGACTTGTTGGAAATCTCGATCTTGCGCTTGATCGTCGTACCCGGCTTGAGGTGGTCGACGATATACGTCCGCGCGCGTGGGTCGTTTCGCCGTGCTACAGGGGCTTCGAGGAGCCGGATACCGATGGATCCCGGATCCGTGTCGGCTGCTGCCGCCGAGGTGATGCCGGCCGAAGCAGGGCAGCCCAGGGCGATCGCCGCCGCGGAAAAAGCCGCGGCGGCGATCAGGGTGAAGACCCGGTGTGGGCGCGACGGTTTACGCCACGGAATGGGTCACCGTCCCGGTGTAGGTGCCGGCGACCGCGGAGGCGGGCACAGCGACGTCCACGGTGGGGTTCCACTCGACTGAGTTGTCACCCGAACCACTCGTCTTGCTGAACGCGGTCCGGGCGGAGGCGAGCGTTCCCGCCGTGCCCGCGGTGAACGGCCCGTTGACCGGGTTGATCGCGGCTCCGGGTGTGTAGGTCACGGCGCTGCCGGTGATGGGACTGCCACCGGGGGTGGTGAAGGGATCGGTGAGGGAGGCGGTGGCCACCCAGCTGGCATCGGCAAGCGAGCGCTCGTCAGTCACCGTGACGTTGCCGAGCTGGCCGGTGGCGGTCCCGCCCGGAGCGACCCCGCTCAGGGTGGCCGACGCGGGAACGGCGATGGTCAGGCCGCCCGTGGCGGTGACCTGGAAGGTGGTCACCATATCCCCCTGGTCCGGGGAGGGGGCTGCTCCTGCCGGGCCGCCGCCGACGGTGAGGAGGGTGGCGCTGGCCGTGTCGGTGGTGGTGTCGATCACTGACACGTTGTTGGTGGTGAAGTTCGTGACATAGGCCTTGTCGCCATCCGCGGTGGTGACGACATCGTTCGGGCCGGTACCGATGTTGGTGGTGATGGTGGAGGAGACAGCGTCGGTGGTGGTGTTGATCACCGACACATTGTTGGAACCGAAGTTCGTGACGTAGGCCTTGGCGCCGTTGCGGGTGACGGCCACCCCTCGGGGGGCGGTGCCGACGGTGATGGTGGAGCTGACAGCGTCGGTGGTGGTGTTGATCACCGACACGTTGTTGGAGCCGTTGTTCGTGACGTAGGCCTTGGCGCCGTTGGGGGTGACGGCCACCGAGGCGGGATTGGTGCCGACCGTGATGGTGGAGCTGACAGTGTCGGCGGCGGTATCGATCACCGACACGGTGCCGGCGTTGAGGTTGGCAACGTAGGCCTTGGCGCCGTTGGGGGTGACGGCCACTCCGATGGGAGTATTGCCGACGTTGATGGTGGTGCTGACGGTGTCGGTGGCGGTGTTGATCACCGAGAGGGTGCCATCGCCGGAGTTGGCCACGTACGCTTTCGTGCCGTCAGGGGTGACGGCCACCCCCTGGGGGGCAGTGCCGACGGTGATGGTGGCGCTCACCGTGTTGTTGGCGGTGTTGATCACCGACACGTTGTTGGAGCCGTTGTTCGTGACGTAGGCCTTGGTGCCGTTTGGAACGATCGCCACCCATGTCGGATTCGTGCCGACGGTGATGGGCGTGGCACCGACGGTGTCGTTGGTGGTGTTGATCACCGAAACGGTGCCATCGGCGGTATTGGCCACATAGAGAAAGTCCGACGGGGCGGCGGCTGCGGGAGGTGCAGCGACCATGGGCAGGACCAGTGAGGCCAGCGCCAGCAAACCCAGCACGGACCGCCGCCCGGCTGATACGGGCTTCCCCCTTCGCCGTCCGAACCATCTGCCGGGCCGCTCTACTGAGCGGTCACCCACTTCCGGCCGACAAACCCAACGTCCGAGCACGGAGACCTCCGCGTTCACGATGAAGACGCCGGCATACGCCAAGACGCCGAGATCATCTGAGATGAACTCGAAGATCACTTTATGAACGTTGCTACTGCGCTATTCCTAACTGAAATGGCGTGTGTCGCCTTTTTCGTATATGCCTAATAAGTTCCGACGCTCCTCGCCGACCTGGAGATGAAATCCCGTGATCCGTGGGAGGCGGGAGGCGGGGGGCGGCCTCCTGGGTGGGGCTCACGCCACTGAATGCACCACGACTCCTCGGTAGACGCCGGCCACCCCGGCGGCAGGCACGTGGACGCTCAATGCGGGGTTCCAGGCGACGGAGTTGCTGCCGGAACCACTCGGATGGCTGAACGCCATACGGAAAGTGGCGACGGGCCCGGGACGGCCGGGGGTGAACGGACCGTTGAACGAATCGATCGCCGCTCCGGGACGGTAAACCACATGACCTCCGGAGATCGCCGCCTCGGGGCCATGTGAACCGGCGGTCGTGAAGTCCCGGCTCACGGTGACGGCGGCTACCCACGTGGCATCCCGTGCGGCCCGCTCGTCGGTGACGCGGACCTCGCCGAGGCGACCGGAGGCAGTACCCCCTGGAGGCGCACCGGACAGCGCAGCCGCGCAGGGGGCAGAGATGTACAGGCCCCCCGGCGCGACCACCTCAAACCTCACCCGGGTGTCCGCGCTGTCCGAGCTCTCATCGGCGTGGGCCGGCACAGCACCCAGCGCGGCAACCACCCCTGCCGCGACGATGACACCTCTCGCCAGCGATATTCCACTTCTATTACGACATGTCATATATGCACGATATGAGGCAATAGCTAATCATTCACACTTTAAGTGACCTGATGGTGGAGTCGGCTCCTCCAGCTCGGCCTGGGGGCTCAGTGCGGTCTGTCCGGCACTGGACCTCGGTCGGCTCGACCCACAAATCTCGGCGGCCGGCCACGCGGTCAGCCGCTCTTCGTCCGCCCGGGCCGGAGGTCGGAAACGGGTTCGTCCCCCGCACTGCCGACGATCGCCGCAGTCGGCGGCTTGGCCTTGGCGGCCGGTACGGGCGCGGTGATCACGGCGCGGCGCCGCAGGAGCGGTTCCACCCCGGCGTGACCCCGACGGGGGCCGGGGAGTTCCGACGTCAGCCGCCCCGACCCGCCACAAGGTCAATTATCGGACGCGACCCTCACGCCGGAGCCCCGCCACGAACGCGGAGAAGGCCTCCGGTGTGAGAGTGAGGGCGCCGTGACCGGGGTTTTTGGAGTCGCGGACGGCTATGTGGGGGGTGAGATCGGCGACCTCGACACAATCACCGCCGGTGTCGCCGCTGTACGACGACTTACGCCACGTCGCGCTGGTCAGGTCCCGGTTCGTTGCCATAACGCTCCTCCATCACGCGGGCGATCAGGGCCGCCGAGTTCTCCACGGAGAGCGCGATGGCCTGCAGTTGATCGTAAGGGAGCGCCCCTTCCCTGACAGCTTCCGGATTGGCCGTCATGTGGCCCTGTACGAAGTCCTCCGTGTAGACGATGAACCTTCTTCGCCGTCTCGATCTGCCCGACCAGAGACCCCGTGCAGAAGATGCATGCACCCAACTCGCTCTGTTTGAGCCCTGCTTCCTCCCTCTTGCGGCGCAACTCCGCACCGAAGTAGTCCAACGGCGAGGCGCTGGGATCGAGTGTGCGGATATGGACCATGAGGCGGTCACCTCTCGGTGGGAACAACACACGTGCCGTAGCCGAGAGTAGCGATTTGAGTGCTCTCAGGTATGAGAATCAATAATGCAAGCATGCTTGCTTGTTTCTGCGCCCGCTGCCATGCTCCAGAACGCACCCGGAAAGACCCCGCACACCGCCGTGCCCCGAGGGGAGCTCCATCGTGTCCGACCCGTCGTCAGTGATCGACGATCTGCACCGGGAGAGCGAAGAACTCGACCTGCTGGTGAGGGACTTGGCGGAGAGCCGCTGGGCACTCGCCACCCCCGCCGCCGGCTGGACCGTCGCTCACCAGATCGCCCACCTGGCCTGGACGGACCGTTCCGCCCTGCTCGCCGTGACGGACGCCGAGGCCTTCGCCAAGTTGGTCGAGAAGGCGATGGCCTCGCCCGGCGGATTCGTGGACGAGGGCGCGGAGGAGGGGGCCGGGCTGCCGCCCGCCACGCTGGTCGCCGACTGGCGGGCGGGGCGAACGGAGCTGGAAGACGCCCTCCGCGCGGCCCCCGTCGGCACCCGATTCCCCTGGTACGGCCCGCCCATGTCGGTCGCCTCCATGGCCACCGGCCGCCTGATGGAGACCTGGTCCCACGGCCAGGACGTGGCGGACGCGCTGGGCGTGGCGCGCACTCCCACCGACCGCCTCCGCCACGTGGCACGCATCGGCGTACGGGCCCGCGACTTCGCCTTCCACGTACGGGGGCTCACTCCGCCCGCCACCGAGTTCCGCGTCGAACTGGTCGGCCCCAAGGGCGAGTTGTGGGCGTATGGGCCCGAAGAGGCACCCCAGCGCGTCACCGGCCCCGCCCTGGACTTCTGTCTCCTGGTCACCCAACGGGCCCACCGCGACGACCTCGCCGTACGGGCGGACGGCCCCGACGCCGACCGCTGGCTGGACATCGCGCAGGCCTTCGCGGGGCCACCGGGACAGGGGCGCGAGTCCAAGGGAGACGCCAAGTGACCGTCGCGCCCCTCCGTATAGGCAACGCCTCCGGCTTCTACGGCGACCGCTTCGACGCGATGCGCGAGATGCTCACCGGCGGCCCCCTGGACGTTCTCACCGGCGACTATCTCGCCGAACTGACCATGCTCATCCTCGGCCGCGACCGCCTCAAGAACCCCTCCGGCGGGTACGCCCGCACCTTCCTGGGCCAGTTGGAGGAATGCCTCGGCCTCGCGCACGAGCGGGGCGTGCGGATCGTGGCGAACGCGGGCGGTCTCAACCCCGCCGGACTCGCCGACGCCGTACGGCAGTTGTCCGACCGCCTCGGCATACCGGCGCGCGTCGCCCACGTCGAGGGCGACGACCTGACCGCCGGCCACCCCAGGAGCCTCGCCGCGCACGCCTACCTCGGCGGTGCCGGGATCGCCGCCTGTCTGCGCGAGGGCGCGGACATCGTGGTGACCGGGCGGGTCACGGACGCGGCGCTGGTCACCGGGCCCGCCGTCGCCCACTTCGGCTGGGCGCCGGACGCGTACGACCGCCTCGCCGGCGCCGTCGTCGCCGGGCACGTCCTGGAATGCGGCACCCAGGCCACCGGCGGCAACTACGCCTTCTTCACCGACCACGACCCGGCACGCCTTCGCCACCCCGGCTTCCCGCTCGCCGAACTCCACGAGGACGGCACCAGCGTCATCACCAAACACGACGGCACCGGCGGCCTCGTGGACATCGGCACGGTCACCGCGCAACTCCTGTACGAGACATCCGGCGCCCGGTACGCGGGCCCCGACGTCACCGCCCGCCTCGACTCGGTCCGCCTCACCCAGGAGGCCCCCGACCGCGTCCGCATCTCCGGTGTACGCGGCGAGGCCCCGCCCCCCACCCTCAAGGTCGGCCTCAACCGCCTCGGCGGCTACCGCAACGAAGTCGTCTTCGTCCTCACCGGCCTCGACATCGAGGCGAAGGCCGCCCTCGTCCGGGACCAGATGGAAGCCGCGCTGGATGCCGCGAAGTCCCGTCCCTCCGAGGTCCGCTGGGACCTCGCCCGCACCGACCACCCCGACGCCCCCACGGAGGAGACCGCGAGCGCCCTCCTGCGCCTCGTCGTACGCGACCGGGACCAGGACGCGGTGGGTCGCACCCTCAGCGGCGCCGCCATCGAACTCGCGCTGGCCAGCTACCCCGGCTTCCACGTGATCGCGCCGCCGGGAAAGGGCTCCCCGTACGGGGTCTTCGAGGACGTGTACGTCCCCCAAGACTCCGTGGAGCATGTGGCTGTCCTCCATGACGGGCGCCGGGTGCCGCTCGCTCCGGCCATCGACACCCTCGTACTCGAACCCGCGTCCGAGCCCGTCCTGCCCGAACCGCTCCCTCCGGGGCCGACGAGACGCGCTCCTCTGGGCGTGGTCGCGGGTGCGCGCAGTGGGGACAAGGGCGGGAACGCGAATGTCGGGGTGTGGGTGCGATCGGATGACGCGTGGCGCTGGTTGGTTCATCAGCTGACAGCTGACAGATTTCAGAATCTGATAACTGAAAGCTGTCATCTGAAAGTTGTCCGTCACACTCTGCCGAACCTCCGCGCCCTCAACTTCGTCGTCGAAGGAATCCTCGGCGAAGGCGTCGCCTCCCAGCACCGCTTCGACCCCCAGGCCAAGGCCCTGGGCGAATGGCTCCGCTCCCGCCACCTCGACATCCCGGAGGCCCTGCTGTGACGGTCCTGGCGTCCGCCCTGGACACCGCCGCCCCCGACTACACCGCCCACCGCGAGACCATGCTCGCCAAGCTCGCCGAGCTGGACGCCGAGCACGCCAAGGCGCTCGCGGGCGGCGGCGAGAAGTACGTGGCCCGGCACCGCAAGCGCGGCAAGCTGCTCGCCCGTGAACGCATCGAGTTGCTGCTCGACCCCGACACTCCGTTCCTGGAGCTGTCGCCGCTCGCGGCCTGGGGGAGCGAGTACGCGGTCGGCGCGTCGCTGGTGACCGGGATCGGGGTCGTCGAGGGCGTGGAGTGCCTGATCACCGCGAACGACCCGACCGTACGGGGCGGCGCCAGCAACCCCTGGAGCCTGAAGAAGGCCCTGCGGGCCAACGACATCGCCCTCGCCAACCGGCTGCCCTGCATCAGCCTGGTGGAGTCGGGCGGCGCCGATCTGCCGTCGCAGAAGGAGATCTTCATCCCCGGGGGAGCGATTTTCCGCGACCTCACCAGATTGTCGGCGGCGGGGATCCCGACCGTCGCCGTCGTCTTCGGGAACTCCACCGCCGGAGGCGCGTACATCCCCGGCATGTCCGACCACGTGATCATGGTCAAGGAGCGGGCGAAGGTCTTCCTGGGCGGGCCGCCGCTGGTGAAGATGGCGACCGGCGAGGAGAGCGACGACGAGTCCCTGGGCGGCGCCGAGATGCACGCGCGCGTGTCGGGTCTCGCGGACTACTTCGCCGTCGACGAACAGGACGCCCTCCGTCAGGCCAGGCGCGTGGTCGCCCGGCTCAACCACCGCAAGGCGTTCGGCGATCCCGGTCCGGCCGCGCCCCCCAAGTACGACGAGGACGAGCTCCTGGGGATCGTCCCCGGCGACCTCCGACACCCCTTCGACCCGCGCGAGGTCATCGCCCGCGTCGTCGACGGCTCCGACTTCGACGAGTTCAAGCCCCTCTACGGGACGAGCCTCACGACCGGTTGGGCGACCCTCCACGGCTATCCCGTCGGCATCCTGGCCAACGCCCAGGGAGTGCTGTTCAGCGCCGAGTCACAGAAGGCCGCCCAGTTCATCCAGCTCGCCAACCAGCGCGACATCCCCCTCCTCTTCCTGCACAACACCACCGGCTACATGGTCGGCAAGGAGTACGAGCAGGGCGGGATCATCAAGCACGGCGCGATGATGATCAACGCCGTCTCCAATTCGAAGGTCCCCCATCTGTCCGTCCTGATGGGGGCGTCCTACGGAGCCGGTCACTACGGCATGTGCGGGCGCGCCTACGACCCGCGCTTCCTGTTCGCCTGGCCCAGCGCCAAGTCCGCCGTCATGGGCCCCCAGCAGCTCGCGGGCGTCCTCTCGATCGTCGCCCGGCAGTCGGCCGCGGCCAAGGGGCAGCCCTACGACGAGGACGCCGACGCGGCCCTGCGCGCCATGGTGGAGCAGCAGATCGAGTCGGAGTCCCTGCCGATGTTCCTGTCCGGGCGGCTGTACGACGACGGGGTCATCGACCCCCGAGACACGCGCACCGTCCTCGGCCTGTGCCTGTCCGCGATCCACACGGCCCCCTATGAGGGTGCGCGCGGTGGCTTCGGCGTCTTCCGGATGTGAGGTCCCAGTGATTACTTCTGTCCTCGTGGCCAACCGGGGCGAGATCGCCTGCCGGGTCTTCCGCACCTGCCGTGAGGCGGGGATCCGGACGGTCGCCGTGTACTCGGACGCCGATGAGAACGCCCTCCACACGCGTGTGGCCGACGAGGCGGTACGGCTGCCGGGGGCGGCGCCCTCGGACACGTATCTGCGCGGCGACCTGATCGTGAAGGCGGCCCTGAGCGCCGGCGCGGACGCTGTGCACCCCGGGTACGGCTTCCTCTCCGAGAACGCAGACTTCGCGCGGTCCGTCCTCGACGCGGGCCTCGTCTGGATCGGGCCGCCGCCCGAGGCCATCGAGGCGATGGCCTCCAAGACGCGCGCCAAGAAACTGATGGGACTCGAACCGCTGGAGACGGTCACCGCCGCCGATCTCCCGGTGCTCGTCAAGGCGGCCGCGGGCGGCGGCGGACGCGGCATGCGCGTCGTACGCGAACTCGACGCCCTCGACGCCGAACTGACCGCCGCCCGCGCCGAGGCCCTCAGCGCCTTCGGTGACGGTGAGGTCTTCGTCGAGCCCTACGTAGAGGGCGGCCGGCATGTGGAAGTGCAGATCCTCGCCGACGCGCACGGCACGGTCTGGGCGCTCGGCACCCGCGACTGCTCCCTCCAGCGCCGCCATCAGAAGGTCGTCGAGGAGGCCCCGGCCCCCGGTCTCGGAGGCCTGACGGAAACCCTCTACGACCTGTCCGTGCGGGCCGCCCGAGCCGTGGACTACGTGGGCGCGGGAACGGTCGAGTTCCTGGTCGCCGACGGCAAGGCCCACTTCCTGGAGATGAACACCCGACTCCAGGTCGAACACCCGGTGACGGAGGCGGTCTTCGGCGTCGATCTCGTCGCGCTCCAGATCCAGGTGGCGCAGGGCACGGCGCTCGCGAACGACCCGCCACGCGCGCGTGGGCACGCGATCGAGGCCCGCCTGTACGCCGAGGACCCGGCGCGGGCCTGGGCGCCGCAGACCGGCACCCTGCACCGCCTCGCCGTCCCGGAGGGCGTCCGCCTGGACACCGGTTACACCGACGGCGACCCGATCGGCGTCCACTACGACCCGATGCTGGCGAAGGTGATCGCGTACGCGCCCACGCGCGCGGAGGCGGTACGCAAACTGGCGGGCGCCCTGGAACGGGCCGACATCCACGGCCCGGCGACCAACAGGGATCTGCTCGTACGCTCCTTGCGGCACCCGGAGTTCGCCGAGGCCCGCATGGACACCGGGTTCTACGAGCGCCACCTCGCCGCCCTCACGACGCCGGCCCCGGACCCGTACGCGCCCCTGGCGGCGGCCCTGGCGGACGCGCGGGGCCACTCCCGCTCCCGGTTCGGCGGCTGGCGCAATCTCCCCTCGCAGCCCCAGGTCAAGCGCTACGACCTGGCCGGCACCGAGCACGAGGTGCGCTACCGGCACACCCGTGAGGGCCTCACGGCCGACGGGGTGCGCGTGGTGCACGCCGACGCCCGTCTCGTCGTACTCGAAGTGGACGGCGTACGGCGGAAGTTCGAGGTGACGCGGTACGGCGACCAGGTGTTCGTGAACGCCACCGCCCTCACCGCCCTGCCCCGCTTCCCCGACCCCACCGCCCAGCAGGCCCCCGGCTCCCTCCTGGCCCCCATGCCCGGAACCGTCGTCCGCGTCGCCGAGAGACTGGCCACGGGAGCCGCCGTACGGGCCGGAGAGCCCCTCCTGTGGCTGGAGGCGATGAAGATGGAACACAAGATCTCCGCGCCGACGGCAGGCACGCTCAGCGCCCTACACGCCACCCCCGGCCAGCAGGTGGAAGTCGGGACTCTCCTGGCAGTAGTAGAGCCAACTCCGTGAGACAAGCGCCCCGTCAGGGGCGCGGGGCTGTCACATCATGCGGCTCCGCCGCGTGGGCGCGACCAGCCACAAACAACCCGCAGCGAAATGACGGCCCCAGGAGCACCCATGAGCCCCGCCACAGAAACCGAAGAACACAAGGCCCTCCGATCAGCCGTGGCCGCCCTCGGCAAACGCCACGGCCGCGACTACGACATCAACGCCCTCTGGTCCGAGGCGGCCAAGCTCGGCTACCTCGGCGTCAACCTGCCGGAGGCATACGGTGGCGGGGGCGGCGGCATAGCCGAACTCTCCATCGTCCTGGAAGAACTCGGCGCAGCGGGCTGCCCCCTCCTGATGATGGTCGTGTCGCCGGCGATCTGCGGCACGGTGATCGCCCGCTTCGGCACGGACGCCCAGAAGCGGGAGTGGCTTCCGGCCCTGGCCGACGGCACCCGCACCATGGCCTTCGGCATCACCGAACCCGACGCGGGTTCCAATTCGCACCGCATCACCACCACCGCTCGCCGGGACGGCGCCGACTGGCTCCTCAGCGGCCGCAAGGTGTTCATCTCCGGCGTCGACATCGCGGACGCCACCCTCATCGTGGGGCGCACGGAGGACGCGCGGACGGGCCGCCTCAAGCCCTGCCTGTTCATCGTCCCGCGCGACGCCGACGGCTTCGGGCGGCGCCGGATCGACATGGAACTCCACAGCGCGGAGAAGCAGTTCGAGCTGACCCTCGACGACGTGCGGCTGCCCGCCGACGCGCTCGTCGGAGACGAGGACGCGGGCCTGCTGCAGCTCTTCGCGGGACTCAACCCCGAGCGGGTGATGACGGCCGCGTTCGCGATCGGCATGGGCCGCTACGCGCTCTCCAGGGCCGTCGAGTACGCCCGCGAGCGCACCGTCTGGAAGGAACCCATCGGCGCCCACCAGGCCGTCGCCCACCCTCTCGCACAAGCCCACATCGACCTCGAACTCGCCCGCCTGATGATGCAGAAGGCGGCGTACCTGTACGACTCCGGCGACGACGTCGCCGCAGGTGAAGCCGCCAACATGGCCAAGTACGCGGCGGGCGAGGCCTGCGTGAGGGCGGTCGACCAGTCCGTGCACACCCTCGGCGGCAACGGCCTCACCCGCGAATTCGGCCTCGCCTCGTTGATAACGGCCTCGCGCGTGGCTCGTATTGCTCCGGTGAGCCGGGAGATGATTCTCAACTACGTCTCCCATCAGACCCTGGGCCTGCCCAAGTCGTACTAGCCCGTTGCTCCACGAGCCGCTCTAGGAGGAACCGTGTTCCGCAGCGAGTACGCCGAAGTCCCGGCCGTAGAGGAACCCATTCACGAGGCGGTCCTGGGACGCGCCGCCGAGCGCGGCGACACGCCCGCGCTGATCGACGGAGTCGACGGCACCACGCTCACCTACGGGCAGCTGGACCGGTTCCACCGCAGGCTGGCCGCCGCGTTCGCCGACGCGGGCGTCCGCAAGGGCGACGTCCTCGCCCTGCACAGCCCGAACACCATCGCCTTCCCGACGGCGTTCTACGCCGCCACGCGCGCGGGGGCGTCGGTCACGACCGTGCACCCGCTCGCCACGCCCGAGGAGTTCGCCAAGCAGCTGCGGGACAGCGCCGCGAACTGGATCGTGACCGTGTCGCCCCTCCTGGAGGCGGCGCGGCAGGCCGCCGAGCTCGCCGGTGGGGTGCGGGAGATCTTCGTCTGCGACAGCGCGCCGGGGCATCGCTCGCTGATCGATCTGCTCGGTTCGGCCGCGCCCGAACCGGAGATCGACATCGACCCGGTGACGGACGTCGCGGCCCTGCCGTACTCCTCCGGGACGACCGGCATACCCAAGGGGGTGATGCTCACCCACCGGTCCATCGCCACCAATCTGGCGCAGCTGGTCCCCTTCTTGCCGATGGGCGAGGGCGAGCGCATCCTCGCGGTGCTGCCCTTCTTCCACATCTACGGGCTGACGGCCCTGATGAACGCACCCCTCAGGCAGGGCGCCACCGTCGTCGTACTGCCCCGCTTCGACCTCGACACCTTCCTCGCGGCCATCGAGAAGCACCGCATCAGCGGCCTCTTCGTGGCGCCGCCGATCGTGCTGGCCCTGGCCAAGCACCCGGCCGTCGCGCGGTACGACCTGTCGTCCCTGAAGTACATCGTTTCCTCCGCCGCGCCCCTGGACGCCAAGCTCGCGCTGGCCTGCGCCGAGCGGCTCGGGCTGCCGCCCATCGGCCAGGGCTACGGGATGACGGAACTGTCTCCCTGCACGCACCTGGTCCCCCTGGACGCCGCCCAGGACGCGCCCCCGGGAACGGTCGGCCGGCTCGTCCCGGGCACCGAGATGCGCATCGTCTCCCTCGACGACCCCGGCAAGGACCTGGGCGTCGGGGAGGCGGGCGAGATCGTCATCCGCGGTCCCCAGGTCATGAAGGGCTATCTGGGGCAGCCCGACGCCACCGCCGCGATGATCGACCCGGACGGCTGGCTGCACACCGGAGACGTCGGTCACGTGGACACCGAGGGCTGGCTGTTCGTGGTCGACCGCGTCAAGGAGCTCATCAAGTACAAGGGCTTCCAGGTCGCGCCCGCCGAACTGGAGGCCCTGCTCCTCACCCACCCCGGCATCGCGGACGCCGCGGTCATCGGGGTCTACAACGAGGACAACAACGAAGTCCCGCACGCCTTTGTGGTGCGCCGGCCGTCCGGGGCCGGCCCGGCCGGCCCGGCGGCGGATCTCTCCGACGTCACCGGCCTCTCCGAAGGAGAGGTGATGATGTACGTCGCCGAGCGCGTCGCCCCGTACAAGAGGGTCCGCGGCGTCACCTTCATCGACGCCGTCCCACGTGCGGCCTCCGGAAAGATACTGCGCCGGGAACTGCGAGGCCTGTCATGACCGTTGAACCGGTTGTCCGCGTGGCGCACGACCGCGCCATCACCACGCTCACCCTCGACGCGCCCGCCAACCGCAACGCCCTCTCCGCCGCTCTCGTGGGCGAGCTCGCGGACGGGCTCACCCGGTGCGGCAAGGACCGTGACGTCCGCGCCGTAGTCCTCGCCCACACGGGGAACACGTTCTGCGCGGGCGCCGACCTGCGCGACCCCCCGCACCCGGACGCGCTCGTCGCCCTGCTGCGGCAGATCGTCGAGCTGCACAAGCCCGTGGTGGCCCGGGTGACGGGCCATGTGCGGGCGGGCGGACTGGGACTCCTCGGAGCCTGCGATCTGGCGATCGCCTCCAAGGAGGCCACGTTCGCCTTCACGGAGGTACGCATCGGCGTCGCGCCCGCCGTGATCTCCCTTCCCCTGCTGCCCCGGACGGACCCCCGCGCCCTCGCCCGCTACTACCTCACGGGCGAACGTTTCGACGCGGCGGAGGCGGTACGGACGGGACTCCTGACGGCGACCGGCGACGACGTCGACGTCACCCTGGAACCCGTCCTGGACGGCCTGCGCCGCGCCTCCCCCCAAGGCCTGGCCGAGACGAAACGGCTGCTCACGGCTAGGGTGCTGGAGGCCTTCGACCGGGACGCGGGCGCCCTGACCGCGCTCTCGGCCGAACTGTTCTCCTCCGCGCAGGCCCGCGAGGGGATGACGGCCTTCCTCGAACGACGGGATCCCGCATGGGTGGTGTGAGCACGACGGAAGCCGCGGAGCGCGCGGAGCCCACGGACGCGACCACGGGCGCCACGGACGCGTCGACGAACGCGTCGACGAACGCCACCACGGACGCGACAGAGCCTGCCGAAATCGCCCCCCGCAGTCCCCGGCTTCCGCACGTTCCCAAGCAGGACCGCAGCCGAGCCACCCGGCAGCGGCTGCTCGCGGCCGCCGTGGCCTGTCTCGCCGAGCACGGCTGGGCGGGCTCCACGGTCTCCGTCGTCGCCGAGCGCGCGGGAGTGTCCCGGGGGGCCGCCCAGCACCACTTCCGCACCCGCGAGGACCTGTTCACCGCGGCGGTGGAGTACGTCGCCGAGGAGCGCTCCACCGCACTGCGCGCCCTGTTCCCGGAGGGTGCCGCCGACCGCCGCGAGGTGGTCGCGGCCCTGGTGGACCTCTACACCGGCCCCCTCTTCCGCGCCGCCCTCCACCTCTGGGTCGCCGCCTCCAACGAGGAGCAGCTCCGCCCGAGGGTCACCGAACTGGAGGCCCGGGTGGGCCGCGAGACCCACCGGATCGCCGTGGAACTCCTCGCCGCCGACGAATCCCGCCCTGGCGTACGCGAAACGGTCCAGGGCCTGCTGGACATGTCCCGCGGCCTCGGCCTCGCCAATCTCCTCACGAACGACGGGGGGCGACGGGAACGGGTGGTGGCGCAGTGGGGCGTACTGCTGGACGAGGCGCTGGGCTGAGCCCCGCCGACGTCACGGACCGAGGCGCTCCGCCCGCCAGCTGCCGTCCGGCTCCGCCACGTACCGCAGCCGGTCGTGGAGGCGGTTCTCGCGGCCCTGCCAGAACTCGACCGTCCGGGGGGCGATGCGGAAGCCGCCCCAGTGCGGGGGCACGGGGACCTGCTCACCCTCCGGGTAGCGGGCGCTCAACTCCTCATAGGCGGCGTCGAGCTCGTCCCGGGAGGAGACGACCGAGGACTGGGGGCTGGCCCAGGCGCCGAGCTGGGAGCCGTGCGGGCGGGTGCGGAAGTACGCGGCGGTCTCGTCGCGTCCGGTGCGCCGCGCCGTTCCGGTGACGATGACCTGGCGGGCCATCGGGTGCCAGGGGAAGAGCAGCGAGACGTACGGGTTCTCGGCCAGCTCGCGGGCCTTGCGGGAGTCGTAGTTGGTGTAGAAGACGAAGCCCTGTTCGTCGTACTGCTTGAGCAGCACCGTGCGTGAGCTGGGCCGGCCCTCCGCGTCCGCCGTGGAGACGATCATCGCGTTCGGCTCGTACACCATGCCCTGCACGGAGGCCTGCGCCGCCTGCTTGAACCAGCGGGCGAACTGGTCCATGGGATGCGCGGCGAGGTCGGCCTCGACGAGCCCCTCGGCGCGGTAGTGGGCGCGCATCGCGGCGGGGTCGGCGGCGAGTTCTTCGGCGTCGCCCGTGGCTTCTGCGGCGGCGGCTTCCGCAGCGCGCAGGACGAGGGGCTCGTCGGCGGATTCATCCGGGAGGCGGTCGCGGTCGGTCACGCGGTCATCTTGCCGTATCCCGGTACGGCATCGAGTGACAGCGGGTGGCACTGAGTGCCGCAGGGCCTCCCCAAAGGTGGCACTCGGGGATATGGTGCTGCCACCGTTGCGGTGGGATGACCGCCGGCCGTACGGGGCATCACCGGGAAGACGTACCGGACCGCGAGTCCACGAGCCGACCGTGGAACCGGACGTCGACCACCCATCACCGACGCACGGTTTCCCTTTCCGACCGCAAGACGCGCCCCCACCAACACACCCACCATCCCCCCCATAAACCCCCCGTCGTACACATCACGAGGAGCCGCCTGATGTCCGACTTCGTACCCGGACTCGAAGGAGTCGTCGCGTTCGAGACGGAGATCGCCGAACCGGACAAGGAGGGCGGCGCACTCCGGTACCGGGGCGTCGACATCGAGGATCTGGTCGGCCACGTCTCCTTCGGAAACGTGTGGGGCCTCCTCGTCGACGGCGCCTTCAACCCCGGACTGCCGCCCGCCGAGCCGTTCCCGATCCCCGTCCACTCCGGCGACATCCGCGTCGACGTCCAGTCCGCGCTCGCCATGCTCGCCCCCGTCTGGGGCCTCAAACCCCTCCTCGACATCGACGAGGCCCAGGCCCGCGAGGATCTCGCCCGCGCGGCCGTCATGGCCCTCTCGTACGTCGCCCAGTCCGCCCGCGGCCAGGGCCGGCCCATGGTTCCGCAGAGCGAGATCGACAAGGCGCACTCCGTCGTCGAACGCTTCATGATCCGCTGGCGCGGCGAGCCCGATCCCAAGCACGTCGCGGCCGTGGACGCCTACTGGACGTCCGCTGCCGAGCACGGCATGAACGCGTCCACCTTCACCGCCCGCGTCATCGCGTCGACGGGCGCGGATGTCGCCGCCGCCCTCTCCGGCGCCGTCGGGGCCATGTCCGGGCCGCTGCACGGCGGCGCGCCCTCCCGCGTCCTCGGCATGATCGAGGAGATCGAGCGCACGGGCGACGCGGAGGCCTACGTCAAGAAGGCCCTCGACAAGGGCGAACGCCTGATGGGCTTCGGCCACCGCGTCTACCGCGCCGAGGACCCGCGCGCCCGTGTCCTGCGCCGTACCGCCCGCGAGCTCGGCGCCCCCCGCTTCGAGATCGCCGAGGCGCTGGAGAAGGCGGCCCTGGAGGAACTCCACGCGCGCCGCCCGGACCGCGTCCTGGCGACGAACGTCGAGTTCTGGGCCGCGATCATGCTCGACTTCGCCGAGGTCCCGGCGCACATGTTCACATCGATGTTCACCTGCGCCCGTACGGCGGGCTGGTCGGCGCACATCCTGGAGCAGAAGCGCACGGGACGGCTCGTACGGCCGTCCGCGCGCTATGTGGGCCCCGGTCCGCGCAGCCCCCAGGAGATCAAGGGCTACGAGGACATCACGCACTGAGCCCCCGTCGAGCCGAGGAGTGGCCGGTCATCACGCGGGGGTGAGCAGCTCCGCGTGATGACGGGTGGCGACCAGCGGGTGGGCCCGCAGCTTGCCCTTCAGCTCGTTGAAGCCGTACTCCGCGAACAGAGGGTTCGCCGGGTCGTCGGTGACGCCGGGGGCGGCGGAGGCGTGCGGGAAGGGCAGCGGCTCCACGCGCGCGTCCAGGCGCGGGTTGTAGAAGAAGGGCACGGAGAACCGCTCGGTGGCCCCGGGCGGACTGACGACCCGGTGGTTGGTGGCGACGAGGTACCCGTTGGTGGCCACTTCCAGCAGCTCGCCCAGGTTGACCACGAACGCTCCCGGCAGCGGCGGCACCTCGTGGAAGAGGCCGTCCTCGCGCTGCACCTGAAGGCCGCCGACCTGGTCCTGGAGCAGCAGTGTCAGGAATCCGTAGTCCTTGTGCGCGCCCACGCCCTGGTCGGCGCCGTCGCCCGCGCTGCCCGGATACCGCACGAGCTTCAGATGCGGATGGGCCCGCTCGCCGAAGATCGGCTCGTAGAAGTCGGCGGGCGCCCCGATCGCGGTGAGCAGCTCGCGCAGCAGGCGGGCCGCGACCGAGCTGAGCCGGTCGATCCACGCCAGCGCGGCGGTCCGCAGCTCCGGCAGCGCGGCCGGCCACTGGTTGGGCCCCTCCAGCCACCAGTAGGCGGGCTCGCCCGGACCGGGCCTGCGCGCGGGCCGCTCGGCCCCTATGTCGAGCTGGTCCCGCCAGTCCCGGCTGCCGCCCGTGCGCTCGTCGCCGGTGCGCGTGTACCCGCGGAAGTGCGGGGAGTTGACGTTGTCGAGGGCGAGCCGCTCGGCCTTGGGCAGCGCGAAGAACCGGTGCATGGCGTCGAGCAGGGCGGCGGTCTCGCCCTCGGTCACCCCGTGCCCGACGAGCTGGAAGAAGCCCACGTCGTGGGCGGCGCTGTGCAACTGCGCGTGCAGCAGGGCACGGGCCTGGGGGCCGCGGTCGGCCGCGGAGAGATCGATGATCGGAAGCTGCTGGTACGGCCGGTGCTGCCGGCTCTGCTGGTACTGATCAGAAGACGTGTTCGTCGTCATGAGGTGTGTCCGCAGGGTGTACGGGTGCCCGGGCGGCCGCCAGGGGTGGGGCGGGGGCCACGGGTGCCAAGGGGAAGAGAGGGGGCCGAGGTCAGGAAGAAGCCCGACAGCCCATGCTTGTGACGCGCACGAAGTCCACGTGCCGGCGTCGAACGAGCATCGGAAGCATGGTCCAAGAGTACTGCGGACCCCGCGAAACGCATGTGCTCCACGTCACATGCCCTGCGAAACGCAGACGATCTGCGCGAAACGCAGACGACCCGCGAGCTCGGGTCCCTCCGCCTCGCGGCGGAGGAGCCGGCCGGACGTACCGGCGAGCTCGCGGGTCGGGTGACTGCTTGGGATTGGGGCCGGCTGCGCGCTCACTTCAAGCGCTGGTCCGGCACCGCACTGGATGTGGTGACGGGCCGCTAGCCCGCAGCCACCTCACGCGTCCGGTTCTTATACATCTGCCGAACCACCTCCCTTCTCGTGTAAACCACACCTTAGGAACCGATCGCCGACAGCTCAACCACTTTTTTTCGACCCCTGCGATTCCTGGGGCTGAGGGGGCGGAATCCCTGCGTACAACGATTTCGTCCAATCTTTGGGGAACACGATGTGGGCTGAGTCACGTTCGAGTTGAATGAAGGCGAGTGAGCGAACTGTCTCGCCGTACGTGCGGACGCAGCCTGCAGGGGGTCCAGGTGAGTGCTTCCCGGCGTAGTGGGACCACCGACGAGCTGGGGCCGGACGAGCCCGAGCCGGCTGGTTCCGATCTGCTTGCCGCGCTGCTGGACGGGATGGACGCGGCGCTGTGCGCGTTCGACGCCGATGGGGTCGTCACCCATTGGAACCGCGAGGCCGAGCGGATTCTCGGCTGGACCGCGGCCGAGGCCGTGGGGCGGCGCGGGTTCGCCGGGTGGGCCGTGCGGACCGCGGACGCCGAGGAGGTCGAGGCACGGCTGCTGTCCGCCATGGAGGCCCCCGGGCGCCAGGTGCACGAGTTCGCGCTGCTGACCAAGGACGGCGGGCGCGTGCTCGTACGGACCCAGTCCGCCGCCGTGCGCGGAGCCGACGGGAAGCCCGCCGGGGTGTACTGCGCCTTCAGCGAGGTGCACGCGCAGATCGATCTCGAGCGGTCCATCGCTCTGAGCGAGGCGTTGTTCGAGGACGCCAGCTGGGGTGTGGTCCTGGTCGACGCGGACCTGCGGCCCGCCGTCGTCAACGCGCACGCGGCCCGAGCCCTGGGGATCGGGCGTACGGCGGTGCTCGGACGGCCGCTGGGGGAGCTGCTCTCCCAAGGGGTCGAGGAACTGGAGAGCGCGCTCACGCACGTGCTCGCCGAGGGTGCGCCGCCCGCGCCCGCCGAGATGTGGGTGAGCGTGCGGTCGGCCGAGGGCGAGAAACGGCGGTGCTGGCGCAGCGGATTCCTGCGGCTCTCCTCGCCGCTCACGGAAGAACCGGTTCCGCTCGGGGTCGGGTGGCTCTTCCAGGATGTGACCGAGGCCAAGCACACCGAGCAGGAGGCGGCCCTGCTGCGGTTCAGGGCCAACCAGCTGCACCGGGCCGCACGGGCGGCGGCCGAGTGCGAGGACCCCGGGGAGGCCGCCACCGTCCATCTCGACTTCGCGCTCGCCGGGTTCGCCGACCACGCGCTGATCGACCGGGTCGCGAGCGGGTGGCCGACGGGGGACGACGACGGGCCCGTACGGCTCGTACGCGCCGTCACCACGCCCGCCGGGGCGCCCGGGCCGAGCCTGCTCACCGGGAGGGCCGGACTGCCCGTGCGGTACGCCGAGGGGCATCCCGCGCTCCAGTGCGTGGAGCGGGCCGGGTCCGTGCGGGCCAGCTCCGGTGAGATCACCCCCGAGCGGATGCGGGAGTGGGCCACGGCCCGCCAGTGGCCGCCGGACTCGGTGCACGCCCTGTGCGCGGTCCTGCGCAGCCGGGGGCGCACGCTGGGCGTCGTGACGTTTCTGCGGGGTGTGGGGCGCAGTCAGTTCGAACGCACGGACGCGACGTACGCGGAGGACGTGGCGGTACGCATCGCCATGGCGCTGGATCTGGAGGGGCTGGCGGGACGGACGTAGCACCGCCACGCGCACCCCACCCGATCAGCCCAGCGTGGGTGGAGGATTCCAGGTCGGCTCAGCGGCGGTAGAAGATCCGGTCGCCGTACTCCGTCATCACCCGGCCGTTCCACTCGTGGCCGCCGTCGACGTTGCCCGAGCGGAGCAGGGGCGGCTCGATGCCCCGGTCGGCCAGCGCGCCCGCGGCCGTGGCCATGACGGCCTGGAGGAGGGCCGTCGTGACCACCGTGGAGGCGGGAGCGAAGGGCGCCTCGATCGTGTCCAGGGTCAGTTCCGCATCCCCGACCGCGATCTTCGAGTCGAGGACGATGTCGCAGTGGTCCTTCAGGTACGTCCCCGAGACGTGCCGGGACTTCGTCTCCGAGGCGTAGGCGACCGAGGTGACGCCGATGACCTTCACGCCCAGGGCCCGCGCGTTCATGGCCATCTCGACCGGGAGCGCGTTGCGGCCGGACAGGGAGATGATCACGAGTACGTCGCCGGCGCGGAGCGGGCTGGAGTCCAGGACCGCGCTCGCGAGGCCGTCGACCCGCTCCAGGGCCGATCCCAGCGTCGCCGGCATGACGTCGACACCGACCACGCCCGGCACGGCGAGCAGGTTCATCAGGGCCAGACCGCCCGCGCGGTAGACGACGTCCTGGGCGGCGAGCGAGGAGTGCCCGGCGCCGAAGGCGAAGAGCCGGCCGCCGCCCGCGACGGTGTCGGCGATCAGAGTGCCGGCCGCCTCGATGTCTCCCGCGTCCTCGTCCCGCACCTGCTGGAGCAGGCCGATCGCCGCGTCGAAGAACTGCCCGGCCAGCTTGCGGTCGCTCATCGGCGAAGCCCCTTAGAAGTCTCGTCGGCGTCGGGTGGGCGCTGGGTCACGCTTTGTGCCGCGGATCACGTTGCGGTCTGGACCAGCGCGCTGTCAATACGGCCTGCGGAGGTGGCCGCGGAGGCACCCGGCTGGGCGTCCGCAGGGGCACTCGTAACTCCGTGGTTTCAACGGCGAGGCACGCTTGTCAGTGGTATGCGTCAGAATTGAGTTCAGGGCCAGCGCACACGCCGGTGAGCCACCGAGCCTTCGGCAGAGCTAATCAAGGGGCACGTATGTCCGGACTGATCGACACCACGGAGATGTATCTCCGCACCATCCTCGAGCTGGAGGAGGAAGGCGTGGTCCCCATGCGCGCCCGGATCGCGGAGCGGCTCGACCAGAGCGGGCCGACGGTCAGCCAGACGGTGGCGCGCATGGAGCGCGACGGTCTGGTGGCGGTCGCCACCGACCGGCACCTGGAGCTCACCGAGGAGGGCCGTCGCCTCGCCACCCGCGTGATGCGCAAGCACCGCCTCGCGGAGTGCCTGCTCGTCGACGTGATCGGTCTGGAGTGGGAGCAGGTGCACGCCGAGGCGTGTCGCTGGGAGCACGTGATGAGCGAGGCGGTGGAGCGGCGCGTGCTGGAGCTGCTGCGCCACCCGACCGAGTCGCCGTACGGCAACCCGATCCCCGGACTGGAGGAGCTCGGCGAGAAGGACGGCGCCGACCCGTTCCTGGACGAGGGCATGGTGTCGCTGGCCGAGCTCGACCCCGGCCTGGACGGCAAGACCGTCGTCGTACGCCGGATCGGCGAGCCCATCCAGACGGACGCGCAGCTGATGTACACGCTGCGGCGCGCGGGTGTGCAGCCCGGCTCCGTGGTGAGCGTGACGGAGTCGGCGGGCGGCGTGCTCGTCGGCAGCGGTGGTGAGGCGGCGGAGCTGGAGTCGGACGTCGCGTCCCACGTGTTCGTCGCCAAGCGCTGACATCCGGTGATCGTGGGAGGCCTCGCACCCCGGGTGCGGGCTTCCCGGCCCTGAGCCCGCGAGGGGCAGCTCCCGGGGGTGGGCCACGGGGTCCGGCATCCGCCGAACCCCGGGTCGGCCTCCGGGCGCCCGCCGACCGTCGTGGGCCGGTGGCGGCCAGGCTCGCTTGTCGTGGATCGGTGGCGGCCCGGCTCGCCCGTCGTGGATCGATGGCGACCCGGCTCGCCCGTCGTGGATCGGTGGCCGCCAGGCTCGCCCGTCGTGTGCCGGTGGCGCTCCGGACTGCGCACCGCGCGTCGGGGACGACCCGGCGCTCCGTTCGACGCGCCGGGCGCGGGCGTGGGCGCCCTGGCGCAGGTCGCTCGCCGTGGAGCGTGTCGTCCGCCTGCGATGACCCAACGCTCCACCCCCTCCCCGCACCTCCGTCGACTCGCCTCGGTCGTGTCAACTCCCGCGACCACAGGGGTAGTTGTGATGTTTTCGCTACATGGCCGAAACCAAGATTCAGTGTGCGGAATCGCAGCGCCGGGACCGTTTGCGTGCGAGGCTGGCCCGTGAGGCATATGACCTGAGGGCTCTTGACCGTGTCCAAGAGGGATGTCGCACGGTTGGGGAGGGGGCGGGGAGGATGTGCCGTAGATGTGGAGAGGGCCCCGGCACCTTACGGCGCCGGGGCCTGTCCTCCCCTGTGCTGACCCGGAGCCCCGAGCTCCCAGGGTCATCCCCTTCGGACCGATTTCCCCGAGCGGTCCGCCTCCCGCTGAAGATCTCCCCTCGGCGGCGGCGGTCAATCCCCGAGCGTGGTCACTCGAACGAGGGGTGTTGCCGCCGAGAGGAGTATTTTCGAATACGCATTCGATAATCTGGCGGCGTATCACAGGCAAATCGGGTACACGTAGAGCAGCACATCAGCAGACTCAGCGGCACGGCAGCAGCAGGAAGCGGCAGGAAGCGGTTACGAGTGGACCGGCCGGCTCGAGCGGGAGCGAGCGGTCCGAGCGAGCTAGGGGGGTGCCAGACCTATGGTGCGGCGCATCGACGTGACGGGCGCGGGCGGTCTACGCCTCGCCGCCTGGGAGTTCGCCGATCCTCCCAAGACCGACCCTCCCAGGACCCCGCCCGCCCCCGGCGTGCTCCTTCTGCACGGCCTCATGGGTCGCGCCTCCCACTGGGCGTCCACCGCCCGCTGGCTCTCCGAGCGGCACCGCGCCGTCGCCCTCGACCAGCGCGGTCACGGCCAGAGCGACAAGGCGCCGGAGGGGCAGTACACACGGGAGGCCTACGTCGAGGACGCCGAGGCCGCTCTCGAGCAGCTGGGTCTCGCCCCGACCGTCCTCATCGGCCACGCGATGGGCGCGCTGACCGGCTGGCAGCTCGCCGCCAAGCGCCCCGACCTCGTCCGCGGGCTGATCATCTGCGACATGCGGGCCTCGGCGTTAGGGGCGGCGTCGCAGCGTGAGTGGGAGGACTGGTTCAAGGCCTGGCCCATGCCCTTCGCCACGCTCGCCGACGTACGGAAGTGGTTCGGCGAGGACGACCCCTGGGTGGAGCGCCCGAACCCGTCCCGCGGCGAGTTCTACGCAGAGGTGATGCACGAGTCCGCCGACGGTTGGCGCCCGGTCTTCGAACCCGAGCAGATGCTCAAGTCCCGCCAGACCTGGGTGTACGACGCCCACTGGGAGGAGCTCGCCCAGGTCCAGTGCCCCGCACTGGTCGTACGGGGCCTCGACGGCGAGCTCGGCCGGGCCGAGGCCCAGGAGATGGTCCGCGTACTGCCGCACGGCCGGTACGCGGAGGTCGCCGACGCCGGTCATCTCGTGCACTACGACCAGCCGGAGGCGTGGCGCGCCGCGATCGAGCCCTTCCTCGACGGCGTACTCACCGGCCAGGACCGCTAAGGCCCGTCGTTTGGATCAGGCCTGGGCCGCGGGGGGCGCCGACCGGACAGTTCGCCCTTCCGGCCGGCCTTCCCGTCGGCTCAGCCCTTGCTGACCGCCGCCAGGATCTCCGGCAGTCGCCGGGCCGTCCGGGGAGCCGCCATCCGCAGCCCGAACACCGTGATCAGCGCCCCGTATCCGGCCCCCAGCGGCAGCAGCAGCCAGCTCCACCGGTGCCCGTCCGCCGTCACGTTCAGCCAGATGGTGAGGGCGATGACAGGAGCGGTCAGCAGCGCCGCCGAGACCATTCCGCCGAAGATGGCGATCCAGGCGAGGCCCGCCTGCCCGGGGGCCACGTTCTTGTAGCCCTCCTGCGGGATCGAGTACGGGAAGCGGGCCGAGGACCAGGCGCCGGTGGCCAGCATCGCGCCGAGCAGCGCGAAGGACAGGCCGAGCACCTCGGGCAGCTTGGACCAGGCGCCGAGCATCGCCGTCGTCAGCACGGTCACGAGCGTCGCGTACGGCAGGGTGATCATCAGCAGCGCCAGCGCACGCCCGCGCAGTTCGACGTACGCGTCGTGCGGGGACGCGATGGTCATCGCGACCATCCAGAACGCGGAGGTGTCCTGACCGAACTGGTTGTACATCTGGATGCCGAGCATTCCGGCCGCGAAGCACGCGAAGTAGATCGAGCCGGTGCCCTGCAGGGCGTTGAACACGGGCACGATCAGCCCGATCGCCAGCGAGGTCACCCACGCGGCCTTCGTCTTCGGGTCGCGCCACACGTACCGCAGACTGCGCTCCATCACGGTCCCGGTGCGCCCCGAGGGAAGCAGCCGGCGCAGCCCGCCCGTCGGGACCCGCTCCCGCGCCGCGCTTTCGCCCGCCTGCAACGTCGACCCGTCCGGCGAGGTCATCAACCGGGTCAGGTGCCTCGACCAGAGCGCCAGCAGCCCCACCAGCGCCGCCACGCTCAGGACGAGTTGGGCGACCCCCGCCCCGTACGAGCCCCTGCTCATCGAGTCCACGGCGCCGATCGCCGACCCGGGCGGCACCCAGCGCAGCACGTCCGCCGCCGGGTCGAGCCGGGACAGTCCGCCCGCCGAACCGAGCCGCTGCGCGCCGAAGTTGACGAGCTGCGCGCCGATCGCGATGACGAGGCCGCTCAGTACGGCCAGGTCGCGGCCCTTGCGGCTGGACAGCAGCCGGATGTTGGCGGCGGCGACGGCCCGCGCGAGGGCCACACAGACGAGCAGCGCCAACGGCACGGCCACGACGCCGGTGACGTACGCCGCCGTGCCGTGCGCCACGGAGATCACGGAACCGACCAGCAGGCACAGGGTGAACAGCGGTCCGATACCGACCAGCGAGGCCACGAGCAGCGCCCGGACCAGCGGGTGCGGTCGCAACGGCAGCATGACGAGCCGGGTCGGGTCGAGGGTCTCGTCGCCGCTGGGGAAGAACAGCGGCATCACGGCCCAGCCGAGCGCCATGACCGCGATCAGCAGGACGGTGACGGACGCGGCGTGCGCGTTGCCGCGCAGGGCGATGAGGCCGAGCAGTTGGAGGGCGGCGAAGAGGAGGACGACGACGACCGAGGTGATGTACGCGGCCCGCCGCCCGGCCGACTGCCGCAGCCCGTTGCGCAGCAGCGACAGCTTCAGCCGTACGACGACGGGGGTGATGGAGGCCTCGGAGACACCCGTGCTCATCGCGTCGCCCCGCCGCCCAGCCAGTCCAGGTCAAACCCGCGGTCGCGGCCCTGTGCGCCGACCAGTTCGAGGAACGCCTGCTGGAGGGAGGGCGCGTCGCCGCGGACCTCCGCGAGCGGGCCGTGCGCGCGGATGCGCCCCGCGACCATGACGGCCACCCAGTCGCACAGCGATTCGACGAGTTCCATGACGTGGGAGGAGAAGACGACCGTGGCGCCCGATGCCGTGTAGCGCTCCAGGACGCCGCGGATGGTCTGCGCGGAGACGGGGTCGACGCCCTCGAACGGCTCGTCGAGGAAGAGGACCTCGGGGTTGTGGAGGAGAGCGGCGGCGAGGCCGATCTTCTTGCGCATGCCCGTCGAGTAGTCGACGACGAGTTTGTGCTGGGCGCCCGCGAGGTCGAGGACGTCGAGGAGTTGAGTGGTGCGTTTGTCGACCTCGGCGCCGGGCAGGCCGCGCAGCCGGCCGGTGTAGGCGAGGAGCTCACGCCCGGAGAGCCGTTCGAAGAGCCGCAGGCCCTCGGGGAGTATGCCGATGCGGGCCTTCACCGCCGCCGGGTCGCGCCACACGTCATGGCCGACGACCTCGACGCCGCCCTGGTCGGGTCTGAGCAGCCCGGTCACCATCGAGAGGGTGGTCGTCTTGCCCGCGCCGTTGGGCCCTACGAGCCCGATGAACCGCCCCGCGGGCAACTCCAGATCGATCCCGGCGACAGCGACCTGCTCCCCGAACCGCTTCCAGAGCCCGCGTACGCGTACGGCGGGAACGTCTGCCCCTGTTTGCTCGGCCATGTGAGCACCCTAAGGGCGAGTGCCCTGCTTTTAGGCTTTCAGGGGCGAGAGGAACTGCGCGACCAGCCACGACGAACCCGCGGTTCAAGAACGGCGCCGAGCCACGGTCATCGATCCCGCCCGCACGCATAGGCGAGCGGCGAGATCAATTCCTCCGCATCCGGCAGCCACCGGTTCGCCGGCGTCGGCCGGCAGGCCCACTGCACCGCACCCCGTGAACCGAACCGGGTGGGCGGAGCCGCCACGTACGAGCCTTCGCCCAGGGTGACGAGATCGAGGGAGGCGGGCGGCCAGCCCAGTCGGCGTACCAGGTCGGGGACCTTCGTCGCCGCACCGGGAAGGACGAAGAAGTGCATGCGCCGGTCCGGCGTGCACGTCACCGGCCCCAGCGTCAGTTCCATCCGCTCCATGCGGGCGAGCGCGAGGAATCCGGCCGTCTCCGGCACATCGATCGCGTCGAACGTACGCCCGGTGGGCAGCAGGATCGACGCGTTCGGCTGCTTCGACCACATCCGGCGCGCGGCGGTCGCACTGCCCGTCGCCTGCGTCGCCCAGTCCTCGCGCGTCGCGTGTGCGCCCGGCGTGGGGCAGGTGGCCTCGCCGCAGGAGCAGTGCTGCATCCCGTCGACAGCCTCCAGCCACGTGCCCGGGAACACGTCCCAATGGCGCTCTTCGGCATATCGCACGGCGGTGTCAAGCAATGATTCGCCACGCTGCTTCGGGATTTGGACGGCCTCGGGCCCCGCGATGGTCTCTTCCACGATGAACACAACTCTAGCTGCCACAGGGGGTTACGGGGGTCCCGTGCGCGGGGGAGGGGCATCGTTCCCGCGTGTGGGGCGCATGGATGCACGGGTGGGGGCGCGCAGGGGGAACGGCAGCGGGCGATGGGTAACCAGGGGTGGGGTCGGGGCAGCCGCCTTTACTCCGGCAATCCTCACATGTCTCGCATCTTCGGTATGTCGGCGGGGCATTGATCTTCATGGCCGACTTCCTTCGCTGCGGTTGGCCGATGAGGACACGTCAACTCGGTGCGTGGGCAGGCACCGCAGCCACAGGGGGTACGCCATGGCCGCAAGGCCTCTCGTCGCCAGGCAGCCGAACGAACGGCTGCAGGCGCTCATCCAGGAAGCGGGCTGTTCCAACGCCGGCCTGGCCCGCCGGGTCAACATGTGCGGCGCCGAGCACGGCCTCGATCTGCGCTACGACAAGACGTCGGTGGCGCGCTGGCTGCGCGGTCAGCAGCCGAGGGGACGCGCTCCCGCGATCATCGCCGAGGCGCTCGGCCGCAAGCTGGGCCGTGCGGTCACGATCGACGAGATCGGCATGGCCAACGGCAAGAACCTCGCGTCGGGCGTGGGGTTGCAGTTCTCGCCGACCGTCCTCGGCGCCATCGAGCAGGTGTGTGAGCTGTGGCGCAGTGACGTCGGACGCAGGGACTTCCTGTCCGGCTCGTCCGTCGCCGCCTCCGCGCTCGTCGAGCCGAGCCGCGACTGGCTGATCTCCGCGCCGGACTCGCAGGTGGCGCGTGCGGCGGGCCCGCGCGTCGGGCTCTCGGACGTGGCGGCGGTCCGCGCGATGACCCAGGCGCTCACGGACCTGGACCACCAGTACGGCAGCGGGCATGTACGCCCGGTCGTCGTGCACTACCTCAACAGCGTGGTCTCCGGGCTGCTCGCGGGTTCGTACCGGGAGGGCGTCGGACGCGAACTCTTCTCGGCGGTCTCGCGGTTGACGGAACTCGCGGGCTACATGGCCATCGACACCGGTCAACCGGGCCTCGCCCAGCGGTACTACATCCAGGCGCTGCGGCTCGCCCAGGCGGCCGGGGACCGGGGGTACGGCGGGTACGTGCTGGCCGCGTCCATGAGCCACCTGGCGGCGCAGCTCGGCAACCCGCGCGAGATCGCGCAGTTGGCGCGCGCGGCGCAGGAGGGGGCGCGGGGGCGGGTGACACCACGCGCGGAGTCGATGTTCCACGCCGCGGAGGCGCGCGGGCACGCCCTGATGGGCGACGCGCGCGCCGCTCAGGTGGCGTCCGGGCGTGCGATCACCGCGCTGGAGGGCGCCGACGCGGCCTCCGGGGACGACCCGACATGGATCGCGCACTTCGACGAGGCCTACCTCGCCGACGAGTTGGCGCACTGCCACCGTGACCTGGGTCAGGGGGAGGCAGCCGCGCGCTGCGCCGAGGACTCCCTCGCCGGGCACCCGCAGTCGCGGGCCCGCCGCCGGGCCATCGGCTACGTCCTGCTGGCCACCGCGCAGGTCCAGCAGCGCGAGGTGGAACAGGCGTGCCACACAGGTCTGCGCGCGGTCGAACTCCTCGGCACGCTCCGCTCGAACCGCGGCGCCGAGTACCTGGACGACTTCCAGCAGCGTCTGGAGCCGTACCGGGACGAGGCGGTGGTACGGGAGTTCGGGGCGCGGCTGGAGTTGCAGGCGGCGGCGTGAGCGGATCGTGTGTGCGCCGGTGAACACACGCTGTGCATGGGCGTGAACGCCGGGCAAACGAAGGCGCCTGGAGTGGGAGGAGTCAGATACAGCGCACGGTGGGGCGTATTCGTTACCCCGGTCACAGTGGGCGGGGGTAACGCCCTGTGCTGCGTGGCACGGGCGCGTGGGGACCCGGTAGCGTGAGCCGACGATTCCGAAGGTCCCCCATTAGTAGGAGTCCCGGTGACGCAGAGTGGACAGGGCGAGCAGCCCTCGGCGCGCACGGCGCGCGAAGGCATCGTGCTGCCCTCCGACGGCGG
Source organism: Streptomyces sp. NPDC007896 (assembly GCF_042959425.1). NCBI lineage: Bacteria > Bacillati > Actinomycetota > Actinomycetes > Kitasatosporales > Streptomycetaceae > Streptomyces > Streptomyces sp. NPDC007896. Next base: position 94,634 of record NZ_JBIBKX010000013.1, on the reverse strand, counting down.
CGAGCCGCTGTTGCCGGGCATGACGGGCGACCGGGCCGTTCCGGCGGTCCCGGCGGGTGGTCAGACCTGGGACCAGCCGTGGGGACCGGACCAGTCGGCGGCACCGGCCCCGCAGCCGGCCGAGGGCTGGGGTGCGCCCGTGAACGGCACCCAGACCTGGAGCGGCTCCGAGCCGTCCCCGTCCGACGCCCCCGCCCCGGACTGGGGCGGTCACGACCCGTCCACCCAGACCTGGGCCGCGCCCGCGGAACCGGCGCAGGGCTGGGGTGCCGCCCCGGCCCAGCAGCAGGGCTTCCCGGCCCAGCAGGCATCCGGCGCCGGCCCGCTGCCTGCCGAGGGCACCCAGCAGTCGTCGTACGGGGACCAGCGGCCGTACGGGGACCAGCAGCCGCCGTCGTACGGCGGTCAGGAGACTTCCTCCTACGGCGGCCAACAGAATCCGGCGTACGGCGGCCACCAGGGTGGTGCCGTACCCCAGCAGCAGCCCCGGGGCGCGCACGCTGCCGCGCTGCCGCCCGCCGTTCCCGGGGCGCTGCCGCCCGCCGTCGACGAGGGCGCCACGCAGTACATCCCGCCGGTTCCGGCCGCCCCCGAGGGCGCGACCCAGTTCCTGCCGCCCGTCCCCGCCACGCCCGACGAGGGGGCCACGCAGTACATCCCGCCGGTGGGCCCGGGTGCGCTGCCGCCCGAGGTGCCTTCGGGACCGCTGCCCCCGGCCGCGCACCCCGACGCCGAGGCCACGCAGTACATCGCCCCCGTGCCCGCGGAGCCGGGCGCGGCGCCGTACGGGATACGTCCGGGCGGACCGGAGGACCGGCAGCCGCCCGCGGAGTTCGACAACCTGTTCCGCAGTGCGCCCGGCGCGCCGAGTGCGGCGGAGGGGCCCGCGTCCACGCAGCAGCTGCCGCGGTTCGAGGCCCCCGCCCCACACGCCCCACACGCCCCGCAGACTCTGCACGCCCCGTATGCCGCGCAGGCCCCGGGGATGCCCGGAGCGCCGGGCGGGCGGGCCGCCACCCGGCGTGGCGCGGCCGACGACGGCGGCGGTGGTGGACGGAGCCGCTCGCGCGGTCCGTTGATCGCGGCCGTCGGTATCGGCATCGTCGTGCTCGGTATCGGGGCCGGCGCCATGCTCAGCGGCGGCGGAGGCAGTGGCAGCGGCAAGGACGACAGCAGCAAGAACGTGTCGGCGACGGCCGGGGCCACGGACGGCTCGTCGTCGGCGGCCGACCCGGCCAAGGCGCAGGCCGTCGCGCTGGACAAGCTCCTAGCGGACAGCAACAACAGCCGCGACTCGGTGATCAACGCCGTGGAGAACGTGAAGGCGTGCAACAACCTGGACCAGGCGGCCAGTGACCTGCGCGACGCGGCGAAGCAGCGGTCCGGACTGGTGACCAGGCTCTCCGGCCTCTCGGTCGACAAGCTCCCGAACAACGCCGAGCTGACCGCCGCGCTGAACAGCGCCTGGCAGGCCTCCGCGTCGGCCGACAACCACTACGCGGCCTGGGCCGACCAGGTCAAGGGCAAGAAGGGCTGCAAGAAGGGCCACGCCCGCACCACCGGCCAGACCGCGGCGGCCACCCAGGCCAGCGGCACCGCGAGCGCGCAGAAGGCGAAGGCCGCCAGGCTGTGGAACTCGATCGCCTCGACGTACGGACTGACGCGGCGCACGACGACCCAGCTGTGACCGACCGGTCCGAGTGACCGCCCGGTCCGAGTGGCCGCGCGGTCCGAGCCCAGGTCTCAGTTCGAGTCCGCGTTCTCCAGCGTCTTCGACACGTCGATGAACCCGTTGCGCTCCGAGGCCAGCTGACCCTCGCGTACGACCTGGAAGGTGACGTGGGCGTTGACCAGGCGCGGGAAGTCGACGGCCGCGATCAGGTCCTCGTAGCGCCAGCTGAGGGTCGGGGTGAGCCGGCCGGTGGTCACCTTGAGGCCGTTGTCGAGGGCGTGCCGGATCGCGAGCGAGGTCACCTTGCTGTCGCCGAGTGACTCGACGACCGACTTGAGCACGTTGTACGCGATCCAGGTGGTCTGCACGCCGGCGTCCGCGGGGTCGATCCGGTTGTCGCCGAAGGCCTCCTCCTTGATCACCTTGCGCATCGGGTCCCAGCGCGCGTCGCTCGCCACCGGGTACCAGCCGGTGACGTGCGCGCCCTCGTACGGGCTCGACTGGCCGCCGGTGGAGTCGATCAGGGACTGGTCGAGGCTGCCCAGCACCGTGCCCGTACCCACCTTCGGATAGTCCTGGCGGTCGCGCCGGAACGAGTCCATGAAGGTCTCCGTACGGTCCCCGAGCGCGGACACCACGCAGCCCTGCTTCAGCGGGTCCGAGCTCGCGCGGCCGAGCGCGAGCTTCGTCTGCTCCGAGTACTCGGTCGCGTCCTCGGCGGCCCGCTGGTCGGTGGTGGGCGTGTGGCCCTCCGCCTTCAGACCGGCGTTGAGCAGCACCGGGAGCTGGTCGCCCGCGACGGTGTCGGGGCGCACGAGCGCCACCGGGCCGCACTTCTTGCCGAGCTGCTCCCCGAGACCGGCCAGCAGGGCGGGCTCGCCGCCGTTGATCGGATAGGAGAGCGGGCTCGAGAACTCGTCGTCGGTGACGCCGTAGCCGCCGATGTACGGGATGCCGGCGGCCTCCAGCGGGGCCAGGAAGGAACGGCCGTGCTGGCTGTAGGACCCGACGACCGCGACCACGTTCTCGTCGGCCGCGCGCCGGGCGCACTTCGCCGCGTACACGGTGTCGTTGTGGTCGTTGCAGGTCAGGACCTTGAGCTTGTGGCCGTTGATGCCGCCGTTCGCGTTGACCCAGCGCGCGTAGGCCTCGGCCATGGCGGGCATGCCGGGCTTGTTGGTCGCGGGGGTGTCCTGCGGCGCCCAGGTCATGACGGTGATCGTGTCGTCCCCGGAACCCCCCGTGATACCGGGGACGGCCCCGCACCCGACAGCGATCGACGCACACGCCACCACCGCGCCCGCCATCAGCACTCTGGTCCTGACCTTCGTCGAGACTCTGGTCCCGGTCCGCTGGGGGCGGACGGGTGGGGTGGTGCTCGTGCGTCGCCTACCGGTCATGGACACGCACGATTCCGTCACATCACTAACCCGTGTGTGACCGGCGGTCAACGTGAGGTGACGTAGAGGTGAATTACGGGGGGCGATGATCGCATTTTCGCGGAGAACGTACGATCGTCGACTGTGCAAGGTTCGGAGAACTCTTCCCGTCGCGGCCGTCGCTCCTCCACCATGGGCGGCATGCCACTGAACGACATGCCCTGGTGGCGCTGGCGCAGCAATGTGCGTTCCGCGCTGCACATGCTCTCCGACCCCACCTTCCAACGTGATGTCTGGCTCGCCGGGATCGACGGGTACGGAGACGTCACCGACGCCGTGTACCGCCTGGTCGAGGACACCTGGCTGGACAACTGGTCCGCCGAGAAGTACGTCGGCACGATCTTCCGGGACTCCCAGGAGGCGGCCCTCGTCGACACCGCCGTGCTCCGCGTCCTGCGGATCATGCACCAGGTGGGGCCCGACGCACCCGTCTCCGCCTACCTCGACCACCAGGCGTGGCCGGAGGCACTGCGGGCGGCGCGCGACGCGCACGTACGCCTCGCGGTGAGCGACGGCGAGGATCCGGACACCCCGCCGCGGACGCTGGAGATCCTGCGGATCCTGACGCGGTCGGCGTAGCGCGGCCGGGGGCGGGACGCTCGGCGCAGCGCGTCCGCGTGGCGGGACGGTTCGTCCGGTGCGGTGCCTCGTATGGGACCCTGTCCTGCATGAATGATCAGTCCACCCGCGCCGCCGCGCCCGCCGAACAATATGTCCTGACCCTCTCCTGCCCGGACAAGCAGGGAATCGTGCACGCCGTGTCGAGCTACCTCTTCATGACCGGCTGCAACATCGAGGACAGCCAGCAGTTCGGCGACCACGACACGGGACTGTTCTTCATGCGCGTCCACTTCTCGGCGGAGGCGCCGGTGACCGTGGACAAGCTGCGCGCGAGCTTCGCGGCGATCGGTGACTCCTTCCACATGGACTGGCAGCTCAACCGGGCCGAGGACAAGATGCGGGTCGTGCTGATGGTCAGCAAGTTCGGCCACTGTCTGAACGACCTGCTCTTTCGCGCGCGGACCGGCGCGCTGCGCGTCGACATCGCGGCCGTGGTCTCCAACCACACGGACTTCGCCGAACTCGTGGCCTCGTACGACGTCCCCTTCCACCACATTCCGGTGACGAAGGACACGAAGGCGCAGGCCGAGGCGCAGCTGCTCGAACTGGTCCGCTCCGAAGGGGTCGAACTGGTCGTGCTGGCCCGCTACATGCAGGTGCTCTCGGACGACCTGTGCAAGCAGCTCAGCGGCCGGATCATCAACATCCACCACTCCTTCCTGCCGAGCTTCAAGGGCGCGAAGCCGTACCACCAGGCGCATGCGCGCGGTGTGAAGCTGATCGGCGCGACGGCGCACTACGTCACCGCCGACCTCGACGAGGGGCCGATCATCGAGCAGGAGGTCGAGCGCGTCGGCCACGACGTGACGCCCGACGGGCTGGTCGCCATCGGGCGGGACGTGGAGTGCCAGGCGCTGGCGCGCGCGGTGAAGTGGCACGCCGAGCGCCGGATCCTCCTGAACGGCCGCCGCACGGTGGTGTTCGCGTAAGACACCCGGCGGCTTCGCCCCCGGCCCCGGAGATCGTTTCGGCCGCGGGCGGACGGGGGCGGCCTACATGCGGCTCAGGGACGCGGCGGCGAAGAGTACGTCCCTGATGGCCTCGCGGTCGCCCACCTGACCCGCCGCCGCCTCCTGCGGCGACACGTGCCCCGCCGCCAACCGACAGAACTCCACCCCGTCCAGCGCGACATGCGCGACCTCGTGCTCGGCGGAGGCGACGCTCGCCGGGGAGTCGAGCGGGATCAGCCACTCGCCACCACCGGAGCCCTCGATCTCCAGACGCAGACTGCGCCCGGGCGCCCCGGCGGCGACGAGCCGGCGGGGCGCCGGAGCCGACAGCCCCGCCCGCCGCCGCTCGGCGAGCGACACGGGCAGCATCCGAGCCGCCAGGTCGATCATCCGGTGCAGATGACGCGGCGCGGGCGGCTCGTACGGATAGTCCACGGCATCCGCGATGTCCCCCGCGTGCACCCAGCACTCGAAGGCGCGATCCAGCATCGAGTCGCTGAGCGGCAGTTCGAAAGCGCCGTACGACACGGCGAGCCGCCCGGAGCCTCCGCCCGCGAACGACACCGTACGGACGAGTTGGTGACTCTGCTCCCGCCAGGGCGCGCGCACGGACCGGGTGGGCGGGAAGTGCGAGGCACGCCAGTACGCCTCGGTGCGCTGCGAAGGAGTCGGGGTGCCCGCAGTCCCCTTCACCCCGGTCTTCCCGCTCGTCGCTCCGCCGAGCGGGTCCTCCAGGCCCAGCGCGACCCCCACCAGCCCGTCCACGGAGAGCAGATGCGCGATGACCCCGGCCACGGTCGTGCGCCGGCTCACGGGCCCGTCGCCCTTGAACCAGCGCAACCGCACCGGCGCGTGCCACTCCGCGTCTCCTATGTCCTGCAACAGCGCGTCGAGCCGCGCGGCCTCCGCGTCGTAGGGCGCCGCCCACTCGGGCACCGGGATACGCGGCGGACGCCGGTCCAGGCAGCCCTCCAGGACCCGGGTGCGCAGCGTCGGGTCGAGATCGAGGCTCTCCGGCGGGTGCAGCAGCCCGACCGCCTCGCGCAGCCGCAGCGCCTCGTCCGCGCACGCACCGCACTCCCCGAGGTGCTCCTCGACCGCCGCCGTCTCCTGCGCCGAGCAGGCGGCCAGCGCCCACGCGCCCAGCAGCGACTTCAGCACCCGGTGCTCCAGGACGAGCGGCGCGGGTTCCGGCAGCGGCAGTCCGGTGTCCTCGACGGAGGAACGCGGCATGGGGATGCGCGGCGGCTGCCCCGACCCTGCGGGCCCGGCGGGACCGGTGAACCCACCGCCGCCACCGTCCCCGGCGTCACCCCCGCCTCCGTCCCCACCGTCCCCTCCACCGCCCTGCTCGTTCGCCTCCTTCGCCTCCTTCGCCTCCTTCGCCTTCTTCGCCTCGTGCTCGTCGTGTTCGGCGACAGGTTTGTCGAAAGGCTCGTCGAAGGGATCGAACCGGTCTGTTCCTCCGCTCACCGCGCACCTCCGTATTCGGGCGGCGTGCCGGAGAGCCCGGCGTCGTGGGCGGTGGACAGCAGTTGCAGGCCGAGACGGAGCCGGCGGCGGGCCTCGTCCTCGGTGACGTCGAGGTCGGCGGCGGCCTGGCGGTAGTCGCGGCGCTGGAAGTACGCCAGCTCCAGGGCGGCCCGCAGTGGGGTCGGCATGGACGTGACGATGTAGTCCGCGCGGGCGGCGACGGAGGCGCTGCGCACCTTGCGTTCCAACTCCTCGGTGGTGCCGCCGCCGTCCAGGGCGAGCGCGGCGGTCTCGGTGGCGCGCAGCCGCTGCACGGCGAGCAGGTGGGTCAGCGTGGCGATCCAGGAACGCAGGGGACCCTGTTTGGGGTCGTACGACTCGGGGTTCTGCCAGACGTGGGCGAACACCTCGCGGGTGATGTTGTCGGCGGCCCGCTCGTCGCCGAGTACGCGGTGTGCGAGGCCGTGCACGAGCGAGGCGAACCGGTCGTAGAGCTCACCGAGCGCGGCCGCCTCCCCGCGTGCGAGCCGCTGCTGCATCTTGCGGTCCCAGCGGGGCGGTGCGTCCTTCGTCGCCATGCGGCCCCCTCACTCTGCTCCTGCCCGGCGCCTGTCCCTGCGTCCCTGTCCGTACCTGTCGGCGGCCGGCGTCCCCGTCCAGCCTGTGTGCATCGCTGTTTCGAATGTAGTCGGCACGTCCGACAGCGCACGCCCCTTTACGTCAATGTGCGCCCCTGGACGGGGTGCGGATGGTAGAAGCCCACCGCTTCCCCCCTTGGATTCGATCGAACTAGACCGTACGTGACCACTAGACGACCGAAACAGCTCGGTCCTCCAGCATTTTCGACCGTAGACCGGCGTTTCATCGACCGCGTACCGGTGTTTCATGGAACGACGGTGGGGCAGCCGCGCTGACAGGAAGCGTAAGACGTGCTTCCGTTTTTCGGCGGGCGAGGCGAGCGGGAGGCGTTGTGGTGACGCTCAAGGTGACCGACGACGAGTGGGGCGAGTGGGGCGAGTGGGCCGTGCTCCGAGTGTCGGGCGAGATGGACCTCGTGACGTCTCCGGTGCTGCGCCGGCGGGTGCACGAGGCGGTGGCGGAGGGTCGCCGCAGTCTGGTCCTCGACCTCTCCGAGGTCCTCTTCTGCGACTCCAGCGGCGTCGGCGTCCTCATCGCGACCCGCCGCCTGGTCCGCTCCTGCCAGGGGCGCCTGCGGCTGATCCTGCCGGCGCAGGGCGCGTCGGACGTCTCCCACGTCAACCGCGTTCTCGGGGCCCTCGGAGTGCGCCGCCTCTTCGACGTCTATCCGGACGTCGTCTCGGCCGTCGACGAGGAGTCGAGCCCGCTGTCGGCGTGAGCCCGCGCCACACAGTTGTCCGGGAATTCCCTCGGTCTTGGCACAACCGTCGTTTTCCCGCACCCCGGGTTGCCCGGGCGTCGTACGCTCCGTGCCAGATGAAACCGCAGTCCGGCTGAGATTCCGGCTGAGTTGTAAGGCGGTCCGAGAAGACCATGGTCAGTACCGAGTACGAGCGCAGGATTGCCGCCCGCTTCGCCGGCTTCGACCAGGACGGCAACGGCTACATCGACCGGGAGGACTTCAACGCCGCGACGAAGGCGGTTCTCGCCGAGTTCGGTACGCCGGCACGGTCGGACAAGGGTCAGGCCCTGTACGTCGGCGCGGAGGCGTTCTGGCAGGGCATGGCGGGGATAGCGGATCGTGACGGCGATCAGCGCATCACGCGGGAAGAGTTCGTGAACGGCGCCGTGAAGCGGCTGCGGGACAACCCCGACCGCTTCGGGGAGATCGCCCGTCCCTTCCTGCACGCGGCCCTCGCCGTCGCGGACACGGACGGGGACGGCGCGGCCACGGTCGAGGAGGCCGTCCGCGTACTCAGGGCCCTGGGCGTGCCCGACGGCGTCGCCGCCGTGGCCGCCGCCACGCTCGACACGGACGCCGACGGCCGGATCGGCGAAACGGAGGTCGTCACCTCGTTCGCCCGCTACTTCACGGTCCCGGAGTAGACCCCTACGGCACCCGCACTCCCACTGGCCGTCCGGTCCCCACCCTCACCCCTCCCCCGAAAACCGCTCCCTGAGCTTGTACTTGAGTACCTTCCGGAGTGTTTCGTTGCGGGGGAGGGCGTCCACCACCTCCAACTGCTCGGGGAGCTTGTGGACGGAGAGTCCTTCCCCGCGCAGGTACGAGACCACGACGGCGAGCGTCAGTTCGGCGGCGCCCGGGGGCTGTTCGACCACGGCGCAGACCCGCTCACCGCGGTCGGCGTCCGCGAGGCCGATCACCGCGACGTCGCCGACGGCCGGGTGCCGGTGCAGCAGGTCCTCGATCTCCTTCGCGGAGATGTTCTCGCCCTTGCGGATGATGACGTCCTTCAGACGTCCGGTGAGCACGAGATGCCCGCTCTCCGTCAGATGACCTACGTCACCGGTGATCAGGAACCCGTCCTCGTCGAAGGCCTCGGCGGTCTGCGCCGGGTCCAGATACCCCTGGCAGACGGCTTCCCCGCGCAGCCGTACCCCGCCGTCCACGATCCGTATCTCCATGCCCGCCGGCGGCCTGCCCTCCGTCGTCGCGAGGTTCTCGGCGGTGTCGTCCGGCGCCCCCATCGTGATCATCGGGACCTCGGTCATCCCGTACCCGTGGGTGAGCTGCACGCCCATCTCCCGTACGACGGAGTGGTACACCTCGGGCGGCTTCGGCGCGCCCCCGCCCGCCAGCAGCCGTAGCGTGGGTATGACCGGCTCGGACGGCCGCTTGCGCTGCTCGGCGAGGAACATCGAGTAGAACGCCGTCGAACCGCCCGCCACCGTCACCCCGTGCCGCCGGTACTCCGCCAGCGCCGCCGGCAGCGCGAAGTGCTCGAACATCACCGCGGGGAAGCCGTACAGCAGCAGCATCACCGTGTAGTCGGGCCCGGCGATGTGCGCGTACGGGAAGGCCATCGAGCCCACGTCGTCGGCCGACAGGTGCAGCGCGTGAGCGAGACACGACCCGCCCGCGATCAGCGAACGGTCCGTGTGGAGTACGCCCTTGGGGTCGGACGTCGTCCCCGAGGTCCAGTAGATCCAGCGGACCGAGGTGCCCTCGGCGGGCGGCGCGGGCAGCACGGCGGGATCGCCGTCCGGCAGCACGTCGTACGCCTCGAAGACACCCTTCGCACCGAGCCGCCGCGCCATCGCCGTGTGGTCGAAGCCGCGCCACTCGCCCGGTACGGCGAAGTACTCGGCCTTGGACTCCCTGAGCGCGAAGCCGACCTCGCGGTCGCGGTAGAAGGGGATGACCGGGGACTGCACGGCACCCAGGCGGGCCAGGGCGAAGGACAGCAGGGCGGTCTCGACACGGGTGGGCAGCTGCCAGGCGACCACCGTGCCGGGGCGTACGCCCATGTCGTACAGGCCCGCCGCCACCCGCTCGGCGCGGTCGCGCAACGCGCCGAAGCTCAGGGTGCGGTCGCCCTGGAGAAGGACCGGGCGGTCGGGGGTGAGGTCGGCCCGGCGGGCGACCAGATCCCAGAGGGTGCGGGATGCGCTCAGTGCGTGGGCGGTGTCGTTCACGGCGGCGGCCCCCTGTGACCGTGATGCAGCTGACGGACAGTCAGATCGTGGGCAGAGCGTAGGGCTCGGCGCCTTGTCGGTCCAGGGGTGCGGGACTAGCCTGCTGGGGAAGTGGGAATCTGACGACCCATCAGATATGTACGCCAGGCGGAGGGGAACCATGACCGAACTGCCCCGCATCATCAGCGTCGACGACCATGTGATCGAGCCCGCACACCTCTTCGAGACCTGGCTGCCGAAGAAGTACCAGGACCGGGGACCCAAGCCCCTCACGGCCGGGATCGGTGAACTCGCCTACGTCGGCGGCAAGTACCAGATCACCATGGACCCGGACGGCCCGCCCACCGACTGGTGGATCTACGAGGACCTCAAGTTCCCGTACAAGCGCAACATCGCCGCCGTCGGCTTCGACCGCGACGAGATGACCCTGGAGGGCATCACGCGCGCGCAGATGCGGCGCGGCTGCTGGGACCCCGTCGAGCGGCTCAAGGACATGGACCTCAACCACGTCGAGGGAAGCCTCTGCTTCCCGACCTTCCCCCGCTTCTGCGGGCAGACCTTCGCCGAGGCGCACGACAAGGAAGTGGCACTGGCCTGCGTGCGCGCGTACAACGACTGGATGGTCGAGGAGTGGTGCGGCGACAGCGGCGGCCGGCTGATCCCGCTGTGCCTCATCCCGCTGTGGGACATCGAACTGGCGGTCGCGGAGATCCGGCGCAACGCCGCGCGCGGAGTGAAGGCGGTGACGTTCTCCGAGATCCCCACCCACCTCGGCCTGCCCTCCATCCACTCCGGCTACTGGGACCCGTTCTTCGCGGTCTGCCAGGAGACGGGGACGGTCGTGAACATGCACATCGGTTCCTCGTCACAGATGCCCGCCGCGTCCCCGGACGCGCCGCCCGCCGTACAGGCCTCGCTGTCCTTCAACAACGCGATGGCCTCGATGATGGACTTCCTGTTCAGCGGGGTGCTGGTGAAGTTCCCGCGCCTCAAACTCGCCTACTCCGAGGGGCAGATGGGCTGGATCCCGTACGCCCTGGAGCGCGCCGACGACGTCTGGCAGGAGCACCGCGCCTGGGGCGGAGTCCGGGACCTCATCCCGGAGCCGCCCTCGACGTACTACTACCGGCAGATCTTCTGCTGCTTCTTCCGCGACAAGCACGGCGTCGCCTCGCTGGACGTCGTGGGACGGGACAACGCGACCTTCGAGACCGACTACCCACACGTCGACTCGACCTTCCCGCACACCAAGGAGGTCGCCCTCGACCATGTGAAGGGCCTCGACGACGAGACGATCCACAAGCTGATGCGCGGGAACGCCATCCGCATGCTCGACCTGGACCTCGACAAGTAGCGGGCCCATGGATCTCACGTACACCCCCGAGGAGGAGGAGTTCCGCGCCCGGCTGCGGGAGTGGCTCGCCGGGGTGCTCCCGTCGCTGCCCCCGAAACCGTCCCCGGACGACTGGCCCGGCCGGCGGGCGTACGACCTCGGGTGGCAGCGGATGCTGTACGACGCCGGGTACGCGGGGCTGCACTGGCCCGTCGACGCCGGGGGCCGGGGTGCCACGCCGACCCAGCACCTCATCTACCTGGAGGAGACGGAAAAGGCGGGCGCCCCCTACGTAGGGGCCAATTTCGTCGGACTGCTGCACGCCGGGCCGACCATCGCCTCCGAAGGGACCCCCGCACAGCGGGCGCGCTGGCTGCCGCCGGTGCTGCGCGGCGAGGAGGTCTGGTGCCAGGGGTTCAGCGAACCGGACGCCGGTTCGGACCTCGCGGCACTGCGCACACGCGCGTGGCGGGACGGCGACGACTACGTAGTGAGCGGGTCCAAGATCTGGACCTCCCACGCCGAGGTCGCCGACTGGTGCGAGCTGCTGGTCAGGACCGACCCGGCGGCCCCGAAGCACCGCGGGATCTCGTGGCTGGCGATGCCCATGGACGCGCCCGGGATCACCGTCCGGCCACTGCGCACCCTCGCGGGCTCGACCGAGTTCGCGGAGGTCTTCCTCGACGAGGTGCGGGTGCCCGTCTCACACCGGGTCGGCGCCGAGAACGACGGCTGGCGCGTGACCATGGTGACCCTGTCGTACGAGCGCGGTACCGCCTTCGTGGGCGAGGTCGTGGCCTGCCGACGGGTGCTGGGAGAGGTCGCGCGCGAGGCCCGCAAGAACGGCCGCTGGGACGATCCGGCACTCCGGCGGCGGCTGGGCGGGCTCAACGCCGAGTTCCGCGCGCTGTGGCGGCTCACGCAGTGGAACGTGAGCGAGGCACAGAGGAACGGGGGAGTGCCGGGAGTCGGCGGTTCGGTTTTCAAACTGAGGTACTCACACGCGCGGCAGGAGCTGTACGACGCCGCCGCCGAGGTTCTCGGGCCCGAGGCGCTGGACCTGGGCAGACAGTGGACCCTCGACCGGCTCAGCTCCCTGTCGTACACCATCGCGGCCGGCACCTCGCAGATCCAGCACAACATCGTGGCCGAGCGGATCCTGGGCCTGCCGAAGGGACGGTGAGCACTCCCCCGTGGACTTCCAACTCACGGACGACCAGCGAGCCTTGAAGACAGGCGTGCGCGGGCTGTTCGCGGCGCGGTTCGGCCGGGAACGGCTGCGCGCCGCCGTGGACGAGGGGCCGAGGCTCGACCGGGCCCTGTGGCGTGAGCTCGGCGAGGCGGGGTTCTTCGCGCTGCGCCTGCCCGAGGCGGACGGCGGCGTCGGGCTCGGCCTCCCGGAGGCGGTGCTCGCCTTCGAGGAGGCGGGGCGGGTCCTGCTGCCCGGCCCGCTGATCGCCACGCATCTCGCGGCGGGCGTGGTGGACGGGGCCGCCACCGGGGAGACCGTGGTGACGGCCGTCGACGGCGGCGGCCTGGTGGAGTGGCTGGCCGAGGCGGACGTCGTACGCGGGGACGCGAGCGGCGCCGAGCCGCTGCGGCCGGTGGACCCACTGACGCCGCTGCACCGGGTACCCGTATCCGGCGTTGCCGAGCCCCCGGACGTGCGCCCCGTGGGTTCCACCGGCGCACTCCCCCGGGCTCACCTCACTTCGCTCTTCACGGCGGCCGAACAACTCGGCACCGCCGCCCGCGCCTGCGACACGGCCGTGCAACACGCCCGGACCCGCGAGCAGTTCGGGCAGCCGATCGGGGCCTTCCAGGCGGTCAAGCATCTGTGCGCCCAGATGCTGGTGCGGGTGGAACTGGCGCGCGCCGCGGTCTACGCCGCCGCCGTCACGGCCGACCCCGTGGACATCGCGGCGGCCCGGCTGCTCGCCGACGAGGCCGCCGTGCGCGGCGCCCGCGACTGCCTCCAGGTGCACGGCGGCATGGGCTTCACCTGGGAGTCCGACGTCCATCTGTTTCTGAAGCGGGCTTGGACGCGAACCCAACGCACGGGCGCGGCTACGGAGAGTGAGGAATTGTTGGCGGCCGACCTGGTGTCCGGAGTGGGCCGATAGGGCTCTGTGCAGGCACGGTCCGGAAAGGGGTGCGATGAATGTCGCGGATCGTGGCATACCGGAATTACGGAGCGTTGATATCGGGTTGTGTCCTACGCGTGACTTGTCACGGCCTGGAGTCGGCGGCGGGCTCGGGTACCTTGTGTGAGATGCGAGTGGTTCCGAGATCGAGCCATCCCGGTGTTGCCCCTGAGGCCGCGCCGGATCCGGCGATGCTCGCCGCTCGCAAGGCAGTGCGGACCCCCGCGACTGCCTGTTCGACTCCCCGTGGCGAGCGTCGCACAGTATGCCGCACGCGTACTCCTTCGCGCTGGAATATGCCCGAAGCGCTTGTTGGGGTGACTGTACGTCAACCATGCTGTCTCTCAAGGGAATCACGTTCCGTGATCCTGGTTCTGGTCATGCAGGTCATGGCCACGATCGTGGCCCTCGTGAGGCGCGAGGCGATGTGTCCGCCGGTTCGGATGGTGTGAGCGGTGCAGGTGCTTCAAGTGCAGCTGGAGATCCGGCCCGACCCCGCGGAGGTGGGGCGAGCTCGGAGGTGGGCCCGTTCGCGGCTCGCCGGGTCCGGGATAGGGGTCGATGAGCCGCTCGCCGAGACGCTGATCCTGCTCGTCTCCGAACTCGTCACCAACGCCGTGGTGCACACCGGCTGTCCGGCCGTGCTGCGGCTGTCCCTGCCGGGCGTCCTCGGTGAGTCCATCGGGACCGTCCGCCTGGAGGTGGCCGACTCCAGCGCCCGCCCCCCGGTGCCCCGGCATGCCGAGGGCGACGAGACCAACGGCCGCGGCCTGGAGTTGGTCGACGGTCTGGCGGACCGCTGGGGCTGGAATCCCGAGGGTGCCGGCAAGAGCATCTGGTGCGAGGTCGACCGCTGTGCGCAGGGCGCCCGGGCGGGGGCCGCGTACGCGGCTTCCTCCTGTGAGGGCTTCGCGTACGAGGCGTACGAGGCGGTCTAGTCCGCGTCCGCACCCGCTCCCGTACCTCTGGTGCGGGAGCACGGTTCGTGCATGTGTGCACGTGTTCCGTTTCCACGGCCCGGGTCGGGGCCGAGTGCGCCGGGATGTGCTTCCGTGCGCGCCGTCGCAAAAGGCGCGTAAGTGATAATTCCCCGATCGGGTGTTGACGTGGCGTGTCCGTTTGATCACGCTTGTGTTCAGCGATTCGCCGCGAGGGGACGGCGAGGGTTTCGGTGACGGGAGCCCTCGGCGAGTGCGGGTCGTGATTCGGCGTCGGCTCCTACCGGGTCAGAGGGAGCAGGGCGGGTACGCCGGAACCGACTGGCGGCGCGCGATGCCGTGCTCGGGGCGCGCAGTGGCGCGCCGCCAGCCGACCCATTCCCCGGCCGCCGGCCGACCCTTTCCCCGGCCGACCCTTTCCCCTGTCACCGGTCGACCTTTCCCCGGGGGCTCCAGGGGCTCATCTCAGAGGATGGCCACCGGTGCCACGGGGGTACCCGTGCCGCCGACGAAGGGTTCCGGCATCGCGGACAGCAGGAAGGCGTAGCGATTCTCTTGTCCACAGGCTGTGGACAACTTTTCGAGATTCCAGTTCTGGCCCTGCAGCATCCCCATCTCGACCAGGTCGAGCGCGTGTACGGGCAGCCACAGGTCCTCGATTTCGGGAGGGAAGATCTCAAAAGTGAGAGTGTCGTTCGCGACGGCCGCGACATCGCGCGCGTGGAACCACTCCGGCGTACGGATCGACAGCCCGGGTGACGGATACCCGTACGCGTGCTTGTCACCGGCCAGGTAGACCTGGATCTGTCCGGTCCGTACGAGCACGATGTCCCCGGACCGCACCCGCGTGCCCGCCAACTCTTCCGCCGCGTCGAGGTCTTCGGGGGTCACGGCATGCCCGCCGTCGAGGCGGTCGACGCCCCGCGCGCGCGGGATGTCGAGCAGGACGCCTCGCGAGACGAGGTGCCGGGGCTTGTCGAT
The DNA here is from genome assembly GCF_042959425.1 of Streptomyces sp. NPDC007896. Classification (NCBI taxonomy): domain Bacteria; kingdom Bacillati; phylum Actinomycetota; class Actinomycetes; order Kitasatosporales; family Streptomycetaceae; genus Streptomyces; species Streptomyces sp. NPDC007896. Next base: position 79,507 of record NZ_JBIBKX010000013.1, on the reverse strand, counting down.
GCCGCTGAACTCGGCGCCGCCGTGCGGGGTGATCGTGCCGGCCGGGCGGCCGTTGTAGAGCTTCCCGGAGTGCGAGACATGGGTGAGCGCGTCCCAGTGGGTCGCCGCCTGGAGCCCCAGGGTCACGGCGTCGTCGCTGCACGCGACCGTTCCCGGACCGAAGATCTCCTGGTTGATCTGCACCATGACGTGCAGCGGATTGATCCGCCCGGGGATCATCCCGGTCTGCACGCCGTCCTGCTGGAGAGGGAGCGCGAGCGGAACACGCCGCCCCGTGCGGACGCAGGCGACGGCCTCTCGTACCACCTCGTCGGTGATCAGGTTCAGGGTCCCGATCTCGTCGTCGGCGCCCCAACGCCCCCAGTTGTTCACGCGCTTGGCGATGTCGTGGAACTCGACCGGAAGTGACATGAGTCCTCCGCGGGGCTTGTCTCCGGGTATCTGACGGGTCGTAGAATCCGAGGAGACCGAATCTAACGGACCGTCAGAAACTGCGGGAAGGGGCCGGACGTGGGGAACTTCTTGGCAGGAAAGGTCATCGCCGTGACAGGGGCGGGCCGCGGGATCGGCCGCGCCGTCGCGCTCGCCGCGGCGGCCGAGGGCGCACGGGTCGTCGTCAACGACTACGGGGTGTCCATCGAGGGCGCCGAGCCGACCAGTTCGATCGCCGACGCCGTGGTCAAGGAGATCGAGGCGGCGGGCGGGGAAGCGGTCGCGGTGGCCGACGACATCTCCACGATGGCCGGCGGTCAGCGGGTCGTCGACGCGGCGCTGACCTCGTACGGGCGCATCGACGGAGTGGTGTGCGTGGCCGGCATCCTGCGTGAACGGATGCTCTTCAACATGTCCGAGCAGGAGTGGGACCCCGTCGTCGCCACCCACCTCAAGGGCACGTTCACGGTCTTCCGGGCGGCCTCTGCGGTCATGCGCAAACAGGGCGCGGGCACGCTGATCGGCTTCACCAGCGGCAACCACCAGGGCTCGGTCGCGCAGGCCAACTACAGCGCGGCGAAGGGCGGGATCATCTCGCTGGTCCGCAGCGCGGCACTGGGCCTGCACAAGTACGGGGTGACGGCGAACGCGGTGGCACCGGTCGCCCGTACCCGCATGTCGGCCAATGTCCCCATGGAGCTGAAGGAGATCGGCGAACCGGAGGACGTGGCCGCGCTGGTGGTCTACCTCCTCTCCGACCGTGCCCGCGAGGAACGCATCACCGGGCAGGTCTACACGATCGCCGGCCCGAAGATCGCGGTGTGGGCACAGCCGCGGGAGCTGCGCGCCGGATACGCGGACGGCGGCCCCTGGACTCCCGAGCGGATCGCGGACTTCCTGCCGGGGACCGTGGGCGTGGACCCCATGCCCCTGCTGGAACAGGTGGAGGCGATGGCGCGGGCGGCCGCGCAAAAGGCGCGGCCGAACGCGTGAGGTGCCGTTGTTCTGTTGGGCCCGTGGGCGAGGGGGACACATGGAGTTCGGATTCGACGCCGAGGACGAGGCCTTCCGGCGTACGGCACGGGACTGGCTGACCGCCCACCCGGTCGGTGAGCCGGTCGTCCGGCAGGACTGGGAACGGGAACTGGGCCGGGGCGGCTGGATCGGCCTCGGCTGGGCGGAGGACGGATACGGCAACCGGCGGGCGAGCCTGACCCAACAGGTCGTCTGGGCCGAGGAGTACGCCCGTTCCAGGGCTCCGGCCCGCTCCGGCCATATCGGCGAGAAGCTCCTCGCCCCCACCCTCATCGCCCACGGGACCCCGGAACAGAAGGCCCGTTTCCTGCCCCTGGTCGCCCGCGGCGAGGAACTCTGGTGCCAGGGATACAGCGAGCCGGGCGCGGGCTCGGACCTGGCGGGGATCCGTACGGCCGCGGCACGGGACGGCGACACGTACCGCATCACCGGCCAGAAGATCTGGACCTCGCTCGCCCACGAGGCGGACTGGTGCTTCGTCCTCGCCCGTACGGAACCGGGGTCGGCCCGCCACCACGGCCTGTCCTTCCTTCTCGTCCCGATGGACCAGCCGGGCCGCGTCGAGGTCCGCCCGATCCGCCAGCTCACCGGCACGAGCGAGTTCAACGAGGTCTTCTTCGACGGGGCGGTGGCCCGCGCCGAGCATGTGGTCGGCGGCGTGGGCAACGGCTGGCAGGTGGCCATGAGTCTCCTCGGTTTCGAACGAGGGGTCTCGACGCTGGCCCAGCAGATCGGCTTCGCACAGGAGTTGGGGCGGGTGATCGAGACGGCCGTCGCCACGGGCGCGGCGGCCGACCCGGTCGTCCGCGACCGACTCGTACGCCAGTGGGCGGAACTGCGCACGATGCGCTGGAACGCGCTGCGGACGCTGGGCGGTTCGGGCGACGCGGGCGCGCCCAGCGTCGCCAAGCTGCTGTGGGGCCGCTGGCACCAGCGGCTCGGTGAACTGGCGGTACGGGTGCGGGGCGGGCAGGCCGCGACCGGCCCCGCGGACTGGTCGGCCTCGGCGCCGTACGAACTCGACTCCTCCCAGCACCTGTTCCTGTTCAGCCGGGCCGACACCATCTACGGCGGCTCGGACGAGATCCAGCGCACGATCATCGCCGAGCGCGTGCTCGGCCTGCCGAGGGAACCCAAGGGCTGAGGGAGTCGCGATGCGAGGCGTGATCTTCGACGGCAAGCGGACGCAGGTCGTGGACGACCTGGAGATACGGGACCCGGGGCCCGGCGAGGTGCAGGTCGCGATCTCCGCGGCCGGCCTCTGCCACAGTGACCTGTCGGTGGTGGACGGGACGATCCCCTTCCCCGTCCCCGTGGTCCTGGGGCATGAGGGCGCGGGGGTCGTCGAGGCGGTGGGCGCGGGCGTCGGCCATGTCCGCCCCGGCGACCATGTCGCGCTCTCCACGCTCGCCAACTGCGGGGCGTGCGCGGAGTGCGACCGGGGGCGGCCGACGATGTGCCGCAAGGCGATCGGCATGCCGCGGCAGCCGTTCGCACGGGGCGGGCGGCCGCTGTACCAGTTCGCGTCCAACTCCGCGTTCGCGGAACGGACGGTGGTGAAGGCCGTCCAAGTCGTCCGCATCCCCAAGGACATCCCCCTCGCGTCCGCCGCGCTGATCGGATGCGGAGTCCTGACGGGAGTGGGCGCGGTCCTCAACCGCGCGAGGGTGGACCGGGGGGACACCGTCCTCGTCATCGGCACCGGCGGCATCGGACTCAACGTTCTCCAGGGCGCGCGGATCGCGGGCGCACTGAAGATCGTCGCGGTCGACGCCAACCCGGCGAAGGAGGCCGTGGCCCGGCGCTTCGGCGCCACGCACTTCCTGACGTCGACGGAGGCCGTGAAGGACATCCTTCCCACGGGCGCGGACCACGCCTTCGAGTGCGTCGGCCGCGTCGAACTCATCCGCCAGGCCATCGACCTGCTGGACCGCCACGGCCAGGCGGTCCTCCTCGGCGTACCTCCGGCCACGGCCGAGGCGTCCTTCCTCGTCTCGTCCATGTACCTCGACAAGTCCATCCTGGGCTGCCGATACGGGTCCTCCCGCCCCCAGCGTGACATCGCCCTGTACGCCGACCTGTACCGAGAAGGCCGCCTCCTCCTGGACGAACTGGTCACCCAGACCTACCCGGTGGAGGACTTCGACAAGGCAGCGCAGGATGCGGAGGGGGGGAGGGTGGCGCGGGCGGTGCTGACGTTCTAGGGGGCGGTTCATTCGGCTGCGGGCGGGTGGGGGCTGGTCGCGCAGTTCCCCGCGCCCCCTAAGAGCGCTGGCGCGCACCGAGGTCCTCGACTCCGGAGGCCCCGGAGGTCCGGAAGGTGCGCCGATACGCGGTGGGGGTGACCCCGAGCACCGCCTGTAGGTGCTGCCGCATCGACTGGGCCGTGCCGAATCCGGCGTCCCGCGCGACCTGGTCGATGGACAGGTCGCTGGTCTCCAGCAGGTGCCGGGCCCGTTCGATGCGCTGCTGGGTCAGCCAATGCCCGGGGCTGACGCCGACCTCCTCGCGGAAGCGGCGCGTGAAGGTGCGTACGGACATGGCTTCCTGCTCGGCCATGTCGCGCAGCTGGATCGGCTCGTCGAGGCGGGCCAGCGCCCAGGCGCGGGCGGCGGTCGTGGTGGCCGCCTGCGGCTCCGGCACCGGTCGCTGGATGTACTGCGCCTGCCCGCCGTCGCGGTGCGGGGGTACGACGGTGCGGCGGGCCACGTCGTTGGCTACGGCGGTGCCGTGGTCACGGCGTACGAGATGGAGGCACAGGTCGATTCCCGCGGCGACGCCGGCGGAGGTGAGGACGTCGCCGTCGTCGACGAAGAGCACTTCGGCGTCGACCTTGATCTCCGGGAAGAGCCGCTGGAAGTGCTCGGCGTGCATCCAGTGGGTGGTGGCCGGCCGGCCGTCGAGGTAGCCCGCGGCGGCGAGGACGTAGCTGCCGGTGCAGATGGAGACGAGGCGGGTGCCGGGGCGGATGTGGGCGAGGGCGGCGGCCAGTTCGGGTGTGAGGATGCCTTCCTCGTGGACGGGGCCGAGTTCGTAGGAGGCGGGGATGACGACGGTGTCGGCGGTGGCGAGGACTTCGGGGCCGTTCGCGACGAGGACGGCGAAGTCGGCGTCCGTCTCGACGGGGCCGGGCGGCCGGACCGAGCAGGTGACGATCTCGTACAGCGGGCGCTCGTCCGCGTCGCGAGCCTTGCCGAAGATGCGCTGCGGGATGCCGAGCTCGAAGGGCAGCAGCCCGTCGAGGGCGAGGACGACGACGCGGTGGCGAGGCCGCGTACCGTGAGAGGCCATGGCCCGATCCTAGCGAATGCTGTCCTTCGGGCCACTCGTTCGCGAGAGCGGCAGGTCCGAAGCTGTATGTCGTGACCCAGACAACCGAAGCCGCCTCCCCGGGGGGCGCCGCAGCCGCGGAGGACCCCCGCCCCACCGAGCCGTCCGACTCCACCGACTCCGTCGAGCCGACCGACTCCACCGAGCCGACCGGCCCCTCCACCCCCCGCGTCCGCATCCATCGCGCCTGGTTCGTCGCCGCCGTCACCTTCGTGACGATCATCGGTGCGGCGGCCTTCCGTTCGCTGCCGGGTCTGCTGATCGACCCGCTGCACCAGGAGTTCCACTGGTCGCGCGGCACGATCGGCGCGGCGGTGTCCATCAACCTCGCGCTGTACGGGCTGACGGCGCCGTTCGCGGCGGCGCTGATGGACCGCTTCGGCATCCGGCGGGTGGTGGCGGTCGCCCTGATGGTGATCGCGCTCGGTTCCGGTCTGACCGTGTGGATGACGGCCGCCTGGCAGCTGCTGCTCTGCTGGGGCCTGTTGGTCGGTCTGGGGTCCGGCTCCATGGCGCTGGCCTTCGCGGCGACGGTCACCAACCGCTGGTTCACAGCGCGCAAGGGCCTGGTCACGGGCATCCTGACGGCGGCCTCGGCGTCCGGCCAGCTGATCTTCCTGCCGCTCCTCTCCTGGATCGTCACCGAGCACGACTGGCGCCCGGCGGCGGTGACGGTGGCCCTCGCGGCGCTCGCGGTCGTCCCCTTCGTATGGCTGCTGCTGCGGGACCACCCGGCGGACGTGGGCGTGAAGCCGTACGGGTCGGCGGAGTTCGTACCGAAGCCCGCGCCCGTGCAGGGCGCCGCCCGGCGCGCGGTGACGGTCCTGCTCTCCGCGGTCCGCACCGGCCCGTTCTGGCTGCTGGCCGGCACCTTCGCGATCTGTGGCGCCTCGACGAACGGCCTGGTCCAGACGCACTTCGTGCCCGCGGCCCACGACCACGGGATGCCCATCACGGCGGCGGCCTCGCTGCTCGCGGTCATCGGGGTCTTCGACGTGGTCGGAACGGTCGCCTCCGGCTGGTTCACCGACCGCTTCGAACCGCGCAGGCTGCTCGCCGTCTACTACGCGCTGCGCGGCATCTCACTGCTGTTCCTCCCCATGCTTCTCGCCTCGTCCGTGCACCCTCCGATGATCTTCTTCATCGTCTTCTACGGCCTCGACTGGGTCGCCACCGTCCCGCCCACGCTGGCCCTGTGCCGCGAGCAGTACGGCGAGGACAGCGCCATCGTCTTCGGCTGGGTCCTCGCCTCCCACCAGGTCGGCGCCGCCCTCGTCGCCTTCCTCGGCGGTGTGGCGCGGGACGCGTTCGGCTCGTACGACATGGTCTGGTACGCCTCGGGCGCGCTGTGCGCGGCGGCGGCCCTGATGGCACTGGTGATCCGACGGCGCCCCGCGACGGGCACACCCGCGATACCGGCGATCGCCTGACGACTCCGGCACTCCGACCGGGCGGCCTGCCACCGAGCCGGAGGAACCGCCCTTTCGAGCTAGAGGAACCGTCCCTTGTGGAACAGCAGCGGCGCGGCGTCGTCACCGGCGCTCGCGCCGAGCGCGTCCACCCGTCCCACCACGATCAGATGGTCCCCGCCGGTGTGCACCGCGTGGATCGTGCAGTCGACCCAGGCCGCGGCGCCCGCGAGACGCGGCGAACCGGAAACGGGCGCCGCGTCGTACACGACCCCGGCGAACTTGTCCGCCCCGCTCACCGCGAACCCACGGCACAACTCACCCTGGTGCGCCCCCAGTACGTTCACACAGAACACGCCCGCGCGGGCGATCCGCGGCCAGGTCGCCGACGTACGCCCCACCATGAAGCAGACCAGGGGAGGGTCGAGCGAGAGCGACGCGAACGACTGACAGGCGAACCCGGCCGGGCCTGCGCCACCGGTCTCGCCCTCGACGCCCGGCGCGGTGATGACGGTGACACCCGTCGCGAAGTTCCCCAACACCCGCCGAAACGCGGCCTGATCGACCGGCGCGCGCTCATCGTCCCCCACCGCCCGCAGCTCCGGCCGCGGCAGCGCCTCGACGCGCCCCGCGACGGTGGAGGCCCCGGCCGACCTGAGGTAACGGACGGCGGCTGCCGCCATCCCTGCGTGTCCCATCACACCACCCATTGAAGCTGACGATGTGTCAGATAGGAAGGGGCGGGAGCCGGTACGAGCCCGGCGGGAACTCCCGGTCCGGCCCGCGCGTATCTTCGCGACCATGGGGTGGGCAGACACGGCACGCAAGCCGGGACGCACGGGGCTGAAGTGGTCGGACGCCGACGAGCCCGAGCTCTACGTCCTGTTCGGTGATCCCGGCTCGGGGGATCCGCGCAGGCTGAGGCGGGGCTGACTCAGCGGCCTCGGTAGTGCGGGGTTCGGCGTTCCACGAAGCTTGTCACGCCCTCGGTCGCGTCCGTCGTGGTCATGTTGATCTCCTGGGCGGCGGCTTCGGCGGCGAAGGCGGTGCTGCGGTCGGTGTCGAGGGAGGCGTTGACCAGCTGTTTGGTGAGGGCGAGGGCGCGGGTCGGGCCGGTGGCCAGGCGCTCGGCCCAGTCGCGGGCGGTCTTCTCCAGATCGTCCGGCGGTACGACCCTGTTGACGAGCCCGAGCCGCGCCGCGTCCGCCGCCGTCAGCGCGTCGCCGAAGAACATCAGTTCCTTGGCGCGCTGGGGTCCGACGAGACGGGGCAGCAGATACGCGCCGCCGCCGTCGGGGACCAGGCCGCGGCGCACGAACACCTCGATGAACTTGGCGGAATCGGCGGCGAGTACGAGGTCGCAGGCGAGGGCGAGGTGGGCGCCGAGGCCGGCCGCGGTGCCGTTGACCGCCGCGATCACGGGTTTCTCGCAGTCGAGGACCGCGCCGATCAGGCGCTGAGCACCGAGCCGGATCGTGCGGGCCACGTCCCCGGCCACCCGCTCCCCGGCCGGCGGCCCCCCGCGCAGGTCCGCGCCCGCGCAGAAACCACGTCCGGTCGCCGTGATCACGACGGCCCGTACGTCCGGGTCGCAGGAGGCGTGGGTGAGGTGCTGGATGAGGCGTTCGCGCTGGTCAGGGGTGATGGCGTTGAGGGTTTCGGGGCGGTTGAGGGTGATCCACGAGACGTGATTGTCAGTGGCGTGCAGTACCAATGAGTCGACGGGATCGGCAGATTTCTCGGCAGATTTCTCGGCGGATTTCTCGGGGGAGGATGACATGGGGGTGCTCCGGTTTTTACGGGGGGCGGTGCGGCGGGGGCGGGCGATGGCGCGGGGGCTGGGGCGCTGGGGGTCAGCGGCAGACGACCAGCGCGTCCAGGGCCACCGCTCCCTGGCCCCTGGGCAGCACCATCAGCGGGTTGATGTCGAGCTCGGCGATGTCGTCCCCGAGTTCCAGAGCCATCCGCTGTACGCGCATGACGACCTCGACCAGCGCGTCCACATCCACCGGCGGTCCCCCGCGCACGCCCTCCAGAAGGGTCCGCCCGCGCAGCTCGCCGAGCATGCCCCGCGCCTGGTCCTCGCCGAACGGCGGCACGCGGACGGCCGCGTCCCGCAGCACCTCGACGAGCACACCGCCCAGCCCGACGGTCACGGTCGGCCCGAAGAGCTGGTCGTGCGTGACGCCCACGACCATTTCCACGCCCCGCTCGACCATCTGGCACACCAGCACCCCGTCGAGCGAGATCCCCTCGTAGCGCGCGATGTCGGTGAGCTCGCGGTAGGCGTCCCTGACCTGGCTGGCGGAGGTCAGTCCGATCTTCACCAGACCCAGTTCGGTCTTGTGGGCGATCTGGGCGCCGGACGCCTTCATGACCACGGGGTAGCCGACGAGACTCGCCGCGCGCACGGCCGCCGCCGCGCTGGTCACCAACTGCTCGCGCGGCACCCGGATCCCGTAGGCGCGCAGCAGCTGCTTCGCCGCGTGCTCGCTCAGCTGCTGCCCCGGCCGCATCAGCGCCTGCGTCTTGCGGAAGGACGGCGAGGGGGTGCGGGGAGCCTCGTCGAAGGGGGAGCGGTAGGCGGCGACGAACCGGTGGTGGTCCAGGTAGGCGCGCACGGCCGTGATGCAGTTGGCGAAGGTCCGGAAGGTGGCGACCTTCGACGAGCCGAGCAGCGTCTCGCGGTACGCGGCCTCGGTGCCGACCGGCGAGCCCCACACCACGCACACCAGCTTGTCCGTCTGTTCCGCCGCGTCCACCAGGTCCTGCGCGAGCTTGTCGCTCATGGGAGGGAAGGGACCGGTGATCGGACAGATCAGTATGCCGACCTCGGGGTCGGCGAGGATCGCGTCGATGATCTTCCGTCCGCGCCAGTCGCCGACCGGATGCCCGCCGTTGTCGACGGGATTGGTCACGCTCAGGTACTCGGGTATCCACTGGTGCAGCTCGGCCTGCCTGGCGGCGGAGAGACCCGGCAGCGGCAGCCCCGCCGCCGTCGCCAGGTCGGCGAAGTGCGCCCCCGTGCCGCCCGAGATCGAATAGACCACGACACCCTCGGCCCGTGGGGCGCGGGCGCGGGCCAACAGGGCGGCGGTGTCCTGGAGTTCGTCGAGCCCGTCGACGCGGATCACGCCGTACTGCCGCATCGCCGCGTCCACCACCGTGTCGGCGCCGGTCAGCTTGCCGGTGTGTGAGGCGGCGGTGCGGGCGCCGGTCTCGGTGCGGCCGACCTTGACGGCGACGACGGGCACTCCGCGGCGGGCGGCGCGGTCGGCGGCGAGCAGAAAGGAGCGGCCGTCCTTGAGCCCCTCGACGTAGCAGGCGATCGCGCCGATCTCCGGCTGCTCGGAGAAGTAGGAGATGAAGTCGGCGGTCTCGAGGTCGGCCTCGTTGCCGGTGGGCGCCCAGTGGGAGAGCCGTACGCCCAGCTCCTGCATCGCGAACACCGGCCGGCCCTGGTGTCCGGACTGGGTGATGAGGGCGATCGCGGGACCGTCGAGATCGTCGCGGAACTTCTCGAAGGCGTTGAGGTTGGTGTTGGGCCCCAGGAGCCGGAGGCCGCTGCGGCGGACGGCGGCGGCGAGGTGGGCCTGTGCGGCGGCGCCCTCGGCCCCGGTCTCGGCGAACCCGGAGGCGAAGGCGACGGCGAACTTCACCTTGGCCTCGGCCAGTTCCCCGATCACGGGAAGTGGATCGCCGACGAGCAGCACGGCCAGATCGACCTGCTCGGGCAGGTCGGCGAGGGAGGGGGAGCAGGGGATGCCGAAGACGGACCGACGGGTGGGGTGCACGGGGTGCAGCCGGGCGCCGACCCGCTCGGCCCAGGCGATCAGCTGCCGGGTGATGCCGGTGTTCGGCCGGCCCTCGGCGTCCGAGGCGCCGACGACGGCCACGGACTCGGGACGGAAGAAGCGGTCCAGATCGGGTACGTCGGCGTACAGCGGACGGCCGCTGACGTCCAGGTCGTCGACGTCGGCCGGGCGGCCGTGCACGACGGGTGAGGGCTGCTCGCCGCAGGCGATGACGCGGGCCCGGCGGGAGTCGGTGGTGAGGGTGCCGTGGGTTGATCCAAGCATCGGTCCGCCCGCTCCTGTGTGACAGCCAATTAACTGACGCACTGTCAGATTACTTAACTGACGCCGCGTCAGGAACCTTCGTGCAAGCAAAAGGCTGGGCGGCCGGGGATCTGGTTCGTACCCGCCGCGCGGGGCCGGAACCCGTGGGAGTGCCGCACAACCTTCAACTCCCTTTGATCGTCTATGACATGGCCCTGTCGGCATGCGTCGGCCAAGTCATCGCTTCTCTCCTTCTCCTCGCCCTTCTTCTCACCCTGGGGGATGTCATGAGACCTGTCTCCTTCGGCCGCGCGCTGCGGCTCGGAGCCTGTACGACGCTCACGGCCGGACTCGTCACCGTGGGGCTCACCGCCGCCCCCGCGCTGGCCGAGACCGAGTCCGACCAGCTGTGGATCGACGCACCCTCCGAGCAGGCCCTGCCGCTCGGCACGGACGGCGGCGCGCCGCAGAGCCGGACGATCGACGTGGGGATCTACCACGACAACGGCCACTTCACGGTGACCGACGGCAAGGTGAGCGTCGACGCCTCCGGGCTGGCCGGAGTCGGCGAGGTGACCTGGCCGGACAACTGTGCGCCGAGCGGCACGACCGCGGTGTGCAGCGTGCCGGACGTGCCCGTGATCGGGTCCGACTACAGCCGGCAGATCCACCTCGGGATCCGCGCGGCCGACAGCGCGCAGGCCGGGGCGCAGGGCAGGATCACCTACGCGGCGACGGCCACCGGCGGCCCCGACGGCACGCTCACCGCGCCCGAGGACAGTTTCGAGACCGACTTCACGGTCGCCTCGGGCCCCGACCTCTCCCTCGCCCCCGTGGCCGACGTCGAGCACGCGCTGCCGGGTGGCACCGAGACGATCCCCTTCGCGCTGACCAACAAGGGCAACGAGAGCGCGCACGGCGTCAAGGTGAAGATGACGGCCTCGTACGGGCTGGACTTCCTGAACAAGTACGACGCCTGCACCTACACGCGGTCGGGCGGTGGCGAGTACGCGCCGATGACGGACGTGACCTGCACGTTCGACCAGGTGCTGGCACCCGGTGACTCCTTCGAGCTGCCCGCGCCGCTGGAGCTGGCGATCGCGCGGCACGCGCTGAACGACCGGCTGGACCTCAGTGTCGACCCGGCCGACGGCGCGACCGACCTGGCGAGCCGCGACAACTACGCGGCGCTGCAGATCGGCACGGACAACACCGCCGACTTCTCGGTGACCGGCGCCGCGGTCACCGGTACGGCGGGCCAGACGGTGACCGCCCCGCTCACCTTCAAGAACAACGGCCCGGCCTGGTTCGCGAACCTCGGCTCCGGCGACCCGGCCGCCAAGGTCAGGCTGATCGTCCCGACCGGTACGACGGTCACCGGCGTCCCCGCGGACTGCGTTCCGCACACCCTCACGGGCGGGTACTACGGGCAGCGGACGGGCGCCCCGCGTTACGACTGCGCTCTCCCGTACTGGGTGTCCGAGAGCACCGAGCGCACCTACGCCTTCCAGCTGCGGATCGACGCGGCGGTGCCCGGCACGACCGGTGAGGTCAGCATCCATCCCGAGTTCGGCGACTTCGCCTTTGACCCGGACACCACGAACAACACGGCGGCGCTCGCTGTCAACTGACGGTGGCTCAGCGGCAGTGAACAACCGCTCGGTAATGCGGTGACTCAGTGCGCGGCGCGGGTGTCTCCCGTGTCGCGCGCCCCCGTTTTCGCCCCGGTTTTCGTCGCCGCCTTCTCCTGCGCCTCGGCCGCCTTCTCCCTCGCCTTGGCCGCCGCCTTCTCCGCCTTCTCCGCGGTCCTCGCGACCGCCTTCGCGATCTTCTCCGCGTCGAGGGCGAGTTCGCGGAACATGCCGCTGATGGGGTTGGTGAAGCCGGTGAAGTAGAGGCCGGGTGCCTTCTTCGGGGTGCGGGCGCCGTGCACGACGGGGCGGCCCCGCCCGTCGAGGACGTCGAGGTGGCCGACGATGCCCTCCAGGGCGCGTACGTACCCCGTCGCGGCGATCACGGCGTCCGGGCCGATCCGCTTTCCGTCGGCGAGGACGACCTTGTCCTCCTCGAAACCCTCCACCGCGGCCACGACCTCGACCCGTCCCTTGCGGACGGCGTTGATGAGGCCGACGTCCTGGACGGGGATGGAGCCTTCGTTGACGCGGGAGTAGAGGCCGGTGTCGGGGCGGGGCAGTCCCTGCGCCGACAGGTCCGGCACGCTGACCTTGGCCATCGGTCCGGCGAGCGCGTCGACGAGGCGCACCGGCAGCCGTCGTACGACGATCCCGGTGAACTGGGCGGCCCAGCCGGCCGTGGAGCGGCGCACGAGGTGCGGCGCGGTGCGCACGGCGAGCCGTACCCGGGAGGCGCCGCCCTCGACCAGGTCCACGGCGATCTCGGCGCCCGTGTTGCCGACGCCGACGACGAGGACGTCACGGCCGGCGTAGGGGGCGGGGTTGCGGTAGTCGCCGGCGTGCAGGAGTTCGCCGGTGTATGTGTCGCGGCCGGGCCAGTCGGGCAGGCGCGGGGTGTGGTTGTGGCCGGTGGCGACGACCACGGCGCTGCCGGTCAGCTCACGGCCGCCGGTGGCGTACAGCAGCCAGCCGTCACCGCCCGGGGCGGGCTCGACGCGCGAGACCTCGACGCCCGTGACGATCTCCAGCTGGTGGTGCTCGGCGTACTTCTCCAGGTAGCGCACCACGTTGTCGCGGGAGACCCACCGCCCGAAGGAGCGCGGCATCGCGAGGCCGGGCAGGCCGGACAGTCGCCGGGTCGTGTGCAGGTGCAGCCGGTCGTAGTGGCGCCGCCAGGACGCTCCGACCTGGTCGGACTTCTCCAGTACGACGGCCCGTACGCCCTGGGCGCGCAGCGCGTACGCCGTCGCGAGCCCCCCGGGGCCGCCGCCTATCACGTACACGGGGCGGTCTTCGTGCGACGGCACCGGGCGGGATGTGGAGGAAGCAGTCGAGTCGGCCATGAGCGCGAGCGTAATCACGTCGTCACTTGATAGGTCTCGGTCAAGCCCGGAATCGGTTGCGAACTGATCACGGCTGTAGGAGGAGTGGGTGGGGCTGGTGGCGTAGGTCACTTGGAATGCGTGGAGTCGGTGGCGTATGGGGCGGGGGTGAGGAGGCTCGGCCTTCAGTCGCCCGCTCTAACCGGCTTTGCGCGGCCTGCCTCGCTTCGGAGTGGGCGGACGCCAGGAGTTCACCTCTTCGGCCGACAGGCCGAGGCGGGTGACGTGGTGTTCGTAGGCGTGCGACAAGGCTTCGCCGTCGCCAGGGGGCGAGGTGGGGCCGAGCCCGTGCTCGGTCCTTGCCCAAGGGAGTACATCCGCGAGGGCTCTGAGTAGCGGAAGGGCCGACTCCGGGCGCTGCGTGTGAGCATGGGCGTCGGCTTCGAGCAGGTGGAGCAGGACGTGCGCTCGTTGACCGGCGTCCCAGCCCGCCCAGCCGATGAGGGTCGAGGGGGACAGTGGGGCGACGGACGACGCGAACGAGGTGAAGCGTTCGTTCGGCATGTCGAATTTGCCGCGTTGTCTCCAATACGACGATTTGAGGAAGTCGGCTGACGTGAACCGTGGCAGAACCGGGGCAGCTTCGCTGAGGCCGCCGCGTTCTGGTCGGTCGTCCGCGGCGCTGGAGCTGTCCTTCAGGCGCTGTACCTCCCACAGCTCTTCCCAGAGGCGTCGTTTGTTGAGGCCCGAGGGCTTGTACCGGAGGGGTGCCGCCTGCGGTACGTGCTCGCCGGCGAGCAGCTCCAGGAGGACATCGAGGATGGATTCCCGGGGAGCGTAGAGCGCTGCCAGTGTGGTGAATTCCTCCTCGGCTCCAAGGAGTTCACTCAGCTTCCGTACGGAGCGTGCGACGGGACGTCCGTCCTCCGTGGCGGCGTCCAGCCACAGCCGCGGTGCTTCACAGAGGTCGAGCATGCGTTCTCGGAGGATGTCGCGGACCATGGTGTCCCAACCAGGGGTGAGCCAACGGCGCTTGTACTCGGGCTGCTCCAGCAGCGCCAGCATGCCGTTCTGTTCGATGGCGGCCACACGACGTCGTACGAGGTTCTGGTACGCGGGCGGCCAGTGCTCGGGGATTTCGGTCACCGGGATCACGTCGTGCCGCCGGAACCAGCTCCCTTCCGGATCGTCGGCGAACCACCGCGCCTCCGTCTCCCCGGCTGCGATTCTTCTGGCGAGGGCGATCTCGAAGGCGCGTTCGCCGACCTCGACCCCCGGGAGGTCGGCCAGGGCGGCGGTCAGATTCCCGTCGTCGGGGAGCAGGCCGTAGGAGGCGTACGTCTGCCAGTCGAGTTCCTCCTGAATCGCCACCATGCGCGATCTGACCGAGGACCAGTGCCCTCGGGCAGCGGCGAGCGACTGTGCGGTGAGGCGGGTGGCCGGGTTCCCGAGGTCGGACTGGCAGCGCCCCAGCTCCGCTGCGAGCAGGTCCAGTTCTTCGGCCGGTGCCACGGAGAAGGCGGGGGGAAGCGGGAGGTCGAGGAGCCGGGTGGAGGTGAACTCGTAGATCCGCTCCCAGGCTTCACCGCCCCGGAGCGCTCCGATGTGCGGCTGTCCCTTGCTCTGGCTCATCTGCTTGAGCCAGAAACAGACGGCCGAACTGTTGAGTACTCCCAGGAGTTCGAGGTGGGAGTGTTCCGTGGCACTCGGCGGCAGTTTGATCACCGGTGCCGAGTTGAGCGCGACGGCGGAGCCCCTCAGCAGACTGAAGTGCGGGTGCGTGGCCACCCAGGGGAAGACGATGGACCACGGGTGGGCGTCCCAGTCGGGCGCGAACTGATGCCAGTCGTACCACGGTGACGTCTTCCTGGATCCGCGTCGCCCGCTCAGCACACCCCGATACGGCCACAGGCGGCGGTGATGCCCGGGAAGCCGCTCCAGATCGACGAGTTCCCTGCCGCCTCGGGTACGGGGGAAGAAGGCCCTCAGCGGTGCGTGCGTCGACCAGTCACGCACCTCGGAGCCGGTCAGTACCCGGACGGTGGCGGACTCCTCGGCACGGTGACGTCTGAAGGAGCCGGCGGTGGAGCAGAAGAGCTCGTCGGATCCCGTGTTGGCGGCGTACCCGATACGGGTGACGCGTTCGCGCAGCGGCTCACCGCTCTCCATGAGCCGCAGCACGCTTCGGGCCGCCGAAGGAGCGAGGCTCCAGGGGAAGATGTCCAGCTGTGCGCGTTCCTGGAGGTAGGACTCGGCCCAATGGCTTACGGCCTCGGCTTCGAACGCCAGCCGACGCAGCGACTGCCAGACAAGCCCCTCGCCGGGCACCTCCGGCACTCCGGGCTCGCCCCGCCGGCCTACGACCATGTGAACCGGCGCTTCGCGATCGGGCACGCGGTTCTGTCCCACGAGGATGACCGTCGGGGTGCCGTGTCCGGGGATGTAGGCGCCCGACGTGTCGATGACGTGGGAGATCCGCACCCGCGGAAGAACTCGCTCGACGAGGCTTCTGCCGAATTCCCGCTTCATGAAGGAGTTGGACGTCAGCAGACCCACGCGGCCCGCGGCTTCGCCCGGCAGCGCGAGGTCGAAGGCGAGCTCGGTGAAAGGGACCGAGAGCGCGTAGAGCCCGTTGCAGCTCTCGTAGGCGTCGCGGTAGGCCGTGAACAGGCGCTTGTCCTTGACGGTGATGTACGGGGGATTGGTCGTCACGACCTGGTAGGAACCGGCGCGGAGCAGGCCGTGGCGCCTGGCGTACTCGTCGACGTCGGTCGGGGCGCCGAAGCCCGTCAGCCCCGGCCCGGCCGAGGTTCCTCGGCGGTTGTGCAGGAGAGAATCGCCCGTGGCGACCACCAGTGGGACGTCCGGAACGTCTTCGAGTCTCCGTTCTCCCGTGCTGTTCATGGCGGCCAGCAGCAGGCGGAACCGCGTGATGCTCACGGCGCACGGGTCGAGGTCGCAACCGTGGACCGAGTTCAGCGCCCGGGCCGCTCGCTGCCATGGGCTCATCCCCGGCGCGACCTCGGACCAACGCCGGAACAGGCGCTCGTACGCGTCGAGCAGAAAGGCGCCCGATCCGCAGGCCGGGTCGACGACCCGGAACCCGGACAGGCCGGTCGCGCCGGACGCGCAGGCGTCCAGTGCTGGGTCGAGAGCGAGATCGTGGATCAGCTCGACCACGAAGGGCGGGGTGGGAACCGAGGCGTACGACTTCAGGGCGTGCTCGCTGATGTCCGCGTAGAGATCCGTCAGGAACCTCGTGGAGCGTGACTCGTCCGTGAAGTCGTGCACGAGCGCGCCGTCCGGAGTCCGACGGCGCCAGAAGGCGAGGAGCCTCCGGCACGCCTCATGGCTCGGACGCATGCGCCACAGGGGATTGCTGCTCCGGCTGAACACCGAGGCCATGGCGGGGTGGGAGCGGAGCCGGTCCATGGACGAGGTGATCAGTTCGGCGGCCGCCGCGGACGATTGCCGCTGGTAGAAGGCTCCGTCCGAGGCGTCCGACGCATCCGCCGGACCTGCGGCAAAGGGCATGTCGAGCAGCCCGTTGTCCTCGCAGAACCGGATCACGACAGTGGCGAGGACCCAGGCCCTGGCCACCTGGGACACCTGCTCGTCCAGCCAGGACTGCCAGGTGGCCGCCGTCAGTCCGTATCCCACGGCGGCCCTGTACTCATCGCGAAAACGCTCGACGACCGGATCAGAGGGCTCGACGGCCGCATCGGAGGGGATGCGGGACCGCAGGTCGAGCTCGATGTCGGACGTGAGCCGGCGCAGCTCTGTGAGCAGGACGCCTCTGGAGAGCATGTGCCCCTTCCTCAGGTCGGCGTGTCTCGCGAGGGCGCGACGTTACCCGCCCTCTGCCGCGAGGTTATCACTGCGAGAGTGTCGTAAAAGATTGAGAGTGTTAGGGCAGTCCTCTACGCTCTTCTCTCTGTGGCGACCGGTCGGTGCCACGCCAACTGGGCCTGCTCTGCGGCGACATCGCATGCCGGGTCCTCGAATGGAAGGCATGCCGTATGAGTGTCGACGACGGGTCCCTCAAGGGGATCTGGCTGGCGATCATCGCGCTGAGCGCTCTGTTCGGTGCGGGTGTCGCCGCCGCGGTGTTCTGGATGGCGGGGCAGGGGGTGTCGGCCGTTCTGGCGGCGGGAGGGGCCGCCTTCGTGGGAGTGGCGACCCTCGGTATGGCGGCGAGGAAGTTCCTCGTCGACTAGCGCAGAGGCTGACTCCTTAGGGGTACACTTCTAAGGAGTACATCCCTAAGGAGTCAGTGTGATGTCACGTGCAAGGCCGAGCAAGCCGCCGCGTGTCTTCGATCGCGGAGCCGAATGGGACGGGCTCGCCGCCTTTGCGGGCCGGACTCTGCCGCACGCCATGCTCGGCATCGTCAGTGGCAGGCGGCGTATGGGGAAGACCTATCTCCTGAGGGCGCTCGTGGAGCAGTGTGGCGGCTTCTACTTCGGTGCGACGGCGGGCACCGAAGCGGAGTCGCTTCGTCAGTTCAGCGCCGCGCTGGCCGAGTACGTGGGGTCCCCCGTGGCCTTCTCCTTCGGCTCCTGGGACGACGCGATCTCCTACCTGTTCGGGCTTGCCGCACTCGGGAGGAGAGATGTCCGAAGCGGCTCGACGGGGGAAGCGGCGGATTCCCCCTTTCTCGTGGTCATCGACGAGTTCCCGTACCTGGTGAAGGTCGCTCCGGAACTCCCCTCGCTCATCCAGCGCGAGATCGATCGCTTCCAGGTGGAAGAGAGCCGCATGAGAATGCTCCTGTGCGGTTCGGCGATGTCCGTCATGGGTGGACTACTGGCCAGTACCGCGCCTCTGCGGGGCCGGGCGCAGCTCGAACTCGTCGTACGGCCCTTCGGGTACCGGGCGGCTGCCGATTTCTGGAGTGTCGCCGGTGATCCCGCGCTGGCCGCCCGGCTCCATGCCGTTGTCGGAGGCACGCCCGCGTACCGCCGCCAGTTCCTGGCGGACGACGTCCCCGCGAGTCTCCATGACTTCGACGACTGGATCTGCCGTACGGTCCTCTCGCCGTTCAGCCCGCTGTTTCGCGAGGCCAGGTATCTGCTTGCGGAGGAAGCGGACATCCGTGACACCGCGCTCTACCACTCGGTCCTGGCAGCCGTGGCGCAGGGGAACGCGACGCGGGGTGGCATCGCGAGTTACATCGGACGGAAATCCGTCGACATCTCGCATCCGCTCAACGTCCTGGAGGACAGCCATCTGCTGATGCGGGAAGTGGATGTCTTTCGTGCCGGGAAGTCGCAGTACCGCATCACTGAACCGCTGATCAACTTCTATGAGGCTGTCATGCGTCCCGCCTGGGCGCGGCTGGAGAGCGGGCAGGCCGCCGAGGTGTGGGGGCAGGCGGCGGAACGGTTTGCGGCGCAAGTGGCCGGGCCGCACTTCGAGGCGGTGTGCCGCGAGTATGTGCTCGGACCTGGGCGGTCGTTGCTCAACACCTCCCTGGGTGAGGTGGGCAGCGGTGTAGTGACCGACTCGAAGGAGCGTCGACAGATCCAGGTCGACGTGGCCGTCGTCGAGTCGGGTTCTGGGGGGAGGCGGCCATCGGTCGCTCTGCTCGGAGAGGCCAAATGGGGAACCGTCATGGGGGTCGGTCATCTGGAGCGGCTCGGGCGGGCCAGGGAACTGCTCGCCGGCCGGGGAATGGCCACCGAGGAGTGCCGACTGGCGTGCTTCAGCGCTGCGGGCTTCACCGATGGGCTGCGCGCCGAAGCCGAACGAGGCGGTGTACTGCTGATCGGCCTCGACGAGTTGTACGGCCGGACGATGCCGGCCGGTGGCCTGCTGTAGGGCGTACCGGTGGCCGCGCGGAGGTTCGTCGGCCGCCCGTATCGCGAGAGGCCCGGACCGTCCGAGGGGGAGTTCTTGGCCGCACGTGCCTTGCCAAGGGCCACTCCGTGCGCTGAACTGACGTACCGTCAGAAACCGAAGGGGGCGTGGACTGCCATGGACACGATCTGGCTCGGCGGGGCGGAGTGGCTGGCCGTGCTGCGGCTCGGGCTCGGGCTGTGGTGGCTGGAGAGTTGGCGGCACAAGGACAAGAAGGGCTGGTTCGAGCGGGGGACCGGGATCGCGTGGGCGGCGGACGTCGCGGGCAAGCACCGGTGGAACGCGGTGCGTTCCGGCTTCGACGTCGTGGTCGCGCCCAGGCCGCGGACGATGGCGTACGTCGTCGTGTACGCGGAGTTGGCCCTCGGACTGGGACTGGTGGCCGGGTTCCTGACGCCGATCGCGCTGATCGGCGGGCTGCTCCTCAACGTCCTGTACTTCACCCTCATGATCCACGACTGGGCCGAGCAGGGGCAGAACGCGATGATGGCGCTGATCTCGGTCGTCGCCTTCTTCGGGATGGGGTGGCAGACGTGGTCGCTGGACAGTGCGATCGGGCTCTTCTCGTGAGGCGCGGGTCGATCGGGGTCGGGGTGTGCTCGTGAGCGGGGAGCGCGCGTCGAGCGGGGAGCGTCCGTCGGGCGAAGCGCGTGCGGCGGACAGGACGCGGGCGCCAGGTGGGGCGCGATTCGATCTGCCCGAGGTCGATGCCTTCACCCGGCCGTACTGGGACGCGGCGGCGGAGGGGCGGCTGCTGATCCGCCACTGCGCCGGCTGCGACCGGGCCCACCACTACCCCCGGGAGTTCTGCCCGCACTGCTGGAGCGAGGACGTGCGCTGGCAGCCCGCGAGCGGCCACGCCACCCTCTACACCTGGTCCGTCGTACACCGCAACGACCTCCCGCCCTTCGGCGAGCGGGTGCCGTACGTCGCCGCGGTCGTCGACCTCGCGGAGGGGCCGCGGATGATGACCGAGGTGGTGGAGAGCGAGGGCGACGCGCTGCGGATCGGGATGGGGCTGGAGGTCACGTTCAGGGCGGGGGTGCCCGTGTTCCGGCCACGGCCCGGCGCAGTCCCGTCCCCTTCCTCCGCCGTCCCGCCCCCTTCCTCCGCCGTCCCTCCTCCTTCCTCCGCGTCGAAATCCAGTTCCTGACCCCCCTCCGGCCCCTGTGAATAATGGCCGGATGCCCGACGTTCACGAGAAGTCCCCCGCCCACCCCTTCCCCGTGCTCGACGGCCACGGCCTGCGGCTGCGCCCCTGGGACCCGGAATCCGAGGCCGATGTCGCGACCTGGCTGCGCGGGCTGACCGACCCGGAGTTCCAGCGCTGGAACACCCCGGTCAAGCTCGTCCGGGACCTGGACAGCGCCCGCGACTCGCTCCGCTCGCGCGCCGAGGCCGTCGCCGACGGCACCGCTGTCGCCTTCTGCGTCACGGACGCGGCCACCGGTACGACCCTCGGTCACATAGGCGTCAACGACATCAACCACGTCATACGCGTCGGCATCGTCGGCTACTGGGTCCTTCCGGAGGCCCGCGGCCACCAGGTCGCCACTCGCGCCCTCGCCCTGGCCGCCCGCTACGCCTTCGGCGCCGTCCGTCTGCACCGCATCGAACTGGGCCACGCCCTCGGCCACGACGCGTCCTGCCGGATCGCCGAGCGGTGCGGGTTCCCGTACGAGGGGACGCTGCGGGAGGCGATGTTCGAGTCGGGGCGGCACGACGCGTTCCGGGACGTCCACCTGCACGCACGGATCGCGACGGACCCGGAGCCGACGCTGCCGGGGGCTTAGCGCCGGGCGCCCGGAAAATCGGAGTGCCGAACAGGGGATGAGCGGGATCATGGCTGCCATGACTCGTGACGCGCATGGCTGGGTGTTCACCCACGATCTGGACGAATTCCTCACGAGCGCGGGGGACTTCCTGCGCTCGCGGCCCGCGGCGCACACCGTGGCGCTGTCCGTGACCGACGCGCTGCGCAGACGAGGGCCGGACGTGTACGGGCAGGAGGTGCCGTTCTTCGGGCGGCTCGCGGACGCGGATGGTCATGTTGACGGGGTCGGTGGGGTGTCGGCCGTGCTGTTCCACACACCGCCGTACCAGCTCAACGTCACCGACCTCCCGGCGGAAGACGTCGACGTGCTGGCCGCGCGGCTCGCGGACGAGGGGTACTCGTTCCCGGGCGTCGGTGGTCCGGTGGACACGGCCGCCGAGTTCGCCGCCGCCTGGGAGCGTCACGTCGGCGCGCGGGCCCAACTCAGGAGAAGCGAACGGCTGTACCGGCTCGGCACGCTCACGCCGCCGACACCCGTCCCGCCCGGCCGCGCCCGGGTGGCCGGTGAGGGCGACCACGCGCTCGTCGCGCGCTGGTACTCCGAGTTCGCCGGGATCTTCGGGCAGAACGAGAGGCAGGACCCGGACCGCTGGGCCGAGAGCCGAATCGCGTACCGCGGTGTCACGCTCTGGGAGACGCCGGACGGTACGCCGGTGGCCATGGCCGGAGTGACCCCCCTGATCGCCGGGCAGATCCGGGTCGCCCCCGTCTACACCCCGGCGCCCCTGCGCGGACGCGGCTACGCGGGGGCCGCCACCGCCGAGGTCAGCAGGGCCGCGCTGGCCGCCGGAGCGGACGAGGTGCTCCTCTTCACCGACCTCGCCAATCCGACCAGCAACGGCCTCTACCAGCGCATCGGTTACCGCCCCGTCGCCGACTTCGCCATCTACGACTTCCTGAAGTAGTGGCCCTCTTCGAGGTCCTCGACGAGGCCGGGACGCTCGGGACGCCATCCCAGCCGCTTCTGCGTGAGGGTGCTCGACGCCGGTAGGTCCATCGAGAAGAAGTGTCCGAGCCAGCCGAAGTGGTCGGCCGCCTCCTCGCGGGGGATGGCGGCCACCGGCAGCTTCAGGTACCGGCCGACGGCGTCGGCGATGTCGCGGACCGGTACGCCCTCGTCGCCGACCGCGTGCAGCCGCGCACCCCCGGGCGCCTCCTCCAGGGCCAGCCGGTACAGGTGCGCGGCGTCGAGCCGGTGCCCGGCGGCCCAGCGGTTGGAGCCGTCACCGGGGTAGGCGGAGACGCCCTTCGCGCGGGCGACGGCGATGATCTGCGGGACGAAGCCGTGGTCCCCCTCGCCGTGCACCGACGGCGGCAGCCGCACCACCGAGGCCCGCACACCGCGCTCGGCGAACGACAGCGCTTCCGTCTCCGCGCGGATCCGGGCCGCCGCGGGCGACGGTGAGAGATCCTGCTCGTCGTCCTCGGTCGCGACACGGCCCGGCACGAGCGTGAGATCGGCGGTCCCGGAGGTCACGACGAAGGGCCGACCCGATCCCACGAGCGTCTCGCCGAGCCTTTGGATGGCACGGAGTTCCGTCCGGGCGGCGGCCGCGAAGTCGGAGGAGCCGTGCTGGAACGCCGTGTGGATCACGCCGTCCGCCGCGTCCGCGCCCGCCCGCAGACTGTCGAGGTCGTCGAGGGCGCCGCGGTGCGCCTGTGCCCCCGCGGCCGTCAGTGACGCGGCGGCCCGGTCCGAGCGGGCGAGGCCGAGTACCCGGTGTCCCGCGTCCAGCAGTTCGCGTACGACGGCGCTGCCGACGAATCCGGTGGCTCCGGTGACGAACACACGCATGGTGCACTCCAGAAAGGGTGATGAGGTCCGGCCCGGCGGTTCCCCGCCTGTCGCTTCTCCGTCCGGTGGTTCCGGATCCACCGTGCGGCCACGTGGAGATCCGCGTCCAAGGCCTGTTTCGAAACGGTGCATGCGTTTCAGGTATCACCACAGCTCAATGCCCGAAGAGTGCTGTCACCCGATGTGTGCGGGGGATACCGTGAAGGCATGATGTCCGCTTCGTCGCCGCAGCAGCCTTCGCCTCCGGTCGACCTCGATCTGCGCCTCGTGCGGTACTTCACGGTCGTCGCCGAGCACCGGCACTTCGGCCGTGCCGCCGCCGCCCTGTGCATCGCCCAGCCGTCCCTGAGCCGGCAGATCCGCCGCCTCGAACAGCAACTCGGCGCCCGTCTGCTGGACCGTACCCCGCAGGGCAGCCGGCTCACCGAGGCGGGCGAGGTCTTCCTGCCCCAGGCCAAGGCGCTGCTGCGCTCGGCCACTCAGGCCGCGGCGCGCACCCGGGCCGCCGCCCAGCCCAGCCGTGTCACCATCGGCTACACCTCCGGCATCATCGTCACCCCGGCGGTGCGCGAGATGCGCCGGCTGCACCCGGACGCCGAGGTGGTCGCCCAGCACCTCGTCTGGAACGACGCCCACGCGGCGCTGGTCGAGCACCGGGTGGACGTGGCGGTGACCCGCCTCCCGATGCGGACCGACCAGCTCCACGTCACGATCCTCTACGACGAGCCCCGCGTGCTCCTCGTCCCCTTCGACCACCGCCTGGCCGGCAAGGAATCCGTCACCCTCGACGACATCGCCGACGAACCCCTGCCCCGGGTGTCCGACTCGGCCTGGAACGCGTTCTGGCGCATCGACCCGCGCCCCGACGGCAGCCGGGCGCCCGACGGTCCGCTCATCGAGGCCCTGGAGGACAAGTTCGAATTCATCGCCTCCGGGCAGGCCGTGGCCATCGTCCCGGCCGACCCGCGCGTCGACCGCATCCGCCCCGACCTCACCACGGTCCCCCTGCACGGCGTCGAACCGAGCCACGTCGTGCTCGCGACCCGCGCCGACGACCGCAGCCGCCTCGTGACGGCCTTCCGCAAGTGCGCCCAGGCCCACCTGACCGGTCCCGGGTCTCAGGGCCAGAGCAGCTCCTTGCGCCAGCCTCCGCCCTCCGAAGAGGGTTCCGGGCGGCGGTAGACGAGCCGTACGTGCCGGCGCCTCGCGTCACCCTGGAAGAACTCCACCTCTTCCGGCCGGAGGCGGTAGAGGGTCCAGGTCGGGGCCGGAGCGTCGGGCTCGCGCCGAGCGCGGTCCCAGGCCTCGTCCGAGACCCGCCCCAACTCCGCCACGGAACCCAGCACTTCACTCTGCCCGCCCACGAGCGCGGCGGCCAGCGCCCCCGTCGAACGGGCGTGCAGATCCGCCTGCCCCTCCTCGGCCGGGGCGACCTCGACCGGCCCCCGCAGCCGGATCTGACGGCCCTGGGCGGGCCAGTAGAACCCCAGAGCCGCGTACGGGCGCGCGGCCAGCTGACGGCCCTTGCGGCTGGTGACATGGCTCGCGAAGGCCCAGCCGTCCGCGTCCGCGCCGTGCAGCATCACGATCCGGACGTCGGGCAGCCCGTCCTCGTCCGCCGTCGCCAGCGACATCGTGTGCGGTTCGCTCTGCCCCGCCGCGACCGCGTCCGCGAACCACTCCGTGAACAGGGGGAGCGGTTCGGCGGGTGCGGATGCCGGGTCGAAGGAGGGCAGCTCTACGTCCCACACCCGCAGTGACCTGAGCAGCTCGTGAAGATCCGTTCCCATGCCCCAAGTATCACTCGGAGGTCCGGCAAAGCTGCGCCATGAGCACCCCGTGCAGCAGCTCCGCGTCCACGAACTCACCCACCTCCGGTGCGCCGTGCCCCCAGCTCAGGGGGTACGTGTTCCCCTCCGGCGCGGGTACGCCCACGTACTCGTCGTGCGCCGAGCGTGTGAACCGGCGGGCGCCGGGCGGCCAGTCGTGCTCCGCGCCCTCGCCGGGCGCCAGCAGGAAGTACGTCCAGCGGCAGCCGTTGGATTCCCTGACGACCGGTCCGGGGTGACCGTCGGTGAGCGCGACGAGGTGGTGCAGCACGGCTTCCCCGCGTACGCCGCACACCCGGATGGCGTCGAAGTGGACCCCGGCGAGGCGTAGTTGAAGCCCGGACCTTGGGACCCAATTCGGGGTGAGTTTGTTCGTCATGACTATGAGCGTGACGGTGGTTGCGTAGCGTGACTAGACGAACACGGTCCACATTGCCGGTTGTGGGGAGGATGGTGGTTGTTGTGGGGGCGAATGGTGGGGCGTCCATGGGGCGCAGGTTGGTGGGGGGGCTGTTGCGCATCCAACGGGGGCGGTTGGGGCTGACGCAGAAGGAGGCGGGTGAGTTGTTACTGGTCTCCGAGGGGTGCTTCGGGTCGTACGAGAGGGCGGAACGCATTCCGCCGATCCAGTTCCTCAAGGACGCGGACAACGGGCTCGACGCGAGGGGTGCGCTCGTTGCGTGCATCGAGATGATGGAGGAGGAGAAGTACGCGCCCACCTTCGTCAACTGGGTGCGGCTGGAACGGCACGCGCGGGTGATCAGCGCGTACGAGAACATGCTGATCCCGGGGCTGCTTCAGACCCGGGCCCACGCACAGGCGCTGTACGAAGCGCGGCGGCCTGCGTTCACTGAGGAGGAGATCGAGGGGCACGTAACGGCTCGACTGGAACGGCAGTCGGTGCTGACGCGCAATCTGCCGCCGTACGTGGGTTACGTGATCGAGGAGTCCGTACTGGAACGGCACCTCGGGGGTGCGGAAGTGCTCAAGGGCCAGTTGCTGCACATCCTGGAGTGCATTCGGACGATGAGGCAGCACCTCACAGTTCAGGTGATGCCGACCAAGCGGCATACGCACGCCGGGCTGAACGGTCCGATGCAGCTGATGGGCACCGAGGAGGGGCGCAATCTGGTGTACGTGGAGGCGCATGGCGGCGATAAGTTGATCCACAAGCCGGAGCTGGTGACCGATCTGTTCGAAATCTTCGGCATCTTGCGGGCCCAGGCGCTCAACCCCTGGGAGTCCGAGGAGCTGATCAAGCAAAAGGCTGGAGAACTGTGAACACGACCAAATTGACCTGGTTCAAGTCGAGCTACAGCAACAACGAAGGCGGCGCCTGCCTCGAAATAGCAACCCGCCCCGAAATGGTCCACATCCGCGACTCAAAGAACCTCACCGGCCCCACCCTCGCCGTCACCCCCACCACCTGGACGGCCTTCCTCCGTACCGTCCGTTGAGGCGCTCAGCGGGCGTCGCTCTCAGCGGCGCCCTCCTGCTCCCCCTCGCCGCCTGCGGCCCCCTCGCGGAGGACCCCAAGTCCCTCATCTCCGCCCCCGAGGTCTTCTACCTGCGTCCCGTCGGTGACACATCCGGGCCCAAGGCCAAGATGCCGTTCCATCTGCAGGCCGAGGACGTCAAGGCGACCAGCCGCTACGGCACGCAGGATCACCGGCTGACCGTCGACGTGCGCGGGTCCGAGGGCGTCGTACGGCTGAAGGCGGTCGGCTTGCGCAAGGGCGGGACCCGGTGCATCAACGACACCGTGCGTGCCATCTGCGACGTCAGCGGTGCCTACGACAGCTGGTCGGACCTGGACCGGGTCCACCCGGTCGCCGCCGAGGGCAGCAAGCCCGGCGACACCGGCATCGTGCGCTTCACGTTCACCACGAAGGACGGGAAGACGCTCACCACCCGCACCCGGGTCGTGGTCGGCGAGCCCGTGGTGAAGGTGCGCACTCCCAAGGTCATCACAGACGTGCGCCCCGGCGCCGACGTGACCGTACCGGTCGTCGTCCGCAATGACGGCGAGGTGCCGGTGAAGGGGCTGGCCCTCGAACTTGGCTCCGGGGACCTGGACTTCCGGCAGCGGTACGCCAACTGCCGTTACCCGCCGCAACACCACGGCCACACGGCCGTCTGCCGTTTTCCCGACCTGCGCATCCCGCCCGGCGGGACTGTCGTCCTGCACCCCGCCCTGCGCCTGCGTGCGTCGAAGACGCGGATGTACGGCTCCTTCAGCCAGGAGGCCTGGCCGCTGGACTCGGGGCCCGGACAGTACACCGTGGTGCCGCCGGGCGGCGACCACGGTGACGGCCCGCCCCTGACCGCCGAGGCCGTGCGCGACGCCGACGACACCGACGGCACGTTCGCCGAGGGAGACGTCTTCACCGACGTGCGTCTGGACACCCACGCCGACTACGAGGTCTTCGACGTCGAACTGCGGGGCAGCCCCGGCGCGAAGCGCTCGCTGCGGCTCAAGGTGCGCAACAACGGGCCCGGCATCCCCGGCGCCGGTACGAAACTGCTGTTCACGCCGCCGCCCGGCACCGTGCTGGAAGAACCCATGGAGGCCATCGACGAGGACGCGTACGAGCCGTACTGCGACTCCGACGGCCCGGCGTACAGCTGCCTCGTGGGCCAACTCGACCCCGGCGAGACCCGTGACTTCGAGTTCACCCTCAGCCTCGACGGTCCGGGGCAGGGCGGCGTGGCCCTCCAGGACGCCGAGCCGTCCACGGGCCGCCGCGACCCGAACCCGGCCAACGACACGGCTCCTGTCACCGTTCTGCCCTGACCTTCCGTGTCCCTGGCGCACCCCCGTGACGCCAGGGAACGGACGTTTTCCGCTGCCTCTAAGATGCGGCGTGGATCGGCCTGTGCGGGAGGACCGAACGTGTCAGCGACGCGGCTGAACACGCCAGTCACCGCCGCGGTGTTGTGAGGTGCCTGTTTTGTACAGCGTTGCCCTGCCGAAGATGGTGCTCGCGAGAACGGCGGGAACCGGGTACGAGGCCGGCCGCCTCGCCCGGGAAGCGGGGATCCCGGCGTGGGCCATGGACAGCGACGACATCACCGTCGCCAACGACTGCTTCCTGCGGACCCTGGTACTGGCCGAGCACCACCACGGTGTGCCCGACGTCGGACTGCGCGTCGGCGGCGACTTCGCGCCCGGCCAACTCGGTGTCTACGACTATCTGTTCACCACGGCACGGACCCTCGGGGAGGGCTACGCGGCGAGCGGGCGGTATGTGGACCTGATCACCGGTGTGGGGCAGTACGCCGTCGTGGCCGCCACGGAGAGAGTCGTGCGGGTCACCTTCTCGCTGGCTGAGGACGAGGACCGGGGGCGGGAGCTGGCCATCCAGACCGGGATGTCCGACCTGCTCTCCCGCTCCCGCTGGGCGACCGGACGGCCGATCGGAGCCGTGGAGGTCAGCCTGCGGCAGCGCGCACCGCGCAGGTCCACCACGTTCAGCGACTTCCTCGGCACCACCCGGATCACGTACGGGGCCGACACCGACAGCGTGACCCTGCGCGCCGCCGATCTGGAGCTGCCGCTGCGCACCGCCGATCCCGCCCTCGCCGCCATCATGGAGCGCCACGCGGCCTCGCTGCCGCGCATCCAGCCGCGCCCCACCAGCTGGCCCGACCGCGTCCAGCAGGTGCTGGCCGCCGCGGTGCTCGCGGAGGACCCCCTCTCCCTGACCTCCGTCGCGCGACGGCTGGCGACGAGCCCCAGAACTCTCCAGCGCCGGCTCGCCGAGTCGGGCACCACCTGGCGCCATGAGGTCGATCGCGCCCGGCAGGCGCAGTTCGCGCGGCTCCACCGGCACCCGGCCGCGCCCTCCGGCGGCACGTCCGGTCTCCTCGGCTACTCCGACGCCCGCGCCCTGCGCCGGGCCAGACGCCGCTGGGCCGCACGCTGAACCGCTGCCCGGCCCCTACCGCCCCAGCGCCGACGGGGCCGATCGTCCGCGCACCACCGGCCCCTACCGCCCCAGCACCACCGGCCCCTACCGCCCCAGCACCACCGTCCCCGACGAGCAGAACCAGCCGCCCGTCCCGGAGGCCACCGCCAGCTCAGGAAGGCGTCCGCCCGCCTTCCTGACCTGCCGTTCCCCGGCCTCCCCGCGCAGTTGCCGTACGGCCTCCACCAGGAGGAACAGGCCCCGCATGCCCGGATGCTGGGCCGAGAGTCCGCCGCCGTCCGTGTTCACGGGCAGCTCCCCGCCCACCGTCAGGCGCCCCTTCTCCACGAACGGACCGCCCTCTCCCTTCGCGCAGAAGCCCAGGTCCTCCAGGGTCACGAGGGTCATGTAGGTGAAGGCGTCGTAGATCTCGGCCACGTCGATCTCGTCGGGCCGCACCCCCGCCCGCTCGAAGGCGAGGCGTCCGCTCACCGCCGCGGGGGAGACGGTGAAGTCCGGCCACTCGGACATCGTCGTGTGCGAGACGTGCTCGCCGGTGCCGAGGATCCACACCGGGGCCGTACGGCAGTCCCGTACGTACTCCTCGGCCGCCAGCAGCACCGCCGCGCCGCCGTCGGAGCGCAGACAGCAGTGCAGCTTGGTGAAGGGGTCGGCGATCATCGGGCCGGACAGGACGTCGTCGGTGGTGATCGGGGTGCGGAACATCGCCTCCGGGTTCAGCGCCGCGTTCGCCCGCGCCTGGACGGCCACCGACGCGAGCTGTTCGAGTGTCGTGCCGTACGCGTGCATGTGGCGGCGCGCGGCCATCGCGTACTTGGCGATGAGCGTGTGGCCGTAGGGGACCTCGAACTGGAGAGGGCCCCGGGCGCCGAAGGAGAGGTCGCCGGTGCGGCGTCCCGCCTTGATGTCGGCGCGGGCGGTCGAGCCGTAGACGAGGAGGACGGCGCGGGCGTGGCCCGCCGCGATCGCGTCCGCCGCGTGCGCGGCCATGACCTCCCAGGTGGAGCCGCCGACGGCGGTGGAGTCGACCCAGGTGGGGCGCAGGCCCAGGTACTCGGCCACCTCGACCGGTGGCAGTGTGCCAAGGCCCGCCGACGCGAACCCGTCGACCAGCGAGCGGTCCATCCCCGCGTCCGTCAGCGCACGCCTGGCGGCCTGGGCGTGCAGGGCGTAGGGCGTCGCGTCGTCCACACGACCGCAGTCCGAGAGGGAGACACCCACGACGGCGACCTTGCGCTTTCCCGGAGTCATGAATCTGACGGTACATCAGATGTGGCGGTGCGCGGGAGGCCGTCGTGGCTCTGGGCATCCGTACCGCACGGCGCTAATGTGACGGGCCGTCAGATCGGGAGAAAGGGCCTGGCCATGGACGCCCGTTTCACCGCCGAACAGGACGAGATCCGCCGCACCCTGCGGGAACTCCTGCTCAAGCGCTGCGGTCCGGAGGAGGTGCGGTCGGCCGTGCGCACCGGGGTCGGATACGACACCGGGCTCTGGGAGGCACTCGCACAGCAGCTCGGGCTGCCGGGGCTCGCACTGCCCACGGCGTACGGCGGGGTCGGCTGCTCGTTCGCCGACCTCGCCCTCGCCTGCGAGGAGTCGGGGCGGGCCCTCGCGCCCTCGCCGCTGCTCGCCACGGCCGCCCTCGCGGCCCCGCTGATCCTCGCCCTCGGCACCGACGCCCAGCGCGCCGCGCTGCTGCCCGGGATCGGGGCCGGCGAGCTGACCGCCGCCCTCGCGGTACCGGGCGCCGGGCTTCCCACCGCGCTCGGCCTGGTCGGCGACAACGCCGGGGACTGGGCGGGCGGCGGCCGGGCCGGGGGCGTACAGGCCCGGCGGGGCGAGGAGGGCGGCTGGCGCCTCTACGGGGAGGTGGAACAGGTCCTCGACGGGCACAGCGCCGGGCTCCTGCTGGTCGCCGCGCACACCGGGGGGTTCGCCCGGGCCCGGACCCGGATCTTCCTCGTGACGGAGGGCGCCCAGGGACTCGTACGGATGCGGCAGACGTCGTTGGACGAGACGCGGGCGCAGGGGCGGGTGCAACTGCGGCAGGTGCGGGCCGAGGTGCTGGGCGAGGAGGACGGCGACGTGCTCGGCGCGCTCGCCTCCGTCGGGGACAGCGCCGCCGCCCTGCTCGCCGTCGAAGCCGTCGGAGCCGCCGACCGGGCGCTGGAGCGGACCGTCGCCCACGTGCGGCAGCGGGAGCAGTTCGGGCGGGCGATCGGGTCCTTCCAGGCGGTGAAGCACCGGCTCGCGGACGTGTACGTGCGGGTGCAGGCGGCGCGGTCCGCCGCGTACTACGCCGCCTGGGCGGCGGGGGCCGGGGGTGAGCGGGTCGGCGGGCTCGCGCTCGCCCAGGGCCTGGAGGCGCTGCGCACGGCCGCCGCCGAGGCGATCCAGCTGCACGGCGGCATCGGCTTCACCTGGGAGCACGAGGCCCAGCTGTACTTCAAGCGCGCGGCCGGCGACGAACTGCTCTTCGGGCCCGTGCACCGGCTGCGGGCGTACGCCGCCGACGCGGCGCGGCTCTTCGACGGGGCGGAGGTGGCGGTCTGATGGCGCCGGGAATTCGGTCGCGAGCCGTCGTACGGAGTGTGCAGAAGGTGTCCTCGACGCGGGCCTTCGCCCGGATCGCCCCGCACCTCGTCCCGGCCCTCGACCGCGCGGTGCACCGGCTGACGCGCGGCAAGGTGCTGCTCAGCGCGCAGCTGCTGCCGGGCATCGTGCTGACCGTGCGGGGGGCCCGCAGCGGGCTGGAGCGGCGCACGCCACTGGCCTGTATGCCAGAGGGGGTGCAGGGGACGGATGGGGCGCAGGGGACCGAGGGGCCGAAGGGGACGGGCGGCCGGGCAGGCAGCTGGATTCTCATCGGGTCCAACTTCGGGCGCACCGATCATCCGGCCTGGACCGCCAACCTCCTCGCCCATCCGGACGCCGTCATCAGCTGGGAGGGTGAGGACATCCCCGTGACGGCCCGTCGGCTGGAGGGGGAGGAGCGGGACGCGGTCTGGAAGGCGGTGCTGGCGTTCTGGCCGCCGTACGCCACGTACCAGGCGCGGATCGATCGTGAGATCAGGCTGTTTCGCATCGTGCGTCGCGGCGCATAGCGCAGCAGGCGGCAGTCCACGAAGTGAACTGCCGCCTGCATGACAGGATGTGGGCCGAACAGGAGCCCCAGAAGATACGGTCGCGCTACTTGGTCGGCTTCTTCCCGGTCACCCCGAGGTGCACCAAGAGCGCCAGGTTCGGCTTGAGTTCGGCCTGCTTGACCCCCCAGGTTTGGAAGCCCTTCTGGTGCGAGGCCACCGCGGCGAGCATCGCGACGAGCGAACCGGCGATCGCCCCGGGGTTCACGTCCTTGTCGACCTTGCCCTTGGACTGGAGCTCGGCGACCGAGTCCGAGAGGGAGTTGTTCACCGAGTTGAGGATCTTCATGCGGATCTTGTAGAAGCGTTTGTCGCCCTCGGCGGCGCCCAGGTCGACCACGCGCAGAATCGCCTCGTTCTTCCGCCAGAACTCCAGGAAGCCGTCCACGAGTTCCTGCGCGGTCGCCCAGCCGGCCTTGCCGACCCAGGAGCGCCCTTCGAGGAGCTGGGTCAACCCGGCGCCCTCCGCGGCCATTTGTTCGGCGATCTCCAGAACGGCACCTTCGACGTCCGGAAAGTACTGGTAGAAAGTCGCCGGCGACGTGCCCGCCTTCCGGGCGACATCAATGACTTTGACGTCCCGGTACGGCGACGAGCTGAGCATTTCACTGAGGCAGTCGAGCAGTTTCTGCCTGGTCGCCTGCCCTCGCCGTCCGGCCACACGGCCGTCGACGGTACGCACTTGTCCTGTCATGCCGTCAGCTTACCGAGGGGTGATCGGAGCGCGATTCGGCCGACTGCAAATGGGGTGCATGGGGGGGGAGTGCGGGCGGCGAGTGGGTCCCTGGGGGATGCCTGAGGGTGTCCGGGCCGTCGCGCGGAGTGGATGAAAGGCCGTTAACTTGGCCGCATGGCCGTATCCCGGGCATCCGACGCAACGCACGCCTACTCAGAGGGCGTCCCCTGCTGGGTCGACGCGCAGCTTCCCGACGTGGAGGCGGGCAGGCGCTTCTACGGTGAGCTGTTCGGCTGGACCTTCGGGGAGGGGTTCGGGCCGCACACGGAGGGCGTGTGGGCGCTCCGTCACGGGGAGCCCGTCGCCGCCCTCACGCCCAAGCGGGACGGCCGGATGCCCACCGTCTGGACGGTGTCGTTCGCGACACCGGACGCCGCCGCGCTCGCGGCCCGGATCCAGGCGGCCGGCGGGCAGGTGATCACCGCGCCCACCCAGCTGGGCCCCTACGGTACGACCGCCCTCGCGACCGATCCCGAGGGCGGGGTCTTCGGCCTGTGGCAGGCGGGCACCCACCCCGGTTTCGGCAAGCGGCACGAGCCGGGTTCCTTCTGCTGGGCCGAGCTGTACGCGCGGGACCCGGAAGCCGTCGACCGTTTCTACGGCACCCTGTTCCACGAAGCCCTGTTCGGCCCCGACGCCTCGCCCGACTTCGGCCGCGCCCCGGTCTCCGGTGTCTTCCCGGCCGAGATGCCGCCGCACTTCCTCGTGCACTTCGGAGTGGAGGACGTCGACGCGGTTCTCGGTACGGTGAACCGGCTCGGCGGACGCGTCCAGACGCCCCCTTTCGACACGTCGTACGGAAGGGCGGCCGTCGTCACGGACAATCAAGGGGCGTCGTTCGCCGTACTCCAGGTACGGGGCCGGTGATTTTGTCCCGAGACACCCCGTTCCGCCCCTGGGTTCGCAACCTGTGGCCGGGACAGGAAGAATCGGGGTGCGTGCCGCCATGGCGGTGCGGTGGTGAGACGCTGCACGGGGCCGCGTTCATACGTGGATGACGTGGCTCGTACGGGGAGGTGGCAGGCAAGTGGTGGATCAGCTGACACAGCACGATCCGCGGCGGATCGGGCCGTTCGAGGTGCTGGGACGGCTGGGTGCCGGTGGCATGGGGCTGGTCTATCTCGCGCGCTCGGCTTCGGGCCGGCGCGTGGCGATCAAGACGGTCAGGACCGAGCTCGCCGAGGACCAGCTGTTCCGGGTCCGCTTCACTCGTGAGGTGGAGGCCGCGCGAGCGGTCTCCGGCTTCTACACGGCGGCCGTGGTCGACGCCGATCCGCGCGCGGCCGTGCCGTGGCTGGCCACCGCGTACGTTCCGGCGCCCTCCCTCGAAGAAATAGTGAACGAGTGCGGGCCGATGCCGGCCCAGGCGGTGCGCTGGCTGGCGGCGGGCGTCGCGGAGGCGCTGCAGTCGATCCACGGCGCCGGGCTCGTCCACCGTGACCTGAAGCCCTCGAACGTGCTGGTGGTGGAGGACGGGCCGCGGGTCATCGACTTCGGTATCGCCTCCGGCGTTTCGAACACCCGTTTGACGATGACGAACGTCGCCGTCGGCACCCCGGCCTACATGTCCCCCGAACAGGCGAAGGACTCGCGCAGCGTCACCGGTGCGAGCGATGTCTTCTCGCTCGGCTCGATGCTGGTGTTCGCCGCCACGGGGCACGCGCCCTTCCACGGCGCCAACCCGGTCGAGACGGTCTTCATGCTGCTGCGGGAGGGCCCCGACCTGGAGGGCCTCCCGGACGAGCTGCGCCCCCTCATCGAGTCCTGTATGCAGATGGAGGCGACCGGCCGTCCCAACCCCGCCGACCTCCAGGCCCAGTTGGCACCCCACCTCTTCGGCTCCGGCTCCGACGACAGCGGTACGGCGTCGGCGTGGCTGCCCGAGCGGGCGGTAGGCCTGATCGAGGCACGCCGCGGGGGCCGTCCGGCGCCGAAGCCCCCGTCCTTGGGCGGTCGCAGCGGTGGCGGACGCCCCGCCCTTCCGCCGCCGCCCTCGCACGCTCCCGTGCCCGTCGGGGCGCCCGACAGCGGCCCCGTACGGCTCGCGGGCGGCCAGGTGCCCATCGGCCCCGGACCGCGCGTCGCCGACGCCCGTGCCGCCGCCGTGAAGGCACCTCCTCCGGAGGCGGGCCTCGCCGCCTCCTGGTCCCGCCCGCGCGTCGGCGTCAACGGCGCCGACCCCGCTCCGACGGTCGCTCCGCCGCCCACACCGGACTCCCCGTCCGGCTGGCGTCCCTGGCGCTTCCGTATGTCGAACGACGTCTGGGGTACGCCCTCGGTCGCGGGCGACCTCGTCTACGTCACCTCCTTCGAAGTCCACGCCCTGGACGTCGCGACCGGCCGCCGCCGCTTCAAGACGCGGGACGTGGCCTGGTCCATGGCGGTCGCGGACGGCCGCATCCACGCCTCCGACGGCCCCACCCTCTTCGCGCTGAACGCGCGGGAGGGCGCGGACCTGTGGCGGCTGTCCACGGACGCCTGGGTGTACTCCCTGAAGGCCGACCGCGGGACCGTCATCACCGGTACGCGCGGGGGCGGCGTCCAGGCCTGGGAGGCCTCCAACGGCCAGAAACTCTGGGAGATCACCGGCGCCCAGACCGACTTCGAGTCCACGGAGGCCGGGCCCGCCGTCCACGACGGCACGGTGTACGTGTGGAAGGACGCCCGGCTGTGTGCCCTGGAGGCCCGTACGGGTGAGGAGCGGTGGTCGTACCCGATCGGCGACGCCGCGTCGTGCGGAGGCGTACCCGTACGGATCACGTCCGCCCCCGACGGCTACGTCTACATCTCCGCGGGCACCCGCGTCCTCGCCGTCGACGTCGCGAGCGGGCACGTCCGCTGGCACTTCGAGGCCCCCGCGGTCTTCCTCTCCCCGCCGACCTTCGTGTCGGGCCCCGCGGTCACGGGAGGCGGCGTCTACCTCGCCGACTACCTCGGCACGGTGTACGCCCTCGACGCGACGGACGGTCGCGACCGCTGGCGCATCGCGACCGAGGCCCGCTCCTCGATCGATCCCGTCCTGGTCGCCGCCGGCCACGTCCACGTCGGCAGCGGCAAGGGGTTGTACACCCTCGACGCGGTCACCGGCACCCCGAAGTGGCGCTTCCAGGCCGGGGGCGACCTCGTGGGCGCGCCCGCGGTCGCCGAGGGCCGCATCCACTTCGGCTCCACCGACCATCTCCTCTACACCCTGAAGGCGGACGACGGCCGGCTCCGCTGGAAGCTGGCGACGGGCGGGGAGATCACCGGTGCGCCGGTGGTCAAGGACGGGGTGGTGTACGCGTGCAGCAAGGACCGGTGCGTGTACGCGCTGGACGCGGAGAAGGGGACGGGGACGGCGCGTACGGCGTAGGGGGACCGGCCTTTCCTGTTTCTTCGACCGCGGGCCGGTGGGGGCTTGGCGCGCAGTTCCCCGCGCCCCTGGGGCACGGGGCTGCGCCCCGGTGCCCCATCGGCCTCGCTCTCGAACGCCGGTCGGCCGGGGGCTTTTGGGGGCGCGGGGAACTGCGCGACCAGCCCCCACCCACCCGCAGCCGAATCACCGCACCCGGAACCCGTTCGGTCGGCGTGCGGAGAACAGAGCCGCTTGCCGGGCCGGGGGCAGGTTGCCCAGGGAGATGAGGTGCGGCGCCTGCGCGAAGGCGTGGGCGCGGGCCGCCTCGTGCGCCGCCCACAGGGCGCGGACGGTGCCCTGCACTCCTTCGGAGGGGTAGGAGGCGATCACCGTGGCGCAGCGGACGGCGGCCTCCAACGCACCCCCGGGCGGGGTGAGTTCGGAGACCCACCCGATGTCGTACGCCCGCCGCGCGGACATCCGTTCGGCGTTCCCCATGAGTGCCATCCGCGCCGCCTCCCCGTACGGCATCCGGTGCGCCGCGTACACGGACTCGTACGCGCTGACCATGCCGTACGTCGTGTGCGGGTCGAAGAAGGTGGCGGTCTCGTCGGCGACGACGAACTCCGCCTCCCCGAGGAGGTAGAAGGCCCCTCCGCACGCCATCCCGCGCACGGCCGCGACGACCGGCTTCCACAGGTCGTTGGCCTTCGGGCCGATGCGCAGGAGCGGGTCGTCCATCATGTAGGGGGAGGTGGGCTGGGGAGTCTCGGTGGTGCGGTCGAGGCCTGTGGAGAAGGCCCGTTCGCCCGACCCCGTGAGGACGACGGCCCGTACCGAGTCGTCGAAGCGGAACGTCCGCCAGGCGGTGGACAGCTCGGACGCCAGGGCCTCGTCGATGGCGTTCAGTTTTTCCGGGCGGTCCAGGGTGAGGACCGCGACGCCGGTGTCCTTGTCGGTCGCGATCCGCAGCGCGCCGCCGTTCACGACCGGCCGTCCAGAACCCACTGCGGCAGCCCCTCCCCGCTGAACACCACCCGTACCCGCGCTCCGATCCGGACCCGGTCCGGGGAGAAGGAGTCGAGCGGTGCGCCCGGGGCCGTGACCAGGTTGCCGACCAGACGGATGTGCGGGGCCTCGGCGAGTTCGACGACGATCGCGTTGTACGGGGCCAGGGCCGCGTACGCCGGGAGCAGCGGCGGGTGCGGCACGACGTACGACCAGACGCGGCCCAGTCCGCTCATCCGTCGCCACTCGCTGCCGAAGGACTGGCAGTGGGGACAGCAGGGGCGGGGCGGGAAGCGCAGTTCGCCGCAGTCGGCGCACGCCTGGATCCGTAGCTCGCCCTGGGCGGCGTACCCCCAGAAGGGCGCGCCGTCGTCGTCGAGGACGGGGGTGAGAAGGGGCTCGGTCATCTCGGCTCCTCAGTTCCGCAGCAGGATCGCGGAGGTGGGGACGCCCTCCCCCGCCGTGACCAGGCAGGTGGCGGCCCCGGGGACCTGGGCGGTGCTCGTGCCCCGCAACTGCTTCACGCCCTCGTTGATGAGGTTGAAGCCGTGGACGTACGCCTCGCTGAGTCCGCCCCCGCCGGTGTTGAGGGGCAGCCGGCCCCCGATCTCCAGGGCGCCGCCCTCCGTGAAGGCCGCGCCCTCCCCGCGTCCGCAGAATCCGTAGCCCTCCAAGGAGAGCGGAACGAGGGGGGTGAAGGCGTCGTAGATCTGGGCCACGTCGATGTCGTCCGGGGCGAAGTCGGCGTGTTTCCACAGGTGCCGGGCGGCCGTCCAGGCGGGGCCGGTGAGCGGGTCGTCGTTCCAGTAGTTGACCATGCCGTGGTGCTGGGCGGGCAGACCCTGGGCGGCGGAGTGGACGTACACGGGGCGCCGCCGGCAGTCCCGGGCGCGCTCGGCGGACACGATCACGCAGGCCAACGCGCCGTCCGTCTCCAGGCAGTTGTCGAAGAGGCAGAGGGGCTCGCTGATCCAGCGGGAGGTCATGTACATCTCGCGGGTCAGCGGGCGCTCGTACATCATCGCGGCGGGGTTCTGGTTGGCGCGGTTGCGGCAGGCGAGGGCGACGTTGAAGAGGTGGTCGCGGGTGGCGCCGTACTCGTGCATGTAGCGACGGGCCAGCATGCCTATCTCGTCGGCCGGTCTGAGCAGTCCGAAGGGGCGGGTCCACTGGGCGGGGGTGGGCAGTTGGACGGCGGTGTTCTTCCACGGCCTCGGCCCGCTGCCGCGCTTGCGCGACCGCCAGGCCACGCCCACCGTCGCCTGGCCGGTGGCGACGGCGGCGGCGAGGTGCGCGACGGTGGCGCAGGAGCCGCCGCCCCCGTAGCCCACCTTGCTGAAGAAGGTGAGATCGCCGAGGCCGACCGCCTTCGCGACCTCCACCTCGTCGGTCTCCTCCATGGTGTAGGAGGCGAGCCCGTCGACTTCGGAGGGTGCGATTCCGGCGTCGTCGAGGGCGGCGAGGATCGCGCGGCAGGCCAAGGTCTTCTCGGACTCGGGGAGTTGCCTGGCGAAGGGGGTCTGACCGATGCCGACGACGGCGGTGGCGTCCTTGATCCCCGGCATGGGTGCACCTCCACGGAAGGGCCCGACTGCTGACAGGCCGTCAGGCTACAGCTAATCTGACGGGTAGTCAGCTAGT
The DNA here is from genome assembly GCF_042959425.1 of Streptomyces sp. NPDC007896. NCBI lineage: Bacteria > Bacillati > Actinomycetota > Actinomycetes > Kitasatosporales > Streptomycetaceae > Streptomyces > Streptomyces sp. NPDC007896. The sequence goes on along the minus strand of NZ_JBIBKX010000013.1, from coordinate 41,176 downwards.
GGGTTCGTGCCTACGGAGGCGTGAGATGCGCGGAGACCTGGAGTGGGGCAGCATCCCGGGGCTGATGCGGTCGGCGGCGACGCGCTTCGCGGACCGCGAGGCCGTCATCGAGGGCCGTACGCGGATCTCCTACGCCGAGCTGGGCGCCCGCGTCGAACGTGCGGCGGCCGCCTGCCTCGCGAACGGCGTACGGCTCGGCGACCGGGTCGCCATCTGGGCGCCGAACACCCTGGACTGGATCGTCTCCGCCCTCGGCGCGGTGTCGGCGGGCGCGGTGCTCGTCCCGCTCAACACCCGCTTCAAGGGCGCCGAGGCGGCGTACGTACTGTCCCGCAGCCGCGCGCGGCTGCTGTTCGTGACGGGGACGTTCCTGGGGACGTCGTACGTGGCGTCGCTGCGACGGGCGGCGGGGGAGGGGGAACGGGAGTCCGGGGAGGGCGTCGGAAACGGACCCCTCCCCGGACTCCCGCACCTCGAACAGGTGGTGGTACTGGCGGACGACGCCCCCGCCGACTTCCGTACCTGGAAGGACTTCCTGGCGGACGGGGAGGGCGTCGGGGCGGCGGAGGTGCGGGAGAGGGCGGCGGCCGTGCCGGGGTCGGCGCCGTCGGACATCGTCTTCACCTCGGGTACGACGGGCCGGCCCAAGGGCGCCGTGATCACGCACGCGCAGAGCCTGCGGGCGTACGAGGTGTGGTGCGAGCTGGCCGGTCTGCGCCGGGAGGACCGCTACCTGATCGTGAACCCCTTCTTCCACACCTTCGGCTACAAGGCCGGGGTGCTCGCCTGTCTGATGCGGGGCGCGACGATGGTCCCGCAGCCGGTGTTCGACGTGGACACGGTGCTGGCGAACATCGCGTCCGAGCGGGTCACGGTCCTGCCCGGCCCGCCGACCCTCCACCAGTCCCTCCTCGACCACCCGGCGCGGGCGTCGTACGACCTGTCGACGCTGCGGCTGGTGGTCACGGGAGCGGCCGTGGTCCCCCTCCGCCTGGTGGAACGCCTGCGCACCGAACTGGGCGTGGAGACGGTCCTGACGGCGTACGGCCTCTCGGAGGCCAGCGGATTCGTGACGATGTGCCGCCGGGGCGACCCGTCGTCCGTGATCGCGTCGACCTCGGGACGCGCCATCCCGGGCGTGGAGGTACGCGTCGAGGCGCCGGCGGGAACCCCGGGGGAGGTGCTGGTCCGCGGCTTCAACGTGATGCGGGGCTACTTCGAGGACGCCGAGGAGACCGCCCGCGCCCTGACCCCGGACGGCTGGCTGCGCACCGGCGACGTGGGCGTCCTGGACCCGGCCGGCAACCTCCGCATCACCGACCGCATCAAGGACATGTTCATCGTCGGCGGCTTCAACGCCTACCCCGCCGAGATAGAACAACTCCTCGGCCTCCACCCGGACATCGCGGACGTGGCGGTGATCGGCGTACCGGACGGCCGGCTGGGCGAGGTCGGCAAGGCCTACGTGGTCCGCCGCCCGGGCTCCGTCCTCACCTCCGACGACCTCATCGCCTGGTCCCGCCGCGAGATGGCGAACTACAAGGTCCCGAGAGCGGTCGAGTTCGTACGGGAACTGCCGCGGAACGCGAGCGGGAAGGTGGTGAAGGGGGAGTTGCGCTCCGGGACCTTCTGAAGCTAGGGCGCGGAAGTTCCTGAGCCGCGCTCGCGGTCACGGTCACGGTTGCGCTCGCGCTCGCGGTCGCGGTCGCGGTCGCGGAGCCGGGAGAGGGCGGCGCGGACCTCCTCGATCATCATCGCGGGACGGTGGAAGACATCCGCGGCGGTGTAGCGGAGGAGGAGACGCACTTCCGGGCACTGGAGGACCTGGTTGAAGCGGGCGATGTCCCGGCGGTGCGACTCGCGTGTGCCGTGGTAGGCGTACCCCTCGATCTCGACGGCCAGCCCCTCGGCTCGGAACAGGAAGTCCAGGTAGCGGCGGCGGCCGTCGGCCGTACGGAGTTCGGCCTGGCTCTCGGGGTGAAGACCCGCGTCGTGCAGGCGCAGGCGCGCGACGGTCTCCGCGGGGGAGCCGGAGTCCGGATCGGCGAGCTTCAGCCGGCGGCTGCCGCTTTCCGCTCCGCGCATGGGCGCTTCGAGCGCGAGGGAGACCAGGGCGGCGGTCGTGACGGGCGCGCGGCGGACGCCTCCGACCCTCCGCCAGGTCAGGGCCGACTCGACGGCGACGAGAGCCTCGTCGCGCGGGCCGGCCCGGAGGAGGTCGGCGAGCGTACGGCCGGCGCTCGTGACGCGCAGGCCCTCACGCCGGACCACGTCTCCCTCGTCGAGGGGCATGCGGTGCACGAGCACGCCCTTGCCTCCGCTGCGGAGAGTGAGGTCGGGATCGATGAACTCCAGGGTCCCTTCGCCCCTCGGGGTGAGCGTCTCGATCCGCCAGAGCGCGGTCGCCGAACGGTGACTCACGACGAGCCGCGGCTTGAGGAGCTGCACGGCCCGCAGCCGAGTGGCGAGGTCCGCATCCCGGCCCGGCTCGGTCCAGGCCCCGGCCTGAACCCGGGTCCACCCCTCCCTTCCGAGCACCCGAAGAAGCGACCTCCGCGCCCACCCGGCCTCCCGGGCACGCGAGGTGAGCAACACGCCCCCTTCGGCCAGCTCCCTCAGCTCCACACCCCCGAGGATCCCGGAGCACCGCCCCAGCCGTTTCCCCCTGTGGATAACCGGGACGGGCGCGGTCGGCGAGGGGGATTGGCGGAATTGGGCCAACGTGGGGCTGCTGCGGTGGGGTGATCGGGCGGGGTGGGTGGCCCAAATCTGCCGATCGCCCACGGGGCGTCTCGACCGTGGCCAGGGACCACACACGTCGGCCGCGGCGGCTCCCCCTCCGCGCCGCCGCGGCCGATCCCCGTGTGGTGTGAGTTAGGTGTCCCCCCCCGGGGCGGGCTTAGACCGGCTCGCCCGTGGCGTGGACGTTGTCCGTGGTGGCCTCGCCGGTCTCGGCCGGGGCGATCGGGTTCTTGCCGGTGAGGGGCTCGGTGGTCGCGTGGACGTTGTCCGTGGTGGCCGTGGGCTCGTCGGTGGCGTGGACGTTGTCGGTGCTGTTGGTGTCGCTCATGACTGGCTCCCCTGCAGTTCTTCGATGCGGTAGGGCGGTAAGGCGTAAAGCGCCCGCCCGGCAACTCCCCCGAGGACCGCCGGGCGGGCACTTCTGGGCCGGTTCACCTTAGAGGTGCGGCCGACTGTCATCCCGTCTGCCCCCCGACGCGACGGATCGACTCGTTGAGAGTGCCGGGCGGCGATAAACGAATGATGAACGCGCAGGCGCACGCTCTCAGGCGACGGCGAGAGGGTTCAGGAGAAGGCGTACGGCATCGGCTTCCGGGGAGCCCAGCGCCTCGAAGATGTCCAGCGATTCACGCCAGCAGACCTGGGCGCGGCCGTTCTGGCCGATGCCGCTCAGGGCGCGCCCCAGCACGGTGAGGACGTTTCCGCGACGCCACTCGCCGCCGATGCCGCGCAGCACGGTCAGCGCCATCTCGGCGTTCGGGGCCGCCTGCGCGGGCCGTCGGGCGGCGAGGTCGACCTCGGCGAGACGGAAGAGCGTCATGCCTTCCCACAGGCGCTGGCGGCTGTCTCTGAACACCTCCAAGGCTTCCTGGAGGCGCTCGGTGGCCTGGAGGTGCTGCCCGCTCTGGGTGAGCGCGAGCCCGAGGGCGTAGCGGCCGTTGGCGCCCTTCAGGGCGTGTCCCATGTCGTCGTACATGTCCGTGCCCTGCTGGGCCAGGGCGACCGCGCTCGCGGTGCGCCCGGTGGCCAGGTGGATGCGCGAGAGGTTGCACAGCGCGCTCGCCTCGCCGGGGCGGTCGTCGCAGGAGCGGAAGCCTTCGATGGCGCGGGTCAGTTGCTCCTCGCCGTCCTCGTGGCGATTCTGGTAGAGCGCGACGACGCCGCCGATGTTGGAGGACCAGTAGCCGGTCACGGGGTCGGAGGCGGAGGCGGCCAGTTCCACCGCGCGGGCCGATTCCTGGGCGGCCAGGTCGAAGCGGCCGGCGATGTGGTGCACGTAGGCCAGCGTGGTCAGGGCCCGCGCCTCGGTGCGCGGATCACCGGCTTTCTGCGAGGCGACACGGGCGGACCCCGCGATCGCCTCGTACTCCTTGGAGTTGGCACCGGACTCGGCGAGATCGACCGACGCCCACAGAAGGTCGACGGCGCGCCGCAGCATGTCCGTGCCGCTGGACTGACGCACGCAGGCCAGCAGCGAGATCGCCTCGGAGTACAGCCAATCCTGGGCCGGGTGGCGGTCGTCGAACGTCAGACCGGTGTACTCGGTCGCCTCCAGATGGTCCACCAGCCGGTCACCGGGACGTTCGAGCGCGTACACCCCCGCCGCCGTAGCCAGATAGAAGTCCAGCAACCGCGACATCGCCGCGTCCCGCTCGCTCGGCGGCTGTTCGTCGCGTTCCGCGCAGGCGCGGGCGTAGAGGCGTACGAGGTCGTGGTAGCGGTAGCGGCCGGGGGCGGCGGATTCCAGGAGGGAGGTGTCGACGAGGGATTCGAGGAGGTCCTCGGTGTCGTCGATCGGGAGGTCGAGGACGGCGGCCGCGGCGGCCAGGGAGATGTCGGGGCCGTCGGCCAGGCCCAGCAGGCGGAAGGCGCGGGCCTGGGCCGGCTCCAGCTGGCCGTAGCCGAGTTCGAAGGTGGCCTTGACCGCGAGGTCGCCGGCCTGGAGCTCGTCGAGGCGGCGGCGCTCGTCGCCGAGCTTCGCCGCCAGGACCGAGACGGTCCAGGTGCGGCGGGCGGCCAGCCGGGAGGCCGCGATGCGGATGGCGAGGGGGAGGAAGCCGCAGGCCGCGACGACGTCGAGGGCCGCCTCGCGCTCCGACGCCACCCGCTCCTCGCCGACGATCTTCGTGAAGAGCTGGAGGGCCTCCTCCGGGGACATCACGTCGAGGTCGACCAGGTGGGCGCCCGCCAGGTCCACCATCCGCACCCGGGACGTGACGAGGGCCGCGCAGCCCTCCGTGCCGGGGAGGAGCGGACGGACCTGGGCCGCGTCGCGGGCGTTGTCCAGGAGGACCAGGACCCGTCGGCCGTCCAGGACCGAGCGGTAGAGCGCCGAGCGCTCCTCCAGGGAGTCGGGGATGGAGGAGTCCGCCGTGCCCAGGGCACGCAGGAACGCGCCGAGGACCGTCTCCGGCTCCGCCGCGCGCTGGCCCGCACCCTGCAGGTCGACGTACAGCTGCCCGTCGGGGAACGCCGCGCGCGCCTGGTGGGCCACGTGCACGGCGAGGGTCGTCTTGCCCACGCCGCCGATGCCCGCGAGCGCCGAGACGGCCATGACCTGGCCCTCGCCCTCGGCGGAGGAGGCGGAGGCCAGGACGTCGCTCAGTTCCTGGACGAAGGAGGCGCGGCCCGTGAAGTCCGTGACGGTGGCGGGGAGCTGGGCGGGGCGGACCGGTGCCGGGGTGGGCTCGGCCGCCGGGGCCGAAGGTTCCGCGAGGCCCGGGTCGGCCTGGAGGATCCGCTGCTGGAGTTCCTTCAGGCCCGGGCGCGGGTCCACGCCGAGCTCGTCGGCGAGGAGGCGGCGCGTGTCGGCGTACACGGCGAGCGCCTCGGCCTGCCGCCCGCTGCGGTACAGGGCGAGCATCAGCAGTTCGCGCAGCCGCTCGCGCAGGGGGTGCGCCGCGGTGAGGGCGGTGAGTTCGGAGACCGCCTCCGCGTGGCAGCCCTGCTCCAGGTCCATGTCGAGGCGGGATTCGAGGAGTTGGAGCCGCCACTCCTCCAGGCGCGCCCGCTGTGTCTCCGCGTACGGACCGGGCACGCTCGCCAGCGGCTCCCCGTCCCACAGGCCCAGCGCCCGGTTCAGCAGGTCGCGGGCGGAGCACAGGTCTCCGGAGTGCTTGGCCTTCTCGGCGTCGGCGGCGAGTTCCTGGGCCTCGGCGAGGTCGAGGGAGCTGTCGCTCCCGGCCAGCCGGATCGCGTAGCCGCCGGACTCACTGATCAGGACGCCGGGGTCCAGGGCCTTGCGCAGCCGGGAGGCGTACGTCCGTACGGCGGCCAGCGCCTGGGGCGGGGACTCCTCGCCCCACAGGGCGTCGATCAGCTCGCCGGACGTGGCCGTCCGGCCCTCCCGCAGCAGCAGCGCGGCCAGCAGGGCGCGTTGCTGCGGGGACCCCGTGGGCAAGGAATCCTCGCCGCGCCAGGCGCGCACCGGGCCGAGCACGCTGAAGCGCAACGCCGCCGATTCCCCGGCACGTCGCTGCTCCGGCACTCGCGGTACACCGTCCATCGCCGTCCCCCTGCCGAACCGTCAGTTCTACGAGGCCAGTTTGCCTTGTTCATGGCGGATGCGTCAGCCGTGCGAGACAGCGATCACAGGCCCGCACACCGTACAGGCACGGGGAACCACAGGGCTCTCACAACCACTGCGCACATCTCCGCACAGAGCCGCCCATTCCAGAGGCGTGCAGCAGTCGGCAGAGCCGTACCAGATAGCTGACGGGCCGTCAGATCGGCGCTACCGTGGGCCGTATGGAGACCACGAGGACCACTGAGGCCGCCCAGGCGTCCACGACCCCGTTCCCGAAGATCATCTCCGTGGACGACCACACCGTGGAGCCCCCCGGCGTCTGGCGCGACCGCCTCCCCGCGAAGTACCAGGACACCGGACCGCGCATCGTCCGCGCACCGCTGAAGGAGATGACCTTCCTCGGCGGCAGGTTCGCCCCGGTGATGGGCGGCCCCGGCGACGACGGACCCGTCGGCGACTGGTGGGTCTACGAGGACCTGCATCGGCCCCTCACCCGTCTGGACACCGCCGTCGGCTACGACAGGGACGAGATACGGCTGGAGATCATCACGTACGAGCAGATGCGACCCGGCTCGTACGACGTCCCCCAGCGCCTCGCCGACATGGACGTCAACCACGTCCAGTCCGCCCTGTGCTTCCCCACCTTCCCGCGCTTCTGCGGCCAGACCTTCACCGAGGCCAAGGACCGTGAGCTGGGCCTGCTCGGAGTGAAGGCCTACAACGACTGGATGGTGGAGGAGTGGTGCGGCCCGGCGGCGCACGGCCGGCTCGTCCCGCTCACCCTCGTCCCCCTCTGGGACCCGGAACTCGCCGCCGCGGAAGTACGCCGCAACGCCGCCCGCGGCGTCCGCGCGGTCGCCTTCTCCGAGATCCCGCCCCACCTCGGGCTGCCCTCCGTCCACACCGACGACTGGGACCCCTTCCTCGCCGCCTGCGACGAGACCGGCACGGTCGTCGCCATGCACATCGGCTCCAGCAGCAAAATGCCGTCGACCTCGGCCGACGCGCCGCCCGCCGTCGGCTCCACCATCACCTTCGCCAACTGCTGCTTCTCGATGGTCGACTGGCTGATGAGCGGCAAGTTCGAACGCTTCCCGAACCTCAAGGTCATGTACGCGGAAGGCCAGATCGGCTGGATCCCCTACATCCTGGAGCGCGCCGACGTGGTCTGGGAGGAGAACCGCGGCTGGGGCGGCGTCGCCGACAAGGTCCACCGCCCGCCGTCCGAACTCTTCGCCGAGCACGTCTACGGCTGCTTCTTCGACGACGCGTTCGGCCTGCGGAACCTCGACGCCATCGGGGTCCCGAACGTCCTCTACGAGACCGACTACCCCCACTCCGACTCCACCTGGCCCAAGTCCCGCGAGGTCGGCGAGGCCCAGATGGGGCACCTGGACGCGGACGTGGTGGAACGGATCGTCCGGGGCAACGCCATCGAGCTGCTGGGGCTGACGGAGGACGGGCTCTGGGCCGGGCCCGGTGGTCCCCGTTGAACCAGTCGGCGTCGAACCAGTCCCCGTCGAACCAGTCGGCGTCGAGGCAGTCCCCGTCGGACCCCGCACCCCTGCTCTACGGGATGCAGCTCCCGATCCAGTCCCAGAGCACGCTCTACGCCGAACCCTGGGAGGCGGAGGCCGGTCCCGGCGAGCTCGTCGCCGTCGCCCGCGCCGCCGACCGTGCCGGCTTCGCGTACGTGGCGAGCTGCGACCACGTGGCCGTCCCGCGCCGTCTCGCGGACGCCATGAGCACGATCTGGTACGACCCCGTCGCCACCCTCGCCTACCTCGCGGGCGTGACCGAGCGCGTACGGCTGCTCAGTCATGTCGCGGTCGTCGGGCTGCGGCATCCGCTGATCACGGCCAAGCAGTACGCGACCCTCGACCACCTCTCCGGCGGGCGGCTGATCCTCGGGGTCGGCGCCGGGCACGTGGAGGAGGAGTTCGAGGCGGTGGGCGCCGACTTCGCGCGGCGGGGGGCGGTGCTCGACGAGTCCATCGACGCCCTGCGCGCCGCCCTGGGGGCGGACGAGTTCCCCGTGCACCACGGGAAGCTGTACGACTTCGAGGGGCTCGGGCAGCGGCCCAGGCCCGCGCAGGAGCGCGTGCCCGTGTGGGTGGGCGGCTCCTCGCCCGCCGCCGTGCGCCGGGCCGCGCTGCGGGGCGACGGCTGGCTGCCGCAGGGGGATCCGCGCGAGCGGCTGCCGGAGCAGATCGCCCGCCTGTACCGGATCAGGGAGGGGGCGGGGATCTTGGCGCCTCTCGTCGTCGGGGCCATCACCGAGCCCCTGTACGTCGGCACGCCCGGCTGGCAGGTCGGGCGGCGCACCGTGAGCGGGGCCCCGGAGGCGGTCGCCGAGTCGTTGCGGGCGTACCGGGCGATGGGGGTGCACCAGATCCAGGTGCGGTTCCGGGCGCGGGGGCTGAGTGAGCTCGTCGACCAGATCACGGCGTTCGGCGCCGACGTCGCGCCGCACCTCAACTAGATCGCGCCCCACCTCAACCGGATCGCGCCGCACCTCAACTAGGGAGTCAGGGTATGGGCAAGCTGGACGGACGCGTCGTCATCGTCACCGGGGCGGCGCGCGGGCAGGGCGAGCAGGAGGCGCGGCTGTTCGCCGCGGAGGGCGCCAGGGTCGTCGTCGCGGACGTGCTCGACGACCGGGGCGAGGACGTGGCCAAGGAGCTGGACGCGCTCTACGTCCACCTCGACGTGGGCCGGGAGGACGACTGGGCGGCCGCCGTCGCCGCCGTGAAGGGCGCGTACGGGCGGATCGACGGGCTGGTCAACAACGCGGGCATCCTGCGCTTCAACGCCCTCGTGGACACCCCGTTGGACGAGTTCCTCCAGGTCGTGCAGGTCAACCAGGTCGGCTGCTTCCTCGGGATCAAGACGGTGGCGGGGGAGATCGCCGCGGCCGGCGGGGGCACGATCGTCAACACGGCCTCGTACACCGCGATGACCGGGATGGCGGCCGTGGGCACGTACACGGCGACCAAGCACGCCATCCTCGGCCTCACCCGCGTCGCCGCCCTGGAGCTGGCGCACCAGCGGATACGGGTCAACGCCATCTGCCCGGGCGCCGTCGACACCCCCATGTCGAACCCGGCCCAGCTCGACCCGACGGCCGACCCCGAGGAGATGACCAGGGCCCTGGACGAGCTGTACAGCAAGCTCGTGCCGCTCGGGCGGGTGGGCAGGCCCGAGGAGGTCGCCCGGCTCGCCCTCTTCCTGACCTCCGAGGACTCCTCGTACATCACCGGGCAGCCGTTCGTGATCGACGGGGGGTGGCTGGCAGGGGTCAGCGTTCTGTGAGGCCCATCGACAGCTGACGGTTCGTCAGCTATTGACGCTTCACGGGCTCGGTGCAACAGTCGGCGGCAAGTAGATCTGACGGAACGTCAGATACGAATGTGGGGACGGTGAACCTCCTTGGAATTCGGGCTCTTTGTACAGGGATACGTGGGCAAGCGCGCCGAGACCGACCCGCTCGCGGAGCACAAGGCGCTGATGGAGGAGACCGAGTACGTCATCCAGGCGGACAAGTCCGGCTTCAAGTACGCCTGGGCGTCCGAGCACCACTTCCTGGAGGAGTACTCGCACCTCTCGGCGAACGACGTCTACCTCGGCTATCTCGCCCACGCCACGGACCGCATCCACCTCGGCTCGGGCATCTTCAACCCGCTCGCCCAGGTCAACCACCCGGTGAAGGTCGCCGAGAAGGTCGCCATGCTCGACCACCTCAGCGAGAACCGCTTCGAGTTCGGCAGCGGACGGGGCGCGGGCAGCCACGAGATCCTCGGCTTCCTCCCCGGCATCACCGACATGAACTACACCAAGGAGATCTGGGAAGAGACCATCGCCGAGTTCCCGAAGATGTGGCTCCAGGACGAGTACGTCGGGTTCCAGGGCAAGCACTGGCAGCTCCCGCCCCGCAAGGTGCTCCCCAAGCCGTACGGGAAGGCGCACCCCGCCATGTGGTACGCCGCCGGGTCGCCGCCCTCGTACGCCATGGCCGCCCGCAAGGGCCTGGGCGTGCTCGGCTTCAGCGTGCAGAAGGTCTCCGACATGGAGTGGGTGCTCCAGCAGTACAAGACCGCCATCGTGGACGCCGAGCCCGTCGGTGCCTTCGTCAACGACAACGTGATGGTGACGACCACCGCCATCTGCGCGCCGACCCACGACGAGGCGATACGGATCGCCGTCGGCGGCGGACTGCACTACCTCCCCTCCCTCGTCTTCCGCTACCACGACACCTTCCCGCGCCCCGAGGGCTTCCCCGTCTGGCCGGAGACACTCCCCGAGTACAACGCGGAGTTCGTCGAACTCCTCATCGAGGAGGAGCTGTTGATCTGCGGTGACCCGGACGAGGTGCTCACCCAGTGCAAGCGGTGGGAGCAGGCGGGTGCCGACCAGCTCTCCTTCGGGCTGCCGGTCGGGGTCCCGAAGGAGGAGACCCTGCAGACGATCCGGCTGATCGGCGAGCACGTGATTCCGAAGATCGACACGGATCCGGTGCACCGGACGACCCGTTTCCGGCAAGCGGTCTGAGGAGGGTGCGGCCATGCTCGACCACGTCATCAAGGGCGCGACCGTCGTGGACGGCACGGGCGCGCCCGGCTACACCGCGGACGTCGCCATCCGCGACGGCCGTATCGCCGCGATCGGCACGGTCACGGAGGCGTCCCGCACGAGCGAGGACGCCTCCGGTCTCGTCCTGGCCCCCGGATTCGTCGACCCGCACACGCACTACGACGCCCAGCTCTTCTGGGACCCCTACGCCACCCCGTCCCTGAACCACGGGGTGACGACGGTCGCGGGCGGCAACTGCGGCTTCACCCTCGCCCCGCTGAACCCGGCACGGCCCGAGGACGCCGACTACACGCGCCGCATGATGTCCAAGGTCGAGGGGATGTCGCTGGTCGCCCTGGAGGAGGGGGCGCCCTGGAACTGGCACAGCTTCGGCGACTACCTCGACGCCCTGGAGGGGCGGATCGCCGTCAACGCGGGCTTCATGGTGGGGCACTGCGCGCTGCGGCGGTACGTCATGGGCGCGGACGCGGTGGGCGGGCAGCCGACCGGGGAACAGCTGGAGCAGATGCTCGCCCTCTTCCACGAGGCGATGGAGGCGGGAGCCTGGGGCCTGTCCACCACCCAGTCCTCCACCCACTCCGACGGCGACGGGAAACCGGTCGCGTCCCGGCACGCGAAGCCTGCGGAGCTGCTGGCTTTGAGCAGGGCCGTCGGCGAGCACGAGGGCACCCAGATCGAGGCGATCGTCGCCGGCTGCCTCGACCAGTTCAGCGACGACGAGATCGACCTCTTCGTCGAGATGAGCGCGGTGGCGGGCCGCCCGCTCAACTGGAACGTGCTGACCGTCGACGCCGCCGTCCCCGAGCGCGTACCGAGGCAACTGGTCGCGAGCGAACGGGCGCGGAAGGCGGGCGGCCGGGTGGTGGCCCTCACCATGCCGATCCTCACCCCCATGAACATGTCCCTGGGCACGTTCTGCGCGCTGAACCTGATCCCCGGGTGGGGGCCGATCCTCGCCCTGCCCGTCCCGGAGCGCATCGCACGGCTGCGGGACCCCTCCGTGCGGGCCGAGATGCTGGCCCGGGCGAACAGCAAGGAGGCGGGCGTCTTCCGCCGCCTCGCCAACTTCGGCCGGTACGTGATCGGGGACACCTACAGCCCGGCGAACGACGGCCTCACCGGGCAGGTCGTGAAGGACATCGCGGCCCGGCGCCGCCAGGAACCCTTCGAGTGCCTGGTCGAGATCTGCGCGCACGACGACCTGCGGACGGTGCTGTGGCCCATGCCCACCGACAACGACACCGACTCCTGGACGCTGCGCGCCGAGACCTGGCAGCACCCGGACGTCATGCTCGGCGGCTCGGACGCGGGGGCCCATCTGGACCGCATGTGCGGGGCCCCGTACACGACCCGGTTCCTCGGGGACTGTCTGCGCGGGCGGAAGCTGACCACGCTGGAGGCGGCCGTGAAGATGCTCACGGACGACCCGGCGCGGCTCTTCGGACTGAGGGAACGCGGGCGGATCGCGGAGGGCTTCCATGCGGACCTCGTGCTGTTCGACCCGGAGCGCATCGACGCCGGCAAGGCCACCCTGGTGCACGACCTGCCGGGAGACAGCCCGCGACTCGACTCCAAGGCGATCGGCATCACGGCGGTCTGGGTCAACGGGGTCGAGTCGATCCGGGGGGACGTGGTGACGGGCGCCGTCCCCGGGAAGGTGCTCCGCTCCGGGCGGGACACGCAGACGGTGAGCACGCGGTGACCGATGTGCGGGGGGCGGGGCAGGAGCAGCGGCTGTTCATCGGCGGCTCCTGGGTGGAGCCCGACGACGGGCACTACGAGGTGATCGACCCGGCGACGGAGGGTGTCGTCGGGATGGCGCCGGAGGCCTCGCGGAAGCAGGTGCACGCGGCCGCCGCCGCGGCCCGGGAGGCCTTCGGGCCATGGTCACGGACGCCCCCCGAGGAGCGCGCGGCGCTCCTCGGCCGGGCGGCGGACATCATCCGGCGCAACGTCCTCCCCTACGCCGATCTCGCCCAGGCCGAGAGCGGTGCCACGACCGGGACCGCGCGCGGGATGCAGGTGGGGGTGGGCGCGGCCCGTTTCCGGCGCTACGCGCGCGTGGAGCCCGTCGAGCAGCCGCTGCCGCCGCAGATCAATGAGGCCGGGCCGTTCGGGAAGGCGGCGGTGATGGGCGCCCTTGCCGTCCGCCAGCCGGTCGGCGTGGTCACCTGCGTCACTTCCTACAACAACCCCTGGGCCAACCCGGCCGGGAAGATCGCCCCAGCCCTGGCCATGGGCAACACGGTGGTCGTGAAGCCCGCCCCGCAGGACCCGCTCTCCGTGTACCGGATGGCTCAGGCCCTGGAGGCGGCGGGCGTACCGGCGGGTGTCGTGAACGTGGTGAGCGGTTCGCGCGCGGAGGTCGGCGAGGCGGCCGTGGACTGCGAGGACGTGGACATGGTCAGCTTCACCGGCTCGACGGCGGTGGGGCAGCGCATCGCCGAGGTGTGCGGGCGGGGGATGAAACGCCAGCTGATGGAGCTGGGCGGGAAGGGCGCGGCGGTCGTCTTCGACGACGCGGACGTCGAGTCGGCGGTGTCCGGCATCGGCACGACGTTCTCCTTCTACAGCGGCCAGATCTGCACGGCGCCGACAAGGGTGATCGCGCAGAAGGGGATCTACGGCCGCCTGGTCGAGCAACTGGCCGCGTACGCGGGGCGGTTGACGGTCGGGGACCCGCGGGAGCCGGGGACGGTCGTCGGGCCGGTCATCTCGGCGGCCCACCGGGACCGGGTCGAGGCCTACGTCGAACTCGGCCGCAAGGAGGGCGCGCGGATCGTCACGGGCGGCACGCGCCCCCCGTACGACCGCGGCTTCTACGTCGCCCCGACCCTCCTCGCGGACTGCACCCCCGACATGGGGGTGGTCCGCGAGGAGATCTTCGGGCCCGTCGTCGTGGTCGTGCCCTTCGACGACGAGGAGGAAGGCATCGCCCTCGCCAACGACAGCGACTACGGGCTGATCGACTACGTCTGGTCGGGCGACGTCGCCCGCGCCTTCCGCGTCGCCCGCGCGCTGCGTGCGGGCGGGGTGGGCGTCAACACCGTCGGCCGCAACATGGAGGCACCGTTCGGCGGCTTCAAGAAGAGCGGGGTGGGGCGGGACGTGGGGTCGTACGCACTGCACGCGTACAGCGAGGTGCAGGCGATCGTGTGGCCGTCGGGGACCTAGGCCCTGTCCGGCATGATCGGCCGGACAGGCCCTGGGCCTGTCCGGACCGGTATTCGCTGGTCGTCGGCCTGTGCGTGGCGATCGCACTGGCCCCCATGATGCAGCGCTGGGCCTGGCTGTTTCCGATGTCGGGCACGCGTAGCGGGTGTGAGGGGAGAGGCAGGTACGAGGCCATCAAGTCGGAGGCCGCGCTGGCGAACCTGGCTGATCGCGACGGCGCCGCCCTGGCGTACGCGCAGCAGGCCCAGAGCGATGAGGCCGTCGCCGACTGCCTGGCGGCCACGACGACCCTGTGGCTGCCCCTGTACGGAGCCGGGGCGGCCGTGCTGGTAGGCGCGGGTGCGTGGGCCCGCGACCGGGCTCGGGCGACGAAGGGGACTTAGACGAAGGGGACTTAGCCGAAGCTCCGGCGAGGAGGGGCCGCCCGCGACACCGGCGTGCGTCGATCTCGTACGCCCCGGGGCAGGTTCATGGTGTTGCGTATGGCGGCTGTAGGAACACCGGCCCCGGTGCGGTGCGGCGGGTGAGCGAGCGTCGGCTCAGGCCTCGTCCCTGAGGCGGGTGCGCTGGATCTGGCGGGCCAGGGTGCGGCGTACGGAGGGGGATTCGGTGGGGGTGGCCGTCGCGGGGACGGGAATGTCGAGGGCGCGGCTGATCTCGTCGTAGGCGTGCCGGTGGCCGCCGGGCAGAGCGGCCCGGTGCAGCCGCAGGTCCTCCTCGACCAGGCGCCGGAGTTCGTCGACGCTCTGGGGTGTGAAGTGCTTCTTTCCGCGGGCGACGGCGTTGAGGTGGCGGGTGCAGCGGGCGGTGTCGTGGAGGGTCTCGGAGATCTCCTCGGCGAGGCCCCAGAGGCGTCCCTCGAGCCAGGGGGTGTCGTGCTGGTCGAGGGAGAGGCGCGGCGGGGGTGATGGATCGTCCCCCTTGTGCTTGGTGACCTGCTTGGACACGGCGGGCTGACTCATGCCGGTGAGGCGGGCGATCCTGTCCTGGGTCCAGCCGAGACCGGCGAAGAGTTTGATCATCTCGGCGCGCAGCCGGCGCATCTCCTCGCCCGCGCGGATGACGTCGTTCATGTCGGCGAACATCCGCTCTGCCTGTGCCTCGGTCAGGGGCCCGGTCGGGGGCTCGGGGGTTCGACGCGTGTCCTCTTCGGCTGCCATAGCTCGGTTATATACCGAGGTCGAGTGTCCCAGCCGAGTCATAACCCGGTTGTATAACCGGGTTATGACTGTCAGGATCCGCGTCATGCCCACCTTCACCGCACCTGACGGAACCCGCCTCGCCTACCGCCTGATGGGAGGGGGGAACGGGGACGGCGGCGGCGATCCGGTCCTCTGCGTTCCCGGCGGCCCCACGGACTCCCGCTACCTCGGTGACCTCGGAGGCCTCTCCGCCCACCGCCGGCTGGCTGTCCTGGACCTGCGCGGTACCGGCCGGTCCGCGCTCCCGCACGACACCGCCGGCTACCGCTGCGACCGCCTGGTCGACGACGTCGAGGCATTGCGCGCGCACCTTGGGCCGGCCCGGCTCGACCTGCTCGGCCACTCCGCCGGAGCGAACGTCGTGACGCAGTACGCGGCCCGGTACCCGGAGCGCGTCGGCAGGCTCGCCCTGATCGGCCCCGGCACCCGGGCCGTCGGCATCGAGGTCACGGGGGAGGCGCGGCGCGCACTCGCGCGGCTCAGGGAGGACGAGCCCTGGTTCCCGGCGGCGTTCGGGGCCCTGGAGGCGATCGGCGCCGGAACGGGCAGCGACTGGGAGGCCATCGCCCCCTTCTTCTGGGGCCGTTGGGACGCCGCGGCACGCCGGCACCATGCGGCGGCCCGGCCGCGCAACGCGCAAGCCGTGGCCCTCTTCGCGGCCGAGGGCGCCTTCGATCCGCCCGCCACCCGCGCCGCGCTCGCCGCCTGCCGGGCCCCCGCCCTGCTGCTCACCGGGGAGTTCGACCTGAACAGCCCGCCCGGGGCGACGGCCGAGTTCGCGGGGCTGTTCCCCGTCGGACGGCTCGTCGTGCAGCCGGGGGCCGGTCATTATCCCTGGCTCGACGACGCCGGGCGGTTCGTGGTGACCGTAGCGGCGTTTCTGGGCTGAGCACGGTGGCGGTAGCGTCGCTACCGAACTGGTGTTAGCGTTGCTCTCGTCGGGTGGCGAACACAGCCACCCCCGCCATATCAAGGAGCATCGTCATGACCGAGCACTCCACCACGTCGGGAACGTCTCGCCGAGTGGCCGTCGTCACGGGCGGATCCCGCGGAATCGGCCGGGAGACCGCCGAGCGCCTCGCGGCCGACGGTTACGCCGTCGTCGTGAACTACGCGGGCAACGAGGCCGAGGCCGACAAGACCGTCGCCGCGATCACCGAGGCGGGCGGAGAGGCGATCGCCGTCCGCGCCGACGTGGCCGACGAGACCCAGGTGGCAGCCCTCTTCGACGCCACCGAATCCGCCTTCGGCGGGGTGGACGTCGTCGTCCACGCGGCCGGTGTCATGCTTCTCGGGCCCTTGGCCGACTTCGACCTCGACGTGCTGGACCGCATGCACCGCACCAACATCCGCGGCACGTTCGTCGTCGACCAGCAGGCGGCACGACGGCTGCGCGCGGGCGGCGCGCTCATCAACTTCTCCAGCTCCGTGGTGGCGCTCGCCATCCCCGGGTACAGCGCGTACGCCGCCACCAAGGGTGCCGTCGAGGCCATGACCCTGATCGTCGCGCGTGAGCTGCGCGGCCGGGACGTCACCGTCAACGCCGTGGCCCCCGGACCGACCGCCACCGCCCTCTTCCTGGACGGCAAGGACGAGGAGACCATCGCGCGGATGGCGGCCCAGCCGCCGCTGGAGCGCCTCGGCACCCCCCGGGACATCGCCGACGTGGTGTCCTTCCTCGCCGGTCCCGCCGGCCGCTGGGTCAACGGCCAGGTGCTGCGGGCCAACGGCGGCATCGCGTAACTCGCCACGAGTCAACCTGCCACGAGTCAACCTGCCACATATCAAAAGGAGTTCAGTCATGGATTCGGACATGGACGCTGTTTCGCGCAAGACGATCGTCATCACGGGGGCCGGATCCGGCTTCGGCGCGCTGTCCGCCCGTGCCCTCGCCCGCGCCGGGCACACGGTGTACGCCGCGATGCGGGACACCGGCGGGCGCAACGCGGCCCGGGTCGCGGAGGCCGAGGCGTACGCCGCCGAGTACGCGGTGGACCTCCGTACGGTCGAACTCGACGTCCTCTCCCAGGAGTCGGCGGACGCGGCGATCGCCACGGTGCTGGCGGAGGCCGGCCGGCTGGACGTCCTCGTCCACAACGCCGGGCACATGGTGACCGGCCCGACGGAGGCCTTCACGCCCGCCGAACTGGCCGCGGTCTACGACACGAACGTGCTGGGCACCCAGCGGGTCAACCGGGCCGCGCTGCCGCACCTGCGGGCCCAGGGCCACGGCCTGCTGCTGTGGGTCGGGTCCACCTCCTCGCGCGGCGGCACCCCGCCGTACCTGGCGCCGTACTTCGCCGCCAAGGCCGCGATGGACGCGCTCGCCGTGTCGTACGCCGCCGAGCTGGCCCGCTTCGGCATCGAGACGACGATCGTGGTGCCGGGCGCGTTCACCTCGGGCACGAACCACTTCGCGAGCGGCGGCCACCCCTCCGAAGAGACCGTGCTGCCCTCCTACGAGGAGCACTACGCGGGCCTGATGGACCAGGTCGCGGGACGCCTGGCGGCCCTCACGCCGCCCGACGCGGACGTGTCGCTCGTCGCCGACGCCATCGTCGACGTGGTGGACACCCCGTACGGGAAGCGTCCCTTCCGGGTGCACGTCGACCCGGCGGACGACGGTTCGCAGGAGGTCAGCGTGGTCGCGGACCGTGTCCGCGCGGAGTTCCTGACCCGGATCGGCCTGGCGGACCTGTTGTCCCCCGTAGCGCAGAAGGGGACGGCGTGACCTCGGACGACTCCGATAACGTCGCTCCCGTGAGTACGTCCGTGAGCAGTACGAAAGCGCGCATCCTCGAAGTGGCGGCCGACCTGGTGGCGAACTCCCCCGACGGGGACGTCTCCACCCGGGCGGTCTGCGAGGCGGCGGGGGTCGGCGCCCCGGCCCTCTACCGCCACTTCGGGGACAAGGAGGGCCTGCTGTCGGCGGTGGTCGACCACGGGTACGAGAAGTACCTGGCGACCAAGCGCAGCCGCAGGCCCGGCACGGACCCCATTCAGGACCTGCGCGACGGCTGGGACACCCACATCGAGTTCGCCCTGCGCAACCCGAACCTGTACCGCCTCATGAATTCCCCGGCGATGCGCACACCGCCGGCCGCCGCCCTGGAGTCCCACCGCATCCTCACCGCGGACCTCCGGCGCGCGGCCGAACAGGGCAAGCTGCGCCTGGCCCCCGAACTCGCCGCCCAGATGATCATGTCCGCCAACGTCGGCGTCTCCCTGATGCTGGTCTCCCGTCCGACGACCTTCACGGACGAGACGCTCTCCCGGCGGATACGGGACGCGGTGCACGCGGTGGTCTTCACCCCGGAGGCGATGGGGCCGGAGACCGCGTCCGCGGGCGACGAGGAAGCGAAAGCGGAGGACGTACTCCCCGCCACCGCCACCCACCTCGCCGCCCTCCTCCGCCAGACCCCGAGGCCGGACTTCACCCCGGGCGAGTCCACCCTCCTGGGCGAGTGGCTGGACCGCCTCTCCAACACGACACCGGAGTAGCCGTACTCAGGCCACGACATCATGGTGACGCTGCCGGCCCTCGGCCAGTGAGTGCCGGGACAGTTCCACCGCCGACGGCGGTGGCGCCCCGGCCGGCTCAAGCCCCCAGGAAAATCGGGTTTGTGAACGCCGCCAACGCCCCCGGCACCGGTCCCGCCGCCGTCTCGTGGCGCAACTCCGCCCGTAGGTAGGCCGCGTACTGCGCCGTCGTGTTCCACTCCACCGTCCCGGAACCCGAGACCGGCAAGGGGGCGCTCGTGAAAAGAACCCCCTGGTCGGTGACGAGGCGGACCGTGCAGCGGGGGGCGCCGGTGGCCTCCAGGCGGACGGTGACCGGAGTGTCGGGGGCGACCCGCAGGCGTTCGCCGATGCCCGCGTGCTCGCCCTTCGCACCGGCCGCCGAAAACGTCAGGGACACCGACTTCGACTCCGCCACGTAGGAGCGTCCCGCGCGCAGGCCCTCCTGGATGGCCTCGCGGGTCAGGTCGTCGGCTAGGACGACCGTCTGCGGGCTGCCGACCGGATCGGGGTCGCGGTGGGCGTCGCTGTTGCCCATCGCCGGGAGCCAAGGGCGGTCGGGGGTGCCCGAACGTACGGCCGCCACCAGTGTGTTGTCCCAGTCCGCGAGGGTCACCTCGTCGTCGGGGGTGTACGGGCCGTTCCACACCTCCACCACGTCCGCCTCCCCGAAGCCGAACTTCCAGCCGCAGCCGACACAGGTGGCGTGCGGGTGGGCGGGGACGACGAGGCCGCCCGCGCGACGGATCTGGCGGGCGAAACGGCCGAAACGGTTGTCGCGGGCCCGGTAGCGCCAGTCGACGAACGTGCCGGGGTCCGTGCCGAGGGCCACCACGTGACCGTTGCGGGTCGTGATCTCCTCGCCCAGCAGGATCAGCAGTTCGCCGTCGGGATGGGGGCCCGCCTGGTCCGCCCAGTGGGGGTGCGAGGAGTGCGTGTTGTGGTCCGAGGTGTTGATGAAGTCCAGGCCCGCGGCGCGCGCCAGCGCGGCGATCTCCGCGGGGGTGCGGCGGCCGTCCGAGTACCAGGAGTGGAGGTGGCAGTCACCCCGGTACCAGGCGCGGCCCCGGCCCTTCGCACGGGACGGCGGGTACGCCGGGACCGGGGTGGCGTCCTGCTCCCCGTACGTCAGCGTGATCGTGACCTCGTACGGCAGGCCCTGCGGCGCCACCGTGTAGGGGCCCAGCGCGATGTGCCAGGTGCCGGGGCGGATCCGGCCGGGGACGTAGCCCGGCGTCGCGTCGTCCGCGCGGACGAAGAACTCGGTGCGCGCGCCGCCCGACCAGCCGCGGAAGCCCTCGCCGCCCAGTGCCGTGCCGCGCTCGTCGAAGAGGCCGATGTCGAGCGCGTTGCCCGCGGTGCCGGCCGGGACGGACGGCTTCTCGTAGGTGTACGCGACATGGATCTCCCGCACGCCGCGCGGGACCTCCACCGGGAGGTACACGAAGTCCGGTGAACCGGTGGGCAGGGTGCCGGACACCGTTCGGGTCTCGGTACGGTCGGTCGCCTCGGAGCCGCTCGCGAAGGTCACGCTTCCCAACGTAAGGGCGGCCGCCGCCCCCGTCACGAACAGCGCGCGTCTGCCGATTCCGTCGAAGCTCTCGATGCCGTGGTCGTCCTCGCACATGCTGCTGCTCCCAGGGTGTCGTGAGAGTGACATGGGTGGTGCACGTGGGCACGTACAACCCTGGTAGTCGGCTGTGAACTGCGGGGCAAGACAAGGAAATCGACAGCTTTCGGGGAGGCGGCGCGCCTGCCGGGGACCGACCCGCGCGGGGTGCCAGTGGCAACCTGTAACGATCTGCCGCCCCGGAGGAATACGGCCACGCCCTGTAATGCCTGATCACCACGATCGTATGCTCGAAGGATGACGACCACCGCGACCTCCGGAACCGGCCCGACCGAGAACTCCATGCGTCGCGCCCTCAAACGCGCCCGTGACGGTGTCGCCCTCGACGTGACCGAGGCCGCGGTGCTGCTCCAGGCCCGCGGCGAGGCCCTCGACGACCTCGCCTCGTCCGCCGCCCGGGTGCGGGACGCGGGTCTGGAGGCGGCCGGCCGCCCCGGCGTCATCACGTACTCCAAGAGCGTCTTCATCCCCCTCACCCGCCTCTGCCGCGACAAGTGCCACTACTGCACCTTCGTCACCGTGCCGGGCAAGCTGCGCCGCGCCGGGCACGGGATGTTCATGTCGCCGGACGAGGTCCTCGACGTCGCCCGGCGCGGCGCGGAACTCGGTTGCAAGGAAGCCCTCATCACGCTCGGCGACAAGCCCGAGGACCGCTGGCCCGAGGCCCGGGAGTGGCTGGACGCGCACGGGTACGACGACACGATCGCGTACGTCCGTGCCATCTCCATCCGGATCCTGGAGGAGACGGGGCTGCTGCCTCACCTCAACCCGGGGGTGATGTCCTGGACCGACTTCCAGCGGCTCAAGCCCGTCGCGC
Source organism: Streptomyces sp. NPDC007896 (assembly GCF_042959425.1). NCBI lineage: Bacteria > Bacillati > Actinomycetota > Actinomycetes > Kitasatosporales > Streptomycetaceae > Streptomyces > Streptomyces sp. NPDC007896. The sequence continues at coordinate 19,976 of NZ_JBIBKX010000013.1, read as the reverse complement.
CGAGCATGGGCATGATGCTGGAGACGACGGCGACGCGGTTGTGGAGCGAGCCCGGCGGTCCGCACTACGGCTCTCCGGACAAGGAGCCCGCCGTACGGCTGCGGGTCCTGGAGGACGCGGGGCGGTCGTCCGTTCCCTTCACCAGCGGGCTGCTGATCGGGATCGGGGAGACGTACGAGGAGCGCGCCGAGTCGCTGTTCGCGCTGCGGCGCGTGTCCCGGTCCTACCACGGCATCCAGGAACTGATCATCCAGAACTTCCGCGCCAAGCCGGACACGGCGATGCGCGGGATGCCGGACGCCGAACTGGACGAGCTGGTCGCCACGGTGGCCGTCGCCCGGCACATCATGGGACCGGCAGCCTGCCTCCAGGCCCCGCCGAACCTGGTGGACAGTGAGTACGGGCGGCTGATCGGCGCGGGGATCGACGACTGGGGCGGGGTCTCGCCGCTCACCATCGACCACGTCAACCCCGAGCGGCCCTGGCCGCAGATCGAGCAGCTGGCCGAGCAGTCGCGTGCCGTCGGCTTCGAACTGCGCGAGCGGCTGTGTGTGTACCCCGAGTTCGTGCAGCGCGGGGAGCCCTGGCTCGACCCGCGGCTGCTGCCGCACGTACGGGCGCTCGCGGACCCGGAGACGGGGCTCGCCCTCGAGGACGCCGTCGTCGAGGGGCACCCCTGGCAGGAGCCGGAGGAGGCCTTCACGGCATCGGGGCGCACCGATCTGCACCACACCATCGACACCGAGGGGCGCACCGGCGACCGCCGGGACGACTTCGACCTCGTGTACGGCGACTGGGAGGCGCTGCGGGAGGCGGCGGCGCCCGGGATGCTGCCCTCCCGCATCGACACCGACGTACGGGCGGCCCTCGCGACCGCGGCCGACGACCCGACGAAGCTCACCGACGACGAGGCGCTCGCCCTGCTGCACGCGGACGGTCCGGCACTCGACGCCCTCTGCCGGATCGCGGACGACGTGCGCAAGTCCGCCGTCGGCGACGACGTCACGTACATCGTCACCCGGAACATCAACTTCACCAACGTCTGCTACACCGGCTGCCGCTTCTGCGCCTTCGCCCAGCGCCGCACGGACGCCGACGCGTACACGCTGTCGCTGGACCAGGTGGCCGACCGCGCCCAGCAGGCCTGGGACCTGGGGGCCGTGGAAGTCTGCATGCAGGGCGGTATCCACCCGGACCTGCCGGGTACGGCGTACTTCGACATCGCGAAGGCGGTGAAGGAACGCGTCCCGGGCATGCACGTGCACGCCTTCTCCCCGATGGAGGTCGTCAACGGCGCGACGCGTACGGGGATGTCCATCCGTGAGTGGCTGACCGCCGCGAAGGAGGCGGGCCTCGACACCATCCCCGGCACGGCGGCGGAGATCCTCGACGACGAGGTCCGCTGGGTCCTGACGAAGGGCAAGCTGCCCACGGCGACCTGGATCGAGGTCGTCACGACCGCGCACGAGCTCGGCATCCGCTCCTCGTCCACGATGATGTACGGGCATGTGGACCAGCCCCGCCACTGGCTCGGCCACTTCCGCACGCTCTCTCGTATCCAGCAGCAGACCGGCGGCTTCACCGAGTTCGTGACGCTCCCGTTCATCCACACCAACGCGCCGGTGTACCTGGCGGGCATCTCCCGTCCGGGCCCGACCACCCGCGACAACCGCGCCGTGATGGCCATGGCCCGCCTCCTGCTCCACCCGCACATCCCCAACATCCAGACCAGCTGGGTGAAGCTGGGCACCGAGGGCGCGGCGGAGATGCTCCGCTCCGGCGCCAACGACCTCGGCGGCACGCTGATGGAGGAGACCATCTCCCGGATGGCGGGCTCCTCGTACGGCTCGTACAAGTCCGTCAAGGACCTCATCGCCGTCGCGGAGGCGGCGGGGCGTCCGGCGAGGCCGCGGACGACCCTGTACGGGGAGGTCTCCGAGGAGCGGCAACGGGCGGCGGAGGCGTCGGACGGACACCTGCCGCAGCTGCTGCCGGTCCTGGATTGACTGCCCCCCTCCCGAAGGGAGGAGGTTCCTGGCTCAGGCCGCCCCCTGGAGCAGCACTCCAGGAGGTCTTACGCCCTCGGCGCCAGCCGGGGCCAGACCAGCCCGGACGAGCATCACGCGGGCGGAGTTCTTGTCCCTGGGGGAGACGACTCCGCACGCGGTGCAGGTGTAGGTACGTTCGGACAGCGGGAGTGCGTGCTTGGTTCTCGCTCCGCACGATGCGCAGTCCATGGTGGTGTGCGCGGGGTGCACGAGGCGGACGTCCCGCCCGTGCTTGCGGCCCATCTCAAGCAAGGCCGCCTTGGCGGCACCGATGGCGGCGTCGGCGGCCTTGCGGGCCATAGTGGTCCTGGCGAGGAACTTCGGCCGGAAGTCCTCCACGGCGAGGGAATCATGGTCGATCACGACCTTCTTCGCCCACTTGCGGCCGGTGTCCTGCCGCTGTCGGGCGATCTTCCGGTAGGTCTTCGCGCGCAGCTTCTGCGCCTCGCGGTAACCCTTCGACGCCGCTTGCCCCGCGTCGGGTTTGCGGCGGGCCATCATCCGGTCGTAGCGGGTCAGCTTCGCCTTGGCCTTCCTGCCGTGTTCGGCGTGGGGGAGGTCGTGGGCGTCCGACGTGGTGGTGGCGGTCTCCTTCACACCCCAGTCGATACCGATCACACGGCCGGTCTCAGGCAGCGGCCGGACTTCGGCGGGGACGACGAACGAGGCGTACCAGTGGCCGAGGCTGTCGCGGTACACGCGCACGCTGGACGGCTCGGCGGGCAGTTCCCGCGACCACACCACGGTCAGGACGATGTTCCCGGCCAGGTGCAGACGCCCGTCCTTGAGCCGGAAACCGCGCCGGGTGTAGTTCAGCGTGGGGCTGGCTACGCGCTTCTTCTTGTGCCTGGGCATCCGGGCCCGCTGCCTGACGGGCAGGCGGTCCCTGATGTCCTTCAGCACCTTCGCGCGGGACTTGCCGAAGTCCCGGATGAGCTGCTGTTGCGGCACCGACGAGCCCGCGGCGAGCCACGGTGTTATGGCACGGGCCCCGGTCAGCATCCTGTCCAACAAGGCAGGGCCACACTTCTCCCCCTCGCGGTGGGCCTTTGTGGAACGCGCAACGCACTCGTTCCAGATCCACCGGCACCGGTCCCACTCCGCCAGCAGCGCCGTACGGGCCGTCGACGACACGCGGAGCCGATACGTGTACCGGATATGCCCGCCCTCTTCAGCCTCCTTCACCCCCGACACGACATCCCCCTCCCTCTCACCCCGGCTTCCACAACGAGACCGTATGAACGACATGCGTACACCCGTACCCTCATCACGTCACAGCCACCAGAACCAGCGAACGCAGGCACGCATGTTCGCCTGTCGTTGCGGGATGCGTTCCCTTCCGGTGTGAACGCCGAGGCATCGTTGCAAGAGTCAGGTGACGGCCGAAGCGTGCGGTGCCCCACGGCGCGTCGGAGTACGATGATCCGACCCTCGGTGGAGGGCATAGAAGCCTTGTGAGCCTGAGGAGTTGCGTGTCCGTGCCTGCCCGACGGCTTCCCTCCTGGATCTGGGTCACCGGTCTGACCGCCGCGGCGATCGTGGGCGTCACCGCCCTCGCCGCGCAGGCCGACCAAGGAGCGCACCCGACCGCCGCCCACGCCTCCGGGGCGAAGCCGTCCGCGTCGGCGAGCCCGCGGCCCTCCGCCTCGCCCAGGAAGGCCGAGCCGGTCGCCGTGCCCGACGGCTCGGGCACGGGACGCCGGATCGTCTACTCGCTCGCCCAGCAGCGCGTGTGGCTGGTCGACACCAGCGAGGCCGTCCGCCGCACCTTCACGGTGTGGCCGGGCACGGTGAGCCCGGCGCCGGGCCGGTACGCGGTGTCGACCACCGTCCCCTCCACCACGGGAACGGACGGCACGAAGGTCGAGAACATCGTCTACTTCACCGTCGCGTCCGGCGTGAACATCGCGTTCTCCAACGCCCAGGACGGCTCCTCGCCACAGCCCGCGGCGGGCGTGAAGACCGGCGGGATCCGTATGCACAGCGCGGACGGGGACGCCGTCTGGGCGTTCGGCAGCAAGGGTACGAAGGTCTCCGTGGTGAAGTAACGGCCAGGGCGATGGAGGGGGCTGGCGGATGGGGCGCGCGCGGCCGTCGATGCAGGAGTTGATCGCTCGGCGCAGACGGGCGGGATTCGTGGGGCGGAGCCACGAACGGGACGTGTTCCGGCGGAACCTGGAGCTGCGGCCCGAGGACGAACGCCACCGCTTCCTCTTCCATGTGCACGGCAACGCGGGGGTCGGAAAGACCTTCCTGGTGAGGGAGTTCGAGCAGATCGCCCGGGAGCGCGGGGCCTTGACGGCGTACGTCGACGAGAGCGTCGGTAGCGTGCCCGAGGCCATGAGCACGATCAGTCGCCAACTCGGCCTGCAGGGGCGGAGGTTCAAGGAACTGGATCGGATGCTCGCCGTTCACCGGGAGCGGCGGCACGAGGCCGAGGCGCTCGCCGTGGTCGACGCCGAACCCGGTGAGCCCTCGGCGGCCGGTCTGCTGGTGGCACGCGCCGGACTGGTCGGACTTGGCATGGTGCCGGGCGTGGGCGCCTTCGCGGGCGCCCTGGACGCGGGCCAACTGGTCCAGGGCACCGACAGGTTCCGAGCAAGCCTCAGTGCCCGCTTCCGCGGCCAGGAGGACGTGCAGCTGGTCCTGACACCCGAACGGGTGCTGACGCCGGTGCTGCTGGACGAGTTGTCGCAGGCGGCGTCGACGGCGCCCTGGATCGTCCTGTTCTTCGACACCTACGAACGCACCGGGCCGTTCCTCGACGGCTGGCTGCACGAGGTGATCACCACCGACCGTTACGGCACTCTGTCCGCCGACGTCGTCATCGTCACCTCCGGCCAACGGCCCTTCGACACCGCCCGCTGGGGCGGCTTCGCGGACTTCATGACGGACGTGCCGCTCGGGCCGTTCACGGAGGCGGAGGCACGGGGGCTGCTCGCCGGCAAGGGGGTGGTGGCCGAGCCGGTTGTCGACGAGGTGCTGCGGCTCACGGGCGGGCTGCCGGTGCTGGTGTCGACCCTCGCGGAGACCCGGCCGGCCGATCCGGACGACGTGGGAGACCCGAGCACGACGGCGGTGGAGCGGTTCCTGAAGTGGGAGCCGGACCCGGTGCGGCGCGCGGTCGCTCTGGCGTGTGCGCTGCCGCGGCGCCTGGACGCGGACGTGTTCCGGGCGGTGGTGGACGGTACGGACACCGAACTCGACGCCCTTTACGGCTGGTTGCGGGAACGACCGTTCGTCGACGAACGCGGCGACCGGATGCAGTACCACGACGTCGTACGGGCCCCGATGCTGCGCCTCCAGCGCAAGGGCTCGCCCAGGCGGTGGGCCGAGCGGCACGAGCGGCTCGCGGCGGCCTTCGCCGGATGGCGGGAGGAGACCGAGGCCAGGCTGGAGGACGGCCACGAGTGGGCCGACGAGGACTGGCGGGAGCTGCGGCTCGCGGAGTCGTACCACCTGCTGTGCGCCGCACCGCGCTCCGCGCTTCCCGCCGTCCTCACCGACGTCGTGGATGCCTGTGGTCAGGCGGACGACCTGGTGAGGCGCTGGATGCGGCTGCTCGTCGACGCGGGACAGGACGCGGACGCCCAGGCCGTGCGGGCCTGCGGAAGCGACCTGACGCGGGTGCTTGACGAGGGAGGCAAGCCCGAGGTGCTCCGGTTCCTGCTGGGGCGGGCACGGGGCGACGAGCCCTGGCGGGCGCGGGCGCGGGCGGAGCTGGCCGACTTTCTCGCGCGGGACGGTGCCTACGAGCGTGCCCTGGAGGAGTACGGCCGCGCCCTCGCCCTGGACCCGTACCTGGTGCGGGCTCACCGAGGGCGGGCCCTGACCCGCGGTGGCCTGGGCGACCACGAGGGCGCACTCGCCGACGTCGAGCGCGTGGTGGAGCTGGAGCCGGACAACCCCAACAACATCGTCCTGCGCGGCGAGCACCACCGCCTCCGGCGCCATGACGACGAGGCGGTCCGGGACCTGAGCGAAGGCATTCGACGCGACCCGGCCAACGCCTTCGCCTGGGCCTCCCGAGGCGCCACCCACGAGCGCGCCGGAGACCCCGATGCGGCGCTCGCCGACTTCGGCCGCGCGCTCGACCTCAAGCCGGACTACGCCTGGGCGCTGGGCCGCCGGGCCCGGGTCTGGCGTGGACTGGCCGAACACGACCGCCAGTTGGCCGACCTCGACCGGGCCCTCGCCCTCTGGCCCGACTGGGGCTGGGGCCACTGCGAACGTGGCGACGCCCTCAGAGTGGCCGGCCGCCACGAGGAGGCCCTCGCCGACTACGACGAGGCGCTCACCATCGATCCCGAGTACGCCTCGGCCCACGCCAGCCGGGGCGCGGCGCTGGCCGACCTGGGCCGCCGTGACGAGGCACTCGCCGCCCTGGACCGCGCGCTGGAACTCCGCCCTTCCTACGAGTGGGCCGGCGCCCTGCGCGCCCGCCTCCTGGGCCCCGGAGAATCCGCATGACAGGCGCAGTCGCAGCAGCGCAACACCCCCTCCGCCGGTACCGTACGAGGGCCGAGCCACCCGCACCGGAGGTCACCGTGAGCGCCCAGACCAACGGCCCGTACGGACCGCTGATCCCGGTGACCTGGTAGGGCTGACCATCGGCCTCCCCGGAGGACCGAGTGGATCCAGGCCCTCACCAAGGCCACATCGCCGAGGGAGCCGTCGCAACCTGACCGGGCGGGTTCACTCGACCCACACTCCGTATACCGATCGTGCCCTGAACGGACCGTTCCCGGTCGATTACAGTGCTGAGCTGTCGGACGTACGGACTGTGCCTGGGGAGGTCTCGGTGGGTGCGACAGCCGGTGCCGTCTGGGGCCGTGCGGAGCAGCAGGACTTCCGTAGCCGGGTACGCGGGACCCTGCTGGGCGCGGCCGTCGGGGACGCCCTCGGGGCGCCGGTCGACGGGCTCACCCTGGAGGGGATCCGGGAGGCCCACGGCGTGGAGGGGCTGGTCGACCTCGCCTTCGGGCACGGCCGGCGCGGCGCCGTCACCCACCTGACCCAGCTGACCCTCTTCACCCTGGACGGTCTGATACGCGCCCAGGTACGCCGTGACACCGGCGCCTGGCATCCGCCCACCGACCTCCACCGGGCGTACCGGCGCTGGGCGGCCACCCAGAGCGACTGGGGCCCCGACGAGCGCCGCAAGGACGACGGCTGGCTGGCCCGCGAGGAGTGGCTGTACGCCCGCCGGGACCCGGCCCGCTCCTGCCTGATCGGCTTCGGCGACGACATCATGGGCACGCTGGACGCGCCCAAGAGCCCCGGCGAGCTCGGTCCCGAGGCCGCCGCACGCTCCGCGCCCTTCGGGCTGCTCGTCGGCTGGGAGCCACAGCTCGTGATGCAGCTCGCCGTCGAGTGCGCCGCGCAGACGCACGGGCACCCCACGGCGTACCTCGCGGCGGGCGCGTACGCCGTCATCGTGCACGCGCTGGCCCGCGGCGAGAGCCTCGACGGGGCCGTGCAGCGGGCGCTCGCGATTCTCGCGGCGCGGCCGGGGCAGCAGCCCGTCGCGGACGCGCTCCAGCATGCGCTGGGGGCCGTGCGGCAGGGGATGCCGACGCCGGGGCGCGTCGAGGAACTCGCCGGGGACGGTACGGCGGAGGGGTTGCTCGCGGTCGCCGTGTACTGCGCGTTGGTGGGGGAGGACATCCGGCACGGCCTGTGCCTCGCGGTGAACCAGAGTGGGCCCTCCGGGGTGGCCGGCGCCCTCACCGGGGGGCTGCTCGGGGCCCTGCACGGCGAGACGGCCCTCCCGCCTGCCTGGCTGGCCGAGCTGGAGGGCCGTCCCACGATGCTGGCCCTGGCGGACGACTTCGCCATGGAGATGACCCAGGGCCCGGCCCTGCACGGCCCAGGCGGCTCCGCACCGGGCTGGCTGACCCGATACCCGCGGGCATAAGGCGCCCTTCGCCCCCGCCGCCCCTACCCATTCCCGTCCCCCGGGGGCTGCGCCCCCAGCCCCCGCCAAAAGACCGCGCAGTTCCCCGCGTCCCTGAGGGGGCCGGGGGATGCGGGGCGAAGCCCCGCCCCAGGGGCGCGGGGAACTGCGCGACCAGCCCCCGCCGGTCCGCAGCCAAACGACGGCCCCGGTTGAGGCCCCCGGCGGCCGGCAGCCGTACGACTGCCGGCCGCCGGGGGTTCTCAGACGCCGGACGGGCTGGCGGTGCCGGCCCCGTCCGCGGCTTCCGCCGGGGACGGGATCGCCGCGGCCGCGGCCCCGTCCCCGTCGTCATCCGTGTTGATCTTCTCGATGATCGCGTCCCGCTCCGGCGTGTCCTCGGGCTTCAGGAAGCCGATGAGGATGTACAGGACGAGGGAGATGACCATCGGGACGGAGACCTGGTACTCCAGCTTCACATCGGTGCGCTGGGAGAAGTCCAGGTTGTAGTTGACGAAGAAGAACGCGAGCAGACCACAGGCCCAACTGATGAGCGCCGCCGTCGGGCCGGACTTACGGAACGGTCGCAGCAGGCCCAGGATGAACGGGATCGCGATCGGCCCCATGAGCCCCGCCACCCACTTGATGACGACCGTGATGATGTCCTTGAACGTGGGGGAGTTGACCTGCGTCGCCACCGCCATCGAGAACCCGAGGAAGGCGACGGTCGTGATCCGCCCCGCGATGAGCCCGGTCCGCGTGTCCCAGGCACGCGCGGCCTTGGAGAGCACCGGGGCCACGTCCCGGGTGAAGACCGCGGCGATCGCGTTCGCGTCCGACGAGCACATGGCCATCGTGTGCGAGAAGAAGCCGACCACGACCAGGCCCAGCAACCCGTGGGGGAGGAGCTGCTCGGTCATCAGACCGTACGCGTCCGAGCCGTCGGGCTTCTTCGCCGTGACGAGGAGCGGCGACAGCCACATCGGGATGAAAAGGATCACCGGCCACACGAACCAGAGCGCGGCGGACAGGAAGGCCGACTTCGTGGCCTGCTTGGCGCTGCCCGTCGCCATGTAGCGCTGGGCCTGGTTCCACATCCCGCCGTTGTACTCGAACAGCTTGATGAACAGGTACGCGATGAAGAACACGGTGAGGTACGGGCCCGCGAATCCGTTCGCGTGACCGTGCAGCTTCGGCGAGTCGAGAGCCTTGGACAGGCCACCCTGGTCGGAGATCTTGTTCAGCACGATGATCAGCATCGAGAGCCCCGCCAGCAACTGGATCACGAACTGACCCAGTTCCGTCAGCGCGTCCGCCCACAGACCGCCGATCGTGCAGTACACGGCCGTGATGCCACCGGTGATGAGAATGCCCTGGGTGAGTGTGACCCCGGTGAAGACGCTCAGCAGGGTCGCGATCGCCGCCCACTTCGCACCGACGTCCACGATCTTCAGCAGGATGCCCGACCAGGCGAGCGCCTGCTGCGTCGGCACGTTGTAGCGGTCCTTGAGGTATTCGAGCGGTGAGGCCACGTGCAGCCGGGAGCGCAGCCGGTTGAGCCGGGGCGCGAACAGCTTCGCGCCGAGCAGCACGCCGATGGCGATGGGCAGCGCCCAGGTGACGTACGAGGTGATGCCGTACGTGTACGCGATACCGGCGTACCCGGTGAACATCACCGCGCTGTAGCCCGACATGTGGTGCGAGATGCCGGACAGCCACCAGGGCATCTTGCCGCCCGCGGTGAAGAAGTCGCTGACGTCGTCCACACGCTTGTGGGACCAGACACCGATCGCGGTCATGACGCCGAAGTACGCGACCAGGACGGCCCAGTCGAAGCCGTTCATGTGCCCCCTCCAGGGGTCCGCCTTGTGAACCTGCAGATACCGGACGGCACTTCGCCAGCACACATGGGGGTCCCCCTGCTCGAGCGAAGCCGAGAGCTTGGGGGAGGGCGGCGCCCCCGTGCGGGAGCGGGGACTTTGGGGATTGAACCGCCGTTCGGAGGGGGCGGTCAAGACCTTTCCCGGTCACAGATATGAACACAGATCAGAAAGCAGAACGATTTTGCCTCCACTTTACCCGTACGGCTGTTGTCGTGCTCGTGACGTGGACCACACCATGAGCGGGCACTTCGTCAGACCACACAGGCAGGTTCACACCGACAAGTCGATCAGGCGTACGGGATGCGGGTCCCGCGCGGCTGGGAGGGGACGGCCGACTGGAATCCACCATCGGTTCCGCTAGCGCATGAGTTCGCCGGCGTTCACGAGCAGCGACTGTCCCGTGATCGCCCGTGCCCGGTCGGACGCCAGGAACACCGCGGCGTCCGCCACATCCCCGTCCGTGGCCAGCTCGGGCAGCGCCATCCGCTCGGTGAGCCGCTTCAGGACGTCCGCCTCCGGTACGCCCTCGGTGTGTGCCGTGAACTGGACGTACGCCTCGACGGGCGGCCCCCACATCCACCCCGGCAGCACGGTGTTCACGCGGACGCGATGGGGGCCCAGCTCCCTCGCCAGCGAGTACATCGCGCTCGTCAGCGCGCCCTTGGACGCCGCGTACGCCGCCTGCCGCACCTGGCTCGGCGCGGCCACCGACGACTGCGTCCCGATGATGACGACCGAGCCGCCGCACACCTTCAGCGCGGGCAGGCAGGCCCGGGTCATCCGCAGGGTGCCCAGCAGATTCACATCGATGACCGACTGCCAGGTAGCGAAATCCGCATCCTCCAGGCCGCCGAAGTAGCTGTCCCAGGCCGCCACGTGCACCACCGCGTCGATCCGCCCGAACCGCTGCGTCGCGAGCTCCGCGAGCGCCTCGCACTGCTTCTCGTCCGTGATGTCCGTGGCCCGGTACGCCGTGTGCGCGCCGTCCGGATCGAGCTCGGCCGCGGACGAGGCGAGATTGGCCTCCGTGCGCGCCCCCAGTACCGCGTTGCCCCCGTCCCGTACGACGGCCGCCGCGACCTGATGGCCGAGCCCGGCGCCGACCCCCGAGACGACGACCGTCTTCCCCGCAAGCAGTGACATCCGAGGCCTCCCCTTCTTTGTGGCTCGGTTCGCCCTGACGTGGCTCTGGCGCATTGTCTGACGGAGCGTCAGAGTATGGGCGTCCGGCGGAGGAAGGAAGAGCGAGGAAGGGGATCGTCATGTCGGAGGAGACCCGTAGCGAGGTGTACGCGGAACTGGCCGCTCTCGGCCCGTACGGCGTCCACCCGGGCCACGCCCTGATCACCATGGTCGAGCCGCACCCGGGCCACGAGTACGCGTACAACCGCTGGTACGAGGACGACCACTACTACGCCGGCGCGATGGCCATGCCCTGGATGTACGCGGGCCGCCGCTGGGTCGCCACCCGCGATCTCCAGCTCCTGCGGTACCCGGAGAAGTCGGCGGTCGCCCAGCCGGTCACCGCCGGCTGCTACCTCTCGACGTACTGGGTCACCGAGGGCCGCTACGACGACCACATGAGGTGGACCGTCGGCATCAACAAACGACTGAATCGCGACGGCCGTGTGTACCAGGACCGGACCCATGTCTTCACGGCCTTCCAGGACCACGAGGCCACGGTGTACCGCGACGGCGCCGCCGGCCCCCGCGACTTCCACGCCCTGGACCACCCCTACGCGGGCCTCGTCCTCCAGGTCGTCGACGTCGACTCCGCCGACCGGCGCGCCGAGCTGCTCGAATGGCTCCGCTTCCGCCACCTTCCCCGGCGCCTGGAGGGCGGACCAACGGCCATGGTGACGGTGTTCGCGCCTACGCCGCTGCCGTTGGACCGGATGACGTACGTCAAACAGGTTGAAGGAGTCGGGACGCGGCTGACGCTGCTGTGGTTCCTCGAGCAGGACCCACGCGAGGTCTGGGACGAGCACTTCGTCGGCCTGGACACGGAGGTGGGGGACTCGGGGCTCGGGCGCGTGGAGTTCGTCGCCCCATTCGTGCCGACAGCCCCCGGGACGGACCGCTACGTGGACCAGCTGCGGTAGACGTTCAGGGGTGCTGCCCGGCGGCCGTTTGAGCACGGCCGAGCCCCCTCGGCTAGGACGGCGGGCCAGTCGAGAGGGCTCTTTGCGTGGTGCGTATGCGGTTGGTCGGTGCAGTTGTGGGTGATGAGGTTGGGGTCGGTGCATCAGGCGCGGTCGAAAGCCCCCCGGCTGACCTCGGTCACGAAGGCGTTCCACGAGTTCGCGGGGAACGCCAGCGTGGGGCCCTCGGGGACCTTCGAGTCCCGTACGGCCAGCGCCGTGAGAACCGGGGACTTGACCTCGATGCACGCGCCGTTGCCGGCCGAATACGAGGACTTGGTCCACGTTTCCGTAGCACCCTGATGAATTGCCATTTTTGCTCCGGTAGCCAGTGTCGAGTTGCTGTCACCGCACTGCCGGTCCTTGCTGGAACCAGCGGTGTGGATTGCGCCAACGTTGTTGCGTGATGGCGTGATCGACGCTACTCGCCAACATCGGCGGGCGAAGTGACCGTTCACTCGACCGGGTGGCATATTCCAGTGGAGTCTTCCGTTTCGAGGTGGCGAAGGTGTATATTCCCCGCCTCGCTGGCCGACAACTCGGAGAATCGTTCCCCCGGCTGCTGGTCCGCCGGACTTCAGCGCGCGAACTCCTTCGCGATGTCCGCGATGAACTGGCGCGATTGGTCGACGTTCAGAGCCTGGGCCCGAAGGTGTTCGTACATGACGCTGTACTTCTGCACGTCCGCGGCCTTCTCCAGATAGAGGTCACTGGTGACTCCCTCGATGTAGACGACGCTCGAATCGGCCGCGTCGGGGAACTCCAGGATCGCGTACTGACCATTGAGACCGGGATGAGCCCCCACCTCGTATGGCAGCACCTGCACGGTGATGTGCGGGAGTTGGGACATTTCGGCGAGGTGCTCCAACTGCTCCCGCATCACCTGCCGGTTCCCGACGACCCGATGCAGGGCGGCCTCGTCCAGCACCGCCCAGAGGCGGAGAGGGGAATCCTCGGTGGAGACACGTTCCTGCCGCCGCAGGCGTACCTGGACGCGTTTTTCGATGTCGGCCGTCGAAGTCTCCGGCAGCGCACCTTGGATGAGCGCCTCGGCGTAGGGGCGGGTCTGCAACAGGCCGGGCACAATCTGCGGTTCGTAGGCACGCAGAGACGCGGCGTCGGTTTCCAGCCCGATGTAGACGCTGTACGGGATGTCGCCGAAGGAGTGCCACCAGCCCTGCTGGCGCGAATCCTTGGCCATCTGCATCAGGGAGTCGACGATCCGGTGGTCCTCGACCTCGTAGACCCCGCACAGATCGCGGACGTCACGCTGGCTGATACTGCGCCGTCCGTTCTCCAGCCGGCTGATCTTCGACTGCGAGACCAGCAGTCGCTCGGCGACCTCTTCGGCCGTCATGCCCTTGAGCTCGCGGAGCCGGCGCAGCTCCTGGCCCAGCCGGCGCCGCCGGACGGTGGGATTGACACTTGACGCCACGGGACGTGCACCTCCGGCTGCGGGCCTCTACTTTGCGTATCTGCTGTTGAGCAGACTGCCACCAAGGTGCGTTCTACCGCTGGAAAACACCGGATATGCGCTGGGTACGCGCCAGTTCGGAGATCCGGCGTACATATCACGCGGATCGCGTACGCGTACGCCGCCTTCACCCGTACCGCCCGCATATGCGCGACGCCCGCGAAATGCGGCCGCGCGGGGCGGTGGAGCCGTGTCGTCGTCCGGACGTACGGCCCCACCGTCCCGCGCGAGCCAGCGGCTCCCGAACCGGGTCTTGGGGACTGCGGTGCGGCGCTGGGGTCGTGCTGATGGTGCGTGGCGGTGCTCTTTGTGGTGCGTGGCGGTGCTGTTGTGCGTGGTGGTGCGTGCGGTGCCTGGTGGCGCCGTGGGACTGCGGCTCAGTGGACCACGGCGCGCGCCATGGAACCGTGGCGCGGTTGCATCGGAACGCCGTGTGCGGGTTCCGGTGCGGACCTGACTCCGGCGGTGGCCGGGCGGCCTGCCGGTGCCGGGTTGCGGCGTGGCTGTGCACCCACACCGTTCTGAACGTCCATGACCGCGTGGGCCACGAGGCCGCCCATGGGGTCATGCCTGATCAGGTCCCGTAGCCGGGAGCGGGACGAGCGTCCCTCATTGCCCGGATACAGGTGCTTGCCGAGACCGACCGCATGGGCCAGCGCGGCGAGCGCCGCGGTCCGCGGGTCCGGCGGTACGCCGGTGCGGATCGCGCTGTCCAGCCGGGACTTGATCTCCCGGCTGATCTCCGTGTCCGTCGCTTGGTAGCGAGTCGTCGGAAGCACCCCGCACATCTGGCCGGCCACGGCATGGACCATGCCGCACCTCTCCAGATGCGAGAGGTAGGTCTGGCGCAGCCCCAGTCGGGGTCCGCCAATCCAGTTGACCGCGCGTACGGGTGCTCCGCGTCGGCGAAGCAGTTCCAACGCACAGTCCAGTGTTGGATCTCCAGTCGGCCGTGGCTGCACCACGGCGATACGATCCCCGTCTGGGGCTATCCGTCCGGCCAGCGCCAGCTCTACTAGCTGTGCTCCGGCCAGACCGAGGTCGAGCGACTGCGGCTGTGCGGTGGTACCCGTCGTCGGGTCCAACGCCAGCAGCAGAAGCTCTTCCGGAAGAGTTCTGCGGCTCCTGCCCATCCATGCCTCCCCGCGTGGATGAATGACAGGGTGACCCCTCTCACATTGGTCTGTCGAGAGTGCCTGACCGGTTCGTGATGGAACCAGCAGGTATGTCGTTCTCGTCTACCGCAGGGGTTAAGCCCGCACACAGGACACTGGTACATGGTTCGGACAGCGATGTCCGGGCGGCGGGACAAGGGTTCACGGTTCGTTGGGCGCCCGGTGGGTGGCGCACGGAGGAGGCATCGGTGGCGGGCGAGTCCCCCGACAGGTCGAAGCAGCACGAGTCGTCGGCTTCGTCGGCAGAAGCGACGCCGGGGAGCCCGGCCGCGGTTCCGGGCCCGATCCGGGCCGCCGCGGCGGCGGCGTCGGCCGATCCCCGTCTGGCGGTGGCCCGCGAACGGGCCGCCACCGTACGGGTGGATCAGGCGACGGCGGTGTTCTCGACGCGGGCGTTGGCGGAAGGTTCCGCCGGGTCCGGGGGGAAGGGCTCCGTGGAGGACGCGCGACTGCGCGAGGCCGTGGCCGCCTGGGTCGCAGGGGCGGACGAGGAGGCCCCTGAGGGGGAGTCTGAGGTTCCGGAAGCCTCCACGGGCCCGGAGGGCTCCGACAAGGCCTCCAAGGCCTCCAAGGGCGCGGAGAAGGCCGTTGCGGCGGAGGGGGACGGCGCCGGGGCCGGGGCCGAGGTCGAGGCCGGGACCGGGGCTGAGGTGGAGGCTGAGACCGAGGCTGGGGCCGAGGTTGAGACCGAAGTTGAGGCTGGGGCTGGGGCTGAGGGCGAGGCTGACGGGGAGTCGGCTTCGGGGTCCGGCGCCAGTGCCGACATCGATGCCGACGCTGATGCCGACTCCGACTCCGACGCGGACTCTGACGCCAAGTCCGAGGTCGAGGCCGAAGTTGATGCCGAAGCCGAAGCCGAAGCCGAAGCCGAAGCCGAAGCCGAAGCCGAGGCCGAGGGCACGGCGGCGGATGACGCCGACGCCGACGCCGACGCCGGACCGAAGACGGACGCGAAGTCCACGGCGGACGCCGAGTCCGAGACCGAGACGGAGTCCGAGACCGAGACCGAGACCGAGGACTCGAAGCCGGAGGCGAAGGACTCTCCGGAGGACGCGTCCGAGACGTCTGAGACCTCGAAGAAGACCTCCGAGACCTCCGAGACCTCCGAGACCTCCGAGGACTCCGAAGGTCCCGAGCATTCCGCGACCCCCGAGGCCCCTTCGGACGTCGAGGGCTCCAAGGACACGCCGTCCGCGGACGATTCGCCGTCCGCGAAGGACGCCCCGGACACCGACGACGCGCCCGAGCCCCCCGTCGACCAGCCCACCGCCATCTTCAAGGCGCCGAAGCGCCCGGCGGTGGACCAGCCCACCACCATGCTCAAGCTGGGCGGCGCCAAGCCGGCCACCGACAAGCCCACGGACGAGTCGAAGGCCGACCAGCCCAAGGCGGACCGGCCGAAGCCCGAGACCCCGTCCGAGCGCACCAGCAAATTCGTGGCCCTCAAGCCCCTCGACGAACCCGTGTCGAGGGTGAAGCCGAAGACCACCGCGACCCCGCCCGTTCCCTCCGCCTCCTCCTCGCCCACCAGGGTGGCCCCCGCCGACGCCACCGCCGCCCTCCCGCAGGTCGGCCCCGAGCGCACCACGCAGCAGCCGCTGCCGCCGAAGCCGCCGCTGGACCTGCTGGCCGAGCTGACGAACACGCCGCCGCCCCCGCAGACCCCCGTGCGGACGCTCGCGCGCCGGGTGAAGATCTGGACGCCGCTGGTCCTGCTGCTCGCGGTCATCTTTGCGGTCGCACAGTCGCTCCGGCCGGTGCCGACCCCCACGCTGGACCTCACCGCCGAATCCAGCTACACCTTCGGCGGCGGCGGCGCCTCCATCCCGTGGCCGTCCTCCGGTCAGGGCGCGCTCGACGTCCAGGGCATCGGTTCGTTCGGCACGTCCGGCGAGCAGAAGGCGGCGCCGATCGCGAGCGTCGCCAAGGTGATGACGGCGTACCTGATCCTGCGCGACCACCCGATCAAGTCCGGCGACGGCGCGAAGATCAAGGTGGACCAGAAGGCCCAGGACCAGTCGGACGCCGGCGACGAGTCGACCGTCAACGTGCACGCGGGCGACACCATCACGCAGAAGGAGGCCCTGGAGGGCGTCCTGATCGCCTCGGCGAACAACGTGGCCCGGCTGCTGGCCCGCTGGGACGCCGGTTCCGAGACGGCCTTCGTCGCCAAGATGAACGCCGCCGCCAAGGAACTCGGGATGACGAACACGACGTACACCGACCCGTCCGGCCTGACGAAGACGACCGTGAGCACGGCCGCTGACCAGGTGAAGCTGGCCAAGGCCGCGATGAAGGACGCTTCCTTCCGCGAGGTCGCCCGGATGATGGAGTACACCGACTACAAGGGCACCAGGCACAGCAACTGGAACCACCTCGTCGGCTCCAACAACGTCATTGGCATCAAGACGGGCACCACCACCGCGGCAGGCGGCAACCTCGTCTTCGCGGCGACCAAGGAGATCGGCGGCGAGGTGCGGACCATCGTCGGAGCGGTGATCAGCCAGGGCCCCGGCGGCAATGACAACACCATCCTCGGCGGCGCCCTGGCCGCGGGCGACAAGCTGATCCGCGCCGCGCAGGCCTCGCTGAAGTCCGCGACGATCCTGAAGAAGGGCGATGTCGTCGGTTACGTCGACGACGGGCTCGGTGGCCGTACGCCGGTCGTGATCACCAAGGACGTCACGGCGGTCGGCTGGGCGGGGCTCAAGGTGAAGCTGTCCTTCGTCTCCTCCGAGCTGCCGCACTCCGCGAAGGCCGGCACCAAGGTGGGCTCGCTCACCGTGGGCGACGGCGGCAGCAGCAGCGCCGTGCAGGTTCCCGTCGAGCTCCAGAAGGACCTCGTCGAGCCGGGCTTCGGCGCCAAGCTGACCCGCGTGAGCTGAGCGGCCGTACACAGTGAGCCCGAGTGGACGTACGCAGGAGGGTATGGGCGTACGGGTACGGGTACGGGCGTACGAGTGGGGGGCGCTTCCGGCAGGGGGCGTATCCCCCGTACGCCGGAAGCGCCCCGAACACCATGTGAACGCGCCGTGAGCCCGCCGTGAGCGCGGCACGAACGCACCGCACCCCGTCGGGGCGCCCCACCCGGGAGCTCCCCGGCGGGGTGCGTGCTAGCGTCGCGAGATCGGGGGAGGTCGCGGGCCGCGGGTCCCGGGCCGAACACGAGAAAACGGGACACGGGAGCCTTGCAGTGGCGACAGCGGAGCCGACACACGCCGACGACGCCGATCCTGGCACTGGCACTGGCCCTGGACCAGGTCCTGAACCGGATCGCGGACCGGGCTCGCGAATACGGCTGCCCGCACACGCCACCGGCGACCCCGCTGACGACAGCCTCACGGACGACGAGCCGCGGGAGCCCGTGACGCCGGAGTCGCTGAGGCGCGAGTCCGTGACGCGGGAGTCCCTGACGCGCGAGTCCGCGGTCCAGGGGCGGCGTACCCGCCTCAAGGCCTTCGCCCTGCGCCACCCCGTCGCCTTCGTCACCGTCGTGGCCGGCCTCCTGCACGTCGTCTGGTTCTTCACCTTCGCGAACAGCGGCGGAGACCTCGCGGCGCAGGACGCGTGGGCGGAGTTCGTCGGACGGCACCCGGACTCGGCGTACAACCTCGCCTGGTACGGCGGTATGCACCCGGTGTCGTACAGCGTGGTGTCGCCGTATCTGATGTCGGTCCTCGGCGTCCGTACGACGATGATGATCGCCGGGACGATCTCGGCGGGCCTGCTGACGATGATCCTCATCCGCAGCCGCGCGATACGGCAGCCGCTGGCGCCGGCCTTCGCGGGTGTCTTCGCGCTCATCTGCAACGCGATATCGGGGCGGGTGACGTACGGCCTCGGCATGGTCTTCGGGCTCGCCGCGGCCGCCGTGGTCTTCTGCTGGCCGCACCGCTGGCGCTACAAGCGCTGGGCGAAGGCCCTGTGCGCGGCGCCGCTCGCCGCGCTGGCGACCGCCGCGTCGCCGGTGGCCGGACTGTTCGTGGGCCTGGTCGCGGCGGCCCTCTTCCTCCAGAAGCGCCGCCCCGGCGCGTACGCGCTCGGCATCGCGCCGACCGTCGTCGTCGCGCTCTCGGCCTGGCTGTTCCCCTTCTCCGGCACCCAGCCGATGTCCTTCGGCTCGGCCTCGCTGCCGCTGATCTCCGCCGGGCTGGTCTTCGCGCTCGTTCCCAAGGAGTGGAAGACGGTACGGATCACGGCGGCGGTGTACGGCCTCGCCGTGCTCCTCGTGTGGCTGATCAGCTCACAGATCGGCTCGAACATCACCCGCCTGGCGATGCTGCTCGAGGGCGTCGTGCTGCTCGCCGCGCTCCCCTTCACCGTGCCGAAGTCACGCAAGTGGTACGTGACCGTCCTCGCCTTCGCCGGATTCGTCGGGTGGATCGGCTTCAAGTCGGTCGACGACATCATCCATACGACACCGGCGGCGTCCTGGGCCCGCGAGCTCGCTCCGCTGGTGAACCAGCTCCAGGTGGTCGGTGCCGAGAAGGGCCGCGTCGAGGTGGTCCCCGCCCGCTCCCACCGCGAGGCGTCCGCGCTCGCGCCGTATGTGAACCTCGCCCGCGGCTGGAACCGCCAGGCCGACATGGAGCGCAACCCGCTCTTCTACGACGACACCCTCAACTCCGCGAACTACCACGAGTGGCTTCAGCGCTGGGCCGTCCACTACGTGGTGCTGCCCAAGGGAGAACCGGACGGGGACGGCGGCGAACGCGAGCGGCGGCTGGTCCAGCGCGGCATGCCCTACCTCCGCCAGATCTGGGGCGACGCGAACTGGCAGCTCTTCTCGGTCACGGACCCCATGCCGCTGGCCGATCCGCCGGCCGTCGTCGACCGGGCGGAGCAGGGCGAACTGACCATCGAGGTGAAGAAGGCGGGCCGCGTTCTCATTCGCATCCCGTACTCCCCGTGGCTCGGGCTCGTCGACGCCAAGGGGAAGGGCGTGAAGCCGCCGCAGGAGACGCAGAAGTCCAAGCACCGTGCGGAGGGTAAGCCGAAGACGTACGACAACCTCAACGGCTGCCTCATGGAAACCCCGGAGAACGCTTCCGGCGACAAGTGGACGGAGCTCCTGGCCCCCGCCCCCGGCACCTACCGCCTGGCGGCCCCGTACCAACTCCCCCGGGGAACCCCGTGCCCCGAAGAACTGCGCTGACCCGCCCCGCGGCCACCTTCCGCGTGGAGTGCTTCGGCTGCGGGCCGGTGGGGGGCTGGCCGCGCAGTTCCCCGCGCCCCTGAAGGCGGGGCTTCGCCCCGCATCCCCCACCCACCCCGGCCCGCGTCCTTCAGCCCGTCCGGCGTTTGAGGACGAGGCCGGTCAGGCCGATCGGGGGTCTGGGGGCGGAGCCCCCAGGGTGAG
>NZ_JBIBKX010000012.1:148195-393916 GCF_042959425.1 Streptomyces sp. NPDC007896 | reverse complement strand
CGACGACCTGACAGGCCACTACTCCCACGGGTCTTACGCACCTATCCGCAACCAGCGGAAACACGCCAATCACACCCGGAAAGACAACAGCTTCTTACAGGGGGGCCGCGGACGGCGGGGGGCTGTGGGCAACGTCAGACGTTGACGCCGAAGTCGGAGGCGATACCGCGCAGACCGGAGGCGTAGCCCTGGCCGACGGCACGGAACTTCCACTCGCCGCCGTGCCGGTACAACTCGCCGAAGACCATCGCGGTCTCCGACGAGGCGTCCTCGGACAGGTCGTAGCGGGCGATCTCCTGGCCGCCAGCCTGATTCACCACGCGGATGAACGCGTTCCGCACCTGCCCGAAACTCTGCCCGCGCGCGTCCGCCTCATGGATGGACACCGGAAAAACGATCTTAGCGACTTCGGCAGGCACGGCGGCCAGATTGACCTTGATGGACTCGTCGTCCCCTTCACCCTCGCCGGTGAGGTTGTCTCCGGTGTGCTCGACCGAGCCGTCCGGGCTCTTCAGGTTGTTGTAGAAGACGAAGTGCTGGTCGGAGAGCACCTTGCCGGCTTCGCTGCACAGCAGGGCGGATGCGTCCAGGTCGTAGTCCGCACCAGTGGTGGTGCGGACGTCCCAGCCCAGGCCCACCAGCACCGCGGTCAGGCCGGGCGCCTCCTTGCTGAGCGACACGTTGCCGCCCTTGGACAGGGAAACTCCCACGGTTCGTCCTCCCGGCTCTGGGCTGTCTGTACGGTCACTGAGTCCCACGCCGAGCCTACCGCTATGGTCCTGATGTTTGCGCAACATCTAAAGTGTTGATACCGGGGCCGCCCCGGTGACAACCGGCCACGAAGGCGAGGAGCGCAGATGTTCTCCGATGTGGGGCCATTGGAACTGGTGACGCTGACAGTTCTCGCAGTCCTTCTGTTCGGTCCGGACAAGTTGCCGGAAGTCATCCAGAACGTGACGGCGTTCATCCGCAAGTTCCGCGAGTTCTCCGAGAGCGCGAAACAGGAGATCCGCTCCGAACTGGGCCCGGAGTTCAAGGACTTCGAGTTCGAGGACCTGCACCCGAAGACGTTCGTGCGCAAGCACGTGCTGGACGGCAACGACCTCGGCCTCGACGAGATCCGCGGCGCCCTCGACCCGAGGAAAGAGCTCGCGGAGGTTTCCGACGCGGTGCGCGAGGCGGCGGACACCTCCAAGGTAGATGCGACCGTACCAGCGCACGTGAACCTGACAAAGGATGCGGGGGCCGAGTCGGCCGCACGCGCATCGTTCGATCCCGATGCCACGTGACGCCTTGATTCGCCAAGGATTCGCGGGTCGCCTGCCGTCGTGACTCCCTTCACATTAGTTCAAAGGTTGCGCAACCTCTAGAACGTCCCCATGGACACAGGCGGCCAGGCCGGGTGGGAAACAGCAGTGCTCGACGGGGCCCCGCGGACGGGCTCAGGATGCGGGTCACCGACCGGCCGCAGGTGATCCAGGTGACGTACCCCTGCGAATTGGACGCCCCGTCGGGTGGTGTGCACGCAGCGGCGGAGGCTCGACTGCCGCTCTGATCCGGTACAGACACGGTGCGGCGTGCAGGATCCGCTACGGCATCCAGCTCACCGGCTTCCCGGCCCTGCCCGGTCTGCAACGGCTGACCGCCTTCGCCGCGCACGTCTTCGGAACAATACCGTCCGTCCGGCAGCACCTCGCCCGTGAGACGTGTCGTTGACGCCGTCGCCCAGGAAACCGGTCGTGTGGCTGCCGACGCGCAGGGCGGTAGTGACCCGGGCCTTGTGCTCCGGCATGCGGCGGGCGAAGACAGTGGTACGGCAGGCGAGTTCGGTGAGCTCAATTTCCTGCCGTCGCGGTCTCAGGCACCGATCTCGCGAAGTCTGCGCACCAGTGCGGACGTTTCCTCCGCACGTGCGGCCGGCTGGCCGACCATCAG
Organism: Streptomyces sp. NPDC007896; assembly: GCF_042959425.1. Taxonomy (NCBI): domain Bacteria; kingdom Bacillati; phylum Actinomycetota; class Actinomycetes; order Kitasatosporales; family Streptomycetaceae; genus Streptomyces; species Streptomyces sp. NPDC007896. The sequence continues at coordinate 391,981 of NZ_JBIBKX010000012.1, read as the reverse complement.
CCGGACTACGGTCACGACATCGGGGTCATCGACGCAGTAGACCTGACGTCGGCCTTCGCGGCGGCCCCGGACGAGACCGGCGAGTTTGAGCTTCGTCAGACGCTGGCTGACCGCGGGCAGGGACCCGCCCACCCGGTCCGTGAGGGGGATGACATCACTCTCACCCTGCGCCAGGGCCCACATGATGTGCAACCGGGCCGAGGACGCCAGCAGCCCGAACGCGGCGGCGGCCTCAGCCACTACCCCGGCGGCCGGGCCCTCGAAGCCACCTCCGTCTGCCGCCACGACCCTCTCCTGTCCCGCCCCGGGTCACCGTCCCCGTGCCTGTGGGTTCGACCGCCCCGTAGAGAATCAGTTCTTCGACCTGACCACCTGGGGCGCGGCCATCGACGGCTCCCTCGTCCTGCTCATCGGGTACCGCATCCTGTTCGGCAACTCGCGGGACTGACCGGCTACTACGGCTTCCGGCCCTCGAAAGCCGGGCTACGGGTGCGCGCTGATGGCGGGCAGCAGGTCCTGGAACGTCCGGCCGGCCGCGGGCTCACCGAGGGCCTGCAACTGCCAGGAACCACCCTTGCGGTGGAACTTGGCCATGATCTGCGCCGTGTGGGTACCACCGCCGCTGAGGGTGTAATGCGCCAGTTCGGTGCCGGTGGTTTCGTCGACCAGTCGACAGAAGGCGTTTTCGACCTCGGCGAACGTCTGGCCGGTGAAGGAGTTGACGGTGAAGACCTACAAGCCTGGTGAACGGTCGCGGCTGTTCTGCGCGGTCCGGGAATATACCGGGCGCAAGGACCAGCCGAAGGGCTTCGGCTGGCGCGACTTCCGCGACTTGATCGTGCGGGCCCGCATCCAACTCGGCGGCCCGATCGTGCTGGTCTGGGACAACGTCCGAATGCACCTGACGAAGCCACTTCGCGAGTTCATCGACGCGAACGCCCAGTGGCTGGCCGTCGTCCAGTTACCCACTTACGCACCCGACCTCAACCCGACCGAAGGCGTCTGGTCTCTGGTCAAGCGGGACATCGGGAACCTCGCCACCGCCAACCTCGGCGAGGTCACCCGTGCGGTCAAGCATCGACTCAAGGGGCTCCAGTACCGGCCGGACGTGATCGACGGCTGCCTTGCCGTCACGAGCTTGACCCTGAGCACGTGATCCTCTCAACCTGGGCCTGAACGCCTGGCTCGTGAGGCGATCGGGGAGGATGCAGCCCACACCAGCGCACGAAAGCGAGCGACGAGATGACGGAGCCTGCCCCGGTGGACCTGATCCACCTCGCCGACGCGGAGGGTAACCGGTGCATCGTGCGCGTGACCGGACGCTTCCAGCCAGGCGTGCTCACCGGCCACGACATCCTGCGCGCAGACGTGCTCGCCTCCGCGAGCTTCGTCGACGCCCGACTAAACCTCTACCTCTTCCAGCAGGACCTGGACGCCTGGCAGCGGAAGCTGTCCGATTGGGTCCCGGGTCGGGAAGCCGGCATCGGTGGCGACCGTGGCCTGAGCCTCGTGCTCCGCATGCACGAGGATGGTTGGCTGTCGATCACGGTCGACGATCCGGACCGCCTCACGGCACTGTTGGGAATCCGACCCGAAGGGGACTGGGTCAACGAGCACCACGAGCGTCTGGAGCAGGTGCGGCTGGCCTGGCCTCGAGAAGTCGTCGAGAGGACCCCAGGCGTTTACGAGTGGAGCCCCAACCGCAAGCGCTGAGCCTGCCTGTTCCATGCGGCCGACATCACGAGTTCAAGTTCAGTAGCATCCCTTCGCATGATGAGTCGGGGGTGGCGGCTGGGTGCCGTGGTGGTACTGGCGGCGATCTGCGCCGCCGGTCCAGAACGCCCGGAGGTCATCCGCACGGCGTCGGACCTCGGCCCCCTCCCGGCCGACCGCTACGACTACACGCCGCAGGACTACCAGCGATCGCAGCGGGCATCGGCGTTCCTGATCCGGCAGTGCATGGCGAAGCGCGGCCACCCGGACTTCCCGCTCGACCCCCGCTACCCCAGCGACCCCATCGTCGCCACCGCGGTCAGCACCGACTACGGCGTCCTGGATCTCGCCACCGCCCGCCGCTGGGGCTACGGCTGGGACCCGGCAAAGTCCCTGGCCCTCCGGCCGAAGGGCCGCCGCATGACCAACGCCGAGTATGCGGACTACCCCGCCTGTAGCGCCGAGGCGAGCCGGCGACTGCTGCGCGGCATCGACCTCAAGCGGGACTGGCTCTACGCAAGCACACGGGCGGTCGAGGTCGACAAGGCGGTCAAGCGCGACCCGCGCCTCCGCGCGGCCTGGGACGTGTGGTCCCGCTGTGTGGCAGAACAAGGATTCACGCGCTATCGCGACCCCGTCGCGGCGTACACGGACACCGCCTGGCAGCGGGGCGGTGACGGCAACACCCGGCATACGCAGCGGGAGCGGGCCACCGCCGTCGCGGACGTCACCTGCAAGCGCCGCCACCATACGGCCGAGCTCTGGCACGCTGCACGGGCGCAGAAGCAGGCCGTGGACATCACACGGCACCGCGACCGCTACGCCGCCGGGCTGCAGGCGCTGCGGACGTACCGGGCCACCATCGCCGAGGTGCTGCGGAAGCTCGGCTAGTGCTCTGACCGCATTGGTTCACCGGGTCGGATGTCGTGGCGGTTGGATATGCGGTGACGTCCGATCCGACCGCTGGAGGCGCGGTGGCCGAGCCTGTCCGTGTACGCAGACTGACCGACCAGGAGGGGCAGAAACCGCAGCAGATCGTGCGTCGTGGCGGCCAACGCTTCGCGAGGCAGCGGGGCCTTGATGCTGTCCGGGGCGTAGGAGGCGGTCGCGGGGGGCTTGGCCTGGCCGCGATTGTGGGGGTGTCGCTGCTGCAGGCGGAGACGCTCGAGGCGAGGAGCAACGCGGCGCCGGCCAGGGTGATGGGTCCGTACATGTCGCGACGCTAAAAGCTGGTGCGATGTTCACGCACATCTACCTTGGCAGGGGTCACTGTTCACGATTGATCATGTAGAAGTTCTGGCCATGACTTCTTGGAGAGCTCGACTGAGACTGGCGATGCCCACGGCCTTCGCCGCGTTCCTCCTCGCCACCACCGGCGCCCTTACCCCGGCATCCGCATCCGCATCTGTAGGCGCCGACTGGCAGTACGTCAACGGCAGGTCAGGCGATTGCCTGAGAGCAGCTACTGGTGGAGCCCCTGTAGTGGGCTCGTGCACGGGGTCGCAGGCGGTGTGGCACTGGGGTACAGAGACGAACACCTGGAACGGGCACGCGATGCGCCGGCTCGTAAACAACATCAGCGGAGACTGCCTCACCTCGGACTACGCGAACGGCAATGACTCCGTCTTGATGGCCCCCTGCGGGGGTGGCCGGTCGGGACAGTTCTGGACCGCGGACGACGAACACATGCAGAACCAAAACCACCTTTACCTCGGCAGCTATCTCACCGGCGCCGGCATCCACATGACCGACTGGGACTGGAACAATGGCCCCGGCACCGATCCCTACTACGCCTGGTTCGGCTATGTCGTATAGCGGAAATACCGCCCCCGATTCGCCGTGCGGCCCTGGACGCTGAGCACGGGGCCGTCCCCAGGGTGGCGGCTCCGAGCGCAGGAGCTTCCGTGGCTGCGCTCAGAGTGGGTGGTTCCCCCAAGTGATGCCTGAGGGCGCAATCGGCCATGGGTGCGGTTCCTCTGAAAGGAAACGTTGGGCTGGGGGAACGTTGAGCGGGGCTGTGTTCGGGGCTGCGCGTCTCTACCGTGGTGGTGGAGGAGGGATGGCGGATGGGCTCGCTGTTCGAGGAGTTGGAAGCGCGCGAGGCGGCTGCCCGGGTGCGGGTGGAGGAGCTGGAAGCTGAGCTCGCCGAGCTGTCCGGGAAGCTGGAGCTGACGCGGGAGGCGCTGGGGCGATTGCGGATCGCACGGGAGACGGTCGCCGAAGTGCTCGCGGAGATGACCTCGGAGGCGCCCCAACTCCCGTTAACAGCAGGGCCCTTCCACGCCCACATTCGAAGGTGCGACCCAAATCGAAGCAGGACGGGAAGAGCCCTGGAGATGACACCGTACGACACCCATGCCACCACTGCCCCCTTTGTTCCGCTCCCTCAGCGCCTTCGAGAAGCTGACGCGTACGCTTTCGGGCGCTGACGCGAGCGCCTGGACCCACGCTGAACGGGAGGAACACCTCGATGTGGCCGGGCGGGACCTGCTTCGCCTGTTGCTGCAGGACCACCTTGACCTGCGCGCGAGGCGCGAGGCGGAACAAGTCCGTGCCGGGGCCAGACTTGACGTGGTCGGGCCGGAGGGATGCGTACGGCCCTGGCGGGAGACCGGGCACTCACGCTGGCCGGCCACCGTGTTCGGGCTGGTCCGCGTCACTCGGGTCGCCCACCGGGGCCCCGGCTTGGGCAACGTCCACCCCGCCGACGTGGCGCTCTCGCTGCCGGCAGGCCGGCACTCGACGGCATTACGCCGGCTCGCGATCACCGAAGCCGTGCGCGGCTCGTTCGACCAGGCCCGCGCTGCGGTGACACGCCGCTGCGGGAACGTGCTCGGCAAACGCAGGCTGGAAGAGCTCATGGTCGCCGCCGCAGTCGACGTCGACAGCTTCTACCGGACCCAGATCCCGGTCCCGTGCACCGCGAGATGCCGCTGGTGGTCCAGATCGATGGCAAGGGCGTGGTCATGCGGCCCGAGGCCCTGCGCGAGGCCACCCGCCAGGCCGCCGCGAAAGCCACGGCCGGTGGCCATCGTGGCCGGCTCGCGCCGGGCGAGAAGCCGAACCGCAAGCGGATGGCGACCGTGGCCTGCGTCTTCGACACCCGCCCAGCCCCCAGACGTCCCCACGACGTGATCCACCCGCCCGGCGGCCGCAGCAGCTAACTCCCCGCCCGCCCGGGACCCCGGGCCGAGAACAAGTGGTGCACCGCGTCCCTGGTCCGGTCGCCCGAGCAGGTCATCGCCGACGCCTTCGACCAGGCCCAGGCCCGCGACCCCAAGCACCTCCGGCCGTGGGTCGTCCTGGTCGACGGTGCCCGCCACCAGCTCGACCTGATCACTGCCGAGTCCATCCGGCGCGGCGTCACGCTCCACGTGCTGTTGGACTTCGTGCACGTCGCCGAGTATGTCTGGGCCGCCGCCCACACCTTCCACAAACCCGGCACCACCGAGGCCGAGGATTGGGCGGCCGACCATCTGACCGCGATCCTCGCAGGTCACGCCGCCCGCACCGCCGACCAGATGACCGCCCAGGCCGACCGGGAAAACCTGTCGATCGCACGACGCGAGGCCGTCGACGCCTGCCAGCGTTACCCGGTCGGCCACCTCGACCAGCTCCGCTACAACACCGCCCTCGCAGGCGGCTGGCCGATCGCCAACGGGGCCGTCGAAGGTGCCTGCCTCCACCTGATCGCGGACCGCCTCGACATCACCGGCGCCCGCTGGGGCCTTCCCGGGGCCGAAGCCGTCCTCCGGCTCCGCGCCTTCGTCTCCATCGGCGACCTCGACACATACTGGCGCTACCGTCTCGCCCGCGAACACAAGCGCCTCTACCTCACCCCCAACCAGCGGAACTACACCCTCACCGCGTGATTGCACGCTTCAATCAGAGCCTTCAGCGGACTCTCCACTCGGTGGTCGGAACGCAGTCGTGCACCGTGTAGGCCCAGCCCTCGAACTTCGCGAAGAACGCGCGGGACAGCAGGACGTCGCCCGCCCGCTGCGCGCGCAGCATGAAGCCGAGTTCGTCTGATGCCGCGTCGCCCTCGACGGACAGCGTGGGGCTCATGCCACGCTCGGTCACATAGTCGAAAACCTGCTCGGTGAGCTCGGACGGCACCTGTCCGACCAACCCGAGGCTGTCCAGTCGGACCTGCGGACCGCACAAGGCGTCAACGGCCACGCAAGTCAGGAGGTCAGGGACCCGGTAGTACACCGTGACAGCGGTCGACCATCTCGGTGCGGCCGCCGCTCGGAAGTCGGCCCGCCGCGTCAGGGCGCCGTGCCTCGTCTCGCTCTGGAGCCCAGTGCAGATGAACCCCTGGGCTTCCATAGCCACGGCCGCCTGCTCGTGGCTCATACCGAAACGCAGCGGTCCCACGCTCACGAACGGGGTGTAGTCCCATCGCGCACGGTCGGCCTCGTCGACAACCGGCCACACCCGGCACCAGCCCCCTTCGTCCCAAACCCCTTGTTGTTCCGAAAGATCAGCACCCTACAGCCCGCAATGCCATGTGCTGCACAACCCCAGCTTCACTCGAAACGAACCGCACCCATCGGCCATGCGAGTGCGCCCTCAGGCGAACGCGTTGCCCTTGCCGATCCAGTCGATCTCGTCGGTCCCGGTGTTCACCGCCGTCCCGCGCGGAACGGGGTGGGGATGTCGCCCTGGCGGATGCCGTGGACGATCGCAGCGACCTTGCGCGCGCCGTCGGCATCGGCGGAGGCGTAGACGGAGTGCGCGGTGCTCCGCTCGGTGTTGGCCATCAGGTACCAGCCGCTGTCGGCGTAGAGCACGACGGTGAGGCCGGCGTCGCCGGTGACGCCCCAGGAGGGTCCGCCCGGCAGCGGGTCGACAGCGATCCCGAGAGGTACGAAGCAGCATGTGGCGAGGGTGAGGCCCTCACCGGTCAGTGCCTGCGCCAGCGTGGCGCGCAACTGTGAGAGTTCGCCCGTCAGGCGTGGGGCTGTGACGCGGTGGTGCTTGCTCCAGGTGGCCTCGGCGGCGGCCTTGGTGAGCCGGCCCAGCTCTGACGAGCCTATGGTGTGGCCGTGTTGGGCGGCGGTGAGCAGCAGTGCTGCGAAGTGCGTACCTCCGGTCTCGGGCACCGCTCGCTTCCTCGCCGTGAGCCCAAGGACTCCTGACAAAAGTGGTGGGCTTGACCTGGCCAGAGGTCGGTGTCGTGCACGAGGCCGCCGGGTGGCGGGACGCGGTCAGCCGCGTAATCGCATGCGATAAACCCGGCGACGTCGGCAACCATCACCGGGATACTGGTCGCCCATGGATGAGGTCAAAGTCGTCGTCGCCCATTCCGAGCGCGCGACTCTGCGCGTCGGTGACGTGTTCCTGAAGGTGGACGTCGATCAGGCGCGCATCGACGTCGAGGTCGAGGCGATGTCCCTCGCGCCGGTCCCGACCCCGGAGGTCCTGTGGCGCAAGCCGCCCGTGCTCGCGGTCGCCGCACTCCCAGGGACGACGCTTGGGCGCCTCGGCGGGCCGTCGACCGGGTCGCCGGCGGCGTGGGCCGCGGCGGGCGCCACCATCCGGAAGCTGCACGACGCGCCCCTGCCGCCCCGGCCGGGCCGGGCCGGCCGGAGCATCGTCGCGCTGGCGGCGGAACTCGACGACGAGTGCGAGTTGCTCGTGACGAACGGTGTCCTGCCCGCTGACCTGGTCACCCGCAACCGCCAGGTCGCCGAGGCCGCGCTCCGGCCGTGGACTCCGGCGTTCACGCACGGCGACCTGCAGATCGCGCACGTCTTCGTCGACGGCGACGAGGTCACGGGCATCATCGACTGGTCCGAGGCGGGCCAGGGTGATGCCCTGTACGACCTCGCCACCTTCACGCTCGGACACCAGGAGCACCTCGACGACGTCGTCGCCGGCTATGGCACCGACATCGACCTCGACGTGATCCACGCGTGGTGGTCGTTGCGAAGCCTGCTGGCGGTTCGCTGGCTGATCGAGCACGGCTTCGACCCGTTCGCGCCGGGCTGTGAGGTCGACGTGCTGAGATCTCGGATGTGAGGCTGCGCGGGCCCGACTGCTACGAATGCGTCCTGACGCATCGAGCAGGCCATCCCCTGGGGCGCATCGCCTGCCCTTGCTCTCGACAAAGTGCGGTGCGCAGTCGTCGCCGGCAGATGACGGCGCAGCCGAGGGTGACGAACGCGTGGTGGATGTCGTCGCGGATCTCCCAGCGGACGCGCAGGCGGCGGAACCAGTACAGCAGCGCGATCGCTCCTTCCACGACCCAGCGGTACACACCCAGGCCGGAGCCGTGCCCGGTGCCGCGCCGGGCGAGATGCGGGGTGATCTGGAACCGGCGGACCTTGTCCCGGTCCACCGGGGACGGACCGGTGGCCGGCCCGCCCTTCATCGCGCGGATGTGGCTGGAGTCGACCGCAGCCCGGGAGAAGTCCAGCAGGTCTGCGGCCCGCAGCTCGCAGAGCAGCAGCTCGTGCAGGCGCTGCCAGACCCCGGCCTCATTCCGGTCCCGCAGCCGTCGCCAGCAGGTCATCCCCGAGCCGAAGCCCAGCTCCTGGGGCAGAAACTCCCAGCGGATCCCGCTGTACAGCACGAACAGGATCTCCCGCACAGCACCTTGCGACTATCCGGACGCTCACGACCTGGACGCCGCGGATTACGCGGGACGACCGGCAGCAGCGGCTCGATGCGCGCCCACAACTCGTCGTCGATCCCCCACGGTCTGGCAGCGGTCTTCCTCGTCTCGACTGGCTCGCACCCCCTTCGGCCGGCATCAACGAGAACTGACACACCGTCATTCCCAGAGGTCCAGAAGCTGTATGGCCGCAGTCGTCCGCTCACCGCAAAGAGTTGTTGCGTGAGTGGCAGCGTCAGCGAGAGCGGGAGCGGAATCGTCAGCGAAGGGAAATCGACAACCACGAGTGAGGCGTCCCGGGGCGGGGCCTAGTCGGTTCCCGCCCCTCGGAGGTACTGCCGCCGAACGCCGTTGCGCTCGGTACCGTTGGCATCCGTCCGAACACGAGAGGGGGCCGCATGTCCGCTGAATGTGTGGCAGCGAACGAATAGGAGTGCGCTGCACTCGGGCACGTCACTGCGAACGAGCACGGTGACCAACGCGACTACTGCGGATGGTGTGGCAGCTCAGGTCGAGTAAGGGATGGAGCGGTCTCGGTACGGGTCTTGAGCTGGTGGCAACCGTGGCACAAGACCTGAACGTTGCTGTCTATGCCCTCGCCGCCGAGAGACAGCGGGCGCACGTGGTCCACGTCCACCCCGTCCGCGGAGAAGTCACCTGGACACCAGTCGCAGCACGTCGAGCCCCGTTCCTGCACACGCCGATGGAGCCTCGCAGCAGCGTCCCGACGGTTCGCCCGTCGCCTGGCCCCTGCTCGTCGGGAACGGACGCTCGGCCGTCCCTCGTACGCTCCGTGATGCGTCTCCCCAAGGGGGCCGGTACCGCGACCTCTAGCCGTTGGGTCAGCGGGCTCGGGCCGCCCTCGTCGGCTCGGCCGGTTCGGTCGAACGATTTGAGGTTCTCTTGAGGGTCACAAGAGGTGAACAACCCGGCACTGAGAGCTGATCTGCGAGGTCCCCGCGCGTTGCCTCACGACCCCCTGATCGGACAGACATCTCCGATCAGGGACATGGCCACCTCACGGCGACGATGGTCGCGCCGGAGCATTCGTCTGGTTGATGTCGCCGATCATCTGCCACAGCCGCAGCGCCCGCCCTCGGTGCTGGTGCGCCAGGTGGTGAACGCCGGCTGCGGCGTCCAGGTCGCCGATCAGTTGCCAGCAGGCGGCCTCGTCTTGGCGGTCGCCGTGCCGGTGGAACAGGCCCGCCGCGCGCTCCAACGCCGGGCTCGCCCGGTCCCGGTCGTGTTGACCGGCGTACACGCGGCCGACTTCCAGCAGCGTGTACGCAACGCACCGCTCGTCGGCCAGATTCTCGAAGGTGGCCAGCGCCTGCCCCAGGCAGCGCAGCGCCTCGTCCGGATCACCACGCCGATCGTGCAACCGGCTGAACCGCCGCAGCACGACGGCGACGCGATGTCCGTCGCCCAGCGCCCTGGCCTGGCTCAGGGCCCTGTCGAACCATAACTCCGCCTCGTCGAGCTTGCCCTGCATGAGTTTCATCACGGCCATGGAGCAGGACAGCTGCGCTTCGATGTGCCGGTCGCCCTCACCGGCCGCGATGGCCAGCGCGTGCTCGACACGTGCGAGGGCTTCGTCGTCACGGCCCTGCACCCGGCTGACCGTGCCCAGCATGGCAATCGACAGCGCCTCGCCGCGTTTGTCCCCGCCGTCCTGGCACAGCCCGAGGGAGGACTCCAGGGCCCGGGTGGCCCGATCGAACTCGTCTTGGTAGATGTGCAGCTGGCCAAGACCGCGTAGCAGCACCGATGCGCCGCGCACGTTGCCGGCGGCCTCGGCCGCGTCCAACGCGAGCCGGTGCCCGTGCTGCCAGTCCTGATAGAGACACCGGTGGTCGTAGTAGGTCGCCGCGCCGGCCGCCAGCTCCCAGGCCAACTCGTCCAGGCCCCAGTCCACGGCCAGTTTCACCGCGCCGAGCAGGTTGTCGCGTTCCGCGTCGAACCAGCCGACCGGGTCGGCCATCAGCCGGTCCACGACCGCATCGGGCAGCGACCGGCGCGGTGCAGAACCAGGCGCGGCTGCCAGCAGCCCGGCCGCCGGCAGCCGATCAGTGCCGCGCCCAATCAGCTCAAGCCAAACGGACAGCACCCGGATGATCGCGTCCCGCTTGTCTTCCGTCGGCAGTGGGGCGGCGATCTCCACGGCACAGGTCCTGATCAGGTCGTGCAGCCGGTAACGCGGCTCGCCCAGGGCGTCGGTGGCGGTCAGCCGCACCAAGCTGGCGTCGACGAGGGTGTCCAGCACCTCCTCGGCGTCCGAGCGGCCGAGCAGCGGGCCGACCACCCAGCCGGGCAGGGTGTAGGCGCCGAGCAGACCCAGCAGGCTCAGCGCGCGCACCGCGTCGGCCGACAGCAGCCGTAAGCTCAGTTCGACGCTGGCTCGCACGCTGAGGTCCCCGATCCTCAGCTCGGCCAGCCTCCGGGACTCATCCTCGATCCGTTCCCGCAGCACCCGCAGCGACCAGGCCGGGCGGCCCGTGAGCTTGCCGCTGGCGATCCGGATCGCCAGCGGCAGGTTGCCGCAGCAGTCGAGGATCGCGTCGGCCTCCGCCGGTTCCCGCTCGACCCGCCGCCGCCCGACAATTCCGGTGAACAACTCCCGCGCCTCTGCCGGGCTCAGCACGTCCAGGTCGATGTGCCGAGCGCCGGGAAGTTGCGTCAGCAGAGTGCGGCTGGTGATCAACACGGCACAGCCGTCGGCCGCGGGCAGCAAGGGCAGCACCTGATCGGCGTGACCGGCATCGTCCAGCACCACCAGCATGTGACGGTCCACCAGCAACGATCGGTAGAGCGCGGCTCGCTCGGACAGGCCGTTCGGGATCGCGCTGCCGGCGATCGAGAGCGCGCGCAGTGCCTCGGCCAGCATCAGCCCCGGGTCCCGTGGCTCGTCCGATGTCGCCGCGAGGTTGAGGTAGAGCTGGCCGTCGGGGAAGGCGGCGCTCGCCAGCCGCGCAGCGTGCGTCACCAGGCAGGACTTGCCGACACCGGGACCGCCCACGATGACGGCCACCGGGGCCCGGTTCGGCGCCGACCCGTCGAGCAGTCCGGCGATCTCGGCCAGTGCCTCGGCCCGGCCCACGAAGTCGGATACGTCGAGGGGCAGTTGACGCACGGGCATCGCCATGGCCGGCCCGGCGGCCGCCGCGTCAGGGCTCTCCGGTGGTATGTCTAAGGGCCTGCTTGCTGGGACCGGTGCCGTCAGGGCGGGGTCCGCGGTGAGGATGCGCTGGTGCAGCGCCTGGAGCGGAGGGGTGGGGTCGACGCCGAGTTCGTCGGCCAGTGTCCGGCGCAGCCGCTCGTACACCTGCAGCGCCTCGCCTTGTCTTCGGCACCGGTAGAGGGCGACCATCAGGTGTTCGGCGACCTGCTCGTCGTAGGGGTGCTCGCGGAGCAGAGCGGTCAGTTCATCGATGACCTCTCGATGACGACCCAGGTCGAGTTCGATGGCCAGGCACTGTTTGTGCGTGGCCGCGCGTTTCTCGTTCAGCCGTGCCGCATCGATCTCCAGGGCTTGGCTGGGAGTGTCGACCAGGGCGTTTCCGCGCCAGCAAGCGAGCGCCCGCCGCAGCGCGACTGCTGTCTCGAACGGGGCCGTGTGCTGTTCGGCGAGGTGTCGCTCGTGGTCGAACTCCAGCAGGTCGAGCTGATCTTGAGCCAGGTGGATCTCGTAGCCGCCGCGCCGCGTGCTGATCAGGGTGCCGGGTGCTCCGCAGGTGACGAGGTTGCGGCGCAGCCCGGAGACAGCGTCCTGGACCTGGCGGACCGCAGTGGCGGGCGCGTTCGTGTCCCACATCACGGCGACGAGCCGTTCCATGGCGACGATGTTGTTGGCGTCGATCAGAAGTGCTGCCAGCATCTTGGCCTGCCGCGGCCCGTTCAACGGGACCGTGCGTCCGGCGATCTGGGCGTGTAACGGTCCCAGTAAGCCGAATTTCATGCTCCCCCTGGTACGCGACGATGAGCGCCGATCCCCCTGGCTGACCTCGCACTAGGACGAATCTAGGACGGCCGACGGATCTGTGTCCATAGCGTCTCTGGAGCACGGCTCACCGAAGACGCCTGGGGGAGGCAATGGGTGCGGAGGGTGCCTTCGCCCGGTACCTCGGCAGCATCCGGGCCGACATCCCGGGAGCGGAAGCAGCCTCCCCGATTCATGGGGGCACCGGTTGCCCCCTGAAGCTCGTCGCAGGGCGGCCCGGCTGGCGAACTCCGCCGCGCCCGCGGCCGCACACGCACCGCCGCTCAGTCCACGCGCACCGCTGCACGGCTCCATACGTACCGCCGCACCACTTCCGATCGGCAAACGACAGAAGGAGCACTGATCAACCATGCTTCGCAACTGGAAGACCTTCGGCGCACTGGCAGTCGCAGGTTGCTGCGCCACGATCGGCCTCACCACGGGCACCGCAGAGGCGCAGACGGTGATAAAGACCAGCAACGTCACGGAACTCGGTTCGTACAACGACTCCGGTAGAACCGGCAACTACCAGTTCGTGGCGAACAATTGGGACAGCCGCTACCAGCGCTACCAGCAGTCGCTCGTCTGGGTGTCCGGGCAGGACGGCGGCAAGGACATGGCCCACTGCCTCCGGGGCAACGGCGGGGCAAACTGGTACGAGTCCTCGATCGTCGCGCGCAACGGTACGAACTCCTCGCACTACGACTGCACCAACAACGGCACCTACAACCAGGGTTTCGACCAGGTGGGCGTCGACCTCAGCAACTGGTGACAGTCGCCTGAGCAGGCAACAGGAGCCCTGGTGCGCCCCGGTTCGGAGCGCACCAGGGCACACCAGTCGAAGGAGGAGGCCCGGACGATGCTGGGCAAACACAAGACCCTTGCGGTCGCGCTGGCCGTGATCATTGCCGCGATGGTCGCGGCGGGGTTCGCGTATTTCCCGTCCGACGACGGCCAGACGGCCCGGGCGACGGCCAACACCCGTCGTTTCGTGCTGATCCTGGCAGGTGCTTCCGGCCACTCGGAGTCGGAGAAATTCGACCTTGAGGTTGCCGCTCGCACGGAGGCCCTGACATCCACATGCATGAAGTCGCACGGCTTCCAGTACCTGCCCAAGAACCCGCACAGCGTGGTTGATGTCGAGGACGCATCAGACTTTTCGAGCCTCGACTACGCGCGCAAGCACGGGTTCGGAATAGCGGTATTTCCCCACTTCGCCCCTGAGGCCACGGCAGCCAAGAGCTACCTGAAGACCCTTTCCGCTGCTTCCCTCAAGGCTTACGATGCGACCCTTCCCGGATGCGTCGACAGCTCACAGCGTACGACCGAAAAGGAATATGGAATCCCGGAGGCGAACTCCGAGTGGGCTCGGGTGGACGGTGAGGTGCAACACGACAGACGTTACCAATCGGCACTTGAGACGTGGAGATCCTGTGCGGCGGCGGCCGGTCATCCGGCGCAATCCCGTCTCGCGCTCATCACGGACCTGCGCAAGGAATACACGTCCGTGATGGCCGGAGTTCAGGGTGGGGACCGAGTGCTGTCCCGGGACCAATTGGCGGCGCTGGCCGCTCAGAATTCTACGTGGCGGAAGTTCCATCAATCGGAACTCGATGCCGCCGTGGCGACATTTCCCTGCTCGCAAGCCGCCGATCGGACATATATGTCTATATTCCTCCAGGACCTGAACCGGAACAGTTGAGGGCGGCGCGCTAGAGGGAGCCGGCGGCACGGCCCGACGGCCCGACAGCCCGAGGGGCGGACGGCACCCGTCCCTCAACCTCGACCTAGGCCTGTACCTGTTACCTGTTACCTGTTACCTGTCCTGCTTCTGGTGGGCTCTCGTGGCTGAATCTGGCTCAGCCAGTCGCCCCGCCCGGCCATCTGGTGAAGCGCCGCAGCCCCCTTCGAACGGGCTTGAGATCCACGAGGCGCTACCAAGCAGACACCCAGCCGGTGCTCGTCGGTGGACGCCCCGCCCGCGTCGTCACCGCCTCACTCCTTCACGTACTCGAGAGGGGTGAGCCGGAGCACAATGGAGTCCCAGCACAGGCCCCGATCCGTCCCCCACTGAACCAACTGGACGCCCCTGGACGGCTTTTACGACATGTGCCATGTCGTACCCAGTGAGGGACCCAAGATCAGGACCGGGGTCGAGGGTTCCGACAGTGCAAGACCTGTCGTAGCGAGGTGAACAAAAGCCGATGAGTTCGCCCTGCCCACGTGAGATCCGGTGAGACATGAGAAGGGTCCAGATACGTGTTCTCCGACGTGTACGCGTGACCGTGTCGACAGTGGGTCCTCCGGGCGCGCGCCTTCTCCCAGTCTCGGCGTCGAAGAGCCTCCTCCTTGGTCACGGCCTCCGGGTGGTTCGGGTTGCAGCATCGCGTGTGGTGGCGCACCCGAGGCTCGGCGTAGAGCCGCAGCCGGCAGGTGACATCGACGGCAAGGACCAGCCGGCCGTCGGCAGCCCGCGGACTGGAGCGGCTGATCCGGACACAGCAGCACTCTCCGCCAACGGCCGTCGATCACAGCGACCTGCATGCCGCGCGTACCGGGCAGGGGTATCAACGGTCTTCCTCGACTGTGCCCGGTGTGTGGTCGGGCTGAGCCAGTGCCGTGATGAGGAGGCGTACCTCGGTTCGCCCAGAAGGTCTACGCAGTTCATCGGCGCGACGCAAGAGCGAGCCTTTGCCGCCCGAAACTGGAGTTCGCCCGGAACTCGCCGGTCACGAAAATCCACAGCGACCAGCGAGTCGAGGGCATCACCAGGTCGATCTCGATGCCGCTGGTTACGTATGCGTGGCACACCCCGCTACGCACATGAACCTCGACGGGGTCTCCACCTTTGGAGACACCGTCGACTCGCATGATCGGCAGCCCGGCCAAGGATCTGCCGCGCGCCCCGGCGCCGTACGGTAACCCGGCAGCCGGGGGCGAAGGGCCCGCGTTCAGGCGGCGCATGCGGTGCGGTCGGCCACCCACGTGCCGGCGGCATCCGCGACGCGGCGACCCAGCGCCTCGGCGGTGGCGATGTCCCTGGCCGTCACTCCCTCGGTCCCCTGATCCGCGTTGGACTGAGCGGCGGCACCCAGGAAAAGGCCCAGCCTGTTGAGATCGTTCTCGCTCCCCTGGGACGAGTTCCAGCCGCCCGGCAGGCCGAGCGCGATCCAGCGCATACCGTGCTGCGACGCCAGCGTCGCGAAGTACTGGAGCGTCGACTGCTTGTCGCCCGCCTTGGAAGCCGAGTTGGTGAATCCGGTAGGACGCGGACTGATCATGGTTAAAATCCGACACTTGGGTGTGCCGACTGCTCTGGTTACGCTGGCATCGGCCAGATTCCCTGCGTGATGGTGGCTACTGGTGACGGTGAGAGAACGACAGAGCAAACCGCGCGAGATCGCGGACATCGGCTTCGCTCCCGCTGTCGGCACACCTGCCGGCATCGAGATCATCTCTCTGTCCGACCTGCGGGAGCGGGCCGCCGTCCACATGGGCGAAGAACGGCTGCAGGCACCGCAGCGACCCACGTTCCACCACCTGATCACCCTCTCCAGCGGCTCGTTGTGGCACACGGTGGACTTCACCGGCTACGCCCTCGAGCCGGGCTCCTGGCTCTGGATCCGGCCTGGTCAGGTACAGCAGTGGGGTGATCTGGACGACGCCGAGGGCACCCTGGTCCTCTTCGAGGGCGACTTCCTGGATCCGGCCACCGTGGCCGCGGCGCGGATGGACGATCCGTACGCCCCCGCGCTCCAGGTTCCCGGTCCCGAGGACCGTCACGCGCTGGAGTTGGCCGTGGACCATCTGGCGCTGGAGTTCCAGGCGCTGCGTGGCATCTCCCTGGAAGCGCACGTGGCGGTGTTGCGCCACGTCCTGGCAGTCCTCGTGCTGCGCCTTTCGCAGCGCACCGCGCCCGTCGGCAGCCCGGCACCGGACCCCGGGGAGACATTCCTCCACTTCCGTGACGCGGTCGAACGCGACTTCGCCCGCACGCGCCGCCTGGAGGACTACGCCCGGGCCCTGGGCTACTCACCCCGCACTCTCTCCAGGGCCACGCTGACCGGAGCCGGAGTGGGGGCGAAGGAGTTCATCGACCGGCGGGTCGTCCTGGAAGCCAAGCGCCTCCTGGCGCACGGCAATCAGTCAGCCGCCCGTGTCGCGGCGCAGCTCGGCTTCACCAGCGCGACCAACTTCAGCAAGTTCTTCCGCCAGCGCACCGGCCAGTCTCCCCTCGCCTTCCGCGCGACCGTCCGCGGCCGCTCCTCGGAGGACGGCGGGAGCGAAGCGACCGACGCCAGGCGACCTGAGCGGTGAGGGCCGCTCCCGCGAGCGGTGCCAAGAGACGGAGACCGCCGCGGAGTTCGTTGGCCGGGACCGGCCGTAGCCGCATCTTCGGCTCGCGGCCGCGGCGGGGTGGTCACGGTGGCCCACCACCCGGCGCACGGGTCCGTCGTGAGTATGAGTCAGCCCCAGCTCATCTCGCCGGTGGCGACCTTGGTGCCCAGATCCAGAGCCACCGCCAGGCCCAGGTCCGGGTAACGCTGGAGCATCGCGGACTTCAGAGCCTCGGAGTCGCTGCCGTGCTTGGCCAGCTCCTCCTCGAACTCGGCGAGGTAGGTGCGAGTGAACCCCATCACCGAAGCATCGCTGGCGGAGTCGGCGGAACGGTGGCCGGCGACCACGAACCGCGGGGCGAGCCGCTCCATCTCGGCGAGCGTCTCGTCCCAGGCGTGCCGCTCACGCGGCGTAGGGGTGTCGGCGGTCCACACATGCAGACCGGCGAAGAGCAGGACCCCGCCCACCACCGCGCGGTCCTCGGGCTGCCACAGGTACTCGGTGCGCCAGACCAGGTCGGGGTGACCGCCGCGCAGCTCGAAGTCGTGGCCCTCGATGCTGACGCGGTCTCCTTCCAGCACCTCCGGGACGATCACCTCGGTGGGCAGATTCCTGCCCAGGTGTGCCCAGGTCTTGAGCTTGCCCTGCCAACTGCTCTTGATCCGCTCCACGGTGGTGGCGGTGGCGACGATCCTGACGTCGGGGAACGCCTGCCGGATCACTTCCAGGCCGAAGTAGTAGTCGGGGTCGGAGGCGGTGACCACGACGGTGGTCAGCTCCTTGCCGCTGTCGATGATGTCCCCCAGGACCCGGTGCTGCTCGGCGAGCGTGAACTGGCCGTCGACCAGGAGTGCTTCGCGCTCGCCCGTGATGAGGACGGACGACTTGTTCAGGCCGGTGTCGCCGGCCGTGTGTACGGAATACGTCAGGCTGGACATGGGTGCACTGCCCTTCGAGGGGTTGCGTGAGAGTGGCTTCAGGCGGCCGTGGTGGCGGCCATGTGCTGGTCCAGGGCATGGGTGAGCGCGTCGGCCGAGGCGACCGGGCCGCCCAGGCGGTCGGTGCCGTGGGCGGTGTGCAGCAGCAGCGTCGGGTAGGCGTCCACGCCCAGACGGCGCACCTCGAGGAAGTCGGCCTCGGCCTCGGCACGAGCGGCGGGCGAAGCGAACGCGGCCGCCACCGCCTCGGCGTCCAGACCCAGCTCGGCCGCGAGCTCCCGGTACACTCCGGCAGCGGACAGGCTGCGGCCGTGACGGTACCAAGCACGCTGCATCGCGGCCGCCGCTTCCAGGGCGTTCACGCCTGGCTGACTGCGCAGCGCGACCAGGCCGGTGGCGGCATCGGCGGAGTCCATCACCACGTTTCCGTCCGCCAGCGCGGCCCGGTAACCGTCACCGAAGGTGACACCGGTCAGTTGGGTGATGCGCTCGTTGGCGCCGGGGATGTGCGGGTAGGCCGACACCGGCAAGGCGCGCGAGCCGGTGAACAGGCCGCCGGACAGCACTCGCAGCTCGATCCGGTCCGCGTTGGCGGTGGCGAACTCGTGCAAGGCGGGTCCGAAGCCGTAGCACCAGCCGCAGTAGGCGTCGAAGGCATAGGTCAGCCGAATGCGCTCCACCGAACTCATCGTGCTTCGTCCTTTCCGAAATCCGTCACCCGGCTCTCTGATCGGTCGGGCCGATGCCAGCAAAACTATGCTCAGAATCCCGTCGTTGCCGGATGCGCAGACGACTCTCCATGGTCAAAATCCGACTGTCCGGCGATCCCCTCAGGGGAGAAGGTCGAGATTTCGGGCGCAGTCGGCTGCACGTCGTGCAGATGTCATGCAAAACGCCCGGCCGGACGTCTCCGGCAGGGCGTTCCGTGGTTGCGACTCGGCAGCCCCACGTCTGCCATGTCGCTGTGCGGCTAACGCAGCGTGGTGTTGCCTTCGCCGCCGACGACCACGGGGGCGTCCTTCACCGGCGTGGCCTCGCCGAGATCCCAGCTCTTCGGCTTCGCGCCGGGCACCTCGACGACGGACGGCTTCTCGGCCGTGACGGGGCCGCCCTCGACGACCGTGAGGTCCCGCAGCTTCTTGGCGGTGCCCGGCTTGATGTGGTGCAGGTGCGGGTTGCCGGGCACCTCGGAGACCGTGACGCCGCCGTGCTTGGTGGTACTGCTGCCGGTCGAGGCCGCAGCGGCAACCCCGCCCGAGGCGAGCAGTACGGCCAGTGCGCCGGCCATCACGGCACCCCGACGACGCGAGATGCTGTTCCTACGCACCTTCATGTGATCAACTCCTTCGCAGGTGGAGGGACACAGGCGTACCGGCACGCGTCCGGCCCCGGTTCCCTCGGGATCGAGTACGAGGCAACTCTCGTTCCTGCCGGCTGAAGATCCGCTGAACGTCCTGAAGATCCCCTTCAGCACCTGATGTCTCAGGCCCGATGCCTGGCGTCGAAGTGGACGGAGTGGGCGGTCAGCTTGCCCAGTAGCTCGATCAGCGTGCGGGTCTCGTTCCTCCTGGTTCGCATGGCGGCGAACTCGTCGACGCGGCCGACGTCGACCGGGCCGTGCGGGCAGCCCGGCGCCGCCTTCCCGGAGTGGGCTTGGCGAGCGTGCCGGGCCGGCACGTCATCCGGTCCAGCGCCCAGTACCTCAAGACCACGTCGATGGAGTTGGGCGGCAAGTCCCCGGCCGTCGTCTTCGCCGACGTCGGGCGTGACGCGCGTATGAGCCAGACCCTCTTCATCGGCGGCACCTGACAGTCGGCCGCGTCCGGCGCCGAGTCCCCCACCGTCGACCCGGCGACCGGTCCGTCGCGCGCAAGTTGCGCCGACGCCGACCGGACGTGGACGGGGCGGTCGCGGCAGCCCGGGCGGCGCTCGACAGCCCCGCCTGGGCGGGCCTCGCGCCAGCCGAACGGTCTCGCATCCTGTGGCACGTGGGCAACCTGATCGACGAACACGCCGACGAACTGGCCCAGTTGGAGACCCTCGATCAGGGCCGGCCGATCGGCGTCTCGCGGATGGTGAGCGTCAAGGTCGCAGCCGAGCACTTCGTTACTACGCGTCCTGGGTCACCAAGCTCTACGCGGAGACGGCCCCGATGTCCCTTCCCGACGTGCTGCGATACACCAAGCGGGAGCCGGTCGGGGTGTGCGCGGCCGCCGACTACCCACTCCCCACTGTGACGGCCACGGACGACCCGCACCAACACTCCGCCCAGGTCACCCCAGCGGAAGCCCGGACTTCTTCAGGGGCAAGTAGGCGGCCCGCAGGCGAAGCCGGTAGCAGGCTCAGCTCTGCGCATCCATGAGCGCGGAGGCCGTGAGCCACACGACCGCCCGGTTGAGGCGTTCGGGATGACGGGAGCACATGGCATCGAAGAATTCGATCCGGCTCGTTGTCTCCTTCAGGAGCCGGTCCGCGTCACGGATGTACTGCCGAGTTTCCTCGATGGAGGCCGGACTGTCCGGAAGCGCCTTGTTCTTGTGTCCGCAGACGACGTGGCGCGGCGCGAGACGCTCGACCGCGTCGAGCGCATGAAGCCACTCTGCACGCCCACCATCCACGGATTCGGAGAGGTACGCGTGCACGCCGTTGTAAACGACATCGCCGGCGACGACGAGCCCGATCGAGGGAACGTGAAGCACGGTGGTGCCGTCGGTATCACTGTGCCCGACTTCGACGGAGCGCAGAACGTTGCCCTCCAGAAGAAACCCTTGCGGTGGTACGGGCCGTGCGAGCACGGGAGTCGGCGGGATCTGACCGGGGAACAGGTTGTCCCACCGTTCCCTTCTGAATTCCGCCGAGCTCTGCTGCCGCATGAGGCGGATGCTGTCCTCGCCGGCGAGCACCACGGCGCCGGGGAAGCGCTCGACCAGAGGGCCGGAGCCGAACCAATGATCACCGTGGCCGTGCGTGATGTAAATGTGTTCAAGGTGCTTGCCCGACTGTTCGACCCAGTCACCCACCCTCCGGGCCTGCTCGATCGTCAGCGGGGGATCGACCAGCACTGCGTTCTTCTCCCCATAGATCAGCGTGGTCGACATCGGTGACCAGGAGAACAGCTCTCCGTTGGGAATGGGATCCGTGACGCTGGTGGGGATCGGATCGGAGATGAAGACTTCGTACGCCAAATCGGTCTGGGAGACCATCTCTACCACGCTCTTTTCCGTGTGGTGGTTGCCTGGTGGCACCTTGATGCGGACGGACAGCTCGGCCGCCCCTCTCACCTCGGGGCGATGACGTCCCAGTGCTCGACGGCTCGCCCGTCCGCCACCCGGAACAGGTCGTGGAACACGAAGTCGGCGCCCGCGAAGACGCCCACCGAACGGACGTAGGCGAAGTTCCCCTCGGCGACGACGTCCAGTACGTCGGAGTACTTGAGGGACTGGCCGGACTTCGCCAACTCACCCAGTGCGGCCGCCAGCCCGCTGA
The DNA here is from genome assembly GCF_042959425.1 of Streptomyces sp. NPDC007896. Taxonomy (NCBI): domain Bacteria; kingdom Bacillati; phylum Actinomycetota; class Actinomycetes; order Kitasatosporales; family Streptomycetaceae; genus Streptomyces; species Streptomyces sp. NPDC007896. Next base: position 370,908 of record NZ_JBIBKX010000012.1, on the reverse strand, counting down.
TGCCGTCGGCGAAGCGGGGATTGTGCTGGATGTAGGACTCGCCCGCCAGGTAGTGGTCCAGGTCGGAGAAGTCGTTGTCGACCAGAATCGTGCGCACCGTCTCTTCCGCCACTCTGCGCGTGGCGTCCGTGTCGGCCGTCGTGTCGATGACGGCGGCGCCGTCGACCTGGGTGTGACCGTTGGCCGTCTGTTCCACGATCGACTCCTGGTCACCCCAGTGGCCGGTGATCTGCCCATCCGCGATCCGCCAGAGATCGAAGGCTGCGGCCTGGCCGCCGTCGGGGAACGTCGTGGTGGCGTGAGTCACGACGAAGTCCCCCTGTGCCAGCACGCGGTGCACCCGGTTCTTGCGCCCAGTGGTGTCGTCGATGGCCGCGAGGTCGACCTGCTTGTCGGCTTCGTTACTCATGGCGTTCGCCTCTTGTCGTTCGCCTCTTGTCGTTCGTGAGCGGGGTTTGACTGCCGTACGGCCGCACCGGACCCCGTCGAGGGCGGTGGCCGCACCGGAGAGGTGAGTACAAAAAATGTACTCACTGATGACGCTAACCTAGCACAGTGAGTACTGAATCTGCACTGACACCCCGTGTCTGTTCTGTGGCCGACGCGGTAGCCGTCGTCGGTGAACGCCATTCGCTGCTGATCGTGCGCGAGCTGCTGTACGGCAACCGGCGATTCTCCGAGATCGCCGACGCCGTCGGGCTCTCCCGGACGCTGCTGTCCACACGACTGCGTCGGCTGGAGACGGCCGGCGTCGTGGAACGGCGGCGCTACAGCGAGCATCCGCCGCGCGACGAATACGTCCTCACGGAGGCGGGCCGTGCCCTGCTCCCCGTGCTCGCCGCCCTCAAGGAGTGGGGCGACACGTACTGCCGGGACGGCATCGCCACAACGGAGTTCCAGCACCGATGCGGTGCCGTCCTGCACACCCGAGCGGACTGCGCCGCCTGCGGCGAGGAGATCCGCTTCGAGGACCTGACCGTGGTGGGAGGCACCCACCCGCCGCAGATACGACCCTGAGCCGCCCCGCGTCTCGTACGCCCTCCGGCCCTGGACCTCGCGCCGGCCGCCTCCGGGCGCCGGAGCCGGGCCCGCACGTACGAAGGGCGGGACCGTGCTGCCCGTGAGGCCGTCGCGCAGTCCAAGGAAGCCTCGAAGACGGACCCTGGGACCGCCGGACCCGTCAAAAGCAGCGCCGCCCCCGCAGCCCACGCACGTTCACCAGCGCCGGGTCCCAGTTGTCGAGGTTGCCCCTGCAGTGCACCAACAGAACCAGGGGCACTCCGCCCTCGCCGACCTCACGGTACGCGTACTCGATTCCGTTGGCGGCGGTCACCTTTCTGGTCGGCGCCCGATCTTCGGTCGCGCGGCCGCGACGTGCTGCGCGGCTCGTGTCCCCTGGGGAGGATCAGGAGCAGGCGGGCACCCCCGTCGGTGTTCCGAGGTGGTTCAGCAGTGAGCGTTCCCCCGTGGGCGGTCGCGATGTCGCGGGCGATGGCGAGGCCAAGACCTGTGCCGCCCTCACTTCGGGTACGGGCGTTGTCGAGACGCGTGAAGCGGTCGAAGACCCTCTCGCGGTCGGGTTCGGGGATGCCGGGACCGTCGTCTCTGACCTCGACGATCAACTCGTGCTCGGTGTGGCGCACTTCCACGGGCACGGTGCTGTGCGAGTGGCGCAGCGCGTTGTCGAGGAGGTTCGTGAAGAGGCGGGTGAGCGCCGTGCGACTGCCCAGAATCGCCTCGTCGGAGCCGGAGTCCGTGACGAGGACGACAGGTTGACGGGGATAGCGCTCGGCGATGGTCCGTCGCAAGAGGTCGGTGACGCGCAGGGGTTGGAGTTTCAGAGGCTGGCGGGCGTCCAGGCGGGCAAGGAGCAGGAGATCGGTGACGATGTCTTCGAGTCGTGTGGTGTCCCGCAGGGCTTCGTTGCCGACCGCGGTCCATTCAGCCCGGTCGGGACGGGCCAGGGCCAGCTCGAGACGGGCCTTCAGCGTGGTGAGGGGGCCGCGCAGTTCGTGCGAGGCGTCCGAGGTGAAGGTCCGCAACCGGCCGACGGCACGCTGGAGTTGATCGAGAGTGGCGTTCATCGTCTCCGCCAGCGAGGCGACTTCGTCGTCGGAGTCGGGGACGGGGACGCGCTGTTGAAGACTGTGGGCGGTGATGTCGGCGAACTCGGCACGGATGTTCTCAACCGGTCGCAGCGCCCGGCCCATGGCGTACCAGGTCAGATAGGCGACCAGCAGGACCATCAGGGCGGTACAGGGGACCAGGGCCCAGGTCAGAGTGATGACGGCGGTATGCGCGGGAGCACGGTTCGGGAAGGCCTGCACCAGGATCGGCCCCGTGGGCGTGCCCACACTGGCACTCGCACCCTGGTCGGCTGATGCGGTGGACGATGAGCCGGCGGAGGGCGCGGTGTCCAGGACGATGTCCGGCAGAGCGGCCTGTACGTCGGCCGGAGGTGTGCCTGAGCCGAGTTGGTGGGCTGCCTTGTCGACGTGGTCGCGGGCCGCGTTCTGGGCGGAGGCGACCAGGTTGGTGTGGACGGCGTAGAGCAGGACCACCGAGCAGGCGGCGAGGGCAAGACTGGCGACGAGTGCGACGGCGGCGGTGGCCCGGCCGCGCACGGTCCGCGGCCGCGGCCACAGACGCCGGCGGTGTCCGCGGTCAGGCTCCGTCGGAGCGGAGCCGGTAGGCCCCGCCGGGTACGGTTTCGATACTGGCCCGGCCGAAGGGCCGGTCGATTTTCCGGCGAAGAGCACTGACGTAGACCTCCACGATGTTGGGGCCACCCTCGTACGCGCTGTCCCAGACCCGGTCCAGGATGGCGGCCTTGCCGATGGCGATGTCCGGCGTGGTCGCGAGCAGCGTCAGGACGTCGAACTCCCTAGGAGTGAGGGCGATGTCCGTACCTGCACGGCGGCAGCGGCGGGCTCCTGTGTCGATCTCCAGGTCCCCGAAGTGCTGGACGATCTGCCGCTCAGGGCGCGCGCGGCGCATCAGGGCGTGCAGACGAGCGGTGAGGACGACGAAGGAGAAGGGCTTCGTCAGGTAGTCGTCGGCCCCGGTTTCCAGCCCTTCCGCTTCGTCGTACTCACCGTCTTTCGCCGTCAGCATCAGGATCGGGGTGTTGTCGCCGATCGACCGCAGGTGGGCGCACACCTTGTAGCCGTTCAGGCCGGGCATCATGACGTCGAGAATGATCACGTCGTAGTTGTCGGCCGCTGCCTTGGCGAGACCGTCAAGGCCCTCGCTCGCGGCGTCCACCGCGAACCCCTCGGCTCGAAGGCCCTGTTGGAGCAGCTCCACGAGACGGGCATCATCGTCCATCACCAGCACACGCATGCCGTCTACCATGCCTGACCGGTCGCACCTGGCGCTGAAGAGAATCTTCAGGACGTTCAGCGGCCCTTCAGCCGGCGGATCGGACTGCCTGCGCGACCGGCGGGCAGAGGCGGCGGACTTCGCCGCCCGGCCCGGCAGCAACTTCAGCGGCGACGACGTGATCGACCGGGTGGTGGACCCCGAACTGCGCGCCCTGAGCGCCTCCCGCATGACCGCCGCCCTCGACGCAGCCGTGAAAGCCCTCACCGAAGAACACCCGACCGCAGCCACCGCGAGACGTCGTCAGTCCGGACGCACCGGGGCAGCGGCCAGCTCGTCCAACCCGGGGAACGGATTGTCCGGCCGGTGCTTGCGATACACGATGTCGACGAAGGACACCGGCGCCCACTTCGACGGCTGCTCGTCGATCTGATGGACCACCTGCGCATGGATCTTGTTCCGCAGATCCAGATACGGAAACGCCGCGTGCGCCGCGTCCAGGACCGCCCGGTCCACCTCCTCGACACCGAAGGCGAACATGTCGGCACCGATACCGAAATGCGCGAGAGCGCCGAGCAGATGCTTGTGGGGCGCGATCCCCGCCGAGGTGTGCAGCGCCACCGCATCCCAGATCTGGTCAACGGCGACATCGGACAGCCCGTGCTCCCGCGCGAAGCGAGCGGCCCGGAACGCACCGTCCACCTCGAACCGGTTCGGACCCTGCCCCGCGTCGGTCAGACCGATGTCGTGCAGCACCGTGGCGAGAAAGAGCGTCTCGTCGTCGAAGTCCTCCCCGGCAACGAGGTTCCTGGCGGTGGCGATACTGCGAGCATAGAAGTAGCTGCGGACGGTGTGGTTGAGCAGCCATTCCGGGGAGTGCTCGGCAGTGAAGGCAACAGCGGCCTCCGTAGCGGCCGTACGCGGCCACCCTCCGATCTCCTCCGGCAGGTTCTCGAGCACGCTCACTTGACCTCAGCCTCCAGCGCCAGGTGCTCGGCGATGACCGCCTCGGCCGGCCGCAGCTCACCCACGACGTTGGTCTGCTCGAAGTAGGTGTACCAGCCGGAGCTCTCGACACCGCCCAGGAACACGTCGGCCACTTCCCTCGAAGGGGCCTGCCAGACCGCAAACCACTCATAGGACGCGCAATGCGCGGCCGGTTCCACCCTGCCCCAGCCGAGCGTCACGAATCCGATGTCCGCGAGCTGCTTCATGGCTTCCTGAATCCCTGTGAACAGGTCGTTCCGCGCCTCCTCGTCGGCGGCGAAGAACGCGGGCTTCGGTGTCCACGTCTCGACTACTACGTACATGTTGCGCATCCCTCGCTAATCGTGATCGACGTGATGAGACCAGCCTAGAAAGACCGCGGCCGCCGTACGATGGCCAGATGGACAAGAATCCCAAAGATCCGGCCAAGGTCGCAGTGGTGGTGCAGCCGGGCTACGTCCTGTTGGACGTGGCCGTTCCCCAGCAGGTGTTCGGCCACTGGCCGGACTGGGTGACCGCCTGCTGGCCCGGCGGCGCCCCCTACGAGCTGACCTTGGTGAGTGCCGTTCCCGCGGAAGACTCACTGGTGCCCCGCGAGGTCGAGCCGCTCGACCGGCTGGACACGGCGGACACCGTGATCGTCGCCGGAGTGCAAGATCCCGTCGAGTCTCCGGACGCCGAGCTGGTCGAGCGACTGCGTGACGCATACGACCGGGGCAGCCGGATGGTGTCGATCTGCACGGGCGCCTTCGCCCTGGCGGCGGCCGGGATCCTGGACGGCCGCAGCGCCACCACCCACTGGCACTGGGCCAGACTGCTGCGAGACCGCCATCCGTCGGTCAGGGTCCGCGAAGCGGAGCTCTACGTCGAGGACACCGGTGTCTTCACCTCCGCGGGTGTCCTCGCCGGAACCGACCTGTGCCTGCATCTCCTGCGGCTCGACCATGGTCAGGCCGCCGCGAACACGATGGCCCGCTTCCTGGTCAGCCCGCCCCACCGTGAAGGGGGACAGGCCCAGTTCATCGAGCACGTCCCGCCCGGCGGCGACCCCGAGATCACCGACGTGATCACCTGGATGCTGGAACACCTCGACGAGCCGCTCACCCTGGAGTCGGTCGGCCGGTACAGCCACATGAGCCCACGAACCCTGCGCCGCAGATTCCGGGCCGTGACCGGAACGAGCGTCATGAACTGGGTGGCCATGCAACGCGTAGCCCGCGCCCGCGAACTCCTCGAGACCACTCGCCTCGGCATCGACGACATCGCCCACCAATGCGGCTTCGGCTCCGCGGAGTCATTGCGTATCCACTTCACCGCGATGACCAGGACCAGCCCGTCGAGATATCGCCGCACCTTCGCCGCCTGACCGCTGGCTTCCGTCTCCGAACAGCGAGCCGACGGAGCCTCACGGACAGGCCCGCCAGGGCCTTACCCCGTACGGGGGATTTGAGCGTCGAGGCACGCCGAGGTGTCGAGCCACCTGGGCGGCACCTGGCGGCCGCGCGTTTCCCGGGATCGTCGCCGCGGCCTCAGTTGCCCGAATGCCGGTGCGGTCGCCGGGGCTGGGGTCGATGGCGCCTGGGATGCCGGTCTGCCCAGGGTCGGCTCTACCAGGCATACGCTTGCGGGGCTTTGCTTTCCTGGCCGAGAGGCAGTTGCGGCGAGACGGGTCGCGGCCGAGCGCGCGGCCGGGAGCCAGGCCAGCACCCGCCGGGTGTCCGGGTATCCGTGGACGGACACCGCCCGTCCGGATCCGCCGAGGCGGTCACGGACGCTCGCGCCGACGAGCACGAGCCGTCCGGCCGACAGGTGCCGATCAAGCAGTGCCCGCCGTCGCATCAGGCGTGCGGCATGGGGAAGGTGTTCAACTGCTCCACGGTGAGCGGCGTTCGTCGCCAGCCGAGGGTGACGCCCTGGTCCCGTACGCGACGGCCGCCGAAGTACGGACAGCAGGCTGGGGCCGTGCCGATCATCCCCGGCACGATGACGCGGACGACGCGCATTCCCGCAGCCCTGGCCTGCCGTGTAGTCAGATCCGCGTACAGCACCTCATGGCCCGCCGCCTCCCCTCGCGCGCGCAGCGTCCCGAAGGTACCGCCCGGTACCCGGGGCACCTGTGTCCATGAACCCCGCGGGCCACGGCCGATCCAGTCCATGGCGCGGTCACCGGCCCGGCGATCGAGGTACAGCTGCTGGTGACACAGGAGCTCGGTGCCGTCCCGTCCGTCTTCGCGGTAGTCGTTCAGATAGGCCCGGTCCTGCCGCCAGGCCTTCAGCGGGTTGCGCCGGTCTGTGAATCCCCCGGCGATGTGCGCCGCGGCCGCCGGATCATCGAGGGCACGGCAGGTCAGCTGGAGACCGAACGCCTCCGCCAGGGCCTTCAGCGCGGCCGCCTCGGGGTCGGCACGCGCCGCGAAGCCGATGGTGAGCCATCCTTCGGCACGGGTGCGGACGCAGGCGGCGAGGACCGGGATGGCGAAGTCGTTGTCAATGTGTGCCAGCGTCACTTCGTGCGTTTCGAGCATCGGACCCAGCAGGGCTCGGATACGGGCGCTGAGCGGCAGCCGGGGCAGGGGTGCCGCGTTGGCCCACCACACGGCGGCGGCATCCCGTTCGACGACCTCCCCGAGGCCGGCCAGCAGAGCCTGTTCCAGACTTGTTCCGGCGGCCGTCCCGCCCACGGCGGGGAAGGCGTGCAGTTGTTCCGGCTGCTCCTTCGGTACGCGCGGCCACCCCGTGTGCACCAGGAACGCCGGCACGTGGATCTCCTCCTGACGGGTGAGGGACCGCACGGGCATCCAGTGGACCGGCGAGGTGGGCAGGAACGGCCGGAACGGCTGGACTCCGTCCGTGTACTGCCGGGGCGAGTAGAGAGTGAGTCGCTCAGGTGCGAGCGCGCGTACACCTTCCCGCGTGAGCTGGATGTGGCTGCCGTACCGCATCCGGTCGGCTGCCGGGAGCATGGTGCCGCTGATCCGCTCGACGGCCTCACCCCACGCGGCCATGCGGGCCTGGCCGGCGTCGTTCCACGCCATGCCGAACGCTTGCCGGTCGGACTGCCAGGGAACGTCCGCTCTCAGGTCCGGCAGGTCGGCGACTGCCAGGTGCAAAGAGGGCGGAGTGCCGCGCAGTCCCCTGAAGGAGCGGATGCGGGTGACAATGCCGTCATGAGGACCGTCCGGCCCCGGCACGGGGCGGTTGAGCATGCCCCGGCCGGTTGCCGAACGGTGATGAGCTCTGGGCATCAGGCGAGGTAGGCCTTCACACAGTTCTCGACCACGAAGTGCTCGTCCTCGGTGGGGAGGTAGGCCTTCACACAGTTCTCGACGACGAACAGTTCGTCCTGGGTCTCGAGCTCGTACTCGTTGTTCATCAGCTTCTCCTTGTGTGTTCGGCTGACCCGTCCGCCGGTGCGCGGACGGAACCCGGGAAAGGTGTCTCTTTCCCGGCCCGCACGTCCGAAGGCTTCTCGGCGTGCGGGAGTTGGTGGTCTGGCCCGGTGGTCCAGGCGTACCCGATGGCGGAGAGCAGGCCCCCTGCGGCGCAGGCCATCCACAGCGTGGTCGCGCCGCCGTGGTCGAGCACCCAGCCGGCCCCGGCCGGGGCGAGGAAGGCGGCGGCGGACCAAGCCGTCCCGTAGAGCCCCTGATACCGCCCGCGTTGTTGTTCCGGCGCCCGGTCGGACACCGCGGCGATCCCCGCCGGGGCCTGCAGCATCTCGCCCAGGGTCCACACGACCACGCAGCCCGCGTAGGCGGCCGGGCCCACGGCGAGCGCGGTCAGTCCGAGGCCCGCGCCCATGAGCAGGCCGCTGGCGGTGAGGACAGCCGATCGGGAACGGCCGCGCACCAGCATGGTCAGCGGTATCTGGAGGACGATGACAAGCAGCGCGTTGAGACCGTACAGAAGGCTGTACGAGGATGGCGCGTAACCGTCTTGGGACATCGTGACCGGAAGTGACGTCCTTATCTGCTGGTAGACGGTGGCGAACACGAGCGTGACCAGGACGAAGGCCACGAAGCGGCGGTCTCGCAGTACGGGCCGGGACGTTCCCGGGTCCCCGCCCTCCTGGCCTGGCCGTGCCGGACTCACGCCGTGCGCGGACCCGGGGGCGGAACGGGTCTCCGGGACCTTGGCCAGGACGACGACTGCGCACAGGAGCGTGGCGGCCGCGTCCGCCAGGAAGACGACGAGGTACCCGTGGGCCACCAAGAGTCCGGCGAGTACGCCGGACACGGCGACGCCCAGGTTCAAGGCCCAGTAATTGAGGGCGAAGGCACGCTGGCGGTCCTCCGGCGCGACAACGTCGGTGAGCGCCGCCTGCATCGCCGGGCGCGCCGCTGTCTGCCCGACGCCCAGTGCCAGCGCGGCACAGGCCAGCGCCGCGGGGCTCGCGCACACCCCGACCAGCACCATGCACGCCGCCGTCCAGCAGTGTGCGAGGACCAGTGTTGTGCGGCGTCCGATACGGTCGGCCGCGAACCCGCCCCAAGTCGTACCGAGGATTCCGCCCAAGCCGATCAGCGAGACGACGAGGCCGGTGTGGTACGGGGAGTAGCCCCGTTCCAGCGTCAGGTAGACGGCCAGGACCGGACTGGCGAAGCTGCCGGTCCAGTTCACCAGAATGCTCAGCCAGATCCACCAGAAGGCTGCCGGAAGCGCGCGGGCTGCCCCCGGAAGGGCCCGCGCGAGCACGCTGGACGGCGTCACCGCTGCTCTGCGGCGTCGGCGACGGCGACGGCATCGACATCGACATCGACATCGGCATCGGCATCGGCATCGGCATCGGCATCGGCATCGCGGTACGGCAGGGTGAAGACTGGCCGTTCACCGACCGCGGCGCGGCAGACCTCTTCCGCAAGCCGCTCCAACAGCCCCGCTTCCCCGATGGTCTTCGTGAGCACGGCGCGCAGTTCTTCGTAGAACAGTGCGGTGGTGTGCTCGTCCGCGTACCGAGGCAGGTCGTACCGTACGGCCGGTTGCTCGGCGGCCATGTGCCGCAGCAGCCGGCTCAGCACGTCGCCGACGGACGGCAGGCGGGCGCCCAGGGTCAGATGGAGGGAAGGCCCGTCGCCAGGGGTGACGCGGTGCCACCAGCCGCGGGGCAGGTACAGCACGTCGCCGTCGGTGAGCGTCCCCGTCCAGTACGGGCGCCGACCTGTGGGCGGCTCGGGGGCGCTGAGCACGCCCACCGGAACCTCCTGGGTCGGGGCGTGCACCTCCCAGTGCTTGGCGCCCTCGGCCTGGATGATCAGGACGTCGTGGTCGTCCCAGTGGATGCCGAAGCCCTCTGCGGCGCCACCGAGGTTCGCGTAGAGGTTCGCCTGCACCAGGGCGCCCAGACTCTGCTCCACCGAGGCGACCAGGCTCCGCAGCCGCTGGTTGACTTCCTCGACGCCGTCGATGGCCAGGGTCGCCCCCTCCTGGAGGGCTTCGCGCACCCGGTCGGGCCGCAGACGCAGTGGCCGGCCCCGGGGCGCGAGCTGGGGCAGGGGCTCGGCGCAAGAGGTGACGGGCACCCCCTGAAGCGCGCGCGAAAGGTGCATCCGGGCCGGATCCACCCGGGAGGCGGCCAGCAGCTCGTTGAGGTCAGCCCAGCCGAACAGGGCGCCGAACCGGCCGGGCCGGCCCATCAGCAGCAGGGGGCGTCGGCCCAGATGGTCCCGGAGGAACTCGCCCTCTTCCAGCGGAGCGATCAGCCGGCTGAGGCCGGGTCGCATTTCCGGAACGAACCCCGAGCCCACCGCTTCCAGGGCGTACATGACTACCCTCCCCCTGTCGGTTGCGTGTGAGTGACGCTAGTCAGCGCGGTCCCGGGACAACCACCCCCTATGTGCCCCTGTCCTCATGCCCCCTGCCCCCTGCCCCCTGCCCCCTGCCCGAGTGCCAGGCGCAGGTAGCCGAGTTCGTGACGTGCGCTGTCGTGGGGGCGCCGACGCGCGCGAACAGTGCGTCTCCGCTCGCCGGCCCGGCGTGCAGCCGAGTGCGGACACGTGCCCGCGACCGTGGCGGCGGATACTGAGACGCCTCCGCCGTCCGTCCGCTCCGGCTCCTGACCGGCCGCTGCGGCAGCGGCAGCGGCAGCGGCAGCGGCAGCAAGCGGATCGTCAGGCTGGACTCGGCTCTGCGAGCCGGAAGAACTCGCGGTAGAGGTCCAGTTGGTGGCTGAGCATGTGAGCGCCGTGGTGAACGGGCCTGTGCGCCGCGGCCGCGGCACGCAGGAGGGGCGTCTCACGTGGCTTCATGACGATGTCGGCCACCACCGCGCCGACCGGCAGCAGGGCCGGGTCGAAGGGCAGCGGATCGTCCGGTCGCAGCCCGAGCGGTGTGGCGTTCACCGCCACGTCCGCTCGCTCCAGCTCCGGTGTGGGGCCCACCGCGACCCGGTCCGGCCAGCGCGCGGCGAGCCGGTCCAGCAGGGCCGACAGTCTCTCCTCGTCGGGGTCGCAGACGTGCAGGCGTGCGGCGCCCGCGTCGAGCACGGCCGCGGCGATAGCGCCGGCCGCGCCGCCGGCCCCGGCCAGGGTGACCCGGCGACCGGCGAGCTGGTGACCGGCCGCGGCCATGCCGAGGACGAAGCCGACACCGTCGAAGTTCTCCGCCGTCCAGCGCCCGTCACGCTCGCGGCGCATCGCGTTGGTGCTGCCGGCGGCGTGGACGGCCGGGCTCAACACATCGGCGAAGGCACACGTCTCGATCTTGTGCGGGACCGTGATGAGCAGCCCGTCCAGGTTGCCGATCCGCTGCAGGCCGGTGACGACGTCGGCGAGATGCGCGGTCTCTACGTGCACCGGCACCAGAACCGCGTCGACGCCGAGTTCGGCGAAGACCGGGTTGAGCATGGCTGGCGCCTGCACCTGGCTTATCGGGTCGCCCAGTACCGCGTACAGCCGCGTCGTACCGGAGATACGGATCACGAGCGAACCATCTCCGCGATGAGGAAGGCGAGTTCCACCGACTGCTGCGTGTTCAGCCGCGGGTCGCAGGCGCTCTCGTACCGGCCGGCCAGCTCCGCGTCCGAGATCTCCTGCGCGCCGCCCAGGCATTCGGTGACATCATCGCCGGTGAGCTCGACATGGATACCGCCCGGGTGGGTGCCCAGCGCCCGGTGCACCTCGAAGAAGCCCCGTACCTCGTCGACGACGTGGTCGAACCGGCGGGTCTTGTAACCACTTGGCGCCTCATGGGTGTTGCCGTGCATCGGGTCGCACTGCCAGATCACTTGGTGGCCCGACGCCGTCACCTTCTCGACGATGCCGGGCAGCACGTCGCGGATCCGCTCGTGGCCCATCCGGCTGATCAGGGTCAGCCGGCCCGGATCGCCGTGCGGGTCGAGGCGCTCGACGTATTCCGCGGCCAGCTCCGGCTCGGTGGACGGGCCGATCTTCAGCCCGATCGGGTTGGCGAGGAGCTGCGCGAAGGCGATGTGCGCACCGTCCAGTTGCCTCGTCCGCTCACCGATCCACAGGAAGTGACCGGAAGCGTCGTACAGTCGGGGTTCGGGGCCGGACTCGTCCGCCCGCAGCATCGCCGCCTCATAGTCGAGCAGCAGGCACTCGTGGCTGACAAACATCTCCGTGCGGTGCAGGGTGCCGTGGTCCGCGCCGCACGCGGTCATGAACCGCAGGCTGCGGGTGATCTCGTCGGCCAGTGCCTCGTAGCGAGCACCGGCCCGCGAGGTACGGACGAAGTCCTGGTTCCAGTCGTGCACCCTCGTCAGATCGGCCATGCCGGAACCGGTCAGCGACCGGACCAGGTTCAGGGTGCTGCCGGAGTTGGCGTATGCCTCCAGCATCCGGGTCGGGTCGGGGACCCTGGCGGCGGGATCGGGCGCGAGCGAGTTGACGTTGTCACCGCGAAAGACGGGCAGGCCGAGCGTGTCCACGGAGTTCGACCGGGGCTTGGCGAACTGCCCGGCCATCCGGCCCACCTTCACCACCGGAATCCCGGCGGCGTAGGTCAGCACCACGGCCATCTGCAACAGGGTGCGGACGTTCGCCCGAATGTGGGATTCGGTGTTCTCGGCGAAGGTCTCCGCGCAGTCGCCGCCTTGGAGCAGGAACGCCTCGCCGCGCGCCACCGCGGCCAGTTTTTGGCTCAGCCGGTCGATCTCGGCGAGCGAGGTGAGGGACGGCCGGCCGGCCAGCACGGCGGCCGCCCCCGCGGCCCTGGCCGGGTCGGGCCAGGGCGGCTGCTGGGCGGCCGGGCGGCGCAGCGCGTCCGCCACCCGGGCTCGCATGTCGGATGTGAGGCCGGGCGCCCCCGGCAGCACGCATACGGGCACGTCGGTGATCCGAGTCATGGCGCCGACGCTAAGGGCCGACGACAACTACCCGTCCATGGAGGGGTAATCCGCCCGGGTTCGGCCGGACCGCCCGGCCGGAGCCGCAGTGCCGGAACCCGGCGCCCGCCGCGTCCAGGTCACGCGGTCGCCCCGGATCCACCGACGGCGCTCGGCACACCGCGTCCTCGCCGCTGCTCGGCCGGCAGGGCCACCAGATCCGCGGGCAGGTCGCTGCGGCGCTTGATGTCGAGCTTGCGGAACACCCGGGTCAGATGCTGCTCGACGGTGCTGGGCGTGACATACAGCCGGTCGGCGATCTCCCGGTTGGTGTAGCCCATGACGGCGAGCGAGGCCACCCGGTGCTCGGAATCGGTGAGTGCGGGCGCCGCCTTCGGTTCCTGGGCGGTCTGCGCCTGGCCGTGCGGCTCGCGGGACATGGAGAGCAGCTCTCGGGAGAGCGGCGCCGCCGCGCACATGGCGGCCAGATGCCTGGCCCGACGCAGCACCATGCGAGCCCGCGGACGCTGTGCCAGCGCGTAGTGGGATCGGCCGAGGTCGCCGAGCACCCGGGCCTGCTCGTAGCGGTCGCGGCAGTCCTCGAAGAGGTCCAGTGCCTCTGCGAGCAGTTGGGGCCGCTGGCCGGCCGGGCTCACCGCGGCGAGCAGCCGCAGGCACAGACCGCGAGTGCGCGGGCTGTCGGTGGCCGGGCGGGCCAGCTGGTCCTGAACCATCCGCCGGGCCTGGTCCTTGTTGCCGAGCCGCAGCCATGCCTCGGCGGCACTGGTCCGCCACGGCACGATGCCGGCCAGGTCCAGGCCCCAGCTGCGCATGAGCTCGCCGCAGGAGAGGAAGTCGGCGAGGGCGGCATGGGCATGGCCGGTGGCGAGGTAGTGATGCCCTCGGGCGTGCAGGTAGTGCAGCCCGTAGCGGCTCTGGAACATGGCCTCGGGCACTGGCACGGCCAGGTACTTGGCGGCCGTGTCGCAGTCGCCGGTCCGCGTCGCGCCCAGCACGAGACTGCCCAGCGGCAGCCCGACGGCCACGCCCCAGGCCTTCGGCGCCAGATGGGTCAGCGCGGTCTGGGCCTGGTCGACGGCCTCGGGCAGATCGCCGAGCCGTATCGCGGCCTCCGCGCGCGCCGCTGCGAGCACTGCGCGCCACACCGCGGTCTGGCCGCTCCCGAGCTCGGGCTGGGAACTGCCGCACCATGCGAGGGCGCCATCCGGCCGGTCGGCGTAGAGCAGGGTGGACAGCGCCAGCAGCGCGGTCTCCTCGGCCCAGGCGCTGCGCCGGCTGAGCCGCAGGTCGCGCAGAGCCTGTTCGGCGCGCGCGGCCGCCTCGCGGTCCCGACCGCGGGCGAGGAGCTCGCAGAGCGCGGCGGTGGCCCGTAACCCGGGGTCGGCGCCCGCGGTGACGAGGCTCTCGCGCTGGTGGGCGGAGACGGAAGGAAGCTGCCTCCCCCGGGCGTGCGCCGGGTAGGTGGCGGCCAGCCACATCTCGGTGTCGCGCAGTTCGCAGGAGTCACCGCCGTTGCCCTCACGGACCGCGCCACGCATCCGCTCGAGCACGGTGTCGGCGTCGGATTCCCGTCCGTGCCAGAGCAGTTGCCGTACGAGTGTGGGCAGTTCACGCCGGTCCAGCCGACCGGACCGGGCCGCGATGGTCAGTCGACCGAGGTGGCGGACGGCTGAGGAGGGGTTCAGCTGCCATTCCGTACGGGCCAGTTCGGCGCGGATCGCGGCCTGTCGCCGGTCGGTGATGCCCGGCGCGGCGTCGGCGAGCCGCAGGCACTGAACGGCGGCCCGTAGGTTGCCGCCGAGCTGCAGGTGTTCGGCGGACTCCAGCAACAGGTCGATCTCCCAGGGCTCCTGGGCCCGGTCCGCCGCGACGAGGTGGTGCGCGATCCGGCTGGAGGACGCGTCCTGCTCGTGCAGCAGCCGGGCCGCGGTGCGGTGCAGCTCCTGGCACTCCTGCGGCGGCAGAGTGCCGAGGACGGCGAGAGAGGCCACCGGGTGACGGAACCGGCCGGCGGCGAGCAGGCCGGCGGCGGTCATCGAGTGCAGCGCGCCGGTCACGGTCTCGGCGTCCAGCCGGGCGAGCCTGGCTGTCTCCTTGGGGGTGGCGCCCTCCCCGAGCACCGCGAGCGCGCGGGCGACCTGGAGCAGCACGGGGTCGCCACGGTGGAGGTGGTTGACGAAGGCGGCGCCGTAGCCCTGTGCGCGGACGCCGCCCGATTGGCGGAAATCCTCCACGAGGGCCTGGAGCAACAGCGGGTTGCCGCCGCTGACCTGGTAGGCCTCGTCGGCGAGCCGGTGGGCGGTGGCCTCGTCGAGGTCACGCCGCAGCATCTGGGTGACACCCTGGGGCGAGAGCGGCGCGAGGGTCAGCCGGTGGAAGTGCGGCAGCCGCTCCAGCTCACTGCGGAACGGGCAGTGAACGCCCGCGAGATCCGCGCCTTCGGTGAGCACGAGCAGGACGCGGGTCGACGAGAGCCGCCGGGCCAGGTAGAGCAGGCAGCGCCGCGAGCGATCGTCCATGTGCTGTGCGTCGTCGATGCTGATCAGTAGCGGTTTCTCGGCGGCCAAGCCGAGCAGGGCCAGGCAAATGCTGTGGAAAATACGCGCAAGGCCCTGGTCGGTCACCTCAGGTGAAGAGTCGGTGGCCCTCGGTGCGGACATTCCGGCGACGAGCAACTCAGCGACCTCGGACTCCGCGTCGACAGAGAGCGCAGCACCGTGGAACAACTGGCTCAACACACCGAACGGAAGGGTCCGCTCCGCCGGTGAACACACGGCGCCCAGGGCCAGCACTCCCGGCCCGGCCACCTGCCCGGCGAAGGAGCGCATCAATTCACTTTTCCCGCTCGCGGCCGGCCCCTCGATCAGAACGACCTGCCCTCTTCTGCTTTTGCTTTCATCGAGTAAAGCACGGAGATAATCGGTCTGCTCATCCCGCTCAATGATTCCCATCATCCCCCCTGAGCAATCCTGACCAGCTGCGACCGGACCTTTTCACGGCCAGGAACAATCGTTAGCAGGGCCGGACCAACTGCCGGGGAATCAGGCACCCATCCGGAGCGACGGATCATGACCGCCGGCCACGCCGAGTCCGGCCGACACGCAGCCTCGCAGGACGCGCAGTCGTTCACATCGACCCAGATGCCTGAAAATTCCTCCTATACGAGGTATTACGCCCGACGGACCGGAGCGGGACGCCGTCATCGGCGGGCGCCGAGCCACAGTGGCCTGGTGATCGCCAGGGAACGTTGACAATGGAGAACCCACAGCATTTCCTTAGGAAGGTTCAACGGTCACCAGAACGCTCGACCAGCCGAACGCGTGGCCTGGGAATGAACGAGTCGCACATGGGGGATGCATGAAGTTCAGCCTGCTGGGACCACTCGAAGTGCGCGTGTCCGGACATCCGGTCCCCTTACGGGGCATCAATCAGCGTGCGACACTGGGATTTCTGCTCCTCAACGCCAACCAGGTAGTCGCGACCAGCCGACTCATTGAGGCGCTGTGGGGAATTGACGCACCGGCAACCTCCCGGAAAATGGTTCAGAACGCCGCGTCCGGCCTCCGTCGGCTGATCGCCGAGCACGGTGGCTCGCGGAAGGGCACCGAACTGATCACCCGCTCCCCCGGCTACCTGCTCTCCGTGCCCGAGGACTCCATCGACCTGTACGCGTTCCAGCGCCTGAGCAAGCAGGGCCGGGCCGAACTCGCCGCGGGCTCCTGGGAATCCGCCGCCGTCTCGCTGCGCGAGGCGCTGGCGTTGTGGCGGGGGCCGGTACTGTCCGACCTGGCCGAGACCGGAATCAACTGGCCGGACCTGAGCGCCCTGGAAAGCACCCGGCGAGCCGTCGTGGAGGATCTGTACGAGGCCGAGCTGTGCCTGGGCCGACACCATGAGCTGGTCGGTGAACTGGAGGCCATCGTCGATGCGGAGCCCGACCGCGAACGGCTGTGCGGCCAGCTGATGCTGGCGCTCTACCGCTGCGGCCGGCAACGCGAGGCGCTCATGGTCTACCACCGCACCCGCAAGGTGCTGCGCACCGAGTTCGGTCTCGAACCCGGGCGCGCGCTCCAGGACCTGGAACACAAGATCCTCAACCACCACCCGTCGCTGGCCCTGGACCGGCCTGCGGCCACGGTCCCTGTTCCTGTCCCTGTCCCTGTCCCTGTCCCTGCAACGAACCCGGCCGCCCCGTCCGCCGCTCCGGAGCCGGTCACCCGGCCGGCGGCCGCAGCCTCCGACGGTCCGCCGAGAACCCCCGCCGGGCGGTACCGCACCGAACGCAAGTGGGTCAGCGTGCTGATGGTGCGGGCCCGGCTGACCGCTGCCGACGACCCGGAGCACGTGAACCAGGCCCTGAAGGCGGTGACCACGGCCGTCACCGAGGAGGGCGGGCGCTTCGGCGGGGTCCTCCAGGGTCGGATGGGCGCCCAGTGGTGGGTCCTGTTCGGTGCACCGCGCACCAGGGAGGACGACCCGGAGCGGGCCACCAGAGCCGCCCTGGCCCTCAGGGACCGGTTCCGGCCGCAACCGGCTCCCGCCCCGGCCGACGACACCGACCAGCCGCCCGCCCTGTCGCTTCAGGTGGCCGTGGCCACCGGCGAGGTGATGATGACCTACGGCGCCACCGGGGACGCCCGGCCCGCCGATGTGATCGGCGGCGTACTCGACACCTGCCAGCGGCTGCTCGACCGGGTGCCGGCCGGCCGAATACGGGTCTGCGACCACACCAGCCGGGTCACCCGCGACGCGTTCGAGTTCGCGGACGCCAACGAGCCGATCGGCGAGCGCCGGGGCACGCCAAGTCCGGAATTCTCGGACGCCTTCACGCTCAGTCCGTTCATCGGCCGGGACGCCGAACTCGACACGCTGAACAGAATCCTGCGCACCATCCAGTACCAGCACCAGCCGCACCTGGTCACGTTGCTCGGCGAGCCCGGCATCGGCAAGAGCCGGCTCATCCACGAACTGGCCACGTCCGACGCCCGGACGGCCGAGCCCGCACGCTGGCTGGTGAGCCGGGTGTCGCCGTTCGGCTGGGAGACACCGCTGGGCGCCCTGTCGGAGATGGTCCGCGGCCTTCTCGGCATCACCGACTCGCACCCGGTGGCGGTCACCGAGCGGATGCTCACCGACACGGTGGACCGGCTGGCCGATTCCGAGGACGAACGGGCCGTGATGCTGCACCGGTTGCGGCCACTGCTCGGGCTGCAGGGCAACCCCGTGCCGGCCGACTGCGGCCCGGAGGCGATGGCCGAGTGCTTCGCCGTCTGGTGCAAGTTCCTCGAGGAGATCGCGGCCGAGCGTCCTCTGGTCGTCGTCCTGGAGGACCTCCACCTGGCCAACGACACGCTGCTCGACTTCGTGGGATACCTCACCGACCACGTGGGCGCGGTGCCGATCCTGGTCATCGCCACCGCCCGGCCCGAACTCCTGCGGGCGCGGCCGTACTGGGGCGGCGGCAAGCGAAACGCCACCACCATCACGCTCGCCCCGCTGTCGCAGGAGGAGAGCGGGCTGCTGCTCAACGAGCTCGCCACGCGGTACCGGGAGCGCGAGCGGCTGCCCGCTCCGCCACCCGGGTCGTGCAGTGCCGGACCCGACGGCTTCGGTGCCGCTCTGGTCCGGCAGATCGGCGGAAACCCGCTGTTCGCCTGGGAGTTCATCCGCATGTACCACGACTGCGCGCGGACCGGCGAGACCGGCGCCCCGGTCGGTCCCGGGAGCAGCCGCCCGCCGCTGCCCCAGTCGGTGTACACGGTCATCGCCGCGCGACTGGACCGTCTGGCACCGGAGGAGAAGGAGGTGCTGTCCGACGCCGCGGTCTTCGGCAACAAGGTGTGGGCGGACGCGGTGGCGGCTCTCAGGGAGGACGAGTCGACCGATGTCGCGGCCTGTCTGAGACGGCTGGAGCGGCTGGAGCTGCTTCACCGGGTACGGGACAGCTCGATGCCGGGCGGTGTGGCGTACCTCTTCCGGCACGAGCTGGTGCGCGAGGTCGCGTACTCCCAGCTGCCCCGCGCGGTGCGGGCCGCCAAGCACCTGCGGGCCGCGGCCTGGCTGGAGAGCATGCCCTCGCACCGGGCCGACCTGCTCGCCCTGCACTACGAGCTGGCGGCGGACGCCTCGGGGCACAGCCGAGCCGACGACGAGCGGCTGTCCGTCCGTTACGTCCAGCGGAGCCAGCGCTTCGCACAGCCCGCGCCGTTGGCCATACCGACCTGACGGGTGCCCTGGGTGCGCGTGCCGGTCAGCCCGGCATGCGCGCCAGCAGCAACGCCCCCTGGAGCGAGGAGAGTCCGCCGAGCGCCGCGTCGGCCAGCACGACCGGGGCCCCACCTGGTCTGGCGAGCCGCCGCGCGTGCCGTCGTACCCGCTCGACGAAGCCCGGCAGCCCGGCGGCGAACCCGCCTCCGACGGTGATCCGGTCGGGGTGGACCAGCTCGGCCAGGCTCGTCGCGGCGGCCGCCAGTGCGGCACAGCTCTCCTCCAACGTGTCGACTGCCCAGGACCGTTCCTGTGCGAGCGCGGTCCGCAGCTCGGTGAACGAGACGTCGCGGCCGCGCAGCGTGGCGGCCCGGCGCAGCGTCGCCGGGCCGGAGGCCACGGCCTGCAGACAGCCGTGCCGGCCGCAGTCGCACTCCGGCCCGTCCCGGTCCACGATCATGTGGCCGGTCTCGCAGGAGCCGCGGGCGGAGCCGGGGCACAACCGGCCGTCCAGCACGATCCCGCCGCCGATGCCGGTGCCCACGCCCAGGTGGACCAGGTCGCGGACACCGGCCTCGTGGGCCTCGGCGAGCGCGGCCAGGTCGCCGTCGTCCGCGTACCGGACGGAAATCCCGGGAAACAGCCCGTCCAGCGAGTCGGCCAGGTCGAATCCAGCCCAGCCGGGCCGGCCGGGCCAGGTGACCACCGTGCCCGTCCGGTTCACGGTCGCCGGAATCGCGACACCCACCGCCTCGAGGTCGTACGTGCCCTTGTCGCGCAATTCGCTGACGCACGCGGCGAGTGCGGCCAGATCCTGACGCGTTCCTTCGAACGAAGGCCACCGGAATACGGTTTCGCAGACCTCACCCGCCGGGCCGACCGCCTTCAACGCCACCTTCGTCCCGCCGATGTCGATTCCGAGATAGCTGATGACGACTCCCGCTCACTTGACCTGAAAATTCATGGCCGATGAGTGTCCGTGATGCTGCGAACAGCCAAAGTGTGACGGTGCGGGAGCTGTGGCAACACCCCTGCCCTCCCCCCTAAGACATCCCTGATTCCGTCGCAGCCCCGGATTGCCGCCGTCCGCAATGGCAGATGATCACCGGAAGTGATTAGCCTCTCCGCAGTGTCCGGATTTCCGAGCCGATGGGGGACTCGTGTCACCGCACGACTGGTTGTTCTGCCGACTGTCCGGAGCCGGATTGTCGGAACTTCCCGAGCTGATCCACCCGCTGCGCGCCGCGGAGGACATCTGGTTCTTCGACCCGGCAGCGGATTCCCACGGTCCCGGTCTCGAATTGTGGTTCCACGCGGCGCCCGAACGGCTCGCGGAAATCCGCGCGACGCTACGGGCCGACGGCGCCCTCCGGATCGCCGATGAGCGGATGACGGAGCGCCCGTCGGCGTACCCGGGCGGCCGGGGTGTCGATCTCGCCGACGAACTGGCCGCGCTCTCCAGCGAGCTGGCCGTCGCGCTGGCGGCGAGCGGGGCGCTGCGCCCGGAGAACGGGCTGGCCTGGGCGGTACGGCATCTGCGACATCTCGTGGACCTGGTCCCCCAGCGGGAGCGCCGGGCGTTCCTGTTCCTCTGCTGGCAGCACTGGACCGTGGCCCTGGAGCCCGGCCACCGGGTCGACCTGGGCGTCCGGGCCAGGCTCGAGGCGGAGTCGGTCACCCGGGACACGGCCGGCCGTACGACCGGTCCGGCCGCCGGGCCCTGGGGCCGCTACGCCGGAACCACCCGGGCGATCGCCCTCGCGCCCGGATTCGCCGCGGACGCCCCGGCCAACTTCCTGCTCTTCGAACACGCCCACCGGACCCATGGGCGGCTGGGCCTGCCGCTCGCCGTCGAGGCCCTGGCGGCCCGGATCGTCCGGTCCGAACTCGACACCACCGGCGCCCTCACCGCGCCCGCCCTGGAGAACGCCTGATCCGGTGCACCGCCGGACCAGTCACACGAGCTGAGAGAGGAAGCATCCCGTGAACGCCCTGCACGCGCCCGCGCAGCCGGCCGGACCACCGGCAGCCGGTTCCCCGGCATCCGCCGCGCTCCATGTCATAGAGGTCCCGCTCGGCGAGCGTTCGTACTCCGTGCACATCGGGCCCGGGGCACGCTCCGCCCTGGCGGGGGCCGTCGCCGCCCTCGGTGCCCGGCGCGCGGTGCTGGTGTCCGCCCGGCCGGACGAGTGGAACCCCGAGACCGGTGTGGAGACCCTGGTCCTGCCGGCCAGGGACGGCGAACCCGACAAGACCCTGTCGGCCGTCGGTGAACTCTGCAGCCGGTTCGCACGGTTCGGGCTCACCCGGGACGACGTGGTCGTCTCGGTCGGCGGCGGCACCACCACCGACACCGTGGGCCTGGCCGCCGCGCTCTTCCACCGCGGCGTACCCGTGATCCACCTGCCCACCACCTTGCTGGCTCAGGTGGACGCCAGCATCGGCGGCAAGACCGCGGTGAACCTGCCGGAGGGCAAGAACCTGGTGGGCGCCTACTGGCAGCCCAAGGCCGTGTTCTGCGACACCGACTACCTGAGCACGCTGCCGCCGCGCGAGTGGACCAACGGCTACGGTGAGATCGCCCGTTGCATGTTCATCGGTACGGGTGACCTGCGCGGGCTGCCCCTGCCCGAGCAGATCTCGGCCAGCGTGGCCCGCAAGGCCGAGATCGTGGTGGCCGACGAGCGGGACGCCGGACTGCGGCACCTGCTCAACTACGGCCACACCCTGGGGCACGCGCTGGAGCGGGCCACCAAGTACACGCTGCGGCACGGCGAGGGCGTGGCGATCGGCACGGTGTTCGCCGGGCGGCTGGCCGGGGCCCTCGGCCGGATCGACGAAGGGCGGATCGCCGAACACCTGGAGGTCGTCGAACACTACGGGCTGCCCACCGGGCTGCCCGAGTCGCTGGACATCACCGAGGTGATCGCCCTGATGCGGCTGGACAAGAAGGCGACCCGCGGGCTCTCCTTCGTACTGGACGGCCCGGCCGGAGCCGAACTGGTCAGGGACGTCGACGAGTCGCTGGTCGCCGCCACCCTGGCGGCGATGCCGCGGCAGCGCTACGACTTCACCTGAGACACCCCGCCGCGGGCCGTGCTCGCTGCGCGATGCGCCCAGCGCATGTCTGACCGTTCCCGCCCTCCGCCGCAGGGCGGGCCGCGCGGCAGCGATGGGGGTTCCCCGCGCATGCGTGCCGGACGCCGCGCGGCAGGCGGGGATTGTCGGACAGGCCCCAGCACCCGCACGGCAAGGGCCCGGAAGCCGAACCGGCTTCCGGGCCCTTGCCGTGTCTGCGTCGATGGTTCAGCGGGCCGGCACCGGTGGGCAGAGGACGAGGAGTTCGGCGGGTGCCCGCAGCACCACGTCGGGGCCGGCCGCCAGCATCTCCTCCTCGGCCGTCTCGCCCCACAGCGCCGCCACCGCGGTCACCCCCGCGGCCCGCGCGCTGGCCAGGTCGGTGAGCGCGTCCCCGATCATCATGGCCTCTTCGGCCCCGGTGTCCATGAGGTCCAGCGCCCGCAGCACGATGTCCGGGGCCGGCTTGGGCCGGGCCACCTCGTCGGAGCCGATGACATGGTCGAACAACGGCAGCACGCCGAGCTGGCCCAGCAGCGAGCGGGCCCGGGGGCCGCTCTTACCGGTGGCCACCGACAGCTTCAGCCCACGGTCGCGCAGCTCCTGCAGCATCGGCACCACGCCGTCGAAGAGCTGGACCCGGTGGGCGAGCCGGTAGCTCTCCCGTACGAAGGGCTCTTCCATCTCCAGCGGCAGCCCCATGATCCGCATGATGTCGGGAAAATATCGGCCCAGGTGCCGGTTGTACTCGCGAAACGGTGGCTCGCCGGGGCCGACGATCTCCGCGTACGCGATGGTGAACGCCTCGCGCATCACGTCGAAGCTGTCGACCAGCACTCCGTCTAGGTCGAAGACGACGGCCCGGAGCCCGGAGCTCTCGCCGGTCAGGAAAGGTACATCGGTGCCCAGGGTGTTGCTCATGGCTGCCTCCCAAGTGTCGGAACGAGTGCCTGTGCCGCGTGCGCCTGGCGGGCCGACCCGTAGACCCGCTCGATGACGCCGATGGTCCGGGCGGCGTCCTCGACCGCCTGGCCGCGCAGCGCCGGATCGGCCAGCAGCCCAGGCAGCGCGTCGAGTTGGCGTACGTACTCCGCACCGATCTCCTCGGCCGGCACCGGGAGCCCAGTGGTGATGCCGTCCCTGGTGTGCGTGACCGTGGAACCGGCCACCCGGTTGGGGCTGAAGCCGAAGGTGCACTCCAGGGCGGCGGAGCCGTCGCTGCCCTCCACTCGGATCCGGGTGACGTCGGTCGCCACGTGCGAGGCCCAGCTGGCCCGGAGGGCCACCGACACCCCTTCGTCGGTGATGAGGAAACCGCGTGCGGTGTCCTCCACGTCGCCGGCCCCGGCGTTCCGCACCGGCTCGTCGCGTCGCCAGGCGGCACGGGCCGAACCGCGGTTGACGAAGTCACTGGAGACCGTGCCGACGACCTGACCGAAGTCGGTCGGGCCGAGCAACGAGGTCAACGTGTCCAGCAGGTGCCAGCCGAGGTCGAGCAGGGCGCCGCCGCCGGCGAGGGAGGAACTGGTGAACCAGCCGCCCGCGTCCGGCACTCCACAGGCCCGGACCCACTCCAGGTCCACATGGCGGATCCGTCCCACCTTCTCCACCGTCTCGCGCAGCAGGGTGACGTCCGCGCGGAAGCGGGCCGCGCTCCCGGCCAGCAGCACGGCGCCGCCCGCCTGTTCGGCCGCCGCCAACTGCCGCGCCTCCTCGGTGCTCAGGCAGACCGGCTTCTCCAGGAAGACCGCCGTGCCCCGGCGGAGCAGCCGGGCGGCGACGGTGGCGTGCAGATGGTTGGGGACCGCGACCACCGCCAGGTCGGCCAGTTCCGGGGGGAGTCGACCGACGTCGGTGAAAAGGGGGGCGTCGATGCCCTCGGCGGCGAGCAGCGCGGGGGCGCCGGGTGCCGGGTCGACGACCGCGGTGACCGTGTAGCCAGGGTGCCGGCGCAGACGCGGCAGCCAGATCGAGGTGGCGGCCCAGCCGAGCCCCACCAGGGCGATCCTCACGGGTGCCTCCGCGGTGCGGGTCATGCGGCTGCCAGGGTGTCGGCGACGATCTCGGCGATCTGGTGCATCTGCTCCTCAGTGCCGAGCAGCGTGCGGTGGTGCAGCCAGACGCAGTCGCTGTAGATGGCCTCGGTGTTGGGGCAGCGGGCGGCCAGTTCGTCCACGGTCAGGTCGGGGGCGGCGGTCTCCCAGAAGCCCTGCGAGCGGTAGATGGCCCGGAAGGCCGCGAAGGCGGGCAGCCCACGCTCGACCAGCTTGTCCACCAGCTCGTTCCGCTTGAACTCGTCCAGACCGGGGAGCCGGAACATCATCATGTAGTGCGGGTTGCGGGTGACCCGCTCGTCGCTGGCCTGCGGAACGACGCCGGGGATCTCGGCGAGCAGGCTGGTCAGCAGCGGCGCGCGCAGCTCGCGGGTGTCGATCTGGCTCTCGAGGCGGCCCAGTTGGGCGCGCAGCACGGCGGCGCTGAACTCGTTCATCCGGAAGTTGGACCCGGAGGTGCCGTGCAGGTAGCGGCGGTCGGTACGGGGCCGGCCGCAGCTGTGCCGCAGGAAGGCCTCCTCGTACATCTCGGCGTACTCCTCCCCCTCGGGGAAGACCACCGCGCCGCCCTCGCCAGCCGTCATCAGCTTGCCGTTCTGGAAGCTGAACGCGGCCAGGGAGGCCAGCTCACCGACCCGCCTGCCCCGCCACTGCGCGCCGTGCGCGTGCGCGGCGTCCTGGATCAACGCCACCCCGCTGGCCTCGGAGAGCTTCGCCAGCCCGTCCATGTCCGCGAAGTGACCGGCCATGTGGACCGGCATGATCGCCCGGGTGCGGGAGGTGATGGCGGCCTCGGTCGCGGCGAGGTCTATGCAGTACGTGTCGGGGGTGACGTCGACCGGCACGGCGACCGCGCCCAGGCGTTGAGCCGCCTGGGAGGAGGAGATGAAGGTGAAGGCGGGGACGATCACCTCGGTGCCCGGGCCCACACCCAGCACCTGGAGGGCGAGTTCCAGCGCGTGTGTGCCGTTGGTGACGGCGAGCGACTGGGCGGCGCCGTGATGGTCGGCGAATTCTCGGTCGAAGGTCTCGGCCTCGCTGCCTCCCATGCGCCACCATTGGCCCTGTTCCAGGGAGCGGATGAGTCCGGTCCGCTCCGCCTCATCGAACTGGGGCCACGCCGGGAATTCGGGAAGCGGGCGTGCGTCGGCATTCATGATGAGTTCTCCCAGATAGGTTCTCGATTGGTTTTGCCTGAAGCCGCCGGTGGCGGAGTGCCGGTGATGCGGCCGGGTCAGTCGGAGGCTTTCGTCAGCAGCGCCTGGGCGGCGAGCCGGTAGCCGTCGGCGCCGAGGCCGACGATGACGCCGCTGGCCAGCGGGGCGAGCACCGACTCGTGCCGGAAGCTCTCCCGGGCCCAGACGTTCGAGAGATGAACCTCGATCCACGGCCGCGGATAGTTCGCGAGGGCGTCCCGCAGGCTCCAGCCGGCGATCATCAGCGCGCCGGGGTTCACGATCGCGCCGACCGTCTCGTAGTTGTCCTGGATGGCGTGGATGAGTTCGCCCTCGGATTCCCGTTGGACGCCGATCACCTGCCAGCCGCGGTCCGCGACCGTCTTGGCGACGGATTCCTCGATGTCGGCGAGCGTGGCTGTTCCGTACACCTCGGGTTCACGCTTTCCGAGTATTCCCAGATTGGGTCCGTTGAGCAGAAGGAGTTTTTTCACGAAGCCCCTCGATCAATGGTGTCCGCATCATGGAAGGGTGGATCTCGTTTACCTCGGCCACGCTATAGCAACGGGCGTCGGGGTCGAGTGCCGATGAGCGGGCAGGGGCAAGTGAAGGGTGGGTTAGGGGGAGCGATAGGGGGGAGCCCGACGGGTCGGGGCCGGAAAATGCTGAGTGGGCGGTGAATTGCCCAGCAGTGGGGGCGACATGAAATTCTGCGTCCCCGACAGCCGAGCCAGTCCGAACGAGGCGTGACGAGGGAAGAAATACGCATGAGCGAATGCCCGATGAACAACAGTCCGGATGTACTGGCCTATCCATTCCAGGAGTCCGAACGACTCGAAGTCGACCCCACGTACGCGCGGCTGCGCACCGGGGAGGGGCTGGCCAGGGTGCAGCCGCCGTTCGGCGGTCCGGGATGGCTGGCGGCCCGCTACGAGGACGTCAAGACGGTGCTGGCCGACCCGCGGTTCAGCCGGGCCCTGGCACTGGGCGAGGACGTTCCGCGCATGGTGCCGTTCCTGCCGCCGCCGGACACGATCATGGCGATGGACCCACCGGGGCACAACAGGCTCCGCAAGATGCTGGCGCAGGCGTTCACCATGCGCCGGGTGGAGAAGCTGCGGCCGCGGGTCCAGCAGGTCATCGACGAGCAGCTCGACGTGCTGGAGAAGGCCGGCAACGAGGGCGACCTGATGCGTTCGTTCACTGTGCCGGTCTCCCTGACCGTGATCACCGAACTTCTCGGTGTGCCCTACGAGGACCGGGACACGTTCGGCACCTGGGTCGGCATCATCTTCTCCGCCGAGCACACCCCCGAAGTGGCCATGAAGGCCAACGCGGACCTCATGGGGTATCTCGCCGAACTGGTGGCCCAGCGCCGTGAGCAGCCGGGCGAGGACCTGCTGAGCGTCCTGGTGGAAGCGCGGGACGCGGGCGACCGGCTGACGGAGAACGAGATGGTCGGCCTGGCGGCCGCTGTGCTCATCGCAGGCTTCGACGTCACCAGCAACAACCTCGGCAGCCAGCTCTACGCCCTGCTCTCCAGCCCTTCCCACCTGCAGCAGCTGCGGGACGACCCGGGGCTGATACCGCAGGCCGTGGAGGAGATGCTGCGGTACATCAGGCCCGCGACGGGCGAGGGCATCCCGCGGGTCGCCGCCGAGGACGTGGAGCTCGGCGGGGTGCTGATCAAGGCCGGTGAGGCCGTGCTGCCCTCGTCGATGTCGGCGAACCGGGACGCATCGGTGTTCGAGAACCCGGACACCATGGACTTCACCCGCACGCACAACCCGCACATCGCCTTCGGTCACGGCCCGCACCACTGCGTCGGCGCGCAGCTCGCCCGGATGGAGATGCAGTTGGCCATCGCAAGCCTGCTGCGCCGCTTCCCCGGGCTGCGACTGGCGGTGCAGCCCGACGAGGTGCCGTGGCTGCCGCCGCACGCGGTCTGGTCCGCCCCCGTCAGCATCCCCGCGACCTGGTAAGACCTGGAGGGAAAACCATGACAGCGCAGATCGAGGTGCCCGGTTACCTGACCGGCGCCTGGGCCATCGACCCGAGCCACTCCGACATCTCATTCACCATCCGCCACCTGGGCGTCTCCAAGGTGCGGGGCCGGTTCGACTCCTTCGAGGGCGAGATCGTCACGGCGGAGGACCCACTGCGGTCCTCGGTGTCGGTGACCATCCAGGCCGCTTCCATCGACACCAACAACCAGATGCGGGACGACGCGGTCCGGGGCGGTGACTTCCTGGACGTCGAGAAGTACCCGACCCTCACGTTCCGTTCCACCGGGCTGCGCGCCGTCGACGACGGCTTCGAAGCGGACGGCGAGCTGACCGTGCACGGCGTCTCCCGGGCGGTGGCGCTGCGACTGGAACCCAACGGCTTCGCCGAGGGCTGGGGCGGGGCGAAGGTCGCGGGCTTCTCGGCCACTACCGAGATCAGCCGCGCGGAGTTCGGGGTGACCGGCGGCCCCATGGGCGCCACCCTGGGCGACAAGGTCACCATCACCCTGGAGATCGAGGCGACCCGCAAGGACTGAGGCCGAGGCCGCACCAGGGACGATCACGGGCGATCCCGTGATCGTCCGGCCGGTTCGAGGCGGCGTCACCTGTCAACGCGGTGGTGCCGCCGATCGTTGGGCCGGCGCCTCCTGCCCGTTCCCGCTGTCTGCCCGAGGCCGATCGCCTCCACAGGGCCGACCGGCTACGAGAGAAGGCCGCCGTCCGGACGATCGCGGCCGAACCGGTCCGCAGCGGGCGGCCCCGCGCCGCAGCCGCGAGCATCTCAGCGCCGTCGCCGCCGAACTCGACAGCCCCCCACGGACAGAGGCTCGGCCGGGAGACCCCGGCCGAGCCTCTGTCCGAACTGCTCGCGGCGTGAGCGACGCACCCCGCACGGTCCGGTCAGGCGACGCCGCCCGGGTGCCGGAAGAGCCCGCAAGGGTCGTACTTCTTCTTGACCGAGCGCAGTCGGGTGTAGTTCGCACCGTAGTTGGACCGGCCCCAGTCGGTGTTCAGCCGGGAGCTGGGGAAGTTGATGTACGAGCCGCTGGAGAGCGGCGCCAGGGCGGTGGCCGCGCGGTCCGCCCATGCGGTGTGCTTGGCCAGGACCTCGGGCGCGGGCTCCGGGGTGATGTCGCAGGACTGGAGGCCGATGAGGAACCGGGCGCTGCGGTGCACGTACGCGGTGGCCCCCGGCGAGACGTCGTTCGCGGCCCCGCCCAGGGCGAACATCTGGATGTAGCGGTACGGGAGTTCGGCGCCCTGTGCGTTGTACGCGTCGATCAGGTCACCGAGCTCCGCGGAGGTGGCGGCACGGTCGCTGAGCTGGAAGCTCTGCCGCTTGTAGGGCGTACGGGGCAGCTTCGCGCCGGTCTGGCTGCCGGTCCGGTGACACTGGTCGAGCGTCAGCTCGCCGCAGCCGTACAGGCTCCTCATGCCGTCGCCGAAGCTGTCGTCGTGCGTGGTGCTGCTGATCGGCTGCACGCCGGCCCGCTCGGTGAGTTCGGCCAGCGCCGCGTCGAGAGCGGCCGGCGTGCCGTGGTGGCCGCCGTAGATCCTGATGAGCGGTTCTGTGCCGTTGCCGCCGGCCGTGGCGGGCAGAACGAACAGCGAGGAGCCCAGGTCCCGGGAGGCATCGAGCATCCAAGCCTGCCAGGCGGCTGTCACGGCCGCGGCGTCGTCCCACGACCACATGGTGTGGTACGTGACCAGCCGCGGCGCATCGATGGGCCGGACCTCCAGGTCCACCACCACTCCGAAGTTGCCGCCACCGCCGCCGCGCACCGCCCAGTACAGGTCGGGCTCGACCGTCGGGGAGCAGCGCACGATCCGGCCGTCGGCAAGGACCACCTGAGCCGAGACGACCCTGTCGGACGCCATGCCGAACTTGCGGGTCTGGAAACCTACGCCACCGCCGGAGACGAAGCCGCCGGCCCGGACCGTGGGGCAGGTGCCGACGGGGAGTTGCCTGCCCAGCGGGGCGAGGGCCGACAGCGCGTCGACGGACTGGGCGCCGGGGCCGACCCGGACCGTGGAACCGGTGACGGCGACGTGTCCGATCCGGCCGACGTCGATGACCAGACCCTCGCCGGTCGACCAGCCGTTGAGGTTGTGCCCGCCGCTGCGTACCCGCAGCGGGATCCCGTGCGCCTGGGAGAAGTGGATGCAGGCGCGTACGTCCTCGGGTGTCTCGCAGAAGGCAACGCCCACCGGGTTGATCGAGTCGAACTGGATGAACTGCCCCTGCTTGGCGAGCGCGTAACCGTCGTCGGTGGGCAGCACCACGTCGCCCTGGACCGCCGCGCGCAGCCTGCTCCACTTGTCACGGGCCCCGGCGTGTACGGGTGCGGCTCCCGAACCGACGGCCACGGCTGCCAGTCCGGCGCCGGCGCTCGCGCGGATGAGTGACCTTCTGCTGATCAAGATACTCCCCGTCCTTCTGTTCCGCTGTGCAAACGATGAGAATGTAATGAGCGGGAGAGCGACATGGCATCCCCTAAATTCCCCCTGTTCCGTATCGAACTTTCCTCGCGAGATTCCCTCGCGAGATTCCCTCGCGAGATTCCCTCTCGGGATTCTGTCGCGCGATTCCGGGCGCGGATACGGCAGCGCCCCCGGTCCTCTCGGAACCGAGGGCGCTTCGGCGCTTTTCTCAGGTGTTCACGAATAGATCACAGTGGCGCCGGGGCGTCCTTGTCGCCGGGCGGCAGTACCCGGAAGATGCCCCACATGCCGGCCGCCGCGAAAGGCATTCGGGCGTCCTGGAACAGGTAGTCGCCCGTGTATCCGGCGCGGCCCCCCGCAAGGCCCAGGTGGGCGTCGATCGTCTCACCCGCGGTGATCGTACGGGCTGACATCATCTGCGAGCCCTTCATCCCCGGTTCCAGCGGGAAGGTGTGCCCGCCGACGGTGAAGGAGTGCAGCTGGTCCGAGGCGCCCACCCCGACCCGGAACACCACCGGATCGCGGGAGTTGGCCCTGAACACCGGGGTGTCCGGGTCACCATAGGTCGCGGAGCCGAAGGCGGCGCCGTAGGAACCGATGACGTTCGCCCGGCTGAAGTCGTCGACGCTGGCGGTCAGCCCGAGCCGTACGGTCAGAGGTTCGCTGTGGTAGTTGACGTGGTTGTAGGCCTTGTCGAACGTACCGCTGTTGTTCCCGGTGCCGGGTGGTGCGCCGGGAACCGGGGCGACCGGCCGCAGGAAGGCGTCGGGGCTGTTGAGTCCGTTGCCCGCCACCTGGTCGCCGTAGGGAGTGATGCTGCGGGAGAAGTGCTGGTCCGTGCTCTGCATGGTCAGTGCGAACTCCCGGAACTTCCGCCCGCCCGGTGCCCGGATGATCGCCTCGGTGCTGGTGCGGGTGGCGTCGAGCCGGGCGCCCGTCTCGCTGTCCGACCATGTCGAGCCCTTCGGTTCGACGATCAGCATGCCGTACGCGCCGTGCCGCAGCGAGGCCGGACTGCCCAGGTTCTGGAACAGCGAGGAACCGAGCTCCCGGTCGGCGTGGAACGTGTAGGTGATCGTCTTGCCGACGGCCACCGTGGAGTCCGGGTTCAGACCCACCGCGGAACCGGCGGACAGCTGCTGGTTGCGGACCAGCTTGCTCATGTCGAGCCCGGCCCGTCTGCCCCCGTAGAGGGAGTCGGGTGAGGTCTCGTTCTTCAGGGTGATGGTGAGGCAGTCCCCCTTGTCGGCGCGCAGCACCAGGGGTTCGACCGGTTTCGCACCGGACTTGATCGCGGCCACGTCCGAGGTGAGGGCGTAGACGACACCGCCGGTGTCCTGGAACGGCGCGGTCGGCAGCGTCTTGTCGAACACCGAGATCGCGTAGTGCCGCTTCGGGGCGCCCGCAGGGCATCCGGTGGCTGTCGAGGTGACCACCGTGGTGTCCGGCTCACCGTCCGCGGTGTAGGCGGGGGCGGGCGCCGGGCCCGGGTCGCTCTGGGTGTCCCCGGTGGCCGCCTTCTGCCTGGGAAAGCCGTCCCCGTTCGGCGGCTCCGGGCGTCCGGGCAGGGGCAGCAGATCGCTCTGCCGCTTGTCGTGGACGCGGAACAACCCCCAGGCGCCGCTCTCCAGGGCGAAGGTCCGGGTGGAGTAGTACAGATAGTCACCCGGGCTGGCCTTGGGTCCGCCGGCGCCACCGTCGAGCACATAGTCGGCCCGTTCGGAGATTCCCGTGGTCGCGGTGTCCGTCAACTGCCCGTCGCCGTTGAAGCGTTCGAGCCGGAACCGGTGACCCTGGATACGCAGTGCCTCGCCGCGGTCGTTGACCCCGACGGTACGGATCACCACCGGGTCACCGGCGTACGCCCGCAACAGCGGGGTGTCCGGATCGCCGTACTTCACCGAGGAGAAGACATACGGGTCGACGGTGGTCACCGTGGCACGCGCGGTGGTCGCGTCGGGGTTGCCCGTCGTGTACGGCGCCCTGCTGGTGGCGTTGCGGCAGCGGGCCCCGTTGTACTCCTGGCGCTGGTCGGTGGTCCTGGGGTCGGCCGGGGTGGCGCCCGGCGGGGTCCGCTCCCCGAGGGGGGCGGCTCTCAGGTTGATGGAGCCCTCCTCGCACTCCTGTCCCTGGTTGAACGGGTTGAGTCCGGTGGCCGAGGGCGGCTCATAGAGCTCACCCCTGCCTCTTCGCCCGTTGTGCAGGAAGATCGTGAACTCCCTGAACGAACCGGACTGGCCGTAGCCGACCGAGCCTCCGGACCGGTTGACGATGTCCACGATGGTGCCGCTCCTGACCTCGGCGCCGGTGACCGGGTCGCGGTACTCCGAGCCCTTGGGCTCGATGATGTGCGCGGCGAACAGACCGCGCGCCCAGGAGGTCATGCCGTCGACGTGGTCGTGCCAGAAGACCGTGCCCGAGTCTGCGTCGGAGAACCAGCGGTACTGGACGAACTCGACGGTGACCGGTGAACCGGCCTCGTGGGTGTGTTCCAACGGCCGGTCGAAGGTGAGCTGGTCGCCGTCGATCGCCTTGATCGTTCTGATCTCGATGTCCGACCGGCCGACGCCCACTGCGACGGATACCCCGGTGCGCAGCTGACCGAGCTGGGAGACGGTCACCTTCTCCGGGGCGTCCTGCGAGACGAGGGTGCGGTTCTCCTTGGCGGTGCTGAACACCCCCTGTTCGAAGGCGAACCCGGCGACGACGCCGTCCGAGGCGAGCGGGTCGAACTGCACGAGGTGCGTGTGCATGTTCGCCTTGGCCTGTACGGACGTCTTCAGTTCGCTGCCGAAGGTGATCGCCACGCAGTCCCCGACATTGGACCGGATGACGAGCGGGTCGACGGGTTTCCTCCCGTCCAGGACGGCGGCCTTGTCCTCGTTCAGGACGTAGATCTCACCGTTGTCATCCCGTTCCCGGGCGGTGGCCCGTACTGAGACCGGGACAGCGGTCACATCGAAGTCCCGCACTCTGGCGCCGCGTGGGCAGAGTCCGCCTGGGCGGTCGTCCGAGACGGTCTCCCCCACCCCGGGTGCGCCGGCGTGTCCATTCGGTGCGAACGGCGGCCGCTGGCCGAGATGGGGCCGCAGCATCGGGTAGGCGGGTCTTCCGGTGAGCGGGTTGAAGAGGATCTCCGGCCGCTCACCCGGGTCGGGCGAACGGTAGTCGGCCCAGACCGCGGTGGTCTCGGGTTCCCCCAGATAGACCGGTGACTCGTCGGTGCCGCCCTTGCGCCAGTCCCAGACGGTCGCGTCGTCGGGGTCCGAGCCGCTCCCGCTCTGCCAGCGCGTGCCCTGCGGGGGCAGCGCGTCCTCCACGAGCTTCTCCAGCGCGACCTGGGCAGTGGGGTCGGTGAGATCCTTCGCGAGAACCACCTTCTTGCCCAGAACGGTCCTGCCGAGCAGTCCCGCGGAGTTCACCGCGTCGGGCGCGGCGTCCCGGCCGGGCAGCGGGGCCAGGGTGGGCTGGGCGGTGTCGAACACCCGCCACAGTCCCCACATCCCGGTGACGTAGTGCTGGGATATGTGGCAGTGGTAGAGGAAGTCGCCGGCCGCCTGCTGGCAGCCGCCGGCCCCGCACTCGTGCTCCAGGTTGAAGGACTCCAGCGGGCTGACGGTCTGCGAGTCGAGCCGCACCGACTTGGCCTTCTGGACCGGGTTCTTGGTCAGACCCGCACCCATCGTCGTGTCGTCGGCACCCGGGTTGAGCCACCAGCGAGTGCCGCCGCCGTGCACGTGGTGCACGTGCAGCTGCTCCACGCCGGCGTCCGCGAGCCGGGTCTTGGTGGGCTCGCCCAGGTACGAGCGGGGCATCGGGGTGGCCGGGTCGCCGTAGGTGTAGGAGCTGTAGGCCAGGGACTTGTTGGCACGCTGTACGGCGGCGCCGCGGGCGGCCTCCAGTTGCAGCCGGCGCATGAACGGCTCGCTGCGGTAGTTGATGGCCCGGCTCCCTGGGCGGTACGAAGCGGTCCCGCCGCCGCCCTCGTTGGGGATGGCCGCGGACGGCGGCCGGGTGTCGATCATGGGCAACGGCCGGCCGTACTCCACCTGGTCGCCGTGGGGCTTGCCGTCGTCGCCGCCGAACGGGATGCCCTCGTCGTTCTCCCGGAGCGGCCGCCGAAGGTTGAATGCCTCGTCGCCGATCTCGTGGTAGATCAGCGTGAACTCGCGGAATGACCTGCCGTCGGCCGGCTTGATCATCGCCTCCCAGTTGCTCCAGGAGGTTTCGTCGGTCCGGTCCGCGCCGGACATCGGGTCGTACCAGCGGGCCCCGACCGGCTCGGCGATCAGCGTGCCGAAAAGGCCGTGGGCGGTCATCTGGGTGGAATCTCCACCGCTGCGGAACACCTTGGCCCCCTCGCCCATCAGCGGATCGAGGTAATACCGGTACTGCTTGGTCTGCCCGGGCGCGGCCATCGCCGACTCCGGGTTCTTCCCCACGGCCTGGCCCCCGGCGCCCCCCGCCGCGTCGAACGCCACGCCGGCCATGTCGACCGAGACCGACGGGACGCCGCCGGGCTGGACGATCGCCGGGTTGCCGAACGACCCGCTGCGGGGAGCCTTCTCCAGCTTGTTGGTGAGGTTGATGACGACGCATTCGCCGAGCCTGGCGCGGATCACCAGGGGCTGGATGGCGTCCTGGCCGAGGCCGACGGAGACCTTCGCGGCGGTCGGATCGTTCTTCGGCAGCTTCGAGGCACGCAGCAGGGCGGCCTCTTGCTCGCGTACCGCGTCGAGCCGACCGTCGAGCACGTACATCATCCCGTACGGGTCGTGGTCGCCGAACCGGTCCACGGTGATGTCGACGTTGATGGCGCTGACGTCGAACTCCCGCTGGGGCGCGGTCGCGCAGCTGCCGGCGCCGGCCGACCGCTGTGTACCGGGCTCGGCCACCGCGCTGCCGACCGGCGCCAGCAGCGCCGCCGACAGGGCGGCGACGAGGGCGAGGCGCATCCCGACGGCATGGCGTCGAGGACGCGCCGGCAGGGCGACGAAGACGGAGCGCCCGCTACGGGCATGACGGCGAGACTCCGCCCAGCGGCGCGGTGCGAGCCACACATGGGCCGGGACGGCGCCCAGCAGGGCCAGCGTCAGGATCGCGACCTCGACCTGGGCCGCCTGGCCCACGCCGTACCGCAGCAGGCCCATCGCGCCGTCGTCGGGCAGCGCGCCCGCCCCGTGGTGGTGACCGCCGGCCGCGCCTCCCAGCGCCCGGTGCAGGACGGCCTGCGCCATGGCGAGCGGGACGAACAGGGCGGTCATGGTGAGGGCCGTGGCGCAGGCGACGACCACGTTCTCCCAACGCGCCGCAAAGCGCGGGCCGACAGCGCGCCGGGCCCACTGGACCAGCAGCACGGCGGTCGCGGCCGCGTAGAGCGCGAGGGCCAGGTCGGCCAGGAGGTACGGGCCGTGCGCGGCCGGGCCGCCGTCGGCCGGGAAGACGGCCCAGTGCTGCCATGACACCGAGCCCAGAGCAAGCACGGTGATCAGGCCGAGGCTGCGGCCGAGCGCGGTCAGAACGGGGTGGTCCGGCCGGCCTCTGGCGGGCGGACCGGCCGCCCGCCCTTCGTCCGGCCCCAATGCGGGCGCAGCCGGTGGCTGGCGCATGGCGGGTCTCCTTGTCGGTTGGATGGAGGGCCGAGGAGTCGGGTCCTCTGAGACACGGCTAGGGCCTGTCGTCACATTCCCGTCGTCCGCCCGGAGGGCGGGCCCTGCGGCGTCAGGTGCGTGCTCTCGGCGTGCCGGGCACAGGCCCTCGTACTGGACGTACTTGGGTCAGTGCCCGGTGCGGCGAAGGGGGTCCCTCCCTGTGCGAGCGAAGCTGAGAACTTGGGGGCGCGTGCATGGCGTCGCGGGGCAGACGGGAGTTTGACGACAGGGCCTAGGAGCCGTGCTGGTGTTGTGCGGGTGTCCGGCCCGGCAGCCGGACGGTCATCCGCCGGGAGTCGCCGTCGCGCTTCCACACCAGGTTCAGCGGCGGGTCGCCCGCCTTGGGGGGTTCGACGTCGAAGTAGAGGACGCCGCGTACCGCGCTGCCCCCGTTGAGTCTGGGCAGCTTCCCCAGGGTGTCGGAGTGCAGCCGCCGTGATCCGCCGCCCCTGCCGGCGCTCAGCGAGAACTCCCGGGCGAGGTCGAACTGCCGCACCGAGCCGGTGCTGTTCGTCAGGGTGATGGGGATGCCCAGCCGCATCTCGTCGCCCTCGGGCGCCCCCGGCATCATCGCCGAGGGCATCTGGTATCCGTTCTGGCCGTCCATGGAGTGGTCGGCCATGGCTGCCCAGTCGGCAGGGCCGGGCACCACGTCGAGCCCGCCGAGGCTGGCGGTGGCGGTGGGCCTGTCGTCGGCCGCCGCCTGCCGCTCATGCCACAGGGCCGTGCCCAGGACGGCGGTCACCACCGTCAGGGCCACCAGCACCGAGCACATCGACCGGACGACCACCCCGGCAGGCCGGGGCGGTCGTCCGAGCTCGCCGCGCACTGTCTTCGTCCGTCCCATCACCCGTCCTCAGCCCTTGTGTCCCGGCGCCCGGATCGGTGCACTGCGCCGGTCCGGGCGAGCGTCGCACGCGGCGGCAACGCCCCGGCAATCGCACGACCATTGGGCGGGCTGACACGAAGAAGTCCGCCGTCCGCCCGGGAAAGCCGGGCGGACGACGGACTGGGGTGGAGGGGGCGACGGGGGATTCACCACTCCTCCGGGAATGGGCCGACCGGCGTCTCGGGGACGGTCGGCACTGGCTCTGCGGCTTGCCGGCCCGCGCCGGCGGCGGGTCAGGCGCCCCGGCGGGCGCCGCGCCACAGCAGCGGGATGAGCACGCCGCCCACCGCGGTGTGGACCAGCGCCAGCGCGGCCTTGGTGCCGCCCGTGGTGTCGGCGGAGAAGACCATTGCGTACGAGGCGACGAGGACGACCGCGGCGACGACGCCCCAGATCGTGGCCGCCCTGGCGGGCACGAACTTCTCCAGTGCGGCCAGCAGGCTCCAGCCGAGCAGCGAGGAGATCAGCGCGAACATGGCGACGAGGCCCACGTTGACCGTCATGGGGTCCTTGCCGTCGCCCTGGGCGACCTCGTATTCGGCCCCGAAGGCCTTGCCCAGGGCCCAGACGAGGACAGCGGCGACGGTCGCGGCGCCGACCGCGATGGCGCGGGACTTCACCGTCGACGCGGCTGCGGAGGGGGCGGCCGTGGTGGGGGACGTCATGGAATTCTCCTTCGATGGGGACGAAACTTCACCGCGGCGTGGCCGCCGCGCGGTTCTTGGCAAGGGTTGAGCCGGACCGGGCGCCCAGGGCGAGCGCCCTGGTGTCAGGGCATGACACCTTCGGGGTCGGCGGACGGCGGCACACCGGGCGCGTCCTGCGATCCGGGGGCGCCCGCCTCGCCGAGCATGCCCTCGGCGCCGGGTCCGCCCGGGCCGCCCGCACCCGGGGGCGGGCCCATCGGCACCTCGCGCAGCACGGTGACGGCCACCACGATGGCGGCGCCGAGCAGGGCGGCCCCGACGCCGAAGGAGAGGCGGAAGCCGTCGGCGAGCGCGGTCTTGACGTCTGCGCCGTCGTCGAGGGCGCTCTGGGTGTGCGCCGCGGCGATCGCGGTGAGGGCGGCGATGCCCAGCGAGTCGCCGATCGTGCCCGCGCTGCCCGCCAGGCCGGAGGCGAGACCGGCCTCGCTGGGTGAGCGGACCTGCATGGACATCATGATGACCGCGGGCATGGCCAGACCGCTGCCGGCACCGAGCAGGACGGCGGTGGGCAGGATGTCCAGCACATAGTCGGGGTCGGTGGGCGCCCGGAGGGCGAGCAGCACGCCTGCCACGACCAGGCCCAGGCTGGCGATGATCATGTTGCGCAGCCCGAACTTCATGTTGAGCCGGGCCGACAGGGTCACCGCGCAGGCGCCGGCGGCGATCGCGATCGGCAGGTAGGCGAAGCCGGTCTGGGCCGGGGAGTAGCCCGCGACCTCCTGCAGGTACAGAGCGATCAGGATGTTGAACGACATGGTGCCGCCGACCAGGAGGAGGTGGACGACGTTGGCGCCGGAGAGGTTGCGCGAGCGGAAGATGCTGAGCGGGACCAGGGGCTGGGCAGCGGTGGCCGCGCGGCCGACGAAGGCTCCGAGCAGGACGACGGCGCCGAGGCCGAAGCCGATGGTGTGCCCGGAACCCCATCCGTACTCGCTCATCGTGGCGATGGTGTAGACGCCGAGCATCATTCCGGCGGTGACCAGGACGGCGCCCAGGAAGTCGGCGCCCTTGTCCAGGCCCATGCCCTGGTCGGAGGGGATCGAGCGGACCGCGATCAGCAGGGCGGCCAGGCCGATCGGGACGTTGATGTAGAAGACCCAGTGCCAGTTGATGCCGTCCGTGAGCAGACCGCCGAAGAGGATGCCGATCGATGCGCCGGCCGCCTGGCTGAAGCCGGAGATGCCCATCGCCTTGCCGAGCTCCGCCGGGTTGCTGAAGATCGTGAAGACGATGCCCATGATCACGGCGTTGGCCATCGCAGCCCCGGCTCCCTGCAGGAACCGCATCGTGATCAGCATCTCCTGCGTCTGGGAGGCGCCGCACAGTGCCGAGGCGACCGTGAACAGCGCGAGCCCGGAGACGAACATCCGCTTGCGGCCGATGAGGTCGCCGAGCCGTCCGGAGAGCAGCAGCAGTCCGCCGAAACCGATGGTGTAGGCGTTCGTGATCCAGGCCAGCCGCGCCTCGGTGAAACCGAGGTCGCTCTGGATGGAGCGGAGGGACACGGTGACGATGCTGATGTCGATGACGACCATTAACTGCATCGCGCAGAGCACCGCGAACGCGAGCCAGCGACTGCCGGAACTCGGCTGGGCGGGCTGGGACATGGAGACGCCTCCTGGTTGGGACAACAGACGGGACCGTAGCATATAGTCACGTTCGAAATCGTCTACTACAAAATAAAAAGCTTCTGCCCTTTCGGCTATCATGGGCGCCATGAAGCCAACCGTTGCCGCCCCACCCGAGGTGGACCTCACGTTTCTGCTGTCGTGGGCCAGCCACGCGCTGCAGACGGAGATGACCGCCGGCCTCAGCGACCTCGGCATCACTCCCCGCGCGCACTGCATCCTGCACAAGGCCGTCTCCGGCGATCTGACGCAGACGCAGATCGCCGACTCGCTCGGGCTGGACAAGACGACGATGGTCGTCCTGACCGACAAGCTGGAGAAGGACGGGCTCGCCGAGCGCGTTCCGTCGAGCATCGACCGCCGGGCCCGGATCATCCAGGCCACCCCGGCAGGTCTCGAACTCCTCGCCCGATCGAACGAGATCGTGTCCGGCATCCAGAACGACGTGCTCGGCACGCTCCCCGAGGAGTTGCGCGGGCCCTTCGTGGAGGCGCTCAGCCGGCTCGTCGAAGGGCGGCTGTCCTCGTTCGCCGAGTGCGAGCAACCGCCCCGCAGGCGCTCCTCACGCATCTGACGCATCGGGCCGAGGGGACGACCGAAGGTGAAAGGCCCCGGGATGAGGCTTCGCCTCCCCGGGGCCGAAGGGGGTGTTGCGGCGGGGTCAGCCCGCGCTCGACGGCGCGGGCGCCGCCAGCCCCGCCCTCAAACCAGCCACCAGCCGTGCCAGCCCCGCCCGGTCCGCGGCGCCGCCGAAGGCGTAGTAGTCGGGCCGTACGAGTACGGCCGTGGAGCCGGTCTCAGCGAGGAACGGCAGGTACACGCCGTCAGTGTCGACGACCGCGCCCTCGTCCGCCGTGTGCGGGTCGGCACCCTGCGGCAGGACCCGTACCAGCCGGGCGCCGAGCGTGTCGAGGAACTCCCGGTCCTCGTCGGACAGTTGAGCCGCCGGGTCCTCGGTGGAGATCAGCACGAAGCCCTCCCCCGCCACCTCGTCGAACCAGCCCGCACGTCCCCCGCGGGCGACCCGGCCCTGCGGGGTGAGCACCCCGGCCGGGCGTACCGGCCGGCCCTTCTCGCCCAGGTCCAGCAGACCGCCGGTGAGCGGCTGGAGGGGCGAACGCTGCTGCGCGGCGGCTGCCGTCACCGGCCGTTCGGCGGTGGCCAGCATCACCATGTCCCGGTCGGCGGCGGCCTTGGGGTCGGTCTGGCAGATGATCCGGCCCAGGTTCACCGACATCTGGATGGCGTGCTTGGCGTGCGGGCGGCGCTCCACCGGGTAGCTGTCCAGCAGTTGTTCGCCGGCCGTGCCGCGCAGCACCGCGTCCAGCTTCCAGGACAGGTTGGTGACGTCGCGGAAACCCGCGGTCATGCCCTGGCCGGCGAAGGGCGGCATGACATGGCAGGCGTCACCGGCGAGCAGCAGCCGACCGGAGCGCCAGGTCTGGGCGTACGCGGCCGAGAACGAGTAGACGTGGAACCGCTCCAGCGTGGCGTTGCCCGGGTGGACGTCGAAGAGCTCGAGCAGCCGCCAGGCGCTCTTCTCCGTGTTCAGCTCCTCCACCGTCTCGTCGGCCGCTCGCATGAACTCCCAGCGCCGGTGGCCGGGGCCTGCCGACACGGAGGTGCGCGGCCGCCGAGGATCGCAGATCTGCAGATTGTTCGGCCGGAACCGACGCTCCTCGTGCAGCAGCACATCGCAGATCAGCCAGTCGTGCGAGAAGCCGAGATCGGCCATCGCGGTGCCGATGCCCCGGCGTACGAAACTGTTGGCACCGTCGCAACCAACCACCCAGCTCGCGCTGTGGACCCGTTCCGGACCGTCCGGGGCGCGCGAGGTGACCTCCACCCGGTCACCGTGGTCGGTGATCGCCACGACCTCCTCGCCGCGGAGCACCGTCAGCTCCGGCAGGGTGGCTCCCTGCTCCACCAGCGCGGCCTCCAGGGCCGGCTGGTACATGGAGGTCGACTCCGGCCAGCCGCACCGGCCCCGCTCGGCCACGTCGATGTGGAGCAGCGCGTCCCCCGCCGCGTTCTTCCAGGTGTAGTCGCCGGACGGCTCGCCGATCTCGCCGATCCGCTCACCGATGCCGGCGGCGGCCAGGATCCGGGCGCCCTCGCTGTCGAAGGCCACGGCGCGCGGCATCGGGTAGCCGGTGCGCCACCGCTCGACGACGGTCACCCGCCGGCCTCGACCGGCCAGTTGCAGCGCCAGCACTTGGCCGACGGGCCCGTATCCCACGATCAGTACATCGGCGTGGCCGTCGGTGGGTGAGGTGTGCATCGTCTTCTCCGCTCGGGTCGGGCCTCGGGTCAGGCGTCGGGCGTGAGGATCTGGCGTACGACCTGCTTGAACGTGGAGGGACTGGTGAGCACCTTGATCTCCTCCACGCCGTCCTCCACCCGCAGGTAACGCTTGCCGATCAGCACCATCTGGCCGTTGTCGAAGGCGCGGCTGTGTATCCGGGTGCCGATCAGCACCTGCT
Source organism: Streptomyces sp. NPDC007896 (assembly GCF_042959425.1). Lineage (NCBI taxonomy): Bacteria > Bacillati > Actinomycetota > Actinomycetes > Kitasatosporales > Streptomycetaceae > Streptomyces > Streptomyces sp. NPDC007896. Next base: position 329,978 of record NZ_JBIBKX010000012.1, on the reverse strand, counting down.
CCAGCGGGAAGTTCGCGATGTCGGGCACGAGCTTTTGCCAGTCGGAGATCTCGCGGTACTGGTCCTTGAAGCGGTACGAGGCGCTCCAGTCGCCGCCCTTGGCGCGGCGCTGCAGCACCTGGTAGCCGTCCTCTTCCACCAGCCGGTACTGGCAGCCGTGCTGCTCCTGGATCTCGTCGGTGATCCGCAGCGGTTCCAGGTACGAGGGGCCGGCGAGCCCGACGTCGACCAGATAGCGCTCGCCGTCGAGTTCCACGCAGTTGAAGATGTGCTCGAGCTCCGGGCCGAAGGTGCCGTTCACTTGGATGACGGCGGCCGCCAGGACCTTCACCTCGAAGCCCAGTTCGGTGAGCAGTCGCCGGAACAGGCCGTTGAGCTCATAGCAGACCCCGCCACGGCCGCCCTCGACGACGGCCCTGAAGACGGTGTCGTCGTCGATGTCCACCTCCAGCAGCACGTCGAACCCACGCTCGGCGTCCGCGTTGAGGGAGTTGTCGAAGGGGATGGCCATCATGTGCCGCTTCTGCAGCTCGTTCAGCAGGTCGAGGGAGGGCTCCCGCGACCCGGTGCAGCCGAGTTTCCGCAAGTAGAGGTCGACGTCGAACATGTCCGGTACCACCTCGGGGTTGAGCGGCTCCCGCGTCGCGGGAGCCGGGGCAGGAACGTGGGGGTCAGGCCGTCTTCAGCTCGTCGTTGAGGAAGTCGGCGATGAACTCAGGGGTCGGGTAGTCGAAGAGCAGCATCGGGGTGAGCGCGGTCCCGGTGGCCTCCACGAGCCGGTTGCGGAGCTCCACGGCGGTCAGCGAGTTGAAGCCGATCTCGAAGAAGGCGCTGTCCGCCTCGATGGCCTCTACCGTCGGCTCCTCCAGCAGCGACATCGCCACGGTCGCCTCGGCGATGACCAGGTCGAGCAGCTTCTGCAGCCGCTCGTCGTCGCTGAGCCCCTCCAGGCTGGCGATCAGCGCCTTCCGGGTGGCCTCCGCCTGCTCGGTCTCCTCGGGTGCGGCATCCTCGGTGGTCGTGTCCATGGAAGTCATGGAAGTCGTGGCCTCCAGCCAGTAGTGACGGTGTTGGAAGGCGTACGTCGGCAGGTCGATCCGCCGCGTGCCGGTCAGCGAGACGGGCCAGTCGACGGCCCGGCCCCTGACGTGGAGTTGGGCCAGCGCGGTCAGCACGGCGCGGCTCTCGGCCACCCCGGGCCGCAGGGCCGGTACGAAAGCGAGCTTCGCCGTGTCACCGGTGACGCAGTCCTGGCCCATGCCGGTCAGCACGCCGCCGGGGCCCAGCTCCAGGAAGGTGGTGACCCCCTGGCCCTGCAGGGCGCGGACGCCGTCGAGGAAGCGCACGGCCTGCCGCACATGGTCCACCCAGTAGCGTGGCGAGGTGAGTTCGGCGGCGGTGGCGGTGCGGCCGGTCAGGTTGGACAGCACCGGCAGCGTGGGCTCGTGGTACTCCAGCCCTGCGGCGACCTTCTCGAACGCGGCGAGCATGCCGTCCATGTGCGGGGAGTGGAAGGCGTGCGACACCTTCAGCCGCTTCACCCGGCGTCCCTCGGCGGCGAACCCGTCGGCGATCGCGGCGACCGCGTCGGCGTCTCCGGAGAGCACCACCGAGCGGGGTCCGTTGACCGCGGCGAGCCCGACGCGTTCGGTGAGCAGCGGCAGCACCTCGTCCTCGGTGGCCTGCACCGCGGTCATGGCACCGCCCGCCGGCAGCCCCTGCATCAGCCGGCCGCGGGCGGCGACCAGTTCGACCGCGTCCGGCAGCGACCAGACGCCGGCGACGTAGGCGGCGGTCAGCTCGCCGATCGAGTGTCCGCCGACGTGGTCGGGGCGGATCCCCCAGCTCTCCAGCAGCCGGAACAGCGCCACCTCCAGCGCGAACAGGGCGGGCTGGGCGTACCCGGTGCGGTCCAGTAGTCCCTCGTCGTCGGCGGCGGCGAACACCAGCTCCCGCAGTGAGCGGCCGATCCGTACGTCGAGCTCGGCGCACACCTCGTCGAAGGCCGCGGCGAAGACCGGGAACCCGGCGTACAGCTCACGGCCCATGCCCAGGCGCTGGCTGCCCTGCCCGGTGAAGAGGACCGCAAGCCGGCCCGAGACCCTCGCGCCGCGCACCACCTCGGGGGCCGGCTGGTCCTGGCTCAGCTGCTCCAGCCCACGCAGCAGTTCGTCCCTGGTGCCGGCGACGACCACGGCGCGGTGCTCGAACGCGGTCCGTGTGGTGGTCAGGGCATGGCTCGCGGACACCAGGTCCAGCCCCGGGTCGGCCTCCGCGAAGGCCAGCAGGCGGGCGGCCTGGGCGCGCAGTGCCGCGGGACTCTTGCCGGACACCGCCCAGGGCAGCAGCCCGTGTGCCGGCCGCACGGGCTCGGGGGTCTCGTCGGTCTCGTCGGTCTCGTCGGCGGGGGCCTGTTCCAGGATGACGTGGGCGTTCGTACCGGAGACACCGAAGGAGGACACACCCGCACGGCGCGGCCGGTCCACAGCTGGCCAGTCCCGGTTGTCGGTCAGCAACTCCACCGCACCCGCCGACCAGTCCACCTTCGGCGTCGGCTCGTCGACATGGAGCGTCTTCGGCAGAACACCGTGCCGCAGCGCCATCACCATCTTGATCACTCCAGCGACACCGGCGGCGGCCTGCGCGTGACCGATGTTGGACTTCAACGAACCCAGCCACAACGGCCGCTCCGCCGACCGCTCTTGCCCATACGTCGCAAGCAGCGCCTGCGCCTCGATCGGATCACCCAGCGTGGTACCCGTACCGTGCGCCTCCACCACATCCACATCCGCCGTCGTCAACCCCGCCACCGCCAGCGCCCCGCGGATCACCCGCTCCTGAGACGGACCATTAGGGGCGGACAGCCCATTGGACGCACCGTCCTGGTTGACCGCCGAACCGCGCACCACCGCCAGCACCGGGTGGCCCAACCGACGCGCGTCCGAAAGCCGCTCCACCAGCAACACACCAACGCCCTCGGACCAGGCCGTACCGTCCGCCATACCGGAGAACGCCTTGATCCGGCCATCCGCCGCCAGCGCACGCTGGCGGGAGAAGTCGACGTAGGGGGCCGGCGTGGCCATCACCGTCACCCCACCCGCCAGCGCCATCGAGCACTCGCCCGACCGCAGTGCCTGTACCGCCAGGTGCAGGCTGACCAGCGAGGACGAACACGCCGTGTCCAGGGTGACGGACGGGCCGACCAGGTCCATCACATACGAGACCCGGCCGGAGAGCACACTGCCCGACTTCCCCATGCCGAGGAAGCTCTCCACGCCCTCGGGCAGCCGTTCCAGGCCCGTCGCGTAGTCGTGGTGCATGAGCCCCACGTACACGCCGACGTCGGTGCCGCGTACGGATGTCGGATCGATGCCCGCGCGTTCGAACACCTCCCAGGAGGTCTCCAGCAGCAGCCGCTGCTGCGGGTCCATCGCGAGCGCCTCACGGTCGGAGATCCCGAAGAACCCGGCGTCGAACTCCCCGGCGTCATGCAGGAACCCGCCCTCCTTCACATAGGTGCGGCCCGGCTGGTCGGGATCGGGGTGGTAGACCCGGTCCAGGTCCCAGCCCCGGTTTCCGGGAAACTCCGTGATCCCGTCGCCGCCCTCGGAGACCAGCCGCCACAGCTCCTCGGGCGAGGCGACTCCGCCGGGCAGCCGGCAGGCCATGCCGACGACGGCGACCGGTTCGGTGGCGCGCTGGATCTCCACCCGCAGCCGCTCGTTCTCCAGCAGCGAGGCGCGCAGGGCCGCGACGAGCTTCTCATCGCGGGCAGGCTGGGCATTCATCGAAAGGCTCCCCGTTCGCAATCGGCTTCAGTGGTCGGCGCTGTCCAGCGCCCTGGCGATGAGGCTGTCGACATCCATCTCGGCGATGGCGGCACGGGCGTCCTCGGCCGGACGCGCCGGTGTCCGCGCCGTGGGGGGCTCCACGATGCCCAGCAGGGCGTCGAGCACACCGAGTTCACGGAGGCGGCGGATCGGCACGGTCGCCAGCACGGCGCGCAGCTCGCTCTCCCGCGCCTCGCCGAGCTCCTCGCCGGCGGCCGGTTCCGTTACCAGTTCGGCCAGCAGCCTGCGGGCCAGCGCCACCGGTGTCGGGAAGTCGAACACCAGCGTCGCCGGCAGCCGGATCCCGGTGGCGGCCGCCAGCCGGTTGCGCAGCTCGACCGCGGTGAGCGAGTCGAACCCGGAGTCCTTGAACGCCTGTTCCTCTTCCACCGCGTCCGCCCCCGGCAGCCCGAGCACCAGGGCGACCTGACTTCTGATCAGCTCCAGCAGGGTCCTGGTACGGTCCGGTGCGGTCATCCCCGCCAGCCGTACGGCCAGCGAGTCGCCGCCGCCCGCGGTGTTCCCGGCAGCCGTGCCGCGCGGCGGCCGCACCAGCCCGCGCAGCAAGGTGGGCACGCCCGCCGTCCCGGCCCGCTCTCGAATGCCCGCCAGATCGAGCCGGGCCGCCACCAGCGCCGGCTCCTCGCCGCGCAGCGCGGTCTCGAACAGCGTCATGCCCTGTTCGGCGGAGATCGGCAACAGGCCGCTGCGGGCCACCCGGTCGAGGTCAGCGGCCGCCAGCCCGCCGGTCATGTCGCTGTCCTGGTCCCACAGGCCCCACGCGAGCGAGGTGGCGGGCAGCCCCTGGGCGCGCCGGTGCCGGGCCAGCGCGTCGAGGAAGGCGTTGGCGGCGGCGTAGTTGCCCTGGCCCGCGCTGCCCACCGTGCCGGCGACCGAGGAGTAGAGCACCCATGCGGCCAGGTCCAGGTCCCGGGTGAGCTCGTGCAGGTTCCAGGCGGCGTCCGCCTTGGGCCGCAGCACGGTGTCGAGCCGCTCGGGGGTGAGCGCGGAGATCACGCCGTCGTCGAGAACACCCGCGGTGTGCACCACCGCGGTCAGCGCATGCTCCGCCGGAACGGTGTCGAGCAGGGCGCGCAGCGCCTCCTGGTCGGCGGCGTCGCACGCCACCACCGTGGCCTCCGCGCCGAGGGCCCGCAGCTCGGCCGCGAACTCCACGGCGCCCTCGGCGCGCTCGCCGCTCCGGCTGGCGAGCAGCAGTCTCCGTACGCCGTGCGTGGTGACCAGGTGCCGGGCGGCCACCCGGCCGAGGGCACCGGTGCCGCCGGTGATCAGGACCGTACCGTCGGGGTCGAGGTCACGGGCGGCGGTGGCGGGCGGCGCGGCGGCGCGGGTGAGCCGGGGTACGAGGAGCACTCCGGCGCGTATGGCGAGCTGGGCCTGGCCGGTGGCGACGGCTGCGGGCAGCGCGGCGCGGGAGGCGGGGTCGTCGTCGAGGTCGACGAGGACGACCCGGTCGGGATTCTCGGACTGCGCGGACCGGACGAGCCCCCATACGGCGGCGGCGGCCGGGTCCGGGACGTCGGAGGTGGCGCCGCGGGTGACCAGAACCAGCCGGGAGGCGGCGAGTTCGTCGGCGGCGGACCAGGACACGAGGGCGTCGAGGGCGCGGGTGGTGAGGGTGCGGGCCCGTCGGGGGGCGTCGGGGAGGGAGGCGGAGTCGACAGCCGCAGCGGCCTCGGTGAGGTCGACGACCAGCGCCTGGGGCACGCTGCCGCCCTGGCGCACGGCTTCGACCAGCGCCGTGACATCCGTCAACTCCTCCAGCGCACCCGGCTGTTCGCCCGCCGGCACGGGCCTCCAGTCGACCCGGAACAGCGCGTCGTCCGTGCCCTGGCCGGTGCCCGGCGACCCGGCCGTCAGCGGCCGGAGCACCAGCGAACCCACCGACAGCACCGGCGCGCCCGCCGGGTCCACCGCCCGCAGGGCCATGCCGCCGTCGGCGGCGGGTGCGAGGGTCACGCGCAGAACGGTCGCGCCCGACGCGAACAGCGCCACGTCGTTCCAGGCGAACGGCAGCAGGGTGCCCTCCTGGCCGTCGTCGCCGACGCCGACCGCGCCGCCCGCGTGCAGCGCGGCGTCGAACAGCGCCGGGTGGAGCCCGAAGCCGCCCGCGTCGACGTCCTGGTCCAGCGCGACCTCGGCGTACACCTCCTCGCCCCGCCGCCAGGCCGCCCGCAGCCCCTGGAACAGCGGCCCGTACTCGACCCCGGCGTCCGACCGACTCTCGTAGAAGCCGTCGAGTGCCACGGGTTCGGCGCCGGCCGGCGGCCATGCCCCCCGTTCACGGGCGGGCGGGTCGGGCTGGGCCACCAGCGTGCCGCGCGCATGGCGGGTCCATCCGCCGCCGTCGTGCGAGCTGTGTACGGTCACCTCGCGCCGTCCGGTCTCGTCCGGGCCCGCGACGGCGACCTGCAACCGCAACCCACCCTTGTCGGGGACGGCCAGCGGGGTTTCGACGACGAGTTCCTCGACCGCGCCGGTACCCACCTCGTCGCCGACCCGGACGGCGAGTTCGACCAGGGCCGTACCCGGTAGCACGACCGCGCCGGCGACCCGGTGGTCGGCGAGCCAGCCATCGGTACCCGCCGACAGCCGACCGGTCGCGAGCACACCGCCGGAGCCCGGAAGGGTGACGAGGGCGCCGAGCAACGGATGGTCACCGGTGTCGAGTCCGGCGGAGGCCACGTCGGCGGAGGCGATGTCTACGGCCAGCCAGTAACGCTCGCGCTGGAACGCGTACGTGGGCAGCTCCACCCGCCGCGTGTCCGTGCCCGCGGACAGCGCGGCCCAGTGGACGTGTACGCCGCGCACATGGGCCCGGGCCAGCCCGGCGAGCAGGGAACCGGGCTCCGGGCGGTCGCGGCGCAGCAGCGGCACGAACCCGCCGTCCGGTCCGGCACCGTCGCGCAGCACTTCCTGGGTCATCGCGGTCAGCACTCCGCCGGGGCCCACCTCCAGGAAGGTGACAGCGCCCAAGGCGGCCAACTGCCGCACCCCGTCACCGAAACGGACCGCGGCCCTGATGTGACGGGTCCAGTAGTCAGCGGTCAGCAGTTCGGCGCCCGCGAGTTCTCCCGTCAGGTTGGAGACAACAGGAATCGAGGGAGCGTTGAAGGTCAGCCCGGCGACCAGCGCACGGAACTCCTCCAGTACCGGTTCCATCAGAACGGAGTGGAAAGCATGGCTCACGGTGAGCCGCTTGGTACGGCGCCCCCGCGCAGCCAGCTCCGCGGCCACCTCCTCGACCGCCTCCGCCACTCCGGACAGAACCACGGCAGTGGGCCCGTTGACAGCAGCGACATCAACCCCCGACCGACCGGCCAGGGTCTCGACCACCTCCGACTCGCAGGCCTCGACCGCGACCATCACCCCGCCAGATGGCAGACCGCCCATGAGCCGCCCCCGGGCAACGACCAGCCGTACCGCATCCGGCAACGACCAGACACCCGCGACATACGCGGCGGCGACCTCACCGACGGAATGCCCGGCAAGGAAATCGGGCCGTACGCCGAACCACTCCAGCAACCGGTACAACGCCACCTCGACCGCGAACAACGCCGGCTGAGCAAACTCCGTACGGTCCAACACCCCACCGGCGTCCTCGAACACCAACTCCCTCAGCGAACACCCCAATTGCCCGTCGGCCTCGGCACACACCGCGTCGAACGCCTCGGCGAACACCGGGAACGCCTCGTACAACTCACGGCCCATACCCACCCGCTGACTGCCCTGCCCGGTGAACAGCAACGCCAGCCGACCGGCGACGACAGCACCCTCGGTGACGACGGGTGCCGGCTCCCCGGCGGAGAGGGCCCTGAGGCCGCTGACGAAGCCCTCGCGCTCCTCGGCGGTCAGCACGGCCCGCCGGGGCAGGGCCGCGCGGGTGGTGGCCAGAGCGTGCGCGACGTCGGCCGGACAGAGGCCCGGATCGCCCTCGACGCGAGCGAGCAGGGCGGCGGCCTGAGCCCGCAGCGCGGGCGCGGACCTCGCGGACAACAGCCAGGGGAGGGCGACGGCCGCGGGACGCGCGACGACACCCTCCGGCGCCGGCTTCGCCTGGGCGGGCGGCTCCTCGGCAGGGGCTCCCTCGGCGGAGGCCTCTTCAGGGGGGGCCTCTTCGATGATGACGTGGGCGTTGGTTCCGCTCATGCCGAAGGAGGAGATGCCGGCGCGGCGGGGCCGTCCCGTCCGCGGCCACTCCCGCGCCTCGGTCAGCAGCTCCACCGCCCCCACCGACCAGTCCACCTTCGACGTCGGCTCATCCACATGCAACGTCCGCGGCAACACCCCATGCCGCAACGCCAACACCATCTTGATCACACCAGCCACACCCGCCGCCGCCTGCGCATGACCGATGTTCGACTTCAACGACCCCAACCACACCGGCCGCTCACGCCCCTGGCCATACGTCGCCAGCACCGCCTGCGCCTCGATCGGATCCCCCAGCGTGGTCCCCGTACCATGCGCCTCCACCACATCCACATCCACAGCCGTCAGACCCGCCGACGCCAACGCCGCACGAATCACCCGCTGCTGCGACGGACCGTTCGGCGCCGTCAGACCATTGCTCGCACCGTCCTGATTCACCGCAGAACCCCGCACCACCGCCAGCACCGGATGCCCCAACCGCCGCGCATCCGACAACCGTTCCAGCAGCAGTATTCCGGCGCCCTCGGCGAGGCTGGTGCCGTCGGCGGCCCCCGCGAACGCCTTGATCCTGGCGTCGGCGGCCAGGCCGCGCTGCCGCGAGAAGTCGATGAACACGTCGGGGGTGGACATCACGGCGACGCCGCCGGCGAGCGCCATCGAACACTCGCCGGACCGCAGCGCCTGCACCGCCAGGTGCAGCGCCACCAGCGAGGAGGAACAGGCCGTCTCCACGGTGATGGCCGGGCCCTCCAGACCGAGGGTGTACGACACCCGGCCCGAGGTGACGCTGCCGGAGTTGCCGATGCCGAGGAGGCCCTCGGCCTCGGCGGGGACCCGGCCGTGCGGCACGTAGTCGGCGTACATGACACCCGCGTACACCCCGACCCGGCTTCCCTCGAGGGTCGTCGGGTCGATTCCGGCCCGTTCGAACACCTCCCAGGAGGTCTCCAGCAGCAGCCGCTGCTGCGGGTTCATCGCGAGCGCCTCGCGCGGCGAGATCCCGAAGAACGCCGCGTCGAAGTCCGCCGCGTCGTGCAGGAATCCGCCCTCCCGCACGTACGAGGTCCCGGGGTGGTCCGGGTCCGGGTCGTACAGCCGCTCCAGGTCCCAGCCGCGGTCCTCGGGGAAGCCGGACACGGCGTCGCCACCGCGTTCGAGGAGCTGCCAGAGGTCCTCCGGGGAAGCGACCCCGCCGGGCAGCCGGCAGCCCATCGCGACGATCGCGACCGGCTCGGTCCGGGCCGCCTCCACCTCGCGCAGCCGCTTGCCGGTGCTGCGCAGGTCCGCCAGTGCGCGTTTGAGGTATTCGCGGAGTTTCTCGTCATGGGTGGTCATGCCAGGTCAGCCCCTCGGTCGGAGTGCGGCGCGGACGGATTCACGGGGTGCCCGGTTCGCTGCCGGGCTCTTTGTCGCGGGTTCAGGAGCTGCCGAGCTCTTTGTCCATGAGGTCGAACAGGTCGTCGTCGCTGGCCGCGTCGAGGTCGAAGTCGTCGTCGATCTCGATGACGCCCTCCCCGCCGCCGGCCGGACCTCCGGCCGCGGGCTCCTCCACCGTGGGCACCAGCTGCTCCTTCAGCTGCCTGGCGAGGGCCGTGGGCGTCGGGTGGTCGAAGACGAGGGACACCGGCAGCCGGATCCCGGTGGCCTCGCCGAGCCGGTTGCGCAGTTCGACCGCGAGCAGCGAGTCGAAGCCGAGGTCCTTGAACTGCCGGGTGGGCTCGATGGCGTCGGCCGGGGAGCGGCCGAGGACCGTGGTGACCTGGGCGGTGACCAGATCGAGCAGGACGCGGGTCCGTTCGGCGTCGGGCAGCGTCGCCAGCCGGTCGGCGAGCGAGGGCCCCTCGGGCCGCCGGCCGGCCCGCGTGGTGCGCCGGGCGAGCGGCCTGACCAGGCCTCGCAGCAGCGACGGAACCTCGGCCGCCCCGGCGTCGCCACGAGCCCCGAGCCCGGCGAGGTCCAGCCTCGCCGGCACGAGCAGGGCCTCATGGGACCCGAGCGCGGCGTCCAGCAGCCGCATGCCCTCGTCGGACGACAGTCCGAGCATGCCGCCGCGCCGGCTGCGCCGCAGATCGGCCTCGCTCAGATGGCCGGTCATCCCACTGGCGTCGGCCCACAGACCCCAGGCCAGGGATGTCGCGGGCAGTTTCCGCGCCTGCCGGAGCAGGCAGAGACCGTCGAGGAAGCCATTGGCCCCCGCGTAGTTGGCCTGGCCGGGGGTGCCGAAGACACCGGCGGCCGAGGAGAACAGGACGAACGCGGCCAGGTCCAGGTCCCGGGTGAGTTCGTGCAGGTTCCATGCGGCGTCGACCTTCGGTGAGAAGACCGTGTCGAGACGCTCCGGAGTGAGCGCGGCGAGCACTCCGTCGTCCAGCACACCGGCCGCGTGCACCACACCGGTCAGCGGGTGGGCCTGCGGGATGCCGTCGAGCACGGTGCGCAGCGCCTCCCGGTTGGCGGCGTCGCACGCCTCGACCCGTACCTCGGCGCCGAGCGCGGTGAGCTCGGCGCCCAGTTCCGCGGCGCCGGGCGCCTGACGGCCGCGGCGGCCCGTCAGCACGAGATGCCTGACACCGTGCTCGGTGACCAGATGACGGGCGACGAGCCGACCGATCATGCCGGTGCCGCCGGTGATCAGCACGGTGCCGTCGGGGTCCAGCGGGCGGCCGGCCCCGGCAGGCTCTACGGCGGCGCGGGCCAGCCGCGGTACGGACAGTTCACCGGCCCGCAGCGCCAGTTGGGGCTCGCCGGTGGCGACGGCGGCGGGCAGCGCGGCCCGGGACGCCGGGTCGGCGTCGAGGTCGGCGAGGACGATCCGGCCCGGGTTCTCCGACTGGGCGGAGCGGACCAGTCCCCAGACCGCCGCGGCGGCGGGGTCGGTGATCTCGTCGGGGCCGTGCACGGCGACGGCGCCACGGGTGACCAGCACGAGCCTGGTCCGTGCCCGGTCCGGGTCGGCGAGCCACCGCTGGAGCAGGGCGAGGGTACGGCCGGCCAGTCGGCGCACCCGCCACGGGCCGTCGGCGTCCCCGGTCCCGTCCGGGCCGGTGGTCTCGGCGAGCGCCAGGAGGTCGGCGACGACGGCGTCGGGCGTGGCGCCGTCGCCGGGGGTGACCTCCGGGAGGAGTCCGTCCGGGCCCGCGGGCGCCGACCCGTCGACGGCGGCCGCCCCGGCCTCACCGGGCAGCGGGCCGTCCCCGCCCACCGCGTACGCGGCCGCCCCGGCGTACTCCGGCAGTTCCCCCGCCCCGGCCGGCAGCACCAGTTGGGTCCAGTCCAGCCGGAACAGCGTGTCCGTCGCCCCGGACAGGGCGGTCAGCCGCCCTGGTGCGATCGGCCGCAGGACGAGCGAGCCGACCGACAGTACGGGCGCGCCCGACTCGTCGGCGGCGCGCAGCGCCATGCCACCGGAGCCGTCCGGTGTGACTGCGACCCGCAGGGCCGTGGCCCCGGACGCGTGCAGCTCGACTCCGCTCCAGGCGAAGGGCAGCAGAGGGCCCTCCTCGCTGCCGCCGCCGGCCCCGGCGAAGCCACCGGCGTGCAGGGCGGCGTCGAACAGAGCGGGGTGCAGCCCGTATCCGCCGGGCTCGGTGTCTTCCGGCAGCGCCACCTCGGCGAACACCTCCTCGCCGCGCCGCCACACCGCGGTCAGGCCCTGGAACAGCGGCCCGTACTCCAGACCGGCGTCGAACTGCCGCTCGTAGAACCCGTCGACGGCGACGGGTTCGGCGCCGGCCGGTGGCCACTGGCCGAGCTCGAAGTCCGCGCCGGTGCCGCTTTCGACGAGGACGCCGCGCGCTTGGCGGGTCCAGACCTCGCCCTCGGCGGAGCCGTAGACGCTCACCTCACGACGGCCCGCCTCGTCGAGGTCGGCGACCGTGACCTGGATCCGGGTCCCGGCCCGGCCGTCGACCACCAGCGGTGTCTCGATGACGAGTTCCTCCACGACGCCCGCGCCGACCTCGTCGCCGACCCCGATGACCAGGTCGACCAGGGCCGCGCCGGGCACCACGCTTACGCCCGACACCCGGTGGTCGGGGAGCCAGTCGCTGGTGGCCGGGGAGAGCCGGCCGGTGGCGAGCACTCCGCCGGAGCCGGGCAGCGGCACCACCGCGCCCACCAGCGGGTGGCTGCCCGCGTCCAGTCCGACGGCATTCAGGTCGCCGGAGCCCGGGGTGTCGGCATGCCAGTAGTGCTCCCGCTGGAAGGCGTACGTCGGCAGGTCGACCCGGGCCGCCCCGGTCCCGGCGAACGGGGCCTCCTTGGCGGTCTCCGCTCCGCGTACGTGGAGTTCGGCCCAGGCCTTGAGGACCCGTATCAGCGAGCCTTCGTCACGGCGCAGGGTGCCGGTCACCACGGCCGTCACACTGTCCCGGCCGTCCAGCACGTCCTGCACGCTGGTGGCGACCACGGGGTGCGCGCTGACCTCGACGAACACCCGGTGGCCCTGGTCCACCAGCGCCCCGGTGGCCTCCGCGAACCGTACGGTCTGCCGCAGGTTCCGGTACCAGTAGCCGGCGTCCATCCCGGTGCCGTCCTGCCATTCTCCGTCGACCGTCGAGTACAGCGGCACCTCGGCCCGGCGCGGCTCCAGCCCGGCGAGCAGCCTGGCCAGTTCGTCCTGGATGAGTTCCACGTACGAGCTGTGCGAGGCGTAGTCGACCGGGAGCATGCGGACCCGGACGCCCTGCGCCCTCAGCTCGGCCTCAAGGCCTTCGAGCACGGCGGGCGCTCCGGCGACGACGACCGAGGAGGGGCTGTTGACGACGGCGATCTCCACGCCGTCGGACAGCCGCCGCGTGACCTGTTCGGCGGGGAGCGAAACCGACATCATGCCGCCCTGGCCGGCCAGGCCGCGGGCGATGGCCCGGCTGCGCAGCGCCACGACCTTCGCGGCGTCGTGGATCGTCAGGGCGCCCGCGACGGCGGCCGCGGCGATCTCACCCTGGGAGTGGCCGACGACCGCGTCGGGGGTCACGCCGAGCGAGTCCCAGAGGGCGGCCAGCGACACCATCACCGCGAAGGAGACGGGCTGGACGACGTCGACCCGGTCCAGGGAGGCCGCGCCCTCGGTCTGCCGGATCACGTCCAGCAGCGACCAGTCGGTGTACGGGGCGAGGGCCGCCGCGCACTCGGCCATCCGGGCCGCGAACACGGGTGAGCTGTCGAGGAGTTCGGCGCCCATGCCGGCCCATTGGGCCCCCTGGCCGGGGAAGACGAAGACCGTCTTGCCGCGGACGTCGGCGGTACCGGTGACCAGTTCGGGCGAGGGTTCGCCGGCGGCGAGCGCGGTGAGTCCCGCCCGGACGTCGTCCTTGTCCGCGGCGACCACGACGGCCCGGTGTTCCAGGTCGGCCCGGGTCGTGGCCAGCGAGTACGCCACGTCGGTGGCGGACTGCGCGGGGTGGTCCGTGAGATGGACGGCGAGGCGTTCGGCCTGGCCGCGCAGGGCGCCCCGGCTCTTGGCGGACAGCAGCCACGGCAGCGGGCCGTCCGTCTCCCCGGGACCGGACCCGGCCCCGGCCTCCTCGGGCGTCCGCGCGCTCTCGTCGGCGGGGGCCTGTTCCAGGATGACGTGGGCGTTCGTACCGGAGACACCGAAGGAGGACACACCCGCACGACGCGGCCGGTCCACAGCCGGCCAGTCCCGGTTGTCGGTCAGCAACTCCACCGCACCCGCCGACCAGTCCACCTTCGGCGTCGGCTCGTCGACATGGAGCGTCTTCGGCAGAACACCGTGCCGCAGCGCCATCACCATCTTGATCACTCCAGCGACACCAGCGGCGGCCTGCGCGTGACCGATGTTGGACTTCAACGAACCCAGCCACAACGGCCGCTCCGCCGACCGCTCTTGCCCATACGTCGCAAGCAGCGCCTGCGCCTCGATCGGATCACCCAGCGTGGTACCCGTACCGTGCGCCTCCACCACATCCACATCCGCCGTCGTCAACCCCGCCACCGCCAGCGCCCCGCGGATCACCCGCTCCTGAGACGGACCATTAGGGGCGGACAGCCCATTGGACGCACCGTCCTGGTTGACCGCCGAACCGCGCACCACCGCCAGCACCGGGTGGCCCAACCGACGCGCGTCCGAAAGCCGCTCCACCAGCAACACACCAACGCCCTCGGACCAGGCCGTACCGTCCGCCATACCGGAGAACGCCTTGATCCGGCCATCCGCCGCCAGTCCGCGCTGGCGGGAGAACTCCACGAAGGTGTCGGGCGAGGCCATCAGCATCGCGCCGCCCGCCAGCGCCATCGAGCACTCGCCCGACCGCAGTGCCTGTACCGCCAGGTGCAGGCTGACCAGCGAGGAGGAGCAGGCCGTGTCGACGCTGAGCGAGGGCCCCTCCAGGCCGAGGAAGTAGCTGACCCGGCCGGAGGCGACGCTGCCCGCGGTGCCGGTGAGCCGGTAACCCTCCAGGTCGCCCGCGTCGTTGTGCATGCCGAAGGTGTAGTCGTGGCTGATCAGGCCGGTGTACACACCGACCTTGGCGCCGACGAGGCTGCCCGGGTCGATGCCCGCGCGTTCGAACACCTCCCAGGAGGTCTCCAGCAGCAGCCGCTGCTGCGGGTCCATCGCGAGCGCCTCGCGCGGCGAGATCCCGAAGAACCCGGCGTCGAACTCCCCGGCGTCATGCAGGAAGGCGCCCTGGCGCACATAGGAGGTGCCCGGTTGCTCCGGGTCGGGGTCGAACAGGTGGTCCAGATCCCAGCCCCGGTTGCCGGGGAAGTCGCCGATCGCGTCGACACCGTCGGCCACCAGCCGCCACAGGTCCTCGGGCGAGGCCACCCCGCCGGGGAACCGGCAGCTCATCGCGACGATCGCGATCGGGTCGTCGTCGGCCACGGCCGGGGCGGGCGCGACAGGGGCGTCTGCGGGCGCGTCGGCCCGGTCGCCGAGCAGCTGGGTCCGCAGGTGCCGGGCGAGCACGGTCGGGGTCGGGTAGTCGAAGACGACCGTCGCCGGGAGCCGCAGGCCGGTGCCGGCGCCGAGCCGGTTGCGCAGTTCGACGGCGGTCAGCGAGTCGAACCCGGCGTCCTTGAAGGCACGGGTGGCGTCGACCGTGTCCGGCGAGGCGTGCCCGAGGACGGTGGCGGCGTGGCCACGTACCAGGTCGACGAGGAACCGCTCCTGCTCGTCGGCGGGCAGCGCGGCGAGCCGGTCGGCCAGTGAACCGCCCGCCACCGTGGCGCCACGCGCGGTCTGCCGGCCGGTCCGGACGAGGCCGCGTAGCAGCGGCGGCACCGGGTCGTCGGCGGGTGTGGCGCGCAGCTCCGCGAGGTCGAGGACGGTCGGGACGAGCGCCGCGTCCGCGGAGGCCAGCCCGGCGTCGAACAGGGCCATGCCGCTCTCCGCGGTGAGGCCGAGCATGCCGCCCCGCTTGGTGCGCTGCAGCGCGGCACCGTCGAGCTGGGCCGTCATGTCGCTGCCGTACGACCAGAAGCCCCAGGCGAGCGAGGTGGCGGGCAGGCCCTGGGCGCGCCGGTGTCGGGCGAGCGCGTCGATGAAGGTGTTGGCGGCGGCATAGTTGCCCTGCCCTGGGTTGCCGAGCGTGCCCGCGGCCGAGGAGAACAGCACGAACGCGGCCAGGTCCAGGTCTCGAGTGAGCTCGTGCAGGTGCCATGCGGCGTCGACCTTCGGTGCGAAGACCGTGTCGAGCCGCTCGGGGGTGAGCGCGGAGATCACGCCGTCGTCGAGAACACCCGCGGTGTGCACCACCGCGGTCAGCGGGCGGTCCTCCGGGACGGCGTCGAGGACGGCCCGTACCCGGTCCCGGTCGGCCGTGTCACAGGCGATGACGGTGACCTCAGCGCCCAGTTCGCGCAAGGAGGCGACGAGTTCGGGCACTCCGTCGGCTGCGGCGCCGCGTCGGCTGGTGAGCAGAACGTGCCGTACGCCGTGTTCGGTGACCAGGTGTCGGGCGGTCAGGCCGCCCAGGCTGCCGGTGCCGCTGACCCACACCGTGCCTTCGGGGTCGAGGGCACGCGGCACGGTCAGTACGACCTTGCCGATGTGCCGGGCCTGGCTGAGGTGGCGGAACGCCTCGGGGGCGTGCCGTACGTCCCACACCTTGAGCCGCGGCGGCTGAAGCACCCCGCTCTCGAACAGTCCGGCCAGCTCGGTGAGGATCTCCTGGACCCGCTCCGGCTCGGCCTCGGCCAGGTCGAACGCCTGGTAGTCGACGCCCGGGTGGGCGGCCGCGACCTCCGCGGCGTCCCGGATGTCGGTCTTGCCCATCTCCAGGAACCGGCCGCCGCGCGGCAGCAGTTCGAGGGAGGCGTCGACGAACTCGCCCGCGAGCGAGTCGAGGACGACATCCATGCCGCGGCCGCCGGTCGTGGCGAGGAACCGGTCCCGGAAGTCGAGGTCTCGGGAGCTGGCGATGTGGTCGTCGGTGAGACCGGCAGCGCGCAGCGCCTCCCACTTGGCGGGGCCGGCGGTGCCGAACACCTCCGCGCCCCAGTGCCGGGCGAGCTGCACCGCGGCCGAGCCGACGCCGCCGGTCGCCGCGTGCACCAGCACAGCCTGTCCGGCCCGCAGCCCGGCGAGGTCGTGCAGCCCGTAGTAGGCGGTGAGGAACACGATCGGGACCGAGGCGGCCTGCTCGAACGACCAGCCCCGGGGCATCCGTACCAGCTTGCGCCGGTCGGCCACCGCGAGCGGCCCGAAGCCCTCCTCCAGCAGGCCCATCACCCGGTCGCCGGGCACGAGGTCGGTGACGCCGGAGCCGACCTCGACCACCACACCCGCGCCCTCGCCGCCGAGCGGTGCGTCGCCCGGGTACATTCCGAGGGTGATCATGACGTCGCGAAAGTTGACGCCGGCGGCGCGTACGCTCACCCGGACCTGACCCTCGGCCAGCGGGGCCGCGCCGGGGCCGGGCACCAGAGCCAGGTTGGCCAGGGTGCCGGGCTCGGTGACGTCCAGGTGCCATGCGGCGGTGTCCGCCGGAACGGGCAGCGCGCCGCCGGTGCCACGGGCGAGCCGGGGGGCGGTGGCCGTGCCGGCACGCAGCGCCAGTTGCGGCTCTCCGGTGGCCAGAGCCGCGCCGAGCGCCTCGCGGGACGCCGGGTCCCGGTCGAGGTCCACCAGCACGATGCGGTCCGGGTTCTCCGACTGTGCGGAGCGGACCAGGCCCCACACGGCCGCGGCCGCCGGATCGTGGATCTCGTCGGTGCTGTTCACCGCGACCGCCCCGTAGGTGACGACCACCAGTGTGGCGGGCTCCAGTTCGGGCTGTGCGGCCCAGCTCTGCAGGGCGTCCAGGGTGTGGGCGGTCAGGACGCGGACTCGCTGCGGGCAGGTCTCGGCGATCGTGTCCGACGGGCGACCGGGCAGGGCCTTTCGGTCGGCCGACTCACCGCGACAGGCCAGGTCCCCGCGACCGGTCAGGTCGAAGAGCAGGGCCTGGGGCACGCTGCCGCCCTCGCGTACGGCCTGGGCCAGAGCCGCCGGGTCGGTGAACGCGGTCAGCGGCAGCGGCTTCCCGGCCGGGGCGACCGGCGTCCAGTCGACGCG
Organism: Streptomyces sp. NPDC007896; assembly: GCF_042959425.1. Taxonomy (NCBI): domain Bacteria; kingdom Bacillati; phylum Actinomycetota; class Actinomycetes; order Kitasatosporales; family Streptomycetaceae; genus Streptomyces; species Streptomyces sp. NPDC007896. The sequence goes on along the minus strand of NZ_JBIBKX010000012.1, from coordinate 312,458 downwards.
GTACAGCGACTCCTGCGCCACCGAAGCGGCCGCGGAGAGCTGGCCGACGGACAGCGGCCGCAGCCTCAGCGACCGCACGGCGGCGACGGGCGCACCCGCCGGGTCGGCGGCGCGCAACGCCATACCGCCCGCGCCGTCCGGGGTGACCGCCACGCGCAGGGCGGTGGCGCCCGACGCGTACAGGGTGACGTCGTTCCAGGCGAACGGCAGCAGCGTGCCACCGCGGCCGTCGTCGCCGACGCCGGCGAGGATCCCGGTGTGCAGCGCGGCGTCGAACAGCGCCGGGTGGAGCCCGAAGCCGCCCGCGTCGACGTCCTGGTCCAGCGCGACCTCGGCGTACACCTCCTCGCCCCGCCGCCAGGCCGCCCGCAGCCCCTGGAACAGCGGCCCGTACTCCAGACCGGCCGCGGCCCGTGCCTCGTAGAACCCGTCCAGGTCGACCGGTTCGGCGTCGGCCGGGGGCCACTGCGTCAGCTCGAAACCGGCGTCCGGCGTCTGCGGGGTGAGCACTCCGCGGGCGTGCCGCGTCCAGGTCTCGGCGTCGGTGGAACTGTAGATGCTCACCTCGCGCCGTCCGGTCTCGTCCGGGCCCGCGACGGCGACCTGCAACCGCAACCCACCCTTGTCGGGGACGGCCAGCGGGGTTTCGACGACGAGTTCCTCGACCGCGCCGGTACCCACCTCGTCGCCGACCCGGACGGCGAGTTCGACCAGGGCCGTACCCGGTAGCACGACCGCGCCGGCGACCCGGTGGTCGGCGAGCCAGCCATCGGTACCCGCCGACAGCCGACCGGTCGCGAGCACACCGCCGGAGCCCGGAAGGCGGACCAGCGCGCCCACCAGGGGGTGCCCGCCGGCCTGCAGACCAAGGCCGTCCGCGTCACCCGCGCCGGCGCCGGGCTCCAACCAGAATCGCTCGCGCTGGAACGCGTACGTGGGCAGCTCCACCCGCCGCGCGCCCGAACCGGCGAACAGCACACCCCAGTCCACCTGGACACCGCGCACATGCAGTCGGCTCAGGGCAGCCAGTACGGCCCGCTCCTCGGATCCCTGGGCGCGCAGCGCGGGCACGAATGCCAAGGTCTCGGGATCGCCGGTGACGTTGTCCTGGGTCATCGCGGTCAGCACTCCGCCGGGGCCCACCTCCAGGAAGGTGACAGCGCCCGAGTCGGCCAACTGCCGCACCCCGTCACCGAAACGGACCGCGGCCCTGATGTGACGGGTCCAGTAGTCAGCGGTCAGCAGTTCGGCGCCCGCGAGTTCTCCCGTCAGGTTGGAGACAACAGGAATCGAGGGAGCGTTGAAGGTCAGCCCGGCGACCAGCGCACGGAACTCCTCCAGTACCGGTTCCATCAGAACGGAGTGGAAAGCATGGCTCACAGTGAGCCGCTTGGTACGACGCCCCCGCGCAGCCAGCTCCGCGGCCACCTCCTCGACCGCCTCCGCCACTCCGGACAGAACCACAGCAGTAGGCCCGTTGACAGCAGCGACATCAACCCCCGACCGACCGGCCAGGGACTCGACCACCTCCGACTCGCAGGCCTCGACCGCGACCATCACCCCGCCAGATGGCAGACCGCCCATGAGCCGCCCCCGGGCAACGACCAGCCGTACCGCATCCGGCAACGACCAGACACCCGCGACATACGCGGCGGCGACCTCACCGACGGAATGCCCGGCAAGGAAATCGGGCCGTACGCCGAACCACTCCAGCAACCGGTACAACGCCACCTCGACCGCGAACAACGCCGGCTGAGCAAACTCCGTACGGTCCAACACCCCACCGGCGTCCTCGAACACCAACTCCCTCAGCGAACACCCCAATTGCCCGTCGGCCTCGGCACACACCGCGTCGAACGCCTCGGCGAACACCGGGAACGCCTCGTACAACTCACGGCCCATACCCACCCGCTGACTGCCCTGCCCGGTGAACAACAACGCCAGCCGACCGGCGACGACAGCACCCTCGGTGACACCCGACGCGGACTCGCCGCGGGACAGGGCGAGCAACCCGGCCAGCGCGTCGTCACGGCCGTCGGCGAGAACCACGGCCCGGTGGCCGAGCTGGGCGCGGGTGGCGGCCAGGGAGTAGGCGGTGGAGACGGTGTCCGTCTGGGCGCCGCGCTCCACGAAGGCCGCCAGCCGGCCTGCCTGGGCACGCACCCCGCCCTGGGTGCCACCGGAGACCAGCCAGGGCAGTACCCCTCCCCGTTCGCCTGCGGGCAGTTCGGTGGGCTCGTCCTCGGGCGCCTGCTCCACGATGACGTGGGCGTTCGTGCCCGAGACGCCGAAGGAGGAGATGCCGGCGCGGCGGGGCCGTCCCGTCCGCGGCCACTCCCGCGCCTCGGTCAGCAACTCCACCGCCCCCACCGACCAGTCCACCTTCGACGTCGGCTCATCCACATGCAACGTCCGCGGCAACACCCCATGCCGCAACGCCAACACCATCTTGATCACACCAGCCACACCCGCCGCCGCCTGCGCATGACCGATGTTCGACTTCAACGACCCCAACCACACCGGCCGCTCACGCCCCTGGCCATACGTCGCCAACACCGCCTGCGCCTCGATCGGATCCCCCAGCGTGGTCCCCGTACCATGCGCCTCCACCACATCCACATCCACAGCCGTCAAACCCGCCGACGCCAACGCCGCACGAATCACCCGCTGCTGCGACGGACCGTTCGGCGCCGTCAGACCATTGCTCGCACCGTCCTGATTCACCGCCGAACCCCGCACCACCGCCAGCACCGGATGCCCCAACCGCCGCGCATCCGACAACCGTTCGACGAGGACGACGGCCACGCCCTCGGACCACGCGGTGCCGTCGGCTGCCCCGGCGAACGCCTTGATCCGGCCGTCCACCGCCAGGCCTCGCTGCCGCGAGAACTCCACGAACACCCCGGGCGTGGCCATCAGGGCCACGCCGCCGGCGAGCGCCATCGAACACTCGCCGGACCGCAGCGCCTGCACCGCCAGGTGCAGCGCCACCAGCGAGGAGGAGCAGGCAGTGTCGACGGTGATGGCCGGGCCCTCCAGACCGAGGGTGTACGACACCCGGCCCGAGGCGACACTGCCGGCCGTACCGATGCCGATGTAGCCCTCGGAACCGTCGGGGACCTTGGCTAGGTTGCTGGCGTAGTCGTGGTGCATCACTCCGGAGAACACGCCGATCTTGCTGCCGCGCAGCGAGGTCGGGTCGATTCCGGCCCGTTCGAACACCTCCCAGGAGGTCTCCAGCAGCAGCCGCTGCTGCGGGTCCATCGCGAGCGCCTCGCGCGGCGAGATCCCGAAGAACGCCGCGTCGAACTCGGCCATGTCGTGCAGGAATCCCCCGTGCCTGACGTACGAGGTGCCGGCGTGGTCGGGGTCCGGGTCGTAGAGCCGCTCCAGGTCCCAGCCGCGGTCCTCGGGGAACGGCGAGATCGCGTCCTCGCCCTCGGACACCAGCCGCCACAGCTCCTCCGGCGAGGCCACCCCGCCGGGCAGTCGGCAGCCCATCGCGACGATCGCGATCGGATCGTCGGAGATGACGGGCGTGACCGGCTCGTCGGCCGTGTCCGCCAGTCCGTCGCCCAGCAGTTCGGTGTGCAGGTGGCGAGCGACGGCGGCCGGCGTGGGGTAGTCGAAGGCGAGCGTGGCGGGCAGCCCGAAGCCGGTGACCGTGGTGATCCGGTTGCGCAGTTCGACCGCGGAGACCGAGGTGAAGCCGAGTTCCTTGAATGTGCGGTGGGCGCCCGCCTCGCCCCCAACCGCCATCTCGCGTACCGCGTCGAGCACCAGGTCGAGCAGGATCCGCTGCTGTTCGGAACGAGACAGGTCACGCAGCCGGGCACGCAGCGCGGAAGACTCGGCCTCATCCGCCTCGGCGGCGGCGACGGGCGCGTCGATCAGGCCTCGGAGCAGGGCCGGTACGGCACCGGCCCGCAACGTCGTGGTGTCGGGCCGCATCGCGGCGAGGTACGGCTCGTCGGCCGCGTGTGCGGCGCCGAACAGGGCCAGGCTCTCGTGCGCGGGGAGCACCCCGACGCCCACCGGCGCCCCGTCGGCGGCGTCCTGGTCCCAGGGGCCGAGGGCGAAGGAGAGCGCGGGCAGCCCGGCGGCGCGACGGCGCCGGGCGATCGTGTCGAGAAGGACCGCCTGCGCGGCCCGCTCCCCCTGGCCGGGCGCGCCGAGCACCCCGGTGACCGAGGAGATCAGCACGAAGGAGGTCAGCGGGAGGTTCCGGGTGAGCTCGTCCAGCCGACGGGCGCCGGCGATCGCCTGCTCGAGGTTCGCGGTGTCCGCGGCGGCGTGGACCACGGCGGTCAGCGGGCGCGTGACTTTGGCCAGCACGGCCGCGAGGGCCTTGCCGTCGGTGACGTCGCAGGCGGCGAGACGCACCTTGGCACCCGCGCGGGCCAGTTCGGCCTTGAGCGTGGCGGCGGCCGGGTCCGAGCGGCCGTGCGGGCTGATGAGCAGCAGGTGGCGGGCCCCGTGGCCGGCGACGAGCTGCCGGGCCACGGCGGCACCGGTCCGCCCCTCGGCACCGCTGACCACGACGGTCCGCTGTGGGTCGAGCAGGGGCGTCGGCTCCCGGTCAGTGACGGAGGAGACCTGGGCGAGTCCCGGCAGCAGCACCACACCGCCGCGGACGGCGAACTGCGGTTCGGCCGCCGAGAGCGCCACCGGCAGCGCCGCCACGGACGCCGCTTCGCCGTCGATGTCCGCGAGGATCAGTCGGCCCGGCCCACCGGGGAGCTCGGCCTGCGCCGAGCGCAGCCAGCCCAACAGCGGGGCCCGTACGGGGTCCTCGACGTCCTCGGCGGAACCGGCGGCAACGGCGCGCCGGGTCAGCACGACGAGCCTGGCTTCGGCGAGCCCTGCGTCGGCCGACCAGGGTTCGAGCTGCCGGACGAGTTCCCGCAGTGCGGCGGCCTCGGCGGGCCCGTCCTCGGCGGACGGTTCAGGGAAGGCCGTGAGGTCGAGGACGGTCACGGCGGGGACCGGCTCCCCGGCGTCGACGGCGGCCCGCACCGCGTCGAGCCCTTCGTACCGGTCCACGGGCACCCCGGCCGCCATCAGCCCGTCGGCGACACCCGTGCCGGATCCGTCCGTGCTTTCGGCCACGGCCCACCGGCCGGGTTCCGTCCGGGGCGCCCGCACCGAGGGCAGCGGCGTCCAGTCGATGCGGAACAGTGACTCGTAGCGGCCGCTGCTCGATGCCCTGAGCCGGGTCGGCTGCTCCAGCAGTACATGCCGGGTGACCTTCCCGGATGCGGTCCGCGGGATCTGCTCGATCTCGTAGAGCTCCTCGGGCACCTTGTAGTACGACAGCTGCTCTCGGCAGGCGGCGAACAGCTGCTCCAGATCGAGGCCTTCCGGGTCGGGTACCAGAAAGGCCACCGGGACCTCGCCCAGCACCTCGTGCGGTTTGCCGACCACGGCGACGTCGGCCACGCCGGGCACGCGGCGCAACACCTCCTCCACCTCGCCGGGGTGGATGTTCTCCCCGCCGCGGATGATGAGTTCCTTGATCCGGCCGGTGATGGTGAAGTAACCCTCACCATCCCTGCGGGCAAGGTCGCCGGTGTGGTACCAGCCGTCCTTCAACGCGGCGGCCGTCGCCTCGGGCTGGTTGTGGTATCCGAGCATGACGCTCGGCCCGCGCACCCAGACCTCGCCCTCCTCGCCCGGTGCGACGTCCAGCCCCGTTTCCGGGTCGACCAGCCGTACGCCGAGTCCGGGCACCGGCAGTCCGCAAGAACCGTCGACGCGGGCTCCGGTCGGCCAGTTGATGGTGATCGAGCCGCAGGTCTCCGTACTGCCGTACGCATCGAGCAGCGGCGCCCCGAAGACCTCTTCGAACGAACGGCGCAGATCCGCCGTCGTGATCGCCCCTCCCACCAGGCACATCCGCAGCGACGGGGCCCTGAACCCATGCTCCCGCGCGGCCCGGACCAAGTAGTGGTACATGGTCGGCACACCCGCGAGGAAGGTCGCGTTCTCCTCCTCCATGGCGGCTAGGACCTCGTCGGCGGAGAAGCCGTCCACGATCCGCGCCGAGGCGCCCACCGCGGTCACACCGAGCACACACGCGATGTGTGACAGAGAGTGGAACAGCGGCAGCGGCCACACCACCCGGTCCTCGGGCGACAGGCCCGGCACGGGCACGTAGCAGGCGGCGACGGACCACAGGCAGTTGCGTTGCGTCGAGAGCACGCCCTTGGGTTTGCCGGTGGTGCCGGAGGTGTAGAGCAGCCACGCCACGTCGTCCAGCCCGAGGTCGTCCCTGGCCGGCAGGGTGGGCTCCGAGGCGGCGAGCGCCGCGAACGACACGGTGCCCGCGGGAGCCCCGGCCGGTATCCCGGCCGCACCGGTGACGACCACCCGCAAATGGGGCCGACTCCTCACCAGCCCGCTCAGCAGACCGGCCCTGGACGGGTCGGTGATGACGACGCGGGCGCCACTGTCGTCCAGGAGATAGGCCAGTTCGGTCTCGGTCACCCGCGGGTTGAGCGGCACACCGACCGCGCCGGCCCGGGTGATCGCCAGGTAGCTCTCCACCGTGTCGACACTGTTGCTCAGCAGGATCGCGGCCCGGTCGCCCGGCTGCAGCCGCAGCCCGGCCAGATGACCCGCCAACCGCCGTGTCCGCAGCTCCAGTTCGGCGTAGGTCACACTCCGTCGAGCGTCACGGAAGGCCACCTTGGCCCCGAAGCGGACGGCGTGCCCCCTCAGAAGTTCGGGAAGCGGCCGGATCAGCTCGGTTCGGAGCATGTCACTACACCTCTCGGTCTGGCGGAGCACCCGACGGATGCCGGGCGGAACCCTGAGATCTGCGCTGGTGCACGCTTGTCAGGCGCATGGCTGCCGTTGATCAGTCTCAGGTGATCGGGGAGCGGTCCACCCCCTGACCACCCCCCTAGCAGCTCCCAGACCTAACCCCCTGGCGGTGCGGGGGGAGGAGGATGTGCGGGTGCCGATGCGACCGGCCCGCGAGGCCGGGAGGGCGCTGCTGCATCACCTCTGTCAGCACGTGCGAGTGTCACGGCGTGCCCCTGTGGCCGCATGCGTCGCTCGGCAACGGCTCTGACCGGCTGGGGGTGCGGTTCCCCGCACGTACCGGAATTCGGGACGCCGTCATTCAGCAGGTAAGCGACCCAGGGCGGCTTCGTCGCCCGCCGTGGGACGGGTAAAGCCGCCCGCCTTGGGACGGGTAAAGCCGCCCGCCGTGGGACGGGTGAATGGGCAGGACGAACGCCCCGCAGCCCTTGATCAACACCGCGCCGCGGGGTGGCAACGCAGGAGGCGAGGTCAGCTACCTACGGTCTTGCCCATGCCGGTTCGTATGACAGAGCGCCCACCGCATCTGCCCACAGTGCAACCGGATTTACGCGTCGAATCCGGTCCGGTGTCCTGATCACTCCGGGAAACAGGCGGCGAGCGGGCACGCCCAGCGGACAAGCGGGCAGCGGTCTCCCACGCCCTGGGGCCCTCCACCGCATTGTTCAGGGGATCCCCACTCCGAAAAACGGGCACATTCGGTCATGAACTGCTCTACGACGAACCTGGTCAGTATGGGCATTCACCTTGTAGAAATTTGGCCACCAGAGCCCGAACGGGCCGGGCTCCGGGAATCAGCCGACGCGGGCACAACGCGCAGAGCCGTGAAACGGAGGTGTCGCCGTGGACGCCGATGAACGAAGACGCGGGATCCTGGAAGCGGTACGCCGTTCCGGATCCGTGGACGTCGGAAAACTCGCTGCCGACCTCGGGGTCTCCAAGGAGACCGTGCGGCGCGATCTGAACCTCCTGGAGAGACACGGGCTGGTCCGCCGCACCCATGGCGGTGCCCATCCCGTGGAGAGCGCGGGCTTCGAGACCACGCTCGCCTTCCGCACCACCATGCACGTCCCCGAGAAGGCCCGGATCGCGGCCGCCGCGGCGGAACTGCTCGGGGACGCCGAGACCGTCTTCCTCGACGAGGGCTACACCCCGCAGCTCATCGCCGCCGCACTCCCCCGCGACCGGCCACTGACCGTGGTCACCTCCTCGCTGACCACCGCCGGCGACCTGGCTTCCGCCAAGAACATCACCGTGCTGCTGCTCGGCGGTCGGGTGCGCGGCGGGACGCTGGCCACGGTCGACCACTGGGCGAACCGCATGCTGTCCGGCTTCGTCATCGACCTGGCGTACGTCGGCGCGAACGGCATCTCCCGCGAGCACGGACTCACCACCCCCGACCCCGCGGTGAGTGAGGTCAAGGCCCAGGCCCTCAGGGCCGCCAGGCGCCGGGTCTTCTCCGGGGTCCATACGAAGTTCGGTGCCGTGAGCTTCTGCCGCTTCGCGGACGTCACAGAGTTCGAGGCGATCGTCACCGACGCCGGGCTGCCCGCCTCCGAAGCACACCGCTACTCACTCCTGGGCCCCGAAGTCATCCGGGTCTGAGCCGCAGTTCTCCCCCTCTCCCACCCCCGCAAGCCCGGGGGCCTGGTTCCCCACGCCCTCGAAACATCCCCTGGAGTCAGTCATGCGCACAAAAAGAATGATCCATGTCGCCGCCGCAGCCGCGGCCGCGGGCTCGCTGCTGGTCGCCTGTAGCGGGGCGGGCGGCTCCTCGAGCTCCGGTGGCGGCGGCAAGAGCATCAACGTGCTGATGGTCGGCAACCCGCAGATGGAGGACATCCAGAAGCTGACGAAGAGCACGTTCACGAAGGACACCGGCATCAAGGTCAACTTCACGATCCTTCCCGAGAACGAGCTGCGTGACAAGGTCACCCAGGACGTCGCCACCCAGGCCGGCCAGTACGACGTCGCCACCGTCGGCGCCTACGAGATCCCCATCTGGCAGAAGAACGGCTGGCTGCACGAACTGAGCTCCTACGCCGACAAGGACACGAGCTTCGACAAGGCCGATCTGCTCAAGCCGATGGTCACGTCGCTGTCCGGCTCCGACGGCAAGCTCTACGCCCTGCCGTTCTACGGCGAGTCGTCGATGCTCATGTACAACAAGGACGTCATGCAGGCCAAGGGCATCACGGTGCCCGAGCACCCGACCTGGCAGCAGATCGCCGACATCGCGGCCAAGGTCGACGGCGCCGAGCCCGGCATGAAGGGCATCTGCCTGCGCGGTCTGGCCGGCTGGGGAGAGCTCGGCGCGTCCCTGACGACCGTGGTCAACACCTTCGGCGGCACCTGGTTCACCAAGGACTGGAAGGCCCAGGTCAACAGCGCGGCGTTCAAGAAGGCCACCAACTTCTATGTCGACCTGGTCAAGGGGCACGGCGAGGCGGGCGCCCCGCAGGCCGGGTTCACCGAGTGCCTCAACGCGATGAGCCAGAAGAAGGTCGCGATGTGGTACGACGCGACCAGCGCGGCCGGTTCGCTGGAGGACCCCAGCTCCAGCAAGATCTCCGGCCATGTCGGCTACGCGTACGCGCCGACCGTCGAGACCAAGAGCAGCGGCTGGCTGTGGAGCTGGGCGTGGGCCATGCCCAAGACCACCAAGAACGCCGACGCGGCCTCGCAGTTCATGCTGTGGGCCTCCAGCAAGAAGTACGAGAAGTTGGTCGGCGAGAAGCTCGGCTGGGCGCGCGTCCCGGCCGGCAAGCGGGCCAGCACGTACGAGATCCCGGAGTACCAGAAGGCCGCCGCGTCGTTCGGTGACATCACGCTGAAGTCCATCGAGGGCGCCGACCCGGCCAACCCGGGCGTCCAGCCGAGGCCGACCGTGGGCGTCCAGTACGTGGCCATCCCCGAGTTCCAGGACCTGGGAACGAAGGTCACGCAGGAGATCTCCGCCGCCATCGCCGGAAAGACCAGCGTGGACAAGGCGCTCGACGACGGCCAGAAGCTCGCCGAGGACGTCGCCAAGAACTACCAGTGACCCGCACGAACCGCCCGGCCGGCCCTCCCCCGGCCGGGCACCGCTCCCCCCTACCCGGCCGTCACTGGCGGAGGAAAGCCCATGACCACGCTCACTGCTCCCCTCAAAAAAGCATCACCGCCCAGCCGTCCACGCACCACCACCGGCGTCAGCAAGTGGAAACGCCGCTTCCCGCTGTTGCCGGCACTGGTCTTCACCATCGTCGTCACGCAACTGCCCTTCGTGGCCACGATCGTGATCTCCACGCTCCAGTGGAACATCCTCAAGCCGGGCGACCGGCACTTCGTCGGACTGTCCAACTTCACGTTCGTCTTCACCGACGAACGACTGCGCACGGCGGTGCTCAACACCGTCGTCCTCACCGCGTCGGTGGTGCTCATCAGCGTGGTCCTCGGACTCGGCCTGGCGATGCTGCTCGACCGCAGGTTCGTCGGCCGCGGCCTGGCGCGGACCCTGCTCATCTCCCCGTTCCTGGTCATGCCGGTCGCGGCGGCGCTGCTGTGGAAGCACGCCATCTACAACCCCGACTACGGCCTGCCCAACGGCACCCTCAACGCCGTATACCGGCTTTTCGGCGCGGACAACGGCCCCACGGTCGACTGGATCTCCTCCTACCCCATGCCCGCCGTCGTGGTCTCGCTGGTCTGGCAGTGGACCCCGTTCATGATGCTGATCCTCCTGGCCGGCCTGCAGGCGCAGCCCGGCGACGTCCTGGAGGCGGCCCGCATGGACGGCGCCTCCGCCGTGGCGACCTTCCGCCACATCACGCTGCCGCACCTGCGCCAGTACATCGAACTGGGCATCCTGCTCGGCACGATCTACGTCGTGCAGACCTTCGACGCGGTCTACACCATCACCCAGGGCGGCCCCGGCTCCCAGACCACCAACCTGCCCTACGAGATCTACCTGACCATGTTCCGCAAGTACGAGTACGGCCAGGCGGCCGCCGCCGGAGTCGTCGTCGTCATCGGCTCGATCGTGATCGCGACCTTCGCTCTGCGCACCATCGCGTCGCTGTTCCGCGAGGAGACATCCCGATGACCGCTCACGCAGCCCTCGCCGCCCCCGGCGCGAGGTTCAAGAAGCTCCTCCGCCGCCACGACGACCACGGCGGTACACCGCGGCTGTCGCCGCTGTGGACGTTCGTCGCCTGGCTCGCCACCCTGGCCTTCTTCGCACCGGTGGCGTGGATGGTGCTCACCTCCTTCCACCAGGAGGCGGACGCGGCGACCAACCCGCCGACCCCCTTCGCGCCCCTCACCTTCGACCAGTACAGACTGCTGTTCAGCCGGGACATCACCCCCTTCCTCCTCAACTCGGCCATGGCCAGCGTCCTTTCGACGCTGCTGGTGCTTGCCCTGGCGGTGCCGGCGGCCTACGCGCTGTCCATCAAGCCGGTCGAGAAGTGGACCGACGTGATGTTCTTCTTCCTGTCCACGAAGTTCCTCCCGGCCATCGCGGCCCTGCTGCCGGTGTACCTGATCGTCAAGGACGCCGGAATGCTGGACAACGTCTGGACGCTGATCATCCTCTACACCGCCATGAACCTGCCGATCGCGGTGTGGATGATGCGCTCGTTCCTCGCCGAGGTGCCCAAGGAGATCCTGGAGGCGGCCGAGGTCGACGGCGCGGGCCTGCTCACCGTGCTGTGGCGGGTCGTCGCGCCGGTCGCCATGCCGGGACTCGCCGCCACCTCGCTGATCTGCTTCATCTTCAGCTGGAACGAGTTCATGTTCGCCGTCAACCTCACCGCGACCAACGCCTCGACCGCACCGGTCTTCCTCGTCGGCTTCATCACCAGCGAGGGCCTGTTCCTCGCCCGGCTCTGCGCCGCCGCCACCTTGGTATCCCTGCCGGTCCTCATCGCCGGTTTCGCCGCCCAGGACAAACTGGTCCGCGGCCTGTCCCTAGGAGCAGTCAAGTGAAAGCCGCTGTCATCGAAGCCCCCGGCAAGGTCACCGTCACCACGGTGCCCGACCCCACCCCCGGGCCGCGCCAGGTCGTGATCGACGTAGCGGCCTGCGGGCTGTGCGGAACCGATCTGCACATCCTCCAGGGCGAGTTCGCCCCGAAGCTGCCCATAGTCCCCGGCCACGAGTTCGCCGGAGAGGTCGTGGGCCTCGGCAGCGAGGTCACCGAACTCAAGATCGGCGACCGGGTCGCCGTGGACCCCTCGCTGTACTGCAACGAGTGCCGCTACTGCCGGGCCGGCCGCAACAACCTCTGCGACCGGTGGCAAGCGATCGGCGTGACCGTGCCGGGCGGCGCCGCCGAGTACGCCGTGGCACCCGTCGCCAACTGCGTACGGCTGCCCGACCACGTGGACGTCCAGGACGCGGCCCTGATCGAACCGCTGTCCTGCGCCGTGCGCGGCTACGACGTGCTCAACAGCAGGCTCGGCTCACATGTGCTGATCTACGGCAGCGGGACCATGGGCCTGATGATGCTGGAGCTGGCCAAGCGCACCGGTGCCGCCTCGGTGGACGTCGTCGACGTCAACCCGGAACGGCTGACCACGGCCGAGAAGCTGGGCTGTTCCCAAGCGGCCCTCTCCGCCGACGAGTTGGGGCGACCGGGCGGCTGGGACGTGGTGGTCGACGCGACCGGCAACGGCGCCGCCATCCAGGACGGCCTGGAACGGGTCGCCAAGGCCGGAACGTTCCTGCAGTTCGGGGTCTCCGACTACGCGACGACAGCCACCATTTCGCCGTACCGCATCTACAACCAGGAGATCACCATCACCGGCTCCATGGCAGTGCTGCACAGCTACGAGCGGGCGGCGGAACTGTTCGCCACCGGGGTGCTCGATCCCCAGGTGTTCATCAGCCACCGGATGCCGCTGACCCAGTACCCGCAGGCACTGGAGCAGTTCGCAGCCGGCCAGGGACGCAAGATCGTCGTACTGCCCTGACCCAGGCCCTGCGGCCTGGGTCCGTCTGGGCGACCTGACGTGCGAAGACGCGCTGAACTCCTGTCCCGACCGGACGGACGCCCGGACGCTCGTCAGGCTCGCCCAGGCCGGTTCCGGTTCGTGCCGCGGCTCTTCATCCGGACGCCGCTCAGCAGTTCAGGTCAGGGCACGTTCATAGTGGGGCGGGTGGGACTCGAACCCACGGCCGACGGATTATGAGTCCTTTGAGGATCTTGGCGGCCCTTGCCGATCAACGCTCATCTTTGCCGTTTTACCAGGTCAGGCGTGCTGATCCGTGTCAGTCCTGTGTGGTGCTTGTCGATGTGTTCCTGTCCTTGTGGCCCCTCAATGGCCCCTGACGGTCTTTGAGGGAGACGACGACAGCCGCAGGAGCCGCGTCCCCCCAGTGCGGTCGGGGGGCGAACTCGCCCGCAGCGGATTGCCTTTCCAACGCGCGGAGGCTCCGCCCCGGTACTCAGGGCGGAGCCTCTGCGGCCGTTGCCGCAGGCCAGGAATTCTTCGTACAGGCTACCGAGCGGCGACGGATGTGCACCAAGGCGGGTTGCGTAGCGCGGCTGGATGCGTGGGCCGTACCGGAGGCCGCGGGTACAGCCCACGCTACGCAGTGGAGGCACGTGCCGGCTTGTCACCGCGTTCGCCCCGGGAGGCACGCGGCGTACAGGCTTTGGGGGTGTGGCAGTGGCTCAGGCGGCCAGGCCGGTGAAGGAGCGGCTGAACTGCTGGCCCGACTGGACCATGCTCCGCACGCTGCTGAGCCGCTTCCGCTCATACTCGCGCAGAGCCTGTGCCATGGCCTGTCCGCGTACACCGGCCGAGACGGCTGCGGCGACCGCCTCGGCGTCGTGGAGTGAGGCGCTGAATCCCGAGCCCGTCATCGGGGTGGGCACGTGGGCGGCGTCGCCGACGAGGGCGAGGCGGCCGTTGACGAGCTGGTCGGGGACGTACTCGGCGATGGGGGTGCCGATCACGGCACGCCGCTCGATGCAGTCGAGGATGGCCTCGCGCCAGGGCGACGGCCACAGGTCCTCGGCCTTGTCCACGAGCTCGCGGAAGGTCGCCTCCGGTATGTCGGCGGAGGTGAGCGACCGGCGCACGACGTTGCCGACGACAGCCCGCGTTTCGCGCAGGAGATCGTTGTGGCTCGCGTCGTACCAGGCCCAGCCGGCCTGGCGGGAGCCCGGTGTGACGGAACCGTCGGGGCCGGGCAGCGGATAGCCGAGGAGATAGTCCTCTCCACCGCTGAGGATGTCCACGTCCCGCGGCAGGTGGCACGAGGGCACGAGCGAGGACTCATCGGTGAGACCGAGCCAGATCAGGTAGCCGGCGAACGTCGCGTCGGGCTTGTCGGGTGCGACGGCGGCGCGCACCACGCTTCCGTGGCCGTCCGCTCCGATCACGACATCGCCCCGGAAAGTCTGCTGGTCCGCGGTGATCGCCCGCGCCGAATCCGCGTCCTGGCCGACGCCTCGTACGGTCGTGTGGGGGCGAAGCTCGATATGGGGGTCGGCGTCGACGGCCGCTCGGAGCCGGGCGTGGACAGCCGTCCAGCTCTGCACGCCGGAGGCCACCGAACTCAGCGGCGCCGAGCCGTTCTTCGAGTGACGGGATCCCGTGATTCTGCTGAGCAGGCCCTCACTCACCCCGCCAAGGGCGGCCCCTCTCCGGGCCCGGGGGACCGCCCCCGATCGCTCCAGCATCGTCACGTCCACTCCGGCGTGCGACAGGGCCAGTCCGGTCATCAGACCCGCGAGGGAGGCACCGACGACGACGGCGGTGCCATGGCGTTCGTCCTGGTTCCCGGAGCGGGTCGTGTCACGCGCTGCTGTGGTCATGCTGTTCTCTCCTTGATCACCGGACTCCTGCCGGTCATGGCTCATCCCCTTGGCGGCCGGGCCCACGGAAGTGGGGTACCGACCATGGAACCGAGGCCGGACAGGATGTGGGAGTCTCGGTGGTGAGGGGTACCGGCAGGGACCCCGAGTCGGCATCCCTGAAAGCCAAGGGCTCTGAATCACGGGGAACTGCCGGATGCTCAGTGCGAGAGCAGCGCGCCGAGGTCGATCTTCCCGGTCTGCAGCTTCGCGTCGTGGGGCTCGTTCAGTCCGCCGTCGGTGATGTACAGCCGCTGCCCGCGCACTGCGGTGGCGGTGGGCGAGGCGAGGCCGTCCGAGGCGGTCAGCACGGTCCCGGTGGTGCCGTCCGGGTAAACGATCGCGATCTGGTTCTGCGTGTTCAGCGCGGCGAACACGACGTTGGAGTGGTCGCTGAGGAAGTTGAAGTCGTCGACGCCGGTGAGGCTGCTGGTGACGGTGTGGATCCGGCCCGGAGCTCCGGTGGCGGTGACGGGGATCCGCAGCAGGGTGCCCTTGCTGAGGTTGGAGACCCAGACGGCGCCGTTGTGGAAGCGGAGTCCGTTCGCGCCGTACGGCACGGGTGCGGACGCCTTGATCGCGAGGGCGGGGTCGACCAGCCAGGCGGTCGCGGGGCCGCCGGCGACCGGTACGGCCCAGACGGTGCCCTTCTGGCTGTCGGCGACGTACAAGGTGCGCCCGGCCGGATCGATGGCCAGACCGTTGGGGACTCCTCCGACGGGCAGCGCCGAGATGCGGTGGGGGGTGCCGCCGGGCGGCAGCTTCCACACTCCGTTCCGGGAGGCGTCGGAGGACCACACGTTGTAGTAGATGGTGCCGTCGTGGCCGCGGGTGTTGCTGGTGATTCCGTCGCCCTTCTGCCCGGTGACCAGCACCGTGCGGTGCCCGGACGGCGAGATCCGCACCAGCGCCGGACGTTCGCCCGCGGGCGCGCCGACCATCGAGACGGTCAGTGAATTGTCCGGGGCGACGGTGACGTTCTCAGGGACGTCGCCGGTGGCGAAGTCGAATGCGGCCACGGTCCTGACGTGGCTGACGGCGGGCTGCGCATCCGCACACTCGGTCGCGGCGGACGCGTACGGGGCCGAGACGATGACGGCCGCTACCGCTGAGATCACCGCGAATCCGGACCGCTTCTTCATGGGCAGGGCTTTCGTGATCATTGCGTTCTTTCGTGCTTTCGTTCTTGGGCTTGTTGGAGAGGTGCTTCACGGTCCCTAGTCGGGGATCGGGAAGCCGGCGTTCTGCAGGTCGAGCGAGTCGGGGTCGGGGCCGCCGCGTACGCCGGTGTCGAGGGCGTCGATCGCGGTCACCTCGTCGGGTGTCAGGGCGAAGTCGAAGACGTCGAGGTTCTCGGCGATGCGGTGCGCCTTGACGGACTTGGGGATCGCACAGAAGCCGTGGTCGAGGTGCCAGCGGAGCACGACCTGCGCGGGTGTCTTCGCGTACTTGTCGGCCAGGGCGGTGATGACGGGGTCTTCGAGCGGGTTGGTGTCGGCGCCCCGGTAGACGTAGGCGCCGCCGATGGGCGACCACGACTGGGTCAGGATGCCGTGGCTGTCGTTCGCCGCCCGCCACTCGGGCTGCGTGTAGTAGGGGTGCACCTGGATCTGGTTGACGGCCGGGACGATGCCGGTGCGGGAGATGAGCTCGTCGAGCTGCTTGGGTGTCTGGTTCGACACGCCGATCGCTCGGACGCGGCCGTCGGCGAGGAGCTTCTCCGCCGCCTTGTACGCCGCGATCGTCTTCTCGAAGTCGGACGGCATTGGCTGGTGCAGCAGCCACAGGTCGAGCTGTTCGAGGCCCAGCTTGCGCAGGCTCACGTCGAAGGCCCGCAGCGCGGAGTCGTAGCCGTAGTCGCTGAGCCACAGCTTGGTCGTCACGAAGATCTCGGAGCGGTCCACATCGGAGCGGGCGATCGCCTCGCCGACCTCCCTCTCGTTGAAGTACGCGGCTGCGGTGTCGATCAGCCGGTAACCGTCGTGCAGCGCGGTCAGGACCGCGTCGGTGGTCTCCTCGGGGGTGCTCTGGTAGACGCCGATCCCCAGGGCGGGGATCTGCACTCCGTTGTTCAGGGCGATGAGCGGGTTCGTTCCGGTCATGATTCGCTCCTATCGGGTTGGGCGCACGCAGCAGTCCGCACGTGCGGAGGTGAGGGGGCGCGCGGGCTCAGTCGGCTGAGGCCGCGGCCGGCAGTTCGACCTTGGTGAGGTCGGCGCAGTACTCCAGCAGCCGGTCCTGCACCTCGGGTGACTGCGTCGCCAGGTGCGGAGGGCGGGGCTGCCGGTGGTGGAAGTAGCGGCCGGTGACCAGCGCCTCGGCGTCATCGCTGACAGCCAGCCATGCCTGGGTCACCGGAGCCAGCCGCAGGTCGTCAGTGGCTCCGCTCCCGCCCATCTTCGTGGGGACCCAGCCCGGGTCGACGGCGTTGGAAAGCACCGCGGGCCACTTCCTCGCGACGGCGAACGTGAGCGCGGTGAGGTGGAACTTCGATTCCGAGTACGCCTGGGAGCCCTGCCATGGCCGCGTCGCCCATTGCGGGTCCCGCAGGGTGGTGTCGCCGCTGTGGTGCATGCCGGAGCTGAGGTAGACGAGCCGCCGGGGCGGGGTGATGAGCGCCGTGAGGAGGTAGGGCGCCAGCACGTTGACCGCGAAGACGTCCGAGAGGCCGTCCTCGGTCTCTACCCGTTCTCGCCCGTAGTAGCCGACGCCGGCGTTGTGGATGACCGCGTCGAAGGTGCCCAGGTCGTTGACCTGGGCGGCGACTTCGCGGGTCTGGGCGATGCTGGACAGGTCACCGACGGCGACGCCTGCGGTGTCCGGGAGTGCGGCGTGTGCGTCGTGGGCCCGGGCGTTGTCGCGTGCGTGGAGCGCCACTGTGTGGCCCTGCCGGGACAGCAGTTGGGCGGCCATCAGGCCGAGGCCGTCGGTGGAACCGGTGATGAAGATGCGAGCCATGAGTTTTTCCTGACGGGTTCGGACCCCGACCAGTCGCTAGTCCGGGTCGCTGACCCGATTGCTGGTGGCGACCTTGAGGGGTACGTCGAGCAGCGGGAGCAGTTGCTCGACGACCTTCGTCACGTTCGGGTGCTCGGCGTGTTCCGCGACCGCCTCGGCCGAAGCCCAGCCGTCGACGATGTAGAAGGTGTCGGGCTCGTCCGACTGCTGGTAGAGGTCGTAGTAGAGGCATCCGGTCTCGGCTCGCGCGGGGCCCACGAGTTCCAGCAGGAGTTCCTCGACCCTGGCGCGGTGGGCTGCCTTGCCGCGTACCTCGCAGATGATGTGGCGCTCTGCCGACTTGGCAGTGGTCATGTCGGTCATGTGAATTCCTTCGTCAGTTCTGGCCGGCGTAGACGCGGGTCATGCCGCCGTCCACGACGAGGTCGACGCCCGTGATGTAGCGGCTGCCGTCCGAGGCGAGGAAGACGAGGGCGTCGCCGATGTCCTCGGCCGTGCCCACGCGTCCTGCCGGGATCTCCTTGGCGACGCGCTCGACGTAGGCGGCGATGTCCTCATCGCTCAGCTTCTGTTCGTGGCTGTAGCCCTCGGTGGGCACCACTCCGGGGCTGATCGAGTTGACCCGGATCCCCCGGTCCTTGAGGTCCGTCGTCCAGCTGCGGGCGAGGGAGCGTACGGCCGCCTTCGACGACGCGTAGACGGCGAACCCGGGCAGCCCCATGTCGGCGGTGATCGACGCGTTGAGGACGATGGACGCGCCGTCGCGCAGGACGCCCAGCACGCTCTGCACCGTGAGGATGACGCCCTTGATGTTGATGCCGAGCTCGCTGTCGATCTGCTCCTCGGTCAGCTCGGCGAGGGGCGTGGCGTGTCCGCCACCCGCGTTGGCGAAGAGTATGTCGAGGTGGCCGTGCGCCGCCTTGATCGTTTCGGCGACACGAAGCATGTCGGCCTTGCTGGTGACGTCGGCCTGGATCCCGGTGGCGGACGCGCCGAGCTTCTCGGTGGCGGCGTCGAGCACGTCCCTGCGCCGGCCCGTGATGTAGACGGTGGCGCCTTCTTCGATCAGTCGCCTGGCGGCGCCGAAGCCGAGTCCGGTCGTGCCGCCGGTGACCAGGGCGATCCGCCCCTTGAGTGCCTGCGTTTCCATGTGAACTTCTCCTGATGGGTGGGGCCTTCCCGACGAAGCGCCTCGAACGACGCTCCGGCGCTTCGTCAGGAAAGGGCCAATGGGAGCCGGTGGCTTACCGGTTGATGGTCTTCTGCTGCGCTGCGGTGTACCGCTCGCCCTTGATCTGCACCTGGGCGACGGCCTCTTCGATGCGCTTGAGGTCCTCGGAGGTCAGTTCCACGCTGTCGGCGCCGCTGTTCTCTTCGAGGCGGTGCAGCTTCGTCGTGCCCGGGATCGGTGCGATCCACGGCTTCTGTGCCAGCAGCCACGCGATGGCGGTCTGGGCCCGGGTCGCCTGCTTGGCGTCCGCGATCTCACCCAGCAGCGCGATCAGCGCGAGGTTGGCCTGGCGCGCCTCTTCCTCGAAGCGCGGCAGCACGTTGCGGACGTCGTTGGCCTCGAACTTCGTGTCCTGGCTGATCGCGCCGGTCAGGAACCCCTTGCCGAGCGGGCTGAACGCCACGAAGCCGATGCCCAGTTCCTCCAGCGTCGGCAGGATGACCTCCTCGGGCTCGCGCCACCACAGCGAGTACTCGCTCTGCAGGGCCGTGACCGGCTGTACCGCGTGGGCCCTGCGGATGACGTCCACACCGGCCTCGGACAGGCCGAAGTGCTTGACCTTGCCCTCCTGGATGAGCTCCTTGACGGCTCCCGCGACCTCCTCGATCGGCACGTCGGGGTCCACCCGGTGCTGGTAGAAGAGGTCGATGCGGTCGGTCTGCAGGCGCTTGAGGGACTGCTCGGCGACGATCCGGATCCGTTCCGGGCGGCTGTCCAGTCCCGCCGTGGGGTTGCCGTCCTTGAACCCGAACTTGGTGGCGATGACGACCTGGTCGCGCACCGGCGCGAGGGCCTCGCCCACCAGCCTTTCGTTCGCTTCCCCGTACCCCTCGGCGGTGTCGAAGAGCGTCACACCGCGCTCGGCGGCGGCCCGGATCAGCTTGATGGCCTCACCCGTGTCTGCCGCCGGGCCGTAGCCGAAGGTCATTCCCATGCAGCCGAGCCCGATCGAGGACACTTCGAGGCCGCTGTTTCCCAGTTCACGCTTCTTCATGGTGGTTCTCCTTTCGAGTGGCCGCGGGCGATGACGCCCTGGCCGGTGTGGGTCCTGATGGTGGGTGAGGTGTGCCGGGCGCCCGGTCAGGCCGCGTCGTCGTGGGCCAGGTCCCAGCCCAGCTCGCGTGATGCCTCGACCTGCGCCAGCAGCTCCTTGGCCTTTGCCTCTACGGCGGTGATGGCGTCGGCGCCGGCCACGAACCGCACCGGCGGCTCGTCCTGCTCGGCGACCTTCAGCAGGGCGGCGGCCAGCTTGGCCGGGTCGCCGGCCTGGCGGCCGTTCATGGACTTCCAGCCCTCGATCTGCGCCGCGGTGCTCTCGACGTAGTCGTCGACGATCCGCTCCGGCCAGGTGGTGGAGGCGTCCGCCAGCAGCTCGGTGCGGAAGAAGCCGGGCTCCACGGTCGTGGTGCGGATCCCGAAGGGGGCCACATCCAGGCGCAGCGCCTCCATCCACCCCTCCACGGCGAACTTGGAGGTGGTGTAGGCGGCGCAGAACTCCTGGCCGACCAGCCCGGCCAGCGAGGAAATCGTCATGATGTGTCCGGCGCGCTGCTCACGCAGGACGGGCAGCACGGCGCGGGTGACGTTCATCGGGCCGAAGACGTTGGTCTCGATCTGCTGCCGCATCTGCTGCGGAGAGACGACCTCGAAGTAGCCGGCGAAGAAGTTGGCGGCGTTGTTGACCAGGACGTCGATCCGGCCGAACCGCTTCACGGCCGCGCGGACGGCGGCCTCGGCGGTGTCGGGGTCGGTGAGGTCCAGGGCGGTGGCCAGCAGGTTGTCCGGCTCGCCGCCGAGGGCCTTGACGACGTCTTCGGGGCGGCGGCCGGTGGCGACCACCCGGTGGCCGGCGTCCAGGGCGCGCTGGGCGATGTCCACGCCCAGGCCGCGGCCGGCACCGGTGACGAAGAAGACCTTGCTCATGGGGTGTTGCTCCAGACGGGTCGGCGCGGGAATCAGCTCGCGTCGGCGCCCTCGACGATGTTCTTCAGCTGGGTGATCGCGGACATCGCGTTGGGCCAGCCGGCGTAGAACGCGATGTGGGTGATGGCCTCGACCAGCTCCTCCTTCGTCACCCCGTTCTCCAGGGCCCGGGGCAGGTGGAAGGCGAGCTGGTCACCGCGGTAGAGGGCGACCAGCGTGGCGACGGTGATCAGGCTGCGGTCCCGCTGGGACAGGCCCTCACCCGCCCACACCTCGCCGAAGAGGACGTCGTCGGTGAGCCGGACCAGTTCGGGGGCGAAGTCGCCGAGCAGCTTCTGCGCGGCGCTCTGTCCTTCAGCCATGGCGTTTCATCCTTTGCAAGTGTTTGATCTGTTACGAAACGTAATCAGCCGAGATGGGGGCTGCGATGGAACACCCGGTGGTGTCCCGTACTCAGGCCGCGACGCGGTGGGCCTGAGTCTCGTGCGAGGTCTCCTCGTCCGCCGCAGGCAGGGACACCCGCGGCATGGCGGTCCGGGTGGCGCGTATCGCGGCGAGGACGAGCAGGGGAATCAGGCCCAGGCCGGCCATGACCGCGCCGACCACCTCCGGTCCGGTCACCCCCAGCGAGGTGTCCAAGGTCGTGCCGGCCAGCCAGGAGACGAGGGCGATTCCCACGTTGAAGGCCGACACCGTCAAGGCAGCGGCGAGGGCGGGCGAGGAGTGTCCGAAGCGCACGGACAGCGGGGTGGCGATCGACGTGATGCCCAGGCCTGTCACGCCGAGGAGCACCACCAGGACGACGGTCGCCACGGGGCTCGTGGACAGCGGGATCAGCAGGAGCAGCACCAGCACCGAGGCGACGGAGGTGGTGATGAACGTGGCCAGCGGCTTGCGGTCGCCGAGGCGCCCGGTGATGTTCGTGCCCAGCAGGGCGCCGACGCCGAAGCCGACCAGGACCAGCGGTACGGCTCCTTCGGAGATCCCGGTCCGCTCGGTGAGCAGCGGAGAGATGTAGCTGTACGCGGCCATGAAGCCACCCGTGACGAGCGCGGTGGCGGCCAGGACCAGCCACATACGGCCATGGCGCAGCACGGCGAGCTGGGAGCGGACGGAGGGTGTCACCTCGGCGCGTTCCTCGGCAGGGATGAACCGGCCGATGACCAGGGCAGCCACGACCGCGAGGGCGGCCAGTGCCCAGAACGTGCCACGCCAGCCGATCGCCTGACCGACCCAGGAGCCCAGCGGCACACCGGCCACGATGGCCAGGCTCATGCCGCTCATCATCACGCCCATGGCGCGGGAGGCGGCGGCCGCACCCGCGGCGGAGGTGGCCACGACCGAAGCGACGGAGATGAAGGTGCCAGTGGCCAGCGCGGTGATCACACGGGCCGCGAGCACGACGGTGAAGGAGGAGCTGAGTGCCGCGATCACGTGGCCGACGGCGAAGACGGCAAGCGCCAGGACCAGGGTGGAGCGCCTGGGCAGACGCAGCGTGGCGATCGAGATCGTGGGCGCGCCCACGATCATGCCGACCGCGAACGCAGTGATCAGCAGGCCGGCCGTGGAGACGCTGACGCCGAGGTCGGAGGACACCTCGGGCAGGAGGGCCGCGATGATGTACTCGCTGGTGATCATCAGGAAGGTGCCGAGGGCCAGCAGCGGAACGACGAACGGCAGCTTGGCGGGCTTTTCTCGGTGAGAGGACATGCGGAGATAGAGCCTTTGCTGAATGTGGGGGGTGAAACAGGGGGCCGGGTCACGGGAGCGGCCGGGTGCCGGCGCCGGTTCAACCGAAGGAGTCGGCCTTGATGCTGTCCGGGTCGGGGCCGCCGCGCAGGCCGGTGTCGAGGGTGTCGACGGCGGCCGTCTCGTCGGCGGTGAGCGCGAAGTCGAAGACGCCGACGTTCTCCGCGATGCGGTGCGGCGTGACGGACTTCGGGATCGCGGACAGGCCGTGCTCGATGTGCCAGCGCAGCACGATCTGCGCGGGGGTCTTGCCGTACTTGGCGGCGATCTGAGTGATGACCGGGTCCTGCAACGGGCTCTTGCCCGCGTGCGGCGCGTCGGGCCAGTACAGGTTCACCGCGCCGAGGGGCGACCACGCCTGGGTGACGATGCCGAGGCCGGCATGCGTCTCGCGCAGTTCGCGCTGGATGAAGTACGGGTGCAGCTCGACCTGGTTGACCGCCGGCACGACGTCGGTGCGCTCGATGAGGTCGTCGAGACGCTCGGGGCCGAAGTTGGAGACGCCGATCGCCCGCACCCGCCCGTCGGCCAGCAGCTTCTCCGCCGCCTTGTACGCGGCGACCGTGGAGTCGAACTGGGACGTGTACGGGAAGTGCAGCAGATACAGGTCCAGGTATTCCAGGCCCAGCTTGCCGAGGCTGGTGTCGAACGCACGCAGGGTCGCGTCGGGGCCGAAGTCGGAGAGCCACAGTTTGGTGGTCACGAAGACCTCGCCGCGGTCGACGCCGGAGGCGACGATGCCCTCGCCGACCTCCTTCTCGTTCCCGTAGACGGCGGCGGTGTCGATCAGCCGGTAGCCGTCCTGGAGCGCGGTCGTGACCGCGGTGGCGGTCTCCTCCGGCGGGCTCTGAAAGACGCCGAGGCCGAGCGCGGGCATCTGCACGCCGTTGTTCAGCGTGATCATCGTGCTCTTGCCAGTCATGGTGGTTCCTTGCATGAGCGGGGACGGACCGATACGGGGTCCGATATCGGTCCGGCCCCTGAAACGGGGCACTGACCATGCAACCGGGAACCGACACGATGAGGGAGTCTCCGCTGTGAGGGGTAATGGCAGGGACCCCCAGCGGTATATGCGCAGGCCAAGGCCCCGCCCATGCTGCCGGCGGCAGCCGGAGATGGCGGGGCCGTGGAGGTCGGTTCAGCTCCCGGAGTCCGCCTCGGCGGCCTGCGCATCCGCGGCCTCGGCCGTGGCGGACCAGCTCGCCAGCAGTTTCAGAGCGTCCTCGGCCGCGGAGCCGGGGGCCGCGTTGTACAACGCCACGACCAGCCCCGAGCCGTCCGGCAGGTTCATCGATTCGAAGTCGAGCTCCAGCTCGCCGACGACCGGATGCCGAAGGCGTTTCGTCCCCTCATGGAAGACGTGCACGTCGTGGGCGCCCCACATCACACGGAAGGCGTCGCTGCGGGTCGACAACTCACCGATCAGGTTCGACAGCTCCCGGTCGTACGGGTTCTTGCCCGCCTCGATCCGCAGCGCGCCCACAGCACCCCTGGCGATGCGTTCCCAGTCGACGTAGAACCGCCTGGCCGCGGGGCTGAGGAACACGAACCGCACGGTGTTCGCCCCGCAGACCGGATCGGCGTACATCTCCGAGAACAGCGCGCGACCGAGCGGGTTGGCGACCAGAATGTCGAACCGGTGGTTCTTCACGAACGCCGGCATGCCCGGCATGCCGTCCACGATGCGCTGCACACTGGGCCTCACCGCCGGCCGGGCAGTCCGGCGCCGCACCCGGGCGGGCGTCGTGTTCGCCGCTCGGGCCAGGTCGAACAGGTGCGTGCGCTCCGTGTCATCGAGCCGCAGGGCCTGGGCGAGCGCGTCCAGGACGCCGTCGGAGACACCGCTGAGATTGCCGCGCTCCAGCCGCGTGTAGTACTCGACGCTGACGCCTGCGAGCGTCGCGACCTCGTTCCTGCGCAGCCCGGTCACCCGGCGTTGGCCGTACACGGGCAGACCGGCCTGCTCGGGCGTGATCTTGCCACGGCGAGATTTCAGAAACGCACTGATTTCGGCGCGGTTGTCCATGAGGCCAGGGTAGGTTCGCCGCACATGGACTGAGAGACCCTGTCATTACCCCTCACAGCAGTAACCCCCAACAACACCCTCCTCCCGCAGCATAAAAGTGCAGGTCAGATAGGGTTCGCCTTGGGCACCGACCACGGCCCGCCCCAAGGCCCTCGGCAGGAAGCGACGTCTGCCGGCCTGTCGGTGGCCCCCACCGCCTGACCAAGCAACCGCAGGGCCTGAAACGAGAGGGTCGAGTAACCCATCGGGGCCGTTTCCTCTTCGGGCTGTTTCCCTGCCCTCTCAGTCATCGCCAGACCCTCCCTCAGCAGCCGTCCGCTGCCACTGGGAACCAGGTGGGCTATCGCCACGCAGGCCGACGTCGCCCTACCTATGCCCGCCCAACCAGCAAATGGGACAACAGATCGGCCCTGAGACACCGTCGGCCTGGACACGGCCGCGTCGCCCCGGCCCCTGTACGGCCCCTGGACCCTGGCATCGAGCGTCAGAGCGGTCGCCCTGACAGCGAGCGACGACCTCGATCACCTACTCCGCCGCAGGTCAGAGGCGCTACAACTCCCCCGACCACCGCCGGACTCCAAACCCACGAGCAGCGGATTCAGTCCGTCCAGGCAAAGTTGACGCTCCGGCACCTAAAAATGAACGTTTTCGCAGGTCAAAAGCCTGCCGTGGTGGGGCGGGTGGGACTCGAACCCACGGCCGACGGATTATGAGTCCGCTGCTCTGCTTACGACGAGATTCGCTTCCCCAACGCTCCCCGGTCGCCGACATCCGGCGGGCCGCAACAGGACCCAGAACGAGCCGAGCAGGATCCTGCTGAATGTCACGCTCGCGGTCGCACGGTGCCCGCGCCGGAGTCTGCACACCCTCATAACCCGGTGTCCCTACAACCTGTGCGCCAACTTCCGCGGCTGTGGGCGCGGACATGGGCCCCGGGTATCCACTCCACCCACACAGGTCCGTCACATGTTCACGAACGTGGTCAGCCTGCCTGTGGTGGCTGACCGGGGTGCCGCGTGACTCGGTCGGCTCGGGCGGGCGGGTCAGAGTTCGCCCGGTGCGCCGAGGCCGGTCAGGGCGCCGACCGGGTCCAGGTCGGGGGTGCCCCGGGGCCACCAGTCCTCGTGGCCCGGTTCCGATTCGTAGGCGTACCAGAGGCCGTCGTGGCCCAGGCGGAGCTGGGCGTGGCCGCGGGGGTGGGTGAGGTGGTTGCGCCACGGGCGGAAGGCGGGGAGGTCGGCGGCGAGGAGGAGGGGGCGGGCGCGGTCGAAACGGCCCGCGGGCGGGTCCCAGGGTTCTTCGAGGACGGTGAGCCCTGCGAGCCCGCCCTGCCGCCAGGCGGCGACCGCGCGTGCCAGGTCGGCCGGGGTGCGGCCGGCGGCGGAGGCCAGCGAGGAGTACAGGGCGCGGGTCGCGGCGGTGAGGCCGGAACCTGGGCGGGCGGCGGCCAGCCGTACCGCGTCCTGCCAGAGCGTCAGCTCCGCGACCGGGTCACGGCCCGTGGTGAGCAGCGCGTGCGCGCGGGCGGCCGCGTCCGTGGCCAGCTGGTCCAGTGCGAACGGGTCGGGGCCGCCCGGCGCGCCCGGGTAGGTCGGCGGCTGCTCGGGGTGCGCGGGGGCGGGCAGCGGCGCCGGGAGGGGCGGCAGCGCCCGGCGTGTGAGGGCGTCACGGGCCCGTACACCGGGCAGCGGCGCCGGCTGGTGTTCCTGGGCGGCGCGGGCCGCGCGGGTGGCGTTGCGGCGGGACAGCGCGTCCAGCAGGTCGCGCTCGCCCCTGCCGCGCAGCAGAAGCAGCACGAAGGGGTCCTCGTCGAGCAGACGTGCCGTCTGGTAGCAGAGGGCGGCGGCGTGTTTGCAGGGGTGGCCGTAGTCGGGGCAACTGCACTGGGGTGCGAGGTCGCCGGGGCCGGGGAGCAGGTCGACTCCGCAGTCCGCGAGCGACTTGGGCATCTCCTTGTCGAGGAGCGCCGCGATGTGCCCGGGGCGCTCGGCGGCCGCGTCGAGGAAACGGTCCCAGTCGCCGTCGTCCAGCGTTCGCAGTCGGACCTGGACGCGGTACGGCCGCGGGCGGCTCCCGTGGACATAGGCGAGCACGAGTCCCGGTGTGACGGTGATGGCGTCGACGTGCCCCTGGTCGGCGTACGCCCGTCCGCGCGCCAGCCGCGCCGCGTCCAGGGCCCCTTCTTCGAGTGCGCTCACCCAGGCGTTGCCCCACCAGGTCTCCGCGAAGGTGTGCGCGTCCGCGTGCGAGGTGCGGGCGGGGAGCGCTTCGAACGTGCGGCGCAGCTCGCCGTCACGGCGCGGGGATGCCATGGAGCGTGGCAGGGCGGCGGCCGACGGGAGCATGCTCGGCTCGCCGAGCCGGGGCTGTGTCGGCTGCGTCGGCTGCGTCGACCTGCGGTGCCCCTTCTCGGCGTCGGGCTCGGTGTCGGAGTCGGGCTCGGTGTGGGTCTTGGCGTCCCGCGCGGTCTTGGTATCGGGCTCGGTGTCGACGTGCGCCGGACGTCCGGTGGCGGTTGCCTCGCGCGGCGTTTCGGAGCCGGGCAGCTCGAAGGCCTCCGCGAGCACCTCTCGCACGTCCCGGACCCGGCCTCCCCGGTCGTGGTCCCGTCGGTCGCGCCGGGCTCGCGAACCGGCCGACGCGCGGTCGGCGGACCGGTGCGCGCTCTCGACTCCCTTGATTTCCGCCGCCGTTCGCGCCTGTCTGGCCTCCGTGCGCGCGGCGCGCAGTGCCTCGCGGGCGATGTCACCAGGACGCGTGCCGGTTGCGGGCACGTCGGCGGACGGGGCGTCCGCCGTCTCCGCTCGGGCGGGAGGTCGTACGGGGCCGGGTTCGGCGCCTGAGTCGGTCTCCGGATCCGGGACGGTGTCCGCACCCGAACTCGGGCCCGGGTGCGGATCGCTCCCCCTCGTGGCGGCCCGGCGCAGGGCCTGCCTGGCCACGTCGCCCGGTCGGGCCGCCGGGGAGGTCACCCCGTCGGACCGCGAACCCGGCTCCTCCCCTGCCGCCGCAACCCGGGTGTCGCGCTCCCGCGCGGCTCGCAGCGCGCGACGCGCCACGTCGGCGGGGCGCGGCCCGGCCGCCGGACGTGACGGCTCGGCCTCGGGCACGTCCACGCCCCCGGTCACCGGTCGGGTCTCCTCCTCGGATCCGCTCACGACGGCCTCCGCAGTGACACCAGGTCCGACAGCTCGCGGTCGGTCAGTTCGGTCAGGGACGCCTCTCCGGAGCCCAGGATGGCGTCGGCGAGCGCCCGCTTCGCTTCGAGCATCTCGGCGATGCGGTCCTCGACCGTGCCCTCGGTGATGAGGCGGTGGACCTGGACGGGCTGGGTCTGGCCGATGCGGTAGGCGCGGTCGGTGGCCTGTTCCTCGACGGCCGGGTTCCACCAGCGGTCGAAGTGGACGACGTGGCCCGCCCGGGTGAGGTTCAGGCCGGTGCCCGCGGCCTTGAGGGACAGCACCAGGATCGGGGTGGCGCCGCTCTGGAAGCGGTCCACCATGTGCTCGCGTTCGGCGATCGGGGTGCCGCCGTGCAGGAGCTCCACCGGGACGGCGCGCGCGGCCAGGTGGGCGGTGATCAGTCGGGCCATCCCCACGTACTGGGTGAAGACCAGCGCCGAGCCGTCCTCGGCGAGCAGTGTGTCCAGCAGCTCGTCGAGCAGGGCGAGCTTGCCGGAGCGGGCGGAGGGTCCGTGGGCGGCCGCCCGGGCGTCCTCCTTCAGGAACAGCGCCGGGTGGTTGCAGATCTGCTTGAGGGAGGTGAGGAGCTTCAGGACCAGGCCGCGGCGGGCGATGCCCTCGGTCGTCTCGATGGCGAGCATCGACTCGCGGACCACGGCCTCGTAGAGGGAGGCCTGTTCGCGGGTCAGGGGGACCGGGTGGTCCGTCTCCGTCTTGGGCGGGAGCTCGGGGACGATCCCGGGGTCGGACTTCTTGCGGCGCAGCAGGAAGGGGCGGATCAGCCGGGCGAGGCGGGCGATCGCCTCCTCGTCCTCGCCGTTCTCCACGGCGCGCGCGTGTCGGGCGCGGAAGGACTTGAGGGGGCCGAGCAGGCCGGGGGTCGTCCAGTCGAGCAGGGCCCACAGCTCGGAGAGGTTGTTCTCCACGGGGGTGCCGGTGAGGGCCACGCGCGCGGGGGACGGGATCGTGCGCAGGGCCTTCGCCGTCGCCGAGTAGGGGTTCTTGACGTGCTGGGCTTCGTCCGCGACGACCATGCCCCACGTCTGCTGGGCGAGCCGGGGCGCGGCCGAGCGCATCGTGCCGTAGGTGGTCAGGACGAAACCGCCGTCGAGGTCCTCCAGGGTGCGGTCGGGGCCGTGGAAGCGGCGGACGGGGACGCCGGGCGCGAAGCGGTTGATCTCCCGCTGCCAGTTACCCATGAGCGATGCCGGGCAGACGACCAGGGTGGGTTCGCCGCGGTCCCGGCGCAGGTGCAGGGCGATGACGGTGATGGTCTTGCCGAGGCCCATGTCGTCGGCGAGGCAGCCGCCGAGGCCGAGCGAGGTCATGAGGTCGAGCCAGGCGAGGCCCCGCAGCTGGTAGTCCCGCAGCCGGGCCTGGAGACCCGGGGGCGGTTCCACGGGGGTGATGCCGGCCGTCAGGCGCTCGCGCAGTGTGGCGAGGGCGCCGACCGGGACCGCCTCGACCGTCTCGCCGTCGACCTCCGCGGTGCCGGTGAGCGCCACGGACAGGGCGTCGACCGGGTCGAGCAGGCCCAGCTCCCGCTTGCGGGCCTTGCGGACGAGCGCGGGGTCGACGAGGACCCACTGATCGCGCAGCCGGACGACCGGGCGGTGGGCCTCGGCGAGGGCGTCCATCTCGGCCTCGGTGAGCGGGTCACCGCCGAGGGCCAACTGCCAGCGGAACTGGAGCAGTTCCTCGCTCTCGAAGAATCCGGTGCCGTCCGTGGCCGAGCCGGGCGCGGGGCGCACCACCGCGGCGGCGCTGAGGTCGTGGGCGAGGTCGCGGGGCCAGTGGACGGCGACTCCGGCCGCGCCGAGGCGGGTCGCGACGATGCCCAGCAGGTCGGAGAGCTCCTCTTCGGAGAGCGCGAGGACGTCGGGCGCATCCTGTTCGGACAGGCGGTCCAGGGGCGGCCAGACGCGGGCCGCGCGGCGCACGGCGAGCGCCGCGTCGACGCGCGCGCGGGGGCCGAAGGCCGTGTCGGCGTCGCCCGCCCACAGGGCCGCGGCGTCGACGACGAGGGTGGGGTCGGCGAGGCTGTGCACCTGGACGACGGCGGCGCCCGCGCGGTGCGCGTCCTCGCCGTCGTCGAAGAGCTGGTACGCCGACAGGTCCAGGCGGAGCGAGATCCGTACGCCCGCGTCCATGCCCGCGGCGACCTCGGCGGCCCAGTCGTGGCCTCCGGGCAGCCGCTGCGGCTCGCCGGCCGCGAAGGGTTTCCCTGAGGTGTGGGGAGCGGCGGGGGTGCGCGGCAAAGTGTCGGCGACCGCGTCCAGGAAGGAGCGCATCAGCGCTTCCGGTTCGGGCAGCCGGAGGGGGCCCTTGCCGGGGAGCGGGACGGCATGCCCTTCGTACGGGAGGGCGGCGGCCACGGCCCGCAGGTGGGCGATGTCGTCCGGGTCCAGTGGGCCCGCGCGCCAGGCGTCGTGGCCCTCGGGGGTGAGCCCGGGCAGCAGCCGGCCCCGCGCGACGAGCCGCAGCGCGTG
The DNA here is from genome assembly GCF_042959425.1 of Streptomyces sp. NPDC007896. Lineage (NCBI taxonomy): Bacteria > Bacillati > Actinomycetota > Actinomycetes > Kitasatosporales > Streptomycetaceae > Streptomyces > Streptomyces sp. NPDC007896. The sequence continues at coordinate 282,229 of NZ_JBIBKX010000012.1, read as the reverse complement.
CAGCGCGGCCGCGCCCCAGCAGATCGTGGCCGGATGCGCGGCGCGGTCGTGGCGGGCCCCGGCAAGCAGTGGGAGGGCCTCGGCGATCGGCAGGGTCAGCGCGGGGACGGTGCCGCGGCGGCCTCCGGAGCCGTGCGGTCGTACCACCGTCAGCTCGGTCGGCTCGGCGGACGTCGTGCTCTCGGCGGGCGGCACGCTCCCGGAGCCGCCGTCGGACGGCAGCGGCCCGCCCTCCGGGTCCCAGAAGGCGACGCGCCCCTGGCGGGGCACGGGTGCGGGCAGGAAGACGGCGGCAAGCCGCACCGGCACAGCCGTATCGGTCCGCACGGCCTCGTCGCCCATACGTCCGGTCACCTCCCGCCCCTCGGTCGAATCAGTTGTCTTCGACTCTACGGGCGGGCTCTGACAATCGGTCCCGACGGTGGCGCCGGCGCGGGGCGGCTCAGGGGATCGTGCGGGAGACGACGTAGACCATGGCGCGCCCGGGCTGGGGCCAGTTCACGACGATGTCCTGGGTGGGCGCCGGGTCCTTCTGTTCGTGGACGAGGCCCCACCACGAGCCGGGGCCCGTGAACTTCCAGCCGACGACCTTCTGGTCGCGGGCACTGATGGCGATGTCGTTCTTGCGCAGTTCGTCCCGGTTGGTGCCGATCTCCGCGAGGAACTGCTCCAGGCCCGGGCCGTTGGTGGCGAACTGAACGTAGAAGCGGCTGGTCTTCCAGTTGTTCGTCTCGTAGGAGGCGACGGCGACGGCGTTCAGCGGGATCGGCACCTGGTAGAGGCGGCGCTGGACACGCGAGGGCCAGCCCACGGTGAGGCCGGTCGCCGAGTACTTCTCCTCCTTCTGCTTGCCGCTGTCGCGGCTCTGGTTGGCGGAGATGACCAGGTAGCCGGCCGGGACGCCGATGAGCAGCACGATGATCAGCAGCGTCAGGGCACGGCGGCGGAACTTGCGGCGCGGGTCCTCCGGCGGGCGCTGCGGCTCGTCCGGAGGTGAGGCCTGGCGCGGCAGCGAGGCCGTCACAGCGTCCCCTGGGTCGTACGGCGGGACTCGGAGTAGCGCTCGTACCGCTCGTAGCGCTCCACACGGCGGCGCTTGGCGCGGCGGAAGCGGCGGGCGACGAGGCGGGCGAGGTCGGCGGCGCCGACCATGCCCGCCTCGGGGCCGAGCTGGGCGCGGGCGATACGGGCCTCGGGGCGGTAGCCGCGGCCGGTCAGGTGGCGGCGGAAGGCGTCGCGCGCGGGCCCGATGAGGAGGTCGTCGGCCGCGCTGACGCCGCCGCCGATGACGAAGCAGGAGGGGTCCAGGGCCGCCGCCAGGTTGGCGATGCCGACGCCGAGCCACTGGCCGATGTCCTGGAGCAGCTCGATGCACATGGCGTCGCCCTCGCGGGCGAGCTCGGTGATCATCGGGCCGGTGATGTCGCCGATGTTGCCCTTGACGTGCTCGATGATCCCGTACGCGACCGGGGAGTCCGCGGCGGCGAGTTCGCGGGCCTCACGGACCAGCGCGTTGCCGGAGCTGTACTGCTCCCAGCAGCCGCGGTTGCCGCACGCGCAGCGGTGGCCGCCGGGGACCACCTGCATATGGCCGAACTCGCCCGCGACGCCGAACTTGCCGCGCTTGACCTGGCCGTCCTCCAGCAGCGCGCCGCCGATGCCGGTGCCGAGCGTGATCATGACGAGGTTGTCCTCGCCACGGCCCGCGCCGAACCGCCACTCCGCCCAGGCGGCGGTGTTGGCGTCGTTGTCCACCAGGACGGGAACGGCGAGCCGTCCGGCGAGACGGTCGCGCAGGGGCTCGTTGCGCCAGGACAGGTGGGGAGCGAAGAGGATGCGGTTGCGCTCGGCGTCGACCCAGCCGGCCGCACCGATGCCCACGGCGTGCACGTCGTGCCGGTCCGAGAGGTCCAGGACCAGCTCCACGATGGTGTCCTCGACGACCTTGGGGCTCTTGGACTTGTCCGGCGTCTCGGCGCGGAGCTTCTCCAGGATGTTGCCGTCGGCGTCGACGACGCCCGCCATCACCTTCGTGCCGCCGATGTCGATACCGACGGTGGGGACGCGGGGCGCCGTCAGGTGGGAACGGCGTTCACGCGTCCCTACGGTCCGCAGGACAGTGGCCCGCGCGGAGCCGCGGTGTGCGAGGTCGCGGTAGGTGCTCATCGGGCCGATTCTGCCTCACCGTGCCATAGGGGCGCATGGCGGAGTCCCCCTGAGCTCTCCGGAACGCTCCGTCGGAACGCCCCGGAGAGCCTTGGGCCGTATGTGAACCGCGGGCCGTGTGTGGCTGGTCGCGCCACGCGGCAGAGCCGCGAATGTCACAGCCCCGCGCCTCTTAGGGGGTGCTCCGCTCGAGCTCGTGACGCAGGTCGTCCAGCTCGCTGCCGCCCGCCATCTGGCGGGTCAGCTCGTCGAGGGTGATCTCGTCGCGGGTGTGGCTGCCGAACATGGCGCCACGCTTCAGGAGGACGAAACGGTCGCCCACCAGGTACGCGTGGTGCGGGTTGTGGGTGATGAGGACCACGCCGAGACCGGCGTCCCGCGCGGCGGCCACGTACTTGAGGACCACGCCGGACTGCTTCACGCCGAGCGCGGCGGTGGGCTCGTCGAGGACGAGGACCTTGGCGCCGAAGTGGACGGCGCGGGCGATCGCCACGCACTGGCGCTCACCGCCGGAGAGGGTGCCGATGGGCTGGTCGACGTCACGCAGGTCGATACCCATGCGCAGCAGCTCCGCGTGGGTGGTCCGGCGCATGCGGTCGACGTCCATGCGCTTGAAGGGGCCCGTGCCCCTCGACAGCTCGGAGCCGAGGAAGAAGTTCCGCCACACCGGCATCAGCGGGACCACGGCGAGGTCCTGGTAGACGGTGGCGATGCCCCGGTCCAAGGCCTCGCGCGGGGAGGTGAGGCGGGTCTCCTCGCCCTCGATGCTCAGGGTGCCGGCGTCGTGCTGGTGCAAACCCGCGATGATCTTGATCAGTGTGGACTTGCCCGCGCCGTTGTCGCCGAGCACGCACGAGATCTCCCCCGCGTGCACCACCAGCGAGACACCTTCGAGGGCCCGGATGTTGCCGTAGTACTTGCTGACGTCGTCGAGTTCGACGAGCGCCGTGCGTTCCGTGGCGGCCGCGCCGGTCGTCTTTTCCGCGTCCGTCGTCATGCCGTCGCCGTCCGTCGTCATGCCGTCACCTCCGCGCGCTTGCGGACCCAGTGGTTGAGCAGGGTCGCCAGGAGCAGCATCACTCCCAGGAAGAACTTGAACCAGTCCGGGTTCCACTCGGCGAACACGATGCCCTTGCTCACCATGCCGAAGATCAGCGCGCCGACCGCCGCGCCGACCGCGGAGCCGTAGCCGCCAGTGATCAGACAGCCGCCGATGACGGCCGCGATGATGTAGATCAGCTCGTTGCCCACGCCCTCGCCGGACTGCACGACGTCGAACGAGAACAGCAGATGCTGCCCGGAGATCCAGGCGCCGAAGGCGACACCCATGTAGAGGCCGATCTTCGTCTTGTTGACCGGGACGCCGACCGCGCGGGCCGCGTCCTCGCCGCCGCCGACGGCGTAGATCCAGTTGCCGAAGCGGGTGCGCAGCAGGATCCAGGTGGCGACGACGACCAGGGCCAGCCACCACAGGATGGTGATCTTGAAGTCGACGCCGCCGATGGTGAGCGTCGAGGCGAAGACGTCCCTGGCCGAGGAGAACCCCTGCATGTCGGAGATCGACTTCGTGGACACCGTGCCGCTGATCAGCTTGGTGAAGCCGAGGTTCATACCGGTCAGCATCAGGAAGGTGCCGAGCGTGATGATGAAGCTCGGCGGGTCCGTACGGGTCAGCATGACGCCGTTGAAGACACCGATCGCCAGCGTGACGACCAGCGAGACGAGGACGCCGACCCAGACGTTCGCGGTCATCTGGTAGCTGAACATCGAGGAGATCAGCGCGGAGCTGGTCACCATGACGCCCGCGGAGAGATCGAACTCGCCGCCGATCATCAGCAGCGCGACCGGTACGGCCATGATGCCGATCGTCGAGGAGGCGTACAGCACCGTGCTGAGGCTCGCGGCCCGTACGAAGCTGTCCGCGAAGATCGCGAAGAAGAGGAAGACCGCGATCGCGCCGACCACGGAACCGAGCTCGGGCCGGCCCATGAGTCTGCGCAGTGGCGAGGTCTTCAGGAGGCGCTCGTCGACCTTGGTGTCGGGCGACGGCGCGGGTGCGGGCGCAGTGGCGCTCATCGGGTCCCCCGCTTGGTGTACTCCTCGAGCGCGGCGGCCTGATCCTTGGTGATGATCTGCGGGCCGGTGAGGACCGGCTTGCCGCCGCCGAGGACATCGGCGTTGTACTTGTAGAGCCACAGCAGGTCCACGGCCTCGTACCCCTGGAGGTAGGGCTGCTGGTCGACCGCGAAGCCGAGCGTGCCGTCCTTGAGCTCCGAGGCCACCTTCGCGTTCAGGTCGAAGGTGTCGATCTCGGCCTTGCTGCCCGCGTCGGCCTTCGCCTTCACCGCGGTGTCCGCGTAGGGGGCGCCGAGCGTGACGACCGTGTCGATGGACTTGTCGGCCTGCAGCTTGGCGCCGATGGAGGACTGCACGTCGGGCATGCTGGTGCCCTGGACGTAGAGGTTCTGCACGGTGCCGTGGAAGGTCTGCTTCACGCCCGCGCAGCGCTGCTCGTGGCCGACGTTGCCCTGCTCGTGCAGGATGCACAGGGCCTTCTTGCGACCCCGCTTGTTCAGCTCCTCGCCGACCGCCTCACCGGCGATCGTCTCGTCCTGCCCGATGTGGGCGAGCGCGCCGAACGCCTTGGACTGCTCGGATCCGGAGTTCACCGTGATCACGGGAATGCCGGCCTTCTCGGCGCGCGCGACGGCGGCCTTCATCGCGTCCGGCTTGGCCAGCGTGACGATGATGCCGTCGACCTGCTTGTCCACGGCGGCGTCGACGAGCTGCGCCTGCTGCTGCGCCTCGGCGTTGTGCGAGTACAGGAAGTTGATGTTGTCCTTGACGGCGGCCTGCTTGGCGCCGTTCTGCACGATGTCCCAGAACGTGTCGCCATCGCCCGAATGGGTGATCATCGCGAAAGTCCATTTGGGCGTGTTCACCGCGGCCCTGCCCTGGGCCGACGCCGCCTTACGGGCATCCTCGGCCCGCTTCCCGCCGGTGCTGCTGCATCCCGCGAGGGACACCCCCAGCGCCCCTGCGAGCGCGATGCTTACCCAGGTCCGAGTCCGTGCCACGAGGCCGTGCCCTTCTTGCTGTGTTCCTTGGTGCGCCGGGGCCTGCGGAACGGCCCGGCGGGCCGTTCCGCAGGCCCCGGGGGCCGACATCTCGCCGGCCCCAAACGCCCAAGTATCGAACACTGGGATCGTGCACCCCATCAGCGGGTCCCGCGCGCGGTGTACTTCTCGAGGGTCGAGGCGTCCTTCTCGGTGATGATGGCCGGGCCGGTCAGGACCGTCTTGCCGCCGCCGAGGATGTCGCCGTTGGTCTTGTAGAGCCACAGCATGTCGATGGCCTCGTACCCCTGGAGGTAGGGCTGCTGGTCGACCGCGAAGCCGACTTCCTTGGCCTGGAGGCGCTTGACCACCTCGGCGTTCAGGTCGAAGGTGTCGATCTCCGCCTTGCTGCCCGCGTCGGCCTTGGCCTTCACCGCGACGGCGGCGATCGGGGCGCCCAGGGTGACCACGGCGTCGATGCCCTTGGTCGCCTGGAGCTTCGCCTCGATGGAGGACTGGGTGGCGGGGGCGTTGGTGCCGTCGACGTTGAGGTTCTCGACCGTGCCCTTGAAGGTCTTCTTCACGCCCGCGCAGCGCTGCTCCAGCGAGACGTTGCCCTGCTCGTGGATGACGCAGACGGCCTTCTTCAGGCCTCGGTTGTTGAGCTCCTCGCCGACGGCCTCACCGGCGACCGACTCGTCCTGGCCGAAGTGCGCGAGCGCCCCGAACTGCTTGGAGAACTCGGCACCGGAGTTGATCGTGACGACCGGGATGCCCGCCTGCTCGGCCTTGGCGAGGACGTCCTTCATGGCATCGGGCTTGGCCAGGGTGACGACGATCCCGTCGACCTTCTTGTCGATGGCGGCCTGGACGAGCTGGGCCTGCCCGCCCGCTTCCTTGTCGTTCGAGTACAGGAAGTCGACGTTGTCCTTGCTCGCCGCCTGCTTGGCGCCGCTCTGCACGATGTCCCAGAACGTGTCACCCTCGCCGGAGTGCGTCACCATCGCGATCTTCAGACGGGGCGTACTCGCGGCCTTGCCGCCACTCCCGCTGCCGCTCGCCTTGTTCTCGGAGTCCTTGCCACCGGAGTTGCTGCAGCCGGCCGCGAGCGCGATCACGGCGATCACCGCCGCTGCCGTTCGGGCTGTACGCATGGTCGGAACACCCTCTTCTCCGCCGCTCCTTTGCGGCTGAGGGGAGTTCTAGCTTTGCGTCCGCACACCAGTCAATGCACTTTTTAGAACATTCTTACGATTCAAATTCGGCCTCACCGAAGCCGACCCACGGCCGCTCCCCCACCGATTCACGGCCGATTCACGGCCGGTTCACGGCCGCACGAGAAGCTGGAATTCGAAGGAGTAGCGCGAGGCACGGTACATATGGCTGCCGAACTCCACCGCACGTCCGGTGTCGTCGAAGGTGGTGCGCTGCATGGTGAGCAGCGGTGCCCCCTCGGGCTCACCGAGCCGCTCCCCCTCCTCCGCGGTGGCCGCGCGGGCGCCGACGGACTGACGGGCGCTGTGCAGCGTGATGCCCGCGGCCCGCATCAGCCGGTACAGACCGGTGGCCTCCATCTGCCCGCTGTCCAGGTCCAGCAGCTCCGGGGGCAGGTAGTTGCAGAGGTACGCCATCGGCTCCCCGTGGGCGAGCCGCAGCCGCTCCACGCGGTGTACGTCACTGCCCTCGGCCAAGCCCAGAGCGGCCGCGACCTCGGCGGACGCCGGTACGACGGTGTTGACGAGCACCCGGGTCGCGGGGCGCTGCCCGGCCGCCTCCAGGTCGTCGTACAGGCTGCTGAGCTCCAGGGGCCGCTTGACCTGGCTGTGCACGACCTGGGTGCCGACGCCGCGGCGGCGCACCAGCAGACCCTTGTCGACGAGGGACTGGATGGCCTGACGGACCGTGGGCCGGGACAGCCCGAGCCGCCCCGCGAGCTCGATCTCGTTGCCGAGAAGGCTGCCCGGGGTCAGGGTCCCGTGCTCGATCGCGGCCTCCAGCTGTTGGGACAGCTGGAAGTACAGCGGGACCGGACTGCTGCGGTCGACGCTGAGCTGGAGCGACACGGTCGGTTCCTCATCTGGTTTCGGCACGGGCCGAGCGTAGCTCCGGGAGATGTTGACGGGAAGTTGTGTAGTTCGATTGTCCGGACAAAGCATTGACAGCGTGCCTGGTGGGCCTCAGTTTGTTCCCATGCGCATCGGACTTATCGGAACGGGTCGTATCGGCACATTTCACGCGACCGTTCTCAACCGCCACCGCGAGGTCGGCTCCCTCATCGTCACGGACGCGGACTCGGTCAGGGCACATACGGTCGCGGACCGGCTGGGCGCGACGGCGGCGCCCAGCGTGGACGAGATCTTCACCTGGGGCGTGGACGCCGTGGTCATCACGGCGGCCACCTCGGCGCACGGCGAACTGATCGGTCGGGCAGCGCGCCTGGGGCTCCCGGTGTTCTGCGAGAAGCCCATCGCGGTCGATCTGCCGGGCACGCTGTCCGCGCTCGCCGAGGTCGACGCGGCCGGCACGGTCCTGCAGCTGGGTTTCCAGCGCCGCTTCGACACGGGCTACACGACCGCGCGCGAGGCGGTGCGCTCGGGGCGGCTCGGACGGCTGCACACCATCCGTGCGATGACCTCCGACCAGTCGCCGCCCCCGGCCGCGTACCTCCCGATCTCCGGCGGCATGTACCGCGACTGCCTCGTCCACGACTTCGACATGCTGCGCTGGATCACTGGCCACGAGGTCGTCGAGGTGTACGCGATGGGCTCCGACGCCGGGCCCTCGATGTTCCGTGAGGCTCATGACATCGACACGGCCGCCGCCGTCCTCACCCTGGACGACGGCACACTCGCCACGACGACGGCGACCCGGCTGAACGGCGCGGGCTACGACGTGCGCATGGAGCTGGCCGGCGAGCTGGACCAGATCGGCGTCGGCCTGGACGACCGTACGCCGATCGCCTCCACCGAACCGGCGGGACCGCCGGCCGCCGACAAGCCGTGGACCGGCTTCCTGGAGCGCTTCGGCCCCGCCTACGAGGCCGAGCTCGCCGCCTTCGTCGACGTCGTGCGCGGCGAACGCGCCAACCCCTGCGACGGGCAGGAGGCCCTGCACGCCCTGCGCATCGCCGAGGCCTGCGAGCTGTCGCGGCTGGAGAGACGCCCGGTGTATCTGGCGGAGATCCCCGGCAGACGGGACTGAGCGAACACGTCGGTGCCGCTCCCCACCCGAAGCCGCACCATCGTCACCCCCCCCGACTCACCCCCCACGCACCACCACTCACCAGCGCACCGGCAGGCTGCGCAGACCGCGCATCAGCATGCCGGAGAGCCAGTCACCCGGGGCCCCGTCCAGCGCGAGGTCCGGGCATCTCTCCAGCAGGGAGCGCAGCGCGACCCTGGCTTCGAGACGGGCCAGCGGCGCACCCAGGCAGTAGTGGATGCCGTGCCCGAAGGAGAGATGGCCCTGCGGGGCGCGGTGGATGTCGAAGCGGTCCGGATCCGGGCAGCGCGCCGCGTCACGGTTGGCGGCATCGAGCCCGATCATCACCGAGTCACCGGCCGCGATGGCCCTGCCACCGATCTCCAACGGCTCCGCCGCATGGCGGTACGTCGCCGTCTCGACCGGTCCCTCGAAGCGCAGCACCTCCTCCACCGCGCCGTCGAGGAGCGTCATGTCGGCCCGCAGCGCGGCGAGTTGCTCGGGGTGGGTGAGCAGAGCATGCACACCGTTCGTGATCAAATTGACGGTGGTCTCGTGGCCCGCGACCAGCAGGATGAACGCCATCCCGCGCAACTCGTCCCGGGAGAGCCGGTCGCCGTCCTCGGCCCGGGTGCGGATGAGGTCGCTGAGCAGGTCGTCGCCAGGTGCCGTGCACCGCTTGTCCTCGATCAGCTCGTCGAGATAGGCGGCCAGCTGCCGGACGGCCGCCAGCTCGGAATCCCCATCGGTCGGCGTCACGATCTCGTTCGACAGCGCGCGGAACGTCACCCGGTCGATGTCCGGAACGCCGAGGAGCTCGCAGATGACGGTGATCGGCAGCGGATAGGCGAACGAGTCGACGAGGTCGGCGCCCCCCTTCGGCAGCATCTCGTCCAGCAGTTCGTCGGTGATCTGCTGGACGCGCGGGCGCATCGCCTCCACCCGCCGCATGGTGAACGCGCCCGTGACGAGGGAGCGCAGCCGGGTGTGCTCCGGCGGGTCGGCGATCAGCACATACCGGCCCATCAGCTCCTCTTCGAGCGAGCTCCACCCCCCTCTCCTCGTGTCCTTGGAGAGCCTCGGGTCGGCGAGGGCGGCCCGCGCCTCCTCGTACCCGACGACGAGCCAGCCCTCGTACGCACCCGGCTGCGGCGTCCGCACCCAGTGGACGGGGCCGCGCTCGCGCAGCGCCGCGTACACCGGATACGGGTCCCTCGTGAACGCCGCGCCGTACTCCCCCAGATCGATCATGGTTTCCCTCCCGTTGTCCTTCCAACGCGCGGGCCCGGCGCTCAGTGCCCGTCGTCTCCCTCCAGAAGTCCCGCGTCGTACGTCAACAGGGCGATCTGCACACGGTTGTTGAGGCCGAGCTTGGCGAGGATCCGTGAGACATGGGTCTTGACGGTGGCGACGCTCATGTACAACTCGGCGGCGATATCGGCGTTGGAGGAGCCCCGGCCGACGCCCACGGCGACCTCGCGTTCACGGTCGTTGAGCGCGCCGATCCGGTCCCTGGCGCCGGTGCGCCGCCCACCCGGCGCCCCACCGGCCGCGTGCTCCATCAACTGGCGGGTGACGGCGGGCGAGAGCACGGGATCACCGGCCGCGACCCGGCGTACCGCGGCGAGGATCTCCACAGGCGGCGTGTCCTTGAGAACGAACCCGGCGGCACCCGCGCGCAGCGCCCGCAGCACCTGGTCGTCGGCGTGAAACGTGGTGAGGAGCACGATCTGCGGCGCGTCCTCACGCCCTCGCAGCCGTTCGGTGGCCGTGAGCCCGTCGACCACCGGCATCCGGATGTCCATCAGGACGACGTCCGGGCGGGTGCGGTCGACGAGCGCCTCGACCTCGCTGCCGTCCGCGGCCTCGCCGACGATCTCGATGTCGTCGGCGCCGCCCATCATGAAGGACAGGCCGGCCCTGACCAGCGGATCGTCGTCGACGAGAAGCAGCCGGATCGCATTCATGGTGCCTACCGTAGGTGCCCACCGGGGCATTACCCACGCTTCGACCGCGACGAACGACTACCGTCGGCCGACAGGACAGTCTCGACGGGGTCTCTCCCGGGAGTGAGGAGTTCAGTGCGCTATCGGCTCTTGGGCAGGACCGGCCTGCGCGTCTCGGAGTTGTTCCTCGGCGCCATGACGTTCGGGGAGCAGGGCGGGGTGGGAGCGCCGAAAGAGGAGTGCGCGCGGATCCTCGACGCGTACGCGGAGGCGGGCGGCAACGTGGTGGACACGGCCGTCAACTACCGGGGCGGCGCCAGCGAGGAGATCGTGGGGGAGTTGCTCAAGGGCCGACGCGACCGTTTCGTCCTCTCCACCAAGTACACCGTCTCCCGTGACGGCACCGACCCGAACGCCGCCGGGAACCACCGCAAGAACCTCGCCCTCTCCCTGGAGACGAGCCTGCGGCGCCTCGACACGGACTACATCGACGTCTACTGGGTGCACATCTGGGACCGGAACACACCGGTCGAGGAGACCATGCGCGCCCTGGACGACGCCGTAAGGTCCGGCAAGGTCCTGTACGTGGGCATCTCGGACGCGCCCGCCTGGGTGGTCTCACGGGCCAACACCCTTGCCGAGTGGCGGGGTTGGTCCCCCTTCGCCGCACTCCAGGTGCCCTACAGCCTGCTCAGCCGCGACGCGGAGCGCGAGCTCCTCCCCATGGCGGAGACCCTCGGCATGTCGGTGGCCGCGTGGAGCCCGCTGCAGAACGGCGTTCTGTCGGGCAAGTACACACGTCCGGGCGGCGTGGCCCCCGGCACGGCGACCCGCCTCTCCCCCGAGGCGATCGGGGAACTCGAACGGACGGTGGCCGAAGCGGTCCAGTCGGCGGCCGACGAACTAGGCGCCTCCCCCGCCCAGGTGGCCATCGCCTGGACCATGGCCCACTCCCCCATCGTCCACCCCATCATCGGCGCCCGCCACGTCACCCAGCTCACCGACAACCTGGGCGCAAGCGAACTCACCCTCCCCGACCACATACTGACCGGCCTGGAGGAGGCCACCGCCTTCCGCACAGGCTTCCCGACAGACTTCATCAACGAAACAGCAAGCTGGGTGTACGGCACCGCGGGCCACCGAGTAATCCCCCGCACCCCCTGACACACCCGCAGCCGCAGCCGCAATGCGACGCAAGGGGCCGTGGCGGTGCGCCGCAAGCCGTCGCTTACGTCCGGATCGAGCAGCGGCTCCCTTGCCCGGCCCACGTCTGATCAGGCGGCGACGGGCTCGACGCACCGCCACGGCCCCGCCCCACCACGCACCCGCAGGCGCACCGCACGCTCACCCACGCAGCCGCAGCCGCACCCCACGCTCACCCACCCCACGGCAGCCACGCCCGCACCAAGAAGCCCCCACCCCCGTCGGACCCGTGCTCCAGACGCCCCCCGGCCAGAGTGGCCCGCTCCGTCAGCCCGATCAGCCCCTGCCCGGAACCCGGCACATGCGGCACCTCCCCCGGAGGGGCCGGATTTCGCACGGACACACGCAGACCGTCACCCGGGGCACCCGAGACATCAACCGTGACCTCGGCTCCCGGAGCATGCTTTCGAGCGTTCGTCAGCCCTTCCTGGGCGATGCGATACACGGTCCGCCCGACGGACGCGGGCACAGCCGCGGCATCGGTGACCCGCAGATCGAGGGCCACCTTCATCCCCGCCTCACGCGACTCGCAGACCAGCGCGTCCAACGCGCCGAGCGTCGGCTGCGGCCGCCCCGCGTCGTCGGAGTCACCCGCCCGCAGCACCCCGATGATCTCCCGCAGATCCTGCAGGGCCTCGTGCGCGCTCTCCCGGATCACCCCGGCGGCCCGCGCGACCTCCTCGCGAGGCGCGTCCGGCCGGAACTCCAACGCCCCCGCGTGCACGCTCAACAGCGTCAGCCGGTGCGCGAGCACATCGTGCATCTCGCGCGCGATCGCCTCGCGCGCCAGCCGCTGCGCCTGCTCGGCCCGCAGCGCGGCCTCCGTCTCGGCCCGCCGCGCCCGGTCCCGCAGACTCAGCATGAGCTGCCGCTTGGACCGTACGAACATGCCCCAGCCGACGACCGCCAGCGTCAGCAGCGCGGTGACGGCGATGGCGGCGGCGTAGGGCAGATCGGGATCGGGGCGCAGCCAGAAGTAGACCGGAAGCAGGGCGAGCTGGAGACCTGCGACCCAGCCCACGTACTTGAGGGGCCGGTGCACGGCGAGCGTGAAGAGGGCGACCAGGCCTACGCCGCCCGCGGTGTTGGAGAGCAGTCCGACAGGGATCATCGCCACGGCCAGCCCCAGCGGCCACCGGCGGCGCGACCACACGGCGAGGCAGGCGAGTCCGCCGATCCACTGGTCGACGACGGCGAGGGCGTGCGGGGTGTCCGGGTCGCGGGTCAGCGTGTGCGCGGCCATCCCCCCGATGACGACGGCCAGCAGAAAGCAGCCGAAGTCGACCACCCAGTCACGCGCGGTACGCCGGGGCCGTCCGCCTTGCCCCGTCCGCTCGGGGCCGAGCTCCGCGACCACGGCCGACGGCAGCAGCCAGCGCCGCCCGGGCAGAACGGGTGCCATCGGCACCGGATTGTCACCACTCACGGTCGGCAAATCTACGAGGCCCGCCCCGCGGGCACCTCCCCCGCGGCGGCGATCGTCGACCAAAGTAGCGGCGCCGCATACTTTCGTCCGGACGTACCTCGCCCCGCGGCCCATGAACGTGGGGGGAACCGCGGGGCGAGGGTCTTCCGCAAAGCGGTCACACCAGTTGTACGCTCAGCCCTCGGCTCAGCAGCCGAAGTTGATCAGCCTGAACGTGACGTAGTGGTCCGAGGTGTAGTAGTCCTCCTGCGTCTTCTTGCCGGTCACGATGCGCTTGGCGCCGCGCGTCGAGGAGCCCGGCGTGATGACGGTGTACTCGTGGTAATACCCGGTGGACTGGGAGGGCAGGACACCCTCCCGGTTCTGGAAGACGACCCCGTCCTGCGAGTACGGGAAGGGACCGCCGGACGCGATCAGGTCCAGCGTGTCGTACGCCTGCGACGGCAGCTTGCTGTAGCAGATGCTGCCCACGGCGGTGGCCGCCGCGTTGGCGGGGACCACGGTGGTGCCACCGATGAGCAGCGCGGACGTGAAGGCGACCAGGGCGCCGATACGAGTGATTCGTGGGGGGAATCTCATGACTCTAGGATGACGCGCGTAGACCCTGGCATGTCAATGTCAAGGCAGAGGATTTCTCCCGCCAAGTCCGATGAATTTTCCGGGAGTTAACGAAGCCCGACACGACGCCGTGCGCGGTCAGCTGCTCGCGGGACCTTCGGCGGTAGTGTGCCGAGGGATGGTGCGGTGCGCACACGACGCCATCCACGGTGAGGGGCGATGATCGTTTCGGTGGTGTCGATGCCGGAGGGCGTCGTCGTTCGCACCGGACTGGCACAGGCCCGGGAGCGCCTCGCGGCGCCCTCCGGCTTCGTGATCGTGGACATCGACCTGGGAGACGAACCCCCACTCGACGACGAGCCGCTCTCCCGTCGGCTCGGACTGGACGACGCGGCCGGGGAGTGGCTCGGCAGAGCGGACGAGCAGGTCCGGGCCGAGTACCACGGCGGCACTGCCATCGGCGTCGTTCCGGTGGTCTGCGGAAACGAGGTCTCCCATGTCCATGTCCTTGCCGACGAGCGCCGCTTCATCACGGTGCATCACGGGCCCGTCGAACTGATCGAGGCCTTCATCGACCGGTTGCGGCAGGATCTGCCCCCCGACGTGGTGACGACGCTGTTCCTGTTTCTGCAAGGGGTTCTGGAGACCTTTCGCCGGGCCGTCACGCAGGCCCAGCTGGAGGTCGAGGACCTGGAGGAGGCGATGTTCGAGCGGCGGCAGCCGGAGCACGTCCAACGGCTGGCCCGGCTGCGACGGCGCGCGGCCCATCTGCATCGCGCGTTCCTGCCGTACGCCGCGGTCGCCCAGGAGATCCTGGTGCGCCGCAGGATGGCGGATCACCATCTCTCGGAGGAGCGGCAGGCGATGAACCGGCTGCACGAGCACACCGTGCAACTGGTCCTCGTGGAGATCGAGGCGCTGCGGGACGCGGCCCGGCGGGCCGCGACCAGCTACGCGTCACTCGTCGCCGATCAGCAGAACGTCGTGATCAACAGGCTCACCATCGTCTCGATGATCTTCTTGCCGCTGTCGTTCCTGACCGGCTTCTTCGGTTTGAACTTCGCCTACCTCACCAACCGGTTGATGAGCGAGGACTCCTTCCTGGAGTTCGGCGTGGGTCTGCAGGTGGCTGCCGTGATCGTCGCCCTGTACTACGTGCTGTACCGCACGCACTGGCGGCAGCTGCGCGACAGCCGTGCCCGCGACGCCGCCGACGACCAGCCCTGATCGCGGCCCGCCGGGCCCCGCGCGGCAGCGCGGCCTCAGCCGCCGAGCTCCTGGTACCTGGTCGTCAGGGCCGTGGCGCCCTCCTCCGTGAGGGAGCCGAACAGACGCAGGCGGGAGATGCCTCCGTCGGGAAAGATGTCCACGCGCGCGTGGGTCCCGCTCACCGGCGCGGCGAGGACGAAGCGGTGGTTGGTGTCGGGCTGGAGGCGGGTACGGGGGAGGATCACCGTCCAGTCGCCGTCGTCGCCGTCCTTCACCGACACCGACGCCCAGCCGGCGCTGTTGCCCTTCAGGTACGCCGTGTCGATCTCCAAGGCGCGGATCTCGGACTGGGCGACCAACTGGTAGCGGATCCAGTCGTTGCCCTGATCGCGGCGGCGGCGGGTCTCCCAGCCGTCGTCCATCTTGCGGGAGCGCCCCGGCTGGATGGTGTTCGTGGCGGGCGAGTAGAAGAGGTTGGACGCGTCCTCGACCCGGCCGCCGTTCTCCAGGGCAAGGACGTCGAAGGTGCCGAGCGCCAAGAGCCACTCCGGGTCGGCCACGACCTCGCCGTACACACGCAGCCGGGCGATGCCGCCGTCGGGGTGCTGGTTGACGCGGAGGTGGGTGAAGCGCTGCTCGACGGAGACGGCGAAGCCGTTGGCGGCGTGGCCGCCGACCGCCGTGCGCGGTACGAGCGTCGTCCACTTCACGTCGTCCGCGAGGAGTTCCTCCGGTGACGGGGAGCCGGGGACCGAGGCGCCCTCGACCGACACCGCCTGGGGGTAGTTCCCGCGGAAGTGGGCCGTGTCGACCACCACCCCGCGTACGACACCGGGTGCGCCGAGCCGGACGAGCGCCCAGTCGTGGTCCTCGGCCGTCGGCCACGGGTGCTCGGCCGAGGCGCCGCGGCGCCGTCGCGTCTCCCAGCCGTCCATGATCTTGCCCTTGTGCCCGAAGTGCTCGGGGTCGAACTCGGCCCGCCCGGGCAGCAGGAGGTTCTCGCGCTGGGCGAAGAACTCGTCGTTGGCGGCGATGACCCCGGCGCCGAGCTGTCGGTCGGCGAGGTTGGCGTACTGGGTGAAGGGGAAGTCGGCGGTGCGGTGGTCCGCGTACGGGTCGCCGCCTCCGTAAGGGTTCGCGTCGCCGGTGAAGTGAGGAATCGCCGTCACGTTGATCAGGTCTGCCTTTCGAGGTCGGCCGCTGCGGGTGCGGGTGCGTTCGAGGACTACGGGGTGCGCGTCAGGAGTTCGCCGCCGGGGGCGCCGAACTCGCCGTCGGCCGCGATCCGCTCGCCTCGCAGCCAGGTGGACTTCACGACCCCGCTGAGCGTTCGGCCGGCGTACGCCGTGACCTGGTTGCGGTGCTGCAGCGCGGCGGGATCCACGGTGAAGGTCTCGTCGGGGGCGAGGACGGCGAAGTCGGCGTCAAGGCCCACCGCGATGGCGCCCTTGCGGGAGTCCAGGCCGACCAGTCGGGCCGTGCGCGTGGACATCCAGCGGACCACGTCCTCCAGGCTGTGACCGCGCTTGCGGGCCTCCGTCCAGACCGCCGACAGGCTCAGCTGAAGCCCGGAGATGCCGCCCCAGGCGGTCGCGAAGTCGTCCGTCTTCAGGTCGGCCGTGGACGGCGAGTGGTCGGTGACGACGCAGTCGATCGTGCCGTCGGCCAGCGCCTGCCACAGCAGGTCCTGGTTGGCGGCCTCGCGGATGGGAGGGCAGCACTTGAACTCGCTCGCCCCGTCGGGGACTTCCTCGGCCGTCAGGGTCAGGTAGTGGGGGCAGGTCTCCACCGTGATCCGCACGCCCGCACGCTTGGCCTCGGCGATCAGGGGCAGCGCGTCGGAGGACGACAGGTGCAGCACGTGCACACGCGCGTGGAGGCGTTCGGCCTGCGCGATGAGGTTGCCGATGGCGGTGTCCTCGGCGTCGCGCGGGCGCGAGGCCAGGAAGTCGGCGTACCTCCGGCCGCCCTTCTGAGGGGCGGCGGCGAGGTGGTGCGGGTCCTCGGCGTGCACGATGAGCAGGCCGTCGAACGCGGCGATCTCGGCCAGGGAACGGGCCAGTTGCTCCTGGTCCAGCTCGGGGAACTCGTCCACGCCGGACGGCGACAGGAAGGCCTTGAAGCCGAAGACTCCCGCGTCGTGCAGCGGGCGCAGGTGCTTGACGTTGTCCGGGAGGGCACCGCCCCAGAAGCCGACGTCGATGTGCGCCTTGGAGCGGGCGACGTCCCTCTTCGTACGGAGGTGCTCGACCGTGGTCGTCGGCGGGAGGGAGTTGAGCGGCATGTCGACCAGGGTGGTGATGCCACCGGCCGCGGCGGCGCGCGTCGCGGTCCAGAAGCCCTCCCACTCCGTGCGGCCGGGGTCGTTGACGTGCACGTGGGTGTCGACCAGGCCCGGCAGGAGGACGTCGTCTCCGAAGTCCTCCAGGCGGGCACCGGGCGGCACCTCGGCGTCGTACGCGAGCACGGCCGTGATCCTGCCCGCGGCGACCGCGACCGTGGCGGCGCGCGTCCCTTCGGGAGTGATGACGCGCGTCGAGCGCAGCATCAGTTCGACCCATCCGACGTCGGACACCCGGACCCCTCTCTCTGCCGCTGTCGACTCCCGCTGCCGCAGTTAACTTCCACGTAACGGAATTCAACGTTCTGTTGAAGGAGTCTTCACTCAAGCCCTCATGCCGTCAAGGGCTCACCCCTCCACCCTGCCCTCGAATACACCCCTCTGGATGTTTCCACAGAATGGAATTAGAATTCCGCAAAGCAGAACGTAGCTACGTACCACCAAGGAGTCAACCAACAGCCGGGTAGGCTGCATCACTGCCTGTCAGCCTTGAAAGGACCGCGCCGTGCCTGCGTCCAGCGCCAGCACCACCGACGACGCCAAGTCATCCGCCCCGAGCGGTGGTGTCCAGTCCCTCGAGCGCGCCTTCGATCTGCTCGAGCGCATGGCCGACGCCGGCGGGGAGGTCGGCCTGAGCGAGCTCTCCGTGAGCAGCGGGCTGCCGCTGCCCACCATCCACCGCCTCATGCGCACGCTCGTGGCCTGCGGTTACGTACGCCAGCAGGCGAACCGCCGCTACGCGCTCGGCCCCCGCCTGATCCGCCTGGGCGAGTCCGCCTCCCGACTACTCGGCACCTGGGCACGCCCCTACCTCGCCCGTCTGGTCGAGGAGACCGGCGAGACCGCGAACATGGCGCTGCTCGACGGGGACGAGATCGTCTACGTGGCCCAGGTGCCCTCCAAGCACTCGATGCGCATGTTCACCGAGGTGGGACGCCGGGTGCTGCCGCACTCCACGGGCGTGGGCAAGGCCCTGCTCGCGAACACCCCGGCGAACGAGGTGCGCGCGCTGCTCGCCCGTACCGGCATGCCTGCCGCGACGGAGAAGACGATCACCACCCCGGACGGCTTCCTCACCGCGCTGGAGGAGGTGCGCCGGCTCGGTTACGCGGTCGACGACAACGAGCAGGAGATCGGCGTGCGCTGTCTGGCCGTCTCGGTCCCCGACTCCCCCACGGCCGCCGCCATCTCGATCTCAGGTCCCGCGGGCCGGGTCACGGACGCGGCCACGGAGAAGATCGTGCCCGTGCTCCAGCAGGTCGCGGTGGAGCTGTCGGAGGCGCTGGCGAGCTCGGGCCCGGGGGCCTGACCGGCGCGCCCCGGGGGTCACCCGGCGGCGAGGTCGGCGAAGTCCCGCGCCATGGCCCGGCGCAGAGCTCGGCGTTCGCGCCGTACGAAGGCCGACGCGGGCACCGTCAGGACCGGGCAGCGGGCGTGCGTCGGCACCTGGCGGCGGACCGCGGCCCTACGAGCCCCCGTGCGGGCGCCGAGGACCAGGAGGTCGTCCGGGTGCGCGGCCGGCCGGCACAGGGCCCGGTCGGGACCGGACCGGACCACCCTGCGGACGACGGTGACTTACGGCCACGAGCACGCGGCCGCTGTCGCGGGCGGCACGGGCGGCGCCCCGCAGCGCGGCGAGACTGGCGAGCGAGCCGCTGACGCCGACGACCACCTGTCCGGCGGCCGCCATCAGGACTCACCCCGGCGCAGCCGCGGCAGCCCGAGCCCCCCACCGGCACGGGCCGTGAAGCGGCGCCCCGCGACCAGCCTGCGCACCCACTCCCGCACCGGCACCCCCGGCATCCGCTCCTCCTGGCGCCGCTGCATCTCCCGCTCCCCACGATCGGTGAGGCAGCGGTCGCTTCCCTTGGCGCCGACGCTTCCCCTGGCGCTGATGCTCCCCTTGGCGCCGATGCTCCCCTTCTCGCAGACGTGTCCGGCGTCGATCGAGATCACTCCGCTCCCCTTCCCAGGCCAATGCGGTGGGACGATTTCCCCTGGTCCCGGAAGTCTGTACGCTGATTGGCCTGCCCTACAGGGCCAATGCAAGGGAGTTGGCATGGTGAACGGACCGGTGGTCCACGGAATGGACAGGACGCTGGGAAGCCGGCAGCTCGCCGCGCTGCTGTCCGCCGTGCCCCACGCCGACGGCCGCCTCGGGTATCGCGCGCTGGCCGACGGTGTACGCAGGCTGCTCCTGGACGGCCGGATCGCACTGCACATCCGGCTGCCCGCCGAGCGCGAGCTGGCCTCCGCGCTCACGGTCAGCCGCGCCACGGTGACGGCGGCGTACGACCTGCTGCGGGAGGACGGGTTCGCGCGGAGCCGGCGGGGCGCGGGAACGTGGACGGAGCTGCCCGACGGCCACCGACCGGCCAATGTGGCCTCCTTCCCGGCCGACGACGGGGTGATCGACCTGGCCATCGCGGCGCCCGGCGCGCCCGAGGCGGAGCTCGCGGAGGCCTTCGCGGAGGCGGGCGTCCTGCTGGCCCGGCGCGCCTCGACACCCGGCTATCACCCCTACGGGATCCCGGAGTTGAGGGCCGCCGTCGCCGAGCGGTTCACCCGGCGCGGGCTGCCTACGCTGCCGGACCAGATCCTCATCACGAACGGCGCGCAGCAGGCCCTCTCGCTGACGCTCGGGCTGCTCGGGCGGCCCGGTGACCGGATCCTGGTCGAGAACCCCTCGTACCCGAACGCGCTCGACGCGATGCGCCGCGCCGGACTGCGCACCACCCCCGTGCCCGTCACGGCGGAGGGCTGGGACCCGGGGCTGATCGACTGCGCGCTGCGGCAGGCGGCGCCCCGGCTCGCGTATCTGATCCCCGACTTCCACAATCCGACCGGGCATCTGATGCCGCTCGAACAGCGCCTGGCCGTACTGGAGTCGGCGCGCGCGACCGGCACCTGGCTGGTGATCGACGAGACGATGACGGACATCGCGCTGGATGTGCCCGGAGCGGCGCCGTTCGCCTCGCTCGCGCCGCGCGGGACGGGCGAACAGGTCGTGACGGTGGGGTCGTTGAGCAAGACGCACTGGGGCGGGCTGCGCCTCGGCTGGGTACGGGCGGGATCCCGGCTGATCACGGAGCTGGCGACCGCGCGGGTGCCCACGGACATGGGCGGCTCGGTCCTGGACCAGCTGGTCGCGCTCGGACTGCTGGCGCGCACGGACGAGGTGCTGCGCGAGCGGCTGCCTCGGCTGCGCGCCCAGCGGGACGCGCTCGCCGACTCACTGGCCCGCCATCTCCCGGACTGGCGCTGGCAGTTGCCGCCCGGCGGACTGACCTTGTGGATCGACCTGGGCCGCCCGATCGCCTCGTCGCTGGCCCGCGCGGCCCTGGCCCAGGGCCTGCGCATCGAGGGCGGTTCCCGCTTCGGCGCCGACCCGGGCACCCATGAGCACCGGCTGCGCTTCCCCTACACCCTGCCGTCCGACGTGCTCGACGAGGCCGTACGCCGGCTCACGACCGCCCTGGACAGCGGGCTCACCGCGGCCGGGGCGGAGGCGGGCCGCCCGCACTGGGTGGCGTGAGCGGTACTCCGAAAGCGCACCCGGAGAAGGACCCCGGCCCCTCAAGGGCGCCGGGGCGGTTCCCCGAACAGCTCCACCGCGCTGCGTACGCCCGCGAGGCCGGTCGACAGCGCGCTGACCGAGCCGATCGCGCCCGCGATCAACAGTAAGGAGCGGCGCAGCCGGGGTATCTCGGGCATACCGCTGAGGGCCATCGCGGCGAGCGCCGCGAGCTCGTCCTCGGCGATGCCCCGGTCGGGGAACTCGGCCGGATGCGTGGCGAGTTCACGGCGCAGCCGGGAGACGGCGGTCCGCAGTTCCGCCACCCTCGGATCCTCGTCGCTGCCGGTCACTGGCCTCTGTCCCAAGCTCCGCAACACAGCTCGCCCCCTCGCACGTCCTTGTGCGCACGCCCTTCGCCGGTCTGTCCCACACCCCATGGCGATGGTCGGGCGCCGGGGGACGCGGGCCAGTAAACGCCACCCGATGCGGTGGCGCCACCGCGCGGGCCGAAATTCAGCCCCGCGAAACCGTGCCCTCGGCGCCGGGTCAGGTATGCAGGAGGTATGACGCACAGGGAAGACGGCGTATGACACACAGAGAAGACCAGGTGGCCGGGCTGCTCCTCGCTGCGGGCGGGGGGCGACGGCTCGGCGGGCGGCCCAAGGCGCTGCTCGAACACCGGGGGCGCCCCCTCGTGGAGTACGCGGTGGGGGTGCTGCGCGCGGCCGGGTGCACGCGCGTCCACGTGGTGCTGGGGGCGCGGGCCGACGCCGTACGGGAGCGGGCGCGGCTCGACGGGTGTGTGCTCGTGGACAACCCGGAGTGGGAGCACGGCATGGGTTCGTCGCTACGGGCCGGGCTCGGCTCGCTCGCCGGCACGGGCGCGCGGGCGGCACTGGTCTCGCTGGTCGACCAGCCCGGCATCGGGCCGCGGGCGGTCGCGCGGGTGCTCGCCGCCTACCAGGACGACACCTCGCTGGTTTCCGCGGCGTACGACGCAGTGCGCGGCCATCCCGTCCTCTTCGGCGCCGCCCACTGGGCCGGTGTCGCGGCGAGTGCCACCGGCGACCGGGGAGCACGCGCCTATCTGAAGGAGCACGAGGCGGCGATCACGCTCGTCGAGTGCGGTGACGTGGCGGAGCCGTACGACATCGACACGGAGGACGATCTAGGACACCTTGAGTGAACGGCGTGGCACTGAGCGCCACGTTGCCTCGACCTGGAGAATCTCGACATCAACAAACCATTGAACTTCCACCATGAGGAAACTATTATCCACTGTTCAGAAGCGCCGGGCTGCTCTCCAGGCGCCGATCTCCCTACCCGGGTCGCCTGGCACCCGGTGCCACGCTCGCTGAAGGAAGTGACAGCTCATGTCCGCACCAGCGCCGTCCCCGCTGGCCATCGTCGACGCCGAGCCCCTGCCCCGGCAGGAAGAGGTCCTCACGGACGCGGCCCTCGCCTTCGTGGCCGAGCTGCACCGGCTGTTCACGCCCCGGCGTGACGAGCTCCTCGCCCGCCGCGCGGAGCGCCGCGCCGAGATCGCCCGCACCTCCACGCTCGACTTCCTGCCCGAGACCGCCGCCATCCGCGCGGACGACTCCTGGAAGGTGGCCCCCGCCCCGGCCGCCCTGAACGACCGCCGTGTCGAGATCACCGGCCCCACCGACCGCAAGATGACCATCAACGCCCTCAACTCGGGCGCGAAGGTCTGGCTCGCGGACTTCGAGGACGCCTCGGCACCCACCTGGGAGAACGTGGTCACCGGTCAGCTCAACCTGATCGCCGCGTACACCCGCGGCATCGACTTCACGGACCCGAAGTCCGGCAAGACGTACGCCCTGAAGGCGAACGACGAGCTCGCGACGGTCGTCATGCGTCCGCGCGGCTGGCACCTGAACGAGCGTCACCTCGTCGACGCGGACGGCACACCCGTCCCGGGCGCGCTCGTCGACTTCGGCCTCTACTTCTTCCACAACGCGCAGCGCCTGCTCGACCTCGGCAAGGGCCCCTACTTCTACCTCCCGAAGACGGAGTCGCACCTCGAGGCCCGCCTTTGGAACGACGTCTTCGTCTTCGCGCAGGACTACGTCGGCATCCCGCAGGGCACCGTCCGCGCGACCGTCCTGATCGAGACGATCACGGCGGCGTACGAGATGGACGAGATCCTCTACGAACTCCGCGACCACGCCTCCGGGTTGAACGCGGGCCGCTGGGACTACCTCTTCTCCATCGTCAAGAACTTCCGTGACGGCGGCCAGAAGTTCGTGCTGCCGGACCGCAACGCGGTGACGATGACGGCCCCGTTCATGCGCGCCTACACCGAACTCCTCGTCCGCACCTGCCACAAGCGCGGCGCGCACGCGATCGGCGGCATGGCGGCGTTCATCCCCTCCCGGCGCGACGAGGAGGTCAACAAGGTCGCCTTCGAGAAGGTCAAGGCCGACAAGGATCGCGAGGCGGGCGACGGTTTCGACGGCTCGTGGGTGGCCCACCCGGACCTGGTCCCGATCGCGATGGCCTCCTTCGACGCCGTCCTCGGCGAGAAGCCGAACCAGAAGGACCGGCTGCGCGAGGACGTGTCGGTCGCCGCCGGGGACCTGATCGCCGTCGACTCCCTCGACGCCAGGCCGACGTACGACGGTCTGGTCAACGCCGTCCAGGTGGGCATTCGTTACATCGAGGCCTGGCTGCGCGGGCTCGGCGCGGTCGCCATCTTCAACCTCATGGAGGACGCGGCCACCGCCGAGATCTCCCGCTCGCAGATCTGGCAGTGGATCAACGCGGGCGTCGAGTTCGAGCACGCGGGGAACACCGTGAAGGCCACCCCGGAGCTGGCCCGCGAGGTCGCCGCCCGGGAGCTGGCGAACATCCGCGCCGAGATCGGCGAGGAGGCCTTCGCCGCCGGTCACTGGCAGCAGGCCCACGACCTGCTCCTGGAGGTCGCGCTCGACGAGAACTACGCCGACTTCCTGACACTTCCGGCGTACGAGCAGCTCAAGGGCTGACCTCCGAGGCGGCTCACTTGTCCGAGTGGCCCAGGGACCTTCCCGGGGCCACTCGGTCGCGTACGAGCTTCTTCACGGCCGTCGGTTCCGGGAAACCCTGCTCACGCCGGTCCCAGACCACCTCGTCGTTCACGCGGACGACGAACACGCCGCCGGTGCCGGGCTTCAGGGACAGCTCGGTGAGTTCCGTCTCGAAGGTGGTGAGCAGCTCCTGGGCCAGCCAGGCCGCGCGGGGCAGCCAGCGGCACTGGGTGCAGTATTCGATCTGGACTTGCTGGACGTCTGTCATCCGAGGTGCACCGACCAATCCTGTTCAGCCGTCGGCTTGCCGTGCAGGTCGGGGACCCGCTTGAGCCAGTTCGGGCGGCCCTGCTGGGTTTTCGCCGCGCGGTCCGCGTCCTCGGCGGCGAGCTGTTCGCGGCTCGGGAAGTCCGTGGGGAGCCAGTCCGCGGAGGCCTTCACGCGGGCGAGGAGATAGCGGACGTAGGCCTCGCGCGCCTCGTCCGGGGTCGCGAAACCGGGTTCTTCCGCGAGCCAGGCGTCCGGCACCTCGGCGGTGACCTCGCGCAGCAGCTCCTCCGTCACCTTGGGCGCCAGTTCCGCGTCGGCGGCGCGGGTGTCCGGGGCGTAACCGCCGAGGGCGTGGCTGCGGAAGTCGTACGCCTTCTCCGGGGCCGAGGCGTCCCAGCGGTGGTGGAAGACGAGGGCGGCGCCGTGGTCGATCAGCCACAGCCGAGGGGGCGCGATGCCGAAGGTCGGCCAGACCATCAGGTTCGAGCTGTGCATCGTGCGGTCCACGTTGACCGTGAGGGCGTCCAGCCAGATGACCTTGCCCGCCTCCAGCGGGTCGACGGGGAACGTCTTGGCGATCTCCGGGGTGAAGTCCTTCGCGCCCGGCAGATAGTCCATGCCGAGGTTGAGGCCGGCGCTGGCGCGCAGCAGGTCCTGGACCTCCTGGTGCGGCTCGTGCTCGGCGACGGCCGGGTCGAAGTGGACGAGGACCAGCTCGGGGAAGCGCAGCCCGAGGGCGCGCGCCAGCTCACCGACGATCACCTCGGCGACCAGTGCCTTGCGGCCCTGGGCGGAGGCCGTGAACTTCACGACATACGTCCCGAGGTCGTCGGCCTCGACGACTCCGGGCACGGACCCTCCGGACCGCAGGGGTGCGATATAGCGGGTTGCAGTGACCTCGTTCAGCATTTTCTCAGGCCGTACATTTTCCTGACCTTACAATCCATGACCAACCTCGGACATACGCAACCAAGGTAATCGACGTGCGCCGCTCGCCTCCATCATGATCATGCCCTGTACGACTTCGAAGAACACGGCTCCTCTTCTTCGGGAGGAAGAGGAGCCGTGTTCTCCTCGCCGCGCGATGTCCCGCCCGGCCTCAGACCGGGTTGGAGGGCACGGAATCCTGCGGCACGAGGGCCGGAGGGCCGATGCGGGGATCAATGGGGCGAGGGACGTAGACGGGGGAGTCCGATTGGTAGAAGAGATCGATGTCGGCTTCCTCCCCGCCGACGATGAGGGTGTCCCACGCACCGCTTTCCTGGAGGGTGCGGAGCGTGGCCGGGTCCAGCGTCAGGAGGTGGTCGCGCAGTTCCTCGTCAGTGGGCATACCGGGGAGACGGGGTGCGAGGCGCTCGCGTATCGCGCTCATGCGCTCCAGCAGGGCGTCGAGGGACGCGTGTTCGGGTTCGGAGCCGTCGCCGGGTTCCGGTTCCATGCTGCGGGCGATGATGTCCTTGATGGCGCGGGTGACGCCCTGCTCGTCGGTGGTGACCATGGCGTTCCAGGCCCGGCTCTTGTGCCGGTACTGAAGCATGGACATGGCCGCCTCGTGCCGGATGAAGTCGGCGTCGCGCAGCGGCTTGCCCTGCCAGGTGCGGCTGAGGGAGCGAGCGAGCGAAGTGGCGGAGGCGAGACCGCTGTTGAGACCGCGACCCGGCCAGAAATGGATGGCGTTGGCCGCGTCGCCCAGCAGGAAGCCGTACGTGCCGGGGCCCGTCGAGGTCGGGCGCCTCAGCTGCGCCGTGAATCGCGGGCGCTGCACCATGTCCAGTCGGAACGACGTGATCGCGGTGAGGTCGTTCTCGGGCACGCCGAACAGCTTCAGTCCTTCCCGGATCCGCCTCCACAAGGGCGAACTGCGCAGCAGGGCGGGCAGGAAGAGGGTTCCGTGCGTGGGACAGCGGAACTCGTGGTCCTCTTCGCGGCTCATGACGCAGGGGCGAGCGGCGATGCACTCCTCGAAGACCTGACGGACCGGGTCGATGCCGATCACGTTTCGGGCCTCCTCGCGGGTGAGCCGCATGTTCAAGAAGCCTTCGCCGCGCAGCGAGTTGAGCAGAAACCTGTTCTGAGAGACGGTCAGCAGGACGCTCATCTGGTCCGAGAGCGGGGACTTCACCCGGAGTCCCAGCACCACGTCCTGCAGATGGTCGCCGTCGAGGGAGTAGATCGAGGCGTCGGCCGCGCCGAAGCGGTCGGCGTAGTGCTCCCGCGTGCGGGATCGTCCGCCTTCGCAGATCGCCAGGACGTGTTCCTGCGAGAGCCGACTCTGATGCTCCGACGAGTCGAACCGCTCCGCCACCAGTCGGATCGCGGCGTTCTTGTTCGCCAGTTCCAGCAGGCGGTCCTCGACGTAGGCGATCCGGATGTTGCGGGGAGGCAGACCGTCGACGGAGTCCGGTCCGACGGGCCACATCTCCGAATAGTCGCCCGCGTCCTCGAACAGCGCCGACCGTATCTCCTCAGGCAGAGCGAGGTACTGCCGGCTCTGGATGGTCACGACCTGCTGGCGACGGACGTTTCCCTGGGTCTCGTCCTTCCAGACAACGGTGGAGCCGTTCTTGATCCACCGCCCTTCGTAGACCGTGATCGAGACCCGCCCGCGCAGCATGTTCTCCAGCGTCAGCGCGAAGGCGAGGCCCACCGGGCCACCGCCGGTGACGGTGACCCTGAGGATGCCGGGGTCCGCGGAGGCACTCACCCGGGGTGCGTCCAGGTGGGAGAGATCCATCACCGTCTCCATGGCGTCCTGCGACTCGAAGAGGAAGGTCTCCTCACCGATTCGGATGCGGTCGCCGGAGCGCAGTACGTGCCGTGTGATGCGCTGGTCGTTGACGAAGGTGCCGTTGCGGCTGTTGCGGTCGTAGACCACGAAGCCGGCGTCCTCCTCGATGATTTCGGCGTGCAGACGGGAGGCGTTGACGCTGACGATCACGACGTCGTTGTCACTCTTGCGACCGAAGGTCAGTGGAGCAGCGCTCAGGACCACGCTTTGACCAGTGAAGGGGCCCGTTTGCCCCAAGATGACCGATGGCACTCATACTCCTTATGAACGACATCCAACTGCGAAAGAGAGGCCGCGTGACGCGGCTGACCCGACACGAGACCGGAGCCTTCACTCAAACGTGAACGTGACCTGGTTTAGTTCGATTCTTGCGACAAATTCGTTCCGCGCCTCGTTGCGGGGCCGCGATCCGGACACCTCGCCGCGCTGCGGCAGAACTCCGGGCACGGGACGGCCGGGACCGAGGTCCGCCCCGGTCCGCAACGCGGTCCGAGCCGTCGGTCGGTGCCCGGACGGCATGCCTCAGCCCGTTCCGGCCTCGCAAGTCAGCGACAGGGGCACCATGTTGGACTTGCCGTGCAAGGGTGCCTTGAGCTCCACGCCGATTTCGCTCTCGAGCTTTCCGGCCTCCGCCCACGTGCTCAGGCTCACCGTGTCCTGTTTGCTGAGCCCTCCGTCATCCGAGAACACCAGCGTCCTCCAGTGCGGATCGGTCACCGAGCCGTCCTTGGACACCCACCGGTAGGAGAACTGGGCCGGGAGCCGGTCCACCGAGAACGTCGCCGTAAAGGTGGGCGCCTGCTCACTCGGCGGCGGGCACTGTCCCGAGTACGTCGTGTGCGAACCCGTCACCGTCACCCGCACCCCCAGGGTGGCGGAGCCGCCTTGGTCGTCGCCCTGTGTGCTCGAGGCGGTGGCGTTCTCGGCGTTCTTCGAGGCCGAACCCGCGCCTGTGGTGGCCTTGCCGGCGCTCTGCCGATCTCCGCTTCCGTTTCCGTCGTTCATGAGCGCATAGCCCACCCCGGCCAGCGCCAGCACGCACAGGGACACGCCCGCGGCGACGAGCGCGATGCTGCGCCGGCTGCGCCGCGCGTCAACCGGGGGGACGGAGGAGGCGGGTGTTCCCGCGGCGCGCGGATCCGGCACCGCGGGAGCCGCGACCGCGGGCTGCGTCGAAGGATCCGCGTCCCCCGCCTGCGCCAGGGAATACGTGACCGTGGGCTGCGCCGAAGGATCCGCGACCGTCGCCTGCACCGAAGGGTCCGCCACCGTCGCCTGCACCGCAGGGTCCGCCACCGTCGCCTGCACCGCAGGGTCCGCGACCGTGGGCTGCGCCAGGGAATGCGTGACCGTGGGCAGTTCCCCAGGATCCGCGGGAGACGTGCGTGTCGTGGGCTGCACCGAAACGGTCGGGGAGTCAGCAGGCGGCTGCACGATTCCCGCGTCGGGGACGCCACCCTGGCAGATGATCCGCAGGTCCTGTTCCGCCTGCTCGGCAGTGAGACGTTCGTCCGGATCCTTGCGCAGCAGCCCCTCGATGACCGGAGTGAGGGCACCGGCCCGGCGGACCTGCGGCAACTCCGCGTCCACGATGGCCCGCAGGGTGCTGAGCGGGGTGTTCTGGCGGAAGGGGGAGCGTGCCTCGACGGCCGCGTACAGCAGCACGCCGAGCGACCACAGGTCCGACGCGGGCCCGGACCGCCGGCCCAGCGCCCGCTCCGGAGCCAGGAATTCGGGCGATCCGACGACTTCGCCGGTCATGGTGAGCGCGGAATCGCCCTCGATCATGGCGATGCCGAAATCGGTGAGCACCACCCGGCCGTCCTTGGCCATCAGCACGTTGGCCGGTTTCACGTCGCGGTGCAGCACACCGGTCTCGTGGGCGGCCTGGAGCGCGGCGAGCACCTCGAGGCCGATGAACGCGGCACGCTGCGGGGAGAGCCGGCCCTCGGCCTTGAGCAGGTCGGCCAGCGACTGACCGCGGACCAACTCCATGACGATCCACGGGCGGCCCTCCTCCATGGCCACGTCGTAGACGGTCACCACGTTCCGGTGCGCCACCCGGGCCGCGGCCCACGCCTCACGCTCCAGCCGCGTGTACATCCGCTCGATGTCGGGCGCCGCCAGTCCGGCAGGCGCCCGGACCTCCTTGATGGCAACCTCGCGCTGCAACACCTTGTCGTAGGCGCGCCACACGGTGCCCATGCCGCCCGCGCCGAGGGGCGACAGCAGACTGTAGCGGCCGGCGATCACACGCTCGCTGCCCGACTCTTCGGACACGGCGTCCTCATTGGCCATCGGAGCGATTCTCCCTTTCCCTACGCAAGCTGCTCGTCAGAGCGCGGACATCGCACTTGGACCATGCACCTGGCCTGCCCGGAAAGCAGGGCACGGACGGAGTGCCCCCACGGCGGAGGAACCCGCGGCGACCCAACGGGCTAATCCGACGGTGATCGTACCGTCGTTCGCCGGACGCGGATGCCGACGTGTGCGCGGCTCCGCCCGGGTCGGATCGCTCCGTCATCACGTTCATCTGCCGTCCCCCCGTTGTTCGTCTCGCCTTGTCGGCGTGCCGACGGCGGCGACCCCGTAGGTGGTGGGTGGGGTCTGCCCCAGATCCGTTGCGCGGCACGGGAGTTGAGCTGGTCACTGCCCCCGCCACCAGGACATGTACCCAGCCGAGGGGGAACCTGGCCCTAGGCGCGCGCCAGCGGATTCGGCAGCGGGAGGTAGCGGGCGTCCGCGCCGTCCGCGCCCGTCCAGCGGAGCAGCAGATTCGTCTTGCCGGGGAGCGTGGGGGCGGCGAGCAGCTCCGCGATCTCGTGCGCGATACCGGGCAGGCCGTGCCGGGCCAGCTCGGTCCGTACGGCGGGCCACGGGTCCCAGCCCGGGTGGTCCTCCGCGAGCAGGGCGGCGAGTTCCGACACGTTGTTGACGATCAGGCAGTAGACCAGCCGCTCCCATCCGGCGGCCCGGTCCACGTCCGTGAGCAGCTTCACGCCCTCCGCGTCCCGGAACAGCGCCTGCACGGGGATGCCGTCGGCGTCCACGGCCACCACCGTGTTCTGGAGGTGTGCCTCGATGACGACGCCGTGCAGCGCGAAGGCCGCAAGCGCCGGCGGTACGACCTGGCGCAGATACGCCGTCCACCAGGAGGACGGGTCGGTGAGACCGTCGAGGGGACTGCCCTCGAAGCGCTCGATCAGGGCGGCGGCGAGCAGCGGGGTCGCGCCGGGGAGGACGTGCTCGCGCAGCCCGTCGCGGACGAGGACCGCGAGTTCTTCGAAGGCGAAGTCGGCGGTGCGGTAGCCGCGGTCGCTCAGCCAGGCGGCGCCCGCGCCGGTGGTCGCGAACGCGGCGGCTGTCGCCTCGTCGGTGCGGCGCAGTTTCAGCAGGTCGTGGCGCCACAACCGGCGGATGTCGTTGGTGATGCGCACGTCGAGGCTGAACTTGACGAAGACGTCGTCCTCGGGGGCGTAGAGCGTGCGGATGGCGGCCGTCGGCCACAGCGGGCGCCCGGTGCGGCCCAGGCGGATCAGCCGGCCGTCCGCGAAGGCCTCCCGGATCTCCGGGCGGGCGCCGACCAGGTCGAGCTGCCAGGGGTGGGCCGGTAGCAGCCGGTAACCCTCCGGAGCCGGCCCGAAGCCGTCCAGCGCCGAGGTGTCGCCCTCCTCGACGACCGCGTCCTCCCGCACGCCGAGCAGCTCCAGCGGGAAGCGGGCGTACGCCTCGGGCGCGTAGGGCAGCCAGCCGGTGACGGGGCCACCGCCGCGGGCCTTGGGCGCGGGGTGGTACGGGTGCCCGGTGATCAGGGACTGCTCGGAGCGGATGTACGGCTCCGCGGGCGGCGTCGCGTGCAGGCGGGCGGTGAGCAGCGCGGCCACCGTGTCCCGGCTGTCGATCATCTCGGCGGGCAGCTCGGGGTTGGACAGACCGGTGAATCCGCGCAGTTCCTCGGTGGTGAGTTTGACCAGTTCGGCGTGGGTGAGCCGGTGCCAGGCCCCGACGGCGTACACCTCGGGCGCCACGGGCCTGCGCGTCCCCCGCACCCGCAGCAGCCGCCCACTGGAGCGGAGCCGGAACACACCGGAGCCCTCGGCGACCCGGCCGGGGTCCGCGGCGGGCTCCCCCACCTCTCGCAGCAGACAATTGAGCAGCGGCGCGGCGGCGTACGCGTCGGCGGCCTCTTCTATCTCGTCCCTGCGGTACCTGGGGGGCATGGAATCCACGCGATCCATTCGTTCCATACGGTGCACTGGTGATCAGTATGTCTGTCGGCGCGGGCGACCGCGACGCACAGTCCCCGTACCCAAGGAGCCCGACCGTGCACCGTCCCCCCACGCCCGACGCCGAGGCAGCGCTCGCCGACGAGCTGAGCGCCGTACACCCCGCCCTCTCGGCGCCGTACGCGGCCGGGCTCCCCGGCGCCCGGGCGGCCGTGCTGAGCCGTCTGTGGCGTGCGCTGGCGTATGAGCCCATGCCGTGGATCGCGCGCCGCGAGCCGGGGGCCGACGGGCTCACGCTCCACCTCGCCGACGGCCGGAGGCTGTACGGCCCGCGCCCGGATCCGTACGCGACCGCCGCGTACGTCACCGAGGTCCGGCTGGACGACACGGTGTACGACCGTCCGGCGCGGCTCATGACGGCCCTCGCCGTCCCCCACTCCGCCGCCTTCGCGGCCGAACTCGACCACAGTGTCGCCTCGTTGGCCCTCTCGCGCGCCGACCAGGCCGCCGCCGGCCGGGAGCCCGCGACCGGCTGGGAGTGGGAGCAGCGGGTGGTCGACGGACACCCGTACCACCCCAACTGCCGTTCGCGTCCCGGCTTCTCCGTGGCCGAGCAGCTCGCGTACGGGCCGGAGCACCGGCCGGTGGTGGAACTGGGCCTGGTGGCCGTCGACGACTGTCTGGTCCGGGGCGAGTGGCCCAAGTGGCTGCGGGACGAGGACCGTTTCCTGATCCCGGTCCACCCCTGGCAGACGGCGCATGTCCTGCGTACCGCGCCCCAGGAGGTCGTCCCCGCGCACCCGTTGATGTCGCTGCGCACCCTCGCCCTCCCTGACGGGCCGCACATCAAGACCGCGCTGAGCGCCCGGCTGACCTCCTCCGTGCGGGACATCTCGGTCTACTCGATCGAGACGTCGGCGACGGTGTCGGCGTTCGCGGAGGACATGGCGGCCCGCACGGACGGCCTGCTGCACGTCACCCGCACCCTGGGCGCCGTCACGGCCCACTCCCCCGACCTCGCGGCGGTGCTGCGCGAGTCCCCGGACGTGTACGCGCAACCGGGCGAGCGCGTCCTGCCGGTGGCCGCCCTCGCGACCACCGAGCTGTCCCGGTCGGCCGCCTGGCTGGCCGACTTCAGCCGCCTCGCGCTCGCCGTCTGTCTGCGGCTGCTCGACCTGGGGGTGGCCCTGGAGGCGCACGGCCAGAACCTCCTGGTCGTACTGTCCGCCACCGGCGCCCCGGTCCGGCTCGTCTACCGCGATCTGGCCGACATCCGCGTGAGCCCGGCCCGGCTGGCCCGGCATGGCATCCCGGCGCCGGCGCTGTCCGGACGGATCGTCACGGACGACGTGACCACCCTGCGCCGCAAGATGTTCGGCTCGCTGATCGGCGGCACGCTGGGGGCGACCGCGGGATCCTCGGCGGTGCTGCGGGAGACCCTGGAGACGGTCGTACGGGATCTGCCGCGCACCCCGGACCTGACGGCGCTGCTCGAAGAGCCGTTGCCGACCAAGGCGTTGACCTTGATGCGGCTTTCTCCCGAGACGCCCGGGGACAGTTGGGCTCAACTTCCCAACCCGTTCGCCACCCAATAGTTCGTAGATCGTTTTGAAGCCCGGCACCTTTGCTCCATAGGATCCTGCGATGATCACAAGACAACGGCTGGCGGCAGGAGTCTGCGCCCTGCTCGCCGCCCTGACGGCCGGGATCGCCTTCCCGACCGGAGCGGTCGCCGACGAAACGGCGGAGCAGGCCGCTCCCAAGGTCGAACTCGTGCTGGACGTCAGCGGTTCGATGCGGGCGCGCGACATCGACGGCGGGTCGCGCATGTCCGCGGCGAAGCAGGCGTTCAACGAGGTGCTCGACGCGACACCCGAGGAGGTCCAGCTCGGCATACGGACCCTCGGCGCCAACTACCGCGGCAACGACCGCAAGACGGGCTGCAAGGACACCGCCCAGCTGTACCCGGTGGGCACGCTGGACCGCACGGAGGCGAAGACCGCCGTCGCGACCCTCACGCCCACCGGCTGGACGCCGATCGGTCCCGCGCTGCTCAAGGCGGCCGACGACCTCGACGGCGGCAACGGCACCCGGCGGATCGTGCTGATCAGCGACGGCGAGGACACCTGCCAGCCGCTCGACCCCTGCGAGGTGGCCCGCGAGATCGCCGCCAAGGGCATCGGGCTCACCATCGACACCCTCGGGCTCGTGCCCGACGCCAAGACCCGCGACCAGCTCAGCTGCATCGCGGACGCGACCGGCGGCACGTACACCTCGGTCCAGCACAAGGAAGAACTCACCGACCGCGTCGGTCAGTTGGTGAAGCGCGCCGCCGACCCGGTGGTGACGCCGGTCGCCGTGGAGGGCGCCGCCGCCTGCACGAGTGCCCCGGCGCTGAAGTCCGGGCTGTACACGGACCGCGAGGAGTTCGGGCAGCACCGCTACTACCGCGTGGACGTCAAGCCGGGCCAGGAGCTGCGCGCCTCGGTGAGCGTCGCGGCCGACCGAGAGGTCAACCCGGACTACGGGGTGTTGCTGCGCGCGGTCACCGTGCACGGACGTGAGATCGTGCGCGGCGAGGCGGCGGGCAACGGCCGTACCGACGCCATCTCCACCGGTCTGCGCTATCCCAAGGCCGAGAGCGACGACGAGAACGCCCCCGCCGAGACCGTGTGTCTTCAGGTGTCCAACTCCTTCTCGGCGGCGAGCGGCGTGAAGGCCGCGCCGGGCATGCCGGTGGAGCTGACGGTCGACGTCGTGGACGGGCCGGACCAGGCGAGCGACGTGGCCTCCTTCGGCCTCGGCCGCGGCTGGTGGCTGCTCGGCGCCCTCGTGCTCACCGGCTTCCTCGCGGGTGTGCTGTGGGGCTGGATCTCGCGCCTGCGGATCGCGGTCTGGAGGACCAACTGATGCGTGTCAGAAGAGTGTTGGGCACCGCCCTGCTGCTGCTCGGGATCGCCGCGGCGCCCGCCGCGGCCGACTCCTCGCCCTCCGCGAGCCCCTCGGGCGACAGCGCCGCGCCGACCCAGGCCGGCACGTCGTTCCGTACGGCGACCGAGATCAAGCAGGGCCAGCAGGCCACCGCCAGCGGGTCCACGGGCGACTACCTGTACTGGTCGTTCCCCGCGGACGCCGGGCAGCGGCCCACCGTGAAGGCGACGGTGAAGCTCCCGGAGGCCTCCACGCGGCACGCCGGCCAGACCTGGCAGCTCGACGTCTACGACGGGCTGCGACGCCGCCAGGCCTGCCAGTACGGGGCACAGACACGGACGGCGGCACAGGACGCGGCCACCGTGGAACTGGCCTGCACCCTGCGCACGGTCCGTTCCTGGTCGGAGACCTGGGCCAACGACCCGCTGCCGGGCACGTACTACGTCCGGCTGACCGTCACCGGGCTCCAGGCCTCCGACCTGGGTCTGCCGATCGGGGCCGAGGTCAAGGTCGACTCCAAGGACATCGGCGGGTCGGCGGCGGTGGACGGTTCGCTGGCGAAGCCGCTGGTGCCGGGCATCGCGACGAGCGCCGAGAAGTCCGACTCCGGCTCGGGTTCGTCGACGGCCGCGCTGTCGTCCATCGAGCCCGACGACGGCTGGGCCTCCGGCTGGTGGTCCGACCGCTGGGTGTGGACCGCGATCGGCGGCATCCTCGCGGCGCTCGCGGGCATCGGCGGGTACGCGCTGACCCGGGGGTCCGGGCGGCCTTCCCGGGTGCCGCCTGGCGCCTAGCCACACGTAGGCGTCCGTGGCGGCTCCGTGACGGCTCCGTGACGGCGAAGGCCCGCCGTGCCCCCTCGGCACGGCGGACCTCTCCCCCGCCCGGGTTCCGGTCCGGTGAGGTGCTGGGGCGTTGTGCGTGGTGCGTTACCAGCAGGCCGGAAGCGTGTTGGTCTCGCTGCCGATGGCGGTGTCCTTCATCCAGCCGTACTCCCCGTTGTCGGCCTCGGTCCACTCCCAGCGGTAGGGATGCGGGCCGCCCACGTACTCGTCCGGGTTGGCGCCGTCGTAACGGCACTGGAACCAGCTCGGGTTGGAGTACATGTGGCCGACGACGCGGCTGGAGTCCGGGTAGAACCGGGCCAGGTCCTTGTAGCCGTAGACCGGGGCGCCGGAGCGGTTGTCGCACCACCAGTGGCTCCCGCTGTACCAGCAACCGCTCGCAGCGGACGCGGAGGGCGCGGCAGTGGTGCCGAGGCCGACCGCGAGCGCCGCGGCGCTGAACAGCACCGCCAGGGACTTCTTGATACCCATGCGGCCACCCTGAGGTCGCCGCCCCGCCACCCGCAATGTTTTCGAATGCGCTGGAAGTGTCTGGCGCGAGCGGCACGGGACGACTACGGGGCCCCGTAGCGGCGTCAGTCCCCGCGCAGCACCTTGGCGAGGGTGCTCTCCCCGGTGACCTCGATACGTCCGTCGCGCACCGCGTCCAGCACGGTCGAGGTCCCGCGGCTCACATCCGTGCAGGTTCCGGTGTCGAGGCCGAGCCGGACGTCCGGCTCCTCCGGGGCGGGCCCGTCCCCGTACACGGGCCCCTCCTCGGCGCCCAGCCACACATGGAACTCACCCTCCTCCAGGCGGACTTCGACCAGTCCCGCAGCGCCCTCCCCCGCCAGGCCCCGCAGCAGCGGCAGCGCGAACCAGTGCGCCCGTACGGCGTCCGTGGCTCCGCGCTCGCCCAGCGAGGGCGCACCCCACTCCCCGAGCGCCTGCAGCACGGGCAGCAACTCACGCCCCCGGCCGGTGAGTTCGTAGACGTACGCGGCGCCCGGCGGCGGCAGTCGGCGTCGGGTCGTCAGTCCGTCGCGCTCCATGTCCTTGAGCCGGGAGGCGAGGACGTCCGTGCTCACGCCCGGCAGATCCGCGTGCAGATCGGTGTAGCGGCGCGGGCCGCCGAGCAGCTCGCGGACGATCAGGAGGGTCCAGCGGTCACCGACGGCGTCGAGCGCGCGGGCCGCGGAACAGTACTGGTCGTAGCTTCGGCGAGGTGACATGCGACGCAGTCTAGACATGTTGTTGGACTTTCCAAGCACTCACTTGGTAAAACCAAGCAACACCACGAACCGGAGGGCACAGCGCATGGAGTTCCGGCAGTCGAGCAAGCTCAGCGAGGTCTGTTACGAGATCCGCGGCCCGGTGATCGAGCAGGCCGACGCACTGGAGGCGGCAGGCCACAGCGTGCTGCGCCTCAACACCGGAAACCCCGCGGCCTTCGGATTCGAGGCGCCGGAGGAGATCCTCCAGGACATGATCCGGATGCTGCCGCAGGCGCACGGCTACACCGACTCACGCGGCATCCTCTCCGCCCGCCGCGCGGTCGCCCAGCGCTACCAGGAACGGGGTCTGGAGGTCGGCGTGGACGACGTCTTCCTCGGCAACGGCGTCTCCGAACTGGTCTCCATGGCGGTCCAGGCGCTGGTGGAGGACGGCGACGAAGTCCTCATCCCCGCCCCGGACTTCCCGCTCTGGACGGCCGTCACGACCCTCGCGGGCGGCAAGGCGGTCCACTACCTCTGCGACGAACAGTCGGACTGGTACCCGGACCTGGCCGACATGGAGTCGAAGATCACCGACCGCACCCGCGCGGTGGTCATCATCAACCCCAACAACCCGACCGGTGCGGTCTACCCCCAGGAGATCATCGAGGGCATCCTCGACCTCGCCCGCCGGCACGGCCTGATGGTCTTCGCGGACGAGATCTACGACCAGATCCTCTACGACGACGCCGTCCACCACTCGGCCGCG
Organism: Streptomyces sp. NPDC007896; assembly: GCF_042959425.1. Taxonomy (NCBI): domain Bacteria; kingdom Bacillati; phylum Actinomycetota; class Actinomycetes; order Kitasatosporales; family Streptomycetaceae; genus Streptomyces; species Streptomyces sp. NPDC007896. The sequence continues at coordinate 245,555 of NZ_JBIBKX010000012.1, read as the reverse complement.
GCGCTCGCCCCCGACCTGGTGGTCCTCACCTTCTGCGGCCTGTCCAAGACATACCGGGTGGCGGGCTTCCGCTCGGGCTGGCTGGTGGTGACGGGCCCCAGGCAGCACGCCCGCAACTACCTGGAGGGCCTGACCATGCTGGCCTCCATGCGGCTGTGCGCCAACGCGCCCGCCCAGTACGCCATCCAGGCCGCGCTCGGCGGCCGCCAGTCCATCCACGAACTGACCGCGCCCGGCGGCCGCCTCCACGAACAGCGCAACCGGGTCTGGGAGAAGCTCAACGAGATCCCGGGCGTCTCCTGCGTCAAGCCCAAGGGCGCGCTGTACGCCTTCCCGCGCATCGACCCCGAGGTACACAAGATCCACGACGACGAGAAGTTCGTCCTGGACCTCCTCCTCCGCGAGAAGATCCAGGTCGTCCAGGGCACCGGCTTCAACTGGCCCCGCCCCGACCACTTCCGCATCCTCACCCTCCCGCACGCCGACGACCTCGACGCGGCGATCAGCCGGATCGGCCGGTTCCTGGGCGGGTATCGGCAGTAGGGGCGCCGTATGGCGCACTCCGACCTGCGGACCTCCGGGGGCGATGACACCGTACGGAGGGAGTGACAGGACCGCAGAAGGGTGTCGGCCATGGGTGACCTGCTCCTCGTGCGGCACGGCGAGACCGAGTGGTCCTTGTCCGGGCGGCACACCGGATCGACCGACATCCCGCTGACGGAGAACGGCCGCGAGCAGGCCAAGCGGCTGGCCCCGCTGGTCGCCTCGCACCACATCGCGGCGGCGTTCGTGAGCCCGATGCAGCGGGCGCGGGAGACGGCGCGGCTGGCCGGGGTCGAGGGGGCGCGAGTGGACGCGGACCTGTGCGAGTGGGACTACGGCGGGTACGAAGGGGTCACCACCGTGGAGATCCACCGGACCCGGCCCGACTGGTTCCTGTTCGACGACGGCGTCGCGCCGGGGCCGCCGGACCACCCCGGGGAGAGCCTGGAGCAGGTCGGGGCGCGGGCGGAGCGGATGCTCGCCAAGGTCGACGCGGCACTCGCCGAGGCGGAGGGCAGTGTCGTCCTCTTCTCCCACGGGCACTTTCTGCGGGTGCTGACCGCGCGGCGGCTGGGGCTGCGGGCCTCGGACGGCGCGTTGTTCCAGCTCGCCACCGGGACGGTGAGCCGGCTCAGCACCGAGCATCGGCGGCATGTCGTCGCCGGCTGGAATGTCAGACCCCCGTCGTAGTCTTCGAGTGGGCCGGGAATGGGGTCGGCCCATCGGGGGCGTCGCCCTTCGGCCGCGGAAAGGGGTGCCGTCATGACACGACCGCCGACCGTCGCGCAGCGGCGTGTCATCGATGCGGCGGACCCGGTGACCGGGCGGCTGAAGGGGACGGACGCGCAGCTCGCCGCGCTGGTGAAGCGGGGGCTCGCCTTCCGGCATCCGCGGCCGCCGCACGCCCACTTTCTGACGCCCGCCGGGCACCGGATACGCGAGACGCCCGAGCCGACGGCGGCCCCTGAGCCTCGCGCCGCCATCTCCGACTCGGGCGTGTTCACCGCGCGGATCGGCGGCGAGGAGAACGTCGTTGGCGGCCCCTCCCGCACACGTGAGGTGCACAGTGCCTGGCAGGGGCTGCTGGAGCTGCGGCGAATGACCAATCGGGACGCGGCGATGGACCGTCCGTGCGGGTGGGAGCGTACGCATCTGGTGCAGGCCGCCGCGCTCGCCCTGGAGGCCGCCGGGCACGACCCCGCGGCGGGGGAAGGCCCCGGCTACCGGGTGCGGGCGACTCCGCAGCCGGAGGCCGTCGCCGTGCGCGAGCCGGACGTCGAGGCGCTGCGGGCCTGCGCGACCACGCTGGAGAAGGCCGGCTGGCAGGTCGGCGAGCACACGGAGCCGCGTACGGGAGCGCGGTATGTGCTTGCCTCACCCCGACGGGCATGAGGCCCCTCGACCCCGTTCCACCCCTCAGCAGAGTGGCGTCCGTTCCGGCCGTCGTACGCACGGTCGAAGAAGGGAATGCTGTGGCTGAGCCGTTTTCCGTGCCCGTGACCGTCCGCGGGTACGAGACCGACGTCCAGGGAAGGCGGACGGCACGGTGGCCGCCGAGTTCACCGCGGTGGGTGGGCTGCTGGACCTCAAGGAGCGCAGGCTCGTCGCGGACCCCCGCGTGTACTTCCGCGCGCTGGCCGCCGATCCGGGCGTCTTCGGCCTCTGAGCCCACCCCGCGTGGTGCGGTCTACGCGTCCAGCAGCTCCGGGCTGTGCTGAGCGTCGTAGGCGGCGCGCGACTCGGCGATCGTGACCCGGTGCCGCTCCGCCCAGTCCGTCAGGGACAGCAGAGTGGTGTGCAACTCGGCGGCCACCGGCGTGAGTTCGTACTCGACCTTGGGCGGGACCGTCGGGTGGACGGTCCGGGTGAGGAGTCCGTCGCGCTCCAGATTGCGCAGCGTGAGGGTCAGCATGCGGCGGCTGATGCCCTCGATGCTGCGCTCCAGTTCGGTGAAGCGGATCGGGCCGTGCGCTGCGGCCACGATGATCTGCACGCTCCATTTCCCGGCGACCCTGTCAAGAACCTCGCGGACCGGGCACGCCTGCGCGTGCACGACCTGCGGGGTAACACCGGTGTTCCCTTGGGACATTGAGGTGCCTCCTTATACCGATCTCCATGGTCACTCACGATGTACCCCGTTACAAGTCGTGCACCTATGGAAACGCGTCGCATACGCGGTCGCATACATGGAGGTCGTCGCCATGCCGTTCCGGACCGAGTCACCGTCCGAGCCGCCGGTACCCCGAACCTACTCCCGCTGGGCCTCTCTCGTCGTCCTGTGCGCGGGCACCCTGATGACGATCCTGGACGGGAACATCGTCACCGTCGCGATGCCCGCGATCCAGGGTGATCTGGGGTTCTCGGGGCCGGGGCTCGCCTGGGTGGTGAACGCGTATCTGATCCCGTTCGGCGGGCTGTTGCTGCTCATGGGCCGGCTCGGTGACCTCGTGGGGCGCAGGCGGATGTTCGCCGCCGGGCTCGTGCTGTTCACGGCGGCGTCCGTACTGTGCGGGGTCGCCACCGGCCGGGGCCTCATGGTCGCGGCCCGCGCCCTGCAGGGTGTCGGCGGGGCGATGACCTCGGCCGTCGTCCTCGGCATGCTGGTCGCGCTCTTCCCCGAACCGCGCGAACAGGCTCGCGCCATCGCGGTGTTCAGTGCGGTCGGCGCGGCGGGCGGGGCACTCGGCACGTTCCTCGGCGGGGCGCTGACCCAGACGGTCGGCTGGCACTGGATCTTTCTGATCAACCTGCCGATCGGAGTGGTCGCGTGGCTCGCCGCCCTCCGGGTCCTCGCCCCGGACCAGGGAGTCGGGCTCGGCAAGGGCGCCGACTACCCCGGGGCGGCGCTGGTCACGGGCGCGCTGATGCTGACGGTGTACACGATCGTGGGCGCCGGCGACCGGAATCCGGGGACCACGCTCACCCTGGCCGTGGTCACGCTCGGTCTCTACGTCGGCTTCGTCCTGCGTCAGGCGCGGGCCGCCCGTCCGCTGCTGCGGCTGCGGCTCTTCCGCTCCCGCGCCCTGAGCGGCGCCAACGGGGTGCAGATCCTGATGATCGCGGGGATGTTCGGCTTCCAGTACATCGGCGCTCTCTACCTCCAACGCGTACTCGGATACAGCGAGTTGGCCACCGGCACCGCGTTCCTCCCGGCGCCGATCGCGATCGGGGTGCTGATGCTGACCCTGTCCGCGCGGACGATCGCCCGGTTCGGACCGTACCGGGTGCTGCTCGCCGGGCTCGTCCTCATCACCGGGGGCATGGCCCTGCTGAGCCGGGCCCCGGCCGACGGCGCGTACGTCGCCGACGTGCTGCCGGCGATGCTGCTGCTCGCCGCCGGTTTCGCGGCCGCGATGCCCGCGGTGACGGGGCTCGCCATGACGGGCGCCCGGGAGGAGGACGCGGGACTGGCCTCCGGGCTCTTCAACACCACGCAGGTGGTGGGTGGTTCGCTGGGGCTGGCCGCGCTGACCACGCTGGCGGCGAGTCGTACGGAGCGTCTGACCGGCGGGGGCGAGGGGGCCGTGGCGGCCATGGCGGACGGTTACCGGCTTGCGTTCACGGTGGCCACGGGGATCGCGCTGGCGGCCCTGGTCCTGGCGGCGGCGATCCTGCGACCGGGACGGGGACACGTCCCGTACATCTCCACCGCCCGGCCCGAGCCCTTGATGACGCGCCTTTCCCCTCGTAACCGGTCCTGACCAGGACTGCCGGCTGAGACCCTGCCCCAGGGGCACCCGGCAGCTGTGGAGGGAACGCCAACTCGGTCTCGTTGCGCGGGTGTACGCCGTCCGCAATCTCTGGTAGGAAACTTTCCTAACAGTACGTGGACGCAACACTCCCCTCATCGGAGGTACCGTGCACACCCCCCACATAGGTCCCCAGCTCCACACCTCACGGCGCACACTGCTCACCCTGATCGGAGCCTCGCTGGTGGCAGGCCCCCTCCTCGCGACCCGGTCCCAGGCCGCCGCGGCCGGCGGTCTGGACGACCCGGCGAAGAAGGAGATCGCGATGAAGCTGGTCTCCAGCGCGGAGAACTCCTCGCTGGACTGGAAGGCGCAGTACAAGTACATCGAGGACATCGGTGACGGGCGCGGCTACACGGCCGGCATCATCGGCTTCTGTTCGGGCACCGGCGACATGCTGGACCTGGTCGAGCTGTACACCCAGCGCAAGCCGGGCAACGTCCTCGCCAAGTACCTGCCCGCCCTGCGCGAGGTGAACGGCAGCGACTCGCACCAGGGCCTGGACCCCGGCTTCCCCGCCGACTGGCGCAAGGCCGCCCAGGACACCGCGTTCCAGCAGGCCCAGAACGACGAGCGGGACCGGGTCTACTTCAACCCCGCCGTCGCCCAGGGCAAGACCGACGGCATCGGTGTCCTCGGCCAGTTCACCTACTACGACGCCATCGTGATGCACGGCGACGGCGGCGACAGCACCAGCTTCAGCAACATCCGCAGGCGTGCCCTGGCCAAGGCCAAGCCGCCGGCCCAGGGCGGCGACGAGGTGACGTATCTGAACGCCTTCCTCGACGCGCGCGTCTGGGCGATGAAGCAGGAGGAGGCCCACTCCGACACGACCCGGGTCGACACCGAACAGCGGGTGTTCCTGCAGAAGCGGAACCTGAATCTCGATCCGCCACTGAACTGGAAGGTGTACGGGGACAGCTACCACATCGGCTGAGACCGAGACCCGGCCCCCGGGGTGCGGATCACCCGGCCCCTGGGACGCGGATCCTGACCCGGACCGCTAGGTCCTGTCGTCAAATTCCGGGGCAGACGGGAATTTGACGACAGGGCCTACGCGCCCACCGCCGCGGGGCCGGGACCGGTGCGCCGGTCCACGATCTCCTCGCCCGGCTCCATCGGGGCCGTGACCTCGTCGTCGTCCCGGTTTCGGCCCAGGTGGTTGAAGACGAGGTTGAGCACGACGGCCGCCACGCACCCCGTGGAGATCCCCGAGTCCAGGACGATCCGCGCGGTCTGGGGAAACGCGTGGTAGAAGTCCGGCGCGGTGATCGGGATGATCCCGACGGCCAGCGACACGGCGACGATCAGGACGTTGTTGTCCTTGTCCAGGCCGGCCCTGACCAGGGTCTGGATGCCGCTGGCCGCGACCGAGCCGAACAGGACGACGCCTGCCCCGCCGAGGACCGGGCGCGGTACGACGGCGATCAGCGACGCGGCCATCGGGCACAGGCCCATCAGCACCAGGAAACCGCCGCCGGTGGCGACGACGTACCGGCTGCGGATCCGCGTCATCGCGACCAGCCCGATGTTCTGAGCGAAGGCGCTGCACATGAAGCCGTTGAAGAGCGGGCTGAGGGCCGAGCCGAGGGTGTCCGCGCGCAGGCCCGCCGCGATGGTCCGCTCGTCGGCGGGACGCTCGACGATCTCGCCCAACGCCAGCATGTCCGCGGTCGATTCGGTCATCGAGACCACCATGACCACACACAGCGAGAGGATCGCGGCGAGCTGGAACTGCGGGGCACCGAAGTGGAACGGCGTCGGGAAGCCGACCACGTCCGCTTCGGTCACCGGACCGAAGTCCGTGACACCGAACGGGATCGCCACGAGCGTGCCGATGACCAGGCCGAGCAGCACGGCGATCTGCTTGACGAAACCGCGGGTGAAGCGGCGCAGCAGCAGCACGAGCACGAGCGTGGCCGCCGCGAGGCCCAGGTAGGTCGGCGAACCGTAGTCGTGCGCCGCGGGATCGGGTCCCTGCGCCCAGCCGAAGGCGACCGGCAGCAGCGAGACACCTATGAGGGTGATGACGGTGCCGGTGACGACGGGCGGGAAGAAGCGGACGGCCTTGCTGAAGAAGGGCGCCGCCACGAAGCCCAGGACGCCGGCGACCATCACCGCGCCGAAGATGACCGGCAGGGCATCAGACTTGTCCTTGGTGGAGGCGACGACGGCGGTCATGGGGGCGACGCCCGCGAAGGTGACGCCGTTGACGAACGGCAGCCGCGCTCCGATCTTCCAGAAGCCGAGGGTCTGGAGGAAGGTGGCGAGGCCCGCGGTGAACAGGCAGGCGCCGGTGAGGAAGGTCAGCTCGGTGGGGGACAGACCGACGGCGGCGCCGACGATCAGGGGTGGGGCGACGACTCCGGCGTACATGGCGGCCACGTGTTGCAGACCCGTGGTGGCCATCTTGAGTGCGGGCAGTTTCTCGTCGACGGGGTGGGCGGTCACGGCGGCTCCTCCGGGCGGGTAACACGTCGGCTCTGACGTGGGTTTCAGGAGGTGGTGCGCGGTCGTGCGGGACCGGTGGGACGGAACGCCTCAAAAAGGGCGAGAGGGACCGTTCCGGGGCGCGCATGTCCATGCGCGCCCCGGAGACGGCCACCATGGACCCCGCTCGGGTCCACGGCTACCGGCCGAGGGCCGTCCCCCTCGGCCGGAGATCAAGTGCCGGACGGGTCCAAGTGCCTTACGGCCCAAGGAGATTGCGTACGGCGATCAGGCCTCCGCGGCGATCCGCGCGAGGCGCTGCGCCTCCTCCCGCGTGGCGCGGGCGATGGCGTCCTCGTCGACGTGCAGCAGCCGGCCGTTCTCCACCACCGGCTCGCCGCCCACGAGCGAGAGCGTGACCGGGGCCGCCGCGCCGAAGACCAGCGCGGTCACCGGGTCGGCGATCGAGGCGTGCGCGAGGGTGTCCAGCTTCCACAGCACGAGGTCGGCGAGCTTGCCCGGCTCCAGGGAGCCGATCTCCGCCGCCCTGCCCAGGACCTGGGCGCCGCCGTAGGTGCCCAGGCGCAGTGCCTGACGGGCGTTCAGGGCGGCTTCCCGATGGGCACCGAGGCGGTTGATGAGGAGGGCGTTGCGCAGTTCGGTGTGGAGTTCGCCGGACTCGTTGGAGGCGGTGCCGTCGACGCCGAGGCCGACCGGGACGCCGGCCGCGAGCATGTCGGGGACGCGGGCGATGCCGGCCGCGAGACGGGCGTTGGACGAGGGACAGTGGGCGACACCGGTCTTCGTACGGGCGAAGGCGGCGATGTCGGAGTCGTTCATGTGGACGCAGTGCGCCATCCACACGTCCTCGCCGAGCCAGCCGGTGGACTCGAAGTACTCGGTCGGGCCCATGCCGAACAGTTCCTTGCAGAACTGCTCCTCCTCCACGGTCTCCGAGCCGTGCGTGTGCAGTCGTACGCCCTTGCGGCGGGCCAGCTCGGCGCCCTGACGCATGAGTTCGGTGGAGACGGAGAAGGGCGAGCAGGGCGCGACGGCCACCTGGGTCATGGCGCCGAAGGAGGGGTCGTGGTGCTCGTCGACGGTCGCCTCGGTGGCGGCGAGGGCGCCTTCGAGGGTCTCGACGGCGAAGTCCGGCGGCAGCCCGCCGTCCTTCTCGCTGCGGTCCATGGAGCCGCGGGCGAGGGTGAAGCGGACGCCCATCTCGCGGGCGGCCCGGATGATGGCGCCGGACAGGTCGCCGGAGCCCTGCGGGAAGACGTAGTGGTGGTCCATGGCGGTGGTGACGCCGCCGCGGGCCATCATGGCGAGGGAGCCCTGCGCGGCGGCGGAGACCATCCGCTCGTCGATGCGCGCCCAGGTCGGGTAGAGCGCGACGAGCCAGTTGAAGAGGTTGTGGTCGGTGGCCAGGCCTCGGGTGATCCACTGGTAGAAGTGGTGGTGGGTGTTGACCAGGCCGGGGGTCACGAGGTGGCCCGTGGCGTCGATACGGCGTACGACGTTCTCCAGGCCCTCCGGGGCCCTGCCCGCGCCGAGCGACTCGATGCGGTTGTCCGCGACGACGACATGGCCCGACGCGTACTCGGTGTCGCCCGCGTCCACCGTCGCGATCGCACAGTTCTCGATGACGATGCGCCGGTCTTCTGCCGATGCTGCCATGGTGCGTCCTTCTTCGTTTCGAGGGGTGGGCACGGCAGGACCCTAGGAGGTTTGAGTGCCGCGGCTGTCGATGCCACGGGTGCCGAGGGAGGGGCCTTCGCCAAGGCCTCGGAGGTTGGTGCAGAAGTGGGCTCAGAGGTTGGTGAGGTCCACCGGGATGTGCGGCTCGCAGCCGTCGCGCAGGATGGTGGCCTCGATCAGTCCGTAGGGCCGGTCGGCCGCGAAGTACACAGCCCCCTCGGCGGTATCGTTCTCGAGCCCGAACGGCTCCAGGTCGACGAGGAAGTGGTGCTTGTTGGGGAGCGAGAAGCGGACCTCGTCGATCTCGCTGCGGTTCTCGATGATCCGCGAGCCCATCTGGTACAGGGTCTGCTGCAGCGACAGGGAGTAGGTCTCCGCGAAGGCCTGGAGCATGTGCTTCCTGACCTGGTCGTAGGACTTCTCCCAGTTGGGCATCTTCTGCTCGTCGCCGGTCCAGTTGAAGCGCCAGCGGCCGGAGACCTGGGTGGCCAGGATGCGGTCGTACGCCTCGGGGAGCGTCGTGTACTTGTCCTTGACGTAGCCCCAGAACTCGGAGTTCGTCGAGTTCATCACGACGAGGTCCTTCAGCCCCGAGATGACCTCCCACGACGAGCCGTCATAGGTGATCTGGGTGACCCGGGTCTCCTGACCCTTGCGTACGAAGGAGTGCTTGACGTCGTCGGCGCCGATGAACCTGGAGTTGGCGTCGGAGGTCTCGATGCGCTCCCAGGCGTATTCCTCGATGCGGATGCGCGCCGTCTTGATCGGCTCCTGCGAGGTCACGAAGTGCCGGGCCAGGTGGATGCCGAACTGTTCGGCGGACTCGATGCCGTACTCCTTGGCGAAGGCGTACACCGTGTTCTTGGTGGTGTCCGTCGGCAGGACGTTGGCGTTGGAGCCCGAGTAGTGGACCTCTTCCATGTCGCCGCTCAGCGCCACGGACACGTTCAGGTCCTTGATGTGGTGTGTCGCGCCGTCGCGGGTGATCTTCACGACGCGGTTCTCGGCCTTGCCGTACTGGTTCTGTCCCAGCATCACAGGGCGGCCGCGGCGGGAATTGTCAGTCATTTCTGCTAGCTCCCTCGGTAAACGGAGTAGCCGAACGGGTTGAGCAGCAGCGGTACGTGGTAGTGCTCGCCCGGCCTGACGGCGAAGGTGATCGTCACCTCGGGGAAGAACACTCCGCTCGCACCGCTGTCCCGATTCGCGGGGGCGTCCTGCTGCGCATCGGCTTGCTTCTTCTCGAAGTACGCCTCGACCTCGAAGTCGAGCCGTACGTGGGTCGTCCCCTCCGGCAGCGCCGGGAGGTCCTTGCACCGCCCGTCCGCGTCGGTCGCGGAGCCGCCGAGCTCCCGCCAGTCCGCCGTACGGCCGACGCGGGCCGCGAGCCGGACGGCGACACCCTCGGCGGGGCGTCCGACGCTGGTGTCCAGGATGTGTGTGGACACGGATGCGGTGGTGTCGGTGCTCATGCGTTCTCCTCCTCCACGAGACGGGCCAGCCGGATGCGGTTGATCTTGCCCAGTTCGGAGCGGACGATCTCGCGCTCCCGCTCGGGCGAGTTGCCGATCCGTTCCTTGACCGCGTCGCGCATCTGCTCGCCGGTCCGGCCGGTGGCGCAGATCAGGAAGACATGGCCGAACCTCTCCTGGTACGCCAGGTTCAGTTCGAGCATCTCCTCCTTGAGCTCCGCGGTGGCGCCGGCCATGCCGCGCTGCTCCCGGGAGGAGGTGGGGTCCCCGGGCTTCGGCCGCCCGATCGGCGGGTGCCCCGCCATCGCCTCCGCCAGGTCCTCGGCGGTCAGCTCGGCCATGGCGGCGTCGCTCGCGGCGAAGAGGTCGTCGGGGGTGGTGTACGGGCGGCGGGCGAGCAGGGCGCGCACCCAGGCCGTCGAGGCGCACGCCTCATGGAGGGCGGCTTGGGCCGCGTGCTCCTCCAGGGCATTGAACCGGGCGAGGCCGCCGGGTGTCGTACTCGAAGTCACGGGAAGCCTCCGTGGCCTTGTGCTGGACGGGCTGCGGCTAGCTAACGCCCTCGGAAACACCACGTCAACACTTTGTTGAAAAATCGAGGTAACAACCGCCGCCCGGCGCGAGGCAACCGCCGACGCCCGGCGCTCAGGCCTCCTTCTCGCGGTTCAGGTAGTTGTAGACGGTGAAGCGGCTGACACCCAGCGCGCTCGCCACCGTCTCCACGCCGTGCCGCACCGAGAAGGCTCCGCGGGCCTCGAGCACCCGTACGACCTCCTGCTTGGACTTGCGGTCGAGGTCGGCCAGCGGCTTGCCCTGCTTGCGCTCCAGGGCGGCCAGGATGTGATCGAGCGAGTCGGCCAGCTGCGGCAGCCGTACGGCGACCACGTCCGCACCCTCCCAGGAGAGCACGACATCGTCGGGGCCGGCCTCGTCGGGCGCCACCATCTCGCCCCCCATGGCATCGACCAGCGGTTTGACCGCCGCGACGAAGGGGTCGTCTCCGATGCCGGTCACTTATCGCCCTCCCCGACCGCGTTCACCTGCAGCGAGACCCTGGTGGCGCCGGCCGCCAGAGCCCGGCGCAGCAGCGCGTCGACCGCGGTGAGCACCGCGTCGGCCTCCCCCTCGGCGGTGTTGCCGAACGGGCCGACGTCCACGGCGTCCAGCTCGGCCGCCTCGATGACCTCGCGGGCGACCAGCGCGTGCGGGGGCGCCTCGTCGAGGTCGAAGGGCTCGGTCGTGAACTCCACTCTCAATCGCACTGTACCCCCAGAACACGCCTCTGACCTGCTCTTTTACCCAGATCACCCACCGCGAGGGCACATCAGGGGACAACGGGGACGCATCAGTCGACTGCTCCACAGCCACGATGCACCGCAGGCCGATCAATTTCACGGCGACGGAGCCGGTTCGCCCGTCACAAGGCGACCCTAACCGACCAGGGCATGCCTCCCGCGCTCAACAAGGAGATCCGCCGCCACACCGACGTCGTCGGCGCCCTCCCCGACCGCACCGCCCTGATCCGCTCAGCGTCAAGAAATCACCCGTAACGCCCACACCAGGAGAGAGGATCTTGAGTGATCCCAGGCCAGAGGGCAGTTACGGCCCTACTGGAGGGTCCGTCAGACGCTCGAAACGTCAAACGAGCGTCACGGCCAACCGGAACCACGTCCTTACCGAATCGCTTCAGCCAGGTCTGTCACCAGGACGTCGGCCACCAGTTCCTCGACCACAGCGATGCCGTGCCCGCTCAGCCCTTTGGCCGGCCTGGCGGCCGCGGCGGTTGGCGATCCATGTGCCGAGTGCGGTTCGGAATGTTGACTGCCCCGGCGCAGGGGATGCGTCGAGGCAGTCCGGCATTCGTGGCCAGTTAGCTGAGTGAGGTGAGGAGGGTGTTGAGTGCCTTGACCTCGGTGGCCTTGTCGGGGTTCGAAGCGCGCAGTGCCTTCAGGACGTGGTCGATCTCGCTGTCGAGGAAGTGCCAGGACTGCTCGCTCTTGGGCTCAAGGGTGGACTGGCCATCGTCCCAAGCGGTCTCGAGGTCGGTCACCCGGGTGGTCGCGGCTTGCTGGTTGCCCGAGTTGAGTTTTGCCAGGGTGTCAGCTGTGATCGTGCGGAACTTCGCGATCTCAGCCGGAGGGAACGGCGACGTCGCCTGCTTCGGGGTGAGGTGGGCGGTCACAGGTGCCGGGGTGTCGGACTCGCTGGCCGCGGCCGCGTGGGGCTGGTGGTGTGCCCAGATGAGAAGGGCCGCAGTCGCGACCGCTACGACGGCGTAGTAACCGAGCATGATCCGCTCACGCGCCGGGTTCAGCGCTCGTGGGGTATCGGTGAGGTCGTTGGTCTCGATGACATCGCTGCGGCTGAGCGTGAGGTACACGACCGTGGCGAGGATCGCCGCCAGGAAGATCACGCTGGTCGCCGCGGTGCCGAGGCCCAGGCCGCCGTCGCCGCTGGGCGAGCCGAGCCAGTCGCCGAGGTTGGCGCCGAGCGGGCGGGTGAGGATGTAGGCCAGCCAGAAGGAGAGCACCGCGTTGGCACCGAGGCGCCATGCGAGGACGATCGCGCCGATCAACCCGAGAGGCAGGAGCACGGAGACGCCCGGAGTCCAGCCGGTCAGTTCCAGGGTCCAGTCGCCGGTCGCGGTGCCGAGGGCAAAAGTGACCAGGACCGCGAGCCAGTAGAAGAGCTCACGGGGGCGGGTGGTGATGCTGTGGACCGACAGGGTCCGCTCGCGGGCGTACCAGATCCCGAAGACAACGGCGAGGATGCAGGCGAACACGCTACTGCTCAGCGCGAGGGGAACGCCCTGGCTGTCGGTGAGGATGTCGGTGTAAAGCGTGCCGGTCACGCTCACCACCACGACGGTGAGCCAGTACACGAACGGGACGTAGCGTTTGGTGGTGAGTTGCCAGCCCAGGACACCGGCCAGAACCGCGGTGAAGATCAATGAGGTGTTGATCAGGCCGACGCCGAGGTTCATGTTGATCCAGTCGGCGAAGCTTTCGCCGACCGTGGTGCACAAGATCTTGATGATCCAGAACCAGATCGTGACCTCGGGAACCTTGTTCAGCATCTGCTTGACATGCGTCCGAGAGCTCTCGGGCGTCGTCACAGTTGTCATGTAACCCTCACATAGAACGGGCGGCAGCACAGAGGGGGCGCCCCTCACGTCTGCGGAACGGTAACTGTCTACAACTGTGTAGACAAGCGCAGCCTTGGATCCGCAGGACGGCGGGATGACTTCGATTGCTCGTCAAGCCCGCCCGGGCCGCGCCGCCGGGGGCGATATCCGCGGCACGGTTCGCATTCCCGGAATGACCTCTGCTTTTATTCTTTCCTTGGCCTGCGCAAGGACTTTCTGTACACCTGTTATGGCCCGACGGCGACATACCTTATAGGCGGGGCCTTGAGATTGCCCCGTGTGATACAGGACACGCCTTTGGCTGAAATTCTGGGAACTTCGTCCCAGAATTCAATCTGCGGAGCGCGTGAATTCGCGCCGCCCGATCCCCCGTGCGGCCTCCCCCTCCTGGCCACGCAAAGGCTCTCCTGGCACTCCCTACCCAGTGCCGGAGAGGCGGTGTGGGCCCGCCTCGGCTGGTTGCTCGCCGACTCGCTGCCGGTCTCCTTGCTGGGTGCCCGCCTCTGGAAGCACCTGACCCTCAGAGGTTTCATTGGTCATACTGCTCGACTGTGCCAGCGGGAACCTGAACGCATCCTGACTGCCACCGTGTATCACCCGCCCCACTCGTGCAGCACGAGCAGCATGGCTCCATGCACACACGCACCTCTCCTCCCTAACGGTCGTCCCCCACTCTCGGCGGGCCGAACTCTGATTCAACCGCCGCCGACACCCCGCTCTCCCGACGACCAGCAGCGCCGTCCTCTCGGCGCCTGTTGGCTGAACTCCCCTGCCTTCGCTCGACCACCTGTGCGTGCTTCTCCACGGGTGGGATGAACCAGCAGTCGAGCGCGGCCGCAGCTGCTGGCAGGAAGTACCGGACTGGCTCGTGGCTCAGGCCGCGTACCCCGACGGGTGCTCCGGTTCGGCGACATCCCTGCGGGTGACGGAGAGGTAGGTGACCAGTCCGAGGATGACTGCCAGGAACAGAGCGCTGGTCACGACGGCGCCCAGGTCGAGGCCGCCGTTGCTGGTGGGCTGGGAGAGGTAGTCGCCGATCGAGGCGCCCAGCGGGCGGGTCAGGATGTAGGCGATCCAGAAACTCCACACCGCGTCCAGATCCAGCGCGAAGTGCGCGATGGCCACCGCGGCGATGGCCATCGCGAAGAGCACGGCGGACAGCCAGTAGCCAAGGTCTATGCGCTCGGACACCAGGTCACCGGCTGCGGTGCCGAGTGCGAAGGTGAACAGGACCGCCAGCCAGTAGAAGGACTCGCGGCTGGTGGTATCGATGTGGTGGATGGACAGGGTGCGCTCGCGCCGGTGCCAGACGGCGAACACGACCGCGAGGACGATCGCGAAGACCGTGGTGCTCGTCTCCAGCGGCACGCCCATGTTGTCGGTGAGGTTGTCGCTGATCAGCGTGCCGACGACGCTGATCAGCGCCACCGCCGACCAGTACACGCCCGGCCGGTAGCCGCTGGAGCGGAACTGGACCACCAGGACGACGGCCAGCAGGGCACTCATCAGCACCGACACACCGGTCAGCCCGAGACCCGTCTTCTCGTTCAGCAGGTCCGCCGCGGTCTCGCCGACCGTCGTGCACAGCACCTTGATGATCCAGAAGTAGACGGTGACCTCGGGCACCTTGTTCGAACGCAGCCGGCCCCGAGAACCGGAGGGCTGACCGGCCTGCGGAACCACCTGACTCTCACACGTTTCATAGGTCACGTTGTCCGACCGTGCCACCGGGCACCTGAACGCATCCTGACTGCCGGCGCGCTTCACCCACCCCGCCCGTCCCGCACGGGCACCATGCCGCCATGCACACACATATCGCCCACTCCCCTATAGCGGGCCTCCGTCCCGCCCCTGCCCACGTGACGGAAGAGAACCGCCTCGAACACTCCGAGCACCGCTCCAGCGCCCACTGACCGCGCGACCGCCTGACCGCCCGACCGCCTGGCTGCGCACCGCTCCCCCGGCGTGGTGCGCGAGATCGCCGCGGCGGGCCACGAGATCGGCGTCCACGGCTGGCGGCACCGGCCGCTGCTGCTGCGCAAGCCCGCGCGCGACTACGACGACTTCGCCCGCGCCCGCGGCACGGTCGCCGACATCACCGGCACCCGGCCGACGCTCTTCCGCCCGCCGTACGGCATCATGTCCACCGCCGCACACGTGGCAGCCCGGCGCCTCAAACTCACCCCCGTGCTGTGGACCTGCTGGGGCGAGGACTGGACCGCGCGGGCCATACCCGAGTCGGTCCACCGCACGGTGACCGCGGACCTCGACGGCGGCAGCACCATCCTGCTGCACGACTCGGACTGCACCTCGGCCCCCGGCGCGCTCCCCCGCATCCTCGACACCTGCACGGAGCGAGGCTACGAGGTCGGCCCGCTCTGCGACCACGGATAGCCGCTGCCGGACACGAGCTGCGGGAACCCCCTGCAGCCGCCGATCATCTACAGCTATGTAGACGATCGGCTCTGGCGTAGTCGTTCATTCCTGTCCGCTCACCGCCGTCAGGGCATGACCGCTCGCCGGATGCACCTGGCGTTGGAGTCCGACCCGGACCCCGAGGCCGTGCTCGCCCGGTTCGTCGACAGGCTGCCCGCCACGGACGTAGAGCTGCTGCGGCAACCGCTGGGCAATCTGCCGGAGGAGCGGCGATGCGGCGGCGGCCGTGGTGCCCGACAGCGGCGAGGGCGGCCACAAGATCGCGGGCAAGATCGTCATGGCAGCCCTCGCCGCGAACTGGAGCAACACCCCGGAGAGTGACTTTGACGACCAACCACAATGAGTGGACTTTGCGTCTCGCGGCCTCGATGCGGAGAATTCCCCCGCGGAAGCCGATGGTCGTCGACCGGCCGACACCGCGCCCAGCGGTGTGGATGGCCGGGGCCGGTATCGCACTGTTCGCTCTGGTCGGCGCGAGCGCGCCCAACCACAACACGCTCAGGGCACCGATCCCCTGGCTCCGGCTGCCTGCCATGGCCGGCACCGTCTCCCAGACGGCCACGATCGCGGCCGTCGTGCTGTCGTGCTGGGGCACGCTAAGCATGCTCAAGGCCCATGAGCGGGGCTGGAGACCCGATGCCCGGCTCCTGTTCCGGCTCGGCGCCATGACCGCGCTCGCCGTCGCCAACCTCACCCCCGTCGGCTCCTCCGACACGGCCAGCTACGCCGCGTACGGCCGCATCGCTGCGCTCGGCGGTGACCCGTACGTGACGACTCCCGCCCGGCTGGGCGGCGCGTACGCCCACCTGGTGAGCGAGGCGTGGCGGAACACACCTTCCGTGTACGGGCCGGTGGCGACGTGGTGGCAGGGCGCTGCGGCCTTCATCGGCCAGGAGCGGCCGTGGCTGACCATCTGGGCGCTGATGCTCGCGAACGCCGCCGTCTTCGTGGGTACCGGGTACCTGTTGCTGCGGACCGCCGACGATCCGGTCCGTGCGGGCCTGCTGTGGAGCGTCAATCCGCTGCTGATCGGTGTGCTGGTCGAGGGTGGGCACCTGGACACCCTCGTCGCAGGCCTGGCCGTCTGCGCGGTTCACCTCGCCCGCAGGGCGGCCCGGTGGCACCACGACCTGATCGTGGGAGGGCTGGTCGGCCTTGCCTGCGGTGTGAAGATCAGTGCCTGCCTGTTCGGTGTCGGGCTGGTCTGGCCGCTGCTGCGTTCGGGCAGCTGGCGACCGGCCGCCCGGCAGGCATGCGCGGCCGCGCTGACCCTGGCCGCGCTCTACGGAGCCTACGGCGCGCACGCACTGGCCCCGCTCTCCGCGGCCTCCCGACTGGTCTCTGCACCCTCCTTGTGGGCGGTCTTCGATCAGTGCGCCACCACGGTCCTGGGCCCTGGCTCGACCGCGGCGATCGTCAGCGTGCTGTGGCCGGTGGTGATGCTCGCGCTGGCGTGGGCGCTACGCCGCCGCGCCGCTCCGGACGCCCCCTCCGTCATCGCCCTGCCGTTCGCGCTGGCCTTCGCCTGGGTCCTCGCGGCACCGTGGTCGATGCCGTGGTACACGGCTCTCGCCTGGGCCCTGGCGGCCCTGTTCAGTCAGGGCCGCCCGACCCAGTACCTCACCGTGGTCACCGCCGTCCTGGCCCTGTCCCACAACAGCGGCGGCCACGGCTGGACATGGTGAGACCACGCCGGGCCGGCCGCAGAGGTGTTCGGCCAGCTGTCCACAAGGACATCGGCGGCCGACCTCGGACCGCCGGTTTCACATGATGCTGGCTTTGACGGCGTGATGAGCCGGCGCTGACGCACAGGCCCACCGTCCCAGGCCGAGTTTCAGACGCTCCGTACCTGAATCTCATGGTTGTGCGGAACCTGGGAGCGGTCAGGGGAGTCATCCCAGGCAGGGGGTCGACCACCAGAGAGGCATGAGGATGGCTGATCAGAGCAGCCGCCCCGCGCGGAGCGGGGCCGCCTGGCACTGGTGGTTCCTCGGACTCTGGGCGACCGTCTGGTTCCTGGCGGACCTGCGAGGCGGCGGCTACTCGTGGCACTACTTCGCGAACGGCAGCACCTTGCTGTTCTCCGGCTCCGGAGCCTCGCCGGCGGGGGGCCTGCACCTCTATGCGAACTACCCGAACCTGCAGATAGGACCACTGGCCTTTCTCTGCGCCTGGGTTCTGGGGAACCTCGGCGGGGTCGTCGCCGCCCAGCTGACGATGATGAGCGTCGGCCTTCTGGTGCTGCGGCTGATCGAGCAGACGGCACTGGCCCGGCAGCCGGATCTGCGGTCGCGCCCGCAGGCCCTGCGGATGACCGTCGCGGCCGCCGGTGCGGTGTTCCTGATCGTCTGGGCATCGCTGGCGGTGCACTACAGCCACCTCGACGACGTGCTGGCGCTGCTCTTCGCGGCACTGGCGATCCGGGCGGTCCTCGCTGACGTCCCGGCACTGGCGGGACTGAGCCTGGGCCTAGCCGTGGACGCCAAGCCGTGGGCTCTGGTCTTCCTGCCGCTGGCTCTCGCCGTGGCCCGCGACCGACTACGGTATGTCGCGTTCTACGCCGTCGCCGTCGTGGTGCTGGCCTGGCTGCCCTTCGTCGTCGCCGACCCCGCGACGCTGGGTGCGACCCAGTACCACATCGTCAACGAGCCGTCCTCGGCGCTCCGCGCGCTCGGGGTGTCGGCGGCGGGGACGCCGTCGTGGGACCGGCCGGCGCAACTCGTGCTCGGCTGCGTGCTTGGGGCGGCCGCGATCCTCCGAGGGCGCTGGGTGGCGGTGCCGCTGCTCGGCA
This sequence comes from Streptomyces sp. NPDC007896, assembly GCF_042959425.1. Classification (NCBI taxonomy): domain Bacteria; kingdom Bacillati; phylum Actinomycetota; class Actinomycetes; order Kitasatosporales; family Streptomycetaceae; genus Streptomyces; species Streptomyces sp. NPDC007896. The sequence goes on along the minus strand of NZ_JBIBKX010000012.1, from coordinate 227,291 downwards.
TCGGCGCGCGACTCCTGCTGGATCCCGGCGTCTACGACTACTACTCGGCGGGATTCCTGCTCGGCGCCTTGGTCTGGGAGGCCCTGGGGCTGCGTCGGCCCGTGCCCGTCTGGTCGCTGGTCTCCTTCGGCGCACTCTACCTAGCCCCGAGGCTGACCAACGACGCGCAGGTCCTGGGCGACCTCCGACTCTGGCTGGTTCTCGTGGTGACCCTCAGCGTCCTGCTGGCTCCACGGGACTGGTGCGTCGCGTCGAAACCGAACAAGGTCGCCGCCGGCGCCCTCCGACTGCCTCCCCGAGACCCGTGGGTCGCCCACTCGGTCGGCGCGGAAGCGAGCAGGTGGTCCGTGCATTGCTGAGCGTGACTGACGCGAGCCCGGGCACAGGCTCTGCAGGAACCAGCAGCTCCGCGCAGAGCGTCGCCTGCTCTCGGCGCTCCAGCGATACTCACCACCCTGACAGGGCCTGACCTGCCCAACAGGCGACCTGGCACCCCATCAGAACGAGCGTCAAATGAGCGTCACGAGCATCATTTCAGCGTCAAGACATCACCCGTAACGCCCACACCGCACATAATGCGCCCCTCGGCCGCTGGCCCGTCAAGCACTTGCGGCGCAGCAAGTGGCGAACACCCCCGTCCGACACAGGCGCCGCTAGCGCAGATCGAGCCGGGGACCACTGCGACCGTCTCCCACAGGGCACATCCAGGGCACACACGCCCGGAAAACACTGCGAAGCAACGCGAACGAGCGAGGAGCGTCTCCGCAGGTCAGGGCGGATCAGTGCGCGTTCGCGCAGGTCAGAGCCGCGCCGCAGGACTCCACTCCCAATCGCACGCGCTCAACCTACTGCGCGGTGCCGATTTTCCGGCAGCCCCCTCTTGACAAGCCTCGACGCCCGGCGGCAGTCTTCCATTAAGCAGAAACTAACTTCCGCAATACGGAATTCAATGACGTCTCTACTCTCGCCGCCGAACGTCTCGACACGGAAGGGAGCGCCGAGCCACATGCCGGGTTCCGAATGGGGCACAGCCACCGAGCAACGCTTCAACGTCAACCTGTCGATCCTCTTCACCGAACTCCCGCTCCTGGAGCGCCCCGCGGCCGCCGCCGCGGCGGGCTTCACCGCGGTCGAGCTGTGGTGGCCCTGGGTCGACTCCCCCACCCCCGAGCGGTCCGAACTCGACGCCCTGAAGAAGGCGATCGTGGACGCGGGCGTCCAGCTCACGGGGCTGAACTTCTACGCCGGACAGCTGCCCGGTCCCGACCGGGGCGCGCTGTCGATCCCCGGCGCGCAGTCGGAGAGGTTCCGCGCCAACATCGACGTGGCGGCCGACTTCGCGCGGTCGCTGGGCTGCGAAGCCCTCAACGCGCTCTACGGCAACCGCGTCGAGGGTGTGGAGGCGGCCGAGCAGGACGCGCTCGCACTGGAGAACCTGGTCCTCGCGGCACGGGCCGCCGACCGGATCGGCGCGATCCTCCTGATCGAGACCCTCAACCAGCCCGAGTCACCGCTCTATCCCCTCGTGAGCGCCCCGGCGGGAGTCGCCGTCGTCGACAGGGTCAACGAGGCGACCGGCCTCGGCAACGCCAGGTTCCTCATGGACCTGTACCACCTGTCCATGAACGGCGAGGACCTGCCGTCGGTGATCGAGCGGTACGCCGCGAAGACCGGCCACGTGCAGATCGCCGACACCCCCGGCCGCGGCGCCCCGGGCACCGGGACCCTGCCCCTGGAGGACCTGCTCGGCCGGCTGCGGAAGGCGGGTTACGAGGGCTGGGTCGGCCTGGAGTACAAGCCGGGCGACCGTCCGAGCGCGGCGGCCTTCGACTGGCTGCCGGCCGAGGCCCGAGCCGCCCGCTGAGCGGCAACTCATCGACGTATCACAGCAGTCAGAGAGGCACCTTCATGAGCAGCACCCTCGCAGATTCCTCCCGCCCGAACCGTCCGACCCGCCCGGCGGTCGCCTGGATCGGTCTCGGCATCATGGGCTCCCCCATGTCGGAGAACCTGGTCAAGGCCGGGTACGACGTCACCGGGTTCACGCTGGAGCAGGACAAGCTGGAGCGCCTCGCCGCCGCGGGCGGTACGGCCGCCGGTTCGATCGCCGAGGCCGTGCGGGACGCCGACGTGGTGATCACGATGGTGCCCGCCTCCCCGCAGGTCGAGGCCATCGCGTACGGCCCCGACGGCATCCTGGAGAACGCGAGGTCCGGCGCGCTGCTGATCGACATGTCGTCGATCACCCCGCAGACCTCCGTGGACCTCGCGAACGCCGCCGCCGCGAAGGGTATCCGGGTCCTGGACGCTCCCGTGTCCGGCGGCGAGGCCGGGGCGATCGAGGCCGTGCTGTCGATCATGGTCGGCGGCGAGCAGGCCGACTTCGACGAGGCCGAGCCGATCTTCGAGGCGCTCGGCAAGACCATCGTGCTCTGCGGTCCGCACGGCTCCGGCCAGACCGTGAAGGCCGCGAACCAGCTGATCGTGGCCGTGAACATCCAGGCGTGCGCCGAGGCCGTGGTCTTCCTGGAGAAGTCCGGCGTGGACCTGAAGGCCGCGCTCGACGTCCTGGGCGGCGGGCTCGCCGGCTCCACCGTACTGACGCGGAAGAAGGACAACTTCCTGAACCGCGACTTCAAGCCGGGCTTCCGCATCGACCTGCACCACAAGGACATGGGCATCGTCACGGACGCCGCCCGCACGGTCGGCGCCGCGCTGCCGGTGGGCTCCGTGGTCGCCCAGCTCGTCGCCTCCCTGCGCGCCCAGGGCGACGGCGGCCTCGACCACTCGGCCCTCCTGCGATCCGTGGAGCGCCTCTCGGGCGCACAACTCTGACACGGCCCGGTCACGCCGGGCACGACCCTTGCGCCTCGGGCACGCCCGGATGCGTCGAGCACGACCAGACGCGCCGGGCGCGGCCTGACATGCCGGGCGCGGCCCCGAGCACTCCGGGGCGGTACCGAGACTTCCGGGTGGTGTCGTCGCTGACACCTGTCCTGTCGCGCCCAAGCGGCGGCGCCACCCGGAACCCAACCCACTTCAACAAACTGTTGACGTCCGGAACGCCCCAAACCTAGGCTCCACAAAGCGGAAGTCGGTTTCCGCTGCCCCTCGCATGGAAGGTCCACGATGTCGAAGCGCGTGCTTACGACCGAGTCCGGCGCTCCGGTCGCCGACAACCAGAACTCAGCCACCGCCGGCGCAGGCGGCCCGCTCCTCCTCCAGGACCAGCACCTCCTGGAGAAGCTCGCCCGGTTCAACCGCGAGCGCATCCCGGAGCGCGTGGTGCACGCCCGCGGGTCCGGCGCGTACGGCCACTTCGAGGTCACGGACGACGTCACCGGATTCACCCACGCCGACTTCCTGAACACGGTCGGCAAGCGCACCGAGGTCTTCCTGCGCTTCTCCACCGTCGCCGACAACCTGGGCGGCGCGGACGCGGTCCGCGACCCGCGCGGCTTCGCGGTCAAGTTCTACACGGAGGAGGGCAATTACGACCTCGTCGGGAACAACACCCCGGTCTTCTTCATCAAGGACCCGCTCAAGTTCCCCGACTTCATCCACTCCCAGAAGCGCGACCCGTTCACGGGCAAGCAGGAGCCGGACAACGTCTGGGACTTCTGGGCGCACGCCCCCGAGGCCACGCACCAGGTGACCTGGCTGATGGGCGACCGCGGCATCCCCGCCTCGTACCGGCACATGAACGGCTACGGCTCGCACACCTACCAGTGGACGAACGCCGAGGGAGAGGCCTTCTTCGTCAAGTACCACTTCAAGACGAACCAGGGCGTCCGCAGCCTCTCCACCGAGCAGGCGCAGGAGATCGCGGGCAAGGACCCGAACTCCCACCAGACGGACCTGCTCCAGGCGATCGAACGGGGCGTGCGCCCGTCCTGGACCCTCTACGTCCAGATCATGCCCGCGGCCGAGGCGGCGGACTACCGCTTCAACCCCTTCGACCTCACCAAGGTGTGGCCGCACAAGGACTTCCCGCTCCAGCGCGTGGGCCGGCTGGTCCTGGACCGCAACCCCGACAACGTCTTCGCCGAGGTCGAGCAGGCCGCGTTCTCCCCGAACAACTTCGTTCCGGGCATCGGCCCCTCCCCCGACAAGATGCTCCAGGGCCGGCTGTTCGCCTACGCGGACGCCCACCGCTACCGCCTCGGCGTCAACCACACCCAGCTCGCGGTGAACGCGCCGAAGGCCACGACCGCGGACAACTACGGCCGCGACGGCTTCATGGCGTCCAACGCGCAGGGCCGCGCCGCCAAGAACTACGAGCCGAACTCCTACGGCGGCCCGGCCGACACCGGCCGCCCGCTGTCGGCCCCGCTGGCCGTCGCCGGCTGGACCGGCGCCCACGAGGCTCCCCTCCACACCAAGGACGACGACTTCTTCCAGGCGGGCGAGCTCTACCGCCTGATGTCGGCCGAGGAGCGGTCCCGGCTGATCGCGAACATCGCCGGCGGCCTCGCACAGGTCTCCCGCGACGACGTCGTCGAGAGGAACCTCGCCCACTTCCACGCCGCCGACCCGGAGTACGGCCGGCGCGTGGCGGAAGCGGTCCACGCCCTGCGCGAGGACTGACCCCCTGACCGCGTCACCGGGCCAGACGGGAGGTCGGCCCGGTGACGCGCGGCCCGCGAGGACCCGAGCGACCCGGATGAGGGGTGGTCGCCGGTGGCACGCGGGCACGACGAGGACCGCGGCGGATGCGAGCCAGTGCGGTGGTGAAGGTCCCGGGACCCTCTTCTCGACCTGAGGGAAGGCAGGCTCCGGTTCCGTCGCGGCCACCGCGGTCCCCGTCACACACCGAGCGAGGCGCCGGGTACGGACTCCGTACCCGGCGCCTCGGCGCGCTCCCGGGGTGCGGAGTCGGCCGGAGCACAGCAGCCTGAAAGCATGGACTATCCCAGCATCGTCGTGCACGCCCCGGCACTGGACGGCTCTCGACGGGTCACCACGGGGGACGAGACGCTCGGTGTCGCCTACCACCTCGACGACGTCGTCGAGATCCTGCGGCGGGCCGAGGTCGACCTGGACGAGATCGAGGTCGACAAGAGCGACATCATCGACTGGCAGGGCGGCGGCCCCGACCACTGGCCGGGATTCGAGGAGCTCGAGCTCCCGGACGACTGAGAACACGCCTCGGACACGTACGCCAGTGGACGTACGCCGGCTACGCAACCCTCAAATCAAGCTCTGAACACGACCCCAGGGGCTTCAACTCACCCCGGTGATGGGCACATTCTCGGCACACGGGGCCCGCCGGCACGGGGGCGGCGGGCCTCGTGACGGGGGTACGGGGGTACGGGGGAACGGGGGGGTACGGGGGAACACGGGGGTACAACACAAGGGGCGGCTCACCCGAACGGTGAACCGCCCCTGATACGTGAGGGACGCGTACCTCAGACCTTCAGCGTCCTGATGGACGTGGGCGCGTGGCCCGGCTCGGTCGCGATCTCCTCGAACTCCACGACGTTTGCGATGTCGTTCGTCGTGGACATCGAGATGTTGGTGACGCGCTCCAGGATCGCCTCGACGACGACCGGCACCCGGTACTCGGCGGCGAGCTTCTTGGCCTGCTCGAAGGCGGCACCCAGCTCGGCCGGGTCGGTGACGCGGATCGCCTTGCAGCCGAGGCCCTCGACGACCTTGACGTGGTCGACGCCGTAGACGCCGAGCTCGGGCGAGTTGATGTTCTCGAACTCCAGCTTGACCTGGAAGTCGATGTCGAAGGCCCGCTGCGCCTGGCGTATCAGGCCCAGGTAGGAGTTGTTGACCAGGACATGGACGTACGGGATCCGGTGCTGGGCGCCGACGGCCAGTTCCTCGATCATGAACTGGAAGTCGTAGTCGCCGGAGAGGGCGACGACGGAGGCCTCGGGGTCGGCCTTGGCGACGCCGAGCGCGGCGGGGATCGTCCAGCCGAGCGGTCCGGCCTGGCCGCAGTTGATCCAGTGCCGGGGCCGGTAGACGTGCAGCATCTGGGCGCCGGCGATCTGCGAGAGGCCGATGGTGGAGACGTACCGGGTCTCCGGGCCGAAGGCCTTGTTCATCTCCTCGTAGACGCGCTGCGGCTTGATCGGGATGTCGTCGAAGTGCGTACGGCGCTGGAGGGTCGCCCTGCGCTCCTGGGCGGAGGCGGCCCACGCGGAGCGGTCCGGCAGCCGGCCCTCGGCCCTGAGTTCCCTCGCCACCTGGACGAACAGTTCGAGCGCGGCCTTCGCGTCGGAGGCGATGCCGTAGTCCGGGGCGAAGATCTTGCCGATCTGGGTGGGCTCGATGTCGACGTGGACGAAGGTGCGGCCCGCCGTGTAGACGTCCAGCTTGCCGGTGTGACGGTTGGCCCAGCGGTTGCCGATGCCGAGGACGAAGTCGGACTCCAGGAAGGTCGCGTTGCCGTAGCGGTGCGAGGTCTGCAGGCCCACCATGCCGGCGTTCAGCTCGTGGTCGTCGGGCAGGACGCCCCAGCCCATCAGGGTCGGGACGACCGGGATGCCCGTCAGCTCGGCGAATTCCACGAGGAGTTCACAGGCGTCGGCGTTGATGACACCGCCGCCTGCGACGATCAGAGGCCGCTCGGACTCGTTCAGCAGCCCGATCGCCTTCTCGATCTGGGCACGGCTGGCGGCGGGCTTGTACGCCTGGAGCGGCTCGTACGTCTCCGGGTCGAACTCGATCTCGGTGAGCTGGACGTCGACGGGCAGGTCGATGAGGACCGGGCCCAGACGCCCGGAGCGCATGAGGTGGAAGGCCTGCTGGAAGACGCCGGGGACCTGGGCCGCCTCCAGCACGGTGACCGCCATCTTGGTCACCGGCTTCGCGATCGAGGCGATGTCGACGGCCTGGAAGTCCTCTTTGTGGATCACGGCGGTCGGCGCCTGGCCCGTGATGCACAGGATCGGGATCGAGTCGCCGATGGCGGAGTAGAGGCCGGTGATCATGTCGGTGCCCGCGGGTCCCGACGTACCGATGCAGACGCCGATGTTGCCCGGGTGGGTGCGGGTGTAGCCCTCCGCCATGTGCGAGGCGCCCTCGACATGGCGGGCAAGGGTGTGGCCGATCCCCCCGGAGGCCTTGAGGGCCGCGTAGAAGGGGTTGATCGCCGCGCCCGGGACGCCGAACGCGTCGCTGACGCCCTCGCGCTTGAGGATCTCGACTGCCGCGCGGGCAGCGGTCATACGAGCCATGGAGTACTCCTGCTTCGGCTGTCGGATTCGCGCTCCCGTCGCGCCCCGCGGAGAGCTGGTGATTCCTGGTGATTCCGCAGTAGGGAAATTCCACATTGCGGAAATTAATTTCTACTATCTGGAAGTAATGTAGGTGGCGTACCGAAGAGCGTCAAGGGCGCGCACGCGGCTGGATCCGCAGGGGGCAGGGACGGGGGTTGTCGACGCGTTTCGCTGCCGCGGGCCCCCCGCCTGGAGGACGATGGACACGCTGTCCCGACGTGACGTCCTGGAGTGGGCCATGGCCGAGAGCGTGCCGGTGCGGTGTCCGGCCTGCCGTCGCGAGCATCTCTTTGCCGCGCCGTCGTACCCGTGCGTGTGCGGCGCCCCCGTCACGCCCCCGCTCGACCGCCTCGCCGATCCCGCGCCGGTCACCCACCGCACGTGGGACGAGGACTGGGTCACGGTCCCGTGCGACACCTGCGGGCGCGCGGACCAGTGGCCCCAGCCGGAACTGGGCTGCCCCTGCGGAACCATGCTGCGGATTCCGGTACGAGGGGTACGGCGCCCCCTGCGCGCGGAGGTCGTGCCGGGCACCGGCGCCCCCGCGGACCTGGAGACGGCACCGGAACCGGAGGCGGCATCGCACACTCCGAAGCCGCCGCCCCCTGGTACCGCCGGGTCGCCGCCCCTCAGTACCGCAGGGGCGTCACCCGCCCCCGCCGCGCCGGGAAGCCCTCTCCTCCCCGACCACGTCCCGCTGCCCCGCACCACCCCGACACCGCGCCCGGTGTTCCAGCCGGTGACCATCCGTACCGCCCGGGACGCCGTGACGGCGGCCTCGCTGTATCTGCGGTGGCTCGGCTACCGCGACATCCGCAGGGCGGACCAGCGCCCGCCCTCGGGCATCGGACTCGCCGCCCGCGGCATCCTGGCGCAGGTGGACCCCACCGTCCGCCCGGCCACACTGCGCGACGTGGAGTGCCTGTGGCTGACGGCCATGTCGGAGTCCACGGGATGCGTCTACTTCTCCCTGGCCGGGTACGCGGACGACGCCCGCCGCCGCGCCGACGCCCTCGGGATCCCCCTCTTCGTCCTCGACCTCACGGGCACTCCCCAGCCGGTGAACACCCACGCCGACGAACTCCTCGCCACCGGCGCCTGAACCCGGCACGCGGGCCTGAACCCCGGCAGGGGGAAGCGCCCTAGTCGGCGTACGTCTGCCGCAGTTCGATCTTGCGGACCTTCCCCGACACCGTCATCGGGAAGGACTCCAGGACCTCCAGGCGGCTGGGGATCTTGTAGTGGGCCAACCGGTCCTCGCAGAAGGCGCGCAGTTCCTCCAGCGTCAAGGGGTCGGCCGGGTCGAGCGGGATGACGCAGGCGAGCACCTCCTCGCCGTAGCGCTCGTGGGGCACCCCGACCACCTGGACATCGGCGATCTTCGGATGGGCGTAGAGGAACTCCTCGATCTCGCGCGGGTAGATGTTCTCGCCACCGCGGATGATCATGTCCTTGATGCGGCCGACGATCTCGACGTACCCGTCCTCACGCATCACCGCGAGGTCGCCCGTGTGCATCCAGCGCCCCGCGTCGACGGCTTCGGCGGTCTTCTCGGGCTCGTTCCAGTAGCCGAGCATCACGCTGTAGCCGCGGGTGCACAGCTCTCCTGCGGTGCCGCGCGGCTGCGTCACCCCATCCGCCGGGTCGACGACCTTCACCTCCAGGTGCGGGAGCACCCGGCCGACGGTGCCGGTGCGGTGCTCCAAGTCGTCGTCCCTACGGGTCTGCAGGGACACGGGCGAGGTCTCGGTCATGCCGTAGCAGATGGAGACCTCCGCCATGTGCATCTCGGCGACCACCCGCTTCATCACCTCGACCGGGCACGGCGAGCCCGCCATGATGCCGGTGCGCAGCGAGGACAGGTCGTACGTCGCGAAGCCGGGGAGGTTCAACTCCGCGATGAACATGGTCGGTACGCCGTACAGCGAGGTGCAGCGCTCGTCCTGGACCGCGCGGAGCGTCGCCGCCGGATCGAAGGAGAGCGCGGGGATGACCATGCAGGCGCCGTGCGAGGTCGCCGCGAGGTTGCCCATCACCATGCCGAAGCAGTGATAGAAGGGCACGGGGATGCAGATCCGGTCCTGTTCGCTGTAGGCGATCGACTCGCCCACGAAATAGCCGTTGTTGAGAATGTTGTGGTGGGAGAGGGTCGCCCCCTTGGGGAAGCCCGTCGTGCCCGAGGTGTACTGGATGTTGATGGGGTCGTCGCAGGACAACTCCCCTGTACGTGAACGGAGTTCCTCGGCCCGACCGGGGGTCCCGCGCCCGATCAGGGCGTCCCAGCTCGGGTCGCCGATGTAGACGGCCTCCCGCAACTGCGGGCACTTGTCGCGCACTTGCTCGACCATCGCCCGGTAGTCGCTGCTCTTGTGGCTGAGGGAGGCGAAGAGCAGCGAGATGCCGGCCTGCTGGAGGACGTACTCGACCTCGTGGGTGCGGTAGGCCGGGTTGATGTTCACCATGACCGCGCCGATGCGGGCGGTGGCGTACTGGACGAGCACCCACTCCGGGCAGTTGACCGCCCAGATGCCCACCCGGTCGCCCCTGGCGATGCCGGTGGCCAGCAGCGCGTACGCCAACTCGTCGACGTCCGCGGAGAACTGGGCGTACGTCCAGCGCCGCCCGGACGGGACGTCGACGAGCGCCTCCCGGTCCGGCCAGGCCGTGACCGCCCGGTCCAGGTTGGCCCCGATGGTGTCGCCGAGCAGGGTCGTCGCACTGGTCCCGTGCGCATAGGAGAGTGCGCTCACCGGAAGTCCTCCTCGCGGTACTCGGCGTCCGAGCCCGCGGCCGTGGCCTCGCGCAGCTCGATCCGGCGGATCTTGCCGGAGATGGTCTTGGGGAGTGTGCCGAACTCCAGACGGCGGATGCGCTTGTACGGCGCGAGCACCGTCCGCGAGTGTTCGAAGAGCACCTTCGCCAGGTCGGGGCCGGGTTCGTGGCCCGCGGCGAGGACGATGTACGCCTTCGGGACGGCGAGCCGCAGCTCGTCGGGGGCCGGGACGACGGCCGCCTCCGCCACCGCCTCGTGCTCCAGCAGGGCGCTCTCCAGCTCGAAGGGCGAGATCTTGTAGTCGGAGGCCTTGAACACGTCGTCGGCGCGGCCGACGTAGGTGATGTATCCGTCCTCGTCCCGGGCGCCGATGTCACCGGTGCGGTAGTAGCCGCCCGCCATCGCCTCCGCCGTACGGTCGGCGGCGCCGTGGTAGCCGGTCATCACACCCACCGGCCGCGCCGACAGATCGAGCGCGATCTCCCCCTCCACCGCCCCGGGCGCACCCGAGACCGGGTCGAGGAGTTCGACGCGGAAGCCGGGACTCGGCCGTCCCATGGAGCCCGTCTTGAGCTGCTGCCCGGGGCTGTTGGAGACCTGGACGGCCGTCTCGGTCTGCCCGAAGCCGTCCCGGATGGAGACGCCCCAGGCGCGCCGCACCTGCTCGATGACCTCCGGGTTCAGCGGCTCACCGGCGGCGACGGCCTCACGCGGCGGGGTGCGCAGCTGTGTCAGGTCGGCCTGGATGAGCATCCGCCACACCGTGGGCGGGGCACAGAAGGTGGTGACGCCCGCCCGGTCCATCTCCGCCATCAGCCGGCCCGCGTCGAAGCGCGTGTAGTTGTGGATGAAGACGGTCGCCTCCGCGTTCCAGGGCGCGAAGAGGTTGGACCAGGCGTGCTTGGCCCAGCCGGGCGAGGAGATGTTCAGATGCACGTCGCCGGGCTTGAGCCCGATCCAGTACATCGTCGACAGATGACCGATCGGGTAGGAGGCGTGGGTGTGCTCGACGAGCTTGGGGCGGGCGGTGGTGCCGGAGGTGAAGTAGAGCATCAGCGGATCGTCCGAGTGGGTGACCCCCTCGGGCTCGAAGCCCGGGTCGGCGGCGTACGCCTCCTCGTAGGACTGCCAGCCGGGCCGCGCTCCACCCACCGTGATCCGGGTCTGGCGGCCGGGCACTTCGTCGAACTTCTCCGCTTCTTCGGCGCGCGCGATCACGTGCCGGACGCGGCCGCGCTCCACCCGGTCGCGCAGGTCGGCGGGGCCCAGCAGGGTGGTCGCGGGGATGACGACGGCGCGCAGCTTCATCGCGGCGAGGGCCGTCTCCCACAGCTCCACCTGGTTGCCGAGCATGACCAGGACGCGGTCCTCGGCGCGTACACCCCGCGCGCGCAGCCAGTTGGCCACCCGGTTCGAACGCTCGGAGAGGGCGGCGAAGGAGAACTCGGCGCGCTCGCCGTCCTCCTCGACGATGTGCAGGGCGGTGCGGTCGTTGCCCCGTGCGATGACGTCGAACCAGTCGAGCGCCCAGTTGAAGGACTCCGGGCGGGGCCAGTCGAACCCCTCGTACGCCGTGGCGTAGTCCGCGCGGTGCGCCAGCAGGAAGTCCCGCGCGGCGCGGAACTCGTCCGTCGCACCGTTCGTCACCGTCATGTGTCCTCCTCGTTGCCGCACAGCCGCTTACCATCGTGTATTCCGTGATGGAGGTCTCACCACCCCCGAACGGGGGTACGCCGCGAAGAAGGGGCGAACGCGTGGCAGCAGACACGGCCGAGGCGGTGGAGATGCGTGGTGCGCTGGTACGACTGCGGCGCACCACGGGACTGCCGGTCGCCTTCGGCGGCCTCGTCGAACCCGGTCGCGCCCAGGTACGTATCAGCGAACTCAGCGGTACGGCGACGCCCGCGCTCAGCGCCCTCGCCGTGTCCTCGGGCAACGGCCTGGGCGGCAAGGCGGTCGCGCTGGCCCGGCCCTGCGCGGTGACGGACTACTCCGCCTCCCGGCAGATCAGCCATGAGTACGACGTGGCGGTCGCCACGGAGGGCCTGTGTTCCGTGATCGCCGTACCCGTCGTCGTACGCCGCCGGGTGCGCGGGGTGTTGTACGGCGCCCTGCGCACGGCCCAGCCCCTGGGTGACCGCACGCTCGGCGCGGCGGTGGCGGCGGCCCGGGACGTGGAGCAGGCGCTGGTCGTACGGGACGAGGCGCAGGGGCTGCTGACCGTCGCCCGGGAGCCCGAACCTGCGGCCGGGAGCCCCGCGTGGGAGGAGGTCCGCGAGGCGCACGGGGCGCTGCGGGCACTGGCGCCGCGCATCGTCGACCCGGCGCTGCGGGCCGAACTGCTCGATGTGTGCGGGCGGCTGGCCGGCGCGGCGGCGTCCGACGCCCGGACGCCTCGCGTCGACCTCGCTCCGCGCGAGGTGGACGTCCTCGCCTGCGTCGCGGCGGGAGCCACCAACGGGGGTGCCGCCGAGCGGTTGGGGGTGCGGCCGGAGACGGTCAAGGGGTATCTGCGCTCGGCCATGCGGAAGCTCGGTGCGCACACTCGGTTGGAGGCGGTGGTCGCTGCGCGGCGGGTTGGGTTGTTGCCGTAGCTTTCCGGCTGCCCCGGCCTTGTCCGCTCCGCGGCCTCTTCTCCGTCCGCGGCCTCTTCTCCGTCGCTCCGCGGCCTCTTCTCCGTCGCTCCGCGACGGTTTCCCACCCATCCGCCCCTTATAGCCGCTTCGGACCCCCCATCACCGGCCGCTCCGCGGCCCCCAACTGGCGCTTTTCATTCAGACGGCGGCTCCCTGAAATACGCTATGCCGACACTCCTGTTATTTCCCTCACCACCCCGAGACTCCGAAATTCAAAGCGTCGTTGCCTAATATTGGCTCGGACACGACATGCGAGGGGAGCGGTGACCGTGCGAGGGGACTTCAAGGAGCCTGCGAGACCCCGCCCCGACCTGGTCATCGGCCGGGAGGAGCTCTTCGCGGGGGCACGCGAGCAGCTCTCCGACGGAGGCAGCGTGCTGGTGCACGGCCCCGCGGGAATAGGAAAGTCCACCGTCCTGCGTGCGCTGGCCGCGGAATGCGCCGAATCGGCACACACCGTGTTGCGCTGCTCGGCGACCGAGTCCGAATCCCATCTGCCCTTCCTCGCCCTGGCCGACCTCCTCGGCCTGGTGGTGGACGAGGTCTCCGACCGGCTGCCCGCCCCGCAGCGCACCGCCCTCGAATCGGCCCTCACCGGCCGCGGAGAATCGACCCTGCAACGGGACGGCCTCGCCCTGCGCCTCGCGGTCCTCTCCGTGTTCCGCGCGCTGGCCGCCCAGGGTCCGGTCCTGATCGTCGCCGACGACCTCCAGTGGCTGGATCCGGCCAGCGCCGAACTGCTCGGCTTCGCCGCCCGCAGGCTCGGCGAGATGCCCGTACGGATGCTGTCCGCGGTGCGCACCGACACCGAGCCACGGGACCAACAGCACGACCGCCATCTACGCGCGTCCCCGCCGGACACCCTCGCCGTGCGGCTCAACCCGCTCTCCCGGGCGCAGGTCGCCGAACTCCTCGGCCACCGCGGCTACACCGGGCTGCCCCGCACGACCGTCCGCGACATCCACCGCACCAGCGGCGGCAACCCGCTCTTCGCGCTGGAACTCGGCCGCGCGCTCGCCGAGAATCCTGCCCGGCCGAACCCCGGCGAACCGCTGCCCGTGCCGACCTCGTTGCGCGCGCTCGTCCTCAGCCGTCTGGAGATGCTCTCCGCCGAGGCCCGCCACACCCTGCTCGTCGCGAGCGCGGGCGCCCGCCCCACGCTGGCGCTGCTGCACGCCGCCGGGCGCGAGAACGCCGAGGCCGAGACCGCGCACGCCGCCTCGCTCGGGCTGTTGGCGACCGAGCGCGAGACACCGGGCATCCGGTTCGCGCATCCGATGATCTCGGCCGCCCTGTACGCGGAGGCGAGCGCCCAGGAACGCCGCGCCGCCCATGCCGCGCTCTCCACGGCCGCCTCCGACCTCATCGAACGGGCCCGGCACCTCGCCCTGGCCACCACCGGTACCGATCCGCAGGTCGCCGCCCGGCTCGGGGAGGCGGCGGCCGTGGCCAGGGACCGGGGCGCGCCCTCGGTCGCGGCCGGGCTGGGGCTGCTCGCGGCCCGGCACACTCCCCCGGAGACCGTTCCCGGCCCGGACGAGCGGCGGTTGCAGGCCGCCGAGGACGCGCTGACCGCCGGGGAGTCGGACCTCGCGCGGGACATCGCCCGCGACGCGCTCCGCCGGGTCACCGCGCCGGCGGAGCGCGTCCGCGCCTGGATGGTCGTCATCGACGCGGCGGGACAGGCCATGGCCGAGGTCGACGCGGTCTTCCCGCAGGCCCTCGCCGACGCGGGCGAGGACCCCCGGCTGCTCGCGCTCGTGCGCTACCAACTCGCCTGGCGTGCCCTGCTGCTGGAGGGCGAGATGGCCAAGGGCCGTGAGGAGGCGGCGATCGCCGCCCAGCTCGCCGCCCGCGCCGGGGACCGGCCCACCGAACTCCTCGCGCTCGGCTTCCAGGCCCAGATGGAGACCCTGATGGGCCACCCGGGCGCACCCGCCACCATCCAGCGGGCGATGCGCGAACCGCAGGACCCCCGGGTGGCGTGCGACCACAACGGCGCCGGCGCCGCCCGCTTCCGCTGGCTGATCATGGGCGACCAGCTCGCCGAGGCCCGCACCACGATCACCGCCCTGCTGCGCGAGGTGCGGCGGCGCGGGATGGTCGAGAGCGAGGTGCACTTCCTGCGCGGGCTCGCCGAGACCGAGCTGCGCTCCGGGCACTGCGGGCGGGCGCTCGACCTGGCCCGGGAGAGCCTGCGGCTGGCCCGCGACACGGGGATCGGCGAGGCGGCCACCGCCATGTTCACCTCGCTCGCCGAGGCCGCGGGCGGCGACGTCGACCGGGCGCTGGCGCTGGCCCGGGAGGCCGTGGACCGCGCCGAGGAGGACGGCGACCTGGTGTACCTCTCGCGCGCCCTGGGCGCCCTCGGGCACGCCCAGCTGGTGGCCGGGGACTCGCTCGCGGTGGTGCAGTCCCTGCGGCGGGTACGGGAGCTGGAGGAGCGGCTCGGGGTCACGGACCCGGCTCGGGGGCGCTGGCACGGCGACCTCGCCGAGGCGCTGGTGCGGATCGGTGAGCCGGTCGAGGCGCAGGACGTCATCGACGCCACGCGGGCGCGGGCGCTGCGGCTCGGGCGGGAGAGCGTGCTCGCCGTGCTCGACCGGGCGGAGGCGTTGGTGCGGGCCTCACGCGGTGAACAGGGGCCCGCGGTACGTCAGCTGACGGCCGCTCAGGACCGGCTGGGCAAGCTGGGCTATGGCCTGGAGGAGGCCCGGGCGGCGTACGCTCTCGCCGGGCTGCGCACCCACCGGCCGGGGCCGACCTCGTACGACGAGGCGACGCGGCTGTTCCGTCGCTGCCGGGCGCTGCCGTGGCTGCGGCAGGTGGAGTCCGCGAGTGCGTCCGGGCCGGCGGTGGTCTCGGCCACGACGCCGCTCGCTCCCGCCGCGCTCGACAGCCTCGCCGCGACGGAGCGTCAGGTCGCGGCGCTGGTCATGGAGGGTGCCACCAATCGGGAGATAGCCGCGCGGCTGTTCATCAGCGTGAAGACCGTCGAGGCGACGCTGACGCGGGTGTACCGGAAGCTGGGGATCCGGTCGCGGGTGGACATCGTTCGGCTGGCTGCGGAGCGCCGGAGCGGGTGAATCCTCCTCGCCCCCGCCGCCCGACAGGGCCCAGCCCTCCTTGGGGGCTGCGCGCCTGAAGGGGCGCGGGGAACTGCGCGAGCAACCCCCACCCACCCGCAGTCGACAGAACGGTGCCTAAACCCCGCGTCTCTCAAGCAAGGGTTTTCCCTCCCGCAACTCGCCTAGGGGGTTCCCCTCTTGGATGCGGAACGTTCCGCCTTCTAGCGTGAGCGTCGTGCCGCTCGCTCGGGCACACGGCGTCAGCCCACAGGCGCCGTGCCTCACCCCCCACACCCGCGCGTCCCCCCACCGGCAACTTCTGAGGAGATCCATGTTCGGGCTCAACCGCGCCAAGAAGACCGCCGCTCTCTGTACGGCGACCGCTGCCGCCGCCGCGACCGCTCTCCTGTGCGCACCCGGCGCCGTCGCCGCCCCCCAGCCGATCGTCGGCGGCACGACGACGACCACCACCGCGTACCCGTTCATGATGCAGATCACGGACGCCTCGCAGAACCAGTTCTGCGGCGGCACCCTGGTCGCCGCCAACAAGGTCGTCACCGCCGCCCACTGCATGGTCGGCGAGACCACGAGCAGCGTCCGCGTCGTCGGCGGCAGAACGTACCTCAACGGCACGAACGGCACGGTCAGCAAGGTCAGCAAGATCTGGATCAACCCCGACTACACCGACGCCACCAACGGCGACGACGTGGCCGTACTGACCCTGTCGACGTCGATGTCGTACACCCCGGCGTCGTACGTCGCCTCCACGGACACCGGTGTGTACGCCGCCGGCGCCACCGCCCGCATCATCGGCTGGGGCACCACCTCGGAGAGCGGCAGCTCCTCCAACCAGCTGCGCACCGCGACCGTCCCGATCGTGTCCAACTCCAGCTGCGCCGGTTCCTACGGCTCCGACTTCGTGGCCAGCGACATGGTCTGCGCCGGCTACACCAACGGCGGTACCGACACCTGCCAGGGAGACAGCGGCGGCCCGCTGCTCATCGGCGGCGTCCTCGCGGGCATCACCTCCTGGGGCAACGGCTGCGCCGAGGCCGGCTACCCGGGCGTCTACACCCGCCTGACGACCTTCTCGAGCCTGGTGAAGACGCAGATCAACTCGTAGCCACCAGTCGCCGGTGACTGTTCGTCAGTCACTGCGGCCGACCAGCTCCCCAGACTCCTGAGCACCCCTCAGGTGAAAGCCAGGGGGCGTTGCGAGCCTCCACGAGCGGCCCGCAACGCCCCCTATCCATTCCTCCCCCACTCTTCCCCGCTCTTCCCCGCTCTTCCCCTCTACTTGTCGGCGGTCAGCTTCCCCGCGCTGCCCCAACTGTCCGCCGGCACCTCGTGGATCCAGACGTGCACGCTCTCGGCGGGGATCTTGTACGCGTCGACGAAGGCGTCGGTGACGCGCTTGACGAGGTCCCGCTTGAGCTCGACGTCGCGCGGACCCTGCTGAATGGTGACGATGGGCATGGCTGAACTCCTTCTTCTGGGGCGGCTGCGGCCGCCTTCCGGCTACGGGTTCAGTTCATCGCGCGGGGGCTCGTCGACCAAGAAGCGGACCGCGACCGCAGCGATCAGTTCTCGTGATCGCCGCAGGCCGCGAGCAGGGCGTCCAGGTGAGGCGTCGGCGTCGTGCCGTGCACGGCGAGTCCCGTGGTGAGCGCGAGTCCCGGCGCCCGGAAGGGAACGAAGGCGACCCGTGGGCTGTGCAGGACGCTGGCGTGCGAGGCGTAGACGACCGTCCACAGCGGCCGGGTACCGATGCTGGCGAGGGTGTCCTGCAGGGAGCCGCTCACCGGTCCTGGCAGTGGTTCGAAGCCGGCGTCGTGACAGGCCCTGACGACCAGGTCGACCAGGGTGGGGTTGGTCCGGCGCGCGGTGATGCTCAGCGGGAGTGGGGCCAGTTCGGCGAGGTCGATCCCGTCGCGGGCGGCCAAGGGGTGCCCGGCGGGCAGCGCGGCCACCAGCGGATCGGGCCACAGCGGCAGCACGCGTACGCCCGGCAGGGGCTCCGCGCCTCGTACGAACGCGGCGTCGAGGCGACCGTCCAGGACCCGCGCGAGCCGCTCCTGCGCGGGCAGCGAGACCAGCTCGACCTGGACCGCGGGCTTTTGCTCGGCGATGCCCGCGAGCACCCGGTCCAGGTGAGCGCCGAGTCCGGTACTGGTGCCCAGGCGCAGCACCTCGGCCGCGGCGACCGCCGCGCGGGCCCGGTCCACGGCGGCGAGCACCGCCCGCGCCTCGGGCAGCAGCCGCTCCCCCGCCCCCGTCAGCCGTACGTGCCGCGGTGAACGGTCGAACAGCTCGGCCCCTAGCTCCCGCTCCAGCCGCCGTATCTGCTGGCTGACGGCCGACTGCACGATGTGCAGGTGCTCCGCCGCCCGCCCGAAGTGCAGTTCCTCGGCGACCGTGACGAAGTAGACGAGTTGCCGCAGTTCCATGTCCGGGACTGTAGGGCCCCTGTTTGAATGGCGGCCGTTGGGGGTGATGGGCATGGTGTCCACGGACCGGTTCCTGGCCTTCGCGGCGATGTCGCTGCTGGTGATCGTGATTCCCGGGCCGAGTGTGCTGTTCGTGATCGGACGGGCGCTCGCGCACGGCCGGCGCACGGCGGTGATGACGGCGCTGGGCAATGTCGTCGGCTCGTATCTGCTGGTGGCCGCGGTCGCCTTCGGGATCGGCTCACTGGTGGAGCGCTCGCTGACCGTCTTCCTGGTGGTGAAGCTGGCGGGTGCCGCGTATCTGGTCCTGCTGGGGGTGCGGGCGTTCCGGCACCGCAAGGAGATGAAGGCCTCGGCGTTGCGTCAGGAGCACGTGGCCGCGGCGCGCGGCGATCTGCGGACCGTCCTGGACGGCGCCCTCGTCGGCCTCACCAACCCCAAGGGTCTGGTCTTCTTCGCGGCCGTGCTGCCGCAGTTCGTGGACCACTCGGCGGGGCGGGTGCCCCTACAGATGCTGGTGCTCGGTCTGATCCCGATCTCCATCGGGCTGGTCACCGACACCCTGTGGGGACTGACGGCGTCCGCGGCCCGCTCCTGGTTCGCCGGCTCGGACCGTCGGCTGTCGCTGATCGGGGGCGCGGGCGGCTGCACTCTGATCGGGCTCGGCGTGACGGTGGCGGTCACGGGCCGCGCGGACTGAGTCCTGCGGTTACGTGTCTTACGCGGCCACGGTCCCGAAGCGGATGTCGTACGACGCCGACGCGCCGGACAGCGTCCGGAGCAACCCCTCGGCCTCCGCCACCACCTCCTGCCGCTGGACCTTCGTGAGCCGGCCGAAGGGTTCGATGGTGAGCACGTCCCCCTCCTGTCGCCACAGACCCCCCAGGAATCCGTCGACGAGCAGCGTGCAGTACGCCTGGTTGCCCGCCCAGGTACGCCCTTTGAGACCGGCGGGCACCACCCGGGAGCGGTCGACGTGCGAGAGGAGCAGGTTGTCGAACTCGGGCAGGAAACGGGGCGGGGCCGGGGTGTCGGAGTCGGGGCGGGGCGCGTCGGGCAGGTCGAAGAGTTCGACGCCGTTCTCGTCACGGAAGGTGAGCAGTCGCGGGCGGAGGCGTTCGAAGGCCTCGCGCAGCCTGGTCAGCCCCGCCCAGGTCTGCATGTCCTTGACGGAGGCGGGCCCGAACGCGGCGAGGTAGCGCAGGACGGCCGCGTCGGGGCCCGGGGACGGCTCGGTGGGACGGCCCAGCCAGTGTTCGGCGGTGGTCAGCGCGACCTGGCCGCTGCGGCCCCACAGTCCGCGCGGGGTGACCTGGACGAGCGGCAGCCGGCAGCGGGCGGCTACCGAGAGCGCGAACGGGTCGGCGTCCGGCCAGTGGACGAGCAGTTCCTCACGCAGCTGTTTCATCGTGCGCGGCTCGGCCTCCACCAGCTCCCGAGCGATCACGGCGAGCCGGTCCAGGTCGACACCGGCGAGCCCCTTGCGGAAGTTGTTCAGCTCCCGGTCGCGGGCCCCCTGCACGAGCGGTCGCAGGGTGAGGGCGTCGTCGGCGGTGTGGGTGTGGATGGTGGAGCGCAGGGTCACGATGCGGACGACGGCACGGTCCTCCATGGCCGTCGACAGCTCCTCGGGCCGGAACCCTTCCAGCCGGGCGGCGAGGGCGTAGTACGGCGGCTTCACGTTCTGCGCCTGAAGACCCACGAGGTGCCGGACGGCGTCCGTGGAGCCACGACCGGCGGACCGGCGCAGGAGGAGCTGGCGGGCGAGGGTCGCGCGGTTGAGGGCGCGGGGGTCGAGCACGGGTGCGGGGTGGCCGCCGACGCCGCGTGCCCTGTTCCCGCCACCGACCGACGTGCCGCCACCGTTCCCGTTCGCGTTCTGGTTCCCGTTCTGGTTCCCGTTCTGGTTCGCGTTCTGGTTCGTGTTCTGGTTCGTGTTCTGGTTCCCGTCCACGCCGCTCGTCTTCGTCGTCATGCTGTGCACGCTAACGGGACTTGCGGACACCTTCTGTCCGCAATCGGTGGAGCCCTCCACCGGAGCGCCCGCCCGGACAGTACGCCCACCACCGCCCGCGACATTTGACCCGTATATCCTTCTTCGTGATCACAGCGACGTACCTGCGACATGGGAGGCAGCCGCAATGTCCGAGCGACGCCCCCGTCCGGCTGCCAAGAACGGCAGAAAGCCCGTCTGGCGACGCGCCCTGAACCCACCGGCCGCGACCGGCGCGACACCCCCGGCACCGCGCGCCGACCCGCCGGAGCCGGAACCCGCCACCGACAGCGTCGTACAGGCGGCCCTGTACCGCGACGGCGTACGGGTCTCGACCCCCACCTCCCTCGCCGACACCTTCCGAGAGCTGCGCGAACAGCCGTCCGGCATGGCATGGATCGGCCTGGCCCGCCCCACGGAGGCCGAACTCCTCTCCCTGGCGGCCGAGTTCGACCTGCATCCGCTCGCCGTCGAGGACGCGATGGAGGCACACCAGCGTCCGAAGCTGGAGCGCTACGGCGAGACGCTCTTCGTCGTCCTGAGCGCGGCCCGCTATCTGGACGCGGCCGAGGAGGTCTACTTCGGCGAGCTGCACGTCTTCGTGGGCCCCGACTTCGTGATCACCGTCCGGCACGGCGCGGCGCCGGACCTGTCGGCGGTGCGCCGCCGTATGGAGGACTCCCCGGAGCTGCTGAAACTCGGCCCCGAGGCCGTCCTCTACGCGATCCTCGACTCCGTGGTCGACGGCTACGTCCCCGTTGTCTCCGGCGTCCAGAACGACATCGACGAGATCGAGACCGAGGTCTTCCGCGGCGACCCCGAGGTGTCCCGCCGCATCTACGAACTCTCCCGCGAAATGGTCGAGTTCCAGCGCGCCACCCGCCCCTTGGTCGGCATGCTGCACGGCCTGATGGCGGGTTTCGCCAAGTACGGCACCGAAGAGGAACTCCAGCGCTACCTCCGCGACGTCGCCGACCACGTCACCCACACCAGCGAACGCGTCGACGGCTTCCGCCAGGCCCTCACCGACATCCTCACCGTCAACGCCACCCTCGTCACCCAGCAGCAGAACGCCGAGATGCGCGCACTGGCGGAGGCGGGCTTCGAACAGAACGAGGAGATCAAGAAGATCTCGTCGTGGGCGGCGATCCTGTTTGCTCCCACGCTGGTTGGAACTATTTACGGCATGAACTTTGCGAACATGCCGGAGCTGGGATGGAGCTTCGGATACCCCTTTGCGATCGGCCTGATGGGGGTGGTTTGCGTGAGTCTGTACCTGATTTTCAAGCGGCGGGACTGGCTCTGAGCCCCTCTTGCCGCGCCATCCGGGGATCGCCCGGAACACCGTGCGGCGGGCCGTGGCCAGCGATGACCCGCCGGAGTACCGGCGGGTGCCGAAGGGCTCGATCGTGGACGCGGTGGAGCCGGCGATCGGTGAGTCGCTGGCGGAGTACCCGCGGATGCCCGCGACGGTGCTCGCCGAGCGGATCGGGTGGCAACGGTCGTTGCCGGTGCTGCAGGGCGGACCGCTCGCCGTTGTTCCCACTGTCCGGCACTGTCACGACGGGCGGTTGTCAGGAGGGCTCGCGGCCGATGGTGAAGTCGCCGCGCACAATGCCGACTTGGACGGCGTTTCCCTTGACCGTGCTGCGGGAGATCGTCTGGGTCACGTGTACGGCATGCTCCTCGGGCACCTGGCTCCCGGCTTCCTCGATCAGCGCTTCAAGCTGCGCACGGGCCTCGGGATACTCCTCCAAGAAGTCCTGCAGTCGGGTCTGCCACTGCCCCGCGACCTGGCCGAGCACGGCGTCACCGTCCTGCCCCGAAGTCTGCGCGACCGTCGCCGCAGCCGCATCCAGGCGCGCGAGCGCTCGGTTCTCACGATCCGCGTCGCCCCGACCCAACAGCCGCCCGAACGCATCCCGTACGCCCTGCCACGCATCGCTCGCCATCGCCGTTACCAGCGTCGTACCACCCGCCTGCGCGAGCGCGGCCACCCAATCCAGCATCCCGACCCCCTGCCATCCCCGGCGGCGGCGAACAACCGGCCACCGTTTTCACGAACACAGTAAGCTGCCACATAGGAATTCGACGGGCAAACGGCTCACCCGCGACATGTGTTCGGCAGCGGTGGGGGAGCAGATCTGAACGTCCGGCGAACCTGGTCGGACGACGGCCGTCGGAAGGAGAGCCCCGCGACGAGGGCCCTTTGACGGCCCTGGTCGAGGCGGCCGACAGCGCTGAGCATGCTAGGGAGTTGGCCGAGGCACTGGCGGGTATGCGGACCGGCACGGGCGATGTGCGCAAAGAAGTTGCTCGGCGCCCTCCTCGCATCGACCTTCGTCGGCAGAGGATCGCACTACGCTCCGCTGACGCGTCGTGCCTCTTTGGTCTACTGTGATCGATGTGTCGGAACGTGCCGAACCATGTGCGCTTGCAAGCGAGTTCACCGCAGCACTCACTCGTCAGCAACAGCTCGCCGAACGCCGTGAGGAGATCGTCACCAGGCTGCACGACGAGGTCGAGCGGTTGCGCCGAGGCGAGGTGCAGGTGGCGCTCGATCTCGTGCGCCACTCCTTGATTCGGCTCCACGACCAGATCCTGCGTCAGGCCGAACACGTCAGCGGCCCGCTCGGCGTCGACGAACTCCGGGCCCTGCTGACCGCGCTGGCCGACGAAGCGGCGGACACCGTGGCCAGGACCGGCGTCGAGCGGTACGTCCCCCGGCCCGGCGAGGCATTCGACATGGCGTTGCAGCGCCCGGTGGGCCGCGCCGCCGCCGAAGGGCCTGAGGTGGACCGGACGGTGGCACGCGTCGTGGCGGCCGGATTCGTTCAGGGGGAGCGGGTGGTGCGCAAGGCCGACGTCGTGGTTTCCCGGTGGGAACCGGAAGCCCCGTGAGCGTCTCCTTCTACGGTGGGGCTCAACAAGCAGGACTTGCAAGGACAACTGGCGAGACAACAGACGGGACGGGCGTAACGCGTGGCCGTCCCGGTGGCGGGAGACCGTATGGCCGTATACGGCATCGATCTGGGGACCACCTACTCCTGCGTAGCGCGGATCGACGACGTCGGCAGACCGACCGTGTTGCGCAACCTCGAAGGGGCGGACACCACACCGTCCGTCGTCTACTTCGAAAGCGCCGACAGCGCCGTCGTGGGGCAGAGCGCCAAGGACGCCACCGTCCTCGATCCCGAGCACGTCGTGCAACTCATCAAGCGGGACATGGGCGATGTGGTGCCACGCGAGTTCCACGGCCGCACCTACACACCCGAGGAGATCTCCGCTCGCATCCTGCGCAAACTCGTCGAGGACGCGAAGGCCGCCGGCGGTGGCGAGCCGCGCGACGTGGTGATCAGTGTGCCCGCCTATTTCGGGCTCGCCGAGCGGGACGCCACCCGCAAGGCCGGCGAGATCGCCGGACTGCACGTGCTCGACGTGGTCGCCGAGCCCATCGCGGCCGCGCTCGACTACGGGGCCCTGGAGGGTGACGAGGAGCGCGGAGACCGGGCCATCCTCGTGTACGACCTGGGTGGCGGCACCTTCGACACCACCGTGCTCACCCTGCGTGGGCGCGAGCTGACCGTGCTGTGCACGGACGGCGCGAAGGAGCTGGGCGGCAGCGACTTCGACGACCGCGTCGTCATGCACTTGGTGGAGCGTTTCCGCGAGAGGTTCCCGGACGTCGACGACCCGCTGTCCGACCCCCAGTCCGAGACGCAGTTGCGCAAGGACGCCGAGGAGGCGAAGAAGGCGCTGTCCTTTCGTGAGCGCTACACCGTCCGCGTCATGCACGAGGGCAGGGTCGAACCGGTGGAGCTGACCCGGGGGCTGATCGAGGAGCTGACCCGCGACCTGGTCGACCGCACCGTCGACATCACCCGCCGCACCGTCGAACTGGCCGCCGAGCGAGGTGTACCGGCCTTCGACGATGTGCTGCTCGTCGGCGGCGCCACCAAGATGCCCGCCGTCGCCGCCGCCCTGCGCACCCAGTTCGGCTTCGAGCCCAGACTGCACAACCCGGACCTCGCGGTGGCCCGCGGCGCCGCGCTCTACGCCCTCGACCGGGCCGCGTACATCGTCTCCAGCGGTGAACTCCCCGCGGGGCAGGCACTGGACGTGCCGGAGACCGGCCTGACCCACCGCCCCTACGAAATCTCCACCGTCGCCTCGCGCGGTTACGGCATCAAGGTCACGGATATCGACACCGGCCGGGAGTACGTCACCCACCTCGTGCACGCCAACGACGTTCTGCCGGCATCGGTGACCGACGACTTCCACACCCTCCGCGACGGCCAGCGGCAGGTCCGGATCCAGGTGATGGAACAGTCGGGCGCGGTGGAGTCGGAAGAGGTGGAGCACAACACCACTGTCGCGCAAGGCACATTGAAGATCCCGCCGAACAAACCCGCCCGCTGGCCCTTCCAGTGTGTCTTCACACTCGACACGTCCGGGCTCCTCACCGTCGTCGCCACCGAGCAGGAGACCAGCGAGCAGATCGAGATCTCCCTCCAGATCGGAGGGCTGTCCCAGGAGGCGGTCGACGAGGCGCGGGTCGCGATGAGCCGCCAGCGGATCGGCTGACCGAGGGCAGAGCGGGGGAACAGGGCCGTGGCCTTCGACGAGTTGCGCTACCGGCGCGAGGTGCTTGACGCCGGGTTGCCCGTGACCGAGGACCTGCGCACGCGCTACCAGTTGCCGCAGCACCTCGACCCAACCGCGGTCGCCGAGGCGGTCACTGCGGTCCGCGCCTGCTGGCGCCGCAGCCGGGCCCGGCTCAAGTACCGCGCGGTCATCGAGCAGTTGGAGGCCGGGCACCTCATCCACCAGCCGCTGCTGGACGCTGCCGCCGCCGGGGACCTGGGACGACTGCGGGCGGCCCTCGAGGCGCACGGCCTACGCGCCGAATCCGACCGGACCCGGCTGCGCGCGGCCCTGGAGGAGGCTGCAGGCGGGCTCGGCATGCTCGCCGAGAGCACGGTCGAGGACATTGCCGCCGCCCACCGGGTCCACGAGGACCAGGTACGGGACCTGCTGCCTGCCCTGGGGCTGCGCATCGCCGAGCCCGACCCGCTGTCGTGGTCGGTACCGCACCCCGCGTACGCGCGCTGCCCCGGCCATCTGGAGGTGCTGGGGCTGCGGCACCTCGGCGACTTCCTTGCGACGGGCACGCCCGGCGGGCGGGCCGAGCAGCCCGTACGGGTCTTCGACACGTCCCCGGCCGACCGACCGGTCATCGAGGATGCGACGCGGCGCTGGGGCCGGTTGCCCCACGGCGCCGCACATACCGCGGCCCAGGCCGTGGCAGCCGCCGTACGGAGCGTGCTGGCCGAGCAGGGCCCGGAGGGACTCGCCGGGATCCTGCTCCATGAACTGGCGATTCCGCTGCGAAAGCGACATGCCGCCCGCGCGACCCCGGCCACGCTCCTCGCGTACGCGGTGGAGGAACTGTCCGTCGCCGAGGACGACGCGCCGCGGCTGGTCTTCGCGGTGCTGCACGAGGCGGCCGGGGATCCCGTGTCGGAGCGGCTGAGCCGCCTGGCCGCGGCCGGGCGGCTCGCCGAGGCGGCGGCCGTGGCGGACCGCGTGCCTCCGGGCTCGCTCGCCGCGGACGCGCGCGCACTGGTCGAGCATGTGCGCGGGAAACTCGCCGAGGCGCGCGGCCTGGTGGACCGTGCGCGCCGGCTGCCGCCGGCCGAGGCGGACCGGGCCTGGGACCTGCTGGAACAGGCAGAAGCGGCAGTCCGCGATCTGCAGGGAACCGACGCCGTGCGCCGTCGCCTCGCGGTTCACCCGGTGTCCGGCCTCACCGCGACCCCGGACAGCGCGGGTGTCACCGTCAGCTGGCGGCCCTCACCGTCCACGGCGGGCGAACCAGAGTACGTACTGCTGCGCACCGAGCGGCGCCCGCCGCACAGCGCGGCCGACGGCACGAAACTGACGCTGGCGTCGCCGCGAGCCACCTCGCACCTGGACGCTTCGCCCCCGGTCTGCGTCCCGCTGTACTACGCGGTCGCCGTGTCCCGGGCCGCCGAACCGGGCAGCGCGCCCTCGCCGCTCGTGGTGCGCGGACCCGTCGTGCACTGGCCCGAGGTCACCGGCGCCCAACTGCGCCCCGGGGAGGGGCAGATCACCGCCTGCTGGACCTGCCCGGACCACGCCCAGTCCGTCGAGGTCGTCCGCACCGCGGCGGACGGCGAGGAAGCGCGGGTCGCCGCCCGCCGCGACGGCTTCACGGACGATGGGCTCGCCAACGGCACGACGTACCACTACCGCATCCGCGTCGTCTACCGCACCGACGACGGACTGCCCGTGCGCACGGAGGGTGTCCGGCGCACCGCCACGCCGCTCGCGCCGCCCGAGCCAGTCACCGACCTGGACATCCGCTTCGTGGACGACCACCTCATGGCACGCTTCGACCCGCCACCCGGCGGAGAGGTGCGCCTGTACGGCTTCGACGACGTGCCCCCGTGGCCGGCCGGCACCCTGCTGCGCACGGCGGAGCTCCCCGGGCGTCCGATCGTGGCGCAACCCGCCCCGGAAGGGCTGCGGTTCGCGCCGCCGGGCCGGCCCACCATGGTGCTCTCGGTCACGGTCGCCGGGGAACGTGCCGTCATAGGAGCACACGCTGTGGCCGCCGCGCAGGCGCTCGGCACGCCCTCGCTCACCCGGCACGGCGGCACGGGCGTGGCCGTCGTCTTCGACTGGCCGCCCGACAGCGGCGACGAGGTCGAGGTCATCTGGCGGATCCCCGGCGAGGCGGGCGAGCAGCGGCGCGCCGTCAGCCGCGCCACCTACCGGCACGAGGCGGGCGTACGGCTGCCGGTCGCGGACGGCGCCGGGGTGGAAGTTGAGGTGCGGCCGATCGCCCTGCTCGGCGGGGTGCCCGCATACGGCCCGCCGAGCACAGCGGTACTGCCACCGCGCGCCGAGGTCGACTACCGGCTGGAGCGGCACGGCCTGCCCGGACGCCGCACGGTCACCGCCGTCTTCACGGCGCGCTCCACCGTACGAGCCGAGCGGCTGCTGCTGGTGCGCTCGCGCGGCCCGGTCTGGCCGCTGGAGCCCTCCGACGGGGACGTCCTCGCCGAAGCCGCCGACGTGACGCTCGGCCCGGAGCAGGACGTGAAGCTGTCGGCGCGCCTGGCCCGCGGCCCGAGCGGCCGGCTGCGCTGCTTCGCCGTCGGCGAGGCACTCGTGCTGCGCGATCCGCCGCAGCACACACTCAAGGTCACCTAGGGGGAGTGGACGTGAGACTGCCGTGGCGCCGCACCTGGGTGTGCCCGCACTGCTTCCGGAGCATTTCCCGCGCGCAGATCGCGTACGTCTGCGTGAGCGGCGCCGCCGCCTGCGCCGACGGCCAGGGCCTCGCGTCCCGCGACCCCCTGGCCGGTTCGGCCGTGTGCGGCGCCTGCGGGCGCACCACCACTCGGCTGCGCTGCACCGCCTGCGCGGGTCGGCTGCCGGAGGGCTATCTCCGCACCCCCGGAAGGCTGGTGGCGCTCGCCGGACCGGTCAGCTCCGGCAAGAGCACCTACATCGGGGTCCTCGTGCACGAACTGCTGCACCGCCTCGGCGCCGAACTCGACGCCGCGTTGCTGCCCTGCGACGACAACACCATGGCCGACTACCACGAACGCTACGAACGGCACCTGTACGAGGAGCAGCACACTGTCCCCAAGACCGCCGAGCACGACGTCGGCCGCCCTCTCGTGCACCGCCTCAGCCGCACCCGGCGGGCCCGTTTCGGACGAGCCCGCGAGCAGGTGGTGACCCTGGTCTTCCTCGACACCGCAGGCGAGCACTTCACCTCGCGCGACCGCATGGAGACCCAACTGCGCTACCTCGCCGCGGCCGACGCCGTCGTCGTCCTCGTCGACCCGCGGGACCTGCCCGGCGCACCACTGAAGGACGACGACGGGGTGCCCGGCCGGTCGGGCGAAGTGCTCGCCCGGGTGCTGGGCCACCTGAGCGAAGGCAGCAAGGTGACCGTGCCGGTCGCGGTCGTCCTCACCAAGGCCGATCTCCTGTGGCCGCATCTGCCGGACAACTCCCCGCTGCACCGCACCCGCCGCCCCGGACCCGTCTTCGACGCCGACGACCGAGCCGCCGTCCACGCCGAACTGCAGGCCCTGCTGCGGCGCTGGCAGGAACACCAACTCGACGCGCGGCTGCACCAGTTCTGCACCGACTACCAGCTGTTCGCGCTGTCCACCCTCGGTACCGCGCCCCGGCACGGCGGCAGCCTCGGACTCGGCGGCGTCGTACGCCCGCATCGAGTGGAGGACCCCCTGATGTGGCTGCTGCACCGCTTCGGCGCCCTCGACCGGGGACAGAGGTGACGCACATGGCAGGACAGGCGCACTACACGTCCGCCCCGCCCTCGGACGCTGCACGCCACGGCGGCTTCCGCTTCACCGCCGTCTCCCCAACGGCTCGCCCTGCACTCGACGTCCTGCGCCCGCTGACGGGGTACACGCCTCCCCCTGGCGCAGACCGACACCGCCATCTCCCCGTGGCCTTCGCCTACGACCGACCGGACGACGACATGGCCGTGCTGACCCGCACCCGCTTCACCGGCCAGGACTACACCGGCCGCTGGGGCAACCACTTCTGCCACGCCTTGTACGTCACCCCCGACGAACTGGCCGGTCTGCGCCCCGTCGAGCTGTGGGACGCAGCTCACTGGGCCTCGACGCCGGCGCCCGACGACGGCCACGACCTGCCGGACCTCACCCAGCTCGTCCCCGGCAGCGCCGTCGGACCCGACCGCGTGGGCCGCCTGCTGGCCGGTGCCGGCGACCCCGGCATCCGCCTCCTGGAGCGGCTGCTCACCGCGGTCCTGCAAGCGCTGGCCGACGAGGGCCGCGGTGCCACCCTGATCTCCGGGGACCCGGAGCGTGTCGTCGACTGGATCGCCGCCGTCTCGTACGCCCTGCCCACCGGCCTGGCCGCCCGGCTGACGTTCACGACGTACACCGCGCGGCCGGAGGACGACCACCGCCATCTGAGCGGAACCCTGCCTGAGACCGCGGAGCGGGCACAGGGGCCTGTGTTCCACCTCGACGAACTGGCCGGGGACGGCTGCCCGGAGCCGAGCCCGACAGCCCGGTTCCTCGCCGGCGCGTTGGGGAGCGAGCGTCTCGACGTCGTGGACGCGGTCGCAGAGCTGTGGGACGCGGGCCCCGCGGACGGCGCCGAGGCAG
This sequence comes from Streptomyces sp. NPDC007896, assembly GCF_042959425.1. Lineage (NCBI taxonomy): Bacteria > Bacillati > Actinomycetota > Actinomycetes > Kitasatosporales > Streptomycetaceae > Streptomyces > Streptomyces sp. NPDC007896. The sequence goes on along the minus strand of NZ_JBIBKX010000012.1, from coordinate 197,933 downwards.
GCGTACGGCGGCTGCGGACCGGGTGCGCGCTGCTCGCGCCGGACGGCGAGGCGGGGGCTTTGGGCGGGGAGAGCTCCGGGCTCGTGGGCTTGGTACATGCCCTTGCGGAGGTCCGGCCGGAGGCTGCGGGCCTGGCTCCCGAGCGCCTGAGGGACGCTGCCGCGCGCCATCTCGCCGAGGAGACCGCACCCCTCGGCGACGTACGGGCCGCGCTCGCCGAGCTGCCCGAGGCGTACCGGCCGGCCGTCCTCGCCGGGCTGCTCGCCGCCCTCGAAGCCTCCGCGGAACTGCGGACCGGCGCTCTGGACGCGCAGGCGTGCGCCTCCCTCGCCTCCCTCGCGGACGAAGCACCGGAAATGCTCGCCGACACCCCCGGGACCGCACTGCACGTGCTGCGCCGGGCACCCGGGGAGCCTCGGCCGGCCGCACTGCGGATCCTGCGGCTGTACCGGCAGGGGCTGTGGGAGGAGACGGAGACCTACGAAGCCCTGCGCGACCTGGTACGCGCCGAGGAGCCGGAGCCGGTGCGGGCACCACGGCTGCTGTGGCGGCGCGGGCCGGCCCGAGAGAGGGAGTGAACCGTGGCAGACCTCGTCATACTGTTCCTGACGATCATCCTGCTGGTCGTGCTGACCATCTGCTACGGCGTCTTCGTCACCCTGCCCCTGCTGATGTGGACCCAACTGCGCACCGTCTGGGGGACTTTCGGCCGGGCAGCACACACGCCACCCGACCCGCACGGCGAACCGGCCATCCCCGGCTACCTCTGCGTCACCGCGCCGAGCGACCTGCGCGTGACCTGGTGGGACGGACTTGAGCAGTACGAACGGCTGATGGGCGACGCCGAGCGATTCACGGTCGGCCGGGTGGAAGACTGGTTCCGCGGGACCGGCGGGGAGGGCTTCCTGATGCTCTTCCTGCGCCCGGCTTTCCTGCTCACAACCGTCGCCGTCGTGTTGGCCGCGACTGCGCTGAGCATCCTTCCACTGCTGTTCGCGCTGCTGGCGTGGGCGCTGTGCCGGGCACTGTGGACCCTGTGGTGGGCGGTGTGCGCGGCGGTCGGGCGGACGGGGCGCGCGCTGCGCCGCGGGTCGGCGCCGTGCCCGTACATGGGCTGCGGGCGCATCATCGGCCGCCCGGTCAGGCTGTGCCCGACATGCCGAGCCGGACACCGGCAGCTGGTGCCCAACCGGTACGGCGCCCTCCACCACCGCTGCCACTGCGGCACTCGCCTGCCCGCCGTCTTCGGCGTGCGCCGCCTGGACGCGTGCTGTCCGCACTGCGGGAAGGCGCTGCCGGCAGGATACGAACGGGCGCGGGTGGTCGTTCTCGTCGGGGACTCGGGCGCGCAGCGCGCCGGAGTGCACCGGCAGGTGCTGGCCGAACTGGGCGCCACGTCCGGGGCCGAGCCGCCGCTCGTGCGCACGGACGGGGCTCCTGTCCTGTGCTACGACCCGCCAGGCGACGCGTACGGCAGTCAGGAGTCGGTGGCCGCGCTGGACGTCCTGCGCCGGGCCCACGGACTGCTGCTGGTGGTGGACGACCCTGCCGCCCGCAGTGACGCCGTGCACGCCGTCACCCGGGTCCTGCACGTCATCGACGCCCTGCCCGCGCGCCGCCGTCCGCGCCGTCTCGCGCTGCTTTACACCCCCGTACGCGGCGACGACAACGACACCGCCGTGCGCGCGCGACTGGACGCGGACGGCGGAGGCCACCTGCTGCGCGCGCTCGATGCCACGGGCATCACGGTGCGCTGTGTCCCGGCCGCAGCGCTCGGGGAGACGTCGCGGTGGCTCGCCGGTATGGCCGGTACCGCCGGTTCCGGGGAGAGCATGGCGCCTCCGCTCGTACGCCGCCCCGAGAGCACCCCGTTCCGCCTCCCCCGACATCGCGTCGCCCGCCGCGCCTTCCTGCTGCCCCACTTCGCCGGGTACCTGGTCGTACCGCTCGCCCTGGCTCTCCTGCAGGCGGGTGTGCTGCCGCCGGCCGCCTTCTTCGGCCTGCCCGGCAGGTACGACAAGTGGCGGCATCCGCTGACCGGTTCGGTCCGCCAGGTCGACCTCGCCGCAGCCGCCACCCAGGACTGGCCGAAGCTCAGCGCCAGTTACTCGGCGCCGGGACACCAACCGTCCGCCGCCCTGTCGGGCCACGCGGGCTACTGGTCGGTCAAGGGATCGCCGCAGAAGGACAACTGGCTGAGGGCGGACTTCGGGATGCCGCTGCCGCTGAGCGAGGTGTCGGTGGTCTTCGACCCGGACAGCGTGAAGTCGTCGTTCTCGCTGGGAGTCGACGTGGAGGGCCAGGTCGGCGCCCGCACGGTCGACTTCCGCTCCGAACACGGTCGCGAGCAGAAGCAGGGGCCCTACCTCACGAAGACGTACGGTTACGACATCCCCGTCCCGGAGCCCGTCGACTCCGTCCGTATCGGTTTGGGCCTCTCCCTGGTCGCCAAGGACGACGAGGAACAGCAGCTTCGCCTGCGCGAGTTCGACATCCGCTGGACCAGCTCCGACGCTCTGCGCCTGCACCCGGCGGACGGCGGACGGCTCGCCGTGGAGAACGCCACGGCACGTGACCTCGCCATCACCGTACGGCCGCCCCTGCTGCCCGCGGGCTGGAACGCCACCCTCGTCGGACGGCCGCCCCGGATACTGGGGGCGCACGACACGTACGAGGCGCGCTGGCGGATCACGGCTCCCCAGGGGGCCACGGGCCGTGCCCCCATCGCCTACGCCGTCGGCATCACCGAGGACGACCACACCGTGACGGCACGCTGCCTGGCTCTCCTCACGGCCTCCGTGGACACCGAGCCGCTCTGCTGAGGGCTCAGCGGTCAACGGACGGCGATGTCCAACGTACCCCGGCGAAGTCAGCCAGAGCCGCGGCGAGTTGGGGATCCACACTCGAGGAGGAGCCGAGTGGCAGGACGAAGTACCAGCCCTCGCCCAGGCGGGAGCGGCGCGGCGGGCGCCGGGCGCCGGCGAGAAGCCGGACCTGCAGTGCGTAGAAGGGCGCGTCCCGGCCCCGGATCACCGCGCGGCGCACGGTGATCCTCTCGACGTGCCGCCACTCGTAAGAGCGTTGCCTGCGCCCGATCACGGAGGTGACGCCGTCTCGGGTCAGTTCCAGCTCCAGCCGCCGCCGCGGCATGAGGAACCCGGTCACGGTGATCACGGTGCCGATGAAGGGCCAGAAGACCAGCACCAGCCATGAGGCCGGGTCCTGCCACTGTCCGGTCACGCTGAACCGAACGACGAAGACGGCCATGAGCGGGCCCAGAACGGCCCAGTGGGCCAGCGACAGCCTCCGCGACCTGCCGCGGAGGCGGTAGTGGTCCGCGGTGTGTTCCACCGTGAAGTCACGAGAGTCCGCGAGAGCGGGGACGGGGGGCGGCTCGGAGCTGGGCGAAGCCGTTCCCCGTTCCTGGGCGTATCGCTCCGCCAGACGCTCCTGAATCCGGTGGTTGCGGAAGCGGTAGGTGCCGCCTGACAGTTGCAGCAGGCCCGCGGCGCGTGCGTCCTTGAGGAACGCCATCAGAGACCACGGGACCCGGCCCGTCGCCGCGAGGGAGCATTTGGCGAGAATCCAGCGGCTCCACGGACTGAGCAGCACCAGCGTCGCGGAGGCGCCCGCCCAGGCGCCGACGGCCGCACCCCAGCCCCAGCTTCCGCCGCTGAGCCCGAAGAACGCACCCACACCGGCTCCGATGAGCGGGGCCACCATCGTCAGCGTCGTGACAAGCGCACTCCGCTCGCCGCGCAGCAGTTCGTCGGGGGTGGCGGCGTCCACGGTGTCGGCGGGAGCCGCGTACACGATCATCAGCAGGACGGGCAGTACGCCCCCGACGGAGAACCAGACCAGGACGGGGTTCGGCGTCACGAAGACGTACAAGGAGAGGAGGAGGACGATCAGGGCGGGACCGCCCGCGAGAGTCGCGAGGCGGACCAGCGGGCCCACCCGTGCATGCCGGTCGAGGGAGCGCAGCGCGTGGATGAACAGCAGCGGGTTCGCGCTACGTCGCGGCTCGGTGAGCCGCTGGCCGAACCAGGAGGCGGTCACCGAGCGCGCGATGGCGGCGAAGATGATCCCACCGGTCACGGCCGTCGTCACGCTCAGGTCGCCCAGCGGGGCGCTCTCCGCATAGCCGGACATGCCTGCCTTGATGACGAGGGAGAGCAAGATGCCGGTCGCGAGCAGCGCGGGAAGGGCGAGCAGCCGGGGCAATGGCGCCGCGTACAGCCGCCACCAGGCCAGTTCGGACTCCTCGCGACGGCTCAGCAGCAGTGCCAGGTACGCAAGCCAGGCATCGGCCCGTTCGGCGTCCCAGGCGCGGGGCGGGTGCAGCCGACCCGGGTCCGGGGGGCGTGGCGGAAACGCGGCGGGCACGATCCGGTCGAGGAGGTGCGCCTCGACGGCAGCCCTGGTCGGGAACCGCTTCCGGTCCACCAACTCCCGTGGATCCGCTGGATGTTGCTCATAGGACCGGCGTACCAGCCACACCATCAGCGGACTGGTCAGGGCCCAGGAGACCGGCGCGGAGGGTTCTTTCTGGAGGGTCTCCAGCAGGCGTGACCAGGCCGCGGTGCGGGCCGGAGGCTGGGCCCTGCGGAGGTAGTTCGCCACGTCGGCGGGGCGCAGCGGCAGCGACTCGATCACCGTCGCGTGCCGCAGGCCCTTGCCCTCCTGGTCGAGGTGCCCGTACTCGGCCGTGCGGGAGACCAGTACCGCGTCCGCCTCGCTTCCGAGGCCGGCGTTGAGCGCGTCGAGTACCTCGGCGCGGCGGTGCGGGGGCAGTTCGTCGAGGCCGTCGAGGACGGGCAGCACCCGCCGATCGTCGACGAGTCGGCGGGCCGGGTGCACGCCGTCCACGGGCGGCAGACCCGGGTGGTCCTGGCGCAGCCGGTCCACCAGCCACTCGGTGAGCGACTGCCGCCGAGTGTCCCAGGACTCCAGGGACAGCACGAGCGGGATCGGCACGTCGTCCTCGCCCTGGGTGAGCCGGCGGGCGAGGAGTTCGAGGGTGAGCAGGACGGAGAGCACGGTCTTGCCGGACCCGGCGGAGCCCAGGACGACCAGGCGCCGTCGCGGCCGGAGCATGAGGAAGGCCCCGGCGATGGTGTCGGTCCCGGAGCCCGCGGGCATGTACTCCCCGGCGGACGCGACTCGCCGGCTGGGCGTCCAACGCACGGGCAGCGGTTCGGGATCGGTCATGTCCCAGGCGTCGGCCTCGGCCCGCCACCGATGCAGGAGACTGCGCGCGAGCCGCCGCTCGGCCGTGGCCAGCGGAGCATCGTCATCGGGCGGCGGTGGCTCCACGCGCAGGGTCACATTGAGATCACCTTTGAGGATCCCGATCTGGATCAGGTAGTCGGCTGTGCAGTCGACCGCGGTGTTGGTGATGTGCGGCCCGCCGCCGGAATCCGCCTGCCTCGCCATGTACGTCCGCCCCCGTCGTCGCTCTTGCCACCGTAATCATCAGTATCCCCACCGAAGGCGAGGGGACCCGGGAATGCCGCCGGTGCCCGGCTCAGGAACCCGTCGGGTTCCCGTGCAGGCGTACCGTACTGAGGATCTTCATGATGGTTGAGTCCGGCAGCTCGTCCTTCACGCCCGTGGCGCCGTAGAGGTTCCATGCGACGAAGTCGCCCGCCGAGTTCGTGAAGCCGAACGTCATGGCCTTGCCGTCAGTCGCGCACTTGCCCTTCTGGGGCGTGTTCCTGGACCGGGCGCGGGCGATACTGCCCTTGACACCGGACTTGGTCGTGTACGGCTTCGCCACCTCGTCGTCGATGATGCTCTTCTTGTCCGGCTGCGTGTAACCGCCGTACACCCACCAGCCCACCTGGCTCAATGCGGCATCGGCGGTGCTCTTGGCGCCCTTGGCTCCCTTCGTGCCCGCCGCGGCCAGCGCTGTGCCGTCCACGCGGCCCTCATTGCCGTCGTCGGACAGGCACCAGTTCTCCCGGAGGACCGCTGGTGCGCTCATGACGATGACGGTCTTGCCCCAGTTCTCGGGGTTGTTGTAGTCAACCTTGCTGTCATCGAAGCCGATCAGCGTGTCCGGCCCCTTGACGTCCCAGCCCGGCGGCACGTCGAAGGCCGTGCCCCACTTGGGGTTGACGACGACCTTCCAGCCGGGGATGGTCGGCCTCTCAGCCGCTCCGCCCCCGAGCGGGCTGCCGGACGCCGAGGCCGTCGCGCTCCGCGAGGCACTCGCCGAAGCCTTCGCGTTCTTGCCGCCACTGTCGGCGTTGTCGTCTCTGCCGCCGCTCAGGAGCAGGAAGCCGGTGACGCCGGCGGCCATGACCACGACCGTGGCCGCCGCGATCGCGACTGCCTTCGCCCGCTTCCCGCCGCCCCCGCCGGGCGGCCACCCCGGCTGCTGGTGCGGGTTTCGCCGCTGGTGGACGTTCTGGCTGTGCGAGTTCTGCTCGCCCCCGGGCGCCTGTCCTAACCACATGGGCAGTAACCCTAGCCCTGCGAATTCACGCCGCTGCGTGTCCTGACGGGTGCGGCGTCCACGGAGAGTACGCGACCGGTGAGCGCCTTCGGCTGGCTGGAAGGGCCGCGTGTCATCCGCGGTCGCCGGCCCCGCAAGCCGGATCTGGTTGCCATGCGCCGGGTCGTGGATCCTCGGTGGTACGCCGCCGACGGCGAGCCCGTGCGCCGCTGGCGCCACCGCGCCCCGCGCGCACTGCGCACCGCCGTCGGGGTCGTCTTCCAGCAACCCAGGCTCTCCGCGGACCCCCGGCTGCGGCTCACCGACCTGATCGCCGAACCACTGCGCGCCACCGACCGCCGCGAGGAGACGGGCGAACGGGTCCCAGAGCTGGCCGCCACCGTCGGTCTGACCCCCGACCTGCTGGGCAGACGCCCCCACGAAGTCAGCGACGGTCAGCTCCAACGCGCCTGCCTCGCCCGCGCCCTCGTGCTGCGCCCCCGCTGGCTGATCTGCGACGAGATGACCGCGATGCTCGACGCGTCGACCACCGCCGCACTGGTCACGGTCGTCGAGGAGTACCGCAGCAGCACCGGGGCCGGTCTGCTCGCCGTCGGCCACGACCGCGTACTCCTGCGGCGCTGGTGCGACCGCACCGCTGACTGGGAGAGCCTGGCCCCCGCTGCGGGAAATCGCCCCTGACGAGGTTGTGAGCGATAGGCGCGTGTCGCCCTTGCGCGTTGTCCGGCTTCAGCGCGAGCACGCCGTGCGTCAGCGCGAGCACGCGGTGCGTCAGCGCGGATCGCTCCGAAGCAACGAAGAGCGATCGCGCCTGCGGGCTTCAAGTGCGGACATTCCGATGGGCGCGTACCCCAGTTGCCGGGCCGTCTCCAGAACGCGCCGCCGGGTCTCGGTGTTGACGCGCTTGCCCTCGACCTCGTTGAGGATGTGGGAAACGGTCGTGACCGAGACTCCGGCGACTGCCGCCACGTCCTTTGTCCCGATCCGCCTGCCCAAGTGGTGCCCCATCGTTTTGGCAAGTGAGTGCGGGATGAGACCGCGCCCCGGTGGAGGCCCTTGTCAACGGCTCGTCACGGATTCGTGGCCAGCGGGTTCAGGAACGTCAGCACGGAGGCGTCCTCTTCGATCAGCGGAACGAGGGCGGCGTTGAAAGGGCCGCCGTACGGGGCCTTCAGGTGCGCCTGGAAGGCGTCCTCGTCCCGGTACACCTCGAAGATCCAGAAGGCGCGCGGGGCGGCTGCCTTGGTGTAGACGTCGAAGGCGAGGTTGCCCTCTTCCTCGCGCACCTTCAGGGCGTAGTCGCCGATCAGACGGGCGACCTCGTCCTGTGCTCCCTCGCGGGCGGTGAACTCGGCGAGCAGGGTTTTCTTCACGGTCTCGTGTCCTTGTCAGTCGTGGGCGTCGGTCGTGGGCGTCAGTTGTGGGCGTCAGTTGTGGGCGCCGGTCGTGAACTGAGTCGTGGTGTCGTAGCCGATGACGGTCTCCTCGCCATTCGCGCCGGTGCGCATCTTCAGACCGAAGCGTTCGGCGTCCTTGAGGGAGAAGGTCGCCTCGATGTCGAGAGGTGACGCCGGACGGTCACCGCGTGCGGCTGCCGCAGGGACGACACGCTGTTCACGGGCCGGCTGGTCAGCCGGATGCTGTCGTCGACCGTACACAGGGCCATCTCCCGGGATGCTCTGCGCGCCGCGCCAAGGTGACGTGGGGATGGCCCGCTGTAGTCCCAGTTGTCCATCCAGCCGATCATGTACCGCTGGCCGGCGTAGGAGCGCATGTCGAAGGAGGCCCGGTCCAGGGTCTCGCTGTTGGAGCCGGTGGCGCTGCGGACGACCTTGCCGTCGACGATCAGGTTGACGGACGTCTCCTGGGAGACGAGCTGGGCCTGGGTGTCCGAGAGCATGCCGGGATACGCGTCCAGAACTCATGGTGTCTCCTGTGCTGTGGCCGTCCACTGGGCGGAGCCTGCGGCTCGTGCGTGGACCGGCCGAAACGTGACGCCCTGGTCGGCGTCGTCGTCCACGCGACCGAACCAGGGGTGTCATCGTTGACTTGTGTCATCGATGACATCAAGTGCCCGATGATGAGCGGAATCCGGCCGATGCGTCAAGGGTTGGGGCGGAACCGCCCGGCGCGGCCCGCCCGCCCGTCAGGCGCCGCCGGCGGCCGTGAGCTGCGCCGACTGGTTCCGCCACGGCGGATTGGGACCGGCGACCGAGCAGGTCAGGGCCGCGACCCGGGTGCCGAACCGGCAGGCTTCCGCGACCTCGTCGAGACCGAGATCGGCCAGCCGGCCACCGAGGAGTCCGCGGGCGCCGAGGTGGTGCAGCAGGCCGGCGGTGAAGGAGTCCCCCGCGCCGACCGTGTCGACGACCCGCGTGGCCACCGCGGGCACCCGCAGCCGTTCGCCGTCGAGCGAGGCCAGGGCGCCGTCGGCGCCGAGCGTGATCACGACGAGCCGTACTCCCGCCGCATGCCAGATGTCGCACGCCTGCTCGGGCGGAGTGCCCGGCAGGAGGAGTTCCAGGTCGTCCTCGCTCAGCCGCAGGATGTCGGCGAGAGCGCACCAGCGCGCCAGCCGGGCGCGGTAGACCTCGGGGCGCACCAGCAGCGGCCGGACGTTGGGATCGATGCTGATGGTGGCCCGCGGAGCAGCAGCCGCCAGGAACTCCTCCACCACCGCCCCGCCGGGCTCACGGACCAGCGCCAGCGACCCGGTGTGCACACAGACCGTTTCGGACAGATCCACCCTTGCCAGTTCCCCTGGAGTCCACTGCCAGTCGGCCGTGTTCTGCGCGTGGAACGAGAACGCGGCCTGCCCGGTGGCGTCCAGCTCCGCCACGGCCAGCGTGCTGGGCTCGGCGGCGGCGACGGCGTACGACAGGTCGACGCCGGACGCCTCCAGGTGGGCCCGGAACAGACGGCCGAACACATCGCCGGACAGGCGTGCGAGGAAGCGGGCCGGCGTGTCCAGCCGGGCCAGGGCCACCGCCGTATTCGCAGGTCCGCCGCCAGGCAGCACCCGCAGGGCGAGCTCGTTCGAGGCGTTTGCCGGTTCGGCGAAGGCGTCCGCGACGCACTCTCCCAGAACGGTGATCTGACGCGGGCTCATGGGCTGCTCTCTCTCGGAAAGGCTCTGAAAGACCGGGCAAAGGGGCGGCGCGGCGACACAGTCACTGACCGGCCGCGCGGAGCCGACGGCTACGGACGTTGCCGATTTGTGACGAGTGGAAGGCATTGACGTTGCCGGGATCCGGAGTCCATCATCCTGGCCAGGCAGTGTCAACGATGACATAAGTCAACGATGACACCCCGGGCGGCATGCTCTGATCCCAACCCCCGTGCCACCCGCTATCTCACAGGAGTCGATCATGTCTCGCATCACTCGCCTGCCCTCGTCCCTCCTCCGAGCCGCCGCGGTCACGGGCGTCGCGGCACTCAGCCTGACGGCCTGCGGGTCCGGCTCCGGTTCGGGCTCCACGAGCTCCGGCTCGGGCGAGGCGAAAGTCGGTCTGATCACCAAGACCGACACCAACCCGTTCTTCGTGAAGATGAAGGAGGGCGCGGAGAAGGCCGCCAAGGAGAACGGTGCCCAACTGTCCACCGCGGCAGGCAAGTTCGACGGGGACAACGCCGGGCAGGTCACCGCCATCGAGAACATGGTCGCCGCCGGGGTAAAGGGCATCCTGATCACCCCGAGCGACTCCAAGGCGATCGTGCCCGCGATCGAGAAGGCCCGGGCCAAGGGTGTTCTGGTCATCGCGCTGGACACGCCGACCGAGCCGGAGAGCGCGGTCGACGCCCTCTTCGCCACCGACAACCTCAAGGCCGGCCAGCTGATCGGCGAGTACGCCAAGGCCGCCATGAAGGGCAAGACGGCGAAGATAGCCGCCCTCGACCTGGCGCCGGGCGTCTCCGTCGGCGTCCAGCGACACAACGGTTTCCTGAAGGGCTTCGGCGCCACCGACAAGGACGTCGTGTGCGCCCAGGACACCGGTGGCGACCAGGCCAAGGGCCAGACCGCTATGGAGAACTGCCTGCAGAAGTCACCCGACATCAACGTCGTCTACACCATCAACGAACCGGCGGCCCTGGGCGCGTACACCGCGCTGAAGGCCAAGGGCCGGGAGAAGGACGTCCTGATTGTCTCTGTCGACGGCGGCTGCACCGGCACCCAGGCCGTCAAGGACGGCAAGATCGCCGCGACTTCGCAGCAGTACCCGCTGAAGATGGCCGCCGAAGGCGTCAAGGCAGTCGTGACGTACGCCAAGGACGGCAAGAAGGCGTCCGGTTACACCGACACCGGCGTCACGCTGATCACCGACAAGGCGCAGGACGGGGTCACGTCGAAGGACACCGCCTACGGCCTGGAGAACTGCTGGGGCTGAGCCCCCCAGGGCCTGTCGTCACATTCCCGTCGTCCGCCCGAGGCAGGCGGGAAGGTGACGACAGCCCCAGGACCGTACGACACCGCCACTCCCCTCAGCGGGGCGGTCGGCCCACCTCCCCGACCAGGGACGGCCGCCCCCCTTTGTCCCGTCGGCGGGGCTTCTGCCCTCGTCCTCCGACAAGGACATCTGTCTTCCGACAAGGACTTCGCATGACAGCCACGACAACGCCGTACTCGGAGCTCAAGGCACCGACCACGGCCCGCAGACTGCTCATGGCGCCGACCACCGGACCCCTGGCCGCCCTCCTCCTGGCCTGCGCCTTCTTCTCCTTCTCGACCGACCAGTTCCTGACCGGCGGAAACTTCTCGCTGATCGTGCAGCAGGTCATGGTCGTGGGCACCCTCGCCATCGGGCAGACCCTGATCATCCTCACGGCGGGGATCGACCTGTCGTGCGGGGCCGTGATGGCGTTCGGCAGCATCGTGATCGCCAAGATGGCCGCCGAGGGCTCCCTGCCCCCGCTCCTCGCCATCGCCCTGGGCCTGGCGGTCTGCGGCGGGTTCGGTCTGCTCAACGGGTTGCTGGTGCAGAAGATCCCGCTGCCGCCGTTCATCGTCACCCTCGGCATGCTCAACGTGGCGTTCGCGCTGACCCACATCTACTCCGAGGAGCAGACGGTCACCAACCTGCCCGGCCCGCTGACGGCCCTCGGGGAGACCTTCCCGCTGGGCCACACGGACATCACGTACGGCTCCCTCGTCACCATCGCCTTGTTCCTCCTGCTCGCCTACGCGCTGAGCAGCACCGGCTGGGGCCGGCACGTGTACGCCTTGGGCAACAGTGCCGAGGCCGCCCGGCTGAACGGCATCCGTACCTCCCGCCTGACCATCGGCATCTACACCGTCGCCGGCCTGCTGTACGGCATCGCCGCCCTGCTGCTCATCTCCCGCACCGGAGTCGGCGACCCGCAGGCGGGGCAGACCGACAACCTCGACAGCATCACCGCCGTGGTCCTCGGCGGCACCAGTCTCTTCGGCGGGCGCGGCTCGGTCCTGGGCACCTTCATCGGCGTCCTCATCGTCGGCGTGTTCCGCAACGGTCTCCAGCTGATGGGCGTCGCCTCCATCTACCAGACCCTGATCACCGGAGTCCTGGTGATCCTCGCGGTGACCGTCGACCAGCTCTCCCGGAAGAAGGCCCGATGACCGCCACCTCCTCCCCCACGCCCGTGCTGCAGGCCCGCGGTCTGGTCAAGCGGTACGGCCAGGTCACCGCCATCGACGGCGCCGACTTCGACCTGCTCCCCGGCGAGGTCCTCGCCGTCATCGGCGACAACGGCGCCGGCAAGACCAGCCTGATCAAGGCCCTCACCGGCGCGGTAATCCCCGACGCGGGCGAGATACGGCTCAACGGCGAGTCCATCGCCTTCTCCGGCCCGCAGAGCGCACGCGCCCACGGCATCGAGACGGTCTATCAGGACCTCGCCGTGGCCGCCGCCATGGACATCGCCTCGAACATGTTCCTCGGGCGCGAGCTGCGCCGCCCCGGCGTCCTCGGCAGTGTCTTCCGCATGCTGGACAAGAAGCGCATGCGCCAGGAGGCCGCCGAGCACATGGCCGACCTGAAGATCGGCCTGCGCTCGCTGACGCAGTCGGTGGAGACGCTCTCCGGCGGACAGCGCCAGGCCGTCGCGGTCGCCCGTTCCGTCGCCTGGGCCCGCTCCGTCGTCGTCATGGACGAACCCACCGCCGCCCTCGGCGTCAAGGAGTCCGGCCAGGTCCTCGACCTCATCCGCCGGGTCCGCGACAAGGGCATGCCGGTCGTCCTGATCAGTCACAACATGCCCCACGTCTTCGAGATCGCCGACCGGATCCACGTCCACCGCCTCGGCCGGCGCGCTGCCGTGATCAAGCCCTCCGACTACTCCATGGCCGAGGTCGTCGCCATCATGACCGGCGCTCTCACCGTCGACGAAGCCGGAGATACTGTCGTAGCGGATTCGGAGGCCGCGAAGGCCGCCGGAGTCCAGGCCACCTGACAGCACAACCCAGCTCTCGCAGTTTCCGGCCGAGGCCGCGGCCGGAACCGAGAGCCCTCAGGAGACGGTTTCTCCATGGCAGCGAACCGCCGCCCCACCCTGGCCGACGTCGCCCGCGAAGTCGGCGTCAGCGCCAAGACGGTCTCCCGAGTCCTCAACGAGGACGGACCCGCCTCCGCGCAGACCAGGGAACAAGTACTGGCCGCAGTGGCCAAGCTCGGCTTCCAGCCGAACCTCATGGCCCGCAACATCCGCGTCGGCGGCCCGGACACCACCATCGGCCTGGTCATCCCCGACCTCGCCAACCCCTTCTTCGGAGCCGTGGCCCGCGCCATCGAGGACACCGTCCGCGAACGCGGACTGACCCTCCTCATGGGCTCCTCCGCGGACGACCCCGAGCGCGAACGCGCCCTGACGGACAAGTTCCTCGCCCGCCGCGTCAGCATCCTGATCGTCGTCCCGTCCGTCGGCGCCGACCACTCCCACCTCAAGTCCCACCGTACGGCGGGACTGCCAGTGATTTTCCTCGACCGACCCGGAGTCGGCCTCGCCACGGACAGCATCGTCAGCTCCAACCGCACCGGAGCCCACGACGGCGTCGCCCACCTCATCGCCCACGGACACCGGCGCATCGGCTTCGTCGGCGACCTGCCCGTAAAGCTGTACACCCGCCGCGAGCGTCTGGCGGGCTACCGCTCTGCGCTGCAGGAAGCCGACATCCCCCACGACCGCTCGCTCGTCGCCAACGCCCACGACCAGCGAGGGGCCGAAGCCGCGACCGCGCAACTCCTCGGCCTGGCCGATCCCCCCACAGCCCTGTTCGCCGGCAACAACATCATGGCGCTGGGGATAGTCGCCGAACTGGCCCGCAGCAAGCGCAAGGACGTCGCCGTCGTCGCCTTCGACGACGTCTCGCTCGCCGAGGCACTCGAGCCGGCCCTGACCGTCGTCGCCCAGGACGCGGAAGAACTCGGCAGGGCAGCCGCGACCACCGCGCTGACCCGACTCGACGGCGACCGCACCCGCGCCCGCACCATCACCGTCCCCACCCACCTGGTCGTCCGAGGCTCGGGCGAACTCCCTGTCCCTGCGTTGTAGGAAGCGTGATCTGGAGTTGGCGCCGAACTGCACGGCCAGGCAGGCTGCCGAAATCGGCCGGCCGGCCTTGCCGCTCTTCGGTACGGCGGCGAACCCGCAGGTGGCACACCCCTGACCGCGTCGGAAGAGCACCGGCGCCTCGTGAGTACCACCATGAGACCAAGAACCGACTGATGCCCAGATGGCCCTGTCTGCGACGATGACCCACCGTGCCTTTGGCAGTTCCACGGGTAGACCGGCCTTCCAAGGTCTCCATGATCTCCCGGAGAAGCCGTTCCTGGGGAGAATCTCATCCGTAGTTATGAGCGTTCCGGCGGAGTGGGTGCTTCTCGGAATGTTCGAGTGCCGGATCGTGGCACCCAAGCAGCTGGGCGAACGATGCCTGAATGTAGATCGCGGACACGGAGGCTTTTCCAACCTCGTCGTGAGACTGCCAGGTTGGAAGCCTCAGGGTGCGCGGGAAGCCCTGTCGGCTCAAGCAACGTTCATCGCCTCGGCGCCCCCCACCATCTCCCGTGCTGGTGAAAGACGCGGTTCCAGTCTTCGCAAGTGGCATCATCGGGCACTGCTATGAGCATCGATTTCGCTTCGTCACACACGCGCTCGGCCTGAGCCGCGGTCAGGCGTCGGCAGTTCGAAAGCAGCCCGGCCAACTCGGCCGCCAGCGGATCATCGGGCCGCGACGGCTCAGGAAGCTCGACACCGGTGATGGCACCCCCATTCCTAGGGGTACCGCTTCTTCCTCGGTCATCATGCGTGGGTCCACCTCAACTCGCGGCGACGAAACCAGAGGCGGCGTCCACACCTGCTGACCAGCGTTGGGCAGGGAGGCCATGATCTGGCCCCAGACCCCGCATTTGCGCCAGGTCTTGTACCGGCTGTGGATGCCCTTCCACGCACTGAACCGCTCGGGCAGCTCCTCCCCCAGGACGCCCGTGCGCGCCTTATAGAACATCGCGTCGAGCATCACCCGCCCAGGTCGGCATTTGCGCTAAACGCTGGACGTATCACCAAACAGAACTGTCGTGGCCGGCGCGCACATCCATATGACTCAGCAGCCACCGGATGACTCAGCAGCCACCGGTCGCTCATCCGGCTGCGCCGCAGGTCAGTCCGCGTCACCGCGGAACGCCCCGGCCACCACGGGGACCAGCTGCCGCTCGATCTGCTCGGCGGACATGGCGGCCAGCTCGGTGCCGATGGGTGCCAGCGCGAGCCAGTTCAGCAGGCCGGCTGCGCATCGCGTACGGAAGATCAGTTCCTGCTCGTCGACTCCGGGAAGGTGCGCTGTCAGCACCCGGAGGGCCGCCCGGCGGCTCTGGTCGAACTTGCCGTCCAGCCGATCCCACCCCTGGGGCGGTTCGATGCCGACGCGCGCCACAGTCCGCATCACGGCCAGGTCTTGTCCACCGGCCGCCAGTGCGCGCACCATCGGCCGGGCGAACGCTGCCGCCACCTCATGGAGTGTCGCAGTGGAGGCGAGGGCATCGAGTTCCAGGATCTTTTCGTCCAGATACCGTTCCAACGCGTGCTCTATCGCCGAGTCGCACAGCGCCTTCAGCGACCCGAAGTGGTAACTCACCGCGGCGACGTTGGCTCCGGCGCGATCTGTGATCTCGCGGAGTGTCACGCCCTCCTGGCCTCGTTGCGCGAGCAACTCCAGGGCGGCCGTCTGCAGGCCGTCCCGCGTGCGCTGACCGGCCTCTCGGCGCAGGTCCGTCTTTTCCGCCCGTATCATGGCATATATTCAAGCAGCCGCTTGAGTACATTGTCAAACAGTCGCTTCACGGATCGGGGCTGAACTCGAGCGAATCCGATCCCAACGTAAGCGTGACGCCAAGCGCGGCACCGGTGCCAAGGCCCGCGAGAAGGCGGAGGCCGCCCACGTGCGCGCCGAGTACGCGCCGAGCACTCGCCGATCGAACACCCCACCTCGAAGCGGCGGTTGAAGACCCCGAAGCCCCGAAGAGCGGACGGCCGGGTCGCCGAACGCCGCCCCGGATCGCTGCCGCAGACCCGATCCGACCAGCCGCGACACGGCCGCGTGGGCGCGCCTCCACGGCTGCGCGACCACACAATTCAAACATTGGCTTGACGACTTGCACTGCCGTCCATAAGCTCAAGCGAGCGTTTGATTTACTAAGAACGCCGGAGAGACCGTTGCGACGGATCTCAGATCCTGAGAACAAACCTGGAGGAACACGACATGAAGCTGCTCAGCCGGAAGTCGATCACCGCCACGGCCGCGATAGCGATCCTGGGTGGTCTTTCCATCGCCGCTGCGCCGACACAGGCCGCAAGCCCCGCCCACAGCAATGCGGCGGTCCACAGCAGTACGGCGGTCCACGCGGACCTGACTCCTGGCGAACTGGCGAAGCTGCCGCTCACGGACCGCCACCTGACCAAGCACGAGAGGGCCAATCTCGCGGTCGTCCTGCGCGCCTACCACGTGGCGGAGGGCAAGAGCCTGGACGTCAACACGTTCGTCAACAGCTTCGCCAAGGACGGCGTCTTCAACGACATGGTCGCCGGCCAGGCATATCGGGGCAAGGCGCTCGGTGACGTGCTGCCCTACATGGCCAACCTCTTCCCCGATGTTCACCGTGACCTCAAGCGCATCACCGTGAACGGCGACGTGGTCAGCATCGAGCTGTCGATCCAGGGCACGTTCGAGGGACCGCTGCAGTCGCCGGCGGGCACCGTCAAGCCGACCGGCGCGAAGGTCGACGTGCCGACCGCCGACTTCTGGTACCTGCACAACGGCAAGGTCGAGAAGTTCAACTGCTTCGTCGGGTACTCGACCATGTACGCCCAGATGGGCGTGAACTTCGACTGGGCCTCGGCGGTCAACAAGCACTGAGTCGTTCCCCGGCGGGTGATGCCCGGCGCTACCGGCCGCGCATCACCCGCCACCCTGCGCAGAGGAGTTGGCGGCCGACGACAACGCCGCTGGGGGGACCCCCTGCTCGAAGAGCTTGGGGGCGGGCGTGCCAGACCCCGCGTCCGCGGCATGATCCGCCGGACAGGCCCGCGTGTCGCCGTGCTGTCGCTGACGCGTGGAGCACCGTCAGTCGTCCTTGCGGCTCATTGGGGACGGTCCCCCCGAGGGCGCAGGCACACACCAGGAACAGCCGTCCATCCGCTGCTCGACCACTCGGACAAAGATCGTGGGCCCGGCGCCTGCACGGCCCTCGCTGCCGACGGCCATTCCCGCCCGACCGGCTGACGCGCCGGCCTCCGTCCCCGCCGACAGCTACTCGTCGGTGGACCCACGCGCCCAGCGATCGGGTGCTGCCCGTCGAGGACGTCATACATGTGAAACGGGGCTCAGCCGGAGGAGAACGGCGGTGTTGGCACGAGGCAGGGACACGGTCAGTTTCCCGGCGCCCGCGTCCCACTCCGTGGCGGCACCGGCGGTCGCGGGATGCAGCACCGTGGTGTGAACGTGCGCGCCCCGCAGGTGGGGGACGGTGAGTGTGCGGTCGGTGTCGGCGGGGCTGTTCCCGTCGCCGACACCGACCGGGACGGTCCCGTCGCCATCACCACTCGGGACGGTCCCGCCGCCGGACCCGCGTCTCCAGATCACGAGGTACGTGGCCTCCTGCCCCCGCAGTCCATGGGCGATCCACTCGTCCTCCCAGGTGGGAAGGCCCAGTGGCCAGAACGGGTGCGTGCCGTTGATCTCGGGCCGGAGGTCCTTGTAGACCGAGATCGCCGAGCGGACGAGGTCGAACTGCTCGTGGCTCATGAGGTTGAGGAAGCCGGAGAGGTGGATGCGGCCGAGGAGCGCGCCGGTGAGGGTGAAGGCGATCTCGTCCAGGCTCTGGTCCGGCTGGGGGTACGCCCACACGGCGGCCTGCTCGGGTGTCGCGGCGGTGGCGGCCGCGGCGGCGATGGGCGGGTAGCGCAGCGGGTCCTGCTGGTCGCTGGTGGACTGGATTTGTGCCACCGCGAGTTGCGCGTAGTCCATGCGCAGGCCACCCGATCCGCAGTTCTCCAGGACGAGGTGGGGATGGCGGTCGAGGAGTCCGGTCATCCAGTCGAGGTGGGCGCGGTGGTGCCCGAGCAGCCCGGCGCCCGCGCTCTCGACACCCTTCGCCGTACCGACGCCGCCCTCCGTCCCCGGACCGATGTTGATGTTGTAGTCCAGCTTCAGGTATCCGACGCCCCATTCGCCGACCAGCCGGTCCACGACCTCGTCGAGGTGCGTGCGGGCGGCCGGGTGACGGAGGTCCAGGTGGTGGCGGCCGTGTTCCGTGACGCGCAGGCCGCCGCGTCGGAAGAACGCCTCGGGCGGCAGGGAGTGCGCCAAGGGGCTGCGTACGCCGACGACTTCGGGTTCGAGCCAGAGTCCCGGGGTCATACCGTGCCGACGGATGGCGTCCAGAACCTCCTGAATGCCGCCCGGAAAGCGGTTGGGGGCGGCCTCCCACGCGCCGACGGCGTCCCACCAGCCCTGAGCGTCGTCGTCGTACCAGCCGGCGTCGATCACGAAGACCTCGGCGCCCGCGGTCGCCGCCGCCTCGATGAGGGGCAGGAGCCGTTCGGTGGTGGGATCACCCATGAGGGTGTTCATGTAGTCGTTGTAGATCACCGGGAGGGTGTGGTGGTCGGGGTGGTCGCGACGGATGCCGCGGCGGTAGTCCGTGAGGGTCCCGAAGGCGGCGTCCAGGCCGCCGGTCTCCGTGCGGACGAAGACGGCGGGGACGGTGTGGAACTCCTGGCCGGGGGCGAGGGTGTGGTGCCACTGGTGGTGGGCGTCGTCGGGTCCGAACAGGGCGACGTAGGCCGCGCCCTCGCGTTCGCCGGTCTCGAAGCGCCAGCCCGCGCTGGACTCGATCTGCCAGAGCCAGGCGCGGCCCTCCCGGTCGGTGAGTGCGGCGACGGGGAGGTGGCGGCCGGTGGACCAGCTGCCCTGTGAGTAGCGCTCGAAGCAGCCGCGTCCCTCGTGGCCGTGGGCCGCTCGGCTCAGCGGGACGACCTCGTCGCGGAACGCGGCCTGCCGCCAGCGGCATTCGGCGAGCCAGTCGTTGTCCGCCCAGTGCAGGGTCAGTCCGTCGAGGCCGCCGTCGGCGTCGGAGATGCCACCGAGGGCCAGGGTCGTGACGCTCTCCAGCCGGAGCGGAGCGGCGCCCTCGTTGACAAGACGTACCCGTGCGCGCAGGAAACCCGCACCGGAGTCGGCGCCGGAGCCTGCCTCCAGGGTGACCTCGGCGGCCAGCCCGGTCGCCGGGTCCGCCAGCCGGATCGTCGTACGCTCCCGGCCTCCGTCCCGTCCGTCCCGCACCGTCTCGTGGTCGCGGTAGGTCAGACGGTCGCCGATGGCCGTCTCTATGAATCGATCTCCCGACCACATGCGCCCGTGGCCGGTCGCGGTGACCTCGACGAGGGGGACCAGGCGGGCCCAGTCCTGGCCGGGTGTCCCCAGTCTCACCGACCCCGTGGCGTCCAGGACGGCGTGCAGCCCGAGCTCCGGGTGCGACCAGATACGGGACCTCTCGACTGTTGCGACGACAGCGGTCAACGCATTTTCCCCTTCCGGGATGGTTCGGTCCTGCGGTGGCTTTCGTGGTTGCTGAGCTGGTGATTCGCACTCGGCGGGAGAGGAATGTGCCGCGCCGTCGGGCGTGTTCGAAAGGTAAATCCCCAGTTACGGTCTCTTGACGCCCACGTTGTGACCGCTCACAATCCTGGCATGGATGTGACCGGTCACACAAGCTCCGGCAGCCACGGCGACCCCCGTCAGGGGCAGCAGAAGGCCGCCAGTATTCGCGACGTCGCCCAGGCGTCGGGCGTCTCCTACCAGACCGTTTCGAGGGTCATCAACGGCCACCCGAACGTCCGGGAGGAGACCCGCAAGCGGGTCGAGGCGGCCATCGAAGCCCTGGGGTTCAGGCGCAACGCCACCGCGTTCGCACTGGCCAGCGGAGTGACCCGGTCGGTCACGGTCATCACGTCGAACACCGTCCTCTACGGCTATGCGGCCACCCTGCAGGGCCTGGAGGAGGCGTCCCGCGCCGCCGGATACACGCTGGGCGTGCGGGTCGTGACACCCGAGGACGACCTGGACCGCACGATCGCCGCGGCCGCCGACACCGGTGGCGGCGTGGTGGTCATCGGCTTCGACCGCCTCGGTGCCGCCGCCCTGGATCGCGTACCGGCACATGTGCCGTGCGCGGCGGTGGTGGAAGCGCCGCCGCCGGGCCGTACACCCGGCCGTCCGGCGGTGTGGGCCGACGACCGCGAGGCGGCACGGGCCGCCACGGAGCACCTGCTGGCACTCGGGCACGAGAACGTCCACTACGTAGCGATTCCCGCCTCGACCGGAACCCGGCGTCTGGCGGGACCTCGTGCCGAAGGCTGGCGCCAGGCCCTGGAAGCGGCCGGCGTCACCCCGCCCGCGCCGTGCGGCAAGGGCTGGGACGCCCAGGCCGGATACGAGGCCGGCAAGAAGCTCGCCCGGAACCAGGACGTCACCGCGATCCTGTGCGGCAACGACGACCTGGCGCTGGGTGTCCTGCGGGCCCTGCACCACGCGGGTCGGAGGGTCCCGCAGGACATCAGCGTCATCGGCTTCGACGACGCCCCGCACTCCGGCTTCGTCACCCCGTCCCTCACCACGGTCCGCATGGACTTCCACGGGCTGGGCCGCGCCGCGTTCGGGCTGCTGCGCTCCCAACTCGACACCGCTCAGCAGGAACCCGCTCCGGTACCGGCCGAACCCACCCTCATCCTCCGGGAGAGCTCGGGGCCACGCGACGCATGAGCCTCACCGGACGTCCGCACTCGCGATATCCGACACGTCCGCTGCGCCCGCGCTCGCCGTATCCGTCGGCCGCCTTCCCCGCAGTCATCGCCCGACTCCGCAGCACCGCCCCGCCTCCCTTCCGCGTACGACCAAGGATCTCGCCATGAGAAGAGCCGTCTCCGTCCTTGCCACCGCCTGTGTTCTCGGGCTGACCGCGACCGCGTGCAGTGACAGCACGGGTGCCACCACGGCCGCCGCACCCGAGGGCTCGGTCAACCCGACCGCCTCCCTCAAGGGCGTCACCCTCACCATGTGGGTCGCCCAGAACAGCGTCTCGGAGCCCAAGCAGGCCATCGAGGCGTTCGAGAAGGCCACCGGGGCCAAGATCACCACCGAGGTGATACCCGACCCCTACGAGTCGAACGTCCCGACCAAGCTCGCCTCGGGCGTCAAGCCGGACCTGATGTTCTGGCAGCCCACGGGCAGCACCCTGCCGTTCGTCCAGCCGGCCAAGAACCTGCTGCAGCTCGACAACGAGGACTGGGTCTCCAAGCTCGGCACGACGGAGAAGACCCTCGGCCAGGTGGACGGCCACCGCTACGCGGCCATCGTCACCAGCCCCGCGGTCCTCGGCGTCTACTACAACAAGGACGTCTTCGCGAAGGCCGGCATCACCACCATGCCGACCAGCTACGACGAGATGCTCGCCGACGCCGCGAAGATCAAGTCGAAGGTCTCGGGCGTGGCCCCGTTCTTCGAGGTCGGCGGCGACAAGTGGCCCCTGCAGTGGCAGGTCCAGGCCCAGATGACGGACCTGCCGCAGTCCTTCTGGGACAACCTCAACAAGAACAAGGACAGTTGGACCAACAAGACCATCGTCGACGCGATCACCAAGTACAAGACGAAGGTCCTCGACGGCGGCCTGGCGCAGAAGAACTACAAGACCGCCACCTTCGTCGACCAGGGCAAGGCGATCATGGACGGCACCGCCGCGATGGCCCTCAACGTCACCGCACTCCAGTCCGAGATCCAGGCGACCTCCAGCACGGCGGACATCGACAAGAAGCTCGGCTGGTTCCCCGTCGCCAACAGCTCCGCCAAGGCCGAGTACTCCCCCGACCAGACCAACGGCGTGGTCGCCTTCAACACCGGTGACGCCAGGCGGCAGAACGCCGCCCGGCAGTTCATGTCCTTCTGGCTCGGCCCGGACTACCCGGCCTACCTCAAGGCCAACAAGCTCGTGTCCGTGGAGCCGTCCGTGGCCAACCCCGACGGCCTGCCGCAGACCGCGATCGCCCAGGCCAAGGCGCTGTCCACCGCCTCGGGTGTCTTCCAGGTCAAGGCGCTCACCGCTCCCGACATGCACCTCGCCCTCGCCGACATGATCTACGGCAAGAAGACCCCGCTCCAGGTCGCCCAGGCTGCCGAGGACCAGTTCAAGCAGGTCCTCAAGGCACGCGGCGTCTCCGGCTTCTGACCGGCGCCCCTCAGGGGGTGCCTTGTGGATCACGCCGGAGTCGCGGGGGGGGCACGCACTCCCCCACTGCTCTGAGGGCGTGGGGGGACCCAGCGGCGTTGTCGTCGGTTGCCGACTCCCCCCGAGCTCTCGACTTCGCTCGAGCAGGGGGACCCCCATCGCGTCGACGCCCTCCTCGGCCTTGCAGCTGGACCAACCACAGCCCGCTCGGCCCGGCTTCGAAGGCACCGCCTCTTGGAGCCGGCCTGATCCACAGGACACCCCCAGCCCAGCCCCTCCCCCGGGCCGCCCGTCGGCGGAGTGCCCGGGGCCCCGTACCGGAGGTCAAGAAAGTGGTGGACACCGCCACGATGGACGCTATCGACGCCACGCGTGCGAAGGACCGAGATCACGACGACGACCAGGACCGGCCGTCCCGTCGCAACCGACTCCGCAGCAAGGCCAACCAGCCGTGGTGGTTCGCTCTGCCCGCGCTCGCCGTGTTCGGCGTGTTCTTCCTGCTGCCGAACCTGCTGAACTTCGTCTACCCGTTCACCGACTGGTCGGCGTTCCACTCACAGATCGGCTTCGTGGGCCTGTCGAACTTCAGCACCATCCTGCATGACGGGTCGATGGCCCGTGACATCCGCATCACCCTTGTGTACGCGGTCCTCGTGGCCGTCTTCCAGAACGGCTTCGGTCTCGCCCTCGCCCTGCTGCTGGAGCGCGACACCCGCTTCAACCGCTTCTTCCGCGCGGTCTTCTTCCTCCCGGTGCTGATCTCCGCGCTGGCCGTCGGCTACATCTTCCGCGCCCTGCTCGCCCAGGACGGGGCGCTCAACAGCATGCTGTCCTCGCTGGCGGGGCACCACGTCGACACCCCCTGGCTCGGCTCGACCACGTGGACGCTGGTCGTGGTGACCCTCATCCACGGCTGGAAGTGGATGGGCCTGGCCATGCTGATCTACCTGGCGGGCCTGAAGAGCATGCCCGGTGATGTGCTGGAGGCCGCCCGTATCGACGGGGCCGGCTGGTGGCGCACCTTCTGGTCGGTCCGGTTCCCGCTGCTCGCGCCCGCGGTCACCTTCAACGTGACGACCGCGCTGATCGGCTCCATGAACACCTTCGACATCGTCCAGGCCACCACCGGGGGCGGTCCCGGCAGTGAGACCGAGGTGTTCAACATCTACATGTTCCGCATCTTCGGCCAGGGCCTGTACGCGCAGGCGTCGGCGATGAGCCTGGTGCTCTTCCTGATCGTCGTCGTCCTCGCCGTGCCCGTCATCGTCGGCCTGCGCCGCAGGGAGAACAACCAGTGACCACCGTTACCGCGTTCGCCCCCGCACGCCTGCGCCCGCTGCGCTGGGTCCAGCCGCTCGCCGTCCTCCTGATCGCCGCCGTCACCATCGGCATCCCGCTGTGGCTGGTGGCGGTCACCTCGGTGAAGCCGCAGGCGGAGGCCATCAAGCCCAACCTCTCCCTGCCCCACCACGTCCAGGCCGCCGCGAACTACCAGCAGAGCTTCGACGAGGGCAAGGTCGTCCAGGGCTTCGTCAACAGCCTCCTGGTCGTCGCCCCGTCCGTCGTCCTCGTCCTGCTCCTCGGGGCCGGTGCCGCCTGGGTGTTCGCCCGCCGCAAGGGGCGCCTGGTCGACACCCTGTACGCGCTGAGCATCAGCGGGCTGCTGCTGCCTCCCGCGGTGATCACCATCGTCATGGAGCTGCGCCAACTGGGCCTGGCCGGCACCCGTCCCGGCATGATCGGCGTCTACGCCGGGATGTACCTGTCCACCTCGATCTTCTTCATGACCGGGTTCATCCGCGCACTCCCCGAGGAGTTGGAGGAGGCCGCCCGCATGGACGGCGCCGGACCGGTGCGGGTCTTCTTCCGCATCATTCTGCCGCTGCTGCGCCCGGTCATCGCCACGGCGACGATCATGGTGATGCTCTATGCCTGGAGCGACATCTTCTACGCCTTCTTCGTCCTCGGCGGCGGCGCCAAGGCCACTCTCCCGCTCAACCTCTACCAGGTCGCCAACGCGCAGCTCTACCTCAACAACTGGCACCTGATCTTCGCCTACGTTGTGATGATGAGCCTCCCCATGGTCCTCGTCTTCGTCATCGCGCAGCGCCGCATCGTCTCCGGCATCACGAGCGGCGCCGTCAAGTAGCTCCCGGGCGCGGCGCGTTCGCCCGCCCAGGTCACCCCGAAGCACACCGACAGCCTCCCGCGACACCGCGGGAGGAGGAGGACAGCCATGCCTCGAACACCTCGCAGACCCCGTTCTGTCCGCGGCCTCATGGGCGCGGTCGTGGTGACCGCCACCCTCGTGGGCACGGCGCTGACCGTCCCCGCCGCGCAGGCGGCCACCCCGCAGCTGACAGTCGATCTCGGCACGACCACCGGCGCGGTCATGCACGGAGCCAACGGCGCCCTGTACGGACTCAGCGACGACGGCGTGCCCGGCGACAGCCTGGTCACGCCCCTGCACATGACGAGCATCGCCCAGAAGGCGCCCGACGGCACCCAGCACCCCAACGGTGACGCGCTGGCCGTCCAGCCCGCCTTCGCCCGCGGGGGCGGCGGCGACAACCTGATCTACATGCAGGACATCTACGCCCAGTGGCCGTACGAGAACCTGGGGCTGAGCGACTATCTGTCCAAGGTCGACACGATGGTCAGCAAGGTCGCGGCCCGCTCCGACGCGAGCACGTTCGTGTGGGTGCCGTTCAACGAGCCGGACGGCAACTGGTACACGGGGCTGGGCAGTTCGACCACCGCCACGTACAACAGCGCGCTCGCGAGCTTCGAGAGCGACTGGACGACGGTCTACAACAAGATCCGCTCGATCATCCCGAACGCCCGCATCGCCGGCCCCAACGAGACCCACTACGACGCCCGCCTGATGGGGGACTTCTACCCCTGGGCCAAGGCCAACAACGTCCTGCCGGACATGACCACCTGGCACGAACTGGACCCCAGTTCCCTGTCCAACTTCGAGGGGAACCTCGCCGCCTACCGGACCATCGAGAGCAACGCCGGCATCAGCGCGCGGCCGGTCAACATCAACGAGTACGGTGACCGCCGCGACCTGTCGGTCCCGGGCCAGATGGTCCAGTGGATGTCCATGTTCGAACGGAACAAGGTCTACGCCGACCAGGCGTACTGGGACATCGCGGGGAACCTGGACGGCAACGTCAGCCAGACCAACGTCCCCAACGGCGACTGGTGGCTGCTGCGTTGGTATGCGGCGCTGACCGGCCAGACCGCCAAGGTGACCCCGCCGCAGTCCAACGTGATCGACACGCTCCAGGGCATCGCGTCCCTCGACACCGGCCGTAAGCAGGCCCAGGTCCTCCTCGGCGGCGGCACCTCCGGCTCGGCGAACACCGTCGTGCAGCACATACCGTCGTCGTTCGGCAGCACCGTCAACGTCTCGGTGGAGCGCACCGCCTGGAGCGGTTACGAGGGCGCGGGCCCCGCGCCGACCGTGCTGGCCCGCAGTACGTACACCGTCGCCTCGGACGGCAGCATCACCGTGCCGCTGACCAACCTCGACCCCATGGCGGCCTACCGGATCGTCGTCAACCCCGCGGGCACCGGCACGCCCACCGCGGCGAGCACGCCCTGGTCGGCGTCGTACGAGGCCGAGAACGCGACCATCACGGACGGGACCGTCTACACCCAGGGCTCCGTCTCCAACGCCTACGGCTACGCCACCTCGGGCACCAAGGACGTCGGCAGCCTGAACCAGACGGACAGCAAGGTCGCCTTCAGCGTCAGCGTCCCCACCACGGGCACGTACAACCTCAACGTCTTCTACGGCAACCAGTCCGGCGGCCCGGCGACCCAGACCCTCACCGTCGACGGCGGCTCGTCCCAGACGGTCACCTACTCGCCGACGCTGAACTGGACCTACCGCTCCACGGCCGGCGCCTCGGTGTCCCTGACCGCGGGCACCCACACGATCACCCTGGCCAAGGGGACCAACGAGGTCACCCTCGACAAGATCGACCTCACCGCGGCCTCCACCGCGGACACCTCCTACCCGGCCACGTACGCGGACATCACCGGCTCGCCCACCTACAGCTACACGGCCTCCGGCACGACCGGTGCCGGGGCCCTGGCCCTGACCTCGGGCTCCTCCGCCGCCTTCGACGTCTACGCGCCGACCGACGGCTACTACACCGTGCACACCGACTACTCCTCCAACGGGTCCGGCACCCTCACCCTGGACGGCGCCACCGCCGTCACCCTCGCCACCACGAGCGGCACGCTCACCGACAAGAGTTCGCGGCTGTACCTGTCGGCGGGCAACAACCGCATCACCGCGGCCACTTCGGGCTCCACCACGCTGACACTGCGCGACCTGCGCGTCTCCGCGAGCGCCGACACCACGGGCGTCACCGCCTACGAGGCCGAGAGCGGCACCCTCGCGGGAACCGCCGTCGCCACGTCGGACACCTGGGCCTCCGGTGGCAAGTACGTCGGCTACATCGGCAACGGCTCGGCCAACACCCTCACCGTCAAGGTGAGCGCCGCCAGTGCCGGGCGGTACGTCATGAACGTCCGCTACGCCAACGACCAGGTCTCCGGCTCCGGGAACTACAACACCAACGTCGTCTCCCGGGCGGCCCAGATCTCGATCAACGGCGGCACCGCGCAGACCGTCATGTTCCGCAACAACTACAGCTGGTCCACCTATTGGGACCTGCCCGTCCCGGTCACTCTCACCGCTGGCACCAACACGGTCACCTTCGCCGACGCCGGCGCCTACGCACCGAACATCGACCGCATCACCGTCGCGCCGGTCACCGGCTGACGCCCAACCCCGGTCGGGGCTCGGGCACTTGAGCCTGGCCCCGACCGGAACCCCCTACTCCGCAGATTTCCTCTCTCCACCTCATCCAGCATGTCGAACAGAACACGAAATACCGAACAGAAGGGCGACCCGGTGGTGAACGCCGAGCACAGCGAACACACCCACCCCGACACCTACGTCATCGGAGTCGACTACGGGACGCTGTCCGGGCGGGCCGTGGTGGTCCGCCTCGCCGACGGCGCCGAACTGGCCGCCGCCGAGCACCCGTACACCCACGCCGTCCTCGACCGGAAGCTCCCCGACGGGACCCCGCTGCCGCCCGACTGGGCGCTGCAGGTGCCCGCGGACTACATCGACGTCCTGCGGATCGCCGTACCCGAGGCCCTGGCCCGCTCCGGTGTGCGGCCTGAGCAGGTCATCGGTATCGGCACGGACTTCACCGCGTGCACGGTCCTGCCGGTCCTCGCGGACGGCACGCCCCTGTGCGAACTGCCCGACCTCGCCGGTCGCCCGCACGCCTACGTCAAACTGTGGCGCCACCACGCCGCGCAGGCCCAGGCCGACCGCATCACCGCACTGGCCGACGAACGCAAGGAGCCCTGGCTGCGGCGGTACGGCGGGAAGATCTCCTCGGAGTGGGAGTTCGCCAAGGCCCTGCAGTTGCTGGAGGAGGACCCCGAACTCTACGAGCTGACCGACCGCTGGATCGAGGCCGCCGACTGGATCGTGTGGCGCCTGTCCGGCACCTACGTCCGCAACGCCTGCACCGCCGGATACAAGGGCCAGCTCCAGGACGGCAGTTACCCCTCTCCCGACTACCTCGCCGTGCTCAACCCCGGCTTCGCCGACTTCGTGACCGCCAAGCTGGACCAGCCGATCCGCCAACTCGGCGACCTGGCAGGGGGGTTGACGGCCGAGGCCGCCGCGTGGACGGGCCTGCCCGAAGGCATCGCCGTGTGCGTGGGGAACGTGGACGCCCATGTGACGGCACCCGCGGCCACCGCGGTGGAACCGGGCCGGATGGTCGCCATCATGGGTACCTCCACCTGCCATGTGATGAGCTCCGACCAGTGGGCCGAGGTGCCCGGCATGTGCGGGGTCGTCGACGGGGGCATCCTGCCGGGCCTGTGGGGCTACGAGGCCGGGCAGAGCGGCGTCGGAGACATCTTCGGATGGTTCGTGCGCACCGCCTTCCCCGTGTCGTACGCCGAGGAGGCCGCCGCACTCGGCCGCGACCCGCACGAACACCTCACCGCACTCGCCGCCGAACAGAAGGTGGGCGAGCACGGGCTGATCGCCCTGGACTGGCAGAGCGGCAACCGGTCCGTCCTGGTCGACCATGACCTGAGCGGCGTCCTGGTGGGTCTGACGCTGTCCACCCGCCCCGAGGACGTCTACCGGGCGCTGCTGGAGGCCACCGCCTTCGGCACCCGCACCATCATCGAGGCGTTCGAGACGTCCGGTGTGCCGGTCCGAGAGCTGATCATCGCGGGCGGGCTGACGAAGAACGCGCTGCTGATGCAGATCTACGCCGACGTCACCCGTCTCCCCCTCGGTGTCATCGACTCGGCGCAGGGTCCCGCGCTCGGCGCGGCGATGCACGCGGCGGTCGCGGCCGGGGCGTACCCGGACATCCGGGCCGCCGCCCACGCCATGGGCAAGGCCCGCCCGGCCGTCTACCGGCCCGACCCCGAGCGGGCCGCTGCCTACGACCGCCTGTACGCCGAATACCGGCTCCTGCACGACTACTTCGGCCGCGGGGCCAACGAGGTCATGCACCGCCTGCGCCACCTCCGCGCCCAGGCGTCCGCCTGAGCGGCACCCCCGCCCGGTGGTCAACTCCCTTGGAAAGGAACCCTCATGGAGACCAACGCCACGCCCTACCCGAACCAGGAGATCTGGTTTCTCACCGGAAGCCAGGGCCTGTACGGCGACGACATCCTGCACCAGGTGGCCAAACAGTCCCAGAGCATCTCCGAGATCCTCGGCGCCCCCGGGAAGATCCCGGTCAAGATCGTGTGGAAGCCGGTCCTCACCGACGCCGAGTCGATCCGGCGGCTGTGCCAGGAGGCGAGTGCCTCCGACACCTGCGTGGGCGTGATCGTGTGGATGCACACCTTCTCACCGGCCAAGATGTGGATCGCCGGACTCAGCGCGCTGGACCGGCCCCTGCTGCACCTGCACACCCAGTACAACCTGTCGCTGCCCTGGCCGAGCATCGACATGGACTTCATGAACCTCAACCAGGCCGCCCACGGTGACCGCGAGTTCGGCCACATCGAGTCCCGCCTCGGCATCGACCGCAAGATCGTCGCCGGTCACGCCACCGACCCGAGGGTCGTCCGGCGCATCGCGGCCTGGGCACGGGCCGCCGTCGGCCGCCATGCCTCACGCACCCTGCGCCTGGCCCGCTTCGGCGACAACATGCGCGACGTAGCCGTGACCGAGGGCGACAAAGTCGAGGCACAGCTGCGGTTCGGCTACTCCGTGAACACCTACGCGGTCAACGACCTGGTGGCCGTCGTGGACGAGGTCGAGGACAAGGAGGCCGCCGAACTCGCCGCCGAATACGTCGAGTCGTACGACGTGGTCCCCGCACTGCGCCCCGGTGGCATCCGCCACGACTCGCTGCTGTACGCGGCCCGCCAGGAGATCGGCCTGCGCACCTTCCTCACCGAGGGCGGCTTCACCGCCTTCACCACCAACTTCGAGGACCTCGGCGGCCTGCGCCAGCTGCCCGGCCTCGCCGTCCAGCGCCTGATGGCCGACGGCTACGGCTTCGGCGGCGAGGGCGACTGGAAGACCTCGGCACTGCTGCGCACGATGAAGGTCATGGCCGCCGGCCGGCCCGGCGGCACCACCTTCATGGAGGACTACACCTACCACCTCGGCCCGGGCGCCCCGCGCATCCTCGGCGCCCACATGCTGGAGGTCTGCCCCTCTGTGGCCGACGACCGCCCTCGCTGCGAGATCCACCCCCTGTCCATCGGCGGCCGCGAGGACCCGGTCCGTCTGGTCTTCAACGCGGCCCCCGGCCCCGCCGTGGTCGTCGGCCTCTCCGACCTCGGCGACCGCTTCCGGCTGACCGCCAACACCGTCGACGTCATCACCCCGAGCGAACCCCTGCACCGCCTGCCGGTGGCCAGGGCCGTGTGGAAGCCGCGCCCCTCGCTCGCGGAGTCCGCCGAGAGCTGGCTGCTCGCCGGCGCCCCGCACCACACCGTGCTCAGCACCGCCGTCGACACCGAGACCCTGACCGACTACGCCGCCATGACCGGCGTAGAGCTGCTCACCATCGACGAGAGCACCAGCACCGAGCAGTTCACCAAGGAGATCCGCTGGAACGCCGCCTACCACCGTCTCGCCCAGGCCCTGTGACCCCCGTGATCCGCACGCAAGGAGACCACCGATGACCGCACGAGTCCGTGACGGCCTGCGGCAAGAGGTACTGGACGCCAACCTCTCGATCCCCCAGGTCGGCCTGGCCACGCTGACCTGGGGCAATGTGAGCGGCGTCGACCGTGAGGCGGGGGTCTTCGTCATCAAGCCCTCGGGCATCCCCTACGAGGACCTCGCCCTCGGCCACCTGGTGACGGTCCGGCTGTCCGACGGCGAGGTCGTCGACGGCGACCTGCGCCCCTCCACCGACACCGAGACCCACCGCTGCCTCTACCTGGCCTTCCCCTCCATCGGCGGCGTCACCCACACCCACTCCACCCACGCGGTCGCCTTCGCCCAGGCCCGCCGTGACATACCGGTCCTCGGCACCACGCATGCCGACACCTTCAACGGCCCCGTCCCCTGCACCCCCGACCTCACCGCCGACCAGTGCAAGAAGGACTACGAGTACAACACCGGCCGCGTCATCGTCGACGTGCTGGCCGGCGACGACCAGAAGGCGGCCGAAGTCCCGGCCGCCCTCGTCGCCAACCACGGCCCCTTCACCTGGGGCACCACCGCCCGCAAGTCCCTGGAACACGCCATCATCTGCGAGGCCGTCGCCGACATGGCCATCCACACCCTGGCCCTGTCCCCGACAGCCCCACCTCCCCCACACCTCCTGGCCCGCCACTACACCCGCAAACACGGGCCCGACGCCTACTACGGCAACCCGGCCCCCGCACCCTCGTGAGCAATCCGCTGCCCCGCGAGCGCGTCGGCCGAACCCGTGGGCGCCGAGCTCGGCGTAGCGGGCGGACATGTCGGCGAGGGTGGGGAACGCGCCGAGGGTCCGGCCGCCGCCGGTGAGCACGGCCGCCGAGGCGAAGGCGTGGTAGAGGAGGCTCCACGCCGTTCGCCTCCTGGGGTGGGCCGGATTCCCCCTCACCGTTCGGTGATTCTGGCGACTGGGGCGCGGGGGGGGGGACGCGAGCGACGCGGGTTTGCCGCCCAATGGGTCCGCCGGTTGCCGCGCCGCGCCGGGTCGTCGACAGGGCGGACGTTGCCTGATGCAGCGCCAACGCCTGTTGCGAAAGCCCTGGTCGTGCCGGCAGGAGCGGCTGCTAGCGTCCGGATCATGAACGAGAGCGTGTACGTGGGCAGCGCGGGCAAGGACGCGGCACTGGACCGGGGATGGCTCCTCGGACACTTCAAGAACGCCGACGATCCGCGCCACAGCGAGGCTGTTGAGATCAAATGGGGCGTCCATCCGCGTGGTGACGAGCGAAGGCAATGGGTGAGAGGCGAGGAGCGAACGGCCCTCCTGCTGCTCATCAGCGGTCGCTTCCGCGTCGAACTACCCGGCCGCAGTGTTCTCCTGGAACAGCAGGGTGACTACGTCGTGTGGGGCCGCGGAGTCGACCACTCCTGGTTCGCGGAGGAGGAGTCGGTAGTACTGACGGTTCGGTGGCCATCCGTACCCGGTTATGCGGTGGCACAGCCCTAGTGCTGTGACCGCACAGGTCCGCCGGGTTGGGCGATGAAGGCCATGATGACGAGCGGCCGGCCTCCTCAGATGTGCGTGTCGGGGGTCCCGCGAACCGCATACGCCGGCAGGCGGGCCTCCCTCAGGTAGGCCGGGGAGAGCGAGAGGCCGAACCGCTGCTCGATGACGCCGAGGGTGCGCCGGTAGGTATCCGTGTAGTGCTCGCGTTCGTGAACGACGAGGGTGGTCCCGTCGGGCTGCAGCACGTGCCCGGCAACGAGGTCCGGGAGCAGCAGGTCAGGCTCCCGGCCCCAGCGCCACACTTCCTCGCCCAGTCCGAAGCCGCACAGTTCCACGCCGTCCCGAGCGTAAGAGACGGTGGCCGGCGGATGCTCTTGCATCGGCACGTAGTGGACGGCTTCGGCACCATCGCGGGAGATCTCCGCCAGCCGGTCCCCGCCGGTCGAGTCCCCGTACTCCAGAGCGAACGACCAGCCTCCATGCTCTCCGACCCGTACCACACCATCGCCGTCCTCGCCCGGGCGGTACCACTCGCCGAGGTCCCACGCTGCGGCGTCGGTGATCGGCTCGGTCGCCGCGTCCCGGTCGCCTCCCATACGTACCGCCAGTTCCTGCGCGGACATCCCGCGTGCGAACACCACGCTGGACATCCAGTGCTCCAGATCGACCAGCCACCGAATCCCGTCGTGCATGTCTTCGCCCCTCGCTCAGCGGCCGTTGGTTGTTGGGCGCACCCTATGCCGTGCCACCGACACGGCGATCTCGCAGAGCAGCGCCAAGTGATCACGTCGTCGGCCTGGGAGCATGGCACCGACGCCGACACGCTCGACCGGCCGGCTCAAGTGCTCGGTCACGCGCCCCTGCGACACCCAAACTCCCGGACCACAAAGACGCCGACGATCCACAATGGCGAGCATGGACGTCGAGAATTACCTCGAGACGGCGGCACAGCAGACGTACGGCCCGCACGCGAACTCCGCCGCCCCACGCGACGCCTCGCGCGACACCGAGCCGGTACGTCGTCTCTTCCGGCTGCCTGACTCGACCGACGACGCGTACCTGCACCTGGGCCTGCACGTCCAGGGCTCGGTCTCGGTGACTCGGGGCGACACCCAGGTGTTCCTGGCCCCCGGCGACCTGGTGTTCCACGATCCGGCCCGGCGTGACCACCTGCGTTTCAGCGGCCCTTGTCGGCTGACGGTCTTCCGGGTGCCCCGCAGTCACCTGGGGATCTCGCCCTCGGACCTGCACCGGGTCATGGGCCGGCGCGTGCGGGGCGACGAGGGTGTCGGCGCGCTGGTGTCCAACTTCCTCTCGGCGCTCGCCGCCGAGACGGACTTCCGCAGGTCGAGGACGGGGCACCGGTTCGCTCGCAACGCCGTCGACCTCGTCGCCGTACTCGTCATGCAACTCCTCGGGGAGGAAACCCCCGACGCCTCGGACGTCGGTACCGAGACGGTGTCCCGGATCCGGGCCTTCATCGAAGAGCATCTGACGGATCCGGATCTGTCGCCGGAGTCGATCGCGCTCGCCCACCACATCTCCGTCCGCTACCTGCACAAGCTGTTCCAGCAGGAGGGCACCACGGTGGGTCGGTGGATACGGCGGCGCAGGCTGGACGCGTGCCGACGCGAGCTGGGCCGGAGCGCGAACCGCAGGCTGAGCGTGGCCGCCGTGGCGCAGCGCTGGGGGTTCAGCAGCCCCTCGCACTTCAGCCGCACCTTCCGGGACGCCTACGGCATGTCCCCCAGCGCATGGCAGGCGTCGGCCGCGTCGGGGAGCGCCGTTCACGGCCGATCGGACGAACCGCCTCCGACCACCTGACCGAGGGCGCACGGAGGGTGGTCCCGTAGCGTCATGGGTGGGGGGAAGGGGAGTTCGACGAGGTGATGCGGTTCGAGGTGCTGGGCCCCTTGCGGGTACGACGGGCGGAGCGGGAACTCGATCTGGGGTTCCCGCAGCAACGCGCCCTCCTGGCGCTGCTCATGGTGCGGGCGGGTCGGCCGGTGCAGGTGAGCGAGATCGTGGATGTGCTGTGGGCGGGCCGTCCGCCGGCCAGCGCCCCGAACGTGGTGCGCCGGTACGTCGGCGCGCTGCGGCGGCTGCTCGAACCGGGGCTGTCGCCCCGGGCGCCCGGCCTTCGTCTGCCGCGCCGCACCGGTGCCTACCTCCTGGACGCGGAGCCTGACGAGATCGATCTGCTGCGGTTCCGCGAGCTCACCCTGCAGGGCAAGCGGGCGGCCGCCACCGGTCGGCCCGAGGTGGCCGTACGGCAGTTCGTCGGGGCCCTCGGCGAGTGGCGCGGGCCGGTGGCGATGGGGATCCCCGCGTCGGCTCGCGAGCACGCCCTGTTCCGCGCCGTGGAGCACGAACTCGTCCTCACCACACGGATGGCTGCCGACGCGGCCCTGCTGTGCGGCACGGCGGGCCTCGTGCTGCCGAGCCTGCGCCGGGCCGTCGCACTGGAGCCCCTGGACGAGTCCCTGCACGCCCGGCTCGTGATGGTGCTGGCGGCCTGCGGACTGCAGGCCGAGGCGCTGACGGCGTACGAGGAGGTACGGCGCCGACTGGCCGCGGAGTTGCGGGTCGCCCCGGGCGCCGAGCTGAGCGAGGCCCGCACCCGGGTTCTCCGTCAGGAGCTGCGCACGTCCGCGTCCCCGGCGCACCGACCGGTCAGGACAGCACTGTCCGAACCGGTGGAACTCCTCGCACGGCCTGCCCAGTTGCCGCCCGGCCTGACGGTCTTCGCCGGTCGGAGCAAGGAGCTCGGGGAGCTGACCGCCCTCGCCGGGGCGGCGGCGTCCTCCGGGGCGCCCGGGACGATCCTGGTCAGCGGAATGGCGGGCGTCGGGAAGACCGCGTCGGTCGTGCACTGGGCCCATGAGGCCGCGCATCGCTTCCCGGACGGTCAGCTCTACGTCGAGCTGCGCGGCTGCGACCCGGCCGCCAGGGCCGCGCCGGAACCCGTGGAGGCGCTGCGCGGGTTGGTGGCGGCGCTCGGAGCACCGCCCCGGCACCTCCCAAACGACATGGCCGCGCTCACGGACCTCTACCGCGCGCTGCTGACGGACCGCCGGGTCCTCGTCGTGCTCGACGACGCGGCCGACACCGAGCACGTACGTCCGCTGCTGCCCACCGCCCCGGGCTGCCTGGCCGTGGTCACCAGCCGTGACCGGCTGCCCGGTCTGATCGCCTCCGGGGCGCGGCCGCTGTGTCTGGACCTGCCGTCCGCCGCCGACGCCCGCGCCGCACTGGCCCTGCGCGTCGGCCACCGGCGGTCGGCCGCCGAGCCCGCGGCGACCGAGGAGATCATCGACCGCTGCGGCCGGCTGCCGCTGGCCCTGGCCATCGTGGCCGCGCGCGCCGTCAGCCGCCCCGACTTCCCGCTGGCCGCCCTCGCCGCCGAACTCCGCGCCGCGCACGGGAGCCTCGACGCCTTCGCGGGCGTCGGCGGGACGGCCGACGCCCGCGCCGCGTTCGCCGCGTCCCACCGGTCGCTGCCGCCCGCCGACGCCCGGCTCTTCCGCCTCGTGGCGCTGCACCCCGGCCCCGGCATCGCGGCGGAAACCGCCGCCCACCTCGCCGGTCTGTCGCCCCGCGAGGCCCGGCCGATCCTCGGCCGTCTCGCCGACGCCCATCTCGTGTGCGAAGTCACTCCGGGCCGCTACACCGTGCACACCCTGCTGCGCGCCTTCGCCGCCGAGCTCGCGGAAGCCGCCGAGGCCGCCGCGGCGGAGTCCCTGTCACTTCCGCGTCACTCTTTTTGAACTCCGCCCGACCTACTCTCCGAGCGGAGTGGACGACCGTCCCACGAGGCGTCGTCGCTCCTCTCGACAGTTCGGCAGGGCTCGGAGGCAACGGCGGATGACGTCCAGTTTCAGCACCATGGGGACCGACCGCGGTGAGACGGGTGAGACCGGCAGGTGCCGCATGCCCATGGGCCTCGACATCGTCGTCCCGGGCGCGGCGCCCGCAGAGCTGCCCGGGGCGGGCCGGCCCTACCCGGCCCGGCGGGCACACCGGTTGGTCGCCCGGGACAGCGGCGAGTACCTCTTCGTAGGCATACGAGGCGCCACAGGCGTACGGGGCGCGACAGGCGTACGAGGCGGGAGCGGCGCGCACGGTCCGCGGCGGCCCGAGGACGTCTTCCTCGGGCCGGGAGACATCTGCTTCTACGACGCGCACGATCCGGCGACGCTCGACTTCCCCGAGCGTTTCCGCATGAAGGTGTTCCTCGTGCCGTACGAGTCGCTCGGGCTCGACGCGGCCGACGTGCCCCGGCTCGCGGGGACGCCGGTTCCCCGAGCGTCCCGGCTGGGCCGCCTGCTGTCACCGTTCCTGTCCGAACTCGCCGACACGGCCTCCTCGTCCCGGCCGCCGGTCGGCGAGCTGCTCGCCTGGAACGCCGTGAACGTGCTGGCCACCCTCGCCACCGAGCGGCTGGGCCGGGACGCCACCGGCACGCCCGACGCCCAGACACCGCTGATGGCCCGGATCCTGGAGTTCATCGACCTGCACCTGACCGACGAGGACCTCTCCCCCGAGACGATCGCCGGGGCCCATCACATCTCCGCGCGCTATCTGCACCGGCTCTTCCAGGACGAGGGCACCACGGTCGGCCGGTGGATCCAGCGGCGCCGGCTGGAGGAGTGCCGCCGGGACCTGATGATCCGGGCCCGGGGCAGTCGGACCATCGCGGCGGTGGCCAACCGCTGGGGGTTCATGAGCGCCACCCACTTCAGCCGGGTCTTCCGGGCCGCGTACGGCATGTCGCCCAGCGAATGGCGGGACAGCGTCGGCCGCGGCGCGGCCGCCGGCCGCCGCTGAGGCGGTCGCCGATGTGCGGCGGTTCGACATGTTGGGCGCTGTGAGTTCAACGGCGGTGCGCTGAGGGACCATTCACGCCCACACCGCGCCTCTAGCGTGGCTGCGAGGCCGGAGCACTGCCCGGCGACCCAGGAAACAACGCTTCAGGAGATGCCCATGTCCGACGCCGTAGAGCCGGTCAAGCCTGTACTGGAACCGGCGGCCGCCGTCTTCGCGGAAGCCACCGCCAATCCGCCGTACCTGTTCGACCTCGCCCCGGCGGAGGGTCGCAAGGCCGTCGACGAGGTGCAGTCCGGCGAGATCGAGATGCCGGACATCGACGAGGAGTGGATCACCGTCTCGGGCGGTCCGACGGGCAGCGTCCGTGCCCGGATCGTCAAGCCCGCCGGCGTCACCGGCACCCTCCCGGTGATCCTCTACATCCACGGCGCGGGCTGGGTGTTCGGCAACGCCCACACCCACGACCGCCTGGTCCGCGAACTGGCCGTCGGCGCCGAGGCCGCGGTGGTCTTCCCCGAGTACGACCTCTCGCCCGAGGCCCGCTACCCGGTCGCCATCGAGCAGAACTACGCCGTCGCACAGTGGGTCGTGCAGCAGGGCGCGTCCAAGGGCCTGGACGGCAGCCGCCTCGCGGTGGCCGGCGACTCCGTCGGCGGCAACATGACCATCGCCCTGACCCTGATGGCCAAGGAGCGCGGCGATGTCCCGCTGCTCCAGCAGGTGCTGTTGTACCCGGTCACCGACGCGAACTTCGACACCGGCTCCTACCGCCAGTTCGCCACCGGCTACTTCCTGCGCCGCGACGGCATGCAGTGGTTCTGGGACCAGTACACGACCGACGAGGCCGAGCGCGCCCAGATCACCGCCTCCCCGCTGCGCGCCACCACCGAGCAGCTCACCGGCCTGCCCCCGGCCCTGGTCATCACCGGCGAGGCCGACGTCCTGCGCGACGAGGGCGAGGCCTACGCGAACAAGCTCCGCGAGGCGGGCGTCGCGGTCACCGCCGTGCGCTTCCAGGGCATCATCCACGACTTCGTGATGCTCAACGCCCTGCGCGGCACCCACGCCGCCGAGGCCGCGCTGACGATGGCCACCCGCACGCTGCACACCGCGCTGCACGCGGGCTGACCGGGTCCACACGACCGACAAGGAGAGACAGTCATGTCCGGGAACACCACTCCCACCGCCCTGCTCGTGCACGGTGCGTTCGCCGACGCGGCCAGCTGGTCCGGCGTCATCGCGGAACTGCAGAACCACGGCATCCCCGTCGTCGCGCCGCCGAACCCGCTGCGCTCTCTCGCCTCCGACGCCGCGTACATCGCCTCGGTGGCCGCGCAGATCGACGGCCCCGTCGTGCTGGTCGGTCACTCCTACGGCGGCGCGGTCATCACCGTCGCAGGCACCGCCGAGAACGTGGTCGGTCTGGTCTTCGTCGCGGCGTACG
Organism: Streptomyces sp. NPDC007896; assembly: GCF_042959425.1. NCBI lineage: Bacteria > Bacillati > Actinomycetota > Actinomycetes > Kitasatosporales > Streptomycetaceae > Streptomyces > Streptomyces sp. NPDC007896. Next base: position 159,767 of record NZ_JBIBKX010000012.1, on the reverse strand, counting down.
TCCTGGAGGAGGGCGAGAGCCTCGGCGAGTTGCAGGGGCGCTTCCCCGACTCGCCGCTGGGCAGCAGCCTGAAGCAGGCCACGTATCCCGTCGAGGGCGGTGACCCGGCCGTCGAGGTCACCATCGTCCCCGAGGCGTTCCCGTCCGTCTTCGCCGCGGACGTCCCCGCCGACGTCACCAAGGTGCTGGCGGTCGCCCAGCGTCCGCTCGCCGCCGGGGCGTTCACGGAGACGGCCACCGCCGCCGCGTGGAAGACCAAGCCCTCCTGGGCCCTGGTCGCCGCCGCGGACCAGGCGATCAACCCCGAGGTCGAGCGCTTCGGCGCGAAGCGTGCGGGAGCGACGACCCTGGAGGTCGAGGGCGCCTCGCACGCCGTCGCGGTGTCCCGGCCGAAGCTGGTCGCCGAACTGATCCGCGACGCCGTCCGCGCGACCGGCTGAGGCACCGGCTGAGCGAGCCGACGGCGGCCGCGTGGACGTACTCCCCCGTGGTCACGGGAGCGCGGGCGGGAGGGGGAGGCGGATCGTGAAAGCCGTCGAGCCGGGGCGGCTGGTCATTTCGATGGTGCCGCCGTGTGCCCGGACCAGTGAGCGGGCGACCGCGAGGCCCAGCCCACTGCCGCCGCGGTCGCGGCTGCGGGCCTTGTCGACGCGGTAGAACCGGTCGAAGACCCGTTCCTGGTCGGCGGCCGGGATCCCGGGCCCGGAGTCGGAGACCCGCACGACCGCCGTGCCGGACGTGCCTGCGCGCTCGGGCCGCCCCGTCCCCGTGGCCGACACCTCCAGGCACACCTTCGTCCCCGCCGGGGTGTGCATGGCGGCGTTGGTGAGCAGGTTGTCGAGGACCTGCCGGATACGCAGGGGATCCAGGCGCAGGCGCACCGGGTCGGGTCCGGCCGTCACGGACAGCGCATGCTCCCCTCGCCCGGCACGGAAGGCGTCCGCGGCCTCCCGCGCCAGTTCCGCCAGGTCCGCGTCCTCCAGCCGCAGCGGTGTCTCCACCTCGGCGGCGTCCAGGCGGGCGAGGAGGAGCAGGTCGTCGAGGAGTACGCCCATCCTGGCGGCCTCGGCGCGCAACCGGGCCAGGTGCTTCTCGCGTTCCTCGGGCTCGTTGGCGGCGGCGTACTGGAAGAGGTCCGCGTAGCCGCGTACCGACATCAGGGGCGTACGCAGCTCGTGCGAGGCGTCCGCGACGAACCGGCGCAGCCGCTGCTCGGCCTCGGTGCGGACGGCGAGCGCGTCGTCGATGTGCTCCAGCATGGTGTTGAACGCGGTGCGCAGTTCCTCGACCTCGGGTCCGCCGCGCCCGCCCCCGGCCCGCACCTCCAGCCGCGCCGAGCCGGTGAGGTTGTGCGAGGTGATGCCGCGGGCGGTGTGCGCCATGTCGCTGAAGGGCTTCAGCCCGCGCCGCAACACCGTCCGGCCGAGCACGACGAGCCCCAGCAGGGCGAGCGCGAAGGTGACGACCTGGACCGTGATCAGCTGCCGCACGGTGGCCCGCATGTCCTGCATGGGCGCCGCGGTGACGAGGACGACCCCGGGGTCGACCTCGCAGGCGCGTAGCTTGTACGTGCCCTCGCCCGCGATGTGCGCGGTGCGCAGCAGATGCGCGTCGCCTCCGTCCGGCAACGCCTGCGCGGCGGCGGTGAGTTCGGCGGTGTCGGCGGGGACGTCGGCGGGCTTGCGTAGGACCGCCGTACCGTCCTTGACGTCGTACACGGCGGTGAACCAGCCGTAGTACGGCCGCCGCTGGACGGTGCCGTGCGCCTGGGCGTCCTTGGACTGGGTGACCTGGACGAGCTTCATCTGCTCGCCGAGCTGACGTTCCAGGTAGTCCTTCATGTACGTCGTCAGGGCCGTGCCGACGACGGCGAACACGACGAGGGACAGCACGCCGATGCCGAGGGCCAGCCGGGTGCCCAGGCGTGTCCGGCGATAGGCGCCCCGCAGGCGGCGAAGCGCACCGCGACTCCCGGAGCCGCTCACTCGGCGACCTGTCGCACCACGTATCCGACGCCGCGCACGGTGTGGATGAGCGACTCGCCGCTGTCGGACTCGCCGTTGGCGTCGAGCTTGTTGCCGTCGAGCTTGCGGCGCAGCCGGCTGACGACGAGTTCCACGACGTTGGAGCGGCCGCCGAAGCCGTACTCCCACACGTGGTCGAGGATCTGGGCCTTGGTGAGGACGGTCGGTGACTTGCGCATGAGGTAGCGCAGGACCTCGTACTCGGTCGGGGTGAGGGTGAGCAGCCGGTCGGCGCGGCGCACCTCACGGGTGTCCTCGTCCATCGTCAGGTCCGCGACCTGGAGCACGGAGCGCTGGAAGCCGGGGCCCGCGGCGCGCCGCAGGACGGTCCGCAGCCGCGCCATGAGCTCTTCCACGGCGAACGGTTTGACCAGGTAGTCGTCGCCTCCGCGGGTGAGGCCCGCGACCCGGTCCGCGACGCCGTCGCGGGCGGTGAGGAAGACGATGGGCACCATCGTCCCGGACTGCCGCAGCCGGTCGAGGACGGCGAACCCGTCGAGGCCGGGCAGCATCAGGTCGAGCACCACGATGTCGGGGTGGAACTCGGCGGCGCGGCGCAGCGCGTCCTCGCCGGAGTACGCGGTCATCGCCTCCCAGCCCTCGTAGCGGGCGACCGTCGCGACGAGGTCGGCGATGGGAGGGTCGTCGTCCACGACCAGGAGGCGCACTTTTTCCACCTGCTCATAGTGCGTGACGTGGCCACCGACGCCATAGCCGCCGACGTCTCTGATCCACATCGATAAAAACTTGAAAGTTGACCGACAGGAAAACGACAGCTCCCACCGGGCAGGCTCGATGTCCCCACACCCGAACGAGGAGCTGCTCTCCGTGACCACTGTCGAACGTGTCCAGCCGCCCCCGACGGCGATACGCCCGAAGGTGGTGGCCCGCACCGGGCTGTACGCCCTGCTGGCCGTGAACGCGGCCGTCGTGACCGTGTTCTTCCTCCAGGCCGGGCCCAGCCCTGACACCCTGATCACGCTCGGCCGGCTGGCGGGCCTGTACGGGGCGCTCCTGATGGCCTTCCAGCTGCTGCTGGTCGCCCGCCTGCCGTGGCTCGACCACCGGATCGGCATGGACCGGCTGACCTCCTGGCACCGCTGGGTCGGCTTCGGCCTGCTGTGGACGCTGCTGTCGCACGCGCTGTTCATCACCCTCGGCTACGCCGGGGCAGCGTCGGCGTCCTTCTGGGACGAGTTGGTGGAGCTGGCCACGACGACCGAGGGCGTGCTGCGGGCGATCGTCGCGCTGGCCCTGATCCTCGTGATCGGCGGGGTGTCGGCGCGCTTCGCGCGGCGCCGGCTGGCCTACGAGACATGGCACTTCATCCACCTCTACACGTATGTGGCGGTGGTGCTGGCCTTCACGCACCAGGTCGCGGTGGGCACCACCTTCACCACCTCGTCCGCGGCCACCGCCTACTGGTGGGGCCTGTGGGGCGTCGCGCTCGGTTCGGTGTTCCTGGGCCGGGTGGTCCTTCCGGTGCGGCGGAACCTGCGCCACCAGCTGCGGGTCTCGGCCGTCGTCCCCGAGTCCGACAACGTCGTCTCGGTCTACGTCACCGGGCGCGACCTCGACCTGATGCCCGCGCGGGCGGGGCAGTTCTTCCTGTGGCGGTTCTTGACCAAGGACCGCTGGTGGCAGGCGAACCCGTTCTCCCTGTCGGCCGCCCCGGACGGCAACCGGCTGCGGCTCACCGCGAAGACGGCCGGCGACGGCACCGCGGCCCTGCGGCATCTGAAGGTGGGCACACGGGTCTTCGCCGAAGGCCCCTACGGCGCCTTCACCACCCTGCACCGCACCCGCTCCGAGACCCTGCTCGTCGCGGGCGGCGTGGGCATCACCCCGATCCGGGCCCTGCTGGAGGACCTGCACGACCATGTCGTGCTCATCTACCGGGTGGCCACCGACCGGGACGCGGTGCTCCTCGACGAACTGCGGGAGCTCGCGTACGCCAAGGGAGCCGAGCTGCACGTGGTGACCGGACCGGCCACGCCGGACAAGCTGGCGCCGCGCGAGCTCGCGCGGCTCGTGCCGGACGTCGCCGAACGGGACGTCTTCGTGTGCGGGCCGCCCGCCATGACGAGCGCGGTGCTGCGCACCCTGCGCGACCTGGGCGTGCCCAAGCCGCAGATCCACTTCGAGCGTTTCAGCCTGGCGGGATGAGAGACACCGTGAAACGAGCACTGCCCGTACTGGCCCTGTCCATCGCCGGCCTGGTCCCGCTGTGGCGCTACGCGCCGTCGAGCGGTACGACGACGACCACCGAGGTCGCCGCGCCCGCCTCGACCCCGTCTTCGTCTTCTTCGTCGTCTCCGTCGCCTTCCTCGCCCTCCTCGTCCTCGTCCTCGCCCTCCTCGTCCTCGGCCGCGGCCTCCCGAGTCGTCCAGGGCTCCACCGTGAACACCTCCAAGGGCGCCGTGCAGGTGGAGGTGACCTTCGAGGGCGACAAGATCAGTTCGGTGCGGATGCTCCAGCAGCCGAACCACCCGCAGACCACGGCGGCCGTGCCGAAGCTGATCCAGGAGACGCTCCAGGCACAGAGCGCCGACATCGACTCGGTGTCCGGCGCCACGATCACCAGCGACGGATACGTCACCTCGCTGCAGGCCGCCCTCGACGCGAAGGGATAGCGGGATGCGGCGCGTCGAACAGGTCATGGGGTTCCCGGTCTCACTGCGGATCGACGACGAGAGCGCGTCCGAGCGGACCGCGGACCCCGTGTTCGCGTGGCTGCGCGAGGTCGACGCCCGCTTCAGCCCGTTCCGTGCGGACAGCGAGGTGTCCCGGCTCGACCGGGGTGAGCTCACCCCCCACGAGCTCAGCCCGGACCTGACCGAGGTCCTCGGCCTGTGCGAGCAGTACCGGGTCGCGACCGGCGGCGCGTTCGACGTACGGCTGCCCGGCCGCGGCCTGGATCCCTGCGCGATGGTGAAGGGCTGGTCGGTGCAGCGGGCCGCGAACCTCCTCACCGGCCGGGGAACCTCGCGGTTCTGTCTGAACGCCGGTGGTGACGTGGTGGCCGCGGGCGGTCCCTGGCGGGTGGGCGTACGCCATCCCGAGCGGGCCGACCGGCTGTGCACGGTGCTGGAGATCACCGACGGCGCGGTGGCGACCTCCGCGCGCTACGAACGCGGGGACCACATCCTCGACGGGCGCACCGGCCGCCCGGCCACCGGGCTGCTCAGCATCACCGTCGTGGCGCCGTCACTGACCGAGGCGGACGCGACGGCGACGGCGGCGTTCGCGATGGGCGCGGAGGGCGTCGAGTGGGCCGCGTCGCGCGAAGGGTGCGAGGTGTTCGCGGTCGACGCCGAGCGCAGGGTCTTGCGTACGGCGGGGCTTCCTGTGCCGAACTGAGCGACGCCGCGAACCCGCTGACCTCCGGTGTCTCGTTCGAGTCGTACAGCGGCGCCGGCCGGTACCTCCGGTACTACGACTACCTGCTCTCACCCAGCCCGCCGACACGACGCTCGCCAGGGCGGACGCGACGTTCTACGCCGAGTGACCCGCCCCGGCACCTTTGGATCCAGCACAGCCCGGCCGCTCCCGCGACCGGGCTGTGCTGTTGAAATGAGCCAACTTACCAGCGAGTACGAATCGTTGCCATTCACCCTCAACTGCCAAAATCTGACCCTTTCGGCCAACGTGAATTTTGATTATGAAGAGGGGAACTAATAAAAGTTTCAATTTACAGCGGGGGAAACAGTTCGTTTCCGCAAGATCGAAGTGGACCCCGTGTTCGACACTACGTCAGCAGGCATTGCCGCAGGCCGAATCGGGGTCGCGGGGCGACCCGACCAGCGGTCACCGACCCTGTCAACTCCCCCGAACAAGGCCTCTGTTGCCAGCTCGCACCTGACTCAACGGTGGCTGTGTCGACCGTGTTACGTCCGGTAATGACAGCCTCCTTGAGAGTTTGACTTTCACGTGGATGCGCAATAAGCATGAGCGTGCTTCGCATCGGCTGTCGGCTTGTTGTGAAGCGCAAGCGCTCTCCGCTCTCCCCCACCAATCCTCACCCTCGTGCGATTTGGAGCGTTCGCGTGCCTGTGCCGAATTTCGATACGTCCGGCCTGTTTGCCGTAGAGGACATCGTCGTCGCCCTGAACCCGTTCGCCGTCCCCTCGGCACGGGTCACCGCGGCCGCCGTTCGGGCGGGCGGTCTCGGAGTGCTCGACCTCACCGCGGGTGGGCGCCGGGCGGCGGCGGAACTCGCGCTGGCCGAGGAATGGTCGGCCGCCGGTTTCGGCGTACGACTCCGCGACAACGATGCCTTTCCCGCGCGGGACCTCCCCGCCTGTGTCCACACCGTCCTGCTGACCTTCGACGCCTCCTGCACGCCCGCCGACTTCCCCAGCCACCGCGTACTCGTCGAGGTGACCGGCCGCGCGCAGGCGTTATACGCCGCCGCGGCCGGGGCGCACGGGCTGATCGCCCGGGGCCACGAGGCGGGCGGTCCCGTGGGCGAACTGAGCACCTTCGTACTCCTCCAACAGCTCCTCGCCGACGACGAGTTGGACCTGCCGGTCTGGGCCTGCGGCGGCGCGGGCCCGCACACCGCGGCGGCCGTCGTCGCGGGAGGCGGCGCCGGTGTCGTCCTGGACACCCAGCTCGCCCTGCTCGCCGAGGCCGAGGCCGAACTGCCCGCCGGAACCTCCGCGCTGCTCGCCGGGCTCGACGGCTCCGAGACCACCGTGGAGGACGGCCGCCGAGTCGTACGGCGCCGGGGTGCCCAGAAGGGCACGCCGGCCCCCGAGATCGGTCAGGACGGCTTCCTCGCCGCCCGTTTCCAGGAGCGCTGGGGCACCGTGCACGCGGCGGTACGGGGCGTACGGGACGCCGTGCTCGACGCGTTGAAGAGCGCGGGGCCCGGTCTCGACTCGGCGAAGAGCGCGGCTCCCGTTCTCGACTCGGCGAAGGGCGCGGGTCCCTCGCTCGGCCCCGATGGCACGGGCAGCCGCCCCTTCGGGAGCGAACTGCCCGTCGCCCAGGGGCCGATGACCCGGGTGAGCGACCAGGCCGCGTTCGCCGCCGAGGTCAGCAACCACGGCGGGCTGCCCTTCATCGCGCTCGCGCTGTCCGGCGCCGACCAGACCCGCGCCGTACTGGAGCAGACCAGGGACGCGCTCGGCGAGGCGCCCTGGGGCGTCGGCGTCCTCGGCTTCGCCGCCGAGGAGATCAAGGCCGCCCAGCTGGAGGTCGTACGGGAGATCCGCCCGTCCCACGCGATCATCGCGGGCGGGCGTCCCGCGCAGGCCGCCGCGCTGGAGGAGGTGGGCATCTCCACCTTCCTGCACGTGCCGTCGCCGGGGCTGCTGAAGCAGTTCCTGGAAGCGGGCGCGCGCAAGTTCGTCTTCGAGGGCGCCGAGTGCGGCGGCCATGTCGGACCGCGGGGCAGCTTCCCTCTGTGGGAGGCGCAACTCGGCGTACTCGAAGACTTCCTGGCGGGCGCGAAGAACGGCACCGCCACCGAACTCCGGCTGTTCTTCGCGGGCGGGGTGCACGACGAACGCTCCGCCGCCATGGTCACCGCGCTCGCCGCGCCGCTGAGCGCGCGGGGCGCGGCCGTGGGCGTGCTGATGGGCACGGCGTACCTGTTCACCGAGGAGGCCGTGAACGCGGGCGCGGTGCTGCCCCTGTTCCAGCGGCAGGTGATCGACGCCGAGCGCACCGACCTCCTGGAGACCGCGCCGGGACACGCCACCCGCTGTGTCCGCAGTCCGTTCACCGACGAGTTCGCCGCGGTCAAGGAGGACCTGGCCGCCCGCGGGACACCCGGCCGCGAGGCCTGGGAGCAGCTGGAGCGGCTCAACGTGGGGCGGCTACGGCTGGCCAGCAAGGGCATCGAGCGGATCGACGGCGGGCTGAGCCCGGTCGGCGAGGACAGACAGCTCGCCGAGGGCATGTTCATGGCCGGCGAGGTCGCCGTGCTGCGCTCCGCCGTCACCACCGTCGCCGAGCTGCACACCTCGGTCACCAGCGGCGCGGCCGGCTTCCTGGCGGCACGGCGGGAGGCCCTGGGCATCGGGGAACCCGCCGCCGAACGCTCCCCCGAACCGCTGGACATCGCGATCGTCGGCATGGCCTGCATGTTCCCCGGCGCCCCCGACCTCGCCACCTTCTGGGCGAACGTGCTGGCGGGCGAGGACGCCGTCACCGAGGTGCCCGCGACCCGCTGGGACGCCGAGCTGTACCACGACCCGCGGGGCGCCGGGGAGAAGACCCCGTCCCGCTGGGGCGGCTTCCTCCCCGAGATCCCCTTCGAGCCGCTGCGGTACGGCATTCCGCCCGCCTCGCTGCCCGCCATCGAGCCGGTGCAACTGCTCGCCCTGGAGGCGGCGCGCCGCGCTCTGGAGGACTCCGGCTACGGCAGCCGGTCCTTCGACCGGGCCCGCGCGTCGGTCGTGTTCGGCGCGGAGGCGGGCAGCGACCTGTCCAACGCGATGACCCTGCGCTCCGTCCTGCCCGCCTACCTGGGGAGCCTGCCGCCCGCGCTGGACGAGCGGCTGCCCAAGCTCACCGAGGACTCCTTCCCCGGCATCCTCGCCAACGTCATCGCGGGCCGGATCGCCAACCGCCTCGACCTCGGCGGCGCCAACTACACCGTGGACGCCGCCTGCGCCTCCTCCCTCACCGCCGTCGACGTGGCGTGCAAGGAACTGGCGAGCGGGACGAGCGACCTGGTGCTGTGCGGCGGCGCCGACCTGCACAACGGCATCAACGACTACCTGCTCTTCGCCTCCGCGCACGCCCTCTCGCCCTCGGGACGCTCCGCGCCCTTCGACAGCGCGGCCGACGGCATCGCGCTCGGCGAGGGCGTCGGCTGTGTCGTCCTCAAGCGGCTCGCGGACGCCGAGCGGGACGGCGACCGGGTGTACGCGGTGATCAAGGGCGTCGGCAGCGCCAGCGACGGCCGGGCGCTCGGCCTGACCGCACCCCGGCCCGAGGGCCAGTACAACGCGCTGACCCGGGCCTACCGCAACGCGCGCATCTCGCCCGCCGAGGTCGGGCTCGTCGAGGCGCACGGCACCGGCACCGTCGTCGGTGACCGCACCGAACTCGGCTCCCTCACCCGGGTGTTCGAGGAGGCCGGGGCTCCGCCCGGCGCGTGCGCGCTCGGCTCGGTCAAGTCGCAGATCGGGCACACCAAGTGCGCGGCCGGGCTGGCCGGGCTGATCAAGACCTCGCTCGCCCTGCACACCGGCGTGAAGCCGCCGACCCTGCACCTCACCGAGCCGAACCCGGCCTGGGACGCGCAGAGCAGCCCGTTCGCCTTCCACACCGAGGCCCGCCCCTGGTCCGCCGCCCCGGCCGAACGGGTCGCCGGAGTCAGCGCCTTCGGCTTCGGCGGCACCAACTTCCACGTAGTCCTGAGGGCCTACGAGGACGGGCCGCCGCCGGTCACCTCGGCCCAGCACTGGCCCGCCGAGCTCTTCACGTTCCGGGGCGCGGACCGGGCGGCTGCGGTACGGGCCGCCTCCGAACTGCTCACCCTCGTGGAGGCGGACGCCGGACCGTACGAACCGTGGCGGCTGCGGGACTTCGCGCTCGCCGCGTCCCGGCGCGCCGATGCCGCCACCACCCGGGGCGCCCGGACCTGGATCGCCCTCGTCGCCGGGTCGGCCGAGGAGCTGACGCCGTTGCTGCGCCGCGCGGTCGCCGGTGAACACGCCCCGAAGGAAGGACTGTTCACGGCCGACGACGACGCGACGGGTGACGTGGCGCTGCTCTTCCCCGGGCAGGGCAGCCAGCGACCCGGGATGTTCGCCGAACTCTTCGTCGCCTTCCCCGAACTCCAGCGCAACCTGCGGCTCGACGAGACGACGGCCCGCGTCCTCTTCCCGCCGGCGGCCTTCGACGAGACGGGCCGCAAGGAGCAGCAGGAGCGCATCACCGACACCACCGTCGCGCAGCCCGCGCTCGGTCTGACCGGGCTCGCCGCGTTCCAGCTCCTGACCAGGGCGGGAGTGCGCCCGGCGATGGCCGCGGGCCACAGTTACGGAGAACTGGCCGCGCTGGCCGCGGCGGGCGCCCTCACCCCCGACGCCCTGCTGCGCACCAGCCGCGCACGCGCCGCCGCCATCCTGGGCGCCACCGGCAAGGGCGACCCCGGCACCATGGCCGCCGTCGCCGCGGGCGAACCGGAGGTCGCGGCGGCTCTCACCGCCGCGCATCTGGCCGACTCGGTGGTGACGGCGAACCGCAACTCGCCCCGCCAGACGGTCATTTCGGGCCCCACCGAGGACGTACTCACCGCCGTCGAGCGACTGCGTGCCCAGGGGCTCGGTGCCAAGCGCATCCCGGTCGCCTGCGCGTTCCACAGTCCGCTGGTCGCGGCGGCCGGCGAGACCTTCGCCGAGGTGCTCGCCGACGTCCCGTTCGCTCCCATCGACTTCCCGGTCTGGTCGAACCGTACGGCCACCCGCTACCCGCCGGGCCCCGAGGAGATCCGGGCCGAACTCGCCGCGCAGATCGGTTCCCCGGTCCGGTTCGCCGACCAGATCGAGGCGATGTACGAGGCCGGGGCCCGGGTCTTCGTCGAGGCCGGACCCGGCTCGGTGCTGACCCGGCTGGTGGGCGCGGTCCTCGGCGACCGGCCGCACCGCACGGTCGCCCTGGAGGACGGCCGACGTGCCGGTCTCCCCGGGTTCCTCGCCGCGCTCGCCCAACTGGCCGTCGCCGGTGCGGACATCAAGGCCTCGTGGCTCTTCCAGGGCCGGGACGCGGTCCCCGCCGACACCCGCGCCCCGCGTCCCAGACGCGCCGCGTGGACGGTCGACGGCCATCTGATCCGTACGGCGGACGGCGTGATCCCCGCCGCCGCACTCCACCCCGCCGAGCGCGTCCCGGAGGCCCTCGTGACCCACAGCAGCCCGGTCGGACCAGTGGCGGCGGCCACCGGATCCGAGGCCCTGATCAGCGAGTTCCTGCGCACGAGCCGGGAGATGATCGCGGCGCAGCGGGATGTGATGCTGGGGTACCTGGGAGCGGATCCGGGGGTACGTCCCCCCGCCCCCGCCCCCGCCCCGATCACGTACACCGACGCTCCGGTCACGGTGACCGCTCTGCCCGCCGCCGCGCCGGTCGCCGTGGCCGTACCGGCAGGTGGCTCGGTGCTGTCGGTCGTGCTCGAGGTGATCGGCGAGCGCACCGGCTACCCCGTCGACATGATCGAACCCGACCTCGACCTCGAAGCCGACCTCAGCGTCGACTCCATCAAGAGAGCCGAGATAGCCGGCGAACTCGCCACCCGCCTCGGCCTCACCACGACCGGCGACACCGACGTGGAAGAGCTGACCAAGGCGCGTACCGCCGCCGCGATCACCGCGCTGGTCGAGCGGGTGACCGGCCCGGTAGCCGCCCCTGCGCCCGCTTCCGCCCCCGCCAGAGGGACCGCCCCGACCGCCGAGTCCGTCCTGGCCCTCGTCCTCGACGTGATCGGCGAACGTACCGGCTACCCCGTCGACATGATCGAACCCGACCTCGACCTCGAAGCCGACCTCAGCGTCGACTCCATCAAGAGAGCCGAGATAGCCGGCGAACTC
>NZ_JBIBKX010000012.1:0-148098 GCF_042959425.1 Streptomyces sp. NPDC007896 | reverse complement strand
CTCGCCACCCGCCTCGGCCTCACCACGACCGGCGACACCGACGTGGAAGAGCTGGCCAAGGCGCGTACGGCCGCGAGCATCGCCGCATTGGTGGTGGGTGTCCGAGGTGAGCCGGCCGAGCCGGAGACTCTCGAAACCGTCCCGGCCGTCCCCGAACCCGTCGTCGTGGCGCCGAAGCGTCTCGTGATGCGAGAGTTCGACCTCGCCCCCGCCGACCCGGCGCCCACCAGCGACCTGCTGATCGGCCGCAGTTTCCTGCTGCTCGGTTCCGGGCCGGTCGCCGAGGCGCTGACCGCTCGTCTGACCGTGCACGGAGCCCATGCGGTGACCGCCGAAGAACCTCCGGCCGAGGGAGAGTTCGACGGAATCGTGCACCTCGTCGCGCCGGACTCCCCGACCGCCCTGCCGGACGTCTTCCCTGCCTACCAGCGGGTGCTGGCGGGCAACCCGCGCTGGGTGCTCGCCGCGGGCGCCTCCCTGGGGCTGCGCGGCTTCTTCCGCTCGCTCGCCCGGGAGTACCCCGACACGGTCGCCCGAGTCGTCGAACACGCGCCCGGCACCGCGCCCGAGGACATCGCCGCGGAGCTGGTCGCCGAGCTCACCGCGCCCGACCACGAGCCGGTCGTCCTGCGCTCCCCGGGCACGCGGCGCGGACTGCGCATGGCCGAGGAGGGGCTCGGTCTGCTCGGCAGCACGGGCGCGGGGCCGGCCGGGGACGGTGCCGCCGAGGCCGCCGCGCTCGGCCTGGACGCCGACTCGGTCGTCCTGCTGGTGGGCGGCGCCCGGGGGATCACCGCCCGGTTCGCCGCGACCCTGGCCGCCGCGAGCCGCTGCCGGATCGAACTGTTCGGCCGCACCGTCCTGCCCGAGGGCGCGGAGGACCCAGCCCTCGCCGCCGCGGGCTCCGCCGGTGAACTGCGCGGCGCGCTCATCGCGGGCGGGCTGCGCGTCCCCGCCGAGATCGAGCGGGCGATCGGCCGGATCCAGGCCGAACGCGAGGTGCGCGCGACCCTGCGCAGACTCGCCGCGCTCGGCTCCAAGGTGCGCTACCGCGCCGTGGACGCGCTGGACGGCGACGCCGTGCGCCGGGCGGTGAAGGAGATCCACGCCGAGCACGGGAGACTCGACGGCGTCGTGTACGCGGCGGGCGTGATCGAGGACAGGCTGATCGCCGAGAAGAGCGCGCGGTCGTACGACCGGGTGTTCCGTACGAAGGTCGACGGGGCACGTGAACTGCTGGCCGCGCTGGGTGAGTTGCCGGACGGGGAAGGCCCCCGGTTCACCGTGCTGTTCGGCAGCATCGCCGCGGCCCTCGGCAACCGCGGCCAGTCCGACTACGCCGCCGCCAACGACGCCCTGGAGACCCTCGGCGCCCGCTGGGCGGACTCCGGTGCCGGCCGCCGCGGACTGACCGTCCACTGGGGTCCATGGGCGCCGACCGGCGACGGCAACCACGGCATGGTCACCCCCGAGCTGATGCGGCACTACGCGGGCCGCGGTATCCAGCTCATCGACCCCGACGAGGGCACCATGAGCCTGCTGCGCGAGCTGGCCTGGGGGCCCGAAGGCGACACCGCCGTCGTCTACACGGCGTCGGGCTGGTGACCGACGTGACCGGCGCCCGCGCCGAACCCATCGCCATCGTCGGGATGTCGGTGCTCTTCCCGGGCGCCCCCGACCTCGCCACGTACTGGCACAACCTGGTCTCCGGTGTCGACGCCATCACCGAGGTGCCGCCGGGGCGTTGGGACGCCGAGGAGTACTACGCGCCCGGCGCCGAGCCCCGGGCCGACCGGGTCTACTGCCGGCGCGGCGGTTTCGTGGACGAGCTGGCCGAGGTGGACGTCACCGAGTTCGGGATCATGCCGGCCGCGGTCCCGGCCACCGAGCCCGACCAGCTGATCGCGCTGCGGGTGGCCGCGGGCGCCCTCGCCGACGCGGGCGGCCCGGACCGGCTGCCCGCCGACCGGCACCGGGTCGGTGTGGTGCTCGGCCGGGGCGGCTATCTCACCCCCGGCCTGGTCCGGCTCGACCAGCGGGTGCGGACCGCGAGCCAGCTCGTGCGCACCCTGGGCGAGCTGCTGCCGGACCTCGGCGCCGACCAACTGGAGGCGGTGCGCGAGGCGTTCACCGACCGGCTCGGGCCCGAGGCACCGGAGTCCTCGATCGGCCTTGTGCCCAACCTCGCCGCGTCCCGGCTGGCGGGCCGGCTCGACCTGCGCGGGCCCGCCTACACCGTGGACGCCGCCTGCGCCTCCTCCCTGATCGCCGTCGACCACGCCGTGCGCGAACTCGGCAGCGGGCGCTGTGACGTGATGCTGGCGGGCGGGGTGCACCACTGCCACGACATCACCTTCTGGAGCGTGTTCAGCCAACTCGGCGCGCTCTCCCCGAGCGAGCGCATCCGGCCGTTCGACCGGGGCGCGGACGGCGTGCTGATCGGTGAGGGCACCGGCATCGTCGTGCTCAAGCGGCTCGCCGACGCCGAGCGGGACGGCGACCGGATCTACGCCGCGATCACCGGCACCGGCATCGCCTCCGACGGACGTACGACCAGTCTGATGGCGCCCGACTCCGGCGGCCAGGTCCGCGCGGTCCGCCAGGCCTGGGAGGCCGCCGGGCTCGACCCGTCCGCCCCCGGTTCGATCGGCCTCCTGGAGGCACACGGCACCGCCACCCCGGCGGGCGACGGCACCGAACTCACCACGCTCGCCAAGGTGTTCGGGCCACCGTCGACGGACACCTCCAAAGGCGTGCCGGACGCCGTCATCGGCTCGGTGAAGTCGATGATCGGCCACACCATGCCCGCGGCGGGCGTCGCCGGGCTGATCAAGGCCGCGCTCGCCGTCCATCATCAGGTGCTCCCGCCGACCCTGCACTGCGACGACCCGCATCCGGCGCTCGCCCGCACCCGGTTCACCCCCATCGGCGCCGCCCGGCCCTGGCGGACCGACGACCGGCAGCCGGTGCGCCGGGCCGCCGTCAACGCCTTCGGGTTCGGCGGCATCAACGCGCACGTCGTGCTCGAAGAGGTCGCGGTCGCGCGGCGGGCGGCCGAGGTGTACGAGCCGGAGCCGGTGCTCCGGCTCACCGCGCCGACGCCCGAGGCAATGGCCGTGCTCCTTGACCGCTCCGACTCCGCGATCATCGCCGCCGGTCTCGACGAACGCGCCCCCGCCGCCGATCCGGTGCGGCTCGCCGTCGTCGGGCCGACGGCCAAGCGGCTGGCGCTGGCCCGCAAGGCGGTCGCCAAGGGGAAGGGGTGGCGCGGCCGGAACGACGTGTGGTTCGTGCCGCGTCCCCTGCTGGGCCCCGGCGGCGGCAGGCTCGCGTTCGTCTTCCCCGGCCTGGAGGCCGAGTTCGCGCCCAACTCCGAGGACATCGCACGGCACTTCAGGCTGCCCTGGTCGCGCGCCGTCACCGACGCCACCGTGGGTGACGTGGGCAGGCAGGGCACCGGCGTCTTCGAGCTCGGCCGGCTCCTCGACACCGCGCTGCGGCGGCTCGGCGTCGTCCCGGACGCGCTCGCCGGGCACAGTCTTGGCGAGTGGACCGCGATGGCCGCCGCCGGAATCCACCCTCCGGAGGAGGTCGACGCCTTCCTCGCCGGTTTCGACCCCGACGCGCTGAGCGTCCCCGGGCTGGCCTTCGCCGCGATCGGCGCCCCCGCCGAGGTGGTACTGACCGAGCTGGACGGCCGAGGGGACGTGGTCCTGTCCCACGACAACGCGCCCAACCAGTCGATGATCTGCGGCCCCGAGCCCGCCGTCGCCGCACTGGTCGAGGTGTTCCGGTCGCGGGCGGTGATCTCGCAGATCCTGCCGTTCCGCTCCGGCTTCCACACCCCGATGCTGGAGCCCTACCTCGGCCCGATCAGGAAGGCCGCCGAGGCGTACACCCTGCACCCGGCCGCGCTGCCCCTGTGGTCCGCGACGACCGTCGCCCCCTACCCGGACGAACCGGCCGCGATCCGCGAGCTGTTCATCCGTCATCTGCTGGAGCCGGTCCGCTTCCGGCCTCTGGTGGAGACGATGTACGCGGCGGGCTTCCGCGCGTTCGTCCAACTCGGCGCGGGACAGCTCGGCTCCCTCATCGACGACACCCTGCACGGCCGCGACCACCTCGTGGTCCCCGCGCACTCCCCGCACCGCTCGGGCCTGCCCCAACTCCACCGCGTGGCAGGCGCGTTGTGGGCGGACGGGGCCGCGCCGGACCTCGTCCCGCTGCTGGGCGGGGCCTCGACCTCGACCGTCACACCGGCCCGTACGGTACGCCGTCCGGGCCGCCCCGTACGGCTGGACCTCGGCGGCGCGAACGTCTCCCTGGACGCGGAGACCCGCGACCGGCTGAGCGCCGCACTGGCCCGGCCGCGACACACCGCGCCCCATGACGCCGACGCCCTGGAGGAACAGGGTCTGCTGGGCGCGGAGTTGTCGGCACTGCTGCGGGACGCGACGGCGCTCGCCTCGGACGTGGTGACGGCGGGCCGACGCGGACGCGGCGCCCCGCGCGACGGGGCCCCGCCCGGCCCCCGTACGGGCGGCACGCCCCCGGAAAACGGAGCCGACCTTCGTACGGCCGAGCCCGCCACCCCCGAACCCCAACGCCGGCCCCAGCCCCTCGAAGCCACCCTCCACGTCTCCGTCGACACCATGCCGTACCTCCTGGACCACTGCTTCTTCCGGCAGCCCGCCCAGGCCGACGCCGCCGACCGCTGGCCCGTGGTCCCGGGCACCACCGTGATCGCCCACCTCATGGAGTTCGCCGAGCGGGCCGCGCCCGGCCGGCGCGCGGTGGCCGTCCACGACGTACGACTGCACCAGTGGATCACCGCCACTCCGGCCGTCGACATCCCCGTACGGATCACCCCCGAGGGCCCGGACCGGGTCACCGCCTCGCTCGGCCCCTACGCCCGGGCCGTGGTCGAACTCGCCCCGGAGCAGGCCCGGTTCGCGCCTCCAGCGCCCTGGACCTTTCCCTCGAGGCTGGAGGAGAAGCCCGAGCTGACCGCGGCGGAGCTGTACGCGCGCCGCTGGATGTTCCACGGCCCGCGCTTCCAGGGCCTGGACGAACTGACCGCGGTCGGCGACCGGCACGTACGCGGGGTGCTCGTCACCCCGCCCGCGCCGGGCGCCCTGCTGGACAACGTGGGGCAGCTCCTCGGCTACTGGATCATGGCCCGGCAGCCGGTGCGGACGACGGTGTTCCCGGTCGGGATGAAGGAGATTCGCCTCCACGGCCCGCACCCCGCTCCCGGCGAGCGCCTGGAGTGCCTGATCCGGATCACCTCCGTCACCGACGCCACCCTCGAAGCGGACATGCAGCTGGTCCATCGGGGGCGGGTGTGGGCGGAGTTCAGCGGCTGGCAGGACCGCCGGTTCGACAGCAATCCGCGCATCCGCAAGGTGGACCGGGAGCCCGAGCGGTACACGCTGTCCCGTATGCAGCCCGGCGGCTGGGCGCTGGTCCACGAGGAGTGGCCCGATCTGGCCACCCGCGAGCTGATCATGCGCAACATCCTGGCGGGCGAGGAACGCGAACGGTACGCGGCGCACGCCCCGCGCGGCCGGCGGCAGTGGCTGCTCGGCCGGATCGCCGCCAAGGACGCGGTACGGAACGTGCTGTGGGACGCCGGGGCGGGCCCCGTCTACCCGGCCGAGGTCAGGGTCGGCAACGATCCGGCCGGCCGCCCCTTCGTGACCGGCGGCTACGGCAGGACCCTGCCCGAACTGCACGTCTCCCTCGCCCATCGCGGCGAGACGGCCGTGGCGATGGCCAGGAGGGAGGGTCCCTGCGGCATCGACATCGAGGAAGTCACCGACCGCCCCGAGGGCACCCTCGCGGTGGCCCTCACCAGCGCCGAGCGCGAGCTGCTCACCTCACTCGTCCACCGGCCGGGGGGAGCCCCCGAGCGGCTCTGGTTCACCCGCTTCTGGGCCGCCAAGGAGGCCGTCGCGAAGGCGCGCGGCACCGGACTGGGCGGCGAGCCGAAGCGGTTCGAGATCACCTCGGTCGACGGCGACCGGCTGACCGTCCGCACCGCGGGCGAGGAGTACCGCGTGCGGCACTGTGCGCTGACCACCCCCCGGCCGTCCGCAGGGCCCGGCAAGGAGTACGTCGTGGCCTGGACGGCAGTCAACGATCAGGAGAGCGAAGATGACCACTGAACTCGACCGTCCCGTGGGCCAGTCGGACAGGGGACGGACCTCGGCGCCCGACACGACAACCGCGCTCGCCGACATCTCGGCCATCCTGCGCACCGTGCTGGAGGAGTACGGGCTCGACGACTCCGAGATCGCCCTCGACACGTCCTTCCACGACGACCTGGAGCTGGAGAGCATCGACCTCGTCACCCTCTCCGCCCAACTGCGCGAGTTCTACGGCGAGCGGGTCAACTTCGCCGCGTTCATAGCCGACCGCGGGCTGGAGGAGATCATCGCGCTCACCGTCGGCGATCTCGTCGGCTACGTCGTGGACTCACTGGCCGTCGCGGAGGTGGGCTGACATGGCGACGATGCGGGTGAACGGCATCGACGTACACGTGCAGCGGCTGGGCCACGAGAGCGGCTCCCCGCGCCCCGTCGTGGTCCTCATCCACGGCCTGCTCATCGACAGCCTGGCCAGCTACTACTTCAGCCTCGCGCCGCGGCTCGCCGAGGAGGGCCTGGACGTCGTCATGTACGACCTGCGCGGGCACGGCAAGACCTCCCGGCCGCCGACCGGCTACCGGATGGAGGACTTCGTCGACGACCTCGACGGACTGCTGGACGCGCTGGCGATCGACCGCCCGGTGCACCTCGTCGGCAACTCCTTCGGCGGCGCCGTCGCGTACGCCATGGCCGCCGCCCGCCCCGAACGGGTCGCGAGCGTGATCGCCATCGAGGCGGAACCGCCGGCCCGGGCCTGGGCGAAGAACATGTACGAGGGCCTGGTCGGCGAGCAGGGCGGACTGGTGGTCCAGGAGGTCACCGAGTGGCTGCGGGAGAACCCGGGCGAGCGCAACGCCCGGCCGTTCCGGGCGGCGGGCCGGGTCCTCGACGAGACCGCGCTCGCCCAGGAGATCCCGCTCAGCGCCCTCCTCGACGAGGACCTGTCCGCGATCCGCTGTCCGGTCTTCGCCATCTTCGGCGGCGCGTCCAAGCTGTCGGCGCAGACCGGGATGCTGGAGGCCTCGCTCCCCCACTGCCGTACGGTCGTCCTGCCCGATCTCGGCCACTCGGTGCTGGTGGAGGCCACCCAACAGACGTACGCCCTCGTGCGCGACTGGCTGCTGCTCGGCCAGGAGGCGCACGCGCTGCGGGAGGCCCGCTAGATGGGCCGGTTCCTGTTCGTGGTGCCGCCGCTGGTCGGGCACGTCAACCCGGCCGTGGGCACCGCGGCGGCACTCGCCGGGCGCGGGCACGAGATCGCGTGGGCGGGTCACCCGGAGCTCGTCCGCGCTCTCGTCGGACCCGACGCCGTCGTCTTCCCCTGCGCCCTCCCCGAGGACGGACTGTCCCGGCCCGCCGACCTGAAGGGGCCGGCCGCGTTCCAGTTCCTCTGGGAGAGTTTCCTCGTCCCGCTGGCGGACGCGATGGCGCCCGGGGTACGGGCGGCGATCGAGGCGTACAACCCCGATGTCGTCGTCTGCGACCAGCAGGCGGTGGCGGGTGCGCTGGTCGCCGAATCGCTCGGGCGCGTCTGGGTGACCTCGGCCACCACCTCCGCCGAACTCGTCGACCCGCTGGCCGGTATGCCGAAGGTCGCGGCGTGGCTGGACGGGCTGCTGGCCCGGCTGCGGAACCGGATCTGCGACGGGGCCGGCTCGGCGGACCCCCGTTTCTCCCCGCACGGCGTCCTGGCGTACACCACCCGCGCGCTGCTCGGCCCGGCCGAACTGCCCGACCGGGTCTGGCTGGTGGGCCCGTCCGTCGCCGCCCGCCCCGCGAGCGGCGACGACTTCCCCTGGGACTGGCTGGACGCCTCGCCTGTGCCCACCGTCCTGGTCAGCCTCGGCACGGCCAACAACGACGCCGGGGCCCGATTCCTGAACGCGGCCGCGGAGGGGCTGGGCGGACTGGCGGGCCGGCTGCGGGCGGTGCTCGTCGACCCCGGCGGGCTCGTCGAGGGCCCGGTCCCCGACAACGTCCTCCTGCGCCCCCACGTCCCCCAACTCGCCCTTCTCCCACGGCTCGACGCGGTCGTCTGCCATGCCGGGCACAACACCGTGTGCGAGGCGCTGTGGCACGGTGTCCCGCTCGTCGTGGCGCCGATCCGGGACGACCAGCCGATCGTCGCCGGGCAGGTCGTGGACGCGGGCGCCGGAGTACGGCTGCGGTTCGGTCGCGCCGACGCGGCCAGGATCCGTGCGGCGGTCGAGACGGTCCTCGACCCGGCCGGGGGCCACCGGAAGGCGGCCGAGGCCGTCGGGGAGTCCTTCCGCGCCGCGGGCGGCAGCGCCTCCGCCGCCGCCCGCCTCGAAACACTGCCGGCCGAGTCGGCCGTGCCGCGAGCACGAGGCGGCGCATGAACGACAACGGCACGACCGAGCACCGGCCGCCGGCCGACGGCCACCGTCCCGACCCGGCCCACGGCCACGGCCACGGCCACGGCCCGGAAAGCTCCCCCACCGGCTCGCTCGCCGCCCTCCTCGGCTACGCCCGGCCCCACTGGCGCGTGCTGCTGCTCTCCCTCGTGCTCACTTTGCTGGCCAGCGTGTCGGGGCTGGTGCAGCCGAAGTTCGCGCAGGCGATCCTGGACCGGCTCGACGGCGGCGGCAGCGTGGTCGCGCCGGTCGCGCTGCTCGCCGGGTTCCTGGTCGCGGGCGCCCTGCTCACCGGTCTCAACGCCTGGCTCCAGCAACGGACTTCGGAGCGGGTGGTACGGGAGGTGCGGCGCGGTCTGGTGCACCGCCTGATCCGGCTGCGGGTCGCCGAGCTGGACCGGCGGGCCCCCGGCGACCTGATCGCCCGCGTCACCTCCGACAGCACCCTGCTCAAGAGCGCGGCCACCGAGGGCCTGATCATGACGGTCAACGGCGTCCTGACCTTCGCCGGGGCGCTGTTCATGATGGCGACGCTCGACGCGCGTCTGCTCGGCGTCACGCTGTTGGTGCTGACGATGGTCGGTGTCGTGATCACCGTCATCCTGCCCCGGATCAAGGCGGCCGTGGCCCGCTCCCAGGCGTCCGTCGGAGCGGTCGGCGCCGTACTCGACCGCACCCTCGGCGCGGCCCGTACGGTCAAGGCCAACGGCGCCGAGGGCCGCGAGACGCGCACCGCCGAGGACGCGGTCGACGAGGCGTACGCCGCCGGACTGGTCGGCGCCCGCTACAGCGCCCTGGTCACGATGGTCGGCGGCGCCGCCATCCAGACCGCGTTCCTGGTGGTGCTCGGCGTGGGCGGCACCTTCGTCGCCCATCACTCGATGTCGGTCTCCGAACTGATCGCCTTCCTCCTGTACGTCTTCTTCCTGGCGAGCCCGGTGTCACAGCTGGTCGGCGGAGCGGCCCAACTCCAGCAGGGGCTGGGCGCGGTGGGCAGGATCCAGGAGGCGGGCGCGCTGCCGGTCGAGGACGACATCGACGCGACCGGGCCCGCGCACACCCCCGCCCACGCCGCACCACCGGCCGTCGAACTGACCGGCGTCGAGTTCACCTACCCCGGCCGCGCCCCGGCCCTGCGCGGCGTGAGCTTCACCGTCCCCGGCGGCACCCGGACCGCGCTGGTCGGTCTGTCGGGCGCGGGCAAGACCACCCTCTTCTCCCTCCTCCAGCGCTTCTACGAGCCGACCGCGGGCACGATCAGGATCGGCGACCAGGACATCGCGGCCCTGCCGCGCGCCGAGGTCCGGCGCCGGATCGCGTACGTCGAGCAGGACTCGCCCGTGATGGCGGGCACCCTCCGCGAGAACCTCCTGTACGCGGCGCCCTCGGCCACCCGGGAGCAGCTGGCCGAGGCCCTGGCCGTCACCCGCCTCGACGGCCTCCTCGCCCGCCTTCCCCAGGGCCTGGACACGCCCGTGGGCCCGCGCGGCGTCACCCTGTCCGGCGGCGAACGCCAGCGCCTCGCCATCGCCCGCGCCCTGCTGCGCCGCCCCCAGGTACTTCTCCTCGACGAGGCGACGGCCCAGCTCGACGCCCGCAACGAACAGGCCCTCGGTGAACTCGTCGCCCGCACGGCGGGCCGCTGCACGGTCCTTCTGATCGCCCACCGCCTGTCCACGGTCACCGACGCCGACCAGATCGTGGTCCTGGAACACGGCGACGTCCGCGCCGTGGGCACCCACCACTCCCTGGTCGACGACGACGACCTCTACCGCGAACTGGCCGCCACCCAACTCCTGGCCGCCGAACCGCCGTCGTGAGTGCTGACGAGGTCCGCT
This sequence comes from Streptomyces sp. NPDC007896, assembly GCF_042959425.1. Classification (NCBI taxonomy): domain Bacteria; kingdom Bacillati; phylum Actinomycetota; class Actinomycetes; order Kitasatosporales; family Streptomycetaceae; genus Streptomyces; species Streptomyces sp. NPDC007896. The sequence continues at coordinate 137,736 of NZ_JBIBKX010000012.1, read as the reverse complement.
CGCGGCTTGGTGTGCGGCGACGGCCATGACGACGACGGAGATCACGACGATGCCGGCGCCGACGTAGAGCGGCGCCGTGTAGCCGAGGCCCGCGGTGATGGCCAGTCCCCCGAGCCAGGCGCCGAGCGCGTTGCCGATGTTGGACGCGGACACATGGGCGCTGGCGGCGAGCGCCGCCCCGTGGGCGAAGTCGGTGACGCGCGCGGGGCCACGGTCCTTCTCGAACTTCACCTCAGCGTCAACCGGTACGTCAGCGGTGAGCGCCCCGTGATCAGTACCCGTACTCCGTTCGGAGTCAGGGAGCCGTTCAGCCAGGCGTAGCGTTCACCCGCGTCGACCACCGCCGGTTGGCGGCCGCCCTTGCCGTTGCCGGGGCCGAAGGTGATGTGGTCGGTGCCGACGGTGTAGGTGGCCTCACCGGAGACGAGTTGGAAGGTGTCCGGGGAGCCGGGGACGGGTTCGAGGCCGCCCCCGGTCAGGGTGCCGCCGCGGCGGAAGCAGAGTTCGAGGGCGAGCGGGCTCGCGCAGCCCTCGCCGGAGAGGTCGAAGGAGATGTCCCACGCTCCGCCGCCGACCTCACGGACCAGGACTTCGGTGCGCAGGGTGCGGTACTCCTTCGGGCGGTGCGGGAAGTCCATCGCGGACCAGAAGCGGCTGTCGTCGGTGAGGGGGTAGGCGCCGTCGGGGCGGCGGTGCTCGGGGGGCAGCGGGTGGTGGAAGGCGCCGCGGACCTCGGCGTGCAGCCGCCAGCCGTCGTCCGTGCGCTCCAGTCCCTCCGCCCGGAAGTGGCCGAGCGCGAAGAACCGCGGGGCCAGCCGGAGCGAGTCGAGGATCGCCGCGCCCTTGCGCATCTTGAAGAAGGTCGGGTTGGTGGACAGGCCGGACGAGATGGCGCGCAGTTCCGGGAAGTCGGTTCCGCCGAAGACGCTCGCGGTGTGCGTGCCGCGACGCACACGGACGAGGCGGCAGCTGTCGTCGTGGTGCTCGAAGTCGTCGGGCAGGGAGGTCACTTCGGGCAGCGGGGCGGCCAGCTCCGGCCGGTCCAGGACCTGCGCGAGACGCTCACCGATCGGGGTCTCGCCGAAGGTCTGGTCGGTGCCGCGCTCCTGGAGCAGCGCGGCCACCGCCGCGAACCGTCCGTCGCCGTCGCGCAGCGCCATCTCCCGGTACTGGAGCCAGAACTCGGGCAGGTGGCAGACCCTCGCCTGGTCCTGACGGCGTGAATGGACCGTCTCCACCTCGCCGTTGGGCTCGATGACGTACAGGTTGGCGGCCAGGTTGTCGCGTACGTTCGCGTAGAGGTCCGTACGTCCGTAGTGGCGGGCCAGAACGAGCAGCGCCGGATTGGTCACCGCGGCCGAGTAGTTGGGGCTGCGTTCGCTGTACTCGCCGCCGGGCAGCTGGTCGATGCCCTCGGCGAGCCAGGTCTCGATGCGCGCGGGGTAGGCGGGGTCGGGCCAGCGGGCGTGGATGCGGGCGAGGGCCGCGCAGACCAGCCAGCGGTGGTTGGCGGTGTGGACGCCGCCGGTGGCGAGGGAGGGGCCCGCCAGGCGCAGGATCCGCTCGATCGTCGCCCGCAGTCCGGTGGTCGGCTCGTGGGCGTCCTCGTCGAGCAGGTGGTGGATCAGGCTGAGGTCGACGATCGAGAAGGCGGTGTCCGCCGGGTTGCCGTCGGCCCCGTGCTCCCACAGCCCGTTGTCGTACTGCTCCTCGGCGAGCGCGTCGGCGAGTTCGGCGGCGGGGCCGAGGAGCGCGGCGGAATGGTGGTACGCCGAGCCCTCGTGCACGTACACCGAGACGAGGGTGCGCAGCGAACGGGTGGCCGCGCGGGCCTCGCCGCCGTCACGGAGTTCCAGGAGATCGGCGGCGTACCCGTCGAGGACGGCCTTGGCGCTGGTCTCGGCGGTCGCGGTGAGCAGCTCGACGAACGCGGTGTCGAGGGGGACACCGGTGTCGGCGAGGGCGGCGAGGAAGGTCTTGCGGGCTGTCACTGGGGCTCCTGAGAGGGTTCGCGCTGTTCTTCCACGTCGCTGTGGTCGAGGGATGTGTCTTTTACGTCTGTCCGGTCCCTTACGTCTGTGCGGTCCCGCGAGTCGATCGCGGTGAGCGCCATTGCCAGTGGCCCTCCCTTTCAGAAAGCGCTTGCACCAGGAGCGACCCTAGGTAATGCGCGGATGTCACTACAAGACCCGTACACCGATCTACAGGAAGACCGGAGAGCGAAGAGGCCGCCGCCCGAATCCGGACGAACGGAGACCGCATGATCCCGGACGCCCCCGTGCGCCGTCGCCGCTGCGCCGTGGTGAGCCTCGGCGCCCGCGCCCAGCTTTACACCGAGGCGCCGACCAGCCCCCACGCCGACCGCGTCGACCTGGCGGGCTTCTGCAACGTGAACACCCACCGCATGGCGGTGCACGACGCGTGGGGTGCGCGGCTGCCGCCGGCGCCCCGGCGAAGTTCGGGACCGTGGACTGCCGCCAGGCCAAGTGCATCGCGCTGACCTTCGACGCCGGGCCGAGCGAGAACTCGGCCAAGCTCCTCGACGTGCTCAAGGAGAAGCAGGTCCCGGCGACCTTCTTCCTGCTGGGAAAGCGGCACGTCGAGAAGTATCCGGAGCTCGTCAGGCGGATGGCCGCCGAGGGACACGAGGTCGCCCGTCACACCTGGGACCACAAGATCCTGACGGAGATCAAGCCGGCGGAGATACGCGAGGAGTTGGAGAAGCCCGACGACGCGATAGAGAAGCTCACCGGAAAGCGGCCGACGCTCATGCGCCCGCCGCAGTGGCGGACCGACGACACCGTGCACAAGATCTGCCGCGAGCTCGGCCTCTCCGAGGTCCTGTGGAGCGTGACGGCCAAGGAACGGGGAGTACTCCCCAGATAGCCTGGTGCCTGACGGACGGCGTGTCAACAGCGCGGGCGCGAGCGGGAGTTGGCAGCGGCCGGACCGAAATCGACGGCCGGTCGGGCGAGCGGCGCGGCTAGGATCGCGGGCTGTCGGCCTCGTGCCGTGGGGGCGGGGCTTTGACGAGGGAAGCGGGGGCGTATGGGCGGGGAGTCACTGACGGCGGCGGTGCGGAGTGGGGACGTGAAGGCGGTGACGGCACTCCTGGACGCCGGCGGCGACCCCGACGCCGTCGACGACCGGGGCACGCCCGCGCTCTGCCTGGCGGTGGACGGCTTCGACCTGGCCACTGTCGAGGTCCTCATGCGCCATGCCCGGCTGGACCGGGTCGTGGACGGCCGGACCCCGCTACTGCGGGCGGTCGACCGTGGCGCCTGCGACATCGTGAACGCGCTCATCAACCATGGGGCGCAACTGTGGCACAAGGACCGTGAGGGACGCGACGCCCTGGCGCTGGCCCGGTCCTGGCACGAGACGGGCGCCGTGGCCGAGTTGCGCCGCAGGAGCGGTGCGGCGGGAACGGTGCGGCGCGAGACGGTTCGTGACGAGCACGGGGTGAGCGTCGAGGAGCTGACGCTGGGAGGCCTGACGGTCCGCACCGGGCACAGCGCGATCCTGACGGCGCTGGAGCCCCGGTACGGGATCAGGACCCCGTTCACCGAGCTGTTGTCGAGGGCGCTGGCCGTGCCGGACGTCGACCACGAGATCTGGTGGGTGACGACGGACGTCCTCCAGCAGCGCCGCGATCGCGCCACGTGGGACATGTCCGCCGCCCTGCGGGACCGGCAGGACCCGCTGGAGCGGTACTTCGGCGCGGAAGTGCTCCGGCTGTTCAACCTCTTCGACTACAGCGACGAGGCACCGTTCGACGCCCCGCTGGTCGATCTCTTCCTGCCGTGGGCCGCGCGTGAACCGGATCCGCGCGTGCTGAGGCCCCTGACCGGGGGACTGTCCGGCGCCCTGGATCCCCGCGCCGAGCCACCTCTGCACGACCTCGCCCGGCATGCCGACAGCAGGGTCCGGGGGTGGGCGGTCTTCGGTCTGCGGTACGGAGTCGACGCCGGGCGTCGTGACGCCCTGGCCACGGTCCTCGCATGTACCCGGGACGCGGCGGCCGAGGTCCGCCGGGGGGCCTGCGCCGCGCTGGTCTCCGCGCCCGCGGATTTAGAGGTCTCGGAGGCGCTCGCGGCATGCCTCACCGACGAGACGGAGGACGTACGGGTCACCGCGGCCGTTCAGTTGGCCCTGCGCGACGATCCCCGCGGGGACGAGATCCTGGCCGCGCTCGACGCCGGCGACGTGGAGGGGCCGTACTTCGGCCAGCTCTACGAAGTGGGGCGGCACCGTCGGAAAACGGACGCGGCCGCGCCTCGCTGACCCGCGGGGTCGTGGGTGGGTCGGGGCCGTGCCGGTACGTCGAGCCCGTCGCCGCTGGATCAGGCGTGGGCCGGGCAAGGGAGCCGCTGCTCGATCCGAACGTAAGCGACGGGCTTGCGACGTACCGGCACGGCCCCTTCCGTGCGTCGTCGGGTGATCCGGTAGCGCGGCCGTTCAGCCGCCTACGATCGGGCCGTGGTCCTCTTCCAGCTGGAACGCGTGTCCCCCTCTCCCGTCGAAGAGAGCTGGCGTCGCCTTACCGACTGGCCCCGGCATGCCGCCGTCGTCCCGCTGACCCGGGTCACCATGCGCACCCCGCCGCCGACCGGCGCGGGCACGGTGTTCGTCGCCCGGTCGGGGGTGGGCCCGTTGGCCTTCGACGACCCCATGGAGGTCGTCACCTGGCGACCGCCCCGGGACGGGGGCACGGGGAGGTGCCGGCTGGTCAAGCGCGGCACGTTCGTCACGGGGTGGGCCGAGATCGAGGTCCGCCCGGAGGCGGGCGGGGGGTCGCGAGTGCTCTGGCGGGAGGATCTGACCGTACGGTCGCTGCCGCGGTTCTTCGACCGGCCGCTGGGGTGGGCGGGACGGTGGATGTTCGGGCGAGCGGTGAAAGGGCTGCTGCGGCCGGAATCCTGACGCTCCGTGCCCGCGGGCGGGTCGCGTACCCGTGCAGGAAACGGGGTAATTGTAGGCTTTACATCATGAATACACGGCTGGCTCTGCTCAGCGCGGTGGACCCTGGTGTCACGGAGAGTGAGATCTTCCGGCTGGCGCTCCAGCACGCGATGGGGGAGCTGGGCGCCCTGGGGGGAATGATCCATCTGCGGGGCCCCATGTCCGCGCTGCGACTGGTGTCGGCGAGCGGTCTTCCCGCGGCCCTCACCCGGCCCTGGGAGATCATCGACCAGGAAGGCCCGCTGGCCCCGGCCCGGGCCCTGCACCAGGGCCGGGGCGTGTGGATTGCGCCGACCTCCGGCGAATTGCCCGGATCCGGTGCGGTCTCATGGCCCGGTTCCGGGCTGGCGGCCGTGCCGGTGTTCAGCGGCGACCGCGGTATCGGCGCGCTCACCGTGGTGACGGGCGGGCAGGGGGAGCCGACCGTCGAGCAGTGGGGTTTCCTGCAGGCCGTGATCGCCTGGGCCGAGGAGCGCATGCAGCAGTCACCGCCGCCCGCTCGGCCGCCCCAAAAGGAACTGAGCGGTGACCGGCTGCGGCAGGCTCTGCAGGAGGTCCGGGTCGGCTCGTGGGACTGGAACGTCGAGACCGGCGAGCTGATCTGGGACGAGGCCGCCCTTGAGCTCTACGGCACCACGCCGGCCGAGTTCACCGGCAGGATCGAGAACTGGATGAGGATCGTCCACCCCGACGACCTGGCGCCGACCCTGGGGGCGGCGGAGAAAGCGCTCCGGGAGCGTACGGTGTTCGAGGCCGAGTACCGGGTGCGTCGCCTGGACGGCACCTACGGATGGACCCAGGCCCGCGCCCGGGCGACCTACAACGCTCAGGGCGAACCCGTACGGATGATCGGCGTGGGCTGGGAGAGCAACGAGTCCCGCTCCGCACGCGACGCGCTCAGCCGGGCTCTTCGCCACATGAGTGACGGCTTCCTCGCCGTGGACGACCGCTGGCGGATCACCTTCCTGAACCTGGCGGCCGAGCGCATGCTGGGCTTCTCCGAGGAGGAGCTGTTCGGCCGTGTCCTGTGGGAGCTTCCCTCCGTCCGGCAGGTCCCCGATCTGGAGAAGCACTGCCGGGAGGCCGCCGCCGCGCAGCAGCCCGCCGGCTTCGACATGGACACTCCGGACACCGGGCGCCGCCTCCACCTGCGGCTGGTCCCGGGACCCGACGGCCTCACCCTCTACTTCACCGACGTCACCGAGATTCGGCGGCACGAGGACGAACGGGCCGCCGCCGAGCGGGCCGCCGCCGAGCGCGCCGCCCGGATCGCCGAGCTGACCGCGTCCCTCGCCAAGGCGACGACCTCCCGGGACGTGGTGGACGCCGTCGCGCAGCGCGTGCTGCCGCCGTTCGGCGCCACCGGCCTCGTGGTGCAGGCCATCGAAGGCGACCGGGCGTACAACGTCGGGGCCGTCGGCTATCCGGCCGCCTTCCTCGACACGATCAACGGCCGTGCGCGGGTGGCCCGCGACCCGGTCTGGGACCCGATCAGCTCCGGCACGCCGCTGTTCCTCTCCTCACGCGCGGAGTACGCGGCCCGCTACCCCGAACTCGCCGCCCGGCCGCCCCAGGCGGGCAAGCAGGCCTGGGCGTTCATGCCGCTGACCGTGTCCGGGCACACGTTCGGGGTGTGCGTGGTCTCCTTCGACCGGCCGCGCCGTCTCAGCGACGAGGAGCGCACCCTGCTGACCACGACCAGCGCGCTGGTCGCGCAGGCCCTGGAGCGGGCCCGGCTCTACGACGCCGAACACACCCGTTCCCAGGAACTCCAGCGCAGCCTGCTCCCCAGCCGCCTGCCCGAACTGCCCGCGTGCACCGCCGCCGCACGCTACCTCCCCGCCGGACAGGGCATGGACGTCGGCGGCGACTGGTACGACATCATTCCTCTCTCCGGCGGTCAGGTCGCCCTGGTCGTCGGTGACGTGATGGGCCACGGGCTGCCCGAGGCGGCCACCATGGGGCGACTGCGCACAGCGGTGCACACCCTGGCCGACCTCGAACTTCCCCCCGACGAGATCATGAGCCACCTCAACGACATCGTCGGCGGCATGGCCGAGGAGTCCTACGCCACCTGCCTGTACGCGCTCTACGACTCCACCACCCAGATCTGCTCCGTGGCCCGCGCCGGGCACCCCCCGCCCGCCGTCGTCCACCCCGACGGCAGTGTGTACATCCCCGAACTCGCCCCCGATCCACCGCTCGGCGCGGCGGAGCCGCCCTTCGAGACCTTCGAGATGACGGTGCCGGACGGGAGCCTCCTCGTCCTCTACACCGACGGCCTGGTCGAGTCGGCCACCCGCGAGATCGACGACGGCATGGCCGAACTCGCCCGGCTGCTGCGGGCCGCACACGAGGGTCCCGGCGACATGGCAGCCGATCTGGAGCGCCTCTGCGACACCGTCACCGCCGGACTGCTCCCCGCCGAGCACTCCACCGCCGACGACGCGGCCCTCCTCATCGCCCGCCTCCACGCGCTGACCGACGACAACATGGCTTCCTGGCTGCTCCCCGAGGACCCGCGAGCGGCCGGGCAGGCCCGCCGCCACATCCGCGAGCAGCTCCACACCTGGGGCCTGGACGACCTGACGCCGACCACGGAACTCCTCGCCAGCGAGCTGGTCGGCAACGTCGTGCGCCACGCGAAGGGACCCGTGCGGCTGCGCCTGCTGCACGGCTCCGAGCTGGTCTGCGAGGTCTTCGACGGGAGTCTGACCGTGCCGCGCATCCGCCGGGCGTCGGAGACCGACGAAGGCGGACGCGGACTGCAACTGGTCACCGCGCTCTCCCGGCGCTGGGGCACCCGCTACACGGCGACCGGAAAGTGCATCTGGACCGAGCAGCCGCTGCTCGGCCCGGAGGGCCCGACAGGCCTGCCCACCGACGTCCTGGACCTTCCGTTCCTGGACACCGAGGAGTTCGCCCGAGACCTGGACGCGCTCACCTCCGGGGACCAGGAACTGCCGGGCCCTGCCCCCCAGTAGCCGACCGGCGGCCGCATCACCCCCGCGCTCCCCCGGCCCCGCTCAGGCCACCGACCCGATCCGCCGTGCCGGAACCGACGTCGCGTCGTGGTGGATCGGCGTGTGTGCCCCGGTGAGCGACACCCCGCTTCCCCCGCGCCGGTTGGCCACGATCTCCGAGGCGATGGACAGGGCCGTCTCCTCGGGGGTGCGGGCGCCCAGGTCGAGGCCGATGGGGGACCTGAGACGCGCCAACTCCAGTTCGGTGACGCCGACTTCGCGCAGTCGGTCGTTGCGGTCCAGGTGTGTACGCCGGGAGCCCATCGCGCCGACGTACGCGACCGGAAGCCGCAGCGCGAGCCGCAGCAGCGGTACGTCGAACTTGGCGTCGTGGGTGAGGACGCACAGGACGGTCCGGGCGTCCGTCTCCGTGGCCTCCAGGTACTTGTGGGGCCACTCGACGACGATCTCGTCGGCGTCGGGGAAGCGGGTGGCGGTCGCGAAGACCGGGCGGGCGTCGCACACCGTGACGCGGTACCCCAGGAACTTGCCCATACGGACCAGCGCCGACGCGAAGTCGATCGCGCCGAACACGATCATGCGCGGGGGCGGCACGGACGACTCGACCAGAACCGTGAGCGGCGCTCCGCAACGAGAGCCCTGCTCTCCGATCTCCAGGGTGCCGGTACGGCCCGCGTCCAGGAAGGCGCCCGCCTCGCCGACCACCGTGCGGTCCAGCTCGGGATGGGCGCCGAAGCCACCCTCGTACGAGCCGTCGGGGCGGACGAGCAGCGCGCGGCCCCGCAGTTCGGCGGGGCCGCTGACGATCCGCGCGACCGCCGCCGCCTCCCCTCTCGCGGCGGCGGCCAGCGCGGTGCCGAGCACCGGCCGGGCGGGGTCGCCCGCCCGGACCGCAGTGACGAGGATGTCGATGATGCCACCGCAGGTCAGACCGACGGCGAAGGCGTCCGCGTCGCTGTATCCGAAGCGCTCCAGGACGCTCTCGCCGTCCAGGAGCGCCTGCCGGCACAGTTCGTAGACCGCGCCCTCCACGCACCCGCCGGAGACCGAGCCGATCGCCGTGCCGTCGGAGTCGACGGCGAGCGCGGCGCCGGGCCTGCGGGGCGCGCTGCCGCTGACGGCCACCACGGTGGCCACGGCGAAGTCGCGTCCCTGCTCGACCCACCGGTGCAGCTCTTCGGCGATGTCCAGCATGTCTCGGTCTCCTTAACAGGGGGTGCGTGGAGGGTCGTCGACCGGAAGGGGCGTGTCAGTGCACGCCCATCCAGCTCTCGATCGGATTCAGGGCGAAGAAGACGAGGAAGATCGCCGTCAGGCCCCACATGAACGCCCCGATCTCCCGGGCCTTGCCCTGGGCGATCTTGATGGCGACGTATGACAGCACTCCGGCCGCGACGCCCGCGGTGATGGAGTACGTGAACGGCATCACGACGACGGTCAGGAAGACCGGGATCGCGGTGGCGCGGTCGGCCCAGTCCACGTGACGGGCGTTCATCATCATCATGGCGCCGATGACCACCAGTGCCGCCGCCGCGACCTCGCCGGGGACGATCGCCGTCAGCGGGGTGAAGAAGAGGCAGGCCGCGAAGAACAGGCCGGTGACGACGGAGGAGAGGCCCGTGCGGGCGCCCTCGCCGACCCCGGTCGCCGATTCGACGAAGACCGTCTGGCCCGACGCGCCCGCGACCCCGCCGACCGCTCCGCCCGCGCCGTCGATGAACAGCGCCTTGGACAGGCCCGGCATCCGGCCCTGCGCGTCGGCGAGCCCCGCCTCCGTGCCGACGCCGATGATGGTGGCCATCGCGTCGAAGAACCCGGCGAGGACCAGCGTGAAGACGATCATGCCGACCGTCATCACTCCGACGTCGCCCCAGCCGCCGAACTCGACCTTGCCGAAGAGTGAGAAGTCCGGCATCGAGACGGCGCCGCCGTGCAGTTCGGGGGCGCCGCTCGCCCACTGCTGGGGGGCGATGACGCCGAGGGCGTTGAGGACCACGGCGAGTACGGTGCCGCCGACGATGCCGATCAGGATCGCGCCGGGGATGCCGCGCGCCTGGAGCATGAAGATGGCGAGCAGCGTGGCGGCGAAGAGCAGGACCGGCCAGCCGGCGAGTTCACCGGCCGGGCCGAGGGTGACCGGGGTGGACTTCCCCTGGTGCACGAATCCGGCCTTGTAGAAGCCGATCAGCGCGACGAACAGGCCGATGCCCATGGTGATGGCGTGCTTCAGCGCCAGCGGGATCGCGTTCATGATCATCTCGCGCAGGCCGGTGACGACCAGGAGCATGATGACCACTCCGTAGATCACACACATGCCCATGGCCTGCGGCCAGGTCATCTGCGGGGCGACCTGCGAGGAGAGCACTCCGGAGACGGAGAGTCCGGCGGCGAGGGCCAGGGGCACCTTGCCGAAGAAGCCCATCAGGAGCGTGCTGAAGGCCGCCGCGAACGCCGTCGCGGTGATCAGCGCGTTCTGGCCGAGTGTGTGCCCCGCCGCGTCCTTGCCGGACAGGATCAGGGGGTTGAGCAGGAGGATGTACGCCATCGCCATGAAGGTGGTGACGCCGCCGCGCACCTCACGCGCGACCGTGGATCCCCGCTGGGATATGTGGAAGTAACGGTCGAGCCAGGACCGCCCGGCCGGGACGCGGGTTCCCGCACCCGCGTCGTCGGCGACGGTCCTGGGCTCCACTGACTGCTGGGTCATGGTGCCATCTCCCAAGGTTCACAGGGGCACCCGCGTCAGCAACCACGGTGGTTGCTGCGGGATTTGGGATGGTGCACGACCCGGGGGACGGCCCGAGACGAACAGAGGGTTACTTGCCGGTCAGGTGCTCGGGGCGTACCGGCGTCCTGTTGAGCTCCAGACCCGTCGCGTTCCGGATCGCCGCGAGGACGGCCGGGGTGGACGACAGGGTCGGGGCCTCGCCGATGCCACGGAGCCCGTACGGGGCGTGGTCGTCGGCGAGTTCGAGCACGTCGACCGGGATGGTCGGCGTGTCGAGAATCGTGGGGATCAGATAGTCCGTGAAGGAGGGGTTGCGCACCTTCGCGGTCTTGGGGTCGACGATGATCTCCTCCATGACCGCGATGCCCAGGCCCTGGGTGGTGCCACCCTGGATCTGGCCGACGACGGACAGCGGGTTGAGGGCCTTGCCGACGTCCTGGGCGCAGGCCAGCTCGATGACCTTGACCAGCCCGAGTTCGGTGTCGACCTCGACGACCGCGCGGTGCGCGGCGAACGTGTACTGGACATGGCCGAAGCCCTGTCCGGTACGGAGGTCGAAGGCCTCGGTCGGGCGGTGCCGCCACTCGGCCTCGATCTCGACGGCCTCGTCGCCGAGCACGTCCACCAGGTCGGCCAGCACCTCGCCGCCGTCGGTGACGACCTTGCCGCCCTCCAGGAGCAGCTCCGCCGTCGCCCAAGCGGGGTGGTACGTACCGAACTTGCGGCGGCCCAGTTCCAGGACCTTCTCGCGGACGAGCTCGCAGGAGTTCTTGACGGCGCCGCCGGTGACGTACGTCTGCCGGGACGCGGACGTCGAACCGGCGCTGCCCACCTGGGTGTCGGCCGGCTGGATGGTCACCTGGGCGACGCCCAGCTCGGTGCGGGCGATCTGCGCGTGGACGGTGACACCGCCCTGGCCGACCTCCGCCATCGCGGTGTGCACGGTCGCGACCGGCTCGCCGCCGACGACCTCCATGCGGACCTTGGCCGTCGAGTAGTCGTCGAAGCCTTCGGAGAAGCCGACGTTCTTGATGCCGACCGCGTAGCCGATGCCCCGTACGACGCCCTCGCCGTGCGTGGTGTTGGAGAGGCCGCCCGGCAGCTGCCGTACGTCGGCCGCCTCGCCGGCCGCGAGCCACTGCTGCTCCGGCGGCAGCGGCATCGCCTTGACCCGGCGCAGGAGTTCGGCGACCGGGGCCGGTGAGTCGACGACCTGTCTGGTCGGCATGACGGTCCCCTGCTCCATCGCGTTGAGCTGACGGAAGGCCACCCGGTCCATGCCCACCTCGTCGGCGAGCTTGTCCATCTGGGCCTCGTAGGCGAAGCAGGCCTGGACCGCGCCGAAGCCGCGCATGGCGCCGCAGGGCGGGTTGTTGGTGTAGAGGGCGATGGCCTCGATGTCGACGTCGTCGACGATGTAGGGGCCCGCGCCCAGCGAGGAGGCGTTGCCGACGACCGCCGGGGAGGCGGAGGCGTAGGCGCCGCCGTCCAGGACGATCCGGGCCTTCAGGTGGGTGAGCTTGCCGTCCTTGGTCGCCCCGTGCTCGTAGTAGAGCTTCGCGGGGTGGCGGTGGACGTGCCCGAAGAAGGACTCGAATCGGTTGTAGACGATCTTGACGGGCTTGCCGGTGCGCAGGGCGAGCAGGCAGGCGTGGATCTGCATCGACAGGTCCTCGCGTCCGCCGAACGCGCCGCCGACGCCCGAGAGCGTCATGCGGACCTTGTCCTCGGGCAGGCCCAGGACGGGCGCGATCTGGCGCAGGTCGGAGTGCAGCCACTGGGTGGCGATGTAGAGGTCGACGCCACCGTCCTCGGCGGGCACGGCGAGACCGGACTCGGGGCCCAGGAACGCCTGGTCCTGCATGCCGAAGGTGTACTCGCCCTTGACGACGAAGTCGGCCTTCTTGGCGGCCTCTTCGACGTTGCCGCGGACGATCGGCTGGCGGTGCACGATGTTCGGGTGCGGGACATGGCCGATGTGGTGGTCGTCGCGGCCCTCGTGGATCAGGATCGCGTCCGGCGCGGTCGCGGACGCCTCGTCCGTGATGACCGGCAGCTCGCGGTACTCCACCTTGATCTTGGCGGCGGCGCGGCGCGCGGTCTCCGGGTGGTCGGCGGCGACGATCGCCACCGGCTCACCGTGGTGGCGGACCTTGCCGTGCGCGAGGACCGGCGTGTCCTGGATCTCCAGGCCGTAGTTCTTCACCTCGGTCGGCAGGTCGTCGTACGTCATGACGGCGTAGACACCGGGCGTCGCGAGGGCCTCGCCGGTGTCGATGGAGACGATCTCGGCGTGGGCGACCGTGGAGCGCAGGATCTGGCCCCAGAGCATGTCCTCGTGCCACATGTCGGACGAGTACGCGAACTCGCCGGTGACCTTGAGGATGCCGTCCGGGCGCAGCGTCGACTCGCCGACGCCGCCCCTGGTCTTGGAGCCCTGCGTGAGGTTGGTGGGTGTACCCGTGGTTCCCATGGTCAGACCGCCTCGGACTGCCGGGCGGCCGCGAGGCGGACCGCGTCCATGATCTTCTCGTAGCCGGTGCACCGGCACAGGTTGCCGGAGAGCGCCTCGCGGATGTCCGCGTCGGTCGGCGTGGGGTTGCGCTCCAGCATCTCGTCGGCGGCGACCAGCAGACCCGGGGTGCAGAAGCCGCACTGGACGGCGCCGGCGTCGATGAACGCCTGCTGGATCGCAGAGAGCGTCGCACGCGGGGAAACGCCTCCGCCCTCGCCGGTGTGGGAGTCCTGGGGCTTGGACTCCCAGCGCCTGGCCTCGTCCAGCGAGGTGCCGCAGGAGCCGGTGGCGCAACCGCCGTGCTCCGCGCGCTGCTTGGCGAACTCCGCGAGGCCCTCGACGGTGACGACCTCACGGCCCTCGACCTGGCCGGCCGCGACCAGACACGAACACACCGGCACGCCGTCCAGGCGGACCGTGCAGGAACCGCACTCGCCCTGCTCACAGGCGTTCTTGGAGCCGGGCAGGCCCAGTCGCTCGCGCAGCACGTACAGCAGGGACTCGCCCTCCCACACGTCGTCGGCTTCCTGCGGACGGCCGTTGACCGTGAAATTGACGCGCATTACGCGACTCCCTCCGTGTGAGCGGCGGTGCCGCGGTACGACTCCCAGGTCCAGGTCAGGGTGCGGCGGGCCATGATGCCGACCGCGTGGCGGCGGTAGCTCGCGGTGCCCCGGACGTCGTCGATCGGGTTGCAGGCGGCGGAGCAGAGGTCCGCGAACTGCTTGGCGACCGACGGGGTGATGATCTTGCCGTTGTCCCAGAAGCCGCCCTCGTCGAGCGCCGCGTTCAGGAACTCCTCGGCGGCCTTGGCGCGGACCGGCGTGGGCGCGGCCGAGCCGATGCCGGTGCGGACCGTACGCGTCTCGGGGTGCAGGGCCAGGCCGAAGGCGCAGACCGCGATCACCATGGCGTTGCGGGTGCCGACCTTGGAGTACTGCTGGGGGCCGTCGGCCTTCTTGATGTGGACGGCGCGGATCAGCTCGTCGGGCGCGAGCGCGTTGCGCTTCACGCCGGTGTAGAACGCGTCGATCGGGATCAGACGCGATCCCCGTACGGACTCGGCCTCGACCTCGGCGCCCGCCGCGAGGAGGGCGGGGTGGGCGTCGCCGGCCGGGGAGGCGGTGCCGAGGTTGCCGCCGACGCCGCCACGGTTGCGGATCTGGGGAGAGGCCACGGTGTGGGAGGCCAGGGCCAGGCCGGGAAGCTCGCCGCGCAGGTTCTCCATGATCCGGGTGTACGGGACGGAGGCGCCCAGGCGCACGCTCTCCTCGCCGACCTCCCACTCGCTCAGCTCGCCGACGCGGTTCAGGTCGAGGAGGTACTCGGGCCGGCGGTGATCGAAGTTGATCTCGACCATCACATCGGTGCCACCCGCAATCGGCACAGCGGTGGGGTGCTCGGCCTTCGCGGCGAGCGCCTCCTCCCAGCTGGCGGGGCGAAGGAAGTCCATGAGTGGCTCTCTTCTTCGTATCGTGGGTCGTTCTGATCAAGCCAGATCGTGTGCGGCGGCCCGGGCTCGTTCATGAGTTGTTCACGTGGAGTGAGGTCAGTACACCGCGCTGTCCTCCACCGGGGTCAGTCACCGAAACCATGAAGGAGTTGGCTGGCCAGGGCGGTCATCTTGTAGATTCGTATGAACGGAGGTCATCAGTAACCTCCTCGTTTTCCTATGGAAACGACAGGAAACATCCAGCACACGCTGGGACCAGGGAGTACGGCTCGCGGACCCGCTCGCCCATTGCTCACCTTCAGATCCATCGTAGATTTCGAGACAAGAACGGCGGCGACGAGAATGCGGCTGCGCGCACTGCTGGACACCGACGCGCTGGGCCTGCGGCTGCTCGGCGGCGAGGACGAGCTGGACCGCACCGTACGCGGTGTGATGACCACGGACCTCAAGGACCCCAGCCGCTACCTCTCCGGCGGCGAGCTGGTCCTCACCGGCCTCGCCTGGCGGCACGGCGCCGCGGACTCCGAGCCCTTCGTACGGATCCTGGCGGCCGCCGGGGTCGCGGCCCTCGCCGCCGGTGAGGCGGAGCTCGGTGACGTCCCGGAGGACCTCATCCTGGCCTGCGTCCGGCACCGGCTGCCGCTGTTCGCCGTGCACGAGTCGGTGGCGTTCGCGACGATCACCGAGCATGTCGTACGACAGGTCTCGGGCGAGCGCGCCGGAGACCTCGCGGCAGTGGTGGACCGGCACCGGCGCATGATGACGTCAGGCCCGGCGGGCGGCGGCCCCGACGTGGTCCTGGACCTGCTCGGCACCGACCTCGACCTGCGGGCCTGGGTGCTCTCCCCCACCGGACGCCCCATCGCCGGTTCGAAGCTCGCCGGGGCCGCGCTGCCCGCCGACGTGTCCGCGAAGCTGGCCGCGGAGCACCTCGCGGCGGCGCGCACCGGGCGGCGCGGACCGCACCGGGTGCTCGTGGGCACGACGACGTACTCCCTCTTCCCGATCCGCTCCTCCGGGCGCTCCGCGGCCGCCTCCCGCGATGTGCGCGAGACGGTGCTCTCCGACTGGCTGCTCGCGGTCGAGGCGGACGCCGGGGACTGGCCCGCGGAGCGGCTCGACCTGCTCCAGGGCGTCACCCAGCTGATCGCGGTCGAGCGGGACCGGCGGGACGCGGCGCGCACGGTGCGGCGCCGGCTCGCGCAGGAGGTCCTCGAACTGGTGCAGACGGGGGCCGCCCCCGCGGAGATCGCGGCCCGGCTGCGCGTCGCCGCCCCGGTGCTGCTGCCCGGGCTCGGCGCCGCACCGCACTGGCAGGTGGTGGTGGCCCGCGTCGAGTGGGACGACGGCGAGATCGAGGGCGGGCCGGTCACCCAGTCGCTCCTGGAGGAGATCCTCGTCGACCCGCTGACCAGCGGCCCCGAGCACTCCGACCGGATCGCCGTCGCCCATGCGGGTGGGGAGGCGATCGCGCTCGTACCTCTTCCGGCGGTCTCCTCGGAGCACGACGGCTCCGAGACGGGCATCCTCGCGGACGCCCTCCTGGAGGCGGTACGCGACCCGCTGTCGGCCGGCCTGAACGACGACGGGCGGCTCACGCTCGGCGTCAGCGCCGCCGTGCACTCGGCCGAGGGGCTGCGCGGCGCCCTGGAGGAGGCCCGGCACGCGCGCCGGGTCGCCGCCGCCCGCCCCGGCCGGGTCTGCGCGGCCGGACACCAGGAGCTGGCCTCGCACGTCCTCCTGCTGCCCTTCGTGCCGGACGACGTACGCCGCGCCTTCACCGCGCGCCTGCTCGACCCCCTCCGGGACTACGACCGCCGCCACCGCGCCGAACTCATCCCGACCCTGGAGGCGTTCCTCGACTGCGACGGCTCCTGGACTCGCTGCGCCACGCGGCTCCACCTGCACGTCAACACACTGCGCTACCGGGTGGGCCGCATCGAGCAGTTGACGGGCCGGGACCTCTCCCGCCTCGAGGACAAGCTCGACTTCTTCCTGGCGTTGCGCATGAGCTGAGGTCACGGGTGCGTGCGGCGCGTGTCAGCAAGTGCCGCACCAGTCCCACGACTTTGTGAAATCCTTCACCTACCCCCTTGGCCGGGTACCGCGATCCGTGCTGAGATGCCACCACTCAACAGCTCAATGGCGTGCTCGGGGAGGGCAACGTGGCGCATACCGCCATGTCTGGTTCCGGAACGAACGCAGGGGACGATCCACTCCAGACCGCGGTATGGCGGCTGCGCTCACGCGCCTGCTGGGTCGACGCCGCCGCACTGCTCCAGCCCGGGACGGCGGGGCCCGCGCTGCAGAGAGCCTCGCTCCTCGTCGAGCGGTGCCTGTACACCGAGCAGGGCTGGGCCGAGGCGGAGGACGCGCTGCGGACGGCAGAGGCGGTGGCCCAGAGCGACGACGAGCGCGGGGCGGCTGCCTGTGAGCGCGGTCAGCTCGCGTACGCGGCCACGCTGCTCGGGGTGCGCGACCGGGCGGACGAGGCGCGGGCCGCGCTCGGACGGGCCGCCGCGCTGATCGCCCCGGGGGCGCCGGGGCGGGCGCTGCTCGACTTCCGGCGCGGGCTGCTCGCCGAGAACCTCGCGCAGTCGCCGCAGGCCGCGCGGGCCGCGTACCGGCGCGCCCATGCGGGCGCCGTCGCCCAGGCCGACCCGCTGCTGCTCTCCTTCACCTGGCGGCACCTTGCCGGACTCGCCCTGAGGGAGGGGGAGTTGGCCGAGGCGCGGCACGGGTTCGCCGAATCCCTGCGGATTCGGGAGGAGTTGGGGTACTTGGTGGGCACCGCCCCGGCATTGGCCTCGCTCGCGGATGCCGAGGTCGAGCCGGAGGCGTCCCGGCTGCGGGCGGAGGCGGGGCGGTTGTTCCGGTTGCTCGGGGGTGTGCCCACCTGGTTGGCCCGGCAGTTGACTCCGCCTGCGGCGACGGCTTGAGGCCGCGAGGAGGCTGCGGATTCGTCGTGGCTGGTCGCGCCCGCGCGGCGGAGCCGCACGTGTCACGGCCCCGCGCCGCTGAAGGGGCGCCGCAGTCCCCCGCGTTCGCCGGACCGGGTCAGTTGCTCTGGACGTGTGCCAGGAGGTTGCGGGCGAAGTTCCCCACCGCGGTGCGGAGTTCGGGGTCATGGGCGACGTAGACCACGACCCCGACGATGATGATCAGGACCAGGAGGCCGCGCAGGCCGCCGCCCCGGGCGCCGGTGTGCGGCACGGGACGGTGTGTGGGGGGCGCCCCGGTGTGGCGGGCGTGGGCCTGGGCCATGTCGTGTGCCGCGCGGTGGTGGCGTACGTGGTTCTGGTGGATCTGCTGGGCCTGCTGAGCTTGCTGCATCGCCTGCCAGGACGGGTCGGGCATCTTCTCTTCTCCCCCGGTGTGCTGCTGGTACCGGGGGGCACGCGTGCGGAGCCGTACGGGTTCCCGTCGGCGCGTCCTGTTGCCCGGCACGTACGGAGCCGTGACGTCCGTCGGGGGAAGGCGACGTACCGGACAGGCCCTAGTTGTCGGCGAAGTGCTCTCGTACGAGGGACTGGACGACCGGGAGGTCCTGGGCGGTCAGGGCGTCCAGGAGGGCTATGTGCTCGGCGGCGTCGGCCATGAGGTCCGCGCGCCCGCGCGGGACGGGGCCGCCGGCGAGGGGCCACTGGGCGCGGCGGTGCAGGTCGTCGGCGAACTGTACGAGCTGGTCGTTGCCGGCGAGGGCGAGGATCGCGTGGTGGAAGGCGCGGTCGCACTCGGCGTAGGTGGCACGGCTCCCCGCGGACGCGGCACGCGCCGCCGCCTCGGCGAGCGGGCGCAGTTCGGCCCAGCGCGCGGCGGGCACCGTGCGGGCGAGGCGCAGCACCACCGGCACTTCGAGGAGGGCGCGGATCTCGGCGAGCTCGGCCAGCTCGCGCGTCCCGCGCCGGACGACGCGGAAGCCCCGGTTCGGTACGACCTCGACGGCGCCTTCGAGGGCGAGCTGCTGCATCGCCTCGCGTACGGGCGTGGCCGAGACCCCGAAGCGTTCGCCGAGCACGGGCGCCGAGTACACCTGGCCGGGGGCGAGCTCGCCCGCGACGAGGGCGGTGCGCAGGGCGTCGAGGATCTGCCCGCGGACCGAGGCCCGCTGGACCACGGGGCGCGCGCTCTCCACGCGGGGGTGCGGGATGGGCGGCTCGCTGTGGGTGTGCTCGCCACGGGCCCCGGAGGCGGACCGGGACTCGTCCGAGGCGACGCCCCGCTCCCGCTCGACGTCCGCCGCCCGTGCCTGCGCGGGCACCCGGACGGACGCCGTACGGATGTCCGGGGCCGCTGACCCGGTGGAACCGCGCGCGCCCAGCGAACCGGCCTGCTCCACGGGGTCCTCCTCCGGGCTTGGTGGTACTTGGGGGTCATTGCGGCGGTTGTTACCCGTCCGTCAAGCACCATAGGCGCACATGGCCCCAGTTCAAACATCCGATATCGAGGGTAAGGTAAGCCTAACCTGTCAACGATCGTGAAGCGGGGTACCCGTATGTCCGCTCCCGCCCTGGCCACAGGCGCCCCGGGCCTCGCCGACACCCACCCCGCCCGCTCGGCCGTCACGGACGCGTACACCCGGCTGACCGAGGTCTTTCCGCAGCTGAGCGTGCGGGAACTGGGGCAGGGGGAAACGGCCCCGGAGGGCGACGGCTGGGTCGGCGCCGCCGGGCTCGCGGCAGGCGGGGCCGACCTCGACACCTTCCTCGCCTGGGACGAGGCGCAGGTCATCAGGGACTACGGACAGCGGGCGCGCCCGGACGTGGTGGCGAGCTTCGGGCTGCACCGGTACGCCTGGCCGGCCTGTCTGCTGATCACCGTCCCGTGGTTCCTGCTGCGCCGGGTGCCCCGGCTTCCTGTGGAGCGCGTCACATTCCAGCGCACGCTCGGCCGGATGGCGGTCCGGGTCGAGGAATTCGCCTGCCTGCCGGGCGACCCGGCGGCCCTGCTGCCCGGCGCCCGGGTCGTCCCGGACGAGGAGGCGCTGCGGGCCGAGGTACGGGCGGCGGCGGCCGAACACCTGGAGCCGGTCCTCGGCGGCTTCGGCCGGCGCATGCGGCGCCGCGGCCGGGCCCTGTGGGGCATGGCGACCGACGAGGTCGTCGAGGGTCTCTGGTACGTCGCCGAGCTGCTCGGCGAGGAGCGGCGCGCGCTGCGCGAGCTGGAGCTGCTGCTGCCGGGGGCCACCCGGCCCTACGTCGGATCCGCCGCGTTCCGTGAGCTGAGCGGCCCGAACGGGGAGTCCCTGCCCACCCGCGACCGGGCGAGCTGCTGCTTCTTCTACACCCTGCGTCCCGAGGACACCTGCGTCAACTGCCCGCGCACCTGCGACACGGACCGCATCGCCAAGTTGACGGCCACCGCGACGGATTGAGCGCCCACCCCACCGCACGGACGGCCCCCCGGGTGCCCTAAGATCAACTCCGATTGAGACTCCCGACGGGTGCCCGACAGATGACAGGCACTTCACAACTTCCTCACTTGTCGCAGGAACTTTCCGTAGAACCATCCGTACGGGTAATCTTATTCGCACTCAGCTCCCGTCCCTCGCGCGGCAGTTCGAGCAGAATGTCGCCCTGCGCATCCCCTTGCACTCCCTTGGCGGCCTCTTGCCCCGAAACCCCCTGAGGGTCGACGGGCGTGGGCCAATATGGCGGGCGTTACGCCCTATCCCAATGCAAGGGACCCCAGATGAGATTGACCGACATATCGCTGAACTGGCTGCTTCCGGGCGCCGTTTTGCTCCTGGGACTGCTGGCGGCGGTGGCGGTGCTCGCGCGCAGCAAGCGGTCCGGGGAGAACGCGAGCAGCAGCAACGACGACTCGTGGGAGCGCAGCGAGGAGCGTCGCAGGCGTAAGGAAGCCGTCTACGGCACGGCCTCCTATGTGCTGCTCTTCTGCTGTGCCGCGGTCGCCGCGGCACTCTCCTTCCACGGCCTCGTCGGCTTCGGCCAGCAGAACCTCGGACTCACCGACGGCTGGGAGTACCTCGTCCCGTTCGGTCTGGACGGCGCGGCCATGTTCTGCTCCGTCCTCGCCGTGCGCGAGGCCAGCCACGGTGACGCGGCGCTCGGCTCCCGGATACTCGTGTGGACCTTCGCCGGTGCCGCCGCCTGGTTCAACTGGGTGCACGCTCCCCGGGGTGTGGACCACTCGGGCGCTCCCCAGTTCTTCGCGGGCATGTCCCTGTCGGCCGCCGTGCTGTTCGACCGGGCGCTGAAGCAGACCCGCCGCGCCGCGCTGCGTGAGCAGGGCCTCGTCCCGCGTCCGCTGCCGCAGATCCGTATCGTCCGCTGGCTGCGCGCGCCCCGTGAGACGTACAGCGCCTGGTCGCTGATGCTCCTGGAGAACGTCCGCACGCTGGACGAGGCGGTGGAGGAGGTCCGCGAGGACAAGCGCCAGAAGGAGCAGAACCGCCTGCGCCGACGGAACGAGGAGCGGGTCGAGCGTGCGCACCTCAAGGCGCTCAGCCGCGGTCACCGGGGCCTGCCCGGCCGTGGTGGCGGTGGTGGTGGCCGGCAGCAGCTGGAGACGACCGTGGAGCGTGCTCCCGCGCAGGCCACCGCGGAGCCTGCCATAGCGCCGGAGCTGCCCGTACGCTCACGGCCCTCCCTTCAGCCCGTCCGCAAGAGTGGTGACCCGATCACGGTCGATCTCACCGCGGAGGACGACACCATGGCCCTGCCGCGACTCGACTCCCTGGAGCGCAAGCTCAAGGACCTGGAGCAGCAGTTCGGCTGAGACACCGGGGTGGTCCGGCCGTTGAACGGCCGGACCCCGGACAGGAACTACGGCGGCGCGGTGACTACACCGCGCCGCCGTCCAGTTCGAACCAGACCGACTTGCCCACGCCGTGCGGGCGTACACCCCAGGCGTCCGCGAGGGACTGGACGAGGACGAGGCCTCTGCCGTGCGTACCGTCGTCGGCGATCGGTACCCGCGGCCTGGGCCTGCGTCCCACGAAGTCCCGTACCTCCACGCGAAGTCCGCGGGGTCCGACGGTGGCCGTCAGGACCGCGTCGTGGTCGGTGTGGATGAGGGCGTTGGTGACGAGTTCGCTGGTCAGCAACTCGGCTATCTCGGACTTCTCCGGCTTCCCCCAGTGCCGTAAGAGTTCCCTCAGTGCTTTGCGGGCCTCTGGCACCGCTCGTAGATCGGCCCTGGCCAGCCGCCGCCTGAGCTGCGCGGCTGCCGGGTCCCTCGCGCCGTCGGTCGCTTCTTCCTCCACTGCCTGCGCCGAGGAGGCCCCGATGGCCACGGGACCGCCCCCTCGTACCTGCCTCTTCATGACCCCCGCCTGCATGCCGATGTCGGGTTCCCCTCCTGATCGAACATGTTCACGGGAATCCATGCCCCATCGGCGACGCGGCAGTCATGTCGAATGGTCAACGACCAGCCATTCCCGAGCGGAAGCACGGCGTCGCGCCGGAACGATGGCCTGTGGGACACCACAGCCCGTACGCCAGGACTCTGCGGGGCCGGCTCGTGCCACGGCGACACGTCCCGTGAAAAGCCCCGCTCGCCCTGCCCGACGCCTGCTCGAGGCGCACAGTACGGCCGACGCATCCCCCTGGCCGGGTCCGCGAGGTGGAGGTGAGCCGGTGCGCCCCCGCGCACGGCGACGGCGCACCCGGCGGGCCCGCGCCACCCGGCGCCTCCCCTTCCCGGGCGACGTGTTGACCGCGAGCGCTCGGTCCGTCTACCGACTCTCGGCTGCCGCTCTGGCCGTACTCGACGGGGAGCCGGTCAGGGACGCGGCACGTTGCGCAGGTTGGAGCGGGCCATCTGCACCATTCGGCCGACGCCACCGTCCAGGACCATCTTCGACGCCGACAGGGCGAACCCGGTCACCATCTCCGCGCTGATCTTCGGCGGGATGGACAGGGCGTTGGGGTCGGTGACGATGTCGACGAGAGCCGGGCCCTTGTGCTTGAAGGCGGCCTTCAAGGCGCCGGGGAGGTCCTTGGGCTTCTCGACGCGCACGCCGTACGCCCCGCACGCACGCGCGACGGCCCCGAAGTCGGGGTTCTTGTTCGTGGTCCCGTACGACGGCAGCCCGGCGACCAGCATCTCCAACTCGACCATGCTCAAGGCGGAGTTGTTGAAGAGGACGACCTTCACCGGCAGGTCGTACTGGACGAGGGTGAGGAAGTCACCCATCAGCATGGAGAACCCGCCGTCTCCGGACATCGAGACGACCTGCCGGCCCCGGTCGGTGAACTGGGCCCCGATCGCCATCGGCAGCGCGTTCGCCATCGAGCCGTGCGAGAACGAACCGATGACCCGGCGGCGGCCGTTGGGCGAGATGTAGCGGGCCGCCCACACATTGCACATCCCGGTGTCGACCGTGAACACCGCGTCCTCGTCGGCGAGTTCGTCGAGGACGGAGGCCACGTACTCGGGGTGGATCGGAACGTGCTTCTCGACCTTGCGCGTGTACGCCTTGACGACACCCTCGAGCGCGTCCGCGTGCTTCTTCAGCATCTTGTCGAGGAAGCGGCGGTTCCCCTTGGGCTTCACCCGGGGCGTCAGACAGCGCAGGGTCTCCTTCACATCGCCCCACACCGCCAGGTCCAGCTTGGAGCGGCGGCCCAGGCGCTCGGGCCGGACGTCGACCTGGGCGATCTTGACGTCGTCCGGGAGGAAGGCGTTGTACGGGAAGTCGGTGCCGAGCAGGATCAACAGGTCGCACTCGTGGGTGGCCTCGTAGGCGGCGCCGTAGCCGAGCAGACCGCTCATACCGACGTCGTACGGGTTGTCGTACTGGATCCACTCCTTGCCCCGCAGCGCGTGTCCGACCGGGGACTTGACCTTCTCCGCGAACTCCATGACCTCGGCGTGCGCGCCCGCCGTGCCGCTGCCGCAGAAGAGTGTGACCTTGTCCGCCTCGTCGATCATCGCGACGAGCTTGTCGATCTCGGTGTCGCCGGGGCGGACGGTGGGCCGGGAGGTGACGAGGGCGGTCTCGAGGGCCTTGTCCGGGGCGGGCTCGGAGGCGATGTCGCCGGGGAGGGAGACGACGCTGACGCCCGACTGGCCCACCGCATGCTGGATGGCGGTCTGCAGCAGCCTCGGCATCTGCTTCGGGTTGGAGATCATCTCGTTGTAGTGACTGCACTCACGGAAGAGCTGGTCCGGGTGGGTCTCCTGGAAGTAGCCGAGGCCGATCTCGCTGGAGGGGATGTGCGAGGCGAGGGCGAGGACCGGGGCCATGGAGCGGTGGGCGTCGTACAGACCGTTGATGAGGTGGAGGTTGCCGGGACCGCAGGAGCCGGCGCAGGCGGCGAGTTTGCCGGTGATCTGGGCCTCGGCGCCCGCGGCGAAGGCAGCCGTCTCCTCGTGCCGGACGTGGATCCAGTCGATCGCCGCGTTGCGCCGGATCGCGTCCACCACCGGGTTGAGACTGTCGCCGACCACGCCGTACAGGCGCTTGACGCCCGCACGGACGAGGATGTCGACGAACTGCTCGGCGACGTTCTGTTTGGCCATGCTGCACGCACCTCTTTGTGATCCATGGATCCCGCGGGTCCCTTGGTTCATCCTTTGGGTCCATGAATTCACACGGTGCGCGGTTACGCCTCCCAAACGGCCGCGACGGTCCGGTCGTCGGCGTATCCCTTCACCCGTACCTGGGTGTCGGCGAGAAACGCGGCGAGGCCGGGCGGCTCGCCCCCCGACCACCGCGCCGTCAGGTGCTCGCAGAACTGCGGTTCGCCACGCAGGGGCTCCGCGAGGCCGCCCGTGCACAGCAGCAGCGTGTCACCCGGTCGGGCGACGGAGGCGCGGAAGCGGAAGGGTTCGCGGGGCAGTTCGGTGGGGGTACCTCCCTGCTCGAGCGCAGCCGAGAGCTTGGGGGACGGTTCGTACGGGCTCGGGAGCGTGGTGATGCCCAGGTCCATGGTGAGCCGGTCGCCCTCGGGGGTCTCGTGCGGCAGCGAACCGAAGCCGACCACGGCCTCGCCGGTGGTCTCGGCGACCCGCGGCTCGATGTCCTGCCACTCGCCGTCCCGCAGCCGGAACAGACCGCCGGCGCCGACTCCGAAGAAGACGCGTGTACGGCACTCGGGGTCCCCGGTGAGCAGCAGGCAGCGCAGGTCGGCGGTGTACTCCTCGGGTTCGATGCCCTGTTCGGCGGCGCTCGCGCGCAGCTTGCCGAGGCTGCGGTCGGTGAGCCGGTGCAGGCCCGACTTCAGGTCGCCGCGACGGGCCGCCCTTATGTCCTCGGCCAGCCGCGCGTGGCTGCGGCCCACGGCGCGCCCGATCCACCGGCACACCTCGGCCGCCGCCCGGTGCGCGCCGGGGGTCGCCCGGGCGCCCGTCGCCATCGCCACCAGCACCAGCGCGTGCTCGCCCGCTCCGAAGCGGGCGGTGAGCAGGGAGTCCCGGCGGGGCTCGCCCCTGAAGCGCGCGGAGTCGCCGCGCACGGAGGCCGCGCGCAGGGTGCTCGCCCCGTAGCGCGCCCCGTCCAGGACGGTGTCGGCGACCAGCTCGTCGAGGTCGTCCGGGTCGGCGGACGGGAGGGCGGTGGGCTCGGCGTCGTAGGTGGGCGGGCCCGAGCCGACGTGGTCGACCGGGGGTGGCTGGTGGGGGACGGTGAGGACCGGCGCGGGGGGCGGCGGGGCGGGAGGGGCATCCACGGGGGCGGCTGCGCCGGGCGGGGCGGGATCCGGCGGCGCGGTGGGGCGCGGTGGCACCGCCGCGCCGGGCGATTCCTTGGACGTACGGCCGCGGAGCGACTCGGCGTGGAACCCGGGCGGCGTCGGTCCCGGCGGGAAGGCCGCGGGGGTCTGCGGTTCGGCGGGCGGGGGTTCCCAGGGGGTCGAGGGCTCTTCGCCACCCCCCGAGGAGCCAGGATCCACACCACTCCGAGAGAAGCCTGTGGCCTCGCCGCTCCACCAAGGGCCGGGCTCCGCGTCGGCCGACGCGGGGCCGGGATCCTCCCCGCTCCCCGAGGCACCCGGGTACCCGCCGCCCCACGAAAGGCCCGGGTCCCCGCCACCGCGAGAGGGCTCGGAGTCCTCCCTGCCTCCCGAGACGCCGAAGTCCCCGCCACTGCGCGAGGAGCCGGCGTCCGCGCTTGTCGACGGGGGCAGGTTCTCGGCGGGCCGGGCCGGGTCGAGGAAGCGGTCGGGTGGATCGGACCGGGGCTCGCGGTCCCAGCGGGGGGCGAGGCGGCGGCCCGGTTCCTCGCCGCGCGGGGTGGCGCCGCCGCCCCGTTGCTCAGGGACGACGGGAAACCCGTCCCGCTCGGGCGGCGCGGCCCGAGGCGCGGACCCCGATCCCACCGTCCCCGCGGCCGACGCGAAGCGGTCGTCGAGGGAATCGGCCGCGGGCGTGGGCCCGGTGTCCCCGGTGGAGTCGTCGTACAGCTGTCCCCACCAGTCGTCCTCGTGACCGGTAGGCCTCTCCCCCTGCTGGCTCATGCCCCTAATTGTCCACCGCGAGAGCCGCATGAAAACGGGGCATCCGGCAAAACCGGCCATAGGACTGGTAGTCGAACGACGCGTCGGGTGACGTATCGAATGGCCGTACGGGTGCGGAGGGTTGAAGAAACGTCGGACGTCGCGTCGAAGCCGCCGGACGATTCCACCCCCCACGGGAGAACCGCCCGGCGGCGCCCTGAGTGTGACCTGCTTCCCTGAGGTTCCCCTGTGACGCGCGCTGTCGCGCTCCCCAAGGTGCCACTCCCAAGATCACTCCGCCCGCGTCCACGCAGGCCGGTCCGGCCCAAGCCGGGCATTACGGGCGGCTGTTGCTGCCGCGGTGCCGTGAGCTTGGCAGAGTTACGGGTGCCACGGCGATGATGTGCCGAGGCGGGTTTGCGCCGTGGCCGATTTCCGCCAGGTCACGGCCGGAACGGGATTTGGGGAGGGCATCGCCGCATGCTGGGAGCGATAGGTCTGGACGAGACGCACGAGTCGGCGTACCGGGCACTGGTGTCCGTGGGCGCCGCCGACGTGCCCGACCTCGCGCGGCGGCTCACGCTCGGCGAGCACGACACCGAGCGCGCCCTGCGCCGACTGGAGCGGCACGGTCTCGCGGCCCAGTCCTCGGGCCGCCCGGGACGCTGGGTCGCGGCGCCGCCCGGCGTCGCCCTCGGCGCACTGCTCACGCAGCAGCGGCACGAGCTGGAGAAGGCGGAACTGGCGGCCGCCCTGCTCGCCGAGGAGTACCGCGCCCAGGCCACCGAACCCGCCGTGCACGACCTGGTGGAGGTGGTGATCGGAGCGGCGGCGGTCACCCAGCGCTTCCTCCAGCTCCAGCTGGGCGCGGCCACGGAGGTGTGCGCGCTGGTCACCGGGAACCCGATGGTGGTCTCCGGGATGGACAACGACGCGGAGGAACAGGCCGCGGGACGCGGCGTCGGCTACCGCGTGGTGCTCGAACGCGCCGTTCTCGACCAGCCCACCGGCCTCACCGAGCTGTCCGCCGCGCTCAGCCGCGACGAGCAGGTGCGGGTCGTGGACAAGGTGCCGACCAAGCTGGTGATCGCCGACCGGACGCTCGCGATGGTGCCGCTCACCTCGCACACCGCGGAGCCCGCCGCCCTCGTCGTGCACGCCAGCGGGCTGCTGGAGCTGCTGTCGGGCCTGTTCGAGTCGGTGTGGCGGGACGCACTGCCGCTGCGGCTCGGCAGCAGGGGCGTCATGGAGCAGGAGCCGGACGGCCCCGACGTCACCGACCTGGAGATCCTCTCCCTGCTGCTGGCCGGGCTGACCGACGCGAGCGTCGCCAAACAGCTCGACCTGGGCCTCAGGACCGTACAGCGCCGGGTGAAGCGGCTGATGGAGCTGGCGGGCGTCACGACCCGGCTCCAGCTGGGCTGGCACGCCTACGAGAGGGGCTGGGTGGCCCGCGACTGACCTGCGCCTTCGCGCCCGCTCAGTCACCCTGGGCAGATGGGAGCGTGGGAACTCCTGCTGGTCGGCGTGGTGATCGTGCTCGGCCTGTGCGGAGTACTGGTGCCCGGTGTGCCGGGGTCGTGGCTGGTCTGGGCCGCGGTCCTGTGGTGGGCCCTGGCCGACCCACGGGCCCTCACCTGGGGCGTACTGGTGGGCGCGACCGTGGTCCTGGTGCTCGCCCAGGCGATCCGCTGGGGGCTGGCGCCCCGACGGCTCCGGGAGGCCGGCGCCACTCCCCGCATGGGCGTGTACGCCGGGGTCGGGGCACTGCTCGGTTTCGTTCTGCTGCCGGTGGTCGGCGCGGTCGCGGGCTTCCTCGGCGGGATCTATCTCTACGAGCGGCCGCGGCTGGGCGGGCACGGCCCGGCGAAGGCCGCGGTGGGGACGGTCATGCGGTCGGGCGGCTGGCGCGTCCTGACGGAGCTGTTCGCCTGCCTGCTGGTCACGGCCGCGTGGCTGACCGCAGTGATCTGGGGCTGAGCGGCCTCACAGGAACGGGCACCAACACATCGGATCTCTCCCTTCATATTGACGGGCTGCAGCCACTTCTCTACGTTGCATCGCGGGATAGCTCCGATGAATCGATGAAACGCCTGAAGCGCAGTCGCTCGAGCCGCCTGGAGGCACCCGCATGCCCAGCCCGTCCAGACGTACCGTCCTCGCCACCGGATCCGCCCTCGGCGGCACCCTGCTCGCCGGAGGCATGCCCGCCCAGGCCCGGGCGGCCGGTCACGCGGACATCTCCGACCCCTGGCGCACCGTCCTCGAAGACGCCGATCTGGTCTGGCAGCGGATGCCGAAGACCTGGTACGAGGGCCCCTACCTCGGCAACGGATTCCTCGGCTCCGGGATCTACGCCGAACCGGGCGCGGAGACCGGTTCCTTCTCGGCCGTGCGCTTCAACGTCCAGCACTCGCAGGTGCAGGACCACCGCCCCGAGTTCGGCTCCCTCTTCGGCCTCGCCCGCCTGCCCATCGGCTGGTTCACGCTGGAGCCGGTCGGCGCGATCACGGGCCTGGACTGGCGGCTCGGCCTGCGCGACGCCGAACTGACCGGCACCCTCACCACGGACAAGGGCACCCTCACGCTCCGCGCCCTGGTGCACAACTCCCGCTCGGTCCTCGCCGTCGAGGTGACCCCCAGCGAGGGCGAGCGCGACTTCCGCTGGGTCTTCCACCCGACGGACGCGATCAGCCCGCGCGCCGACTTCAAGCCCCTCCCGGACGGCCACCAGGGCAACCCGCCCGCCGAGGTCGCCACACACGACGGCGTCTCCACCGCCGTACAGCCCCTGCTGTCGGGTGGACAGCACGTGACCGCGTGGCGGGAGCGGACGCGGGGCGGAACACGATGCCTGTACGTGCATGTCGCGCACTCGTATCCCAGGTCCACGGCGCTGGGCCGGGCGCTCGCCGCCGTGCGCGGGGCGTCGGCGCTGCCGTACGACCTGCTGGCTGGAACCCATCGTGCCTGGTGGCACGCCTACTACCGCAAGAGCTTCCTCTCCCTCCCCGACGCGCGCATCCAGCGCTTCTACTGGATCCAGCTCTACAAGACGGCGTCGGCGGCCCGGCGGGACGCGCCCGTGATGGCGACCAGCGGCCCCTGGCTGGAGTCCACGCCCTGGCCCAACACCTGGTGGAACCTCAACGTCCAGCTGGAGTACTGGCTGATCCACGGCTCGAACCACCTCGAACTCGACGCCGTGACCAGGGCGTTGAGCGAGTTCCGGGGCAATCTGTCGAAGGAGGTGGCGGACCGGTACCGCGCCGACTCGCTCGGCATCCCGCGCACCACGGACCCCCAGCTCGTCAACGGCGCGGCGGGCACCCTCACCGGCTACGGCGTCGGCATCCCCGGCCAGGACCCGCCCACTCCCGAGGTCGGCAACCTCACCTGGGCCCTGCACAACGTCTGGCTCAGCTACCGCCACACCATGGACGAGTCGATCCTGCGGGACGTCCTCTTCCCCCTGCTGCGCAAGGCGGTCAACTACTACCTGCACTTCCTGGAGCCGGGCGCGGACGGGAAGTTGCACCTGCCCGCCACCTTCTCCCCCGAGTACGGCGGCAACTCGCGCGACTGCAACTACGACCTGATGCTGCTGACCTGGGGCTGCCGCACCCTGCTGGAGTCGGCCGAACTCCTCGGCATCGACGACGCGTTGGCGCCGCGCTGGCGCGAGGTGCTGGCCAAGCGGGTGCCGTACCCGACGGACACCAACGGCTTCATGATCGGCGCGGACATCCCCTTCGCGAAGTCGCACCGGCACTACTCGCATCTGCTCGCGGTGTACCCGCTGTACGAGCTGACCGGCCGCACTCCCGACGAACTGGCGCTGATCGAGAAGTCGTTGGCGCACTGGGTGGGCTTCGAGGGTGCCCTTCAGGGGTACACCTTCACGGGCGCCGCCTCGATGTCCGCGCTGCTCGGCAAGGGCGAGGACGCTCTCAAGTACCTCGGTCAGCTCATGACCCGCTTCATCCAGCCCAACACCATGTACAAGGAGTCGGGCCCGGTCATCGAGACGCCGCTGTCGGCCGCCCAGTCCCTGCACGACATGGTCTGCCAGTCCTGGGGCGGCGTCGTCCGGGTCTTCCCCGCCCTGCCCGCCGCCTGGGCGGACCTGACGGTCCATGACTTCCGCACCCAGGGCGCCTTTCTGCTCAGTGCGGTACGGAAGGGCGGCGCGACCCGCTGGGTCCGGCTGGTCAGCGAGGCGGGCGCGCCCTGCGTCGTACGGCACGGCATCGCGGGCGCGATCGACGTACGGGACGGGCGGGGACGGCCGCTGCGGTACGAGACGGTCGGCGACGGGACGATCCAAGTCGCCCTGCGCCGCGGCGAGTCGGCGCTGATCACGGCAAAGGGCGACCGCCCGGACCTGACCGTCACGCCGGTACGGCCGAACGCGGACGCTCCCCGGTGGGGGCTGCCCGCCTAGGCCCTAGCGCAGGAGCTCGTCCAGGTCGATGTCGTCGGCCAGCGCCTGCATCCCGGTGTCGTTGAAGTGGAGGTGGTCGCCGGGGTCGTAGGCGGGGAGAATGCGGTGCGGGTCGGCCGGGTCGCGGACGGCGGCGTCGAAGTCCACGACCGCGTCGAAGAGATCGGCGTTGCGGATGAAGGCGTTGACCGTCAGCCGGACCGCCTCGCGGGACTCCGTATAGGCGCCATATCCGCCGTACGGGGTGATCGTGGCGCCGACGACCCGGATTCCGCGGGCGTGGGCGCGCTCCACGATCCGGCGGTAGGCGTCCTCGATGGCGAGAGGGTCCGTCTGCTCGGGCGTGCCCTTGATGTCGTTGATGCCCTCCAGCACGATCATCGTGCGCACTCCGGCGCGGGAGAGGACGTCGGCGTCCAGGCGGGTCAGGGCACTCGGGCCGCCGCTCTCCTGCAGGAGGCGGTTTCCGGAGATCCCCGCGTTGAGGACACCGAGCCGGCGGTGCGCGGGGAGCATGCGCAGACGGGCGGCGAGCAGGTCGGGCCAGCGGCGGTTGGCGCTGGACGTCGAGCCGGTGCCGTCGGTGAGGGAGTCCCCGAGCGCGACCACGCTGCCCGCGGCGGGAGCGCCCAGTACGTCGACACCGGTCACGTAGTACCAGTTGCCGAGGGTGACGGTGTAAGCGGTGCCGGGCTCGTCGGCGGTCCAGTCCCCTTCGCGGGCCAGGAAGTTGGTCTGGAACGCGGAGCGGTGGTAGGTCGCCGGGCCGGAGTCGGCGGGGGTGTGGACCGAGATCAGGAGGTTGGCGTCGGCGGGGATCGGGAGGTCGACGGGGTCGCTGACCATGTCCTGCCCCACGGGGATCGTCACGGATCGGCGGCCGGCGAACGTGGCGACGCGCAGCGACCCCGGGGCGGCGTTCGGGCTCATGGGCCTGCCCCACTCCTGCACCGCGACCGTGACGGCGTCGAGTTGGAGTGGTGCGGTGCCGAGCCGGTTGGAGACGCGGACGCGGGCGGCGCTGCCGCCGACGCTGGTGTGCACGACGTTGCGGATCGAGGCCCCGGGCAGGGCGGGGGCGGTTCCGGAGGGGGCGGTCTCCCAGGTGCCGGTCCAGAGCGCCTGATCGCTGCCGAGGCCGCGGTCAGGGCCGGTGAGGGGGGTGGGCCCCGCATCGGCGCTCGCGGCCGGCGGGACGAGCGCCAGAACGGTCACCAGGGCGGTGAAGAGATGACGAGCCTTGATCACGCGGGTCATACGGCATCGCTTCCCTCACCGTCGGGCCCGTCAACGAAAGGTCACACCGTTGGCCGTCCTCACTCACCCGCACCACTGATTCGTAGGACCTATCGTTCGATCGTCCCGAACAGAGCGACGCCCGAACCGCTTTGGGCGGGAGACCTAGGACCAGGACCCGATGCGGTTCATGCACGGGCGTGTTTGGCTGCTGCCATGACCGAATTCAGCGAGGCGGAACGCGCCTACCTCACCACACAGCGACTGGGCCGGCTGGCCACCGTGGACGCCCACGGGCAGCCGCAGGCGAACCCCGTCGGCTTCTTCCCGCAGGACGACGGGACGATCCTGATCGGCGGTTATGCGATGGGCACCACGAAGAAGTGGCGCAACCTGCGGAAGAACCCGAAGGTGGCGCTCGTCGTCGACGACATCGTGAGCCTGCAGCCGTGGAAGGTGCGCGGCATCGACATCCGGGGCGAGGCCGAACTCCTCACCGGCCCCCACGACTTGGGGCCGCACTTCAGCGAGGAACTGATCCGCATCCATCCCCGGCGCATCCACAGTTGGGGCCTGGAGGACTGACCGGAGCCCCGACTGCGCTTGGTAGGGTCACCGGTCATGACCGCCACGGAACCCACCGTCCTGGCCACGTCGGGTGGTCACCGCGTCGGCGGCCGCACCCGGCTGACCTTCGACGCGCTCGTCCACCACGCCGTCGAACTGTCGGGCGTGCACGGGCGTCGGCCCCGGGTCATGTACGTCGGTACCGCGATCGGCGACGCCGAGCACTTCACCACCCGGATGAGCGAGGCGGCGCGCGTCGCGGGCTTCGACCTGACGCCGCTGCACCTCTTCCCCATGCCCAACCTCGATGACATCGAGGCGGCGGTGCTGGAGCAGGACGTGGTGTGGGTGATGGGCGGTTCGGTGGCGAACCTGCTCGCCGTGTGGCGCGTACACGGACTGGACGCGATCCTCCGTCGCGCGTGGCAGGCCGGGGTCGTCCTCAGCGGGGTGAGCGCCGGATCCATCTGCTGGTTCCAGGGTGGCACCACCGACTCCTTCGGCCCCGAACTGCGGCCGCTCACCAACGGTCTCGGCTTCCTCCCGTACGGAAACGGCGTCCACTACGACACCGACCCCGGCCGCCGCCCCCTGGTCCACCGGCTCGTCGCCGAGGGCACGCTGCCGCTCAGCCACTGCACCGACGACGGCGTGGGCCTGGTCTACCGCGGTACCGCACTCGTCGAGACCGTCAGCGAGACGCCGGGCAAGGGGGCGTACGTCGTCCGGCGCGAGGGGGACCGGGCGGTCGAGGAGCGCCTGGAACCGCGCCTGCTCCCGGCACCGCGACACTGACGTTCCCGACGGCAGCCCGGGAGCTTCACTCCAACTCCCCCGCCGCCCTGAGGTGTTGAACGGCGTACGAGCGCCACGGGCGCCACGCGTCCGGCACATCCACCCCCGGCGGCACCACGTCGGGGTCGCCGAGCGCGCGCGTACGGATTTCGGCGGCGGTACGGCCGTCCAGTCCCGGCAACGCCAGCAGCGCCTCCTGTGCCTCGTCGCGCTCCGCGCCCGCGTCCAGCCGCAGGGTGCCGTCGGCGAGGGCGGTGGTGAGCGCGCCGAGGGGGCCGTCGGGCTCGGCCTCCGCGAGGACGGCCGGCTCCGGGAACACATGGGTGAGCGTGCCGCTCGGGGCGTCCAGCGCCTTCCCGTACCGCCGCACCAACCGCTCGGCCTCCGCCCGCCCCACCAGCGCGCGCACGGCCAGCTCGTCCGGATCGGCGGCACCCGGCGAGCGCAGGCCGGGGCGCGCGGCGACCAGCGGGGCCAGCCGCCGGTCGGCGCCCAGCCGCTCGTCGACGGCGTACGGATCGGCGTCGAGGTCGAACAGCCGGCGCAGGCGTTGGACGGCGGTGGTGAGGTCGCGCAGGTCGGTGAGGTGGAGCCGGGCGTCGAGCCAGCCGCGCGAGCGTTCGTCCACCGCGACGATTCCGGTGCCGTACGGGAGGCGGAGGGTGCGGCGGTACGTACGGCGGCCGGGGGTGCCGCCGATGTCCTCCACCCCAGGGACGATCTCGTGGGCGAGCAGGTCGAAGACGGCGGCGGACTGGTAGGGGCCTCGGTGGGCGAGGCGCAGCGGGATCCCGGCGGTGGGGGTGACGGTGCGCCGGGCTCCGGTCCCGCCCCGTGGTGCGGCGGCCGAGCGCAGTTCGCTCGGCGTCGAGGCATACACCGCGCGGATCGTGTCGTTGAACTGCCGGACGCTGGCGAATCCGGCCGCGAACGCGATCTCCGTGATCGGCAGGCCGGTGGTCTGGAGCAGGACGCGGGCGGTGTGGGCGCGCTGGGCGCGGGCGAGGGCGACGGGGCCCGCGCCGACTTCCGCGGTGAGCTGCCGCTGCACCTGGCGGGCGCTGTATCCGAGCCGGACGGCGAGCCCTGCGACCCCCTCCCGGTCGACCACGCCATCCCCGATGAGTCGCATGGCGCGCCCTACGACGTCGGCCCGTACATTCCACTCCGCGGAGCCGGGGACGGCGTCCGGGCGGCATCTGCGGCAGGCTCGGAAGCCCGAGCTCTGCGCCGCGGCGGCCGTCGTGTAGTACCGCACGTTCTGCCGCTTCGGCGTCACCGCCGGGCAGCTGGGCCGGCAGTAGATCCCGGTCGTCTCCACCGCGAAGAAGAACTCCCCGTCAAACCGGGCGTCCCTGCTCCGCACCGCCTCGTACCTGGTCTCCGCGTCAATCACACCTACCAGTCTGCGCCGCCGTCCGCCCTTCGACTGGCGGCTTTCAGACACGACGCTCAACCCCAAAAACCTGATTCCGCCCCCGCCGCCCCTACCCGTCCACATCCCAGGGGCTCCGCCCCTTCCACCCCGCCAGGGGCTGCGCCCCCGGACCCCCGAATCGCCCGAAGGGCTCGTCCTCAAACGTCGGACAGGCTGAAGACGCCGGCCGGGGTGGAGGCTTTCAGGGACGCGGGGAACTACGCGACCAGCCCCCGCCGGCCGTCGGCCGAAGAACTTCGAGCGGCCGGGAGATGCGGGGCGAAGCCCCACCCTCAGGGACGCGGGGAACCGCGCAACCAGCCCCCGCCGGCCCGCAGCCACTGAGCCTGCCCGGGGGGTCTGGGGCGCAGCCCCGGAGCCCGTTTCCGCGCAGGCTCAGTGGCAACGACCTCGTTTCCGCGCAGGCTCAGTGCCAACGACCCCGTTTCCGCGCAGGCTCAGTGCCAACGACCCCGTTTGGCGTCCATCGCCGCCCTCCCTTCCGCCCCCTTCCGCTTCCAGTCCCGTCGAATCTCCGCCCGCACCCGCGCATCCGTCTTGGCGACGATCCGCTGGTTCTCGCGCAGCAGCTTGCGATAGCTGTCGAGGCGGCGTTCGGGAAGGACGCCGGAGTCGACGGCGGCGAGAACCGCGCAGCCGGGCTCCGCTTCGTGCGCGCAGTCGTGGAAGCGACAGTCGGCGGCCAGTTCCTCGATCTCGGAGAAGACCTGCCCGACGCCGGTCTCGGCGTCCCAGAGGCCGACTCCGCGCAGTCCGGGCGTGTCGATGAGGACACCCCCGCCGGGGAGGGCGAGAAGGTTGCGGGTCGTCGTGGTGTGGCGGCCCTTGCCGTCCACGTCACGCGCGGCCCGTACGTCCATCACGTCCTCGCCGATCAGTGCGTTGGCGAGGGTCGATTTGCCCGCGCCGGACTGTCCGAGGAGGACGGTCGTGCCGCCCGACAGCACCGCCGCGAGCACGTCCAGACCCTCCCCCGCGCTGGAGCTGACCGGCAGCACCGGGACCCCGGGCGCCGCCGTCTCGACGTCCTGGACGAGGTGTCCGAGCGTCGCCGCCTCGGGCACGAGGTCGGCCTTGGTGAGGACGACCAGGGGCTGCGCACCGGACTCCCAGGAGAGTGCCGACCTATGCAGCAGTGCCTCACCACTGGAGCAGGACATCGCGAGCGCGAGGAACCGCTCGATCCGCCCGAGGTCCAGTTCAAGCGCGAGCGACACACAGATGACGACGTAATCGATGTTGGTGGCCAGCACCTGGCCCTCGGAACGCTTCGACGAGGTCGAGCGTACGAAGGCGGTGCGCCGAGGCAACAGCGTCCGCACATACCGCGGATCGTCACCTTCGGGATCGACGGCGACCCAGTCACCCGTACACACGACCTTCATCGGGTCACGGGGCACAACGAACTCGGTATCGGCACGGACGACGCCTGCCGGAGTGACGACATCGCACAGACCACGGTCGACCCGTACCACACGACCGGGCAACAGACCCTGCTCCACGTACGGAGCGAACTCGGCCTCCCATTCCCCATCCCAGCCGTACAGGGCGAGAGGATGCGAAGAAGGAAGCTGAAAGGAAGAGAAAGACAAGGGGTGACCCTTCACAAGGGTGGCCCCGGCACCGCGCTCACTGGCGCGGGAAGAGAGAGGTCAGCCGGAGACCACGGAAGTGGACTTGATGAACTTCCGGATGCGGGCAGCGCCCATCACAGAGACAGCCATCGGTCACACCCCCCGAACAAGTCAAATCACCCGCGGCAACCCGAGGTCGCCGCTCGAACGGCTCCGACTCTAGAGGTACGCGGGCCACGACGCCATCGAATTACGGCGCACCTCACAGCGGTCCGCACGGAGTCCCACAACTGCGATGGGGCGCGCGACGGCCGCCCATCGGACACCATGTCAGGTTCTTGCTTCTCCGGTGCCGGTGGACTTGTCCGGGTACCGTCCCGCTCGCTCTCCCCAGCTATGAGGGCATGACGCCATGGACGCGGGAGAGCGTGAATACGCAACAGGCCCTGGCTTGCCTCGGCCTGGTCCACGAAGGAATCCCGCGCAGCCACCTGCGGCGCCCGGACGGCACTCGCCGCGACTCCCTGCACTACAGCCTGCTCGCAGACGAATGGCCCATCGTCCGCGAGGCACTGCGCGCCCGGGTCGCCGACCGAGGGGCGCACCTGACAGGGGCTCGCAGGGAGCCGGGAGTGTCTTCGGGACGGCTTGCACGGCGTCCGCCGCCGCAACACCCGGGCACAGGCCGAGCGTTCTCATCCTTCCGCGTCCGGCGCTCCGGCTGACGGTGAAGAGATGCGGGACGGTACTGACGTCGGCAGATCTACTTCCGGACGACGAACGCTGGTCAAGTCCGCGCCGTCCAGACGGGCGGCTTCCAGGCTTGCCTGGGTCAGGTCCGCCCCGGTCAGGTCCGCCCCGGTCAGATCCGCGTTGGTCAGATCCGCTTCCTGTAAGTCGGCCTCGTAGAGGTAGGCGTTTCGCAGATCTGCGTCTATCAGGACGGCAGATTTCAGCACGGCCGAATTGAGCCGAGCGTTGGACAGCTTCGCCTTGATCATGTTTGCGTCATTCAGGACCGCACTGCCCAGATTCGCCTCGGCCAGGTTGGCACCCTTCAGACTCCCCTGTCTCAACGAGGCGAGGCGGAGGTCCGCACCGGACAGATTCGCGCCCTCCAAGTTGCAGTTGGACAGAACCGCTTCGCCGAGGTTCGCCTCGGCCAGGTCGACTCCTCGCAGATCGGCGTTTGCCAGATGGACGCCTCTGAGGTTGATGGTGCTGTCACCGTCTTGGGAAGGGTCGCGATGACCGAGCGCGGAGAGTGCGGCCTGAACGTCGGGGGCCTTCTCAGCCGACATTTTCTTGGTGGCGTGCGTGCGGATGTACCCGGACAACGCATCGATCACCGCGGGCTGCTGCCGCGGAGAGTCTTCCATGATGCCTTGCAGGGAAAAGATGGCGCCTCTGCGTATATTCGCCGAATTGCCGCTGAGCCTCTCCAATGCCTTGTCGTACCGATCCGCGATCTGTCCCTGCTTCGAAATTGCCAGTTCTTCGGACACTTGGGTCACGGATACCCAGGTGAAAACCAATGCGGCGACTGCTGCCAGTCCGGGGAGCATCGTCGCGATGAGGGTCGCCCGGTCGCCCGATCCCCCCACTCCCGCGGGCAGACTGACGGCTCCTCGGTCAACTCCAGGGCCGACGCCGGCACCGGTTCGCTGCGGGGCTCCACGGCGGTGCCCCGGGCGACGTGCTCCCAGCGGAGCTCCGGCGCGTTGCGCGGTTCGTTGCCCCACCCGTGCTCTGCGCTCTGCGATCCGCCGAAGCTGACGGCCTCGTGCCCCCGCACGCGGTATGCCTCTGGTCATGGTGCTATTTGAACCGATGGTGACCGATGGGCGTAAGTGCGTCGGCTGGGTTCAGCGGGCCAGGCCCGTCCGGGTCCGGGTCAGGGCATGGTCCATGTGGGTCGCCTCACCTGCGGTGCCTTCGATGAGGACGAGCTTGAGCGGGGGCTCGGCGATGGCGAAGTTGGCGTAGCCGTCGCGGAGTTTGGCGGGCGCGGTGCCGAAGAGCTTCGTGGAGAAGGCGATGGACGCGGCGAGGTCGGGAACGCGGAGGGCGAGCTGTACGCGGGACGTCATGGCGAACCTCCTGGGGTGGGTGGGGAGTTCAGCGGCCGCCGGAGACGGTGGCCGGAGCACCGATGCCGATCTGGAGGGTGGAGGGGGCCGCGCAGCAGCCTCCGGACTGCTCGGCGTTCTCCGGCTCGTCGAAGAGGCCGGCGCCGCCGCACACCCCCGTCTCCGGGAGGGTGAGTTCGACGCGTTCGGCGGCCTCCTGGTCTCCGGCGAGGGCGGCGGTGATGGAACGGACCTGCTCGTAGCCGGTCATGGCGAGGAAGGTCGGGGCGCGGCCGTAGGACTTCATGCCGACCAGGTAGACGCCCTGCTCGGGGTGGGAGAGCTCGTTCACGCCGTGCGGGTAGACCGTGCCGCAGGAGTGGGCGTTCGGGTCGATCAGCGGGGCGAGCGCGGCCGGCGCCTGGAGGCGCTCATCGAGGCCGAGGCGGAGCTCGGAGAGGAAGGACAGGTCGGGGCGGAAGCCGGTCAGGACGATGACCTCGTCGACCGGGTCGAGGCGGCGGCCGTCCTCCGCGACGAGGACGAGCTGGTCCTCGTCGCGTTCCACAGCCTGTGTACGGAATCCGGTGACCGCGCTCGCGTGGCCGGCCTCGACCGCGGCCTTGGCACGCAGGCCCAGCGCGCCGCGCGCGGGGAGCTGATCGGCCTCGCCGCCTCCGTAGGTGTTCGCGCCGATACCGCGGCGCAGTATCCACACCGCGTGGGTGCCGGCCTCACTCTTCGCCAGGTCGGCGAGGAGGGCGAGGGCGGTGAAGGCGGAGGCGCCGGAGCCGACGACGGCGGTGCGCTTACCCGCGTAACGGGTACGTACGGCCGGGTCCTTCAGGTCCGGGACGCGGTAGGAGATGCGGCCGACGGCCGACTTCTCGCCGAGGGCGGGCAAGCCGTCCGCGCCGGCGGGGCCCGGAGTGGACCAGGTGCCGGAGGCGTCGATGACGGCGCGGGCGGTGATCCGCTCCTCGGCGCCGTCGGCGGACTGGATGTGCACGGTGAAGGGCTGCTCGTCGCGGCCGGCGTCGACGATCCGGTCACGGCCGGCGCGGGCGACGCCGGTCACCGTGGCGCCGTAGCGGATCTTGTCGCCCAGGAGGTCGGCGAGGGGCTGCAGGTAGCGCTCGGCCCAGTCGCCGCCGGTCGGGTAGGTCGTGCCGTCGGGGCGGACCCAGCCGGTGGGCGCCAGCAGCTTCTCGGCGGCCGGGTCGATGACCTCGCCCCAGGTGGAGAACAGCCTCACGTGCGACCACTCCCGTACCGCGCTGCCGGCGGCGGGGCCGGCTTCCAGGACCAGCGGTTCGATGCCGCGCTGGATGAGGTGGGCGGCGGCGGCCAGGCCGATGGGGCCGGCTCCGATGACCACGACGGGCAGCTGGTCGGTGGTGAGCACGCTGTCAATGGACGCAGCCACTGAGTTCCCCTTTGCTTCGACGTTTGTCGATGGCCTGTGCGGCCAGCCTGGCATCTGTATCGACAGGCGTCAACATAGACATCTATCGAATTCGACCGGAGGAGTGGGCAATCGTGTCGCGGCGCGGCCCTCTCGGCTGGGGCAAACTGCCTCTCGCCGCCCTGGTTCGACGTATGTCAACATAGATACATGTCGAATACGAAGGCGCTGCTGGAGCCCGAGGGCTCCGAGGCCGTGGCGCCGTGCTGCCCGCCCCTCACCGAGCGTCCGCTGACCGCCGAGGAGGCGGAGAAGACCGCCCGGATGTTCAAGGCGCTCGGCGATCCGGTGCGGTTGAGGCTGTTCTCGCTGGTCGCTTCGCACGAGGGTGGCGAGGCGTGCGTGTGCGACATCTCCGACGTCGGCGTCTCGCAGCCGACCGTCTCCCACCACTTGAAGAAGCTCAAGGAAGCCGGGCTGCTCACCTCCGAGCGGCGCGGCACCTGGGTCTACTACCGGGTGGAACCGTCGGTGGTCGCGGCGATGGGGCAGATGCTCGGCGCCATGGGCTGAGCACGCTCCGCAGAGCGGAGGTGGGTTCGTTGAGCGAGTCCGCGGTGGACCGCAAGGCCGTCCACGAGGAGATGGAGGGAGCCCGTACGGCGTGCCACCAGCTTCTCGATCACGCCACCGAGACCGACCTGCGCCGACTCACCGACAGCACCCGGTGGACAACGAGCAGTTGCCGCTCCACGACGAGGAGCCCCGGGATCACGGACAGGCCGATGGC
The DNA here is from genome assembly GCF_042959425.1 of Streptomyces sp. NPDC007896. Classification (NCBI taxonomy): domain Bacteria; kingdom Bacillati; phylum Actinomycetota; class Actinomycetes; order Kitasatosporales; family Streptomycetaceae; genus Streptomyces; species Streptomyces sp. NPDC007896. The sequence continues at coordinate 97,374 of NZ_JBIBKX010000012.1, read as the reverse complement.
CCACTGCACGCCGAGCCAGGCCACGAGGCCGAGAGCGAGCGGCGGGCCGGAGATCGCGCCGAGGTTGTCCATCATCCGCTCGAAGCCACCAGGTGCCGGTCGCGCTGATCACCGCGTGGGCGTGCCAGGTGCCGGAGTCGGTTTCCACCCGCAGGAGCCGGCCGTCCCGGTGGACGCCCAGGACGCGCACGGGGCGTTCGACGGGCAGCTCGTAGCGCTCCTCGTAGTCGGCGAGGTACTCCCCCACGTGCTGTGCGTAGGGGTAGGTCTCGCCGCTCCGCGCCGGCATGAGGCGGCCGGGCAGCGAGGAGTACGCGGCAGGGGAGAACAGGCGCAGCGAGTCCCAGGCGTGCTGCCAGGCGCCGCCCGGCGTGGTCCGGGCGGCGAGGATACGAAGTCGAGGCCGAGGCGGCGTAGGTGGTAACCGGCGGCGAGCCCGGCCTGGCCGCCGCCGATCACCACCACCTGCGTCTGGTGGCTCATTCGGCCGATCGTCCGGGCATGAAGATGAGGGCCACCAGTGCCAGTCCGACCACGGCGCCCACGAGTTGCATGCCGATGAAGCCCAGAACCGAGCCGGGTGCGATGCCCGCGAAGGTGTCGGTGAAGGCGCGGCCGATGGTCACCGCCGGGTTGGCGAAGGACGTCGACGAGGTGAACCAGTAGGCGGCGCCGATGTAGGAGGCGACGGCCACGGGGGCGAACTGCAGGCGGTCGGCGCGGGCGAGGCCGAAGATCAGCAGGATCAGGCCCGCAGTCGCGACGATCTCACCGAGCAGCAGGTGCCCGGCCGAGCGGTCGTGTGTGGACCACTTCACGAGGGGCTCGCCGAACATCGCATCCGCGAGGATCGCACCCGCGATCGCGCCCACGATCTGCGCGGGCAGATAGACAGCCGCCTCGCGCAGGGTGACCCCGGCGCCGCCGCGGCGGGCGGTCCACCACTCGGCCAGCGTCACGACCGGATTGAAGTGGGCGCCGGAGACCGGGCCGAGCAGGAGGATGAGGATGCCGAGGCCGAAGACGGTGGCCGTGGAGTTGGCCAGCAGTTGCAGGCCGACGTCCTTGGTCAGTTCGGTGGCCTGGATGCCGGAGCCGACCACGACCGCCACCAGCGCCGCGGTGCCTATGAGTTCGGCGGCGGCCCGGGCGACCAGGGGGGTGCGCGGCGGGGTGGCACCCGGCGCGGGCCCGACGGAGGCGGGTGTGGGAGCGGGTGTCGCGGACTCGGCGGTCGGGGCGGCTTCGGCAGGGGTCATGGGCAGGCCCTCTTGTTCGCGGCGGCGGTGCGAGCGGACTCGGCCAGGTCGGCGAACTGGCCGGCGAGTGAGGCGAGGACGTCGGGCTTGAGCCGGTAGTAGATGTACCGGCCGCACGGCTCCGTCTCGACGAACCCGGCTTCGCGCAGCACCTTCAGATGGTTGGAGAGGTTGGTCTGCCGGGCACCGGTCTCCTCCACCAGGTGGGTGGTGCACAGCGCCTCTTTGGCGAGCAAGGTCACGATCCGGAGTCTGAGCGGGTCGGCCAGAACCCGGATCAGATCAGTGTCGACCGACGTCAGCATGGACTGATACTTTCATATCAGTGGCGACTGACACCAGCAGGCGCTGATATCAGTGGCGCCTGATGTCGTCGTGAGACAAGAGAGACTTCTGATGTCCGACAAGCCCTCCGTGCTGTTCGTCTGTGTCCACAACGCCGGCCGTTCCCAGATGGCCGCCGCGTGGCTGACCCACCTGGCCGGGGACCGTGTCGAGGTCCGCTCCGCCGGCTCCAACCCGGGCACAGGCGTCAACCCGGCCGCCGTCGAGGCCATGCGCGAGGTCGGCATCGACATCTCCGCCGAGGTCCCGAAGATGCTCACGGTCGATGCCGTGAAGGAGTCGGACGTCTGCATCACCATGGGCTGCGGCGACACCTGCCCCGTCTTCCCGGGCAAGCGGTACCTGGACTGGCAGTTGGAGGACCCGGCGGGCCAGGGCGTCGAGGCCGTACGTCCGATCCGGGACGAGATCAAGGTGCTGATCGAAGGCCTGATCAAGGAGGTCGCGCCGGAGCCCCAGGCATGAGCACGGGGACGGACATACGCAACGTCATCGTCATCGGCTCCGGCCTGCCGGATACACCGCCGTCCTCTCAGTGTCGCCCAGAACGAAGACGCGCGGAAGATCACCGCCTCGTATCCGCCAGCCCTTGGGGGGCTGACCTCATGCATGGCCGGGCGCGGGGTCAGGGGGCGGCGGGCTGGGGATCGAGGGCGATCAGCAGCACGATGGTGGTGAGCCGGGCGAGCACGGCGGTGGCCACGAGGTAGGGGCCGTACCTCTTCATGACCCGACTTCCTCTCAGGGTGGGGATCAGCCCAGGCCGAACCAGCCCAGGACGGTCTGGACGAGCAGGATGGTGGACATCCCCGCGACGCCGACCACGACCGTGGTGGCGGCGATGCGGTAGCGCGGGCTGTTGGCCGCCTTGCCCAGCAGGGAGCGGCGGTTGGTGAGGACCAGCAGGTAGACCAGCACGATGGGGCTGATCAGTCCTTGGAGGACCTGGGTGCCGATGAGCAGTTGGATGACGTCGACCGGGGTCATCGCGACCGTGGCGCCGAGGACGATCTGCGCGGTGAACAGGCCCAGGAACAGGGGCGCGTCGCGGAAGCTGCGGGAGACGGAGCGTTCCACCCCGGCGGCTTCTCCTATGGCGTAGCTGGCCGACAGCGGCACCACCGCCCCGGCCAGCGCGGAGGCGCCGATCAGGCCGAGCGCGAAGAGGAGTTCGGCGTTCTGCCCGGCGACCGGTTTGAGGGCTTCGGCGGCCTGGGCGGCGGAGTTGAGCGGGCCGGTGCCGCCGATGGCGGAGGCGGTGGCGATGATGATGGTCAGGCTGATGACGCACGCGAAGACGGCGCCGAGGACGGCGTCAGCGCGGATGAGCTTGTAGTCCTCGGGCTTGGCGCCGCGGTCGACGACGCCTGCGGCCGCGTAGAACTGCATGTACGGACTGACCGTGGTGCCGATCAGGGCGACCGCCAGCAGGATGAAGCTCTTGCTCGGCTCCATGTGCGGGACGACCAGGTGTTTGCCGACCTCGCCCCAGTGCGGGTGGCCGAGGATCATCGCGATCGGGTAGGCGAAGAACGCCAGCGACATGATCAGGAAGATGCGTTCGGCCCACCGATAGGACCCGAACAGCACGAGTGACCACAGCAGGATCGCGGCCGGCGGGATGACCGCCCACTTGGGCACGCCGAGGAGTTCGAAGGCGGCGCCGATCCCGGCGAACTCGCTGACGACCAGCCCGGTGTTGGCCAGCAGCAGACAGAACACCGCCAGCCCGGTCAGTCGCAGGCTGAACTGTTCGCGGATCAGCGCGCCCAGGCCCTTGCCCGTGTGCGCGCCGAGGCGTACGGCCATCTCCTGGACCATGACCAGGGCGATGGTGACCAGCACCATGAAGAAGAGCGTGCCGTAGGCGAATTGGGAACCGGCCGAGGCGTAGGTGGCGATCCCGGCGGCGTCGTTGCCCGCGTTCGCGGCGACGAGGCCGGGCCCGGCGATGGCGGCAACCACAGCGAGGCGCCCCAGGCCCCGCCGTCGGGGGCCGGGGGCGGTCGCGGAGACCGGCGGGGCCGCGGTGGTGTCGAGATCGCGGGTCACTGCAGGAACCTCCGGAAGTGCAGGCGCCCGCGCTCGGGCAGCAGGGTGTCGAGGACGTCGTCGGCCAGAATCCGGCCCAGCGGACGCTCCCGGTCGTCGACGACCAGGAGGGAGGAGACACGGGCGGCGACCAGCTGTTCGGCGGCCTCGGCCAGGCGGGTGTCGGGGTGCACGGTCGCGGGTGGGCCGAACTGGGCGAGCCAGCCGGTCAGATCGGCGACCTTTGTGGTGTCCTCGGCCACCGCCAGGTCGAACAGCGCGATGTCGGTGACCAGGCGGCCGTCGTCGTCCACCACGGCGATTGCGTCGATCTCGGTACGGTGCTCGGACTGCGCCGCCAGTACGGCGCGGACCTCGGCGACACTCTGCTCGCGTCGGGCTGTGACCAGCAGCGTGGTCATCGCACCGCCCGCCGTGTCCTCCGGGTAGGCCAACAGCCGGCGCAGGTGCGCGGCCTCGGCGGCGGGCATACGCTCCAGCAGCCGCTCGCGCTCGTCCTCGTGCAGGTCGCGCAGCGCGTCCACGGCCTCGTCCGGCTCCATCTCCTCCACCAACCGGGCGGCGTGGGCGGGGTCGGCCTCGCGCAGCAGGTTCTCCAGCTCGGCCGGTTCCATCTCCTCCAGCGCGTCCGCCGCGGCGGCGGGCTCCAGCATGTGCAGCAGCTGCTGCCGCTCGGTCCGGCCGAGGTCTTCGAGCAGGTCGGCCAGGTCGGCCGGGCGCAACCGGTGCAGCGCGCTCCGGGAGGCGCGCAGTTGGACCTGGGCGGGGCCGTCGGTGGCGTGTTCGGCGAACGGGGCCATGGCCTGCCAGTCCAGCACCCGCTCCGGGGTCGGGCGGGCCTGCCACCGGCGCGGCCCGAGGCGACGCAACAAGGTCGGCAGGCTGACATCCACCCCGACCAGCACCACCCGGTCGGCCAGCGGGGCCAGATACAGGTCGGCGGCACGGGTGACCTGCACCCCGTCGACGTCGACGAGTTGATGGTCGAGGACGTCGCGGGCGAGCAGCACCTCACCGGGACGGCGCTCGTACTCGCGCAGGTCCAGACGGGCGCTGCGCAGGGCGACCCGCCCGGCGTGGACCTTCTCCATGGTGTCGGCGGCCAGGAAAGCGTGGCGGCGGCCGACTCGGATGACCAGGCCGGTCACCGGCGGGTAGGGGTCGGCGCCGTAGAGCCGGGCGACGACGTCGACGACCCGGCCGACTTCCTCCCCGGCCTGGTTGGTGACCGGCCCGCCGATCAGACCTGCGAGCGAGACCAGGGACGCGCGCACCGCCTTGGACGCAGTGGCACGCCGTTCCAGCTGGACGCGGCGGCCGCGCAGGCGGGCGGTGGTGGACATGAGCAGAGTGTTGGTGGTCAAGGTGAACACCCCCTTGCCCCGACAAGACGACGGGGCACCGGGCGGCACCAGGCAGCACCAAGTGCCCTGACCAGGAGATCTGCACAGGCCGACCGCTAGGACGGGTAGGTGTGCGTCGGCGTCCGGCGACGGTGCCGGACGGTGGTCAGGGAGTGATCGGCTGCCTCGTGCCGCGGCAGGACGGCGAGAACGACGAGGACAACGTGGGATGGGGCCGACTATGGCCCGGACTACTGTCCATCTCTCGCCTCCTTCCGGCCGGGGACACCGCAGAGGTGTCGCGACGACTCGGCAAGGAGCGGACCAGGACGCGATGCTCCTGGTTCACCCCAACTCGTCAGAGCTTTGGCACTCCACGGCGTGATCCCGCCTGCGGGCGGGAAGCCACTTGGCCTCACCCCTTAGGTCGGGGAGAGGTGTCCTGAACCTGGGCGTCTCTCGACGTCGTCGGGTCAGTGGCCTGTGTCCGTGAAGACGCCTCACCGAACGAGGTGCCTCAAACAAACAGCGCACAGCATACGCCCGCCGCGGTCACCGCCACCAACACGCCGTTCACCTTCGGTAAGAGTGGCCGGCAGAGCCACGGCCGACGCGAGACCCGTGCGAACACGCCGACCCCGCCCTGGCAGCGCACTCACCGCCATCGCCGTCGCCACATCGGGCTCATACCGAACTCATACCTGAAGCGACCGCTGCGGTCCGCGCCGCGGGTCCGATCATGATCGCCCGGAAGGATCTAGGCGGCGCGGGTGGCGGCGCTACGGAACGCGAACGACGTCGCGCGTGACTGTCGCCCGGGGTCGAAGGCGTCGGTGGCGCCCGCGCCTTCGTTGCCGGGGCCGGTGTTCCAGCCCTCGATCTTCCGGGCGGCGCCCTTCACCTTGGGGTGGCCGGGCTTGTACGCGATCTCGAAGTGGGACTCCTTGGGCGTCTTGAAGTCGCCGCCCCACGCCAGGACCCCATCCAGCTCGGCGAGGATGTCGCGGATGACGATCATCTCCGGGGGGTATAAGCCGCCCTTGACACCAAGCGGGTAGGCCTGGGGTCTGATTTCTACGGCCGTGCCGGACAGGTAGTTCGACTCGTGACGCTCGCGGATGCGGCGGGAGGTCCGATGACCTCTGACGTCACCCTCGCGGAGCTGGTCGATCTCGTAGTGGAAGCGTCGCGCGACGTACAGCAGAATCGTCGCGGCGTCACCTTCGGCGAGGTGGACGGACTGGTCGCTGCCTTCGATCGGGAAGTTCCTCGCTTCGGGCAGGACTTCCCAGCCGTTGGCGGAGCGGTGCCCCGTCCAGGCCGTCTCCCGTGCGGCGGCCGAGGCCGGGGACGCCCCCAGTGATCCGATGGTGACGGCTCCGGCGAACCCGGCGGTGGCACCGACGAAGTGGCGCCTGGTCAGCTCGTTCACGCTGTGCCCTTCTTGACGCGTTGGTTGACGACGGCCAGTCGTACGGCCAGGCCCAGGCAGATGGCGGCCAGCAGGGGCAGGATCACCAGGGCCGGGTTGACCCAGGCCGGGACCAGGTCGTAGGTGGCGTTGCACTTGTCGTGCAGGGGGAACCATCGCGAAGGCTCTTGCCAGTGCGTGGAGCGGTAGGAGCGGTCGTAGGTGGCGCCGGCCGCGTGGCAGGACTCTTCCGCGTCCAGGGAGGAACCCGAGAGGCCGCCGATGATCCACGTGACGACGGTGGTGACGAAGCAGAGCGCGGCTGTCACGACGAACCAGCCGGGTGTCTTCCACCGGCCGGTGAACAGGGGCCTGCTCCACAGTCCCAGCACGAGCAGCGCGGGTACGGCGAGGAAGAGGAAGTTCGCGATGACGTCCATGGTTCAGTGGCCGACTCGAGCGGCTGCCCGCCGGCCGGCGTCCTTGAGGTACTTCTGCAGGTTGCTCTTGTAGGTGGCGGCCATGGTGTTCTCCAGGCCGGTGAGGGCGAGCATGCGGTCGCTGAAGCCCAGACAGAACGCGTCGAGTTTGTCGCCGCCGCCGGGAAGATTGATCATCACGGACGGAAGCATGGCTCCGGAGGCCATGATGAGCTTCTTGCGGGCGAGGTCGACGGTGACGTCGTCCACGGCCGTGAGAATGTTCCAGCAGGACTGCTTGCAGTTGCCGGCGGATGTGCCCGATGAGGATGGCCGGCGTGCACGCTAGGGCAACCGCGACTTCGCGGCCATCCCCGCAACCAACACCGGTACAGCGAAACTGGCCTATCGCGACATGGAGCCGTGTGACGCCCGTCACCGCGCCGGGGGTTGTGCGATTTCAAGCCGCTTCACGGCCGTATCGGGCCAATCCATGTGCCGCCGGGCCGCGTGCCCGCACGTCGTCAAGGTGGGCGCACCCGGCCTTCACAGGGATGGCTTCACCGGGGGGAAGTTCTCATGGCACGGCGGACCGCGGCGGTCCTCGCCATCAGCCTGACCGTGGTTCTGGCTGCTGCGGCCTGTAGTGCTGCCGACCACGTGGCCACACAGCCGACCACCCATCACATCGATGCTGGAGTAGCCGTCGAAGGCGCAGGGTGTGGTGCCGGTGTTGGTCGCGCTCAACAGGGCTGCGGGGCGTCCACCACACCCCGCTCGCAACGACTACGGCGCCTCGACAGGCGCCCAGCTCGATCCTTGCCGAAAGCGTTCACGGGCGGGGCTGCCCGGTGACCCGCGGCAGTGCCTGTTCGGCCCAGATGACCTTGCCCTGGGGGGTGTACCGGGTGCCCCAGCGCTCGGCCATCTGCGACACCAGGAACAGGCCCCGGCCTCCCTCGTCCATGGTCGCCGCATAGCGCAGATGCGGCGAGGTGCTGCTGCTGTCGGCCACCTCGCAGATGAGCGTACGGTCGTGGATCAGCCGCACGTGGATCGGCTCGGAGCCGTAGCGGATGGCGTTGGTGATGAGCTCGCTCAGGATGAGTTCCATGCTGAAGCCGAGCTCGGACAGCCCCCACTCGTCGAGCTTCCGGGACACGGTGCCGCGCATCCCGGCGACGGCGGCCGGGTCGAGCGGCACGTCCCAGTCGGCGATCCGGTCGGGCGGCAGCCCCTGGGTGCGGGCGATGAGCAGGGCGACATCGTCCTTGGGACGCCCGGGCAGCAGCTCGTCCAGCACGGCCTGGCAGCTCTCCTCGGGCGACCGGTCGGGGTGCCCCGCCAGTGCTTCGCGCAGCAGTTCCATGCCCACGTCCAGGTCGCGTCTGCGGTCCTCGATGAGTCCGTCGGTGTACAGGACGAGCTGGGCGCCCTCCGCGATGTCCAGTTCGGCGGTCTGGAACGGCAGGCCGCCCAGGCCGAGGGGAGGCCCGGTCGGCACGTCCACGAAGGTGACGGTTCCGTCGGGGTGGACCAGCGCGGGCGCCAGGTGCCCCGCACGTGCCATGACACAGCGGCGTGTCACGGGGTCGTAGATCGCGTACAGGCAGGTGGCGCCCACGACGCCCGCGGCGGCATCCGTGTCCCGCTCGTCCTGGTCGATCCGGCCGACCAGGTCGTCCAGATGGCTCAGCAGCTCGTCGGGGGGCAGATCGAGGGTGGAGAAGTTGTGCACCGCGGTCCGCAGCCGCCCCATCGTGGCGGCGGCGTGCAGCCCGTGGCCGACCACGTCGCCGACGGCCAGTGCCACCCGGCTGCCCGGCAGGGGGATCACATCGAACCAGTCCCCGCTCACGCCCGACTGGGCGGGCAGGTAGCGGTAGCCGACGTCGAGGGCGCTCTGCTCGGGCAGGGCCCGCGGCAGCAGGCTGCGCTGGAGGGTGACCGCCAGCGCGTGCTCGCGGGTGTAGCGGCGGGCGTTGTCGATGCTGACCGCGGCACGGGCCACCAGTTCCTCCGCCAGCGACAGCTCCTCCTCGTCGAAGGGCTCGTGCTGCTTGGCGCGCCAGAAGTTGGCCACGCCCAGCACGACACCGCCGGCCTGGATCGGGGCGGCGATGAGGGAGTGGATGCCGTAGTCGACGATCTCCTTGGTGCGCTCAGGGTCCTGCGCGTGCCAGCCCACGGCGGTCGACAGGTCCGTCACCAGTTCGGAGCGGCCGCTGCCGTAGCCGCGCGCCTGGGGCGTGGAGGGCACGAAGTCGATCAGTCGGCCCCTTTCGTAGAGCGGATGGTCGTTCCGGATGCCGCACACGGCGATGCGTCGCAGGTCCGTCGCCGTGGGGGCCGGCTCCTCGCCGTGCAGCACGGCGTCGGCCAGGTCGACGGTGACGAAGTCGGCGAAGCGGGGGACGGCGACCCGCGCCAGCTCGTCGGCGGTGCGCCGCACGTCCAGGGTGGTGCCGACGCCGAGTCCGGCGTCGTACAGCAGCTTGAGCCGCTCCCGTGCGACCTCCGCCCTGCCGGTGACCGCCTGGAGCTCGGTGGAGTCGCGCAGCGTCACCACCGTTCCCCCGATGCCTCCGTCGCGCCCCGTGGGCCGCTGGTTGACCGCCAGCAGCCGCTCCCCGGCGAAGTGCACCTCGTCGGTGGCCTCGCGCCCGGAGACGAGCAGCTCCACCGTCTCGGGTTCGAGGTTCGACAGCTGCGACACGAGCCGCCCCTCGGCGTCGGGGGGCAGCTCCAGCAGCCGTCTGGCCTCGTCGTTCGCCAGCAGCAGCCGCCCGTCGCCGGCGACGATGAGCACTCCTTCGCGTACGGAGTGCAGCACCGTGTCGTGGTGGCTGTACATGCGGGTCATCTCGTCCGGGGCCAGGCTGTGGGTCTGCCGTCGCAGCCGTCGGCCCACCAGTGCCGTCACCCCGGTGGACACCACGAGTGCCCCGGCCCCGGCGCCCAGGATGATCGGTAGTTGCCGGTTCACCTCACTGGTCACGTTCTTGACCTTCAGACCGGCCGACACCAGGCCCACCACCTTGTCCCCGGTGTCCTTGATGGGGACGGTGGCCTGCACCTCGTGGCCTAGCGGGCCGTGGACGCTCTCCGTGTAGACCCTGCCCGCCAGCGACGGCCCGATGGTGCCCACGAACCGCTTTCCGATCAGGCTCGGTATGGGGTGGGTGTAGCGGATGCCCTTGGTGTTCATGACCACGATGAAGTCGACCCCGGCGGCCCTGCGGGCCGCCTCGGTGGCCGGCTGGAGGATCTTGCTCGGGTCGGGGGTCCGCAGTGCCGCGACGACCCCGGGAGAGTGCGCGAAGGTCTCCGCCGTGGCTACGGAGCGGCGCTTGGCCTCGGCGGTGGTGTCCCGCTCCGACTGCAGGGCGAGGGCGAACACACCGCAGGCCACGAGCAGCACGACCAAGGCCACCTGAAGTACGAACACCTGCCCGGCTACGCTTCGCGGGCTCCTGCTGACCAGTGGCCTGAGTGAAAAGCGTCGAAAACCGGCGAAACGATTCGCCATGTGACCTTTCTAGCACTGGTGATCCCGAGCGGCCATGGCCCACCCGAGCGATGGCCCTCCCCACTCCTGCCCTGCCCCGCCCCGGACACACCGAGGACGCATGATCGCCCGGACAGCCGGTGGCGGGGAGGCGGGCCCGTGTTCACAGGGCGATGAGGACGATCGTGAGGAGTACGGCGATCACGCCGAAGCCGGCTCCCATCACACAGCCCGGGTTGTTCGCCAGGTCGGAGAGCCGGGACGTGAGGGTGGGGGGTCTCGGCGGGGTGGAGGAGGGTTCCGGGGCCGTCGTGGGCGCCGGGACGGCGTGGGGCGACTGAGGGGCGGAGGGGACTCGCTCGCCCCGGCTGAGCACGTCTCGCAGGATCTGCTGCCACAGGACGGGCGGCAGGTCGGGAACCCGGCCGTTCGCCGGGGCGATGATGCTCTGGCGGAGCCAGTTGCCCCCGGTGGGGTGGCTGTCCCGGGTCATGCGGTGGAGCAGCTCGCGCAGATCGCGCAGATAGCGTTCGTCCCGGGCCAGCGGGGCGACGGCCCAGGTGAAGAGGTCGGCGGCCCGGGTGACCATGGCCGTCCGGGAGACGGGTTCCGGTCCCTGTCCGTACGGCGTGAAGTACAGGCCGTTGTGGAGCACCTCCGCGCACAGGTCGTGCCGCGTCTCCGGTCGGCGCTCCTGGACGCGATGGTCGGTCCCCAGCTCGTCGAGCAGGAGCTCCACGGACTCCGCCGGCAGATCGGCGGAGCGCAGCTCGCCCAGGAGCAATTCGTCGGGCAGGGTGCGCAGACGCGCCGCCAGGAGACGGCGTTGCATGTGGTTCCCGCGCCGATGGTCACGGAGGTCCTCGTGGAGCCCGTACGCCTCGTGGGCGGGAGTCTGGACCGGTGTCTGGACCGGCGTCTGGACCGGCGTCCGCGGGGGGCGTGCAGGGGCCGTGGGGGAAGAATCCGCGGCGGGAGAATCCGCGGGCGCCGGGTCCGCATACGCGTTCGAATGCGGGTCTCCATACGTGTCCGGATACGGGTCCGAGTACGCATCCGCGTGCGGGTCGAGGTACGGGTCGGGGTACGCGTACGGCTTCGGCGGCCGCGTCGCGGACGTCGTCCCGGCCCGCTCCTGGTCCTCGTCCCCCTCCCCGACCGGGCCCGGTTCCGCAGAGCGGGGCGCGGGCGCGTCGGTACGCGTGCCGGTTCGGCGGTCGGTGCTGAGGATCTCGTTCAGCAGGACGCGCCGCCGCGTCCACTCCAGCTCCGCGCCGCCGGCCAGCTCCTCGACCAGCTGGGGCACCCCGGGGGCGGCCTCGGGGTGCGCGAGAAGGTGGTCGAGGAGGTGGTCCACCAGTCGGGCCGCCGCCTTGTGCTCGAACTGGGGCGTGACCCGACGGCCCATGACCCGGGCCAGCGGACCGGCCCCGCCCGCGTCCGGCTCCCAGCGCGGGACGCATGTCAGACGCAGCTGATGGGTGTCCACCGTGTCGTGGGTGGCGAACGTCCACTCCTGCCCCAGCCAGGGGCCGAAGAGCAGGAACAGCCCCAGATACGCCACCGGCACGGCGTCCTGGTCCGGCCAGCCGGGCTGCCCCTTGTCCTCCGCGAGCAGCGACACCCGCTGCGCCGGATCGCGCAGCCACTCCGCGGCGACCAGGATCAGCGCGCGCTTGACCGCCGGCAGCAGCTCCAGCATGGCCGGGAGCCGCTTGCGTGCCAGCGCGTCGAGCTGCGCGCACTCGATCACGCGCTGGCGTCCGGAGGCCTTCTCGGCGGACTCCCGGCTGCCCCAGCCGCCGTAGGAGAGGCCGAGGCACTGGCGGGTCTTCAGGGTTGCGGGGTCACCGATCAGGACATGGCTGATCGTGCTGGGCCGGCCGCCACGGTCCGTGGTGGGCCAGCGCTGGACGAGCATGACGTCGCCGTCGCGGGACAGGGTGCGTACGACGCTCTGCCGCGAGGCGGCCGTACCGGACACCCACAGCAGCGGGCCCAGTTCCCGCCCCAGTTCCTCGGCGCGCCCGGCCGAGCAGGAATGGGCGACGGCCTTCATGCCGGTGCCCTGGCGGCCCTGGTTGCCGTCCCACCGGAAGACGACCTGGTGCACCGAGCCTCCGGTGCCGCCCTCGCCCGGCCCGTGCGCGCCGGCCTGTTCCCCGTGGGCGGCCGGACTCCTCCGATCCCCGAAGTCACTCACTTCGTCTCCCTCACAGTTCCCACCGCTCCCCCGGTTCGTCCGGCCCTCCCCGACGGCACCGCCTCGAACGCGGGCGCCTCTCCCACGGCGAACGCCTCGGCGCCGCCCGGCACTTCGACCATCCCCTGCAGCGCCAGCAGTGCGAGCAGCGGCTCCAGCACCCGCCGGGGCCCCGCCCCCGCCGGATAACGGCCCTGGTCCTCCTGGCCGCCGGTGGCCGACGCGACATGCAGGGTGCAGCGGCGGATCGCGTCGAAGGGACGCAGCCAGGCCGGCCCGGCGTGCTGTCGCAGCAGCCCGTACACGTCCCGGCTCTCCTCACGCATCCGTTCGGGGTCCAGGGAGGTGGCCGGTGCCTGGCCGAGCCACCGGTCCACGGGCGGCTGGAACCGCAGGAGGTCCGCCTTGCCGAGCACCATCGCGGCGGCCACGTCCAGATACGGTCCGTTCTTCGGCAGCCGGTCGAGGACGGTGCCGAAGGCGAGGTCGCCGTCCCGGTTCACCTCGACACCCCAGCGTTCCCTGGCGTGGTCCAGATGCGGCAGCGGAAGGGCCAGCGCCGGGTCGACGACGAAGATCAGGGCGTCGATCCCGAGCAGGAAGCGCAGCGCGGCGTCGGTCCGTACGAGGTCCTCGCCGCCGAGGTCGAAGAAGGCGACCGGCCGTACCTGCCCGTGGGCGTCGGTGATGAGGAGGGACTCCACGAAGCGGGCGAAGCCGTCCAGGCCGAGGGCGCCGGTGTGGTCGAGGACCTTGCCGTTGCGCAGCGGCTGCACCCGTTCCCGTACGAACCGGGCGTGCTGCTCCGGGTTGACGGACTGCCACTTCAGGCCGAACGGCTCCAGGCCGCCGTCGGTGATCTCCGCGATCATCTGGGTCAGCAGATGGCTCTTGCCGGTGGACGACTGACCGACCATCGCGACGGTCAGCGGGCGGCCGTAGGTGAGGTAGGGCACCGGGATGAAGTGCTCGGGGAAGTCCCGGTCCGCGGTGCACTTCTGGACGGCGCCGCGCATGACGTCCTGGCGGCGCAGGGCGTTGCCGATCGTCGAGACGTCCAGCGGCTTGTACTGCATCCTGCTGTCGGTGACGAAGAGCGAGGCGAGGTCGAGCTGGATGTGCTCCAGGCAGTACGGGCACAGCACCTGGCCGTCGCTGCTGCGCCCGGCCGGTGTCCTGGACTCCTGGTGGGTGACGGGCGCCTGCTGCTTGAGGCGCAGCGCCTGCTCGAACGCCTCCCGGTGCGCGCGGGTCTCGTCGGCGGGCACGGTGAGCGTGACACGCCGGGCGGCCCCCGGTGCCAGCAGGTCGAGCAGTTCCGCGGGGGTCGGCCGGTCGGCGGCCAGCGGGGCGAAGGCGCCCCGCAACGTCTCGGCGAGCACCCGGTGTTCGCCGAGGTCGGTGGGTGCCCGGTCACCGGGGCCGGGCCTGCCCGTCACCAGCTGGTAGAGCACCTGGGCGGCGCTCCACACCGCGTCCCGGGAGTCGACGAGCCCCTCACCCCTGCGCTGTTCGGGCGAGCAGTAGGGCGCCCGGCCCCACCGGCTCCTCGGCCGTCCGGTACGGGCCGCCCCCTCCAGTCCCCAGAGCTGGACCGAGGCGCCGTCCCAGAGCACGGTGGCGGGCGAGATGCCCCGCAGGACCAGCTCCTGGCTGTCGAGCAGGCACAGAGCGAGCATCAGGTCGCGGGTGAGGACCCGTTGGTCGGTCGCGGACATCACATGGGTACGCGCGATGGCGGTGCCGCGCGGCGCGGCGTACAGCAGGAACGGCTCGGCCGCGTCCAGTTCGTAGCCGACGATCCTCGGGAAGAGCGCCGTGTACTCCGTGTCGTCGAGCGCTCGGTGCAGTTGCAGGGCGGTGCCCGCCTCCGCGTCGAGCAGGGCGCGCGCGGCCGGGTTCGCCGCGTCGGTGGCGTTCAGGCGGACCTGGACGCACTGCTGCCCCTCGTCGTCGAGCAGTCCGTTGCGGATCAGCTGGGGCAGCAGCGGATCGCGGCGGGACTCGGGGCCGAAGCGGACGGGGGCGACCCGGCGCCGGCCCGAGGGGACGGTGAACGCGAGCGTCTTCCAGCGCGGACCGTCCGGCTCCGTCAGGTGGGGGTGCGAGGTGCTGGTCACCAGCGGTTGCCGTCCTCTCGGTCGTACGGGTGCGCCGGGCCGGGATGCGGGGTGCGGGTCACCAGCTGTCGCCGTCCTCGTGGTCGTCCGCGTCCTCGCGGTCGTAGGGGTCGAGCCCGTCGGCCGGGGAGTTCTGGCGGGAGCGGACGGTGTCCACCACGCCCATCCGCAGCGGGGTGAGCCGGACCAGGCCGGCGTAGCGTCCCGTGGAGGTCCACAGCGTCTGCTCCGGCGGTACGCAGCCGGTGGTCCGCCAGGTCTTCTCGACCTCGTCGCGCACGGCCTCCGGCGCGAACCTGATCCACACCGCGGCCGCCGGGTCCCGGCTGAGCAGCGTTCCCTGTTCGGGTGAGGAGAGTTGGACCACGGCCTGCCGGTCCGCCTCCGTGCCGACCAGGTCGGCCACCCGGCGCGGGTCGGTGCCCAGCAGGTTCGCCGAGCCGGCCCGGGTGCGGTGATCGGCGGCGAACGGGGGCGGGGCCAGTACGCCGTTGTGCTGGAGGTGGCGGCGGGCCGTCGAGAGCAGGTCGCGGACCCGTTCCTCGGTGCGCCGGACGGCGAGGGCGCCGGCCTGGCCGCGCTCGACGGCACCCCAGTAGGGCCCCATCGCCACCATGGCGGCGTCCGTCAGATCACCGGCCAGGGCGGCGACGAGCTCCGGTCCGCCCTCCCCGCTCTCGCGGTCCAGCCAGCGCGGAACCCCCGCGGTGCGGTCCGCCCACGGGTCGGCGGGCCCGGCGGACTCCGCGAACTCGCCCCGCGCGCCGGGCTCGCCGGGCTCGCTCCAGGAAGCCCCGTCCTGCCAGGCGTACGCGCTCGCCCAGTCGCTGTCCCCGTCGTCGGACACCGCGAACGCGTCCGTCTCCAGGACCGAGGCGCTGGTCAGCCAGTCGTCCGCGTCGAGCGGCTCGGAGGCGGACGCGCCGGTGACCGTGGGCCGCTCGGGCTCGGGCACCGCCTCGGCGGCCGCGGCGGCGGCCGTCGCCCGCAGCATGCCGGCGACGGACCGGGCGGCGTCGGCGCAGTGCAGGCGCTCCTCGACGGCCCAGTGTTCACGGACCGCCTCGGCCAGCAGCGCGTCGAGCCCGTCCAGGGCCTTGCGCAGCGCGGTGGTGGCGTGGAAGGCCGCCCAGGAGTCGATCGCTGCGCGCCACAGCCGGCGTGCCGTCTCCACCGCGACACCGAGGCCCGCCAGCAGACCGACGGCGCTCAGCCAGAGCGGAAGCTCGACCGCGTACGCCACCGCCACACCGGCCGCGGCGCCGCCGAGTGCCGCGGCCCGGGGTCCCCAGCCCCAGCGGCCGGGGCGTCCCGCGCCCCGCAGCCTGGACGCGCCGAGCAGCGCCACCGCGACGAACACCAGCGGGACGGCGATCGCCAGCGCCGTCAGGGGCCCCCGCCACAGGGCGCCGAGGAGCCCCGCCGCGGCCGCCGCGGGCAGTGCGCCGCGCCCCGTGGCCACGGGGCCGTTCCCCACGGCGGGCCGCCGGGACACCGCTTCGGTGGAGTGGTCGGCGAGTTTGCGCACCAGTGCCGAACCCGGTACGGGCTCCACCCGCCCGGCCAGCCCGGTGAAGCGCTGGGCCACGGACCGCAGGGCGAGCCCCTGTCCCAGCAGCTTTCCGGCGAACTCCCGCAGTCCCTCGCCGATCCGCTCCCCCATGCCCTCGGCCGAGGGCACCCGCAGACCGAGGGCCCCGAGCCGGGCCGCCGTCTCGGCGGCGGACGGCGCCGTACCGGAGCCGCCGCCGCGCAGAGCCGTGCCGACGAGGTCCCGGTACTCGTCGAGCGCCTGGTGCGCCTGGTCGAGGTCCGCCTCGAACGCCTGCCTGCGGGAGGCCCACAACAGCCCGGGCAGGGACCGCAGTCCGGCGAGCGCGTCCTCGGCGTAGTCGAGGGCCTGCGCGCAGGCGGCGTACGTGCTGTCCGCCACGCCGCCCGGCTCCCGGTGCCGTTGGTCGCGGCCGCCCCGGCCCGCCACCAGACTCCGCAGCGGCTCCGGCAGATCGGCGCCGGAGGAGGCGGTCACCAGCAGGTCGGGGGCGAGTTCGCTGTCCTCACCCGCGAACCTGAGGAGCGCGTCGCGCCAGGCCCGGTCGCGCACCTCCAGCGGCAGGTCCTGCTCCAGCAGCCGCACACCGGGCGCGGCGACGGCGTCGGGCAGCGCCCCGAGGCCGTCGAGGACCTTCAGATAGACGTCCGGGACCGACAGCACGTCCACCAGGACGGCGAGCGCCTCCGGGGCGTCGGGTTCGGGCTGTTCCAGCGCCGTGCGCGCGGAGCGCAGATCGCCCGCCCACAGCAGGGCGGTGCCCGAGGCCCGCAGCACCGCGGGCCGCACCAGGCGCCGGTCGGGCTGGAAGGCCTCGTCCTCACCCGCGTACGAACCGGGTGCGCTGCCCACCAGCAGGACCAGGATCCTGACCTCGCCCACGGCCCGGTAGGCGGTGAGCAGTTCGTACTGCCGTCGGTGGTCGGTCAGCCCGGCCGGGGTGTCGACCACCAGGAACAGCGGGTCGTCGGGTTCGGGCAGCCCGGCCCGGCCCAACTGCCGGGCGACACTGGCCCGTAGGGCCTTGGCGGTGTCGAGTTCCGCCGCGCCGCTGCGCAGGTCCAGCTGGATGACGGTGCCGAGGTCTTCGGACGTCTTCACTCCGGGTCACCGTCCCAGGGGTTGCGGCGGGAGCGCTCGCGCTCGCCTTCGTCGCCGTACGGGCCGGGGTCACCGGGCTCGTCCCAGGGCACCGAGGGCCGGTCGGCGCCGCCGGAGCGCCCGTTGACACGGTCGCCCCGGTCACCGCGATCGGCCGGGTCGGCGCGGTCACCCCGATCGCCCCGATCACCGCGTTCGGCGCGATCGGCGCGATCGGCGCGATCGGCGCGATCGGCGTCGTACCCGTCGTCGTAGTCGTCCACGGACGCGCGGCGCGGACGGTCCTCGGTGCCGCTCGGGTACTTGTCGAAGGAGGCGCGCGGTGCGGTGCCCCAGTCGTCTTCATCGGGCACGGCGCGCCGGGGTTCGGGGAACTCCTTGCCGACGCGCGGCGCGGGAGTTCCGCCGCGTACGTGCTCCAGCAGCGTGCGCAGGGTGGGCTGGACGGCGCGCTGGTCCCCGAACTCGGTGTCCAGTGCGGCCGGCAGTGTCTTCGCCCAGAACTCCCACAGCGGGCGCACCCATCCCTCGACCCGCTCGCCGCCGCGCTGCCGGCGGTCGGCCAGCAGTTCCAGCTGACGCGGGGCGGTCTTCTCGACGAGTTCGACGAAGAGCGGATGCGGTTCGCTCGCGCTTCTGGCCAGACCCAGTGGCTGAGTCCCCATCAGTTCGCGGCAGTAGTCCTCCACGGTCCGTTCGTCGTCGAGAACGGTCCAGCGTTCGTACGACCGCAGCAGCTCCGCCCAGCTCGACACCCCGCCGGGGAAGTCCCCCAACCGCAACCGGACGCCGGGTACATGGGCGCCCTTCTCGGGGAACAGCCGCAGCCTCAGCCGCTCCGGCGACGCCGGGTCGCCGTCCACCACGTCGACCTGGCCGTTCCACATGCAGCACAGCAGCCGGTGCAGGATGACGCGGCGGTCCTCCTCACTGCTGACCATCCAGCTGTCCCGGTAGCCGAGCCGCTGCCGCCAGCGCAGTACGTCCTGGGCCTGCTCGGAGTCCTTCGCCCTGGCCCACTGGCGCAGCACCTTGCGGGCTTCGGGCACCTGGGTGAGGCTCATCTCGCTGCGGAAGAGGACCACGGTGACGGAGTCGCTCTCCACTCCCCGGTACTCCACCGAGTTCTTGGCGTCGGACGGCAGCCGCAGCGCCTTGCCGAGGTACTCCTGCACCTCCTCCACGGCCTGCACGCGCGGGTGGGTGACGAGGACCCGCAGCGGCCCGGTGCCCTCCGGGGTGAAGCCCACCGGCAGCAGCCCGGTCAGCTTGCGGCCGAACAGGTCGAGCGCCTCCTTGCTGACCTGGTCGGCGGCGTCCGCGTCACCCGCCGCGGCGGCCAGCAGGGTGCCCATGGCCGGCAGCAGCGGGCGTTCCTCCAGGTGTTCGCCGCTCTCCGCGAACAGCCGGGTGATGCGGCCCTCCAGCTGTGCCTTGACGACCGCGACCGCGTTGTCCGGATTGCGGCGGCTGAGGGTGTGGACCTCGCGCCAGGTGTCCCCGTCGATCATCCTGAGCAGGAGCGCGGCCTCGTCGTCGTTCTCGCGCATTCCCTCCCGGCGGATCAGCCGGGTGACGACGTCCTCGTAGAAGTGGTTGAGGGTGCGCTGCGGCGGCAGCAGATACGAGATCCCGGTGCGGTCCTCGTACAGTTCGAGGCCCTTCTGCGCGGAGACCTTGCGCTCCTGGTCGGAGTGTTTGCGGAAGGCGTTGACCAGGCGTCCGAGGTCGGCCCCGGCGGTGGCCGCCGGGGGCTGCCACTGCTGCTGCTGTTCCCGCCAGGCCTCGTGCCACACGGTCCGGCTGCGCCACTGGTACCAGAGGTCCTGCTCCTGGAGCGCCGCCTGCACGTCGTCGTCGCCCCAGCGGGCCGGTGACATACCGGCCAGCCGGCCCTTGATCCTGGGGGTCTTGGGCGGCTGGTCGGTCACGCCCGGCGGGCGCTGGGGGGCGCGGGAGCGGCTGTCGAGCATGCCGAGGAAGCCGAGCCGGGCGATCGGTTCGTCGCTGCCCGGGACGCCTCTGACGATGCGTTCGGCGAGGAAGGGGTCCACGCTCTGGAGGAGTTTGTCGATGGCGGGGCGCGGGGCGAAACGGTCGGCCATCGAGGCGGCCTGCCGGTCCGCGAAGGACTGGAGGTCGGACAGCAGCCGCTGCATGTCCGTGAGGCGTTCACCGAGCGCCTGCTCGATGGCCTTGCCACCGCGTGGCAGCGGATCGGGCTCCGGGAGGTCCAACTGCTTGCGTTCCCACAGCTCTTCGAGGTGGGAGTCGGCGAACAGCTGCCGGATCAGCGGCACCGCGTTGTCGCGCAGCGCGGTACGGGGCCGCTCCACGAGGTCGGTGACCGCCTCCCGCAACAGCCGGCCCGCCACCAGGTCGGCCAGTTGGTCCATGGGGGCGGTCATGGAGGCCACCAGGCTGGTGGAGACGCCCTGCCGGCCGATGCCGGTGGGGGACACTGCACTGCGGTGCACACCGCGGTTGATGAAGCTCGCGGCGAAGGTCTGGAAGTCGTCGTCGGTCGCCGTCGCCCGACCCCGGGGGCGGCTGTCGCCCAGTTCGGTGCCGATCAGCGACATCACCAGGGAGACGATGGAGCGGCGCAGGTCGTCCTGGCGGATGCCGGCGGTCGGGCTGAACAGGAAGGCCGTGGGCAGGATGCCGGTGCGCAGGCGGATCGGTGTCGTGCCGGGGTAGCGGATGCCGAGCCCGGAGTCGAGGTCCAGGTCGAGGTCGCCGATCTCCGTCCCCTCGCTCGGCGCGTTCTGCGCGTCGACCAGCCGGAACAGGTCGACCAGCGCGCGGGCCGCGTTGAGCTCCGCCTCCCGTCCGCCGCCGCCCGCCGAGGAGAACGAGGACGGCATCACGACCAGCGGGTAGATCTTCACGCCGTCGAAGCGGCGCAGCTGGAAGGCGTGGTTGATCAGGTGCAGATAGTCCAGGAAGATCCCGGCGCCGGTGCCGCCGGCCACCGAGAAGGCGATGAACACGTCGCAGCCGTTGACCTTGCCGCCGCCGAGCTCGGCCAGTTCACCGGCCGACTTGGCGATCGCGTCGATCGCCTGGAGCAGCGGTTCGAGGACCGGGGCGAGGCTGTGCCGGAGCGTGGCGAAGAGGGCGGCGCGTCCGACGGTGGGCAGTTGGCCCGCCCCGTTGTGCAGTGGGGTGACCTTCGGTTCGTCGATGCGCGGCGGCAACCAGTCGGCGACCTCGTCGCGCAGGCTCGCCCGGAGCATCTTGGTCAGTTCGGGTGACGCGTCGAAGTTCGGCAGCAGGTTGTGGGTGGCCCGGGAGGTACGGGCGTACGCGGCCCGCAGCGAGGGGTCCACGTTGAACTGGGGCAGGCGCTGGAGGTCGGACTCGCTGTAGTCCGCGTAGACGAACTGGAGGCAGTCGGGCAGCTGGTAGGGGGCGTGTCCGCTGAGGTGGCTGAGCGCGACGCCGTCCGGCCCGCACAGCTCGGCGCGCAGTTTGCGTTCGAGTTCGGCGCCGACCAGGCCACCGGTGCCGCCCAGGCCGACGAAGAGCATCGGCTGGAAGATCTTCATGGGTTTCCTCCCCGCTTACGGCCGTCGCGACGGCCGGTTCGTGCTCGGTACGTCCGTGGAGTGCGCGCGGCACGGCCGCGCTGCGGTGCGTGGGGGCGGCCCGGTGGCGCCTGGGGCCCGCCCCCTGGCGTCACAGGTACGACCCGTACGAGCTCCCGCTCTCGCCGGTACCGGTCGCGGAGGTGGTGGAGCCCGCGGTCGTCCGCGCGGAGGGCCGCGGTCGGCGGACCTTCGAGGCGCGGGTGTCCTCGCCCAGGGCCAGGCTCAGCGTGTCGGTCAGCTGGACCTGGCCGCGGGCGGGCAGCGGGGTCCGGCCGCCGCCGCGCTTGCGCAGGACCGCTCCGCCCTCGGGGCTGCGCTGGACGGCGTACGGGCCGTGGGCGCGCCGCTCGATGCGCGGGCTGCGGTGGGGTTCGGCGACGGCGAACTCGTACCACTGCTTGTGTCCGTGTCCGGCGAGGTGCTCGCCGAGGACGTCGCCCTCCGCCGAGACCAGCCGCAGCACCAGGCCGAACGGGTCCCTGCGAGTGCGGCGCTGGCGCAGCCAGGCGAGGACCGCCGCGGTGACCAGCGCGATCAGTGCGGCGGCGGACACGAACGCCCACCAGTACTTCGCCCAGATGCCCGGCTCGGGTGTCACCCGCACCGAGAGCGGGGCGCGCACCAGCGTCCGGTCGTGGTCGGTGGTGTCGACGACCGTGACGGTGCCGCCGAGTCGCAGTCCGCCGTCGCCGAGGCGGTCGCCGAAGACGTCGCGGGGGGCGACCTCGACCGTGACCTTCCTGGTGCCGGACTCGCCGGGCTTCACCTGGATCTCGGCCGGGGTGACCGTGAGCAGCCCGGACTTGAGGTCGGCGACGGACAGCCGCAGGGTGTGTGCGGTGTCGCTGGTGTTGTGGACGGCCAGCGTGCCGGTGACGGTGGAGCCGGGGTGGGTGTTCGCGGTGGGCAGTTCGAGCGCGGTGGTGACGGGGAGTGCGCCGGGCGCGATCTGGCCGCCCTCGCTGCGGGTGTCGGCGCTCAGCCCCGAGGCCGTCAGCGTGCCGCTCACCTTCAGTGCCCCGTCGGCGCTCTTGGGGATCTCGACGGAACCGGTGAAGGAGCCGTCGCTCGCCTTGGAGTCGGCCCCCTGGCCGTCGTCGGTGAGGCGCAGCGCCAGCGGGTCGAACCCGTCGCCGGTCAGTTCACTGCGGACGCGCAGCCCCTCGTAGTCGCGCGCGTCCTTGATCTCGTAGCCCTCGCGGGTCTGCAGGCGCATGGTCACCGTGACCTTCTCGCCGGCCTGCGGGGACGGCGGGTCCATGGTGATGGCGCCGCGCAACTCGCCCTGCCACAGCACGCTGACGGCGACGGGCACGGAGCGGTGGCCCTCCGGGGCCTCGGCCTTCACGCGCCAGGTGCCGGGCACCGGGTCGACGATCTTCAGCGCCTCGACCGTGCCGCTGCCGCCCGCCAGCTCGAAACTCGACTTGCGGTACGTCCCCGTGGTGGGGACCTGGTGGCCGTTGGGGTCGAGGTAGGTGATCTTCACCTGGGGGTCGCCCTTGTCGACGACGATGCTGCCCACGGTCGCCAGCGGGGAGATGCCGATCTCCAGGGTGGCGGGCGGCCGCTTGCTGGGGCCCTGTTCGTGGCGCAGGCAGTGGGCGGCGGCGAAGATCTTCTCCAGCATGGGGCCGACGTCCTTGGCCCCGGAGACCTTGCCCGCGCTCGGGCGGGCGGAGGGCAGTTCGACGCAGCCCTTCTGGTATCCGCCGGCGGCGATCCGGTCGAGCTGCGCCTTGTCCGGGTCGGGTCCGAAGCCGAGCGGCCAGATCTGTACGTGCTGGGCGGCGGCGTTCTCGAGCTCCTGCGTCAGCTGCCGTTCGCCCTCGTCCTTGCGGTGCGCGGGGTCGCCGTACTTGGGGCTGTCCTGGACGTCCAGCTTTCCGTCGGTGAGCAGGAACAGCACGCGGGGCCCCGAAGCATCGGTGCCGGTGGTGAGGTCGTGGACTCCCTGGCGTATCGCGCTCGGGAAGTCGGTGCCGGTGCCCTCGTTCTTCGTGCGGCTGCGCAGCTTGCCGACACAGGTGCCGATCGTCTCGCGGCCCGCCGCGTCCAGCGTGGTGCGCGGGCAGACCGGGTCCACCGCGCGCTGTGCGCCGGACTCGGCGGCGGCGAACCCGAAGACGGTGGCGTGGGAGGACGAGGAGACGTCGCCGAGCGCGATGCGTGCGGCGGCGGCCTTCTCGGCCTTCATGTCCTCGGGCGCGAGGCTGGCGGACTCGTCCACGGCGATGGAGTAGTTGACCGCCGGGAAGGCGGGTTCGGAATCCGCCGCCGGCACCGGATCATGACCGGCGGGTGCCAGCAGGGACACGAGCACCGCCATGCCGCCGAGCGCGCCGACCGCGGCGCGGCGCACCCGGCCCCTTCCTGTCTGCCGTCTTCCCGTGATGCTTTCCACGGCCGTCCCCCTGGTTCCTTGGTTCGTCTCTGTGTCGTCTACGTGCTGTGCCGCGTGTCAGCGGGCGGTCAGGCTCCAGGCCAGGGCCAGCGCCGTCGAAGGGGCGAGCGAGCCCACTCCCCAGCGGATGGCGCGGTACTTGGCGGACAGGATCGAGCTGACGTCCACGGCCTGGACGAGCAGCCATCCGGCGGGATCGCGTCCGGCGTCGGTGACGTCGGCGGACAGCCCCGCGAGGTCGCGGGGGGCCAGCAGGTCGCCGAAGTACGTCACCCCGTCCCGGCCGCGGACCGTTCGGGTGCGCGGCATGAGCGCCCCGACCAGCGAGGTCACCGCGACCACCCAGAGCACGCTCGCGAGGATCAGCGTCACGTCGGCGAGCCCGCGCCAGTCGGGCGGGCCGTGCCGCCCGATCAGGAACGCGGGCAGCGCCAGCGTTCCGGAGAGCAGTACGGCCGCCTTCGCGTCGGCGCGGCCGAGGTCCTCCCTGACCGTGCTCAGCAGTCGTTCGGCGATGCGCTCGCCCCGGTCGGACCCGTGCGGACCCCCGTCCGGCACGGGCCCGACCGGGTCGGGGGAGGTGCGCGCCGGGCCGTCGCCGGTCACCGGTCCTCCTCCGCCCAGGACCATCCGTCGTCCCGGGAGCGCGCGCGGCGGCGCGGCGGTTCGGGTTCGGTGTCCTGGGGGTCACCTGGGTAGGGCTCTCTCGCGCGTGGCCCCCGGTCCGCCCGGGAGGGCGGTTCGTCCGCCACCCAGTCCGGGGTGAACGGCTCGTCGGCGGCCGGAGCCAGCTGCGGGGTCTCGCGGCGGGCGGGCAGCGAGCCGATGGGCCCCTGGAGCGGGTGGCGGCCCTGGTTGAGGAGGTTCAGGGCCTGTGTCTCCATGTCGTTGGACTGGATCTGGCCGCTGGCGACCATGGCGAAGAGCCGGTCGACACGTTCCTTCTCGTCCTGCCGCCCCTCCTGGCGGATCTTCTCCAGGAAGTCCTTGGCCGCCTCGGGCTCGGCCGCCAGCATGTAGCTGAGCTGTTCCAGCTCGCCGCCCTGCAGCATCTTGCGGAACGCGGCCTGATGCACCCGGGTCACCTCGGCCGAGGCGTGCGCGTCCCGGATGCCGTCCATGTGCTCGATCGTCCGGTCGTCCACCCGCAGGCGGACGTACAGCCGCACCCGCAGGCCGAGTTCGGTGCCCAGCTCGGCCCAGCGCCCGCCGGCGCACTCCAGGGTGATGGCGCGGTCGGCCTGTTCGGCCTGGGTCACCCGGTAGGCCGAGGACACCTCGCGCAGTCGCTCCAGCACCGGGGCGGTGAGCCGCTGGGCGACGTCGGTGACGACCTCGGTGGCGGCCAGATGGGGATCGGTCACCGTCCAGTGGATGTCCACCTCGGCCTTGAAGAAGGTGGTGCCGCCGGCGGCAGGCAGCTCCATCTGAAGCGTCGTCACATAGGTGCCGAGCGCGATCTCGCAGACGGTGTACGGCCGGGCCAGCGCCCGTTTGTCGACGTGCCGGACACCGGAGACGGTGACCACGCTGTAGCCGCCGTTGCGGTAGAACAGCACCGAGGCCTTCTGGGCGCTCACCTGCGGGAACCCGCCCGTCGGCGCGTACTCCCGCAGGAAGGGACCCGCGGGCCCCGCGGCCGCCTTCCGCGCCCTCAGCCGCTCCCTCGCCTTCGCCCTCGCGTCCTGGTCCTCAGCCATGGCTGTCCTCCTCGCCCGTCCTCTCCTTCGGCGGGACGGCGAGCCACCACAGGGAGCGCGCCTGCGCGTCGGGGAGCGGATTCTCCGGATCGTTCATCATTCGGCGCAGCAGCCAGTCCAGCCGCCGTCGGTCGTTCTGCTCGGTCGCCAGCGCGGGCAGCAGCGCAGCCAGCCCCGGCCGGGTCCCTTCGGCGCCGTCCCTGCGCACCGCCGAACGCAGCAGGGACTCCAGCGCGTCCAGGGCCACGTCCTTCGAGCGCGCCGTGTTCAGCGCGGTCCACATCAAGTCGGCCATGGGGAGCACGAGTTCGGGACGGGTGACGGCGAGGGCGAGCGGCAGCGGCCAGTCGGCGCGGTCGGCCAACGGGGAGTCGGGCTCGTCGGACAGCACCTCGTCCACCGAGGTCAGGGCGAGCCGCACGGAGGTGACCAGACCGAGATCCTGGTACGCCTCGCGCTTGTGGTGGGTCCAGTCGGCCATCCGCCGCAGCACCTTGGCACCGTCGGGGAGCGCCAGCAGCCGTACGGCGTTGAACGAGGCGACCGCCAACTGCTCCCCGTCGTCGCGGACCCCGATCCGGGCCAGGGCGTCCAGGGCGTCTTCCGTCGTGTCCGCGGCGTTCCCGTAACCCAGCGCCATCGCCGCGGTCCAGCGCAGCGACTTCGTCCCGTACCTGCTCCAGTCGTCGACCAGCTTGCGCACCGCCTTGCGGTGCGACGCGTGACCGGCCGCCTGGTCCAGCGTGGTGGCCGCGAAGATCCTGCGGCGGGGCGTGGCCGCCTCGGCGAGCGGCCGGATCAGCTCCGCGTATCCGTGGTCGAAGTCCCGTGCGCACAGCTCCCCGGCGGCCACCGCGGCGCGCATCCACACCTGGGGGCGGGGATCGTCCGCGAGCAGCCGCAGCCAGCGCACGATCGGTGCCCGGACGGGGAAGTGCCGGTCCCAGATCTCGGTCAGCACCGCCGAAGGCAACGCGGAACCCCGGTACCAGATCAGCCGGGCCGGAACCTCGGTCCCGGCCACCTCGAGCCGGCCGTCCGTCAGTTCGGCGCGCGAGAGGGCGAGATCGGCTTCCGGGTCGTCGCAGAACAGCGGGCGGGCCGGGGTGTGGTCCGGATCGCACTGTACGGACAGTTCCCAGGTCAGCAGATGGGCGGCGGCGGCCACGGCGCTGTGCGAGGCGCCGCCCAGTACGGCGAGCGCGATACGGAACGCCACCGGGTGGAACAGGGCCGCCGTGCCCGGCCGTCCCGCGCCGCCCTCCGGCTCGGCGGGCGGCGCCGTCAGCGCCCGGTCCACCCCGGCGAACCACTCCTGGGCCTGGTCGGCGGCGAGGCTGCGGCAACCGGCCAGCAGCTCGTCCCGGGAGACCTCCCCCAGCTGGTGCGCGGCCAGCAGCGAGGCGAGCAACTCGGCCTCGGCGGGGCGCAGATCCTCCAGCCCGACCGCGTCCTTGACGTCCTGGCGGACCGCCAGTTCCTCCGCCCCTGCGAGCAGCTCCTCCAGCCGGACACCGGCGTCCGGGGCGGCGGCGACATGCTCCTCCAGCCGCTCCCGTAACCGGGTGGTGAGCAGCTCCTGGGTGGGCGCGGGAGGGCAGAGCCTGCCGTACCGCCCGGCCAGCAGCGGGTTGGCCGCCGACCCGACCGTGACGACGACCACCGCGTACGAATCGCACCGGGCCAAGGCCGCGGCGAGCCCGTCGAGGTCCATCTCGTCCGGCGGCAGCGCAACGGGACCGGTGAGGGAGAGCTCCAGCAGGTACCCGGTGCCGCGCCGCGCCTCCTCGCCCTCGCCGGCCAGGGAGCCCGCCAACTCCCTCACTCCACCGTCCGGGTCGACCCGGCGCACTCGGGATCCGGCTCCGGGCTCCGTGCCCGTGGCGTCCGCCGCGGGGCCGGTGACCTCGTCGAGGAGTGAGAGTGCGGTGCTGGTGCGTCCGGTGCCGGGGGCGGCGACGAGCACCAGCAGCCGACGGGTGCCGAGGGCCTTGCGCAGCTGTACGTATCCCCGCGGTTCCACATGGACGCGGCGGAGCCTGCGCAGTTCCTCGTCGGGCACGGGTCCGCTGCGCATCCGAGCACCGGAGTGGCGGGCGTCCATCCGCAGGTGGATGTCGCCGATGTGGGCGCTCTGGAAGTACGAGCGGTCGAAGCTGTTCAGGTCCCGGCCGGTGTCGAACAGCATCCGGGTGGCCCGGCGGGCCCGTGAGGCGGCGGCGAGGTCGGTGGTCCCGTCCTCGCCCTGCTCCTCGGCCAGCGGGTCGCGGGTGTGCTCCTTGAACCGCCCCGCGGCGCGCTCGCGTTCCTCCTCCTGCTTCTTCTCCTGGTCCTTCTTGACGTCGCCCTCTTCCGGGGCGTCGTTCCCGGCGGCACCCTCGTCGCCGCCGGCCTTGCCCTCGTCGGCACGGGGCTGGTCGTTCCTGGCCTTCCCGTCGGCCTCGGGCGAACGGGCGTCGGCCCCCTTCTGGGGTGCGGGCTCGGCGGCGCCGCCCGCCTGCTGATCGTCGGTCACCGCGATCAGCCCTTCCGTCGGTCGGCGTCGCCGGTGATCCGCCCGATGTGCACGGGCTGCTGGTAGACGTTGTCGCTGTGCTGCGACATGTCGCCGTGGACGGTGTACCGGGCACCGGGGCCGTCGGCCCGGTCCTCGCCGTCGGCGCCATGGGGGGCATCGACGTCACGGACGTCATCGCCACCACGGGCTTCATTGACATCACGGGTGTCATCGACGTCACGGGTGTCATCGACGTCATCGGCACGGTCGGCGTCCGGTGCTGCCGGTGCGGCGGCGGGGATCTCGGGAGCGGGTCGGCCGGGGAGGTGGAACCAGGCGGTGACCTCACCCTCCTTGAGCTCCAGGCGGGCGCAGGAATAGTGCGCGGGCTCGATGAACTTGCCGCCGCTGCTGACCACGTCCTCGTAGAGCGACTGGGAGGTCACCAGCACGAGGTCGGCCCGCTCGGCGTCCAGCAGTCGCCGGGCGAGGGGCGAGTCGGCCAGCCGGCACGCGAGGTCGACCGCGCGCCCGATGATGCCCCGGCCGTCGTGCCGGACAGGCCCGACGTGCATGCCCACCCGAAGCCCGAGGGGGACGCGCAGGCCGCGGTTCTCGTCCCGCAGATTCTCGTGCACCTCGACCATCCACAGGCCGAGCAGCCGGGTCACCGCGATCCGGCCGGCCACCGACAGCAGCACACCGTCGCCGCGGTCCTCCATGTGCACCGCGTCCCGCGCCACCTTGGCGTGGGTGAAAGCCGCTTCCAGCACCCGGTAGATCCGCTCGCGCATGCGCTGTTTGTCGACGTCGTCGTACTCCCCGGAACGCCGGGCGTCGACGCTGATCACCAACTCGTAGCGTGCTTCGGTGAGATCCATCGCGTCGTGGTCCACCCCGTGCCCCCTTGTTCTCTCCACTTGCCGTCCCCCTCAGCGTCGGGCCCGGGACGAAGGCCGTCTGTAGCCGTTTACACACGACGAGGCGTGGGTTACGACAAGGCGTGGGTCTACTCCTGATGACCGTCCGCGAGGAGGGCGAGCAGCTCGGGGTCGAGGATCTCCACCATCCGGTTGCCGGTGCGCACGACGTGCTGGGTGCGCAGCAGCTTCAGTGCCTTGGCGACGGCTTCCCGGGTGGCTCCGATGGTGGCGGCCAGTTCGTCCTGGGCCAGCTGGACGACGGTGCCCGTGTGCGTGACGCCCGGTACGGCCGGGTTGTAGGGGCCGGAGGGCTCGGCTCTCGACAGTTCGGTGAGCCGGCTGGCCAGCCGCTGCAGCACGGTGAGCGAGGCGAGCGCGGACCGCTCCTGGTCGGCGCTGCGCAGCCGGAAGGTGAGCTGGCGTATCACCAGACCGCTGACGCGGGGGTGCAGGGCGAGGAAACGGCGGAACGCGTCCCCGGATATGACCTGGGTCTCGGTCGGGCCCAGCGCGCGCACGGTGGCGCTGCGGGGATGCGGGTCCAGGGCGGCCATCTCGCCGAGCAGTTCACCGGGACCCCGCAACCCGAGTATCAGCCGGGTGGCGCCCCGGTCCGTCACCACGGAAACGGTCACCCAGCCCTGAATGATGATCAGGACGTGACTGGACCGGTCGCCTTCCGTCAGAAGATGGGCATCGGCCGCGTAATGCTTCCGGCTGCCGAGCGCCATCACGCTCTCGCGCTCCTGAGCGGTCAGAGCGCGCGCGAAAGCCAGCTCATTGCCGAGCAGTCCCATGGCCACGCCCCCCGCCGCAATCATGCAGCCTGACTTTTCAGAGGCGTTGATGGTGGCAGAGCGAAGCATTGAGGCGAGTGAATTACGCCAGATCGGCAGTACTGGTCGGTAAGTGCCGAAGTGCCAGGTGGGTCGCCCGGGGGGACCGTCCCCCGTGACGCCCCCCACCACCGGTGACCGCGGCCGAACCGTCCGCCCCGACTCCCGCCCCACCGACGACCTTGAGGTCAGGACCGGCGCTCGAACGGCCGGCCCCGTCGATGAGGGGACCGGCCAGGGCGGCGGACTTGGCGGAAAATCAGGTTTCCGCCGCCGGAGGGGTGCTGGCGAGGTGGTGACGGGGTGAGGGGACGGTGTCTGCTTCTGCGCGCGTCACACCGATTCTTCGCGCGTCACACCGGCTCTTCGCGCGTCACACCGGTCGGCCGGTACTCAGCCGGCGGCCTGGCAACTGGCCGTGTTGAGGGTGAAGTCGCGCGCGGGCGAGTTGGAGCCGGTCCAGGAACCGAGGAAACCGAAGGTGAAGGTGCCGTTCGCGGCGACGGTCTTGTTGTAGTCGGCGGCGGTGGCCGTGACGTGGGAGTCGTTCTGGGTGAAGGTGGCGTCCCACATCTGGCCCACGTGCTGGCCGTCCTTGAAGGTCCAGCCGAGGCTCCAGGTGGCGAGGGCCTTGGTGGAGGTGACGGTGACGGTGGCCTGGAAGCCGTCCGGCCACTCGCTGACGATCTCGTACTTCACCCGGCAGTCGGGCGAGGCGCTCTTCGTGGAGCCCTTCGCCCCGCCTTTCGCCCCGCCCTGCTTCCCGGCGGGCGACGAGGACTCGCCCTGGGCCTCCGGATCGGAGTTGCCCGCCGGACGTGAGGTCGAGTCCGCCACCGCGGGCGAGCCCGCCGACCTCGACCCCGACCCCGCCCCTGACCCCGATTCCGATTCCGACCCCGAGGGGAAGGAGGGGCCCGGGTCCGCCACGGACTGCCCGTCCGTCGACTCGCCCTGCGCGGCGCTCACGCCGCCGCCCTTCGAGCCGCCGAAGGGCATCAACGAGACCGTGAGGGCCAGTGCGGACACGAGGACGGCCGTGACCAGGATCCCGGTCCGGCCGATCCGGGGCCGGACCGGCTTGCCCTCGTTCAGCCCCGTGTCCACCGCCGCGTCCGTGCGTCCGCCGATCATGCCGGCCTCGGCGGCCCTGCGCCGTCGTTCGAGATACGCGAGGCCGCCCCAGCCGATCACACCGCTGGAGAGCGCCGCGGGCAGCCCGCCGCCGTGCAGCCGCAGACAGGCGGCGGCCTCCGCGCACTCGACGCAGCGCGCCAGGTGCCGGGAGAGGTCCTCGGGTGTCTCGGCGGTGGGCGAGCGGGTGACCGCGTCGAGGAGCCGCGCGTAGCTGCGGCAGTAGGCGTCCATCGGCGTGTCGATGTGGTTGCGGTGGCAGCGGTCCCGGAACAGCGCCCGCACCTGGGCGAGTTCGGAGGACGCCGCCGCCGGATCGAGACCGAGCCGCCGGGCCACCGCGGACAGCGGCAGCGACTCGACCTCGGCCAGCCACAGCAGAACGGCGTCCGGCTCCTGCATGTCCCTGAGGCCGCGCAGCGCGAGCGGGCGGTGCAGCGGCGGTCCGCTGTAGCGGGCGGCCTTGTCGGAGTGGAGCCACAGGCGCAGGTCGGGGTCGAGCCGATGGCCGAGCCCGTTCGTCTCCCAGGCGCCGGCCACGGTGCGGACCGAGGCCAGCAGCAGCGGAATGCGGGGCAGCCTGAGTGCCCTGCGTCCAGTACCGGTACTCTTCGATGCCGCGGTGGCGGCGCGCAGTTCGTCGATGCCGTGCGTGAACGCCTCGGTCGCCAGCAGCGTGGCCGCGGCCGAACCGGACGTGCACAGATCGGCGTAGGACAGGACCGCGTCCCAGCACTCCGAGAGCAGCGCGGCCTCGGCGGCGTTCTGGGGGGTCGGCAGGTCGGGCATGGGGGGCTCCTGCATCAACTGCTTCCAGGTGCAACGTCTAGAAACGTCTGAACAACGTGATCGTCAACTCACGCTCTGTACAAGGGAGTTGAGGCCGTCTCAACGACGGGGCCCGAGCCTTTCACGCTTTCCACACAACTGACAAGCGAGGTATTCAATTAGCGTGGCAAGCGGTTGCGGCGCCGTTCGTCCGAGCGCGCGCAGCCTCCCTCCCGCCGTATGGAAGGTGATACGGAAGGGAGGCCGATACGTCTCGATCGCCCTCGACTTTTAAGAGGTTCTACGGAACCTTCGGTCCGGCCGCTTCCGCCACCGCGGGTTCCCGCGCCGGGAGGCTGTCCATGAAGGAGCTCACCGAGAAGACCGCGTGGCCGGGTCCGGGCGGGCCGTATCCGGGCGGGGAGGACAGCCCGAAGTCCTCCATGGTCGAACGGTAGGCCTCCAGCAGCCGGATGTGGTACTCCAGCGGCGCGCCCTGGGGGTTGGCCTTGCCGAGCGGGGTCGTGGGCTCCGGGCACCAGGTGGTGAAGCGGGGCGTGATGCCGTGCGACATGAAGAAGCGCAGCCCCTCGGTGGTGGAGGCGATGGCCTCGTCGACGGTCGTGAAGCCGAACGGCTCCGCCATCTCCACGCCCGCCACGAAGTTGGGGATCACGTTGCGCGCGCCGAAGACCTCCGCGGAGTCGAGGATGCGCTTGTGCCACTCGTCGCGGCCGACGTAACGCTCCTTGCCCGGGCAGTACAGCTCGAAGAGCCGCCGGTCCCACACCTCGTAGTTGGGGTGGTAGATCTGCACCCCGTAGTCCTTGAACCGCTGTACGTCGTCGCGCGGCAGCGCCTGCGCGACGACCTTGCCGATCCAGCGCCCCGGGAAGCGCTCCTCGATGGCCTTGGCGTAGTGCCCGTAGAAGTCGGCCTCGTCGCGCCCCTGCAGCTTCGAGGTGATCGCGCCGCCGGTGAGGGTGTACGCGGTGGAGACCTTCGCCGTGTCGTACCGGTCGATGATCTCCAGGGCTTCCAGGACCTCCTCGACGTCCTTCACCCCGGTGTACGGGCGCCCCGCCGCCTTGTGCTGGCGCCAGTTGTGGTTGATGTCGCAGTACTGGCACTCCTCCTTGGCGCCGAAGTACTGGCAGACCCGGAAGACGGTGAGGTAGATCAGATAGCCCCACTGGATAGTGGGAGCGACCTCCATCACGGACTTCCCGTTGGAGAGCGTGTGCCGGTAGTACTCGGGCATCGGCGGCACGCCGACGTCGGCGATGCGCTTCCCGTCGAGGTAGAGCCCGAGCATGCCTTCGTCGTCCGCGGCGACGCGATAGGGCGAGGCGGGATTGACCCGCACGGACACCACGGTCCGCCGCAGGTCGTACGGCCCACCCGTGAGGATGATCTCCTCGGGCGGGCGACGCAGCGCGGCCTCGCCGAGCTCGGGCAGGGTGCCGTGGTCGAAGGAGAAGATGAAGTACGACTTCGGCTTGACGTCACCGTCCTCGTTGTCGGAGAGCGCCGACTCGTCGAAGGCCACACCTCCGCGGAGCAGGTCCTCCTTGAAGACGGCCTCCCTCGGTACGTGCGGGAACCGCTCCATCAGATCCTCGACCAACGCGGTGCGGCTGCCGACCATCCCGTTCTCCTCGCTCCCGACCCGTTCCCGACTCGTTCAAGTCTCCGTGCTCGACTCCTCACGGTATGCCCCCGCCCGCGCGTCAGCCGTGCCGGGTCCCCTCGCGGCGCGCGACGCACACGGGAGGAGCCACGTCGAGCGGCAGCGCGGGGTCCGGGGCGCAGCCCCGGGTCGGGTCCGGGGCGCAGCCCTCAACGCTGGTCCGGGGGCTGGTCCGAGGGGGGCTGGTCCAAGGGGGGCTGGTCCAAAGGGAGCTGGTCCAAGGGGAGCTGGTCCGGGGCTGGTCCGGCGCAGAGCCCCTAGAGCGAGCTCGGGGCGGAGCCCCGGGTTGAGGTCGGGGGCACAGCCCCGAGAACAGGCCCGGAGCGCAGCCCCCGGCGGGGTCCCACGGGCGAAGCCCCGGGCGGGGTTGGGGGCGCAGCCCCGAACGGAGGCCCGGGGCACAGCCCCAGACGAGACCCCACGGGCACAGCCCCGAACGGGGGCCGGGGGCACAGCCCCGAGCGGAGGTCGGGGGCGCAGCCCCGAGCGGGGGCCAGGGGCGCAGCCCCCTGGGGATGGGACGGGTAGGGGCGGCGGGGGCGAGGAGAACCCGGCGTCCACGTCACGCCCCGTTCCAACACCCCCGCGTCCACGTCACGCCCCGTTCCAACACCCCCGCGTCCACGTCACACCCCGTCCCCACACCCCCACATCCACGTCACGCCCCCCGCTCCAACACCCCCACATCCACCCCGAACTCCAACCCCTCCCCCACAGCAACCCGCTCCGCCTCCGAGAGGACCGTGAGGCCCAGGCGGGTGAGTTCGTTGCCCTGGGAGCCGGCGAGGTGGGGGGTGATGAAGGCGTTGGGGAGGTCGTAGAGAGGGGAATCGGGCGGCAGTGGCTCGGGGTCGGTGACGTCGAGGATCGCGCTCACCCGCTCGGCCCGCAGCTCCTCGATCAGCGCGTCATGGTCGACGAGCGCACCCCGCGCGGTGTTGATGAGAACCGACCCGGCCGGCATCAGACCGAGCTCACGACGGCCGAGCAGGTGCCGGGTCGCGGGCGTCTGAGGGGCGTGGACGGTGACGATGTCGCTGGTGGCGAGCAGGTCGTCGAGCGGGAGGAGCGGAACCCCCAGCTCGGCCGCCCCGGCCTCGTCGACGTACGGGTCGGTGAGGCTCACCCTCAGATCGAAGGGGCGCAGCAGTTCGATCACGCGGCGGCCGATGCGGGACGCTCCGATGACGCCCACGCGGCGGCCGTAGTTGCCGATGCCGGGAACGAGGGCCCAGCCGGGCGGGGAGCGCCGCGCGCGCAGGCGGTCGCGGTGGGCGAAGAGGTCCTTGCCGGCGAGAAGGATCATGGCGAGGGTGTACTCGGCCACGGGCAGCGCGTTGGCATCGGCGGCCGAGGACACCAGGAGGCCGCGGTCCCAGACCGCCGGTGTGGTGAAGCCCTTCGCCGAGCCCGCGGAGTGCAGCACGGCACGCAGTTTCGGCGCCGCGTCCAGCGTGGCCGCATCCAGCCGCGGGCAACCCCAGCCGGTGATCAGGATCTCCGTCCCACCGAGCGCCTCGCGGACACGAGGTTCCGAGAAGTCCTCGGCCACCAGCGCGGGATCGATGTCCACCACCTCGCGCAGTCGGGCCATGACCTCGGGCGGAAAGACCTGCGGCACGTTCTCGGCGGACATGGCGAACATCGCCACGGGACGCTCGGGCAAGGAGTCAACCCTCCGGCTCGGTGACTACGGACGCGGCAACAGCAAGCGCTCTCTACCGTAACCGTTGGGTGTCGCCGCGCGACAGAGGCCGTGGGTGGGACCGCCACGATGAGCGTGGCCAGGGCCGGAACACCGGACCGACGGACTCCCGAGGTAGTTTCCAGCAGTGGCCACCGCACGGCCGCGCACGGCGACTTCCCGGGGAGGGACGACAGGGATGACACAGACCCTGACCAACTGGGCCGGCAACATCACGTACACCGCCAAGGAACTGCACCGCCCGCACACGCACGACGCCCTCGCGGCGCTCGTCGCGCAGAGCGCACGCGTCCGCGTCCTCGGCAGCGGGCACTCGTTCAACAAGATCGCCGAGCCCGGCGACGACGGCGTACTGGTCTCGCTCACCGCGCTGCCCCCGACCGTGGACGTCGACTCGACCGCCCGTACGGTACGGGTCGCGGGCGGCGTCCGGTACGCCGAACTCGCCCGCCAGGTGCACGAGCACGGGTTCGCCCTGCACAACATGGCCTCCCTCCCGCACATCTCCGTGGCGGGCTCGGTGGCGACCGGCACCCACGGCTCGGGCGTCACGAACGGCTCCCTCGCCTCCGCCGTGCGCGAGGTCGAGATCGTCACGGCGGACGGCTCGACCGTCACGATCGGCCGCGACGACACCCGCTTCGACGGCGCCGTGACCTCCCTCGGTGCACTCGGTGTCGTCACCGCCCTCACCCTCGACCTGGAACCGGACTTCGAGGTGAGCCAGCACGTCTTCACCGAACTCCCCCTCGCGGGGCTCGACTTCGAGACGGTGGCGGCGACGGCGTACAGCGTGAGTCTCTTCACCGACTGGGGGCGTCCGGGCTTCCGGCAGGTGTGGCTCAAGCGCCGCACCGACCAGCCGCTGCCGGACTTCCCCTGGGCCGCGCCCGCCACCGAGGCGATGCACCCCGTGCCGGGCATGCCCGCGGAGAACTGCACGCAGCAGTTCGCAGTGCCCGGACCGTGGCACGAGCGGCTGCCGCACTTCCGGGCGGAGTTCACCCCGAGCAGCGGGGCCGAGCTGCAGTCGGAGTACCTGCTGCCGCGCCCGCACGCGCTCGCGGCGCTGGGCGCCCTCGACGCGATCCGCGAGCACATCGCGCCGCTGCTCCAGATCTGCGAGGTGCGCACCGTGGCCGCCGACCGGCAGTGGCTGAGCCCCGCCTACGGTCGGGACACCGTGGCCCTGCACTTCACCTGGGTCGAGGACACGGCGGCCGTCCTGCCGGTGGTGCGCCGGGTCGAGGAGGCGTTGGAGCCCTTCGACCCCCGGCCGCACTGGGGCAAGGTGTTCACCACGCCCGGGGAGGTGCTGCGCGGGCGCTATCCGCGACGTGACGACTTCAGGGCCCTGGCCGAAACCATGGACCCGGCCGGCAAGTTCACCAACCCCTTCGTGCGGGACTTTGTTCAGCCCCTTTCCTAACCCCTTGTCGAACCTCCTCGCCAGGCCATAGCCTTGCGGCGCGCCGGGACCGCCGAGGGCCTGTCCGGCGGATCAGGTCGCAGGAAACGGGCGGTGCCTCATCGACGCTGGCGAGTGGGGCTTGGCGCGTGCAGCTGCCCCGCTGTGCGGTACGGAGGACCGAGGTGGCCAAGCAGGCGAAGCGGACGTCGCGCGACATCCGCACCGCGAACCGCTATGAGGTGCTGCGTCAGATCATCGCCGCGTCCCCCACCTCACGACAGGAGTTGGCGGCGGCCACCGGGCTGAGCCTGGCCACGGTCGCCACGCTCATCGGTGAACTGCTCGACCTCGGGATGCTGACCGAGGTCGGGTTCGAGGACTCCGCGGGGGGCCGCCCCCGGGGACTCGTGGCCGTCAACGCGTCGGGGGGCGCGTTGATCGGCGTCGACATCGCGGAGACATACGTCCGCGTGGAGCTGTTCGACCTCGCTCTGAACGTGCTCGCCCGCGCCGCCGAGGACATGCGCCCCGGCGAGAGCCGCCCGGAGCAGGTCGTCGGGCATGTCGCCGCGGCCGTCGGCTCGGTGGTCACGCAGGCCGGGATCGAGGGCGCGCGCGTCCTGGGCGTCGGGGTCAGCGTGCCGGGCCAGGTGGACCGCGACACCGGCATCTCCGAGTACGCGCCGAACTGGGACTGGCACGACGTGCCGCTGCTCGACCTGCTGGCCGAGCACATCGCCTACCCCCTCCACCTCGACAACCCGCTGCGCGCCTGCGCGGTCGCCGAGCTGTGGTTCGGCGCGGCCCGCGGCCGCGGGGACGCCGTCGTCGTCAACCTGGGCACAGGGGTCGGCGCCGGGCTCGCGCTCGGCGGCGGGCTGCACCGCGGGGTGAGCAACAGCGCGGGCGAATGGGGCCATACGACGCTGGTGCTTGACGGGCGGCCGTGTCACTGCGGCAACCACGGCTGTGTGGAGACGTACGTCGGGGCACCCGGAATCATGCGGAACCTGCGGGAGTCGAGCCCGGACAGCCCGCTGCTGCATCCCGACGACCAGACCGCCACCATCGACGCCCTGTCCCACGGGGTCGCCGCCGGCGACCCGGCGGCGCTCCAAGTCGTCCGGGACACCGCCCGCTATCTCGGCGCGAGCATCGCGGACCTGATCAACCTCCTCAATCCCGAAGTCGTCGTGCTCAGCAGCTGGGTGGCCGCCACACTCGGCGAGCCGCTGCTGCGCGAGGTGCGCGAGGCCGTCGCCCGGCACGCGCTGCGCCGGCCGCTGGCCGCCACCGAGATCGTCCTCTCCCCCATCCCCACCGACCCGGTCTGTCTGGGCGCCGCGACCTTCGCCCTGGAGGGCGCCCTGAACTCGGTGGGCCACAAGGCCGCCGGCGGCAGGACCGTCCCGCGCCGCACCGCCCTCTAGGGGGTCGTGGGCCGCCGGGCCGACCGTCCGCCAACTCGCCCTGCCCACACCCCTGTTCGACCCACCGAACCGCAGACAACGCTTCGAACAGACTTCGTCCAACCCCTTGCCGAAGCCTTAACAGAAGGTTAGCGTCCCGCACCGCACAGCGATTTCGAGCCGCAGCCGTACAAGAGACAAGGACGTCACCATGTCGGCAATGAGCAGCAACTGGGACCGTCGATCCGTCCTGCGGGCCGCCGCGGGGCTGGCCGCGCTGGGGCCGCTGGCCGCGTGTGGAAGCAACAACGGGCGGTCCGGGGGCGGGAGTTCGGGCAAGTCCATCAAGCAGTACTTCCATGCGTACGGGGAGGCCGGCGTCGAGGACGCCCTCAAGCGGTACGCGAAGGGCTATGACAAGGCCGCGGTGAACACGCAGTGGATCACCAGCGCGGACTACGAGAGCAAGCTCTTCTCCGCGCTGCTCACCGACAACGCCCCCGACGTGTTCGAGTTCCACCCGCAGATCCAGCTCATCAAGAGCGGTCAGGTGGCGGACCTGAGCGACATCATCGATCCGGTCAAGTCCGACTTCAACCCGGCCGACATCGCCTCGCACACGGTGGACGGGAAGATATACGGCGTCCGGATGATCGACGACCCGCAGTTCTTCTTCTACCGCAAGTCCGTGCTGGAGAAGGCGAAGATCCAGCCGCCGACCACGCTGGACGAGCTGATCGAGGCCGCGGCGAAGCTCACCACCGGCAAGGTCAAGGGCCTGTTCATCGGCAACGACCTGCATGCCGTCATCAACCCGCTGATCTGGTCGTCCGGCGCCGACACCCTCGACGCGAAGAACCAGATCGCGTACCACACGGAGGGCGTCAAGGAGGGCATCAAGAAGATGCGCCGGCTGTTCACCAGCGGCCACCTTCTCCTCGACGCCCCGACCGACTACTGGGACCCCTCCGCCATCGTGCAGGGTCTGACCCCCATCCAGTTCTGCGGTATGTGGGCCATGCCGGTCATGCAGAAGGCGCTCGGCGACGACCTCGGGATCTTCCCCTTCCCGAAGGTCACCGACTCCGGCAAGCAGTCGGTCGTCAACGGCGGCTGGTCGATGTTCGTCAACGCCAAGGGCAAGAACGTCGACCTCGCCAAGGAGTACGTGAAGTGGCTGTGGATCGACCAGAAGAAGTACCAGGAGGACTTCGCGCTGTCGTACGGCTTCCACATCCCGCCGCGCGCCTCGATCGCCGCGTCCGCCACCAAGCTCAAGACGGGCCTGCCCGCCGAGGGCGTCAAGCTCTTCAACGACTTCGGGCACTTCGACAACATCGGCTGGACCCAGGCCATGATCACCGCGCTGGAGGACGTCTTCGCCAACTGCGTCCGCAAGAACGGTGACCCGGAGGCCGAGCTCTCCAAGGCCGACACCACCGTCAACCGCGAGCTCAAGAAGCTCTTCGGATAGGCCGGGACGGAGACAGACGGACGGGTAGCGACATGTCGACCACCACCACGCGCGGTGTCGCGCGCCCCGCCTCGGCCAAGGCCTCACCGGCCGGGCCGCGGCGGGGGCTGCGGGGCAGCAGCACCTTCAACTTCTGGCTCTTCACGAGCCCTTTCCTCATCGGCCTGACGGTCTTCGTCTATGTGCCGATCGGCTGGAGCCTCTGGCTGAGCTTCTTCGAGGCGCGCTTCACGGTGACGCCGAGCAAGTTCGTCGGCTTCGACAACTACTGGCAGATGCTGCAGGACAGCAAATTCACCGGTTCGCTCGTCACCTTCACCGTGTTCGCCGTCTTCATCGTGCCCGCCACCTGGGCGCTGTCGCTGGGTCTCGCCCTGCTGGTGAACCGGCTGCGCTTCATGAAGGCGTTCTTCCGCTCCGTCTTCTTCCTGCCGACCGCGTGCAGTTATGTCGCCGCCGCGCTGATCTGGAAGATGTCGGTGTTCAGCGGTGTCCGCTTCGGCCTGATGAACACGATCCTCGGCTGGTTCGGCGTCGAGAACATCGCCTGGCTCGCCAACCCCGATCCGCCCTGGTACTGGCTGGTCATCGTGACGCTGCGGCTGTGGCTGCAGGCCGGTTTCTACATGATCCTGTTCCTCGCGGCGCTGCAGAACATCCCGCCCGAGCTGTACGAGGCCGCCGCCATCGACGGCGCCAAGCCCGGCTGGCAGACCTTCCGCCACATCACCCTGCCGCAACTGCGGGCCACCTCGACCGCGGTGATCCTGCTGCTGGTCATCGCCGCCTACCAGGCCTTCGACGAGTTCTTCAACCTGCTGGCGAAGACGACCTGGGGCCGGCCGCCGCTCGTCGAGCTGTACTACACCGCGCTGGGCGAGAGCCAGGACTACGGCGAGGGCAGCGCGGGCGCGGTGATCCTCACCCTGCTGATCCTCATCGTGACACTGGCGCAGGGCAAGTTCCTGGGCTTCGGAAGGGGTGACGACAAGTGACCGCCACCGTGCCTCCAGTCACTCCGGTCGACAAGCCACGCCGTATCAAGCGCGGCAGCGTCATCGGCAACACCGGCCTGTACGTCTCCATCGGCGTCGCCGCCCTGCTCTTCCTGGTCCCCTTCTATCTGATCGCCCGCAACGCGCTGTCGACGGACCCCGAAATCACCGGCGAGAACTGGAAGTTCTTCCCCACGAACCCCCAGTGGGGCAACTTCACCGAGCTGTTCCACGACACGACGGTCGATTTCGGCCGTTCCCTGTTCAACTCGGCGGTCGTCGCCGTCCTGATCACCGTGGGCACCCTGCTGGTCTGCTCGCTCGCCGGCTACGGCCTGGCCCGTATCCCGTACAAGCACGCCAACAAGATCTTCTACATGGTCCTGGGGACCCTGATGGTGCCGCCCGCCGTCACCTTCGTCCCGAGCTTCGTGCTGGTCTCCTCGCTGGGCTGGGTGGACAGTTACCGCGGGCTCGTCATTCCGGTGCTCTTCAGTGGTTTCGCCTGCTTCCTCTTCCGGCAGTACTTCCTGGGGTTCCCCAAGGAGCTGGAGGAGGCGGCGCGCGTGGACGGGCTCGGCTACTGGGGCGCGTACTGGCGCATCGTCGTACCGAACTCCCTGAACTTCTTCGCCGCGATCGCGACCATCACCTTCATCAGCGGCTGGAACGCCTTCCTGTGGCCGCTGGTCATCGGCCAGGACCCGAGCGCCTGGACCGTGCAGATCGCGCTCTCCTCGTACATGACCAACCAGGTCGTCAACTTCCACCTGATCTTCATGGCCACCGCCATTTCCATCCTGCCCCTGGTGTTCGTCTTCCTCTTCCTCCAGCGCTGGCTGGTGCAGGGGGTCGCGCAGACGGGCATCAAGGGCTGATCGACAAGCCAGACGGGCACCAAGGGACGATCTAGGAGACCGATGTCTTTCCGCACGACTACCGCCATTGACTACGTCGAGGACGTCTCACCGGGCAGTGGGGCGCTCCCGCCACGCGCCCGTTACGCGTCCTCGGACGCGCGGTCCTTGTCACTGAACGGCAGTTGGCGCTTGCGTCTGTCCCCCACCGCCGACGCCGAGGACGACTCGTTCGCGGCGGAGGGGTTCGACGCCGGGGACTGGGCCGAGGTGTCCGTCCCCGGCCACTGGGTCCTCCAGGGACACGGCTCACCGATCTACACCAACCACCTCTACCCGTTCCCGGTCGACCCGCCGCGCGTGCCGACCGGGAACCCGACCGGCGATCATCTGCACACCTTCGACCTGCCGTCCGACTGGCCCTCGGACGGCGGGGCGGTGCTGCGCTTCGACGGGGTCGAGTCCTGTGCCCGGGTCTGGCTGAACGGCACGGACATCGGGGAGTTCAAGGGGTCGCGGCTGCCGCACGAGTTCGCGGTCGGCCATCTGCTCAAGCCGGGCGGCAATGTGCTGGCGGTCCGTGTCCACCAGTGGTCGGCGGGCTCGTACCTGGAGGACCAGGACCAGTGGTGGCTGCCGGGCATCTTCCGGGACGTCACGCTCCTGCACCGCCCGGCGGGCGGTGTCCTCGACTTCTTCGTGCACGCCTCGTACGACCACGTCGAAGGCCTCGGGACCCTGCGCGTCGACTCCGACGTCGACGGCCGGGTCACCGTGCCCGCCCTCGACATCGATGTCGCGACCGGCGAGTCGGTCACCGTCCCGGTACGGCCGTGGACGGCCGAGACACCCCACCTGTACGACGGTGTGCTCGCGACCGAGGGCGAGCGCGTCCCGCTGCGCGTCGGCTTCCGCACGGTCGCCCTGGAGGACGGCCTGATCAAGGTCAACGGCACGCCGCTCCTCTTCAAGGGTGTCAACCGGCACGAGTGGCACCCGGAGCGGGGCCGCGCCCTCGACCTGGAGACCATGCGCGAGGACGTGCTGCTGATGAAGCGGCACAACATCAACGCGGTGCGCACCTCGCACTATCCGCCGCACCCCGCCTTCCTCGACCTGTGCGACGAGTACGGCCTGTGGGTCGTCGACGAGTGCGACCTCGAGACGCACGGCTTCACCGAGCAGGCCTGGCGCGACAACCCCGTCGACGACGAGCGCTGGACCCCGGCCCTGCTCGACCGCGCGGCCCGCATGGTCGAGCGCGACAAGAACCACCCCTCCGTCGTCATCTGGTCCCTCGGCAACGAGGCCGGCACCGGGCGGGGACTGACCGCGATGGCCGAGTGGATCCGCGGCCGGGACGGCTCACGGCTCATCCACTACGAGGGTGACATCGACTGCCGTGACACGGACGTCTACTCGCGGATGTACGCCGACCACGCCGAGGTCGAGAGGATAGGCCGCGGGTTGGACGGCGGCACCCACAAGCGCCGCGGACTCCCCTTCATCCTCTGCGAGTACGGGCACGCCATGGGCAACGGGCCCGGCGGGATCGCCGACTACCAGCACCTGTTCGAGTCGTACGACCGCATCCAGGGTGGCTTCATCTGGGAGTGGATCGACCACGGCATCAAGGACGAGCGGTACGGGTTCGCGTACGGCGGCGACTTCGGCGAGGAGTTGCACGACGGGAACTTCGTCTGCGACGGCCTGCTCTTCCCCGACCGGACCCCGTCCCCGGGCCTCGTCGAGTACAAGAAGGTGATCGAGCCGGTCCGGATCGTAGGCGACGCGGCGGACGGGACCGTGCGGGTCACCAACGGCTACGACTTCGCCGATCTCTCCGCGCTGGCCTTCGAGTGGTCCTACCAGGTCGACGGGGAGACCGTCGAGGCCGGCGTCCTGTCGGTGCCGGAGCTCGCCCCGGGCGCGTCGGCCGACGTGAAACTGCCGGACCCGCCGGCCGACTCACGGGACGGGGAGACCCAGTGGACGGTACGGGCGACGCTCGCGGCCGACACCGCGTGGGGACCGAAGGACCACCTGGTGGCCTGGGCGCAGTTCCCGCTCTCGGCGCGGCCCTTGACCGTCGTGGCGCAGAGCGACGGTCCGGTCCTCGGCGAGGGGCAGATCACCCTGGGCCCGGCGGCCTTCGACGCCCGTACGGGTGCGCTGCGGTCGATCGGCGGGGTCGATGTCAGGGGGCTGCGCCTGGACGTGTGGCGTGCGCCGACCGACAACGACAACGGGGCGGCCTGGCAGCCGGATCTGCGCTACGGCCCGCTCTGGCGCGAGCTGGGCCTGCACCGGATGCAGCACCGGCTGGAGTCCGTGGAGTTGGGCGACGACGCTCTGACCGTACGGAGCCGGGTGGCGCCCGCCGCCCGCGAGGTGGCCCTGCGCACGGTCCACCGGTGGACGTCCGACGGGACGCGGCTGCGACTGACCGTCTCCGTGGCGCCCGAGGGCGACTGGACGCTGCCGCTGCCCCGGCTCGGGATCAGGCTGGGGCTCGCGGGCTCGGTGGACGGCGCCAGGTGGTTCGGCGGCGGCCCCGGCGAGGCCTACCCGGACACCAAGTCGGCCTCCATGGTGGGACGTTGGGAGTCGACCATCGACGGACTCCAGACGCCGTACGTCCGTCCGCAGGAGAACGGCGCCCGGGCCGACGTCCGCTGGGTGGAGATCGGCGGGCTGCGGGTCGAGGGCGAACCGGAGTTCTGGTTCACCGCGCGCCGCTGGACGTCGGAGCAGCTCGACGCGGCCGAGCATCCGACCGATCTGAAGGCCGGTGACACGGTCTGGGTCAATCTCGACCACGGGCAGCAGGGCATCGGCTCGCAGTCGTGCGGTCCGGGCCCGCTTGAGCAGTACCAACTGCGGCCCGCGCCAGCCGAATTCACGTTCCTCTTCTCGGAGATCCATGGCTGACCCGCTCACGAAGACCGCGGCCGGTCGGCACGGGGGTCTGGGGGTGTCCCCCGGAAAGAGGTGCAGCCGACCGGCCGCGGTCGCGTCGTGTATCGGATTCGTCCTCATCGGCATGCTGCAAGCGCTCTACGGCCCGGCGGTCCCGGGCCTGCGCGCGCAGTACGGCCTCTCCCCCTCGGCGGCGGGCCTCGGTCTGAGCCTGCACTTCACCGGTGGTGTCGCGGGCGTCCTCGCCTTCAACGCGATCCACTCCCGGATCTCCAACAGGGCACTCCTGTCGGCAAGTTACGCGCTGATGGCGACGGGCGGCGCGGGCTTCGCGCTCGCCCCGAACTGGCCGCTCGCGCTCACCGCCGCCTTCCTCGGCGGCCTCGGCTGCCGTACTGGCTGGCGGCGGCCTCACCGCTGGTGGGGCTGCTCGCCTATCTGGGCGCGCGGCTGCTGTGGCGCTGGAGCCTCGGCCACTACTCCGGGGTCAACGGCTGACAACGGGTGGCGCCGCGGAGCCTGCCATGACGAGAGCGGGGCCCGGACCTGTGACCGGTCCGGGCCCCGCCCTGCGTCTCGAGGAGATCGTGTCGCCCTAGGGGCAACTGATGCGGGTGTCCCCGCTGTCCGTGGTGCAGGTGTCCGTGCCGAAGTGCCCAGGCCGCAGGTGGTGCCGGTGGCGGAGGTCGTGGTGCTGTTGGTGACGGTCACGGTGTACGTGGCGCGGTCGCCGATGCCGACCGTGGTCGTACCGGACTTGGTGACCGACAGGTCCACGCCCCGGGGGCGGCGGCGGGGTACCGGTA
Source organism: Streptomyces sp. NPDC007896 (assembly GCF_042959425.1). NCBI lineage: Bacteria > Bacillati > Actinomycetota > Actinomycetes > Kitasatosporales > Streptomycetaceae > Streptomyces > Streptomyces sp. NPDC007896. The sequence goes on along the minus strand of NZ_JBIBKX010000012.1, from coordinate 52,940 downwards.
CCGCCGAGGTAGCGGGCCATTTCGCGGTCCTCGTCGTCGCCGCCGAACGCGACGATCCTGCCGTCCGGCCACCGGGCGAGCTGGTCAGGCAGCGCCCGCCGGGCGCTCCGGACGGGGCCGCCGCACCGGGGTGAGCAGAGCCAGTACGGCGACGAGCACGCAGCAGGCACCCGCGACCACGCCCACCACCGCCGTGCCGTGGCGCCCCGCGGCCCAGGTGAGGACGGCCGCACCGGCCGGGGCCGCCGAGTAGTGCAGGGTCCAGAACGCCGAGGTGACCCGCCCGAGCAGATGCTCCGGAGTCACCTCCTGCCGCAGCGACATGGAGCACGTGCCCGCCACGCTCCCGAAGCCCAGGAAGACCGCGGTCAGAGCGGCGACGGCCGGCACGCTGCGGGCCCAGCCCACGCCCGCCAGCGCGCATCCGCACACCGCCACCGACCCGATCCAGGTCGGGCCGAAGCCGAGGCGCCTACGCACCCGGGCCACCAGGAGCGCCCCGGCGATCGTGCCGAGCGCACCGGCCGCGAACACGGTGCCGACCGCGGCGTCGTCGCAGCCGAGATCCTGCTTGAGGTGGTAGATCAGCAGGTCGTTCAGGCCGAGGGTCAGGAAGCTGAAGAGGGACAGCAGGACAGTCAGCACCCGCAGCACCGGGTGCCGGACCAGGAAGGACACCCCGGCGAGCAGATCCGTCCGCAACCGCCGGACCGCGCCCGCTCCGGCCGCGGCTCCCGGTGCGGGGCGTGTACTGCCCTTGAACCGTACGAAGCCGACGCAGACGGCCGACACGCCGAAGCTCGCCGCGTCCACGCCGACGGCGGCGGCCGGGCCGAACCACGCCGCCACCAGCCCCGCGCACACCGGACCGGCCACCCCGGCGGCCGCCGCGGTCGCGTTCAGCCTGCCGTTGGCCTCCGTGATCCGCTCGACGCCGACGAGGTTGCGGACGACGGTGACGTAGGCGACGGAGAACAGCATGCCGACGGCCTCGCACAGCGGCAGGACCACGTAGAGCAGCCAGATCCGCGGTCCGAAGACCCAGACCAGCGGAATGACCGCGTACAGCGCCATGCGCACCAGGTCGCAGGTCACGAGCAGTTTCCTGCGGTCCACCCGGTCGACGACGACCCCGGCGAAGACCCCGGCCACGACCGACGCCGCCCCGCCGACGGCCGTCAACAGACCCATCTGCGCGACGGATCCGGTCGCGTGCAGCACGAGCAGCGGCAGGGCGATCAGGGCGAAGGAGTCCCCGAGGACCGAGAGGGTCTGCGCGACCCAGAAGACACCGAAGTCCCGGTCCCGCCGCAGCGGCGCCTTCCGGGCCGCCGCACTGTCGTGTCGTGACTCCCGTATCCGCATGTCGGTATCTTGCTTCAGCCGTACGGGAGTTACCCCTCCTTACGGGGATGGCCGGGCGATCGCCGGTCAGTGGTCCGCACAGCACGGTGCCGGGTCCGGGACCGGCTGGTGAACAGAAACGTACCCCAGCGCCCCTGTCCGGCCGCTGCGTCAGAGGACGGCCCGGGCGGCACCATGTCCGAGTCCGTTACCAAGACCGGCACCATTTCTGCGGAGTTTTCAGCCAGCGGGGAGTCGCCATCGGCCACAACTACTCCCATGACATCAGCCGGAACAAGTACGGCCACCTGCAGTACGGCTCGTGGGGGTACAAGCTGACCTGGAAGCGGTACCGTTCCGCTGGTGGTAGCAGCTGTGGTGGCGTCGAGATCGCTCATGGGTCGGCGACGCTGCCCACGTCCGAGACTGGCTGGAAGTACTGGGAAACCTCGTCATGACCTATTCGAGCCCGCGGACATGGCTCACCGGATGCGCTGTGGCGGCTTCAGCAGTCCTGCTCGCCTCGTGCACGTCAGGCAGCGGTGACGGCAAGGCCTCCAAAGACCCCTCATCGCCCGCAGCGAGTGGGTCGCAGACGGCAACAGAGCCGTCCCAGAAGAAGCTCACCGAGCAGGCTCAGGCGGCCCTGACCGCCGTCCACGGCGGGAAGATGGTCGAGGCCGGCGCGGAGCGGGTGATCGACGGCATCCACACCGAGCCGAGCCTGAGCGAGGGCAGGACATACAGGCTCAACCTGGTGTGCGTCGGCAACGGCAGTGCGCGGTTGACCTTCACACCGGCGAGCACCGGCACACAGACCAAGGTGCCGTGCGACCAGTCAGTGGTCCAGCAGCGGATCACCGTGCACAAGCCGGTACGCATTGATGTCGACGGCGCCAAGGGGTCCACCGGCGTGATCGCCTGGCGGATCGACACCATCTGATCCGGGCCTACGGGCGCCCCCAGCACAGCTGCTGGGGGCGCTCAGTCCGTCCTCGTAGCGGTGAAGTTGCCCCCTTGACCATGAACACCTGCGGGAGGAATATCCTCCTCCTGATAAAGGAGCTGTGATGCTGCGGTTCATGGACTGGTCCGTGGTCGCCATGGGGTGCGCGCTGGTCCTCACGAGTCTCGGCAGCCGGTGGTGGGAGCGGACCACGGTTCGGAAGGGACAGAGTCCCGATCAGGGCATGCGATTCTTTCGGGCATGGCTCCCCCTCCTCATGGGCCTGGGGTTGATCAGCGCCAGGATGCCGAGTCTGCTGCTCGCGCCCCACCCCATCATCATGATCATGGACACTCTCAACGGCGTGCTCTGGGTCACGGTGCTGATCTTGGCCCTCCGGGCGGGGCATCGCGTCTCTCGGGCACGGAGTCCTCGCACCCTCGATCGACGGCAGCGCTGACGGCAACGAGCGCGGAAGGCAACGGCACCCGGCAACTGGTCGCGGAACCGCCAAGGGCGTGTCTGTCATTACTTCGGGCGTCCTCTGCCACGGGGGTGGTGCTGCCGGCGTGGTGACAGGGGGAGCAACGTCGGCTGGAACCGTCACCACACGGTCCAGCCGACTGCCCTCGATCGTCCTCGTCGGGTCAGTGGTCCGCGCAGCACGGCGTCGGGTCCGGGACCTCGAACGGGACCAGTGTGCCGCCCGCAGCCGGCATCGCGGCCAGAACCAGTCGCCCTTCGCGCCATTCCGGTCGTACGTGATCGCGGGTGACGATCCGCTGATCCGGGGCGGGACCGTCGGGCGCGCCGAGGACGACGATCCGCTCGACCGCGGAGACGGCCAGCAACCGGGCGACGGTCACCGTCCCGGTGAGGGCGTCGACCCCGGCGTACCGGACGGCACGGCCCCCGGTACGCGCGAGGTGCTCCGCGGCGGCGTGCGCGGCACCGGTGGCCAGCTCGTCCGGACCGTGCCGCTCGGCGCCCAGAGCGGCGCCGAACTCCCTTTCCGTGAGCGCCCGCCAGGCCGCGCGGGCCACCCGCTCCGAGGGCGTGGAGAAGGACAGCGCGGTGTGCCGCCGCCCCTCCCGCACATGGTGCGTGCAGCCCACCACCCCCTCGTCCAGGCCGAGTTCGGCGGCGAGGTCGAGGAGAAGATGGTCGGCTGCCCGCAGGGTTCCGGACAGACCGGTGTCGACCCCGACCACGTACCGTTCGGTCACGACGGCAGGACCCACACCGGGTTGGAGTAGAACCACAGGTCCTTCCACGGGTCCGCGTCGCCGACGACGTCCACGGCCGGGCCGGCCGGGTCGACCGCCGCGCCCATCAGACCGGTGGCGGAACGGTTGCCGTCGGTCCCGCGCAGCCGGACGTACACCGGGCGGTCGACCGCGCCGAGGGAGTACGACAGACGCACCACGCCCGTGGACTTGTTCACCTCGTACGACCCGACGACCTTCGCGGTCGGCGCGGTGAAGGTGTCCTGGTCCGCGACGGCGCCCGTGACATCGCCCTGAATGACGTCCACACGGGCCAACTTCGGTACGAATCCGGCCCAGTTGGGCCCGTCGGCGAGCGCGATGTCGACCGTCAGCGTGACCTTCTGTCCCTTCTTGACGTGCAGCGCGCCGCCGAGGGTCGCCCAGCGGTTGCCGCCCGCCACCCGCGCGTCGAGGCCGCTGATGAGCTGCCCGTGGTCGACCCACACGCGCCCGGCGCGGATGCCGTCCATGACGGCGGCGTACGAGAAGCCGTCGGCACCGACGTGGGTACGGCTGTACTGGCCGGGCCAGTAGTCGCCCTGGGTGAGGTCGATCTTGCCGCCGTAGACCGGGTCGGTGTGCCTGCCGTTGGCGGTGAAGTCACTGTCCGGGCCGCCGCGGACGGCCGTGTCCGTGTACACCTGGTGGGAGTCGGAGTTGGCGGTGATCCACCAGGGCTTGCCCTCGGCGAGAAGGCTGTCCCACAGGCCGCCGACCGTGGCGGTCATCCAGTCGAAGCCGCCCCAGGTGCGGTAGCTCTCCAGCGGGTAGCCGGCGAAGGAGTCGGCGCTCGGGTTGTTGTCGTAGATGCCCCGGGCCCGCCCCATGCCCAGCGGCGTCGCGATACCGCCGCCCTGGTGGCCCGGCGCGCCCTCGAATCCGACGGCGATCTGCCGGCCCGAGCCCGTCGCGTCGCGCCAGCCGCGGATCTCGTGCGGCGAGTCGACACCGCGCCGCGCCGGGTGGTTGGCGAGCATCAGCGCGTCCTTGACCTTGCGCCGCTGCACCTGCTCCGCGAGGAAGTTGAGGCCCGCGACGGCGAGCGCCTCGTTGGCGGGAGACGACCCGCTGGAGCCCGTCACCGCGCCGTCATAGGACGTCTCGAACGCCTTCAGAACGCTGACCTCGTTGTTGCCGGGGTGAACGAACACGGTGCCGTGCTCGGCCCCCGGAATGTTCCACTCCAGCCCCTGGAAGACGAGCGTGTCCTCGTACTTCTCCCGGGCCTCCTTGATGTCCGGGTTGACCTTGTCGACACCGATCTTGGCGTGCGTCTCACTGCCGTGGTCGGTGATGACCATCCAGTCCAGACCGTGCCGGGCGCCCTGCCGGACCTGGTCGCCGACGCGGTACTTGCCGTCGCTGCTGTACTGGGTGTGGATGTGGTGGTCGCCGGACAGCCAGAGGAACCCGTTCCGTCTCCCACCGCTCGTGGCGCTGGAGGCGTACGCCGGTGCCGCCGCCCCCTGCGCGAGGACGCCACCGGCGGCCAGTCCCGCGCCGAGCAGCCCCGCGCGGCGCAGCAGCGAGCGGCGCGACTGCTGCTCGGGGGTCAGGGCCTCGTCGGGCACGGAGGGGTCGAACGCTGCGGGCAGCGACTCACTCTCGTGGTCGTGTCCGTGACCGTGGCTGTGGTCGTGCTGGTGACCGTGGTGGTGATGCCCGTGCCCCATGCTTGCCTCCTGAGTCGTGCGCCGCGAGTGCGAGAGCGCGCCACGAGGAGATTCGGTGCGGAACGTGAACGCCGGACGGCGGGCGCGTGATCGGCGGGCGATGGGGGTAAGTCGACTCACCACTCCCACCTCAACTACCCACCCAGGCCCACCCGTAGCTCCGCCCACACCACCTTGTGGGCCATCCCGATCCGGGGCTCCACACCCCACCGCTCGGCCAGCGCCGCGACGAGCACCAGCCCGCACCCGCCTTCGCCGTCCGGCTCCCGCAGCACCGGCAGCCGCTCGGTCCGCCCGTCGGCGACCTCCACGCGGACGACGCCGTCGCGCAGCACCAGCCGTACGCGGAAGCTGCGCCCGCGCACGCTCCCGTGCCGTACGGCGTTCGCGGCCAGCTCGGCCACGACCAGGCTCACGTCTTCGCCGGCCTCACTGTCGTAGGCGAACCCCCACACGTCCATCCGGTTCGCGACCAGCCGCCGCGCGAGCCGGGCGCCTCGCGGCGTGCTGCTGAAGAGTTGCGTGAACGTACGTACGGTGACCGGTTCTTGGGCCCGGATGTCTCCTTGCATGGGTCAACGGTCCCGGGTGTCACGGGCGTCGACCAGCGACGCCACTCGTACGCCGGGTTCTGTAGGGGTTCACGCTATGGACAGTACGAGTCACTTTCCGTGACCATACCCGGCATGACCAACAGCACCACGAACGAGCCCGAACCGTCGGACAGCCTGAAGACGTTCGGCCTGGTCCACAAGGCCTGCCGCAAGCGGGCAGGTCTGACACAGGAGGAGTTCGCTCCCCTGGTGGGGTACCAGCCGTCCACGGTGGCGTCGATCGAACAGGGGAGACGACTGCCGCCGCGGGCGTATGTGGAGCGGGCGGAGGAGGTGTTGGATGCGTTCGGTGTGCTGCGGGCGGCAGCGAAGTATGCGACGCGGCAGCCGGGGTTGGCGTCCTGGTTCCGTGAGTGGGCGGAGCTGGAGGAGCAGGCGATCAGTCTCTATACGTTCGAGAACCGGCTCGTGCCGGGTCTGCTCCAGACGGAAGGGTACGCACGCACTCTCTTCAACGAGAGGGTGCCCGTGTTGACGGACGCTCAGATCGAGGCTCAGATCGCCGCCCGCGAGGACCGTCAGCGGCTGCTCGTCGAGCGGCCGAACACGGCGTTCAGCTTCATCGTCGAGGAGCACATCATCCGCCGCGGGACCGGCGGCCTGCATGTCACGCGAGGGTTGATCGACCACGTCCTAAGGGTCACGGAACTACGCAACGTACAGCTGCAATTAATGCCCATGGCGCGCGATGTCCACGCAGGTCTCGACGGCCCCATCCGGCTGCTGGAGACTCCGGAGAACGAGTGGTTCGGCTACTGCGAAGGCCAACGGAGCGGTCAGTTCATCGCTGACCCAAAATCGATCAGTGTGCTCCACATGCGCTATGCGAAACTACGTTCACAGGCTCTCACCCCGGAGGATTCCAGGAGCCTGCTGGAGCGGACGCTAGGAGCGCTATGAACACCACAGAGCTGACCTGGTTCAAGAGCACCTACAGCGGCAGCGACGGCGACGACTGCGTCGAAGTAGCCCTCTCCTGGCGCAAGTCGACGTACAGCGGCGACAGCTCTGGCGACTGCGTCGAGATCGCCACCTGCCCCACCACCATCCACATCCGCGACTCCAAGCACACCTCGGGCCCTCAACTCGCCCTCTCCCCCACCACCTGGACCGAGTTCGTGGAGTTCGCCGCCCGCGAGGGCGTGGATCGGTCCCGCTGAATCCACAGCACGGCGCCCGCCAGCAGCGCGGTGCCGCCCAGTAGCCACGGCAGTGGCCCCGCCGGAAGCACCCCGACGACCAGACCACTGAGCGCCCCCACGAGTTGGAGGGCCAGGGACTGGACGGACAACGCCGTGGCGCGCCCGGCGCTGGGGACACGGCGGTGCAGGAGCTCGTTCTCGCTGGGCGCCGCCGACCCGATGCCGAGGTAGACGAGGGCGTAACCGCCGGCGGCGAGGACCGTGGCGAACGGTGCCGTGGACACCGCCGTGGCGCCGAGCAGAAGCAGCCCGCTCGCCCCGGCGCCAAGGCTCACCATGACGGCGCGCCGCCCGCTGCCCGCGAGCCGGGCCGTGAGCGGAGCGAGGTGGCTGCCGACGCCGGAACTGACGAAGCCGAGGCAGGCGATGACGGCGTAGAGGACGGCGCCGGACTCCGAGGCGCCGGTGAGGGCGGCCGCGCGGCCGGGGGTGAGGAGTTCGAGCGCGGCGAGGGCGCAGCCGACGGCCCCGGCGCTGAGGAACACGCGCCGTACGAGGGCGTCCCGTGCGCCCAGCCGCAGTCCGCCCACGACGGTGGCCGGGATGCCCTGAAGGACGTCGCGGAGGGTGGTCTTCGCGCGGGGCGGCTCACGCAGGGCGGCCAGGACGTACAGCACGAAGACGACCTCCACCACCGCGCCGAGGAGCAGCGGAACGGAGAGGGGCAGCACGAGCCCAGAGGTCGCCGAGTCCAGTCGGGCCCCGAGGTCGGGGCCGAGTCCGAGGAGCCAGGGCAGGGCGCCGCCGAGGAGCGTGCCGGTGGCGAGCGCGGCGGAGGTCGCGGAGCCGCCGCGGGCGAGTCCCGTGCGGAGTTCGGCGTCGGGGCCGGTGTGGGCATGGACGGTGTCGACGTACCAGGCTTCGGCCGGGCCGCTGGACAGGGCGCGGGCCGTGCCCATGAGGACCATGCCGAGGGTGAGGACCCAGGCGGTGGTGCCCAGGGCCTGGAGGGTCAGGGCGGTCAGGTTCAGCAGGCCTGCGGCGGCGAGGACGGCGCGGCGGCCGAGTACGTCGGAGAGTCCTCCTGTGGGCAGTTCCAGCGCGGCGGCGGTGAGGGAGTGGGCGGCGAAGAAGCCCGCGATGGCGGCCATGGTCATGCCCCGCTCGGTGAAGAGCAGGATGAGGGGAGCGATGGTCAGCCCCGCGGGCAGCCAGAAGAGGGCGCAGGCCGTGACGTAACGGCGGCGGGCGGCAGGTAAGTCCAGCGACGTGGTCATGACCCGGAACCGCCCTCGGTCCCCGACCCCGCCCTACCCGGCTCCACGTCGGGCCCGCTCGGGGCCAGCGGCAGCCCCGCCGCGACGAACACGACCCGCTCGGCCCGCGGATCCTCCGCGTCACGCGCGGCCAGTTCCTCCAGCTTCCGGTCGATCATCTCCCAGAGTTCGGAGAGCGACTCGGGAGTCAGACGGGGCATCAGGTCAGTGATCCCGGACGGCTCGACCCACTCCTGGCCCAACCGCCCTTCGGCGACGTCCGCTTCGTACCGTACGAGCGACGCCTCCAGGTGCTCGACCTGGCGCCTGCGCGACAGACTCACGAAGTCGCGGCTGGCCGGAGAGTCCTCCATGGCCTTGTTGCTCCACGAGGTCACGGAGTGCACCGCCCGCCAGCGGCGCTCCCGCCCGTCCCGGTGCGCGGCCTCGGCGACGAACGCGTACTTCGCCAGAACCCGGAGGTGATAGCTGGTGGACGCGGACGACTCCCCGGTCCTGACCGCGAGTTCACTCGCGGTGGCCGGGCCGTCCTGCCGCAACATCCCGAGCAGCCGGATACGCAGAGGGTGGGTGAGGGCCTTCAGAGCCCCGGCGTCCCGCTCGGGATCGAGTACGCGTTTGTGCTCGTCGCTGACCATGACCGGAGGTTAGAACGCCCCGGACACTTTACAAAAGTATTTTTGCAGAATTTATTTGGCAATCATGGCGATCAGGTGTTGGCGCCGCGTGCCGCCACCCGCCAGCGGTCCAGTTCCACGCCCTGGCGGGCGATCACCAGCTCGTCCGCGAGGTTCACCGGCTGGCAGACGTGGTTGGGGACGACGGCGAGTACCGCGCCGAGGCGGGGGGCGGATACGCCCTCCGGGAGGTGGACCACCGCGTGGTGCTCCCAGAGGGCGGTGATCGTGGCCTCGGGATACTGCGGGAGGTAGCCGTGGCCGGTCACCCACGCGGAGCGGTCCGCGCCGAGGACCTTGCTGCCCGCGTCGAGGACGAAGCGGTCCGGGACGGGGACGCTGATGACCGTCGAGGCGGCCGCCAGGGCCAGGTCATCGACACCGCAGCAGCCCATGGCCAGTTGCTGGGCGTCGTTGAAGACGTAGACGCCGGGACGGAGTTCGTCGACCGGGCCGGGGCGCCAGCGACCCGCCGTCGGAGTCGAGCCGCCGCTCAACACCCGGGGTTCCAGGCCCAGTTCACGCAGGGCCTCCGCCGCCTCGGACAGGGCACGTTCCTCGTCGCGGGCCGCCCGCTCCCGGGCCTCGGGGTCATGGCCGTATCCGTGTCCGGGGAAGGTGAACGCGCCGAGCACGCCCAGCCCGGCGTCCGACGCGGCGCGGGCCACCTGTCCCGCGTCCGCGGCCGGCACCCCGGTCCGTGCCGTCCCGCAGTCCACCTCGACCAGCACCTCCACCGGGCGGTCGCTCCCGCGCACCGCGTCCCCGAGCCGCCGCGCCGCCTCCACCGAGTCGACGCCGACCCGCAGCGCGACCACGTCGGCCAGTCGGCGCAGGCGCCGCGCCCTGCTCTGGTCCGGCCAGAGCGGATACGCGATGAACAGGTCGTCCACGCCCGCCGCCGCGAACGCCTCCGCCTCGCTCAGGGTCACCACCGACAGCCCGCGCGCACCCGCCCGGAGCTGCCGCCCCGCGATCTCCGCGCACTTGTGACTCTTGGCGTGCGGCCGGAGAGCGAAGCCGCCGGTTCTGGCGGCCTCGGCCATGCGGGCGATGTTCCGGTCCAGTACGTCGGCGTCCACGACCAGCGCGGGCGTGACGAGCCCTTCGGGCAGTCGCTCAAACATCACTACGTCCTCCCCAGTCCGCTACAGCCTCTCACTCCCCACATGCCTGTGTATATTAGGTCTCCGCCTAGGACTCCTAGGAAAATCGGACCAGGCAATCCAGACAAGCCAGCGCTCCAGAGGTGGTCCCCATGGCCCGTGCCGGGCTCACGACCGACCGTGTCGTCGCGGCCGCCGCCGATCTCGCCGACGAGGTCGGGTTCGAGAACGTCACCCTGTCCGCGTTGGCGCGCCGGTTCGGGGTGAAGGACGCGAGCCTGTATTCGCACGTCAAGAACCTGCGGGAGCTGCGGACGCGGGTCGCCCTGCTGGCCTCGGGCGAGATGATCGACGGGATCGCGATCGCGGTCGCCGGGCGGGCCGGCAAGGACGCGCTCGTCGCCTTCGCGGGCGCCTACCGGACGTACGCACTCGCACACCCCGGCCGCTACGCCGCCACGCACACGTCGATCGACCCCGTCGTCGGCGCCGCGTCCGACGCGTTCCGGCGTACCGCCGAGATCACCTACGGCATGCTCCACGCGTACGGCCTGTCCGAGCCGGACCTCACCGACGCCGTACGGCTGCTGCGCAGCACCTTCCACGGTTTCTGCGCTCTGGAGGCGATCGGCGGCTTTCACGCCGCCAGGGACGTACAGACCTCGTGGGAGCGGGCCCTCAACGGCCTGCACACGGCCCTGGAGCACTGGCCACGGAGCGGCGAGCGAAAGGAAGAGGATCATGCTTGACAGGCACTACGAGGGGCACTGCGACGTGCACTACGACGTGCACTACGACGTGCGGGGCAGCGGGCCCCTACTGCTGCTCATTCCCGGCGGGGCCGGTCATCCCATGGGGCTGGAGGGCGCCGTCGCACGCCTTTCCGAGCGGTTCACCGTGGTGACGTACGACCCGCTCGGACTGTCCCGCGGCCCGCTCGACGGGCCGGTCGAAGACCAGCGGGTGGAGGCCTGGAGCGACCGCGCCCACCAGCTGCTCGACTCACTCCTTCCGGACGGCGAGTCCGCCTGCGTCTTCGGGAGCAGCTCCGGCGGGATCGTCGCCCTCGACCTGCTGGCCCGGTACCCGGAGCGGCTGCGGCGCGTGGTCGCGCACGAGCCGCCGAGCATCGGCGTGCTGCCGGACTCGGCCCGGCAGCACGCGATGATCACAGAGGTGTACGAGATCCACCGTACGGAGGGGGTGGCGGCGGCCACGGCCCGGCTCAGCGCCGGTCTGGAGGGCCGGAGTTGGGAGCCCGGTCCACGCCCCGCGTCGACTGCCGCCGACGGCGGCGCGAGCACGCGGAGCGGGCAGAACATGCCGGACTCCCGAGAGACGCAGAACACGCCCATGGACATCTTCCTCGGCCGCGTCCTGCGCCCCTTCACCTCCCATGCCCTGGACCTGGACGCCCTGAAGGGTCTGTCCTCCCGGCTCACGCTCGGTGCCGGACGCGACTCACGGGGCCAACTCCCCTTCCGCACCGCCGCCTTGCTCGCCGAACTCACCGGCAGCGACTTCGTCGAGTTCCCCGGGGGTCACCTCGGCGTCCTCCAGCACCCGGTCGCCTTCGCGGACCGGCTGGCCGAGGCGCTCTGAGTCGCCCGGCAGAGGGAGGGATCAACCAGGCGCCGCGAAGAGCTGCACTGTGTACTTTCCGCTGACGGCAACGCCGGTGTCCTTGAACGAGCAGTTGAGGATGTTGTCCTTGTGGCCCTTGCCGCTGGTCATCCAGCGGTCGACGACCTGCTTGGCGCTGGTGTCTCCCCAGGACATGTTCTCCGCTGACGGCCCCGCGTTGTAGCCGGCGTCCTTGATGCGCTGTTGGGGCGAGGAGCCGTCGGAGCCAGTGTGCGTTGTGATGTTGTTCTTGGCGGCGTCGTCCGCGAAGACCTTGGCGGCGTGGGTCAGCTGCGCGTTCTCATGGAGGGCGGGGCAGTTGACCTTATCGCGTTCGGCGTTGACCAGTTGCAGGACCTCGCCGGGCGAGGTCTGCAGGGCGCGCGGCGGGGCGGCGGGCACGGTGGCCGTCGCCGCGGCGCCTGCGGCGGCCGCTCCGGTGAGCACCAGCAGAGGGGCCGCACACGCGGCAACGCAGACACGACGTATTCGATTGCTCTTGGTTCGCACGGGATTCCCTTTCGTCAGGGGCGGTCGGCAGCTCCCCGACATCGCGTGCGACGCGACGCGAGGAACGTGACGGCACCCTCCCCGCCCTTGGCCGTCACCAGCCCGCGGCCTCTTTCGCCGCTCGGGTGAGGGGCATGACAACGCCTCCTCGTACAAATCCACCGTAAGCCCGACCACGCGCGCTCACGACTCGGGCGGCCCGCGGGCGGCGCCCCGGGACGAACACGCCATCGGAACCGCTCTGTTGAGAAATCGCGTCATTATCGGCGTCCGTGCCCGCATCGACGGCTCCGTCCGCCCCGGAGTCCGCGTCCGCACCGACCTCCGAGGCTCCCGACGACCCGCTCGGAGCGGCCCTGCTGAAGTCCGCCGCACTGTCGGGCACCGAGGTGGACGGCTTCCAGATCACCGCGTTCCCCGCGAAGCCCGACGGGGGCGCCACCGCCCGGCCCACCGCCTGCCGACCGCTGGAGAACACGCGCACCGCCGCCCCCGCCCGCACCACCGCCAAGACCGCCGTCGTGATCGTGCGCAGCGGCGCCACGGTCGTTCTCTTCCACACCGCGAGCGGCACCGGCTCCTCGGCCGACGTGCCGGAGGCTCTGGTCTCCGCGCAGGTCAAGAAGCTGAAGCAGGCCTAGGAGGTGCCGCGGCGGTCCTTCCCCGTGGAACCCTGCGCGCTGAGTGCCTGCACCTCGTCGTACGTCGGCGCGGTGCCCCGCGGCGGGCGGCCGGAGCGGACGTCCGCCATCGCGTCCAGCGCCGCGCCCAGGGCCCGCCGGTAGAGGTACGAACCCAGGCTGATCCTGCGTACGCCGAGGGCGGCGAGGTGGGAGACGGGCGGGCCCGCGGGTGAGTAGAGGATGTTCAGCGGTACGTCGAGGGTCTTGAGCAGGGCGGTGACGCGGTCCGGGTCGGTCAGTCCGGGCACGAACACGCCGTCGGCGCCCGCCTGTTGGTAGGCGTCGAGACGGCGGACGGTCTCCCGCTCGTCCGCGCCGTCGCCGAGCCAATGGGTGTCGGTGCGGGCGTTGACGAAGAGGTCCGGTACGGCCGCCTTGACCGCCGCGATCTTCGCCGCGTGGAGGTCGGCGGGGCCGAGGCCGTCTTCCAGATTGATGCCGACGGCTCCGGCGGCGGCCAGTTCGCGGGCCAACTCGGCGACTTCGGACGGGTCTTGGCTGTATCCGTCCTCGGCATCGACGGACAGCAGGTAGGGGGCGCCCCCGAGCTGCCGGGCGAGCCGCACGGTCAGGTCCCGGGTCGCCGCGGCCCCGTCCGGCAGTCCGGCCGCCGCGGCGACACCAAGGCTCGTCCTGCCGATCGCCGCGAAGCCCTGAGCGGCAAGGAGCGCGGCCGAGGCGTGGTCCCAGGCGTTGGGCGGCAGGAGGGGCGCGTCGGCGTGGTGGAGCGCGGCGAAGGGAGTCATGTCGGCCTTCCGATGCGGGAGCGGCGGGCGATCACGTCAGCTTGCCGACAGCATCGGCGTAGTACGTCGATCCCTTGAGGTGTTCGGCCAGTTGACGGAAGCTCCACCCCTCTCCCGGGGAGTCGTCGAGCTGGTCCTCGGTCAGCGTGTCGAGCCGGTTCGCCCAGATACGGGCGAGACGGGTGAGCCGACTGCGCGCCTCGTCCAGGTCCTTGCGGGTGAAGGGTGCGAGGTCCGCCTGCGTCGTGCTCGCCGACGCGTGCCAGTGGTCGGGCAGTGGCTCCTCGCCCACGAGCCGGGCCTCCAGCTCGGCCAGGTGGTCGAGGAGATGGTCGGCGACACGGCGGATCGCCTTGTGCGGGGTGTAGACACGGTCGTCGACATGGGTGGGCCTGCCGTCCCAGGCGGTCCAGGTCGCCGCCAGATCGAGGACGTGGTCCACCAGGGCGACGACGCCTTCGGCCGGTTTCCGGGGTGAGGAGTTGTCCATACCGCGAACGCTAGACGCGCGATCCTTCGGCGCCCGCCGAACCGTATCCGTCCACCGCGCGCCGAGAAACGCGGCAACCTTTCGCCGTGCGGCGGCGACCACCCGGCATGACCAACGCAAGACCCACCACATCGCACCGCCGCCGCCACGTGGCCCGTAAGCCGCTGGCGGCCGGACTCGGGGCCGTCGGTGTCCTGGCCGGTGCCTGGTACGCGACCGCCACGCCGACGACGACCACGACGGCCGCCGCCCCGCGGCTCGCGGCCGTCACGAGCACCACGGTGAACCTGGCCGCCAAGTTCCCGTACCTGTCCGCGGGGTACAACAACACCCGCGAGTGGACGCGCACCACGACCGCCGTCGCCCCGAACGGCACCCTCCGCGTGGCCTGGCCCGCGTCCGACGGCGTCCACGTCACCCCGCTGACGGCCGCCGGGAAGCGCTCCGGCGCCGACACGGTCGTCAAGGGCGCCAAGGAGGTCGGCGGCCTCGTCGCGCACAACGACGGCTTCGCGCTGCTGACCCGCGTCTTCGACACCAACAAGTGGAAGGAGACGGCGGCGGCCCTCATCCGCTACAAGAACGGCACCCAGGCCTTCCGTACGAAGCTCACGGGAACCGCCTCGCACGACACGGCCCCGCTGCTGGACGGCCAGCTCACCTGGAACGGCACCAAGTACGGCACGTACTTCGTCGTGCACGGCGCGGGCGGCTTCGCGGACGGCCACTTCGGCGACAAGCTGAGCTACGTCAGCGCCAAGGGCGCGAAGCTGACGGGCGGCTGGAGCTGGGGGTGCAGCCACAACGAGGGCATCGCGCTGCACGCCGAGACGACCGGCGCGTTCACCTCCCTGTGCTTCGACGACTGGCGCTCGGGCCTGTTCGTCTCGACGGGCATCGGTGCCCCGGACAACGCGCCCGCCGTGCAGCGCGAGCAGTGCTGGGCGGGCTACTGCGGCGGCACGTTCGCGGGCCGCACCGGCGATCTGGTGAAGTCCTCGACGGGCCGGTACGCCACCGCCTTCGCCTCCCGGGGCGCCGCCTCGGCCGCCAAGAACCCGGCCGACGCGAGCGGGCGCGGCTGGACGGTGAAGCCGAAGACGTCGACCCACCAGGTGGCGGTCGCCTTCCTCAAGAACCGCAACACCCCGGCGGGCAAGCCGGTCTACCTCACCAGCGCCGCCGGCACCGAGAACGTCAACGTCCACATAGCCCCGTACGGCAAGGACCGGCTCCTCGTCTCCTGGGAGTCCCTGAAGAACGCCAAGTGCTCGTCCGGCACCTGCACGGGCACGTTCACCGGCACCCACCTGCGCCTGGTCGACTGGAACGGCGCCCTCAAGACGCCGGACAAGGTCGTCCAGGCGCGTATCTCCGGTGATATCGCGACCCTCAAGGACGGCTCACTGACCTGGGCGTACGCCCCCGTCACCCCGTCCTACGCGAGCGCGCTCACCGGGGCTTCACCGACCACGACGACGCTGAAGGTCGCCCGTCTGAAGCCCTGAACCGGAAGCGCGTCGAGGGGCCCGAGGGCCAGCTCACGCGGACGTCGTACTCCCCCTGCTCCTCCCCCTCCACGTCCACGGACACCGATTCCGTGAGGGGCAGGGGGTCCGGCTCGCCGGTGAGCCGGGCGAGGGCGACGAAGAGGGTGGCGCCGGGGCCCGTGACACCGGCGGAGTCCAGCAGGTTGTGTACGGGGAGGAGTTCGGCATGCACGCCGTCGTCCTCGGGCCACCCCGTGACGCGCACCGCCGTCCCCGGGTCCGCTCCCGCCACCAGGTGGGCCCGCACCTCCACCGCTCCCCGCGCGACGACCAGGTTCACCACCCGCGCTCCCCCACCCGCCGTGTGCCGGGACGCCACCCAGCCATCCCCCGCGCCCAGTGGTTCGATGTCCGTCCGGCTCGCATCGTCACCGACGATCACGCTGTTGTCGTACGACGCCGAGGGCGCGGTCGCGGTCGAGTACGCGAGCCGCGTGTAGTAGGGGTCGTAGCGGACGTCCTCGCTGCCGTGGTTGTGGAGTCGGACCAGGCCGTCCGAAGTCGTGCTCTGGAGCAGCCAGTTGGGCGGTCCGACGGGGGTGACGGCGTCGGCGCGGTCGGTCGGGCCCGCCTCCTCCCGCGCCGTCCACACCTCGTGGTCCGGTGGGAGGAGCAGGCCGACGAAGGCCTTGCTCGCCCAGTACGGGGAGGCCGGGCCCGAATAGCCCTGGAGGACCGTCTCGTCGGGGCCGTGCCAGCCGAGGGTGAGCAGGCCACGGTCGTCGGCCGCGCCCCGGTCGAGGAAGTGACGCAGCGCGCCGGACGCCAGGCGTCGGGTCTCGCCCGGCGACAGCGGCGTACGGCCGGTGAGGGCGCCGAGCCACAGCGGGGCGGTCGTCGCGAAGCGGTAGGTGAGGGAGCGGCCCTGGCGCATCGGGGCGCCGTCGCCGCCGAACAGCCGGGCGTAGTCGGCGAGATGGCGGGAGAGCCGGCCGCCGTACAGGTCGAGAAGCCGGGTGTCGTCCGCGAGCCAGGCGTGCAGCACCGGGTACAGGTGCATCGCCCAGCCGTTGTAGTAGTCGAAGGCGCGGCCGGGCCCGTCGGTGTACCAGCCGTCGCCGACATACCACTCCTCGATCCGCTCCAGGCCCCGGTCGATCGCGGCCCGCGACGCCTCGGGCTCGTGGCCGATCTCCGCCAGGAAGCCGCCGACCGTCACCGGGAACAACTCCCAGTTGCAGGCCCAGGGTTCGGCCGTGAGCGCGTCGCCGAGCCAGGCCGCGGCCCGCTGCCGCACACCGTCGTCCAGGCGGTCCCACAGCAGCGGCCGGGTGAGCCGCAGCGCGAGGGCGATCGACGCGGCCTCGACGAGGGGCTGGCTACGGTCCTCGACGCGCGGCCAGACACCGGCCGTACCGGCGGCGAGTCCGTCGGCGTAGCGCTCCAGGGCCTTCTCGTCGCGGCGGAAGGCGGCCAGGAGCAGGGTGCGGGCGTAGCCCTCCAGGCCGTCGGAGAGCCGGCCCGACCAGCTCGTGTGCTCACCGGGGAGGTGGTAGAGGGCACCGTTCTCGGTCGCGTACGGGGCGACCGCGGCGAGCAGGGAGTCGGCCGCCGCCTCCCAGTGGGCGCGGCTGTAGCCGGTGTACGGGCTGAGGGTGCGGTCCTCGTCGGGCATCAGTGGCGCTCCGTGGTTCGGCGACTCGGTCGGGTGGTACCTGGGGCGCCCCGGTTCCGGACGGGACGCCCCAGGAGTTCATCCCACCCTCACCTGGCGCTCTGGCACCAGATGCTGGGCGAGGAGTTCGTCGCGGACGAGGCCCGCGTAGACCGTGGCGCCGTGCACGGAGGTGTGCGTGTTGTCCCGCTTCTCGTTGTAGAGGTAGATGGCCTTGGAGCCCTCGACGCCCAGCGACTCGACGAGGGCCTTGGTCCTGGCCGTCAGGTCGATGAGGGGCACGTGCTCGGCGGCGGCGACCGAGCGGATGACGGCCGGATGGTTCACACCGAGGCCGTTGACCAGCAGCGCGGTGTCGTTGTTCAGGGTGCCGTCCGCGTTGAACCAGCGGCGGACGATGGGGGTGACCAGGACCGGGTCGCCGCCCCGCGCGCGGACCCCGGCGACCAGGGTCTCCAGGTTCGCGCGGTACGTCGGCTCGTCCGTCGTCTTGTCGTTGTGGGCGAGCTGGATGAGGACCAGGTCGTGGCGCCGGATGAGCGGCTGGACGGTCGGGAAGAGCGCGGGGTTCTCGAGGTATGTGACCGTACTCTCCCCGGAATCCGCGTAGTTGGCGACCGAGACGCCCTTGCGGAGGTACTGGGGCAGCTGCTGGCCCCAGCCGGAGTAGGGGTCGCCGGGCTGGTCGCAGACCGTGGAGTCGCCGACCAGGAAGATCTGCCGGGTGTGCGGGACGGCCGGGGTCACCTTGATGTCGGCGAGCGCGGGTGCGGAGCCGCCGAGCACCAGGTCCAGGCCGGGGGTGCCGTCGGGGCCGGTCGGCTCGCCCTCGGGGGTGCGCACGTTCACCGTGAAGCTGCGCGTCACG
This sequence comes from Streptomyces sp. NPDC007896, assembly GCF_042959425.1. NCBI lineage: Bacteria > Bacillati > Actinomycetota > Actinomycetes > Kitasatosporales > Streptomycetaceae > Streptomyces > Streptomyces sp. NPDC007896. Next base: position 34,808 of record NZ_JBIBKX010000012.1, on the reverse strand, counting down.
GGCTTCCCGGCCGCCGTGGCGGTCTCGGGCAGCAGTGCGCGGCGCGTCTCACCGCTGACGCTCGTGCTCGCCGCGGCCTCCCCGCCGAGCCGTACGCGCACGTCGTACGTGCCGGGCGCGACGTCGAAGTGGCAGGCGGTCGCGGTGCAGTTCTCCAGGCCGAGGGCGCGGGGCCCTCCGTGCGCCTGCGCCGGCGTGGCCGACAGCGCGGTGGCAGCGGCCAGCCCGGCCACTGCGGCGGCGATGAAACGTCTCATTGCGGCTCCTCCAACAGGACGACAAGACCTGGCGGCAGGACCGTACCGCTCTCCGCAAGCGCTTTCTAGTACTCGACGCGTTTTCACATGATTGCCAACTCCCAAGCAGCGAAAGCCCTTTCGCGAAATCGATTCAACTGTCAGTCTTCCGGACACCCGCACACCCCCACCTCCGAAGGAGGCACCCCCATGTCCGGATCCACCGACAGATCCCTCGGACGCCGCACCTTCGTCCTCGGCACGACCGCGGCGGCCGTGAGCGCGACGGCCCTCACCCGGACGGCCGCCGCCGCGAGCTTCGGCTACACGGACGACGGCTCGAACTACGTCATCGACACCGGCGCGAACCTCGTCTTCAAGGTCAGCAAGACCAACGGCGACCTGACCTCGCTCGTCTACCGCGGCACCGAGTACCAGGGCTACGGCGGCAAGAACTCGCACGTCGAGTCCGGCCTGGGCACCTCCACCGTGACCATCGCGCAGTCCGGTTCGACGATCCTCGTCTCCGTCGCGTACGGCACGCTCAGGCACTACTACGCGGCCCGCAGCGGCGAGAACAACGTCTATCTGTGGACCAACAAGGCCGACACATCGGTCAGCGCCACCCGTTACATCGTGCGCGTCAAGGCGGGCCTGTTCCTCAACGACGAGCCGGACTCCTACACGTACGCGCCCACCACCATCGAGTCCGCGGACGTCTTCGCGAAGTCCGACGGCCAGACCCGCTCGAAGCACTACGCGAAGCTCCGCGTCATCGACTACAACTACATCGGCTGGACGACCGGAAGCGTCGGCCTGTGGATCGTGCGCAGCAACCACGAAAAGGCCTCCGGCGGTCCGTTCTACCGCTCCCTGCTGCGGCACCAGAGCGCGGACGGCGGCGGTCTGTACGAGATCCTGTACTACGGCGAGAACCAGACGGAGTCGGAGCGCTTCGGCCTCCAGGGTCCGTACGTCATCGCCTTCACGGACGGCGGCGCGCCCTCCTCCTCGCTGTACGCGGGGAATCTCACCACCTCCTGGGCGGACTCGCTCGGCATCTCCGGGTACACGGCCGCGAGCGGGCGGGGCCGGGTCGCGGGCGTGGGCATCTCGGGGCGCGACACGGCGTACGCGTACACGGTCGGGCTCGCCAACTCGGCCGCACAGTACTGGGGTTCGGCGCGGGCCTCGGACGGCTACTTCTCGATCGCGGGCGCGCTGCCGGGGTCGTACACCCTCACGGTCTTCAAGGGCGAACTCGCCGTGTACACCACGTCGGTGACGGTCACGGCGGGCGGGACCACGACGCTGAACAGCATCGCGATCCCCTCCTCCAACGACCCGTCCAACGCGAGCGCGATCTGGCGGATCGGCACCTGGGACGGCACGCCGGGCGGGTTCAAGAACGCGGACCTGATGACGTACGCGCATCCGTCGGACGTACGGGCCGCGTCCTGGACCGGCAACGTCGTCGTCGGCAGCGGCAGCGAGACCTCGGCGTTCCCCTGCTATCTGTGGAAGGACGTCAACAGCGGCATCATCGTGTACTTCAAGCTGACCGCCGCCCAGGCCGCCGCCGCGCACACCCTGCGCATCGGCGTGACCACGGCCTACGCGAACGGCCGCCCGCAGATCACGGTCAACGACACCTGGACCTCGGCCGTCCCCTCACCGCCCACCCAGCCGAGCACCCGGTCGCTGACCGTGGGCTCGTACCGGGGCAACAACTACACGTTCAGCTACAGCGTTCCCGCGTCCGCCTGGCTGACGGACACGAGCGCGTACAACACGCTGAAGATCTACGTGGCGAGCGGTTCGGGGTCGACGTCCTTCCTCAGCGCGGGTACCTCCATCGACGCCGTGGATCTACTGAACTGATGTCATGTTCCGCGTGTCCACTGCTGGTTGGTTCCTCCGTTGCAGGTGTACGTGATGATCGCGGCGGAGTTGGCGGTGGACGCGCCGGACACGTCCAGGCACTTGCCGCTCGCCCGGGCCTTGACGAGCACATAGCTGCCGGACGTGGTCAGGCTCCACTGCTGGGTGGTGGCGCCGGTGCAGTTCTCCTGGGTGACACTGGCGGTGTTCTCCTGGAGGCACAGGGAGCTGCCCCGGCCCATGAGTTCGTAGTAGCCGGTACCCAGGTCCTTGAACCACCACTTCTGGTTGGTACCGCTGTTGCAGGTGTACTGGCTGATCGCGACACCCTGCCACAGCGACTGGCTGGGAACGTCCGCGCACTTGGCGCTGGACCGCCCGACGAGCGTGTTGTAGGTGGCGCTCGTCCCGGCGATCGTGCCGGCGGTGGTGTCGAGCGAGACCTCCGGGTACCAGGACATGGTCATCGAGGTGGAGGTCGGGAAGGTCAACGGCAGCCAGACGTAGCGCGAGTCATTGACGGTGCCGCCGAAGGAGTTGCCCCAGCGGTCGCCCATGTAGAGGTACGAGGTGCCCGAAGTCCCCTGCACCGGAAGGACGTACGCGGTCTGCGAGTTGTACGTCGTCGAGTCGCCGACGTTGGTCATCGCGGTCCAGGGGCCGGCGATGCTGGTCGCGGTGGCGTACTGCTGCTGGTTGGCGTTCCAGCCGGTGGCTGCCGAGGTCAGCATGAAGTAGACGCCGTTGCGCTTGAACAGCGCCGGTGCCTCGCGGTGGCCGCCCACCCACGGGTTGGCGACCAGGCTGTCGATGCCCGTGTAGTCGGCGGTGAGCTTGTAGATCTGGAGGTCGTAGTTCTCGCGGGCCGCCGACACCATGTAACCGGTGCCGTCCGTGTCGACGAAGGTCGTGATGTCCCGGGACATGTACTGGCCGAGCGGCTGGAAGCTGCCCTGGTAGGTGTAGTTCCCGTCGACCGTGTCCGAGACGGCGACGGCGGCGCGCGCCTCGCTGTAGTCGACGCCGTTCTCCTTGTGCATCCACATGACGAACTTGCCGGTGGACGCGTTGTAGATGACCTTGGGCCGCTCGATGTAGGCGGTGCCCAGCTCGGAGGCGCTGGACTGGGTCAGGACGTGGTTGCGGAACTCCCAGTTCTTCAGGTCCGTGGAACGGTAGGCGTCCACGTACCGGAAGGTGTTGTCGGCGTTGCGGTCCTCGCCGAACCAGTAGTAGTAGCTGCCGACCTTGATGACCCCACCGCCGTGCGCGTGCACGGCGTTGCCCGAAGTGTCGGTGAACTGGGTGCCGTTGGTGATGGTCTGGGCGGCTGCCTGGGCCGGTCCGGCGGTCACCAGTGCCGCGGCGAGGGCACAGCACAAGGCGACAAGGATTGCGTACACACGTCTCATCTGACGCCTCTCGAAGGTGGGGGCAGGGCAGGAAACAAGTGGGGGGTTCGAGATCTCGTACGTCATCTGTGATTACGAACGTCGAAAAGGTAAGGGTGTGTTACGGGAAGGTCAACGGGTCGCGCGGGACAAAGATGGACGCGAGATTTCTGTTATCGCCGCCGTCCGCGTACGTCTCCGATGACGTGCGCAGCCATTCCCGCAAGACAGCAGCCGCCGTTGGCGCCCTCGCGACCGTCGCCTTCCTGGTCACCGCGCCTCCCTCCTTTGGCTCCGTTCGCGCGGCGGCCTCGGCCGCCGGCGGCCGTGACGCCACCGCCGACGTCCTCGCGGACCGGGACGTCACGCTCACCGGCGACACAGTGGTCACCGTGCCGTCCGGCACGACGACGTACGACGGGGTGTTCCGCGGCCAGGGCACCCTCACCGTGCGCGGCGGCGGCACGCTGATCCTCACCAAGGACAGCGACTTCACCCTCCCGGCGGCCCGGCAGCGGCAGAAGGTGACCACCCAGGGCGGCAACCACCCGTACACCACCGTGAGCAACCCCGACCCGCCCGCGATCACCGTCGAGCGGGGCACCACCCTCCAGTACGGCACGGGCGGCGGCACCGGTCTGATCGGCCACTTCCCCTACAACACGCCCGGCTACCAGCTGAACCAGCTCAACGTGCGTGTCGACGGCACCCTGCGCCTCTCCCTCACCCGCACCTTCAACATCGGCACCATCAGCGGCTCGGGCCTGGTCACCCAGCCGCGCAACATGTGGGGCACCCTCGACCTGGCCGGCACCCACCCCTTCTCCGGAGTGATCGACAACGGCACCGGCATGGCGGTGGGCCGCCCCGAGTACCCGGTGGCGCTCCCGAACGCCCGCGCCGTCCTCAACCAGGGCTCCTGGATCATCGACACCCCGCTGTACCAGACGATCACCCTGCGCCAGAACTTCTACCAGCGCGCGTACGGCAGCGACGTCAACGTCCACTCGCGGCCAGGCAGCAAGGTCGTACTCACCGGCCAGTACGGCTACAGCGACCAGGGCGGCGACACCGACCCGTCGTTGAGCGACCCGGGCCTCAACTGGCACCCCGTTCCACATCAGTTGAACAAGCGTGGCACCAACATCGAGGGTGCGGACGTCCAGTGGGGCGACGGGACCACCCACAGGATCTTCATGCCGGGGACGAAGGACACCGTCTACATCAACCTGCACATGGCGAGCGGCGTCCGGTCCCGGCTGACCTTCGCCTACGACGGTCCCGTCACCCTGGGTGCGCCCATCGGCGGCGGCCGGTACCACGACACACTCGCCGCGCCCGGCGCCGGGGACGTCGTGATCAAGGGGACGCCCGGCAACGACGTGACCTTCGCGGCACAGCAGTACTACGACGGGTCGACGACCATCGAGAAGGGCGCCGTGCTGCGGCTGGGCTCGGGCGCCCGGGGCGGTGACGGCTCGCTGATGACCGGCACCGAGCGCAGACGGATCGTCGACGACGGCACACTGATCGTCCGCAACACCGCAACTCCCGTGTCGCTGTCCCGTGTTGACGGCGTCGGCGGGCTCACCCAGTCCGGTGCCGCGACGACGACCCTGACGGGCGGCGAGGTGTCGTACACGGGCCCGACGACCATCACCAAGGGCACACTCGCCCTCGCCTCCGGCGCCACGCTCGCGCACAGCAAGGCGATCCGGCTCACCTCGGCCGACGCGCGGCTGGACGTGCGGGCGACGGGACTTCGGGTGTCCACGTCCCTCAGCGGCAAGGGCACGGTAGGGGGCGCGGTCGTCAACGACGGCGAGGTCGCGGGCGCCCTCACGGTGACCGGCGACTACACCCAGGGCGCGAAGGGCACGCTGGTCCTGCGCGGCCGGCCCCTGAAGGTGACGGGCGCGGTCCGGCTGGCCGGGGACCTCGATCTGTCGGCCGCCGGGACCGACCCCGCCCGCGAGATCAGGGTGCTCGACCACACCGGCCGGGCGAGGACGACCGGCGCCTTCTCCGGCCTGCGCGAGGGCGCCACGCTCGCGCTCGCCGACACGACGTACCGGATCAGCTATCGCGGGGGCGACGGCAACGACGTCACTCTGAAGGCCGTGTCGAACCATCGGACCGTGGCGGCCCCGTCCTCTTCCACGTCCGGGCTTCCGTCCGTGAAGAACTCCACCGCCGTCGGCGACAGCGAGAACGCGAACTCGTGGTGGCCGCTGCTGCTCGCACCGCTTCTGGCCGCGCTCGCCGTGCCGATCGTGCGGCGCGGGCGGTCACGGCGGCGCGGCGGACGGCGGCACGCGGCCTCCCGGTGAGTCATGGGTGGACGACGGTCACCCCGCGTTCCGCGAGTTCCGTCATGACGGGGTCGGGCATCTCCGTGGTACTCGCTGTACCACATGCGGTAGGGCATGGTGACGTGCTTCAGGGACGGCATGTCGAGCAGGGGCGGCAGTCCTCCAGGTCACGGCAGTGGCCCAGATTGATCTCCGTGAGTTCGGACAGTCCCGTCAGCGCGCCGAGGTCCCGACAGATCAGCCAGTCGGTCGTGGCCCACGAGGCCGAGTGGGGACAGATCGCGGAGCTCCTCCAGCCCGTTCATGGTGAGCCCTTCGAGCAGCGGAAGGTCACCGAGCGCGGAGAAGTCCCGCAGGGACGGGCAGTCGAGGAGGCCGACCGTTTTCAGGAGGCGGAGTGACGCGATGTCCCGCAGGGAGGCGAGCCGTTCACTCCCCCCGGAGGTGCAGGCGGGTGAGGTTCGTCAGTGTCGACAGTCCGCTCAGGTCGGCCAGTTGACGGTGTCGGGGATGTAGTTGCCGAGGTCCTCGCCGAGCGCGCCGTCCCCGGCGAACGCCCAGTCGATGAGCGCGCTGTCCGGTCCGTGGGACACGACGCTGGCGGGCCACTGGTCGAGGTGACTGAAGACGCGCGGCAGGGACTCCATGATCCCGAGGAACCACTCCCGGTCCTGCCGCAGCCGTACCATCGCCTCGCGCACCCCGGCCGGGGGGCGGTGATGCCCCACGGCTGCCGGCTCCGGGCGAGCCCGGACTCGTACGCATGGGCCTCGCGGCGCCAGAAGTTCCAGTGCCTGGGGTCGTCGGACGCGTCCCAGGCGCCGCCGGTGTCCTTGCCCCGGGTGAGCACCTTCAGGACGACGGAACGGTCATCGACGGTGACCCGCCACACGCCACCCGTGACGCCGTTCTTGAGGTTGTGGACGAGGGGTTCGAAAACGGCCCGGTCCGCCGGGGCCCCGAGGATCTCCCGCACTTCGGCACGGAGGATCTCCCCGCCTTCGGTGTCGAGTTGATCGACTTCACGCATGCCCCCAGGCCAGGGCCTGTCCGGCCGGACAGGCCCGGCTCTCGCGTTCCGCATCGTGGTCGTTCTGCTCATCAGACGGACATAACGGGGCGCGGCCGTCCCCATCGACTAGCGTCGTGACATGACCAGCGACACCTCCCACAGCGCTTCCGCTTCCTCCCCCTCCCTCGCCGACGCCCTCGCCGACGGAACGGTCGTCCTGGACGGCGGCATGTCCAACCAGCTGGAGTCGGCCGGGCACGACCTGAGCGACGAGCTGTGGTCGGCGCGGCTGCTCGCCGAGCGGCCCGAGGCGATCACCGAGGCGCACCTCGCGTACTTCGAGGCGGGCGCGGACGTGGCGATCACCTCCAGCTACCAGGCCACCTTCGAGGGCTTCGCGAAGCGCGGCATCCCCCACGGGCGGGCGGCCGAACTCCTCGGCCTCAGCGTGGAGCTGGCGCGGGAGGCGGCCCGTCGCGCGCACGCGAAGGGTGCGACCCGGCCGCTGTGGGTGGCCGCTTCGGTCGGCCCGTACGGGGCGATGCTCGCGGACGGTTCGGAGTACCGGGGCCGGTACGGGCTGAGCGTCGCCGAGCTGGAGCGGTTCCACCGCCCGCGCCTGGAGGTGCTGGCCGCCGCCGCGCCCGACGTACTGGCGCTGGAGACCGTGCCCGACGCCGACGAGGCCGAGGCGCTGCTGCGGGCGGTACGCGGGCTGGCCGTACCGGCGTGGCTGTCGTACACCGTCGCCGGGGACCGTACGCGGGCCGGGCAGCCCCTGGAGGAGGCCTTCGCCCTGGCCGCCGAAGCGGACGAGATCATCGCGGTCGGCGTGAACTGCTGCGCCCCCGAGGACGTGGACGGCGCGGTGGAGACGGCGGCGCGCGTGACCGGGAAGCCGGTGGTGGTGTACCCGAACAGCGGCGAGGTCTGGGACGCCGAGGCGCGGGCCTGGAACGGGCTCTCGACCTTCACTCCCGAGCAGGTGACCGGCTGGCGGCGGGGCGGGGCGCGGCTGATCGGGGGGTGCTGCCGGGTGGGACCGGGAGCGATCACGGGGATCACCCGGGCGCTGACGCCGGTGCGGTGAGCGGGTGCCGGCACCTGTGCGGCGATCAGGTGCTGACGCCCGTGCAGTAACTCCGGCGAAGCACGCGCTCAACGAGGGCTTCACGGACGGGTGATGGAGTCCCCGTACTCGTCAGCCGATCATGGAGGCCCTCTTGAGCGAGCCCACCACCGAGCAACTGGACGCCTACGTACGGACCCGCCTCGCGCTCGCGGGGTTCGACCTCTCCCTGCTGCCCGAGGTGTTCGACGCGGCGACGGGGGTGCCCACACGGGACCAGGTACTGGCCAACCTGCGGTCGTTCGTGGCCTCCACCCCCGGCGCGATATCCGGCTGGGCACCGCCCGCCGCGGGCCCCGCGTACGCGCAGCAGGTCTCGCCGCCCCTCATCTACCCCTCCATCACGGAGGCCTGGACGGGGAAGGCGGACGCCCGATGAGCAGATCCCTCAACCGCCGGGTGTTCCTGGCGAGTTCGACGGCCGTGGCGAGCGGGGTCGCCTTGCGGACGGCCACCGCGGCGCAGGCCTCCACGACGCCCCGTGTCCCCGACATCCACGTACGCGAGGCGGCCCTCGACGACCCCACCGAGGCCACACTCACCGAGGCCGCCGTGCTCATGCGGCGCGGGAAGCTGACCTCGACGACCCTCACCGAGGCCTACCTCGACCGGATCGAGCGGTACGACGGGACGTATCAGGCGTACGCGGAGGTGACCGCGGACACGGCGCTCGCGGCGGCGCGCGAGGCGGACCGGGGGCAGGGCGCCCGGGGCGTACTGCGCGGGATCCCGCTCTGCATCAAGGACAACTACTTCACCCGAGGCGTGCCGACGCGCTGCAACTCCTCCCTCTTCGAGGACTTCGTGCCGGACGAGGACGCGACGGCCGTGGCCCGGCTGAAGGCGGCCGGCGCGATGGTGCTCGGCAAGGGGCAGATGGGCCCGCTGGCCACCACCCGGGCGACGAAGCCGAACGGAACGGTGACCACGGTCAACGCGTGGACGCCCGGGGACCCGGGCGTCGACCCGGGCGGCTCCTCGACCGGGCCTGCCTGTTCGGTCGCCGGGCGCATGGCGGCGTCCTCGATCGGCACCCAGACCGGCGGCTCCATCGTGCTGCCCTCCAACCAGCAGAACCTGACCGGTCTGAAGCCGACCATGGGCCGGGTGTCCCTCCACGGTGTCATCCCGCTGTCCTTCACCCGCGACCACTCGGGCCCGCTCGCCCGCGACGCCATGGACGCGGCGCTCATGCTCCAGGTCATGGCCGGTCCCGACGCGAAGGACCCGCGCACGCTGGGACTTCCGGCCGTGCCCGATCTCGTACGGGCCGCCACGCCCGTGCTGTCGCGCGGCGGGGCCCTGCGGATGCGCCGGGCCACCCGGATCGGGGTGCCGTCGGACTTCCTGGCCGCCCAGAAGGAGCTGCGCACCGCCCTCCTGAACCAGCTGGACTCGATCCCCGGTGTCACCCTCGTCGACATCGCCTACCCCGCCGACTGGACCCTCCTGACCGGCACCTTCAACGCGGCCCGGCTCGCCGAGCGCACCGAGCCGTTCCGGCACTGGCTGCGCGAGGACCCGGCCAAGTTCGGTGTCTCGCTGCTGAGTTGGCTCCAGGGGCTGATGCTCTCGGGCGACGAGTGGATCACTGCCCAGCGTGCCAAGAACCATCTGCTGCGGGAGGTCCTGGACGGGGTCATGAACCGCTGCGACGTGCTCCTGCAGACCGGCCCCGTCCCCTTCGACATCCTGGGGCTGCCCGAGATCGCCTTCCCCATCGGCTTCGACGCGGGCGGGGTGCCGGTGGGGGCGATCCTCGGCGGGCAGCCCTACGAGGAGGACCGGCTGCTGGAGGTCGCCGCCGCGTATCAGGCGGTCACCGACTGGCACACGCGGCGGCCCGCCGACCCGGTCCCGGCCGCCGCGCGCCTCAAGGCCGCGCTCGCCCGCCCCCGGCTCTCGGCGGAAGAGGTGGCCACGAGCTCGGCCTGACGGCCATGACCCGGCGGGGTCGGCGCGGGCGCGGCGAGGGGGTGGACTCCGGGGAGCTGAGCGGGGCACCGGGCCGCCCCGACTCGGCCTCCCACAGCGCCAGTTCACGGTCGCGCGGTCCGAGTACGGTGTGCGGTGCGTCCGCGCCGAAGATCCGGACCGGGTGCGCGGCGTCCCAGGCCTGCCAGCCCGGGTCGCCCTCGACCGCGAACCGCACCCACGCCGCGTGCATGGCGTCGGCCAGTTCCTGCGGGGCGCCCGGGCCCGCGAGCTGCGCCGCCTGGGGCACCTTCACGGTGTCGAAGACGAAGCCGAGCTCCAGGGCGTGGCAGGCGCCGAGGCCGGGCACGTTGGAGGGCCAGGCGAACTCGTAGACGTACGCGGGTGTCCGCGGTGGACGGGCGTCGGCGAGCCGGTGCAGCGGCACCCGCAACAGATGGTCGGTGACCATCTGCCCGACGAGGTCCGCGGTGCCCGCCTCCGGGTGGATCGCGCGATAGCCGCGGGGCACCTCGTGGCCGCAGCGGCAGCGGGCCATGGCGCCGGCCAGGGCGACGGGACCGAGCCGGTCGACGCGCTCCAGCAGACCTCCCGGGGCCAGCCACAGCCGGTACTCCTCGCTGGTCCACCCCAGCAGCAGTTCGACGTCGGGCGCGCCACCCGCGCCACCCGCGCCGCCCGCGACAAGCGCCTCCATCGGGTCGCGCGGGACGACGTCGCCGTCGACGACGATCCCGAAGGCGGGCCCGCCGAGGACCGGACTGCTGAGCCTGGCCACGTCGGCCTGGGTGCGCAGCAGCAGTGCGCGGTCCACGGCGGCGAACGCCCGCGCCGTCGCCGGGACCTTCAGCCGGGTGGCCATCCTGCGCACCATGCGGCGCACCTTGTCGCGCTCGCTCGCCTCCGGCGGTCCGCTCTGCAGGACGGCCCGCCGGAACAGCCCCCGGGCGCGCGGACTGGCCAGCAGCGCCCCGATGCTGATGGCCCCGGCCGACTCACCGAACACGGTCACCCGGTCCGGGTCGCCGCCGAACCGCGCGATCGACGCCCGTACCCATTCCAGGGCGGCGAGCTGGTCGCGCAGCCCGGCGTTGGGCGGCGCGTCCGGGAAGAGGCCGTAACCCTCCACACCCAGCCGGTAGTTGATCGAGACGAGGACGACACCGTCCCGGGCGAAGGCGTGGCCGTCGTAGACGGGCACGGCCGACGAGCCGCGGGTCAGGGCGCCGCCGTGGATCCACACCATGACGGGCAGCCGGGCGCCGGGGCCGGGTTCCGGTGTCCAGACGTTCAGGTTGAGGCAGTCGTCGCCGGGGACCACGGGGTCGGCGAGGAGTCGTGCGAACGCCTCGGAGTAGGGCGGCTTGGGCGGCGTCGGCCCGAACTCCCCCGCGTCGCGCACACCGTCCCAGGTCTCGGGCGGGACGGGTGGCCGGAAGCGGCGGGCGCCGAACGGCGGGGCCGCGTAGGGGATGCCGCGGAAGACGGCGATCCCGTCCTCGTACCGTCCGCGCACCGCTCCGTACGGAGTGGTGACCACCGGGTCGTGCGTCCGTGAAACCGAGTCCACCGCGTCCACCGCCATCCGCCCACCAGCTCCTCACCCCGGCGCGTCGTGTCCTTCCACAGCAGAGCACCACACCGCATCAGCCCATTCCCGGGCGGGTGTCGGGGCGTACGACGACGGGCGGCCCGAAGTGGTGACCGGCACGGTCGTCATCGCGCCGCCCGCGCTGCCCTCGTGGTGGGTCAGCAGTCCCCGCAGCTCGGCCGCCTCGGCGGCTAGGCCCTGTCGTGCCCGGACCGGGGCACCGTCACCGGCTTCCCCCCGGAAACAGTCGATGCACGTGGGCCGCGCCCGGACAGACGGATCGCGCGGAACGGTGACATCGAGGTTCCACGGCTTGATGGGGATCGCGGCGGCGTTGGGGTACCCGTGCGCGGGAATCTCCGCGTAGTACTTGTAGGCGAGGGTGCCCTTCCGGACGGGGAAGCGCCCGGTGGGATGGTCCGGGAGCCCGTTGCCCTTGAAGCGCCTCTCGGTAGCGGTCGTCGTCACCTTCAGGTACTTCTGCCGGCGCATGGTCCCCGACACGAACGGGCGCTGTGCAGACGGGTGATGAGGGTGCCGTCTCCCCCGCCTCGTACGTCCTCGACCGCCCGTGCGGGATGAGGCGCGACCATCGCCACGGCCCCGGAGTCGGCCGGGGCCATCGACGGACCCAGCAGCACACAGGCGGCACCGGCCGCCACGGCAGCGGATCCGAGTACGCCGTACATGAACGCTCCCCATCTCGACAAGGAACAGACCGGCGGCGAGCCGGCGAGCCCGGCCCGGTTCCCGCCGCCCGCATCACCTCACCACGCCCGGCCGCCGATGCCCCGCCGACACGTACGCGCGTTCGGGTGAGCCCGCGTCCGGAGCGGGGAGGGGCTGTCCCGGGCCGCGGAAGGACGGCGAGAAGGGCGAGGACGACGCGGGCAGCGGCCGACCATGGCCCGGACCACTGACCAGCCCTTGACCGCATCCCTGCCGGGCTGCTGCCTGCGGGGGATGTCGTACCGGGCACGAATTGGTTGCGGCCCGGGCTTCCCACGGCGGCCGGCGGCGGCACTGCGGCAGCATGACAGCCCATGAGCAGAGACCGCTATGTCGACTTCCTGCGTGCGTGGGCGATCGGCCTGGTGGTGCTCGGCCACTGGCTGATCACCGCCCTGGTCCGGGAGCCGGACGGAGAGATCCGCGCGCCAGAGCTGCTGGCGACCGTGCCCTGGACCCAGTGGCTGACGCTGGGGTTTCAGATCATGCCGCTGTTCTTCCTCGCCGGGGGCCATGCGGCGGGCGGCAGTTGGACACGGGCCCGGGCGGCGGCCGGTACGGCCGCCGGATGGGTCGGAGCGCGGGCGCTGCGGCTGCTGCTTCCGGCCGCCGTGTACAGCTGTCTTGTGCTGTCCGCCGTAGGGATCTGCTCGACGGTCGGCGTGGACCCGAACACCCTTGAGCTGGTGGGCTGGGCGATGGCGATGCAGTTCTGGTTCCTTCCGGTGTATCTGCTGCTCAGCGCGCTGACCCCGCCGCTGCACGCGGCGCACCGGCGCTGGGGGCTCCTCGTCCCGGTGGCGATGGGCGCGGTCGCCCTCGTGACCGACACCCTGGTGGTGTCGGTGCACACGCCGTACGTCGGACTGCTCGACTACGTGCTCGTCTGGGGCGTGGCCTACCAACTGGGTTTCTGCTGGCGGGACGGCCTGCTGACGGAGCGCCGGCCGCTCCCGGCCGCGCTGGCGGCGGGCGGCGCAGTGGCCTTCGCCGCGCTGATCACCCTCGGGCCGTTCCCGGTCAGTCTGATCCTGGTGACCGGGCAGACCCCCAGCAACACCGATCCGCCGTCGGCGGCGATGCTGGCGTGGGCGGTGGCCCAGGTCGGTCTGTGCCTGCTGGCCGCGCCCGCGGTACGACGGCTGCTGGAGCGCGAGCGGATGTGGCGGGCGGTGCGCCCCGTGGGCGGTGCCAGCATGACGCTGTATTTGTGGCACATGCTGCCGGTGCTGATCGTCGCCGCCGCGTTCTATCTGACCGGCCTCGCGCCCGAACCCACCCTCGGGTCCGCGGCCTGGTGGGGACTCCGATTGCCGTGGCTCCTCGTGCTCGGCGTCGTCCTGACCGGTGTCGTGCGGGCGCTGCGTCCCCTGGAGCGCGGGCTGGCCCTCCTTCACGAACGGACTCGCCCGGATCCCGACTCGCCCCGCCTGTGGCTGCCCTGGCTCGGCCTCGCGGCGAGCGTCACCGCCCTGACCCGCTTCGCCACCCGGGGCTTCGCACCCGACGGCCGGTTCCCCGTCCTGCCCACGCTGGGGCTGCTGTTGGGCACGACACTGCTGATGGCGGGTCGGCGGACGACTGCGACACGGAACCGCGGGAAGCCCAGGCCCGCCCCGAGGGAGTTCGCCTGACACTCCGCCGGACAGGCTCCGGGCGGAACGACGTGCGAAGCCCGGTGCGCCCCGGCATCCATGCGACGCGAGGGGACGCGAGTTCTCGGTACGCTGCCACCGTGTCTACCGACGAATCGTCTTATTGGTGCACTCGTAGTGATGCGTCCGACGTGCTGGGCGCCTACGACGGACTTGAGTCCTGGACTCTGCACGCCACGGCACTCACCGACCGCGACGAGCAGGCCATCGTCTCCGTCCACGAACGCCTGCACCACGAGCTGCAGCATTCCACGCCCTGGGGTCTGGTGGCTCGCTTCTCGGCGGATCTCGCCCGACTCGGCGTGCTGAGCGAACAGTTGAGACTTCTCTTCCGCTTCTGCCGGGAGTCCGCGCGGCTCGTGCACGAGACCTACGCCACAACCCTCTCGGTCGGCAACGACCCCTTCGCACTGAAGCTCCTGGAGCAGAGTCCGGACTACAAGGTCTACTTCGATCAGGGCACCCGCCTGAGCGCTGGGACGGAGTGGGAAGCCGGCCGGTTCCAGGTCGACGCCCTGCTGCGCGCGGCCATGTCGCCGGCCGCTCTCGAACCGGCTTACGCGGGCGGATTCACCAGGCTCCGCACCCGCGACCTCAACGGCCCGGACACACGTCCCGACGCCCGTCTGACGACGATTCTCTCGCTCGACCTGCCGCGGTTCAGGCCCCATGGTCTCGGTCCCGGCTCGACCCCGGACGAACTCGGGGTCTTCTTCGACGAGGTGGCGGACTTCCTGACCCGCAACGGAGTACCCACTCTGCGTACCGCCCCTGTACGGGAACTGATCGACGACCTGTTCGAGGACATCGCGACACTCAGCCCCGAACTGCGGGCCCGCATCGAACTGGACAGCGTCCGCGCACCGATCCCGGACGACATCGAGGAGCACCAGCGGGAGCGGATACGCCTGCACGACACGGGGCCCCTGCCGCTGGAGATCGTCCCTGAGTCGGAGATCGCCGCCCGCGCCGCCGACTTCGCGCGCGACCATGAACAGCTGGGTGCGCACGTGCTGTTGGTGTGGGCACGGGCGGACCTGCTGGCCCGTCAGTTCGCCCGTCCCAACGCCCTGGAGGAGCGGGCGGGATTCGTGGTCGCGCTCCAGGCCGCCGGATACGACTCCGAAGGCCGGGCCGTGGCGCGGCTGGGCCTGTTCGACACGGAGAGCCCCGCCGACGTGGCGCGCGCCTTCACTCTGCCGGTGGTCTGTCTGACCACCGCCGCCAGTCTCACGGACGCCCCGGGCAGCGCCCGCTCCGACCACATCGACACGATCTACGCCATCGCGGATCTCCCCATCGTGTCCCAACTGGTGCACACCTTCAAACAGAAGGCCCACGTGAACTGGATGCGGGCTGATGTCGACGGCGACCGAAAGCTGCATGTGTTCGCCTTCACCGTCAGCGTTCTGCCCGGCATCGTCTGGCTGCAACTGACGGGTGAAGCGGGCCGGCACTACCTCCAGCGTTGGCTGACCTCGTTGGGACCGGAACAGGCGAAGAGCCGGCCGGAGGAGTTCACACCGCTGCTGCCGGGCATCGACGCCGCCGTCCAGCACGTCGTCAGTGCCTGGTGGATCATCGACCAGCAGGGTGGGCGCGCCCATGTCTGACGCCGTCGACCTTCTCTCGCTCACCGCGTTCATGACCAGTGCCGACGGGCTGGCGACCGTCGACGAAGCCCGCATCGCGCGTCTGCTCGAAGACCTGGGCCTGGCCGAGGGCGCCGAGCGTGCGCACCTGGACCGGATCTTCCGTCTCGCGCTCGACGATCTCCTTGACGAGCCCCTGTCGCTGCGGGTCGGCCGCCGGCAGGTGCGGATCCCAGGGCAGCGGTTCAGGAGCGTTCTCGCCTCCGCCCTGCTGGTCACCGCGCTGGAGCGGGCCGGTGTGCACGGCGTCGCCGATCTGGTTCTCGTGGCGCTGACACCCTTCCTCTTCGATGTCGAACAAGTACGGGTGGACACCAAGGAACACGTGGTGCTCGCCGCTCTCCAGGCACGGCTCGAAGCCCGGCAGGAGATCCGTCTCCTGTGGGAAGGCCTGCCCGCCCACCTGCGGCATGAGCTCGACTTCGACGAACTCGTCGAGCTGGTCACGTCGATGGAGAAGACCGGCGGCATGGGGCCGGGAAACGGCGACCTGCCGACCGCACCCGGCGTACCGACAGCGCCCGGCCTGTTCCGCGGCTCGCTGCGGTCGGGGACCGGTGAGCCCGCCGACACCACGGCGACAGGACCGGAAAGTCCCGCGTTCGTATCGGGAACCGATGCGGCGGCACATTCCGCGTCCGTGCCGCGGGCGTCCTTGACCACCGCGGAACGTGGTTGGCGGGTGCTGGTGCTCGCCGATGAGTGGTTCCCCGCCGAGGGCGGGATCAGCGCCCTGAACCAGTCGTTGTGCCGGGCACTGGCCGAGGCAGGTCACGAGGTGTTCTGCCTGGTGCCTTCCGCCTCTGCGGAGGAGATCGCGAACGCGGAACGTTCCCGTGTACACCTCGTTCTCGCGCCGCCGTTCCCCGGCGCCACGGAGCGGGATCGTCTGATGCGCAAACCCGTGCTGCCGGGCGGCCTGCCTCCGGACCTGATCATCGGTCACAGCCGGGTGACAGGACCCGCCGCGCTCTTCCAGGCCGAAGAGAACTTCTCCGGTACCCCACGCCTGCACTTCGTCCACATGTGGGCGGACGACACGGACCGGCACAAGAGGAAAACCCGGGGTCTTGACCTGTACGCACGGGCGGACGACCGGAATTGGACGGAGCTGAAGCTCGGCCGCGGCGCGACCAGGCTCGTGGCCGTCGGCCCCCGGTTGTACGACTACTACCGCCAGGAGATGTCGGTGCTGCCGGGCGTTCCCCAGCCGTTGCGGCTCGATCCGGGCTTCGACAGTCCGCTGTCGGGGCCACGCGAGCCGGTCGAGGGCCCGCTGCGCGTTCTCGTCACGGGCCGGCTGGAGGACGACGGTGTGAAGGGACTCGACCTCGCGGCCCGAGCGGTGGGGCACGCGGTCGGACTCCGCGACCCGGACGAGGCCGAGGTGTGGCTCATGCTCCGGGGCGCCACCCCCGGCCAGGCCGAGCGACTCGACCGGGCCATCAGAAAGTGGGCCGGACAACCGTCGTTGAACGTCGTGGTCCCCAACTTCTCGACCGACAGGGAACGGCTCGAACACGAACTGCGACTGGCGAGCCTGGTCCTCATGCCCTCACGTGCGGACGGCTTCGGACTCGTGGGTCTGGAGGCGATCGTCCGGGGTGTACCCGTACTCATCAGCCGAAGGAGCGGGCTCGGCCAGTTGCTCCGGGAGTACCTGCCTGCCGAGGACGCCGCTCGCATCGTCATCCCGGTGCGGGACGATCCCCGGCTGGACGTGCCGCGCTGGGGTTCCGCCGTCGCGGCCGTACTGCACCGACGCGAGGCGGCGTTCGCCGACGCGGAGACCGTACGCACCATCATGGCCGGGAAGCGCACCTGGGCCATGGCCGCCGCCGAGCTGATCAACGGTCTCGCGCCGGGCGGCGACGGACCGCCGTCCGGCCGTCGCCCTACCGTGTGAAGGCGGCGGCTGAAACGTCCCTGGCCAGCTCCACGGCCCGGAATCCGTACGTACGGATCGAACCGACCCTCAGCACGAGACAGAACCGCTCGGTCGTGGCAACCGTCGCGGCCAGCCGCCGGTACGACTGGTTGAGGAAGTACATGGCGGCGTGGTTGGTGATCGCGCTCTGTCCGCAGACGAGGATGACCGGGCGGCCGGCACCCGTGGGTGTGAACTTCGCGACGAGCACATGCTCCTCATTGCCCCGATCACGCGGAAAGCTGTCGCCGCCGACGTCGATGGCCATCGAGTTCGGCCGGTCACTGAACGGCTGGATGACCACACCCGGCAGGTTGTGCGCGAGATGGCCGCCCGTTCGGACATTCGAGCCGTTCTCCGGACCACCGATGCAGAATTCGACGGCGTCGCCGTTGCCGTCGCGGAATTCGTCGCTCGACCGCGTGATGACCTCGCAGCCTGTGCGACGGGCCAGGACCACGGCCTCGATCATGGCCTGCACATCGTGGTGCTCGGTGCTTCCGGGCTTGTTCCACTGGTTGTTCATGACGACGATGCAGGTACCACCCGGTTCCAGGCCGAAGAAGGCGCACCGACGCCGCTGGTCACGCGTCGTGCCGACGCGCTGCCAGATCCAGACCAGTCCACCGCTCAACACGCTGGTGACCAGCCCCACCACGATGTTCAGGGCGACTCCCGCCACCGTCGGTCCCCCTCCAACGCGGGCTCGCTGCGGCGGCGATCCCACAGCGGGCCGTCCGACGCCCGCCTCTCATGCTTGCAGACCGGCACCCGGTGAACCAGAGTGCGTCGACCTTTCCCGCGCGAGGAATCCTGTTCGGCATTTCGAAATTTTCGACGCGCGGGGCTTCCGTCAATCCCTTCCCCTTCACGCCGTGTTGAGGCGGGCTTAATGTAGAAAGCGGTTGCTACGCGATCGCGGTGCCGGTCGCGCGAGCAGTGCTGTTCGAAACTTTCGACGGGCCCTCGGGCGGGCCGGGGAGGCGGGCTCTCATGGTGCGTACGGGAAGCGTGACCGGGCCGACGCTGGCGGTCGTCGCCCGCGAGGCGGGGGTCTCGGTGCCGACGGCGTCGAAGGTGGTCAACGGCCGGGAGGACGTGGCGCCGGAGACCCGCCGCCGGGTCACCGAGGCGCTCGACCGGCTCGGCTACGTCCGCAGACCCCGCTTCGAGGCGGCAAAGCCGCCGGGGCTGGTCGACCTCGTGGTGCACTCGCTGGAGAGCTCCTGGTCGGGCGCGGTGCTGCACGGGGTGGAGGGCGCGGCGCACGACGCGGGCCTGGAGGTGGTCGTCTCGGCCGGTCTGACCCGGACCAGGGGCGGGCGCCCGGAGCGCGACTGGCTGGACAAGCTCACCACGCGGGGCTCGGCGGGCGTGCTGTTCAACCTGGCCGAGCTCACCCCGTCCCAGTACACCTGGCTGGAGCAGCACCGCATCCCGTTCGTGATGATCGACCCGGTGCTCGAACCGCCGACCGGTGTGGTGTCGGTGGGCGCGGCCAACTGGCAGGGCGGGGTGCTGGCTACGGAACACCTCCTGTCCCTCGGCCACGAACGCATCGCCGTCATCGGCGGCTTCCGCCGCAAGATGTGCGGCAGCGCCCGGGTCGCCGGCTACCGCTCGGCCCTCGCCTCGGCCGGGATCGGACAGCGCCCCGAGTACGTCCGTTACGGCGGCTTCAGCGAGACCGGCGCCCACCGCCACATGCGGGAACTCCTCGACCTCCCCGAGCCGCCCACCGCGGTCTTCGTCTGCTCCGACAGAATGGCCCTCGGCGCCTACCAGGCCTTGTCCGAACGGGGGTTGAGCGTCCCGGGCGACTTCAGTGTGGTCGGCTTCGACGACCTGCCCGAGTCCCGCTGGGCCACCCCGGCCCTCACCACTGTGCGCCAGCCGCTCTCCGAGATGGCCGCGACGGCACTGCGCCTGCTTGTGCGGATGATGGCGGGCGAGCAACCCGAGGGCACGCGCACGGAGTTGTCGACGCGTCTGGTGGAACGGGCGAGTACGGGGCCGGTACCGGACAGCCGGAGAGCGGCCGACTCGCTCAGAGGGCGGTCGCCCAGGTGATGCCGCCGAGCAGATGCGCACGGAAGTCCGGGTCCTCGTACGCCTCCGAGGCGTGCCCGAGCGCGGTGTAGAAGACCCGGCCCGCGCCCTGTTCCCGGCACCACACGAGGGGATGGTCCCGGCCCATGCCGCCGCCCTCGTAGGAGGATTCGTCGGCGGAGGCGAGGACGCGGACCGCACCGCGCGGGCTGGTCCGGAAGTCGTACCACTCGTCGGTGAACTCCCAGACGGGTGGCAGATGTTCGGTCGCCGGATGTCCGCGATCCTCGACGACGGCCTTGCCCGGCTGGTACTCAGGGTGCCGGTCGAAGCGCGCGCCGAGGAGTTCGCCGTAGTACGGCCAGTCGTACTCGGTGCAGGCGGCGGCGTGCACTCCGACGAACCCGCCGCCACCCTCGACGTACGCCGCGAGCCGGGTCCGTCCTTCCGGGGTCAGGACGTCCCCACTGGTGGAGAGGAAGACGACCGCCGCATACGGGTCGAGGGGCGTCTCGAACGCGGCCGGGTCCTCGGTGGCGTCGACGCCGAAGCCGTGGGTAG
Organism: Streptomyces sp. NPDC007896; assembly: GCF_042959425.1. NCBI lineage: Bacteria > Bacillati > Actinomycetota > Actinomycetes > Kitasatosporales > Streptomycetaceae > Streptomyces > Streptomyces sp. NPDC007896. The sequence continues at coordinate 14,748 of NZ_JBIBKX010000012.1, read as the reverse complement.
CGCCCAGGGAGCGTACGGCGGCGACGGCGGCCGGGATGGAGTCGTGCCGGTAGGCGGTGGTCCGGGTGTAGGCGAGAACACGGGTGGTCATGGGCGCGAGCCTATGCCTGGGGATCGTCTTCGACTGCGGGTTGGTGGGGGCTGGGGGCGGAGCCCCAGGGAAGTGGCGGGGCGGGGCGACTCACGCTCAACCCGTGGTCCCCACCTCGTTGTTGGGTGCCCCGTCCCCCGTCGACGGCAGGTCACCCCGCTCCACGGGCGCCGTGGCCGTCGTCGGAGCCGGTGGCAGGACGGCGGCGAGTTCGGCGTCGCTCGGGCGGTGGGCGGAGAGCAGGACGGCCCGCGTCACCTTCGTCGAGTCACCGCTCGCTTTCAGCACATGGCCCTTCTCGACGAGCGCGTACTCGTGCCGGCCCCCACCGGCGCGGTACCACGCGTCGCCGTCCCGCTCACACACCGTCCGCTCGCCCGCCATGCCGCCGACCGGCTGCTTCGGGCAGGACCGCGCCGTCATCGTGCCGCGTTCCACGGACAGTTGGATCTGGGCGTTGGTCTCCTTCGCCCAGTACACGCCGGAGAAGCCGTCGTCGCCGTACACGCCGACCGACTGCTGGGCGAGGGTGAAGCCGGGAGCCTTCGTGACGTACACGAGTTCCGGCGCGATCCCCAACGCACTTGCACGCGCGTCGAGTTCGGCCCGGCTCGGCACGGCAACCGACGCCGACGAGTCCACCCCGGTCCCGGCCCCCGCCTTCTCCGTACCGCACCCCGTGAGCAGCACGGGAATCAGCAGCACCACCGGGAGCGACAGCACGCGCACAGGTCGGATCATGACACCCATCCTCTCGCACAGGTGTTCCACAGGTGCACGTCTGTACAGATGCACGTCAGTTCACGGCGATGAAATGAGGTCGGTTCCGGTCGTTGCGCCCCGGAGGGACTCTGTCCGATTCGTTCAAGACCCGCTTCCCGCCCCCTGCCTACGGTGTCCCCATGACTCCACGATTCGCCGTGATCGGCCTGGTCGCCTCCGACATGGCCGCCACGCTCGCCTTCTACCGCCGCCTCGGCCTCGTCTTCCCCGAGGGCGCCGAGGACCAGCCGCACGTCGAGGCCGAACTGCCCGGCGGGTCCAGGCTGGCGATCGACACCGAGGAGACGATCCGTTCGTTCCACGCGGGGTGGCGGCCGCCGGCCGACGGGGGCGGCCGGATGTCGCTCGCCTTCGGCTGCGAGGGCCCGGCGGAGGTCGACTCCGTCTACGAGGACCTGGTCGGCGCCGGCTACCACGGCGAGCTCAAACCGTGGGACGCCTTCTGGGGGATGCGGTACGCGGTCGTGCACGACCCGGACGGCAATGGCGTCGATCTGTTCGCGCCGCTACCCGCGCGCGAGTAGTTCCCCCAGCGGCATGCCCGCCAACTCCCTTACATCCCGGGCCAGATGGGCCTGGTCGGCGAAGCCGGAGCGGGCCGCCGTCTCCGCGAAGGGGACCCCGGTGCGCGCGAGGGCGAGCGCCCGCTGCAGGCGCAGGACGCGGGCGAGGGTCTTGGGGCCGTAGCCGAAGGCGGTCAGCGAGCGGCGGTGCAACTGACGCGCGCTCAGGCCGAGTCGGTCGGCCGTCGCCGCGATCGACCGGCCCGCGTCCAGGGCCGTCACGACCTCCCGCAGCAGCGGGTCGGGCGGATCGGCGGCAGTCGCCCGGTCCAGCGCCACCTGCTCCAGCGCGGTCACCGGATCGGCGGCCGCGGCGACCCGCGCGGTGCGGCGCCGGACCTCCGAGGCGGGCCACAGGTCCGCCAGGTCGACGCGCAGGTCGCACAGTTCGTGGGCGGGTACGCCGAGGAGCGTCGGCCCCGTGCCGGGGGAGAAACGGACGCCCGCCCAGCGCCCGGCCGCGTCCTCGGGAACGTACGCCTGGGTGTCGGGCCCGGCGACGAGCAGTCGCCCCTCGTGCCAGAGCAGGTCCATGCAGCCGTCGGGAAGCACGGCCCCCACCGTGGAACCGGACGTTCCACGGGACCACACCACGGCGCCCGCCAACCGGGAAGCCCGCTCCACATACACGTACGTCAGGCTACGCCGCCCGCGTCCGGTGCTCCTGCGGGCTGACCCCGTACACCCGTTTGAAGGCGCTGGACAGGGCGAACGCGCTGCCGTAGCCGACGTGACGGGCGATCGCCTCAAGGGTGTCGTCCGTTTCGCGCAGCCGGTCGGCGGCGAGGGCGAGACGCCAGCCGGTGAGGTACGCCATCGGGGGCTCGCCCACGAGTTCGCTGAAGCGGCGGGCCAGCGCGGCCCTGGACACCCCGGCCTTCGCGGCGAGCGTCGCCACGGTCCAGGGGTGTGCCGGGTCGTCCTGGACGAGCCGCAGCACCCGGCCGACGACGGGGTCCGCGAGCGCCCGGTACCAGGCGGGGGCGGCGGCCTCCGGGCGGGAGAACCAGGCGCGTAGCGCGGCGATCATGAGGAGGTCGAGGAGCCGGTCCAGGACCACCTCCTGGCCCGGCTCGTCGCGCACGATCTCCTCGGTGAGGATCTCGGTGAGCGGGCAGTCCCACACGTCCTGGGTGAGGGAGAGCAGCGGCGGCAGGGCGTCGAGCAGTCTGCCGTTGATCTCGCCCCGCATCATGTACGTCCCGATCAGCAGCACCGTGGAGCCGTCGAGCCGGTCGCCCCAGGTGCGGACGTCCAGGTCCCACTGCCCCTTCAGGGACCGCCCGTCGGGGTAGGTGCACTCGCCGCCCGGCAGGATCACCGCCTGGGGCGGGGTCCCCGGGTCGTCCGCGCAGGTGTACGGGTCCGGGCCGCGGGCGATCGCGAGGTCACCGGCCCGCAGGAACACGCGCTCCCCCGCGTCCGGCACGACCCAGGCCTCGCCGCGCACCACGAGCATGATCGTGAGAGGGGCGCGGTCCTCGACGCGTACGCACCAGGGCGGGTCGAAGCACGCACGGATCATGAAGGCGCCACGTGCCCGGGGGCCCTCCAGCAGGCCGGCGAGTGCGTCCATGGCGTCAGCGTAGACGTCTGAGGGGAAGGGACGTAGACGTCCGCTTATGGGAATGAGTTCCTCGGCGATGGGAGTCCCGCGCGGGCGGCGATTCACTGGCGGTATGACGCAGAACAGGGCACACGAAGAGCACGTACGGGACATGACGGTGCTGGTCACGGGCGCCACGGGGCGTACCGGGCGGCGGGTGGCCGAGGCCGCGCGGGCGGCGGGGCTGAGTGTGCGGGCCGCGTCCCGCGCGGCGGGGTTCGACTGGACGGACCGGTCGACGTGGGCGGACGCCCTTCGGGGTGCCGACGCGGCGTATCTCGTCCACCCCACGGACGTCGGCTCGCCCGACGCGGCCGAGGTGGTCGGGGGTCTGGCACGAGAGGCGGTCGGGCTGGGGGTGCGGCGGCTGGTGCTGCTGTCCTCGCGGGGTGAGGAGCGGGCGCGGCCGGCCGAGGAGGCGCTGAGGGCGTCGGGCGCCGACTGGACGGTCGTTCGGGCCGCGTGGTTCGCGCAGAACTTCAGCGAGGGGCCGTTGGTGGAGGGGCTGCTCCGCGGGGAGCTGGTGTTTCCCGCCGGTGAGGTGCGGGAGCCGTTCATCGATGTGCGGGACATCGCGGACGTCGTGGTGGCCGTGCTCACGGGCGGCGACCGGTATGCCGGGCAGGAGCTCGCCGTCTCCGGGCCCCGGCTGCTGAGTTTTCGGGAGGCGGTGGGGGAGATCGCGGCGGCGACGGGGGGTGAGCTGACGTATCTCCCGGTGACGGCGCGCCAGTACGGCGATCGGCTCGCCGGGTTCGGGGTGCCGGCGGAGGAGGTCGAGTTCCTCGTCGAGCTCTTCGAGAGCCTGCTCGACGGGCGCAACTCCTACCTTTCGGGGGGTGTGCGGGAGGTTCTGGGGCGGGAGCCGCGCGATTTCACTGCGTTCGCTCGGGAGGCGGCGGTGGGGGGTGCGTGGAAGGGGTAGGTCCGTCCCATCCCCAACGCGCAGTTCCCCGCGCCCCTACGGGCCGCCTCCCACTCGGGTCGTGCTAGTCCTCCGGACAGTGGTCGTCGTCGTTGTGCTTGCGGGGGTGGTGGGAGCTCTTCACGTGGGTGCGGAGACGGGAGGTCACGTCCTCCGGGGGGAGGAAGCGGGACCAGCGTTCCGGGAACTCGGAGGGCATGTCCGGGTCGTCGGGGTCGGGGTCGGCGGCGCGGTGGGCGGCGGCGCGGGCGACGTACTCGGCGGCCTGCTCCTGACGCAGACGCTCGTTCGCGGCGCGGGCCGCGGCCGTGGCGGCGGCCGGCCAGACCCGGTCGATGGCGGCGTTGACCGCGGCGCCGACGAGGACGGCGAACGCGGACACACCGATCCACAGGAGGACGGCCACGGGGGCGGCGAGTGAGCCGTAGATCGTCGGGCCCTCGACCGTGCTGGTCAGATAGATGCGGAGCAGGAAGCTGCCCAGGACCCACATGGCGAGGGCGACCAGGGCGCCGGGCACGTCCTCCACCCAGGGTGAGCGGACGGGCACCGACACGTGGTACAGCGTGGTCAGGAAGACGACCGAGAGCACGATGACGACAGGCCAGTACAACACCTGCACGAGCGTCGCCGACCACGGCACGATCTGCACCACCGCGTCCGGGCCCGCGACCATCAGCGGCAGCGCGATCGAGCCGATCAGCAGCGCCACGATGAACAGCAGGAACGACATCACGCGGGTCGCCACGATCCCCCGGGTGCCGTCGAGGCCGTACATCACGGTGATGGTGTCGACGAAGACGTTCACCGCGCGTGAGCCCGACCACAGGGCGAAGAGGAAACCGATGGAGATGATGTCGGGCCGGCCGCCCTTCATCACGTCGTGAAGGATCGGTTCGGCGATCTGGTGGACGCCCTTGTCGGTGAGGACCGTGCGGGAGGCCTCCAGGATGTTGGACTCCAGGCTCGCGATCGAGTGCGCGCCGGTCCAGGCGTCGACGTAGCCGAGCAGTCCGATGAGGCTCAGCAGCAGGGGCGGCACGGACAGGAGTGTGAAGAAGGCGGCCTCGGCCGCCAGCCCCAGGATCCGGTACTCCATGCAGGAGTTGACGGTGTCCTTGAGCAGCAGCCAGGCGGTCCTGCGCTTCGACACGTTCCTGTACAGCGCGCGAGCGCGGTGAAAGCGGCCCACGGGAGGCCGTTCAGGTGTTTCTTTTGCCTGGTGCACGTCCTTACCGTATCCGTATGGCAGCCAGCACCCACACCGTGACCAACCAGGCTCCGCCCCTGGTCGGATATGACGTCTTTGCCGCCGACCGGGCCCTCGTGGAGGCGGTCGACCGGCATCTTGATCCAGGGCTTCTCGACGAGGCACGCGAGGAGCTGTCGCTGCTCGGGCGCACGACGGGCTCCGCGCAGGTGCAGGAGTGGGGGGTGCTGGCCAACGAGAACCCACCGAAGCTGCGCACCCACGACCGCTACGGCAACCGCGTCGACGAGGTCGATTTCCATCCCGCCTGGCACCGACTGCTCGGCAAGGGGGTCTCGGCGGGGCTGACGGCGGCCTGGAGCCGTCCCGGCGGTCACCTCAGGCGCGCGGCCGGCTTCGTCGTGTGGTCGCAGGCCGAGGCGGGCCACGGCTGCCCGCTGTCGATGACCCACGCGGCGGTGCCCGCCCTGCGCACCGACCCGGCGCTCGCCGCCCTCTGGGAGCCACTGCTCACGTCCACCGTCTACGACCAGGGGCTGCGGCCCGCCTCCCAGAAGGCCGGTGTGCTCTTCGGGATGGGCATGACGGAGAAGCAGGGCGGCAGTGACGTACGGGCGAACAGGACCGAGGCGCGGCCGCTCGCCGAGGACGGCACGTATGAGCTGACGGGGCACAAATGGTTCTGTTCGGCGCCGATGTCGGACGGGTTCCTGGTGCTCGCGCAGGCCCCGGGCGGCCTCACCTGTCTTCTGGTGCCTCGGGTGCTGGAGGACGGGACCCGCAACGTGTTCCGCATCCAGCGGCTCAAGGACAAGCTCGGCAACAAGTCGAACGCGTCGAGCGAGGTCGAGTTCGACGGGACCTGGGCGCGCCGGGTCGGGGACGAGGGACGCGGGGTGCGCACCATCATCGAGATGGTCGCGGTGACCCGGCTGGACTGTGTGCTCGGCGCCGCGGCGATCATGCGGCAGGCCGTGGCGCAGGCCGTGCACCACTGCACCTACCGGGAGGCCTTCGGCGGCAAGTTGATCGACAAGCCGCTGATGCGCAACGTGCTGGCGGACCTGGCGCTGGAGTCGGAGGCGGCGACGACACTGGCGATGCGTCTCGCGGCTGCTTACGACAACGGCGGCGAGGACGAGCGGGCGTTCCTGCGGCTCGCGGTGCCGGCCGCCAAGTACTGGGTGACCAAGCGCTGCACCTCGGTGGCGGTGGAGGCGCTGGAGTGCCTGGGCGGCAACGGGTACGTCGAGGAGTCCGGCATGCCGAGGCTGCTGCGCGAGTCGCCGCTCAACTCCATCTGGGAGGGCGCGGGCAATGTGCAGGCCCTCGACCTGCTGCGCGCGCTCCAGCGGGAGCCGCAGGCGCTGAACGCGTTCCTGCAGGAGGTGGGCCGGGCCCGAGGCGCCGACCACCGGCTCGACGGCGCGATCAAGAACCTGCTGGGCGAACTCGCCGACCTGGACGGTATCGAGGGGCGCGGGCGCAGGCTCGCGGAGCGAGTCGCGCTGGTGCTGCAGGGGTCGCTGCTCGTCCAGTACGCGCCCCCGGAGGTCGCCGACGCGTTCTGCGCGTCACGGCTGGGCGGCGACTGGGGCTCGGCCTTCGGCACGCTGCCGCACAGTCTCGATCTGGCCACGGTGGTGGAACGGGCCCGACCGGTTTCCTGAGCCGGTCTCCGCACCGGTGGCGCGGGGGTGGTGCTGCGCCGACACGGCACCACCCCCGCTCTCTGGCCCCGTTGTGAGGAGCGCGAACGCCGCACGGGCGGCGTTGCTCAAGTTTCCGACCCCGTACGGCTGTTCGCCAGGGTTGCAGGGGGTTGCAACTTTTCCGGCTTCTGTGGCCGGACTGTGTCCTTCCGTCGGCGCCGGGCGGCACTATGAGAACAGCAGTCAGTACGGGCCCGGGTGACCGTGGCCGAAAAGGGCCGGGCAGTGGTGGGCCACCGGTGTCCCGAGCCCGTCCGGGGAGGATTCCGTGGCGCACTCGCCGATCGACGTGACGCGGCTCGCCGCTCTGGACGCCGCCCAGGCGGCCCGTGTGCTGCGCAAGGTACGCGACGCCACGCTCTCCGGACAGCCCGCCCGCCTCGCGCCGCGCCCGGTGATCGAGCAGTCCTGGGAGCGCATGCTGCGCAGCGGGGTCGACCCCGACCACGACTTCCGGGCCGGGCTGCTGGTCCGCGACGAGGTCGAGCGGCGGCGCCAGACCTCACAGCTGCGGCATGTCCTGCCGGTGCTGCGCGAGGGCCTGCTCTCGGTCGCGGACGTCGCGCACCACATCATGGTGGTCGCGGACGCGGAGGGCCGGGTGCTGTGGCGGGAGGGCAGCGCGTCCGTGCTGCGCAAGGCCGACGGGTTCGGCTTCGAACTCGGGGCGGACTGGCGCGAGGGCGTGGTCGGTACGAACGGTGTGGGCACCCCGCTGGTCGCCCGGCGCCCCGTCCAGGTCTTCTCCGCCGAGCACTTCGTGCGCACCCACCACTCGTGGACCTGCACCGGCGCCCCGATCACCGACCCGCGCGACGGCACTCTGATCGGCGTCGTGGACGTGAGCGGGCCGCTGGACACCCTGCACCCGGCGACGCTCGCCCTGGTCGGCTCGGTGGCCAAGCTCGCCGAGGCGCGCCTGCGCGAGCTGCACCTGACCTCGCTGGAGGGGCTGCGCGCGGTGGCGGCGCCGGTGCTCGCCCGGCTCGGCGGACGCGCCCTCGCCGTGGACCAGGACGGCTGGACGGCCGCGGTCACCGGGATGCCGTACACCGGGCGGCTCGCGCTGCCCAAGGCGCTCGCTCCCGGGCGGAGTTGGCTGCCGACGCTCGGGCTGTGCGTGGTGGAGCCGCTGCCCGGCGGCTGGCTGCTGCGGGCCGCCGACGAGCAGGGACCCCGGCGGGCCGCGCGGATCGTCCTGGACCTGGCGCACCCGCGCCGCTCCTCGGTGACCGTCTCGTCCGAAGCGGGCTCCTGGTGCCACGAACTGAGCCCCCGCCACGCCGAGTTGCTGTACCTGCTGGCCGTCCGGCCCGCCGGGCGCAGCGCCTCCGGGCTCGCCGACGACCTGTTCGACGACCCCGGTCGTACGGTGACGGTGCGGGCCGAGATGTCGCGCGTACGGCGGTATCTCGGGGCTTTTCTGGAACACCGGCCGTATCGTTTCTGCGAGGCCGCGGAGGTCCAGCTGGTGCTTCCGGAGGACCCCGGGGACCTGCTCCCCCACTCGACGGCCCCTGCGGTGCGCAGGGCGCGGAATTCCGGGCCTCCTTGTACCGCACCGGGCCCCGACGCGTCACCCGACCGGCCGAATATGCCCCCTGCGGGAGGCAAGGAGCGTATTTCGGGACCGTCTTCCGGGGTCCTTGACCAGGCACATGGCTCTCTGACGTAGCATCCCTCCACAGGCCACCCCACCCGTCTCTCCGTCAATGTTCTGATCATGAGGGGCAGTTGGCCTACCTCGGGAGGACGCATGAAGCACCGCGGCAGGCACCGTCGTAGGCGAAGGGGACAGGCGCTGCGTGCCACCCTGGCCGGAACCGCCCTCGCGCTCACCGCGGCCGCCACGCTGATCAGCACCTCCCAGGCCACCGGCAGCAACAGTCCGGGCGCGCTGACCCCGCTCACCTCGGCCTCCGAGACCAGCAGGCTCCGGCTGCACGAGAACCTGGTCGCCGGGGACACCCTCAGCACACTCAGCCGGAACATGGGCGGGAACGTCGGGGTCTCCGGCGTGCTGGCGAGCGCCGACCACACGATGCGCGACGAGGCCGACTGCTCCGGGACCGAGCGGGCCGCGCTGCCGCTCGAACCGGTCGCCACCCGCGCGTACTGCTGGGCCTCGGACGACGCGGAGACCCAGCAGTGGGCGCCCGCCTCCGTCACCACCTCAGGCGACGCCGACGACGACGGCCGGTGGGGCGACCAGCGGGTCATCCTGGCGGGCTGGAGCCACGACGACCGGGCCGCGGGCGCCTCCGCCACGGACCGGGGCCTGGCCCGGGTCGCCTTCATCGACGCGAGCGACCCGGCGGCGCTCAGGTACCGCTGGGTGCTGCTGGTCGCGCCGCGCGACGGCGGCAGGGACTTCGGCGCGGTCCGCTCCCGGATGGGCGGCATGGTCTGGTACCAGGGCAAGCTGATCGTCACCGCGCAGAACGGCGCGGGGCAGGACGACTCCCTGCTCGTCTTCGACCTGCACCACCTCCTGAAGGCGGGCGTGAACAGCGGGGCGATCGGCAGGGTACGCGGCGGCTACTCCGCGCACGGCTACCAGTACGTGCTGCCGGCCGTCGGCTCCTACAGCCCGGCGGGCGGCACGTGCGGCTCGGGCGAGACCCGGGCGAACCCCTGCTTCGGTTCCCTCTCGCTGGACCGCACCTCGACGCCGGACAGCCTGGTCGCCACCGAGGCGGCACCGGCCGACGGCACGGAACGGACCCGGATCTGGCGGTACTCGTACAGCACCGTCACCGGCCGGGCGGGGTTGCTCGGCAGCGACTCCCTGGGGCGGGTCGACGCGCGCGAGGCCTACACGACCAAGGCCGCCGGACTCTCGGGCGTCCTCTCGTACACGCCGGCCGGGGCACGCAGGGCCGACTGGTATGTCGGCCACACTCCTGCCAGCGGTGGCCGGCACGGCACGCTGTGGCGCCAGAGCGGGCACACCGCCGAGGCGGTGCAGTGCACCGGGGACCAGTCCTACGCCTGCTGGGGCCAGCACACCGCCTCCCTGTCCTACTGGCCGGAGACCGGCGAACTGTGGACCCTCACCGGCGCGGACCCGGACACGACACCGGAGCGCGTGCTGTACGCGGTCCCCTTGACCGCGGTGGACAAGTCCCTGGGCTAGAGCCCGGGGGGCTTCGCCCCCAAACCCCCGTTCGGCCTGAACGGCCTCGTCCTCAAACGCCGGACGGGCTGAAAGATGCGCGCAGCGCCCCTTAAGGGGCGCGGGGAACTGCGCGAACGGCCCCCACCGGCCCGCAGTCGAAGAACACACGCGGGGGGGTCTGGGGGCGGAGCCCCCAGGGATGGGACGGGTAGGGGCGGCGGGGGCGAAAGCACCTGGCCCGCTTTGGAGCAGGGCGCGGCCCCGTGGTTCCCTGGCCCCCATGAGCAACGTCACTGTGACCACCTGGTCCCTGGAGCAGACCGCGTCGAGCGACCTGCTCCCCGCGATCACGCCCGACGGCGACGTCCGGATCGTGCGCTCCGAAGTCCCCTCGCCCGAGTTCAGCCGCTTCCTGTACGCCTCCGTAGGCGGAGACATCCGCTGGACCGACCGCCTGAGCTGGACGTACGCCCAGTGGCAGGGGTTCCTGGACCGCCCCGGCGTGGAGACCTGGGTCGCCTACGACCGGGGAACGCCCGCGGGCTACGTCGAGCTGGACCCGCAGGACGACGGCGTCGTGGAAGTCAGTTACTTCGGGTTGATCCCGACCTTCCGGGGCCGCCGGATCGGCGGGCACCTGCTCTCCCACGGGGTGGCACGCGCCTGGGACCTCGGGGAGCGCTGGCCGGGACGGCCCGAGACGAAGCGCGTCTGGCTGCATACATGCAGCAAGGACGGGGAGCACGCGATGGACAACTACCTGCGCCGCGGCTTCAAGCTCTTCGACACCAAGGTGGAGGAGGAGCCGGAGGTCGCCACACCCGGGCCCTGGCCGGGCGCACGAGCGGTCTGACCTGCCACGGACCGACCCTCGGCCCGCCATCGGGCGGTCACCGGTCCGTCGGATCGTCCATTTCTGCCCAGCCATGTGACCGACAACACCTTCGTCTCGCCATTCGGGACAAGGGTGTCCACATGATGGATGACGGTGGACTGGCCCGAGATCCCCGTGACACGCTTCCGTCATGTCTGGAACTGGAATTGCCTTGGTGAGTCGGCGGCACGTCGACCTCGGCCGCATGTCCAGCGCCATCTGTCCGGCGAGCTGACAGCCCCGGCCCAGCCGACATTCTCCCTTTTGCCTCCCTCTGCGCAATGACGCGCGCGCACTTCCGTATGCGCCCGCATGCGCAGATGAGAGCCGCTCTCCTTCCTGTCCCGCAGTCCCGAAGGACGTATCAACCATGGCCGCCACCCCGCAGAATCCCGCCGCCGCGCCCCGCCGCAAGGTGAGTCGTCACCGCGGCGAGGGTCAGTGGGCCGTGGGTCACTTCACCCCGCTCAACGGAAACGAACAGTTCAAGAAGGACGACGACGGTCTCAATGTGCGGACACGCATTGAGACGATCTACTCGAAGCGCGGCTTCGACTCGATCGACCCCAACGACCTTCGTGGACGTATGCGCTGGTGGGGGCTGTACACCCAGCGCAAGCCCGGGATCGACGGCGGCAAGACCGCGATCCTGGAGCCGGAGGAGCTGGACGACAAGTACTTCATGCTGCGCGTCCGCATCGACGGCGGCCGGCTGACCACCGACCAGCTGCGCGTCATCGGCGAGATCTCGCAGGAGTTCGCGCGCGGCACCGCCGACCTCACCGACCGCCAGAACGTGCAGTACCACTGGATCCGTATCGAGGACGTCCCCGAGATCTGGAACCGGCTCGAAGCCGTCGGGCTGTCCACCACCGAGGCCTGCGGTGACACGCCCCGCGTCATCCTCGGCTCGCCCGTCGCCGGCATCGCCGAGGACGAGATCATCGACGGCACCCCGGCCATCGACGAGATCCACCGCCGGATCATCGGCAACAAGGACTTCTCGAACCTGCCCCGCAAGTTCAAGTCCGCGATCTCCGGCTCGCCGCTGCTCGACGTGGCACACGAGATCAACGACGTCGCCTTCGTCGGCGTGAACCACCCGGAGCACGGCCCCGGCTTCGACCTCTGGGTCGGCGGCGGCCTCTCCACCAACCCGAAGATCGGCCAGCGCCTCGGCGCCTGGGTCCCGCTGGACGAGGTCCCGGACGTCTACGAAGGCGTGATCTCGATCTTCCGCGACTACGGCTACCGGCGCCTGCGCACCCGCGCCCGTCTGAAGTTCCTGGTCGCCGACTGGGGCGTGGAGAAGTTCCGCCAGATCCTGGAGGACGAGTACCTCAAGCGGAAGCTCGTCGACGGCCCGGCCCCCGACCAGCCGGTCGCCCGCTGGCGCGACCACGTCGGTGTGCACCGCCAGCAGGACGGCCGCTTCTACGTCGGCTTCGCGCCGCGCGTCGGCCGCGTGGACGGCACCACCCTCACGAAGATCGCCGAGCTGGCCGCGGCACACGGCTCGGGCCGGCTGCGCACCACCGTCGAGCAGAAGATGATCGTGCTCGACGTGACGGAGGACCAGGTCGACTCGCTGGTGGAGGGCCTCGAAGCCCTCGACCTGACCGTCAAGCCCTCCACCTTCCGGCGCGGCACGATGGCCTGCACCGGCATCGAGTACTGCAAGCTCGCGATCGTCGAGACCAAGGCGCGCGGTGCTTCTCTGATCGACGAACTCGAGCGCCGTATCCCCGAGTTCGAAGAGCCCATCACCATCAACATCAACGGCTGCCCGAACGCCTGCGCCCGTATCCAGGTCGCGGACATCGGTCTCAAGGGCCAGCTGGTCCTCAACGACCAGGGCGAGCAGGTCGAGGGCTTCCAGGTGCACCTGGGCGGCGCGCTCGGCCTGGAGGCCGGCTTCGGCCGCAAGGTCCGTGGCCTGAAGGTCACCTCGGACGAACTGCCCGACTACATCGAGCGGGTCCTCAAGCGCTTCCAGGCGGAGCGCGAGGACGGCGAGCGCTTCGCCACATGGGCGACCAGGGCTTCTGAGGAGTCGCTGTCATGAGTGAGCGGGCCGCTCCCTTCTACTGCCCCTACTGCGGTGACGAAGACCTCCGTCCGAGCGAGCAGGGCCACGGCGCGTGGGAATGCGCGGCGTGCAACCGAGCCTTCCAGTTGAAGTTCCTCGGGCTGCTCGCCCGTGGGGTTCAGCGCAACGAAGGTGGAGGGGACGAGATATGACGACGATTCAGAAGGACCGGGAAGACCGGGAAGATCGGGAAGACCGTACGGCCGAGGATCTGAAGCGGCTCGCCGAGCAGGCGGGGCGCGATCTCGAGGACGCCTCGGCTCTGGAGATCCTCCAGTGGGCCGTCGAGACCTTCGGCAAGGCGTTCTGCGTGACCTCCTCCATGGAGGACGCGGTCGTCGCCCACCTCGCCTCCCGCGCCCAGCCCGGCGACAGCCAAGTCGACGTGGTCTTCCTCGACACCGGCTACCACTTTCCCGAGACCATCGGCACCCGGGACGCGGTCGAGGCCGTGATGGACGTCAACGTCATCACCCTCACCCCGCGTCAGACCGTCGCCGAGCAGGACGCCGAGTACGGCCCCAAGCTGCACGACCGCGACCCCGACCTGTGCTGCGCCCTGCGCAAGGTCAAGCCCCTGGAAGAGGGCCTGACCAGGTACGACGCCTGGGCGACCGGACTGCGCCGCGACGAGTCCCCGACCCGGGCGAACACCCCGGTCGTCGGCTGGGACGAGAAGCGGCAGAAGGTCAAGATCTCGCCGATCGCCCGCTGGACACAGGACGACGTGGACGCGTACGTCGCCGAGCACGGCGTCCTCACCAACCCGCTGCTGATGGACGGCTACGCCTCCGTCGGCTGCGCGCCCTGCACCCGCCGTGTTCTGGAGGGCGAGGACGCCCGCGCCGGACGCTGGGCGGGACGGTCCAAGACCGAGTGCGGGCTGCACGGATGACCACGACCACCCAGATCTCTCAGGAGCAGCAAGTGACGACCGGAGCCACCATCTGGCTCACGGGTCTGCCGAGCGCCGGCAAGACCACCATCGCGTACGAGCTGGCCGGCCGGCTGCGCGACGAGGGCCACCGCGTCGAGGTGCTCGACGGCGACGAGATCCGCGAGTTCCTCTCGTCGGGCCTCGGCTTCTCGCGCGAGGACCGCGACACGAACGTGCAGCGGATCGGTTTCCTCGCCGAACTGCTCGCCCGCAACGGCGTCAAGGCGCTCGTCCCGGTGATCGCGCCGTACGCCGACAGCCGTGAGGCGGTCCGCGGGCGTCACCAGAGCGGCGGCACCCCCTACCTGGAGGTGCACGTGGCGACCCCGGTCGAGGTCTGCTCCGTACGCGATGTGAAGGGCCTCTACGCCAAGCAGGCCGCGGGTGAGATCTCGGGGCTGACCGGCGTCGACGACCCGTACGAGGAGCCCGCGTCGCCCGATCTGCGCATCGAGTCGCACACCCAGTCCGTGCAGGAGTCCGCGGCCGCGCTCCATGCGCTGCTCACCGAAAGGGGTCTCGCATGACGACCGTCGCCAGTGTCTCCGACTCCGAGGAGACGGACAGCACCCCGTACGCGCTCTCGCACTTGGACGCCCTGGAGTCCGAGGCCGTGCACATCTTCCGTGAGGTCGCGGGCGAGTTCGAACGGCCGGTGATCCTCTTCTCCGGCGGCAAGGACTCCATCGTCATGCTGCACCTCGCCCTGAAGGCCTTCGCCCCCGCCGCGATCCCCTTCACCCTCCTGCACGTCGACACCGGACACAACTTCCCCGAAGTCCTCGCATACCGCGACCGCACCGTCGAAAAGCACGGACTGCGACTCCACATCGCCTCCGT